>JBBROI010000001.1:0-425114 GCA_038229555.1 Sphingomonadales bacterium
ACGATCTGTGGATGGAGAATTACAGTGGATGACGCTTTTCGCGGCGCGCACAGCGTCATGCTCGACGATGATGAAAACACCCCGCTTGCACCCTTGCCGCTGCCGGAGTTTCTGGCGCTCGACATTCCGCCCCGGAAGAACCTGCTTGCGCCGATCATCGCCGAAAAATCGGTCAACATGCTTTTTGGTCCGCGCGGCTGCGGCAAGACGCATCTGGGCGTCGGCATCGCGGTCGCGGTCGCCACGGGAACGCGGTTTCTCCGCTGGCAGGCGCAGCAGTCACGCCGCGTGCTCTACATCGACGGCGAAATGCCAGCCGCCGCGCTCATGGAACGGTTCAAGGCTGCCACCGATGGCGTCGCCAATGCCAGCGCGCTGGATCACAGCCTTGTCATTCTGGCGTCGGATTTGCGGCTGGACGGCCTGCCCGATCTATCGACGGCGGAAGGGCAGGAACGCTTTGCGCCAGTGCTGGAGGGCTTCGACCTGATCGTCGCCGACAACATCTCGACGCTGTGCCGCAGCGGTAAGGAAAACGAAGCTGAAAGCTGGAGCACGCTTCAGGGCTGGGCACTCACACAGCGCCGCGCGGGGCGGTCCGTGCTGTTCCTGCATCATGCCGGAAAGGGTGGCGAACAACGCGGCACCAGCCGCCGGGAGGACATCATGGATACCGTTATCAAACTGTCCCGCCCGGCGGACTATCAGGCGAGCGAAGGCGCGCGCATGATCGTCGAATTTACGAAGGCGCGGGGCATCATGGGCAACGATGCGGAAGCTTTCGAAGCGCAGCTAAAGGATGGCGAATGGACGGAACGGAGCGCGGCGAATGTCCGTGATGAGCAAATCATCGCACTGCATCTCGAAAAGCTTCCGCAGCGTGAGATTGCTCTTGAAGTGAAGACCAGCGGAGCAACGGTCAACCGCGTGATTGGACGGTATAAAGCGGGTTTGGTGGTGGCCGGTGCGGATGATTGAAACGTTCGGTGAAACAGGAAACGGTACGCTGGAACGCGACTGTTTCACTGTTTCACTGCCGGGGCGTGAAACGGTGAAACACCGGGGGGCGATCCAAAGTCTAGGCGGCTGGAGCAGGACATCGCGCCTATCGTCGAGCTTCATCGCTAACCCAGATTTCGCGCCGCTTCCCCCGCCAGCCGCGCCGCGATAGCATCGGCGCATGTGCAACCTCTACAGCATGACGACAAATGTCGAAGCGATCAGGCGGCTGTTCAAAGTCACCGGACCTGCGCCCAACTTGCCGCTGTTCCCGGAAATCTACCCGGACCGGGAAGCGCCGATCATCCGGGCCGATGAAGCGGGCGAGCGGCGCGTCGAGCTGGCCCGCTGGGGCGTGCCGCCACTCGGCGGCGTATCGCGACCGGTGACGAACGTGCGCAATCTGGCGTCGCCGTTCTGGCGCGCGTCGCTGGCAAGCCCGGCGCGGCGGTGCCTGGTGCCGGTGACGGGATTTGTCGAGTGGACGGCGGAACCGGACCCGGTGACGAACTGCAAGCGCAAGGTGTGGTTTGCGCGGGCGGATGGGGAACCGTTCGTCTTTGCGGGCGTCACGCGCGCGAGCGCGCCGGGCGAGCCGATCCGCTTCGCATTTCTGACGTGCGAGCCGAACGCGCTTGTCGGCGCGGTGCATCCCAAGGCCATGCCGGTTGTGCTGAACGGCGACGCCATTGACGCATGGCTATCGGGCGCGCCAGCCGAACCGCTCGCCTGCCCATGTGCGGAGGATCATCTGGCGATTGTTAAAGTCTAGGCGATTGACGACTCAGCACACCAAAGTGCGGATGGGAGGCTGGCGGTCGTGCCTAGGCGGCTATAGGAAGGCGCTCGGGGAAGCCATCCAGCCACGAACGTCGATGATCTTATCAGCTAGCGCCAAGGTACCGCTGGCGAGGCTGGCAGAGCCTGAGCTGCCGTACGTGGTGGCGCGCACCTATGGCGTCACACCGAAGACGTTTCGTAATGGCCCCACAGGGGTGGCGAATGTGCTGCCAAATTGGCCCTGCGGTCCGCTCGATGGCTGACACACGGACACCCGAGCAACGGCGACGTATTATGCAAGCCGTCAAGACCGAACATACCGGTCCAGAATGGATTGTGCGCCGCTTTTTGCATTCGCGTGGTTACCGGTATCGCCTCCATCCAAAAGGCCTACCCGGGCGACCAGATATTGTCCTTCCCGCCAGACGTTTGGCCATCTTCGTTCACGGTTGCTTTTGGCATAATCACGACTGCCCCAAGGGCCGCGGACCAAAATCTAGGCTGGATTATTGGGGGCCAAAGTTGGAGGCTAACCGCGAACGCGACGCTCGAAAAGCGCGAGAGCTTCAGGCACAAGGGTGGGATGTTGTTAGCATCTGGCAGTGTGAGACGACCGACCAAGCCGTTCTGGCTGAGAAACTTCTGCCTTTGCTCACCATCGAGCAAAACACGATCGACAGCTGGGCGGAAACCGGCTAACGCTTACCCTGCATCCAATTCGCATCAGGAAGTTGAAACGTGAGACCCATTGGAATCGATCTCTTTGCGGGAGCTGGCGGTCTTTCCCTCGGGTTCGAGCAAGCAGGGTTCGACGTTGTTGCGGCAGTTGAGATCGACCCTGTCCACTGCGCCGTTCACAAATACAATTTCCCTAACACAGCGGTCATTCCGAAATCCGTAGCAGGCCTTTCCGCTGCTGAGATACGGCTCGCGGCGGGGATTGGAGACAGTCCGATTGATTGCGTGTTCGGTGGACCGCCATGTCAAGGGTTTTCGATGATCGGGCAGCGCGTGCTCGACGATCCCCGGAACAGTCTCGTGCTGGAATTTGTGCGACTTGTGGCGGAGCTAGAAGCTAAAACCTTTGTTTTTGAGAATGTTAAAGGTCTCACAGTCGGCAAACATAAGGCTTTTCTAGACGAACTGGTGCGGGCATTCGATAAGGCTGGTTACAGCGTGCGCTTGCCTTGGCAGGTGCTGAACGCCGCTAACTTTGGCACTCCGCAGCAGCGTCAGCGTCTAATTCTTATGGGCGCGAGAAAGGGACTTTCCGTTCCCAACTATCCGATGCCCACGACGAACGCCGTAGATGCCCGCAAACCTATCCCAGGTCTGCCGGAAGGGCCGACTTGCGGCGATGCAATCGGCGATATTCCAGATGCAAATCGCTTTATGGCACTTATCGAGACCGACACTGTTCGCACATCGGCTTACAAAAAGCCGTCGCTGTATGCAGCCGAACTGCGCTGCCTGACGAACGACGCTTGGCACTATGGCTACGTCCGGGAATGGCAGCCGGGCTTTCTTACTTCGAGTGCCCGCACCATACACACGGATATATCGCGTCGGCGGTTTGGCGAGACACAGCCGGGATCAATCGAACCAATCAGTCGCTTTTTCAAGTTATCCCCGACCGGCTTGTCTAACACGCTACGCGCTGGCACCGACGGTGCGCGAGGCGCATTCACCAGCCCGCGCCCGATCCACTTTGCTCATGACCGGTGCATAACTGTTCGCGAGATGGCACGCCTGCACGGGTTTCCTGACTGGTTCAGGCTACAAGCGACCAAGTGGCACGGCGCGCGCCAGATCGGCAACGCTGTGCCAGCACCGCTTGCGCGAGCAATCGGTCGGACGATAATGGGAGCTTTAGGCGTAACCCCGACACGGCCGAGTAAGGCAATCGCCCTTGGCGATACCAGCTTGCTCTACATGGAAATGTCGGAAGCCGCTGAGCATTTCGGCGTCGCACGGCCGAGCAGTCGCCGTGACCGCAAAAGCGGCACCAAGAAACGCAAGCAGCATGAAATAGAAGCAATAAGGTTGAGGCTTGTGGCAAATGGTTGATGAATTGCTGGGAGAGCCTAACAGCGAGTTACCAGACGACGAAGATTCTACGTCTCCAGCGCAAACCAATCGCTATAAGGCGATCATAGAGCGCATCTTTTTCGACCGCTACACAGCCGGTGCAGCGGAGATGGCTTTTGCGCGCACCGATATTGTAACCACGGCGGCAGTCTTAAATATTGAGTTGCCTCAAAACCTTGGCGATGTCGTCTATGCAATCCGATACCGGATAGCCATGCCTCCCGCAGTCTTAGCCACGCAGCCCGACAAGTTTGAGTGGATAATTGAGGGAGCGGGTCGAGCGAAGTACAAGTTTAGATTAGTATCCGCTACACGCATCAAGCCGAACGAGGCTTTGGTTAGTATCGCGATACCGGACGCCACACCGGAACTTATTCGGGCATACGCTCTCGACGACGAGCAGGCATTGCTTGCTATTGTTCGCTACAATCGTTTGATCGACACATTTTTGGGTCTCACGACATATAGTCTGCAAAATCACTTAAGAACTACCGTTAAGGGAATTGGGCAAATCGAAATCGACGAGCTTTATGTCGGACTCGACAAGCGCGGGTGTCACTACATCATCCCGGTTCAAGCAAAGGGAGGAAAGGATCAAATAGGCGTTGTGCAAACAACCCAAGACATTCGCTATGCTGAACAGAAATTTCCCGGAATGCGTTCACGACCGATAGCAGCTCAATTCATGGCAGGCGGCAAAGTCGCGCTGTTCGAGCTGACTCTTCAGGACGGTGTAGTGCGTGTGGTTGACGAGAAACACTATCACTTAGTGCCCGCCAGCCTGCTCGATGCAATGGCAATTCGCAATTACCAAGACTAGGAGGCCGCTAGGCACGTCCGCTGGCTTCGCCCAGACTATCAGGCGGCACGGTTCGGCAAGGCTACCTAGCGGGCGATCTTCCGACCCGGCACCGGACGGGGGCGCGTCGGCGGTCCGCCTTCGACACGCCCAACCGCACGCACGCCAGTGGCACGCCCGCCGCACTCCAGACAGCGGAAGCGAACCGCGCACACGTCGAAGCTGCCATTCCAATTGAGTGCCTGGAAATAGGCGGCGATTTCACGCGCCCGGAACACGGCAGAGCGTCGGCACCGCGCGCACGAAACGCCCAAGTCCGCGCCGTGTCGAATGAGGTCTGAAACCGCGCGAAAGTTGATCGTGGACACCCGTGAACAGATGACGAACGCGCGCTGAGTCTGTAAGGGGGAATTCGCGCGGGTTGGTGTTCGCTGGCGCGGAAACTGTGGATAGGCGATTAGCATGGCAGCACGAGCAAAGCCCAAGGCATCGCCTCCGGAAGCGACGCCCGAACCGAACGCCCGCGACCGCGCTGCAATCGACTATGCCAAGGCGCGGGTGCTCGCCCGGCGGAAGCGCGCCAGCATGATCGTCAAAAGTACCGGTTCGCAAGTCGATATTGGGTTACCGCATAGCGACGTCGCCGGGCACCACTACCAACTGCTCGATGCCTTCGGGACGGCCTCACGAGACTTCTTGCATGGAACGTTGGGGCAGTTGCTGAATGCGATCAACGACCGGGGCAGCTCCGTCCCTGCCCAACTGGAGGTGAACGCCGCGCTCGCTATCGTCGGCGGCGTCGAACCGGCGAATGAAATCGAAGCGTTGCTGGCAAGCCAGATGGCGGCGACGCACAGCCTGGCAATGATGCTGATCGGGCGTACCCGGCGCAATGACGACGTGCGAGCGATGGAAGCCAACGGCGGGCTGGGCGTGAAGCTGTTGCGGACCTTCACCCTACAGGCCGAAACGCTTGCCAAGCTGCGGCGGGGTGGCGGGCAGACAGTGCGTGTCGAGCATGTTCACGTCCACCCGGGCGGACAGGCCATCGTCGGCAACGTCGCCACCGGGGGAGGGGCAGGAATGAAAACGGAGGATCAACCCCATGCAAAGCCTGTTGCCGCGCTCGCCCATGCCGATGCACCTTTCGACGCGCTGCGCAGCACGCACCCGGCGCGCGACCCCGTGCCAGTCGCCAGCCATGCCTAACGGGCGGTGCCGGATGCACGGCGGCAAATCACCCGGCGCACCGGCTGGCAATCAGCGGGCGCTCAAGCATGGGCTGTATGGACGAGAGATGCGCGTGGTCCGCGCGGCTGTGCGCGATCTCCGTGGGGACTATAGATAGGGAATGTCCGGCTTTGGGTGGAAACCTGCCGTTGGCTCGGTGCAAGAAACTGCCTACCATCGGGCATGGCAATCGCTGAAAATCACCCTCCGCGTAGCCTCGGCCTTGGAGGGGACGGGGACGAGATAGCGGCTATCCAAGAAGTTGAGCGAAGCTTCGGCGTTCGGCTCGACTACTCCGACTCGCAAAGCTGGACGACGGCTGGTGACGTGTTCGGTGCGCTTCAACGCGCTCTTCCTGCGGAACGAGCAGCGGCGCATGACACGTGGGCGCGCTACGCCGAAGCTATCTCCTCGGAAACAGGCGTAGACCCTTCGCAAGTGACGCACGAGACCTTGCTGCTTGGCCAGCATCGGTTCAACCGCCGACTCCTGTTGGTCGTTGCGATCTTGATTGGGTTGACGGTCGCCGTCGTCCGGCACTGGTGAATGGCCGGAAGTGGGGCGGAAGCGGACGGAACGCTGCCGGATGCGCGGCGGCAACTCCCCCGGCGCGCCGGTTGGAAATCAGCGGGCCGTCAAACATGGGCTGTATGGGCGTGAAATGCGCGCGGTCCGCGCGGCGGTGCGCAATCTGGCAAGGTTCGATCTGGCATAGGATTTGACCAGCCTTCCGGGATGGCGGCAAATCTGATAGAAAATAATTCCGCGCCAGCCGCAGCGCCCTCGCATCCCGCCCAATTTGACCGCCACGAGCGCGCACCGTGGGGGAGGTTGTGGGGGAAATCAGTAGGACTGATATAATATCGAATAATCTTATGGCATTAGATAGCTAACTTGGCGGACACCCTCTCCGCCATGGCTCGTTTTCAGGTCATCTCAATCCATTGCGAATGACTTGAGCGTTCGCAACTATATACACTTGCACCGACCATGTTGTCGGGCGCCTTAAAGGCGTCGGCGGCGAGCGCGTCAGGCCCGACCCTGCTGCGGGTTGAGCACGACCACTGCCCAGTTCAATGATGCCGCAAATGCGACCCAAGCGAGGTAGGGCAGGATCAGCAGCGCCGCGAACTGGTCGATCGGCCACAGGCCGATGACCATCGCCAGCACCGAGGCCCACAGGAAAGGCACCTCGATCAACGCCCAATCCGGACGCTGCAGCTTGAAGAACAACGGGCTCCACAGCAGATGGAACAGGCCGTTGACGCCGAACAGGAACAGCACGTCGGTTCGTTGCGTCGCGGTGCCGGCGTCCCAGGCGCGGACGGCCGCCCATGCTGCCAGCCCCAGAATTATCGTCCAGCCCGGCCCAAAGGCCCAACCTGGCGGCTGCCATGATGGCTTGCGCAGTTTGGCATACCAATCGGCCCGTGGCGTCATCAGCCCGCCAATCAGACACAAGGCGACCATCCAAACGACGGCGAACAGGATTGGCATGTTCAAATTGGACATGGCGGGTTCTCGCAAAAGCCGTCAGCGTATGCAGGGCAACGCCGCGCTTTGACAGGGGTTGCGTCACCTGTCGGCCAATATATGCCATCGTCTGCGCTTGGGATGCTGGGGTTGGCATGGCGGCAGTATGCGAAACGGTGCCAACTGAGATTGCTATTGTTTTGCAGGCGTCAATCGTGCGCAGATCCGAACATCTCCGCCTCGATCAGCGCGGGCGGTAGGATGCCGGGTGCCATCACGCGGGCAAAGGCGTCGCCGATGACGAACGGCGTCCCGGCGCGATCGGCGTCGTGGGCGGCACGGGCCAGCAAATGATCGAGTTGCAGTTTGCCGGTGATGTAGCTGGTGCCATAGCCCGGTTGGCGCAGGTACAGCAGTTGTTCGAACCCGACGAGCGCACTGGCGGCGTTCGACCAGTGGCGCGGCGTCCATTCGGCATGGAAGCGTCCGGCCTCGGCGAGGTCGATCTCGTTCGCCTGAACCCGCAGCGCCGCGAGGCCGCGCGCCGCCCGGTTGGCGAGCATGATCCAAACAAGTTCGCGGCCATGCGGGATGTCGTCGTACAGCCCTGCCTGCATGACGAGTTCCTCCATCGCGGTCGCAAAACCTTCGGACCGTTCGGAGAAGATGTTGAACAGCGGCGGCACCTGACGGATCGGGCTGAGACGCGGTTCGTGTTTCAGCCGCGCCAGTTCGATCCAATGGCTCGAATGCGACAGCAGCGGCAGCGGGTCGAGTGCGGTGACATTGTCGAAGAAGTTGCGCTTGCCGGGGGCACTGTAACGGCTGGTTTGCGCGTCCATCGCGGCGCGGAAATAGGGGCGGTCGGGAACCAGTCCGACGGTGACGACGAAATCGTTGAATTTGACGGTTTTGGCTTCGGCCATTTGCCGGAATGCAGCGGCGTCTTCGATCGCAGCGATCGGCGGTACGTCTCGGTTGCGCAACTCCTCGAGCCGTAGCGACGCAATGGCCCGGTCGAGTTCGCGCTGCAGCAACACCGCCTGCGCGTCCCAATTGTACGGCGAGAGTTGGACGTTGGCGGCGTACCAGTCGTAATTGGCCTTGCCGATTCCCGACGGGCCGGTCTTGCGCGGGGCCTCGGCTACGACCCAGACGGCGAAGTCGTCGGTCGCGCGCTTGGCCGCACGGACGGCACGACTCAGTGCAGGGCTGGCGCTGGTAAGCGAGGCGACGCGCGGACCTTCGAGGGTGCGCATCGACAGGTCGCCGCGTTCGAGTGCGGCGAGCGTTTCGCTCTGCTCCTTGAACGTCCGGTCGCCGTAGCGCCATAGGTCGGAGGCAGTGCTGGTGGCCAGGTTGGTGCGGGCGGCGGCAAGCATTGCCGGAATGCCGCCGAGCAGTTCGGTCAAGCGACGATCATCGGCGCGCGACAGCGGATAGGCGAATTTGAACAGGTCGATCGTTGGGTTCGCCGAGGGACCCTCATGCGCCGGAACGTCGCTCTCCTCGCCAAAAACCGTTTGGTAAAAGGCAGGATCGCGTGCCCACGGCATCAGAACGCGCAGATCGAAATCATAGCCGTTCATTTCGGCTTCGATAAGGCGGTGGTCGTTGACGGCCGCCGTTGGCCAGCCATGCGTGTCGATGGCCTGAAGCCGGGCGCGATAACGCGGCAGTTCCACCGCCTTGGCCGCGATCGCTGCCGCACCATAGTCAGGAACGCCGTTGCGAATGACCGGCTGAACGAAGCCGCGCCAATCGGCGAACAGCCGAACGAGATCGGCATGCCCGACGGGCATGACAACGGGAGCGGCAATCGGCGGGACCGCCTGCGACGGGGCGTTTTGAGCGCGGGAATCCGACGCTGCGACCGTCGTCGCGGCCGCGATCGCGAGGGCCAAGAATAGCTGCTTCATGCGATGCCCCATCTGCTTCAGTAGGCTACGCTAACGGTGCGCATGGCAAGGTCAATTGCCGTCAGCCGACACCGGCGAAAGGCCTGTGACCTTATGTTCAAGACTTCGCCTTCGTCACCCATTGACACCGGTGACAAAGTCCATTGTGCTGCACTGCACAAGCGGGGACCAAGGGCATGGATATGACCGGGCGAGTGCCGACGCGGCGCGAAGTGCTCCACGCCATCGGCGTGATCGGCGGCGCGTCGGTGCTGTATCAGGCGATGGCGACGATGGGTCATGCCGCAGAAACGCAGTTTGCCGGTCCACCCAATTTGTCGGGAGCGCGTGCCGGGGCGTCGGTGATTGTGCTCGGCGCAGGACTGGCCGGGATGCTCGCGGCCTATGAGCTGAGCAAGGCGGGGTACAAGGTCCAGATCCTCGAGTACAACAATCGCGCGGGTGGCCGGAACTGGTCGCTCTACGGTGGCGACACCTACACCGAATTGGGCGGCGCAACGCAGAAAATCGGTTTCGCACCGGGCAATTACCTCAACCCCGGGCCTTGGCGGATCCCCTACCACCACCGCACCTTGCTGCATTATTGCAAGGCGTTTGGCGTCGCGCTCGAACCGTTCATCCAGTTGAACCAGCAGGCGCTGGTGCACAGCGACCACGCTTTTGACGGACAGCCGAAACGCTACCGCGAACTTGCTGCCGATTGGGACGGCAATGTTGCCGAACTGTTGTCGAAGGCGATCGACAACAAAGGCCTCAATGCGGTGATGACCGCCGAAGATGGCGACAAGCTCAAGGAGGCGCTGCGCACGTGGGGCATGCTCGACAAGGACATGCGCTATGTTCGCGGTCCGGCATCCGCGGCGCGGCGCGGCTATGATCGCCCGCCCGGCGGCGGCGTCAACGGTGCGCCGATTCCGTCCGACCCGTTCGATTTCGCCGACGTCGGCAAATCGGGCATCTGGCGGGTGTTCGCCCAGCATATGGGGCACGAGCGGCAAACCACGATGTTCCAGCCGGTGGGCGGCATGGGCATGATCGGTAAGGCCTTTGCCAAGCAGGTCGAAGGCCGCATCCGCTTTGGTGCCAAGGTAACCAAGATCGACCAGAGCAGCGGCGCGGTCACGGTCACTTACACCGATGTCGCCAGCGGCACCGCATCGCAGGCCAAGGCCGACTATTGCGTCTGCACGATTCCGCTCGGCATCCTCAGCCAGATCGATCTCGACGCCTCGACCGGCATGCGCGCGGCAATCGCAGCGGTGCCGTATTCGAACTCGGTCAAGGTCGGGCTCGAAATGCAGTCGCGCTTCTGGGAGGAGGACGAGGCGATCTATGGCGGGATCAGCTTCACCGACCGTGAAATTGCGATGATCTCCTATCCATCGGCGCGGATGCATAGCGATGGGCCCGGGGTCATTCTCGGGGCGTATATTTTCGGTCCGGCGTCGCACAAATTTGCGGCGCTGCCGCCCGAGGAGCGGATCGCACGGGCGCTAGAACAGGGGACGGTATTCCACCCCGGTCGCTACAAGGAGCAATATATCGGTGGTGCCACTGTCGCGTGGAGCCGCTCGCCGTTTACGCTGGGCTGTTGCGCGCAATGGAACGAGGATACCCGCAAGGAACATTATCAGACGCTTGTTGCCGTCGATGACCGGATCGTGCTGGCGGGTGAACATGCGTCGTACGTCGGCTGTTGGATGGAGGGTGCACTACTGTCATCGCTCGATGCCGTGACCCGGCTCCACAAGCGCGCATTGGAGGCCTGAGATGCGGATTATCCTTGCGCTGGTGCTGCTTGCGTCGCCCGCTGCCGCCGCCGAAAAGCCTGCCGCCGTTCAGCCCGAGGCCGGCGCGACTGTCTATCAGGAGGTCTGCCAAGCCTGCCATATGGCCAACGCCATGGGCGGAGTCGGGGCGGGGCGCATTGCTCAGTTGGCGGCCAATCCCAACCTCAAATATCCGGAATATCCAATTGCAGTGGTGACCGGCGGCAAGGGAGCAATGCCGTGGTTTCGCGGCCAGCTGACCGATCAGCAGATCGCGGACGTCATCACCTATGTGCGGGGACACTTCGGTAACCGGTACAAGGACAAGGTAACGCTGAAGCAGGTCGGCGACCTTGGTGTTCCGGCCCCGCATCTGAGCGAGCGCTGACCCGGTCGCACGCCATTTACCTTCCGCTAAGGTGGCGTGTTGTTCAGGCAACACTGTGGGGGGAATGTTGGAATTGCGCCACGGCGGCGCTTGCTTATCGTTGCGCGGCAGCGTCGTATTGCGGTGCACCATCGATTTGAGCGGAGTAGTCACATGATCGGGCAGAATTTTTTCCGCGACGGAATTGCGCTGGGTGCGCTGGTCATTGCGCAGCTGTTGGTAAGCGCGCCGGTAAGCGCGCAATCGACTGCGCCGGTTGCAGCGGCCGTCACAAATGACCCGGAGGAAATCATTGTCACCGGTTCGCGCATCCGCCGTGATCCGCTCGATTAGGGTTCGCCGGTCATCACGATCGATCAGTCAGCGCTGCAACAGACGGGTCTGTCGGCGATTGCCGATGTCCTGCAGCGTTTGCCCAGCGCCAGCGGCGGCCTGAATTCCAAGGTCAACAATTCGGGTAACATCGGCAACCCGCCCGATGGCGGCGGTGTCGGTGCCGGCTCGGCCGAAATCGATCTGCGCTATCTCGGATCAAAGCGCACCCTTGTCCTCGTCGATGGCCTGCGCTTCGTGAACGGTGCCAGCGCCAGCGGCATTCCGTCGACGGTCGATCTCAATACCATTCCGGCGAATTCGATCGAGCGCATCGAAGTGCTGCAGTCGGGCCAGTCGCCGCTTTATGGTTCGGACGCGCTTGCCGGTGTCGTCAACATCATCACCAAGTCGTCGCAGGTTGGGCTGCAGGCGTCGGCGCAGTTCGGCAGCTATCGTCAGGGCGATGGCCACACACAGGATTATCAGGCGAGCTATGGTATCAAAGGGCCAACGACGAGCGTTGTCTTTGGCGGCAGCTATGTGAAGCAAGAAGCGGTCAGCACCCGCGACCGCGCCATTTCGCAATTCCCGAACCCCGGCCAGACCAGTTGCACCGATCCGATCGGTGGCTGCAGCAGCGCCATCCTGAACGGTCGTTTCACCGGCTTGGGGTATCCTACGTTGACGCTCAAGGCCCCGGTCGGGGGCCGTCCGCGCTTCGACCCGCTCGATCCGACCGGCCCGAACAGTGATTTCAAATTGTTCACCGCAGCCGACCGTTTCAACTTCGCACCGTTCAACTATTTCCTGACGCCGTCCGAACGCTATGGCGCTTTCATCAGCATCAAGCAGGCGCTGACCGACACCGTCAATTTCCGCGTCAAGGCCGTCTATAACCGGCGCAATTCGCAGAACCAGGCGGCATTCCTGCCACTGTTCGTCGGACCCGATGCTGGCAACGGCAATCTGCTCGACACCATTTCGATCGATGCCACCAATCCGTTCAATCCCTTCGGCGTGACGCTTTCGGCGGGCAAGCCGGGTGAAGCGCCAGCCAATTATTCGACCGTACGCCGCCGCCTGATCGAAGCCGGGCAGCGGACCTATACCCAGCAAGTCGATACGATGTCGGTGACGGCCGGGTTTGACGGTTCGTTCCTGATCGGCAGTAACAAATGGTATTGGGACGCCAATGCCGTCATCGGCTTCAACGATGCCAACCAGACGTTCACGGGTAACGTCAATGCCGCGAACCTCGCGAGGGCACTCGGTCCGATAGCGGCGTGCACCGGAGCCTGCGTCCCGTTCAACATCTTCGGTGGCCAAGGCTCCATCACGCCGGCAATGCTCGCCTATGTCGGTTTCACCGAACATGATCAGAGCAAGCAGCAACTACAGGACTACACCGCGAACCTCAGCGGGACGCTGTTCGACCTGCCCGCTGGTGCGGTCGGGTTGGCGGTGGGTTACGAGCACCGCCATCAGTTCGGCAGCTTTGACCCTGATCCGATCATTCAGGCGGGATTGGGTGCTGATATCCCGGCGCAAGCGTCGCGCGGTGCCATCACGACCAACGAAGTCTATGGCGAAGTTCGTGTTCCGCTGTTGAAAGAAAAGCCGTTTTTCCACGCGCTCGAGCTCAACGGTTCGGTCCGGTACGCCAATTATTCGGCGGGGTTCAGTTCAACGACCTTTACCGGCGGTGTGCTGTGGAAGCCGACCGCTGACCTGCTGCTGCGCGGTTCTTATGCCGAAGGCTTCCGCGCTCCCAGCATCGGCGAACTGTTCGGTGCGGAATCGCGCGCCGATGCGCCGATCGACGATCCATGCACCAATATTGCGGGGTCGCCGTTCCAGACCAACGCGACCGTCCGCGCAAATTGCATTGCGAATGGCGTGCCTGCCAATGGCAGCTATCAGGAACCCAATGGCGGCCAGCTCGGCGTGCTGACCGGCGGCAATAGTGCGCTGAGGCCCGAAACATCGCGCACCTATTTATTCGGCGGCGTCTATTCGCCAGCTTGGGCGCGCGAGAGTGGTTTCGCCAGTTTGTTGAGCCTTGAAGTCAACTATTATGAAATCAAGGTGTCCAATGCCATCGGCCCGATCGACGCGCAGCTGACTCTCCAACGCTGCGCCTTCGGTGCCGATCCGTTAAGCTGTGCCGCGGTCCGACGCACGTCGAACGGGCTGATTTCACGGATTAATGCGCAGTTGCAGAACATCGGTGGCATCCGCACACGCGGGGTCGATGTGACGGCGAACTATCGGACTCGCCCGACCGGGGGCGGCACGTTCGGGCTGTCGCTCAACGGCAACTTCCTGCTGAAGTACAGCGAGAGCTTCCCGGCAGCGGTGGGCTTTTCCACCACCGACTATAAGGGTTCGACGCGAGGTTTCCCCGATCAGTCCTATCCGGCATTCAAGGGCACCGGTGTCCTCGATTGGTCGCTCGGCGATTTCGGCGCGTCGTTCACCGGTCGTTACATCAACAGCGTCGTCGAAACGGACGGCAAGAAGCTCAACAGCCGCTTCTATGGTGATATCCAGCTGTCGGTGACGCCGGCAAGTTTCGACAAGCGGCTGTCGCTGACGATCGGCGTCAACAACGTCTTCAACCAAGACCCGCCGCCGTGCTTCTCGTGCACCGGTCCGAACTATGACCCGACGACCTACGATGTTCCGGGCCAATTCGGGTACCTCAGGTTGACGTACAAAATGTAACATGGACGTCGTCTAGCGGAGCGATATCTAAGTAAGTCTGCTTCAGGCGGGAAAGGGCGAAAGCGGGCGAGGATGAGCGACCCGCTTCGCTCGTCCCTTGCCCGCCTAAGCTCATCCGTTGGGTTATGAGCGGCGCATCAGCGACGTAGTTGGAACAGCGCTGCGCTTTCGCCCTGCAGCGCCGGGATCGGCAGTCCGACGTTTGCCAGCCAGTCCCCGCCGAAGTCGACGCCTTCATCTCGCATGGCGGCGAAGAGCGGCATTTGATGCGGCGTGCGAATCGTGGCGGCGGCAACGGCCAGCAGTGTCACGCGGAGCGACGCGACGTCGGCGAGCATCGGCAGGCGGAGTGGCTGTGGCCGCCCAAGCGTCGGCGGGGCGAGGCGGGTGACCAGCAGCACCATATCGCTCGGCTCGCCATGGGCTTGCCACAACAGTCCGTCGCATCCCGATCCGCGCCAGACCCGGCCATTGTGCAGCGTTTCGCGCAGGGCCTTATAGTGTCCCATCCATTCGGTCAGCGTTGCGGCGTCGGTCGTCGAAAGCGTCGCGGGATCAAGCTCCACACCGAAATGTCCCGTCAGCGCGGTGGCGCACCGGAACGCCATCGACTGGCTTCGTCCAGTCGCATGCGCCGGGGTGGTGCCGACATGCGACCCCATCCGCTCAGGTGGCATGAAGGCAAGATAGCCCCGTTGGATGTCGGTCCGGCTGACTGCGTCGATATTGTCGCTCGTCCAAAACCGGTGGGTACGGGTGGCGATCCCGGCATCGATCCGCCCGCCGCCGCCTGCGCACGCTTCAATCTCGACATCGGGATGCGCGGTGCGGAGGCGATCGATCAACGCATAGGTGCCAAGAACCTGTGCATGATAACCGGCGCGACCGTCGCCACCGCCGGCTGGCGCGAGGTCACGATTGTGATCCCATTTGAGGTAGGCGATCGGTAGGTCGGTCAACAGCCGGTCGAGGGCGGCGAAGAGGTGATCGCGAACGGCTTCGCGACCGAGATCGAGCACCAGTTGGTGTCGCGCGGTAGGCGGAGTCCGACCGTCGATCGCCAGTGCCCATTCGGGGTGAGCGCGGTATAGATCGCTGTCGGAGTTGACCATTTCGGGTTCGACCCACAGGCCGAAATCCATACCAAGCCCGCTGACATGGGCCGCCAGCGGCCCGAGACCATCGGGATACTTGACCGGGTCGGGGGTCCAGTCGCCGAGGGCGCGTCGATCATCGCACCGTCCCTTGAACCAGCCGTCGTCGAGGACGAAGCGTTCGACTCCAAGCGCGGCGGCGCGGTCGGCAAGCGCCATCACCTGTGCCGCATCATGATCGAAGTAAAATCCTTCCCAGCTGTTGATGTGGACCTTGCGTGGCGGCATTTGGCCCTTGGCCCATGGCCCGCGCGCCCGAACGGCGGCATGAAAGTTCTGCGTCGCGCCATTGTGCCCCGCGACGGACCAAGTCGCGAGGACATCGGGGGTCCGGTAGCTCTCGCCGGGTGCAAGGCGGATCTCGCCGGGGGCTAGCCATTCGCCGAGCATCAGCGTCCAGTCGCCGTCGTCGCTGCGCGCGACTTCTATCAGATGGTTGCCGCTCCAAGCCAGCTGCGCCGCAAAGACCGCCCCTTGGTGCATCGTCGCGCCATCGGTTGCCACGAACACGCCGGGCGGTCCGGCATGCCCGGTCAGGCCGCGCCGGTTCTCGCGCCGCCAACGCTGCTTCGGCATCGGCTCGATCGTGGCGACGAATTCGGCATTATGGCGTCCGGTAAAGCTGTGGATCGCGGCACTATCAGGCGCGAGCGGCAGCGTTCCTGCGGCGAGCCACAGCAGGTCGAGCGGGGTATCGCCGGTGTTCGTGAGCCGTGCCGACAGGGTCAATACATCACTCGCCGGATCGATCGTGAGCGACTGTTCGAGCGTCAGCCGTGCAACGCTGTCATGGAGGTGGATGGTGACTCCATTGACCGTCGGCTCGATATCGCTCGTATCGAACTGCTGAACGAAGTCACATCCGTCGCGATGGGCAAGCAGCGCACTCGGACCGAAGCCGCCATTGCCGAACGTCGGCACCACCGCCGGTGGTTGGTCGATGTCGAGCGCAAAGGTCGTGCGCGAGCGACCATCGGCAAGCGGCAGCGGCATGCTGGCAATCCGTGCGCCCCAATGCCGCCACACCGGCGCATCGTTGCCTGCTCGTTCAAGCACGACCGACATCGCCGTGCCGTGCAACGCGATGATCTGGGGGTCAGTCATGAGGCAAGGGGGGCTTGGTGCATATCCGCCATCATCGGGTCGTGCGCGCTTCTGTAAACCCCGCATACGCCCGCGCGCTGCAACCGTGGCAAACTGCGGCTACGGCCCGGCGCTGCGCACCTATCGCTATCGTCAGCTTCGTGGCAGTCGGAATGATGCAAAAGCCTAGCCGTTACTTCACGAGGCCCCGATGACCCTGTCCGCCCGCGCGCTCGATATCGGAGCGAAGGTCGAAGCCTTTGTTCGCACTGCGATTGTGCCATACGAGCGCGATTCACGATGTGGTGCGCATGGACCGACCGACGCGCTGGTGCAGGAGATGCGGGCGTTGGCGCGAACGGCAGGCGTACTGACGCCGCATATCTTGTCCGATGGGTCGCACTTGTCGCAGCGGGAGACCGCGCATGTCCTGCGAAAATCGGGCCTTTCGCCGCTCGGGCCGCTGGCGGTCAACACGATGGCTCCCGACGAGGGCAATATGTACCTGCTTGGGAAGGTCGGGACTGCCGAACAGCAGGCGCGGTTCTTGGCGCCGATGGTCGCCGGTACCGCGCGCTCGGCATTTTTCATGACCGAACCGGCAGCAGAGAACGGTGCCGGCTCCGACCCGTCGATGATGCAGACAATGTGCCGCCTCGACGGCAACCATTGGGTGATCAACGGGCGCAAGGCATTCATCACCGGTGCGCAAGGCGCAAAAGTCGGAATTGTCATGGCCAAGGGCGAGGCCGGAGCAAGTCTGTTCCTTGTCGATCTGCCCGACCCGGCAATCCGGATCGACCGCATCCTCGATACCATCGATTCGTCGATGCCGGGCGGCCACGCGGTCGTCACTATCGAAAACCTGCGTGTTCCCGCCGATCAGATGCTCGGTCACGCCGGCGACGGGTTCAAACTCGCACAGATACGCCTGTCGCCGGCGCGACTGTCGCACTGCATGCGCTGGCTCGGCAGTTGCATCCGGGCGAACGAGATCGCGACCGACTACGCCTGCACGCGTCACGCCTTTGGCAAACCGTTGATCGATCATGAAGGCGTTGGCTTCATGCTCGCCGAGAACATGATCGATCTCAAACAATCCGAATTGATGATCGACTGGTGCGCGGGCGTCCTTGACGGCGGCGATCTTGGGACCGTCGAAAGCTCGATGACCAAAGTGGCGGTCTCGGAAGCGCTGATGCGCATCGCCGACCGCTGCGTTCAAGTCATGGGCGGGACCGGCGTTTCGGGGGACACAATCGTCGAACAGGTGTTCCGTGAAGTTCGTGCCTTTCGAATCTACGACGGTCCGACTGAGGTGCATAAATGGAGTCTCGCCAAGGGCATCAAGCGGCGACACGCGGCGGTCTGACCCCTGCCAAATCGCATAGGTTCGCGGGCGATGATGGCGCGATACGCTGCGGAAAATAGATTGGGGAGACCGCGATGGCTTTTACCGGACCCGTCGAAGATCGGCTCGCGATTCGCGAGTTGCTCGACGCCTATTCGGACGCGGTGTGTCAGGTCGATGCCGAAGCCTGGGGTGCGCTCTGGGCCGAAGACGCCGAATGGGCGATGCCCGACTTCCCCGCGATCGGCACGACGCATGGGCGGACGGCGATTGTGGCGATGTGGACTGGCGCGATGGCGAGTTTCAGCGGCGTCGTTTTCGTCGCGACACCGGGATCGATCGTCGTCGATGGCGACCGGGCCATCGTGCGCGCCTATACATCCGAGGTGCTTGACCAAGGCGGCACGACCGCCCGCGTCCGCGGCCAGTACGACGATATTTGCGTCAAGGTGGCGGGACGATGGCTGTTTCAGCGTCGGTCGTTCCGCAGCCTGCACCGGCAACCGTAATGGCCGAACCTAGACCGCCTCGCCGCCGCGAAAGCGCAGCATGACGCGCGGCCCGAGGAAGTTGACCGCCAGCCCGCCGATGATCAGCGCCGCCGCCGCCAGTTTCCATCCCGACAGCGGCTCGCCGAGGAACACTGCCGCTGCCCCCATGCCGAACACCGGCACCAGCAGCGGCATCGGCGCGACTGCCGACGCCGGATAGCGCGCCAGCAGCCAGCCCCATGCGCCGTAACCGAACATCGTGTTGCCAACCGCCTGCCACAACACGGCGGCCCAAGTGACGAGCGTCGCGCCCTCGATACCGCGCACCACCGCCTCCGGCCCTTCGAACACCGCCGCCAGAATGAACAGCGGTGGCACTGCGAACAGGCTGGCCCAGACGACGAAGGCGAGCATGTCGATGCGCCCCGCGCGGCGTTGCACCATATTGCCGAGCGACCAGCTGAGCGCTGCACCAATGACCAACAGCACCCCGCCGATGGTCGTCGTGCCGCCGGTATGGCCGATGATGACGGCAATGCCCGCGACCGCCAGGGCCAGCGCCAGCCACTGCACCGGGGCCAGCCGCTCGCCGGTGCCGTACATTGCAAAGCCGATGGTGAAGAACACCTGCACTTGGACGAGCAGCGACGCCAACCCCGGTGCGATCAGCCCGTCGATGGCAAGGAATAGCAGTCCGAACTGGCCGACGCCGATCAATACGCCGTACAGCGCGAGGTCGCGCCACGATACCTTCGGGCGCGGCAGAAACAGCACCGGGACGGCGGCCAGCGTAAAGCGTAGCGCGGCGAACAGCAGCGGTGGCAGCGCATCGAGCCCAAGCCGGATGACGACGAAATTGGTTCCCCATACTGCCATGACGGCGAGCGCCAGCAGCGCTGGCTTCCACCCGAATTCCGTCGTCATTTGGGGCGGGCGAGCCCGAAGAATGCCGCCGCTGCCAGTACCAGCGCGGCCAGGATCACCGCCGCCATCGGGCGCGCGGTGCCGTCATGGAACGTTGCGCTCAGCCCCGAGGCGGCAGCCCCAACCGCGAAATTCGCCGAGCCGAACAGACCCGAACTTGCCCCGGCGCGAAGCGGATCGACGTTCAAGGCACCGGCAATCGCATTGGCCCCGATAAAGCCGTTCGACCCGAGCGTCACGAACAACAGGCACAGCATCGCCCAGACCGGTGCGTCGAGCATCGCTCCCGCCAGCAGGCATGCGCCTAGCCCGATCGACACCAGCGACGCCACGCCGAGGATGGCATCGGGGCTGAAGTGGTTGAGCAGCCGCCGGTTGATCTGGCTCGATCCGATGATGCCGACCGCAACAAAGGCGAACACCGCGCCAAAGGCCTGCGGTGAGAACCCCCAGATCGAAATGACGAGGTCGGGTGCGGCGGAGATATAGGTGAACAGCGCCGCGCCATTGAGGCCGCCGAGGAGGATATAGCCGAGCAGGCGGCGGTGGGTCAGCAGCTCCCAATAGGCCGCAATCGGATGCTGGCCGCGCGCCTTCGCTGCGGTTTCAGCCGACCGCGATTCATCGAGCCGGAAGAATACCATGGCCCCGATCAGCGCGCCGAATCCCGCCAGCACGAGGAAGATAGCCCGCCAAGAAAACGCCATCGCCAGCCACCCGCCCGCCGTCGGCGCGAGCATCGGGGCAACGGCTAGGACAAGCACCAGAAGCGAGAAGATCCGCGCCGAATCGCTATGGTCGTAGCGGTCGCGGACAACGGCGCGGGCGACGACCATCCCGGCGCAGCAGCCCAGCGCCTGCACGAAGCGTCCGGCGATCAGCCATTCGATCGACGGTGCCAACGCGCACAGCAGCGAGGCGGCAACATAGATGACGGCCCCGGTGAGGATCGCCGGGCGGCGGCCCCAGCGGTCGCTCGCCGGACCGTACAGTAATTGCCCGAACGCCATCCCGATGAAAAATGCCGTCAGCGTCAGCTGGACGGTCGGCGCGGGCTTGGCAAAGGCGGTGCCGATCGCGGGCAGGGTCGGCAAGTACAGATCG
Organism: Sphingomonadales bacterium; assembly: GCA_038229555.1. Taxonomy (GTDB): domain Bacteria; phylum Pseudomonadota; class Alphaproteobacteria; order Sphingomonadales; family Sphingomonadaceae; genus Sandarakinorhabdus. The sequence continues at coordinate 20,592 of JBBROI010000001.1, forward strand.
ATGGTGATCGCGCCGAATGCTGTCAGCGATCCCAGCAGCAGGATTTCGCCCCGCGTCGGATGGCGGCGGCCGGGGGCGAGGGGCGCGTGCATGGTGCGCTGCGGTGTAGGACAGGAAGTCGTCACTGGCTACCTCTCAACGACCGGCAAAGGTTGCACCCCGACGCTCCCACCCGCTACACGTTGACGCAAACGTCACCTTGGGGAGAATGTGCCATGACCGCCATCAACAGCGTCGTCGATCTGCGTCACGACGATGGCATCGCCGTCGTCACCGTCAATTCGCCGCCGGTCAATGCGCTGTCGGCCGATGTCCGCGATGGGTTGGCCGGTGCATTTGCTGCGATTGCGACAGCCGATGGCGTCAAGGCGGCGGTGCTGGTCTGCGCCGGACGCACCTTCATCGCCGGGGCCGACATCAGCGAATTCGGCAAGCCCGCGCGCGGGGCGTCGCTCTATGCCGTGCAGGATGCGATGGAGGGCGCGCCAGTGCCGGTGATCGCTGCAATCCATGGCACTGCCTTGGGCGGCGGGCTCGAGGTGGCGTTGTGCGCGCACTACCGCGTGTCGGACGCCAAGGCGAAGTTCGGCCTGCCCGAGGTCAAGCTCGGGCTGCTGCCGGGCGCGGGCGGGACGCAGCGGCTGCCGCGCGTTGTCGGCGCGAAAAGGGCGCTCGAAATGGTCACCAGCGGCGCACAGATGAACGCGCGCGACGCGCTCGCGGCCGGATTGGTCGATGAAATCGTCGAGGGCGATCTGACCGCCGGAGCCGTGGCCTTCGCGCGCACCATCGTCGCCGAAGGCCGTCCGCTGAAGAAAGTCCGCGACGACCAGTCGAAACTCGGCGGCGACGCTGCCAGCCTCGCGCCGATGTTCGCCGAGTTCCGCGCCAAGAACGCCCGCGCCTTCAAAGGCTTCGAAGCGCCCGAGGCCAATATCAAGACCATCGAAGCCGCCGTCGCGCTGCCGTTCGACGAAGGCCTCAAGGTCGAACGCAGCGAGTTCATGAAGCTGATGGGCGGGTTGCAGGCGACGGCGCAACGCTATGTGTTCTTCGCCGAACGGCAGGCGGCGAAAATCGACGGCCTGCCCGCCGATGTCGCGCCGCTGCCGGTCAAATCGGTCGGCATCATCGGCGCGGGCACCATGGGCGGCGGCATCGCGATGAATTTCCTGTCGGTCGGCATTCCGGTGACGATTGTCGAAATGAAGCAGGAAGCGCTCGATCGCGGCGTTGCCGTCATCCGCAAGAATTATGAGAACAGCGCCAAAAAGGGCCGCTTCAGCATGGACGAGGTCGAGGCGCGGATGGGCCGCCTGACGACCGCGCTCGACCTTGGCGCGCTGAAGGACTGCGACCTGATCATCGAAGCGGTGTTCGAACTGATGGAGATCAAGAAGGAGATTTTCGGCAAGCTCGATACCATCGCCAAGCCCGGCGCGATCCTTGCGTCGAACACCTCGTACCTAAACATCGACGAGATCGCCGCGAGCACATCGCGCCCCGAAAGTGTGCTCGGCATGCACTTCTTTTCGCCGGCCAATGTCATGCGGCTGCTCGAGGTTGTGCGCGGGGCCAAAACCGACAGCCAAGTGCTGGCAACCGCGATGGCGGTCGGCAAGCAGATCGGCAAGATCGCCGTTGTCTCGGGCGTCTGCCATGGCTTCATCGGCAACCGCATGCTCGGTAAGCGCCAGGAACAGGCCAACAAGCTGATCCTCGAAGGCGCTAAACCGTCGGATGTCGACCGCGTACTGACCGAGTTCGGCTTCCCGATGGGGCCGTTCCAAATGGCCGATCTGGCGGGGCTCGATATCGGCTGGTCGGCGGAAACGTCGAAAGGTGTGACCGTCCGCGACCGGCTGTGCGAAGCGGGGCTGCGCGGCCAGAAGAACGGCCATGGCTTTTACGATTACGATGCCGACCGCAACCGCGTGCCCTCGCCGGTCGCTGAAAAGATCATCGACGATTATGCCGCCGAACAGGGCATCAACCGTCGCACCATCGACGATGCCGAAATCCTCGAACGCTGCCTGTACCCCATGGTCAACGAAGGCGCGAAGATCCTTGCCGAAGGCATGGCGCAGCGCGCGAGCGACATCGATATCGTCTGGATCAACGGCTATGGCTGGCCGGTCTATCGCGGCGGCCCGATGTTCTGGGCCGAACACGACGCTGGTCGCGACAAAATCGCCGCCGCGCTGGAGCGGATGGGAACTGATGTGTCGGATAAACTGAGGTCGGGCTGGTAGAGGCGGGCGGCTGCGTCATTCAGCGGCGGCACTTGCCTTGCCCGTCGCGCACTGACACAGGTTGACGTTAACGGGAGCCTCGAGTCTGCCGCTTTGGCCACGATTTTTGGGAGAGCATAATGCGCGACTATCTGAAATTCTACATCGATGGTGCCTGGGTCGATCCGGTTACGGCCCACCAGATCGACGTCATCAACCCGGCGACCGAAACCGTTGCCGGGCACATTAGTCTCGGTTCGGCAGCCGATGTCGATCGCGCGGTGCATGCGGCGCGCAAGGCCTTTGCCAGCTATAGCCTGTTCGGTCGCGAGCAGCGGCTTGAGCTGCTACAGAACGTGCTCGCCGAATATCAGAAGCGTTATGCCGATATTGCTGCTGCGATCACCGAGGAAATGGGTGCGCCGGGCTGGCTGTCGATGCAGGCGCAGGCGGCGATCGGCGTCGGGCATTTGATGACTGGCATCGAGGTCCTGAAGACTTACAGCTTTGAGGAACTGCGCGGCACGACCTTGATCGCCAAGGAGCCGATCGGCGTCTGCGCCTTCATCACCCCGTGGAATTGGCCGATCAACCAGATCGCCGCCAAGGTTGTGCCGGCGCTGGCGACGGGCTGCACGATGGTGCTCAAGCCGTCGGAAATTGCGCCGTTCTCGGCGGTGCTGTGGACCGAAGTGCTGCATGCCGCGGGCGTCCCGGCGGGCGTCTTCAACCTCGTCAACGGCGATGGGCCGACCGTGGGCGCTGCAATGTCGGCGCACCCGGAAGTCGATATGGTCAGCTTCACCGGATCGACCCGTGCCGGGGTCGAAGTGGCGAAGAACGCCGCACCGACGGTCAAGCGCGTCCATCAGGAACTCGGCGGCAAGTCGCCGAACATCATCCTCGATGATGCCAACCTCGAAACTGCCGTCACCGGCGGGGTCACACATATGATGTCGAACAGCGGTCAGAGCTGCAACGCGCCATCACGGATGTTCGTCCCCGCCGCCAAGATGGCCGCCGCCAAGGTCATCGCCAAGGCCGCTGCCGAGGCGACGACGGTGGGTTCGCCCGATGGCAATGCCAAGATCGGGCCGGTGGTCAGCCAAGCGCAGTGGAACAAGATTCAGGGCCTGATCCAAAAGGGCATCGACGAAGGCGCAACGCTGGTCAGCGGCGGTGTCGGCAAGCCCGAGGGGCTGGAGACCGGCTATTACGTCAAGCCGACGGTGTTCGCCGATGTCACCAACGACATGACCATCGCGCGCGAGGAAATCTTCGGCCCGGTGCTGGCGATGCTGCCATATGATACCGAGGAGGGCGCCATCGCCGCCGGTAACGACACCGTCTATGGCCTTGCGGCCTATGTGCAGGGCGAACCCGAACACGCCCGTAAGGTCGCGCGGCAGTTGCGCGCCGGGCAGGTGAACATCAACGGTGCCGCCGGTGACATGATGGCCCCGTTCGGCGGCTACAAACAGTCGGGCAACGGCCGCGAATGGGGCGACCACGCCTTCGCCGACTTCCTCGAGACGAAGGCGGTGATCGGCTGGGGCGCGAAAGAAGCGGCGGAGTGACTATCAACACCAAAATCTGCGACATCCTTGGCGTCGAACACCCTGTCCTCCTCGCCGGGATGGGGGGCGTATCGTATGCCGAAGTCTGCGCTGCCGTCAGTGCGGCGGGCGGATTTGGCTCGCTCGGCATGGCGGGGGTGTCGCCCAAGGGCATCGCCGAACAAATGGCACAGGTGCGCGGCCTGACCGACAAGCCGTTCGGGGTCGATCTGCTGACCGCGCAGCCCGAATCGCTTACCGCGAGCGTCGATGTCATCATCGAAGGCGGGGCGAAGGCGTTTATCGCCGGATTGGGCGTGCCGGTGGCGATCATCGAACGGCTGAAGGCGGCGGGCATCGTCGTCATGTGCATGGCCGGATCGGTGCGCCACGCCGTCAAGGCCGCCGAAGCCGGGTGCGATGTCGTCATCGCGCAGGGGACCGAGGCGGGCGGCCATACCGGATCGGTCGCGAGCGTGGCGCTGTGGCCGCAGATTGTCGATGCGGTCGATGTGCCGGTGGTGGCGGCGGGCGGGCTTTACGATGGGCGTGGACTTGCGGCGGCGCTGGCGTTCGGTTGCGTCGGCGTCTGGATGGGGACGCGCTTTATTGCCTCCGACGAGGCGCACGCCGGACAGCCCTATAAAGACGCGATCCTTGCGATGAACGAAAGCGACACGGTGATCAGCAAGGTGTTCACCGGCAAAACGTTGCGTGCCATCGCCAATGACTCGACGCGCAATTTCGACAACAACGACGCCAAACCGTTCGTCATGCAGGTGATGGAATCGGTTCAGCTAAACCGGCTGGGTCCGATCGCTGGAATCGTCGACGATGTGAACCCGGCGACGCAGTGCCTTGCGGCAGGGCAGGGCGGCGGCGGCATCCGCGAGGTGCTTCCGGCGGGCGAAATTGTCCGCCGGGTGATGGCCGAAGCCGAAGCCGCACTGGCGCGGTTGCCGCGCTAACCCGGCTTGTCATCCCGGCGCAGGCCGGGACCCAGTTTCTGGACTTGGATGAGAAGGCCGCCGGACCCCGGCCCGCGCCGGGATGACAGAGTCGGTGTTCAGCCCGCCATCAGCACGCGCACCGCACCATAAGCGGCGGCGATAACCAACACCAACGTCGGCAACAGCGACAGCATGAAGCCAAGGCTGCGCTTGCTTGGGTCGGCGTAATAGCTGCGGGCGTAGATGATGCGCCCGACCGACCAGACGAGGCCGATAGCGGCGGCGGTCTTGTCGCCGAGGACAGGTGCCGCAAGGATAATCGCGGGGACGAACAGGATCAGCTGTTCGAGCGTGTTCATATGAACGCGGTTGCGCTTGTCGAATTCCGGGTGGCCCGATGATGCCGGGGCAGGAACCTGCCATTTGGCGCGCGCCTGCCCGACGATATAGCCGAAGGCGAAATAAACGATAAGCGCCAGAATGATGGCGAGCGTGGTGAGCGGAAAATAATTGGCCATGTGGCACCCCCGATTGCACCAGAACTGAGTCTGACACAAAACCACCTAGGGGGTCGTTTCGACGATAGCAAGCGTCTGGGCATCGCGACCCAGTGCGCGGTTGCCACCGCCCAAGTCGCTGTTAAGCTGGCAAGGCAGGTTTTGGGGGCATGTGATGCGGGTCGGGGTTGTGCTGTTGATGGTGGCCGCAGGCGGGTTCGCGCAGCCGGGGTGGGCCGATCCGATGCCGGTCACTGCCAGTCCGGCGGTGCAGGCGGATGCGTCACCGGTGAATGCGTCGCCGGTGAATGCGCCGACTGCCAAAGCGACCGGCGTACGGCTGCCTGCCGGTGGCGTCGCGCGGCGTCCGCTCCCGCCAGGTTATCATCCAGCGACGCCGGTGCCGATAACCTCGACGGCGGCGACCCGGCGGCTCGATACGTCGAGGCGGTCGCTGATCGGTACGGCGCGGCACGGCCTGCCCATGGCCATCGGCCTGAAACGTGCCGACTATCTGCAAAAGATGCGCCTCGTCTTCCGCAACAAGGACTGGAACCAGGACGGCGTGGTTTCGTGGACCGGCAGCAAGCCGCAGGAAAATCTCGCCGACGTCGCCAAGTGCGTCATCGTCGACTACAAACACGTCGCGGCGACATCGGTGAAGGACAAGTCCAAACCGGGTCAAGTCACCAGCACGCCCGAACATTGGGAGCCGGTCGATTGGCTGACCTTCCTCGAGGTGCTCGGCGCGACCGCGTTCGACGCGCCGCCGTGCGAGGCGGTCGGCCTCGTCGATGAAAAATACTGCCAGATCGGCAACAAGACCTATTCCTTCGCCGAACTCTATCCATCGACGAACGGTTGCAAGGGCATCCCGTTGCCCAATGGCGCATGTTATCCGCTGTCGAACCCCCAAGGCGACCTCAACCGTGCTATCACGTGCTCGCTCGCGCCCACCCTGCCAGCGTGTGCCCCGCCCGAAACCAAATTATGCGCCGACAAGGGGGGCAGCGTCGTCGTCAAGACCAAGATGCAGGGCTGCGAAACCTGGACCAAATATGGTCCCGACAGCGAGGCCGCGTTTTCGAAGGTTGCCGCGATGAATTTCGATCGCGAAGACTGGAACGCCAATGGCCGGATCGACGGCAGCGAGGGCGAGTTCCTCTGCAACCGCTGATAGGTCAGCCTTTGCCCAGCGTTGGGGCCATGCGCGCAGCTTCCTCGGGCGTGGTATCGGGTGGCGGAACACCCACTTCGACATTGCCGTTGGCGGCGCGGTGGATCGCCTTGCGGATGCGGGGGTAGGTGCCGCATCGGCAGAGGTTGGTGATTGCCGCGTCGATTTGTGAGTCGTTCGGTTTGGGCGTGGTTTTGAGCAATGCGGCGACCGCCATGATCATGCCCGACTGGCAGTAACCGCATTGTGGGACCTGTTCGGCAATCCATGCTTGTTGGACCGGATGCGAGCGGTCGTCGGACAGACCCTCGATCGTCGTCACCAGCGTGCCTTCGAGATCGCCGATGGTCACCTGGCACGACCGCTGCGGCTTGCCATCGACATGTACCGTGCACGCCCCGCACAGTCCGGCACCGCAGCCAAACTTGGTCCCGGTCAGGTTCGACGCATCGCGCAGCGCCCACAGCAGCGGCGTCGCCGGGTCCATCTTATAGTGGACGGGATTGCCGTTGACGGTGAATTTGGTCATGACGAGAGTCATTAGCGCAAGGATTTGCCCGATGGAACTCACCACGCTCGATTACGCCGTCGACGGACCGATCGCTCGGGTGACGCTCAACCGCCCGCAGGCGCTCAATACCATGAACAAGGAATTCTGGGTCGAGCTGATCGAGGTGTTCAAGGCCATCGATGCCGACCCGACGATCCGTTGCGTGCTGATCGCCTCGACCGGCAAGCACTTTACTGCGGGGCTCGATCTCAATTGGGCCGGGGCCACGGCAGGCGCCAGCCATGGTGCCGATATCGGGCGGGCGCGAGAGACATTCCGGCGTCATATCAAGGAAATGCAGGAAACGTTCAACGTCGTCGATCGCTGCCGGGTACCGGTGATCGCGGTCATCCAAGGCGGTTGCATCGGCGGCGGGGTGGACTTCGTCACGGCCTGCGACATCCGCATCGTCACCGAAAACGCCTTTTTCACTATTCAGGAAATCAACATCGCCATCGTTGCCGATGTCGGCACTTTGCAGCGCATCCCGCACCTTTTGCCGCAGGGTATCATCCGCGAACTCGCCTTTACCGGCCGCAAATTCCCCGCCGCCGAAGCCAAACAGTACGGCTTCGTCAACAGCATCGAAGCCGATCATGCCGCCGCCCTCGCCGCCGGCGAAGCGATGGCACGGACCATTGCGGCCAAATCACCGCTGGCGATGACCGGCATCAAGCATGTGCTCAATTACGGCCGCGATCACACCATCGATCAGGGCCTCGATTATGTCGCGCTGTGGAACGCCGCGATGCTGCAGGGCGAGGACGTGCCGAACGCCGTCGGAGCGCAAATGGCCAAGCGCAAGGCGGTGTACGCAGATTTGCGGGCATAACGATCGGCGATGAAGGGGGGAGGCAATGTGCCCCGCGACACATCATCCGCTTGCCCGACGGCAAGCCCCGCGCCTATAGACGCCCCAACGTTGCCGGGGGTATCTCCGGCTCAACCTGAACATGGGGTATCGATGCGCACAGTCCCGCGCCTGATCCTGCCGTTGCTGCTGGCGCTGTCGCCACTCCCGGCACTCGCACAAGCACCGGCCGCCGCGCCGGTCCCGGCGGTCACCGCGACTGCGGTCCCGGCCCCCGCCTATGAACTGACGCGCGCCGAACCCGGCATCGGCCAGCCTTCGGGCGGCTATGCCTTGCAGCAGCCGATGACGCCGATTGCCCGCGAGGCGCAGTACGTGGCCAACGACGTGCTCAACCCATTGATGGCTGCAACGGCGATTTTCGTGCTGATCCTGCTGGCGTGGACGGCTTATCGGTACCGTGCCGCGCGCAATCCGACCGCGTCGCGGACCAGCCACAATACGTTGGTCGAAGTCGTGTGGACGGTCGTACCGGTGCTGATCCTCGTCTGGATCGCCGTGCCATCGTTCCGGCTGCTCGCCAACCAGTACACGCCGCCCAAGGCCGACATCACCATCAAGGCCATCGGCAACCAATGGTATTGGACGTATGAATATCCCGATCAGGGCGGTTTCAGCTTCGATTCGGTGATGATCGACGCTGCCGAAGCCGCCAAACGCGGTTCGCCGAACCTGCTCGATACCGACAATCGCGTCGTCGTGCCGGTTGGCGCAGTGGTCAAGGTGCTGACGACGTCGAAGGATGTCATCCATAGCTGGGCGATGCCGAGCTTCTGGGCAAAGATGGACGCTGTTCCGGGCCGGATCAACGAAACCTGGTTTAAGGTCGACCGTCCGGGCGTCTATTTCGGCCAGTGTTCGGAACTTTGCGGGACCAAGCATGGCTTCATGCCGATTGCCGTCGAGGTCGTCTCCAAGGAGCGCTTCGCCGCTTGGGTCGCTGCCAAGCAAAAGGAAAATGGCATCGCGCCAAACGCTGCCCCGACCGCGCGCCCGGCTCCCGAAGGCGGCCCCGCCGCACCGATGGCGGGCACCAACGCCACCGATACCGGCACCCGGGCGATCGATGCGCCCGCCGGTGCGCCGGTGACCGTCGGCGAAAGCACCGATTCTGCGGCCGCCAAGGCCTCACCCGAAACCAAGGCGCCTGTCGCGCCCGCCGCCAAGTAAGAGGGAACCGCCCCGTGGCCACCACCAGCGCGCTCGTCGGCACCGCCGATCATGCCCATCACGACGATTATGCCGATCACAAGCCGAGCTTCATTCAGCGTTGGTTGTTCTCGACCAACCACAAGGATATCGGCACCCTCTATCTGATCTTCGCCGTCATCGCCGGAACCATCGGCGGTGCGATCTCGGGTATCATGCGGCTCGAACTCGCCGAGCCGGGGATCCAATGGCTTACCTTCATGACGCAGGGCAATGTCGATGCGTCGTACCACCTGTGGAACGTGTTCATCACTGGCCATGGCCTGATCATGGTGTTCTTCACCGTGATGCCGGCGATGATCGGCGGCTTCGGCAACTGGTTCGTGCCGATCATGATCGGGGCGCCCGACATGGCCTTTCCGCGCATGAACAACGTGTCGTTTTGGCTGCTCATCCCGTCGTTCGCGCTGCTTCTCGGCTCGATGTTCGTCGAAGGTCCGGCGGGCTTCAACGGTGCGGGCACCGGCTGGACGATCTATCCGCCGCTCAGCACCTCGGGCCATCCGGGGCCGGCGGTCGACATGGCGATCCTGTCGCTCCACCTTGCCGGTGCATCATCGATTCTTGGCGCGATCAACTTCATCACCACCATCTTCAACATGCGCGCGCCGGGGATGACCCTCCACAAAATGCCGCTGTTCGTTTGGTCGGTGCTGGTTACCGCCTTCCTGCTGCTGCTGTCGCTGCCGGTTCTCGCTGGTGCCATCACCATGCTGCTGACCGATCGCAATTTCGGTACGCACTTCTTCACCGGTGACGGCGGCGGCGATCCCGTGCTCTATCAGCACCTGTTCTGGTTCTTCGGCCACCCCGAAGTCTATATTTTGATCTTGCCAGGCTTCGGCATGATCTCACAGATCATCTCGACCTTCTCGAAAAAGCCGGTCTTCGGCTACCTCGGGATGGCCTATGCGATGGTCGCCATCGGCTTCATTGGCTTCCTCGTGTGGGCACATCACATGTTCACCGCCGGTCTCGATGTGAACACCAAGATGTACTTCACCGCCGCCACCATGATCATCGCGGTACCGACCGGCATCAAGATCTTCTCGTGGATCGCGACGATGTGGGGCGGGTCGATCAGCTTCAAGACACCCATGCTCTGGGCGATCGGCTTCATCTTCATGTTCACCGTCGGTGGTGTAACCGGCGTCATCTTGGCTAACGCCGGGGTCGATACCTACTTCCACGACACCTATTACGTTGTCGCGCACTTCCACTATGTGCTGTCATTGGGCGCAGTGTTTGCGATCTTCGCCGGCTTCTACTATTGGTTCGGCAAGATGACCGGCAAGCCGTACAACGAGGTCCTTGGTCAGCTGCACTTCTGGATCTTCTTCGTCGGCGTCAACGTGCTGTTCTTCCCGATGCACTTCCTCGGCCAGGACGGCATGCCGCGCCGCATCCCCGACTATCCGGTGCAGTTCGCCTATTACAATAAGATCGCCAGCTATGGGTATGCGATCATGGCGGTCGGTATGGTGTTCTTCTTCATCAATCTGATCGTCAGCTTCGCCAGCAAGAAAAAGGCAGCGGGCAATTATTGGGGTGAGGGGGCGACGACGCTGGAGTGGACCTTGTCCTCGCCGCCGCCGTTCCACCAGTTCGAAACACTGCCGGTGATCAAATAACCTCTTTCGTCACCCCCGTGAAAGCGGGGGTCCATCACCCCAGCGTCGGAGATGGACCCCCGCTTTCGCGGGGGTGACGCCAAGGCTTTAGTATGTCGACAACGACCGCTCTCCCGACCACCGCGCTTGCCGACTGGCGCGACTATCTCGCGCTGCTGAAGCCGCGGGTAATGACGCTCGTCGTGTTCACCGCATGGTGCGCGATGCTGGCGGCTCCGGGCCACATCCATCCGTTCCTCGCCGCTGTCGCGATCCTGTGCATCGCTGTCGGCGCCGGTGCGGCGGGCGCGCTCAACCAATGGTATGAGGCCGATATCGACGCGCTGATGAAGCGTACCGCCAAGCGTCCCTTGCCGGCAGGTAAGATCGACCCTGCCGAGGCATTGGCGTTCGGCGTTGCGCTCGGCACCGGGTCGGTGGCGACCATGGGGCTGGTGACCAACTGGGCAGCGGCGTTCTGGCTGGCGGTATCGATCCTGTTTTACGTTGTCGTCTATACCGTCTGGTTGAAGCGCCGGACGCCACAGAACATCGTCATCGGCGGGGCAGCGGGAGCTTTCCCGGTGATCGTCGGCTGGGCGGCGGCGACGGGCGACACATCGTTGTTGCCATGGCTGTTGTTCGCCACGATCTTCCTGTGGACCCCGCCGCATTTCTGGTCGCTGGCGCTGTTCATGGAGGCCGATTATTCGAAGGCGGGTGTTCCCATGCTGCCGGTCACCCATGGCCTCAAAGCGACGCGCCAGCAGATTCTGCTCTATTCGTTGCTGCTGGTTCCGGTGACGGTACTCCCCGCGCCGCTTGGCCTGACCGGTTGGCTATATGGTGGGTCGGCGGCAGCGCTGGGCGCGGTGTTCATCGCCTTGGCGGTGCGGGTGTACCGCAGCACCGCCGAGACTGCGAAGGATATGACCGCCGAAAAGCGGCTGTTCCGGTATAGCCTTTATTATCTCGCGGCACTGTTCGCCGCGCTCGTCGCCGACGTGCTGGTGCGGTCATGACCGATCCGGCGCTCTGGACACCTGCCGAACGTGCCGCTTTCGATGCGCGCCGCCGCTCGCGCAATGTGGCTCTGGGTATCGTTCTCGGCCTGCTGGCGATCATCTTCTTCGGCATCACCGTCGTGCGGATGGTCAAGTGACCGTCGTGGTCTCGGGTCTTGACGCGGCAAAACGCAAAACGGCGCTGGTTGCGGGCGGCGTCGCAGCGGCGATGATCGGCCTGTCGTTTGCCAGCGTCCCGCTGTATCGCGCCTTTTGCAACGCCACCGGCTATGGCGGCACCACCGGACGCGCCGAAGCCTCGGCGCTCCCCGACGCCGATCAACTGCGTGCATTGGCGGGACGGACGATCAAGGTGCGCTTCGATTCGAATATCGCGCCCGGCATGGCGTGGCGCTTTCAGCCGCGGGTCAGCGAACGCACGGTCAGGATCGGCGAACGCAACCTGACCTTCTTCACCGCGACCAACCAGTCCGACAAGCCATCGACCGGGCGCGCCACCTTCAACGTTTCACCCGACACAGCGGGCGCGTTTTTCCGCAAGATCGAATGCTTCTGCTTCACCGAACAGACGTTGGCACCTGGTGAAACTGCCGAGATGCCCGTGACCTTCTTTGTCGATCCGGCGATCCTCAAGGACTCCGATGGCAAGAAGATCGACGAGATTACGCTCAGCTATACCTTCTTCCCGGTGGACAATCCCGCCCCCAAGGCCGTAAGCGCCACCCAAAGCAGCAACAAGGGCTGAATTCCGATGGCCGGTGGCAAGACCCACGACTTCCATATCGTCAATCCGTCGCCGTGGCCGATGATCGGCGCGATGACCTCGCTGATGATGGCAGCCGGCGCGATCGGCTGGATGCACAAGTTCGCCTGGGGCCCGTGGGTGTTCTTCATGGGCGTCGCGGGCGTGCTGTTCACCTTCTACAGCTGGTGGTCGGACGTCGTCCACGAAGCCAACACCGGCGATCACACCCCGGTTGTCCAGCTTCACCACCGCTATGGCATGATCCTGTTCATCGCGTCCGAAGTGATGTTCTTCGTCGCGTGGTTCTGGGCCTATTTCAACGCCGCGCTATACCCCAAGGGGCATGACGCGATGGGCACCGTCTGGCCGCCCAAGGGTATCGAAGTGCTCGATCCCTTTGTCTTCCCGTTGCTCAACACGCTGATCCTGCTGTTGTCGGGAACAACCGTCACCTGGGCGCACCATGCGCTCATCCATGGCGACCGCGAAGGCCTCAAGAAGGGGCTATGGGCGACGATCGCCCTAGGGCTGATCTTCTCGGCGGTGCAGGCGTTCGAATATCATCACGCCGAATTCGGCATTGCCGGCAACGTCTATGGCGCGACGTTCTTCATGGCGACCGGCTTCCATGGCTTCCACGTCATCATCGGCACGATCTTCCTGATGGTCTGCCTTGGCCGCGTCTATCGCGGCGATTTCACCCCGACCCAGCATTTCGGCTTCGAAGCCGCCGCTTGGTATTGGCACTTCGTCGACGTCGTCTGGCTGTTCCTGTTCATCTCGATCTATGTCTGGGGATCGCACTTCGGCTCGGCGGTCGTTCATAGCGCCCTTGGTTGATCGGCAGCCGCCGGGTGCCGTGTCGCCGATCAAGGCGGCACTTCACGGCTGCTGTCCACGATGCGGCAAAGGTCGGCTGTTTGCTGGCATCATCACCTTTGCGCCGCGCTGCACCGCGTGCGGTCTCGACTTCGCGCAGTTCAATGTCGGTGACGGCGCGGCATCGTTTCTGATCCTGATTGTCGGCGCGGTCGTCACCGGGCTCGCGATGTGGCTCGAACTCAGCCGGTCGCCGCCATGGTATGTCCATGTCGTGCTCTGGCTGCCGCTGACGCTGCTATTGTCGGTCGGGCTGATGCGGGTGTCGAAGGCACTGCTACTGGCGATCGAATATCGCCACGATGCACACGAGGGAAAGCTGTGAACCGGTCGTGAGGCGCGTTCCGGTCATCCCGACGCTGCTGACACTCGTCATGCTCGCGGTGCTGGTGAGCCTTGGCGTCTGGCAGCTCGACCGGCGCGAATGGAAACATGCGCTCATTGCCCGTGCCGCAGCCGCACCCTTGCTGCCGCCGCTCGAGCCTGTCGATTTCTATCGGTCGATGACCGGTGAAGACAGCGTCCAATACCGCCGCGCCGTCCTGCCGTGCAGTCCGGGAACGGTGCTGCCCTATGATCTGAAGGGCGGCACATCGGCGAAAGGCGACAGCGGTTATTTGCTGCTGGTCTCGTGTCGGTCGGACCGCAAGCCGCCCGACATCGTCGCCGTCGCCGGTTGGACCAAGCGCCCCGATGCCGCAGCGGTGCCTATCCATGTCGATACCGAGTTCGACGGGCTGATCATCGAACGGCCTTATGGCAAGCTCGAAGGTCGCCCGCAGTTCATGCTGATCCCCAAGACTGCTGTCCCCGGCCTCGAACCATCACGCCTGCCATCGCCCGAGGAGCTGCCCGACAGCCATCTGTCGTATGCATTGCAATGGTTCAGCTTCGCCGCAACGCTGGCGGTGATCTACGGTCTCTGGCTGCGAAAACGTCAGATCGCTTGAAGCGCCCGCCGCCGCATTGCGGCACCGACGAGGCCAAAGCCAGCAATGAGCATCGCCCAGGTCGCCGGCTCGGGTACATTTGCAGCAGAGACGACGCCCGTGCCGCCGGGATCGAAATCGTTGAGCGCAAAGCCGGTTGTGTAGCTCAGCGGCGTCAGCAGTGTTTTGGTGATCGTTAGATTATAGGGCCCGGCGGGGATCGCATAAGCGCTGGCGATCGTCGTCGAATTGGCGCTGAACACCACGGTCAAACCGCCGACGGTGCCAGTCAGCGTTGCGTTGGTAAACGACGCCGAGCCGGTGACAGCACCGCCGGTAAGCGCTTCCCAAACGCCGTTGATGCCGCCTTGGGTGATCGTCGTGCCACTAAGCACTACAGGACTGGCGCTCGCGGTCGACTGGATGATGAATGTCCCCGGCGTCGGCGGACCCGCAAACAGCGACGCCACGATCGGAATGTCTGCGCCCGTCAACAGCGGCAGGACCAGCGGTGTCGTCGCTGTATAGAAATGCCCGCCGGTGCCGGGGCCGGGCGACGGATCGTTGGCATCGTTCTGCCAGTAGAATGTACCGCCGGGCAGCGTCGAGAACGTCAGGAATGGCGTAAAGCCCGAGATCGCCGCAGCGGGAGCCGCTGAGGCAAGTATCAAACCGGCAGTTGCAAGCACGAAAGCCTTCATGGTCTGTCTCCCCTGTGAATGGTTTTATGCGATTGCCGCCCGTCGCCGCAGCGTCAGCCTTTGGGCTGTCCCCGCCAGTCCGAATCCAGTGATCAGCAGCGCCCAGTGGGCGGGTTCGGGGACCGAGGTCGCGAAAGTACCCGTGGCGGCCGGATCGAAACTTTGCAGCGCGGTCACGCCGGGCACCGCCGATAACCCCGGCGTCACTCCGGTCTTGACGAATTGCGCCGGACCGGGCGCAAACGAGCAAAAACTGGTAATGTACGTCACTGGATTGCCGACTGTCGTCGAAAACCGAGCGATCGAACCCGCCGGTGGGCCGCTAATTCGCGCCTGATTGAAGCTGCCAGCAAGCAGCGTCGCGCCCGGTGCATAGGACCCCGCACAAGGCCCCGAGCCGATCGTGATCGGGGTCGTCGACAGAAATTCGAAGACGCCGTTGTCGATGTTGTTCTGGACAAGGCGCGTCGGGCTGGACAGCAGAACGGCCGGACTGTTCGTTGCCGATGCCGACAGGACGAAACGCGCCGTTACGTTGGTCACCGCGGCCGCCAACCCCGGGGGTGCCGCGCCGATGAAGCTGAACTTCACCAGAATAAACCCTCGACTATAGGCCGGTCCGGCCGATGGAGTCGTGAAATAATCACCGCTCGGCCCACCCGTGCTGTTCTGCCAATAGAACTGGCCACCGCCGGGAATGGTCGCGAAGCTGGCGAAATTGACGAAGACGGCTTCTGCCGGGGCCGTTGCTATTGTCATGGCGGCGAGTGCCGCGCCCAGCGTGTTGGTGATGTTCATCGAACCCCCCATATCTGACACTGCCCCGGTACAGACGATAGTATTTAACCGGAATCGGGTTGCGTTACGAGCGCCGCGGCAGTGTCCCGAAATGCGGCACCCGTAATTTCACCTTCGCAATTCCGTCGGCGGCAGTCGACGGTGTGTTGTCGAGCCGATCGTCACGCGGGCTGGAGCCGTCGGCGACGTCCACGCCGCCGCAGCGCCGCTCCAGTCAGTCCGAACCCGGCCAATAACAGCGTCCAGCTACCGGGTTCGGGCACGGTGCCGAAGCTGCCGGTCGCCGCCGGATCGAAATCGGCAAGCGCGAACCCCGGCAACGCGCTGAGCCCCGGGGTGATGCCGGTCTTGGTGATGACGATAAACCCGGTCGGTGCAACGGGCGAAAAGGTAGAGCTGAATCCGGCGAGCGTCGTAAAGAACACCGCGCTGGTGGCGCTCGTTGGGGTAATCTGGCCTTGGCTAAAGGTTCCCGAGAGGTACACGACGTTGGTCGGCGATTCGATCAGGAACGAACCCAGATTGATGTTCGATTGAACCAGCCCGACAGCAGGACTGTTGATTGAAATGCCGCGAAACGATAGCATCGCGTTGACGTTCAACAGCCCCGCCCCCACCCAATTGAAGCTGATCGGGATGGCCGCCGGCAGCGGCGGCGCGACCGAGGTGAACAATGCGCCGCCAAGCCCGTTGCCGCCGATCTGCGCGATGTCGTTCTGCCAGTAGAATGTCCCGCCGGGCTGCGTCGCAAAGGTCGCGAAAGGCAGTGTTGCGGACGCCGCCATCGCCGGTGCGGCGGTGACAGCGGCAAGCGCGACCAATGCGGCACGGATTGAGGTCTCAAACATCGGGGTTCTCCGCTAGGAAGCCACGAACGCAAAGATACTGTCAATAATCTGAACGTATGACACCTCAGAGTGACAGTAGCGTGACGGCAAACGCCTTCAGCGAGCGAAGGAACAAGCATCCCGCATTGTGTTGCACCCGATCCGCCACTAACCAGCGGCGATGCACTACATCAGCACGCGCGGGGCCGCACCGGCTCTCGATTTCGAAGGCGTCACCCTTGCCGGGCTGGCGTCGGACGGCGGCCTGTATGTTCCCGAGACATGGCCGACGGTGTCGCGCAACGAAATCGCCGCGATGGCGGGGCTGAGCTATGTCGAAACCGCCGTGCGAGTCTGCGCGCCATTCGTCGGCGATGCGCTGACCGAGGCCGAGCTACGCGAGATCCTGACCCGCGCCTATGCGAGCTTCGACCATGCGGCAACGGTGCCGCTGATTCAACTCGATACGCGCCATTGGGTGCTCGAGCTGTTCCATGGCCCGACGCTCGCCTTCAAGGATGTGGCGATGCAGGCGCTGGGGCTATTGTTCGAAACCTTCCTCGCGCGTTCCGACCGCCAACTGACGATCATCGGCGCGACGTCGGGCGATACCGGATCGGCGGCGATCAACGCGCTTGCCGGACGCGCGCGGGTCGAGGTCTTCATGCTGCATCCCAAGGGTCGGGTCAGCGATGTCCAGCGTCGCCAGATGACGACGGTGCTCGCGCCCAATGTCCACAATCTCGCCGTCGAGGGCAATTTCGATGATGCGCAGGCATTGGTGAAGGCGATGTTCAACGATCGCGATTTCGCTGCGCGCTTCGATCTGTCGGCGGTTAATTCGATCAATTGGGCGCGGCTGATGCTGCAGATCGTCTATTATTTCTATGCTGCCGTGCGCCTTGGTGCGCCTGAATGCGCCATCAGTTTCGCCGTTCCGACGGGCAATTTCGGCGATGTCTTCGCAGGCTATGTCGCCAAGCGCATGGGCTTGCCGATCGACCGGCTGATCGTCGCGACCAATGAAAACGACATTCTGCATCGGGCGCTCAGCGACGGCGATTATTCGGCCGGCACGGTGACGCCAACGCAATCGCCGTCGATGGATATTCAGGTGTCGTCGAATTTCGAACGGCTGCTGTTCGATCTCGGCGGTCGTGATGGCGCGGCGACGGCGGCAGCGATGGCGGGGTTCGAAGCCGCCAAGGCGATGAAAATTCCCGCCGATCAGATTGCGGCGGCGGCGACGATCTTCGACAGCGCGCGGGTCGACGCCGATGCGATGACCCAGGCGATGCGCTGGGCGCGCGATGCCTGCGGCCAGACGCTCGATCCGCATACCGCGATTGCGCTGGCGGCGGCGCGCGCCAGCCCCGGCAATGGACCGGTGGTGACCCTGGCGACGGCGCATCCGGCGAAGTTTCCTGACGCCGTCGAGCGCGGGACCGGTGTGCGGCCTGCGCTACCACGTCGTGTCGCCGGGCTGTTCGATCGCGAGGAGCGCTACGACACGCTGCCGGCGACTCTGGCGGCGGTCGAGGCGTATATCGGCGACCGGGCGCGGGCGAAGGCATGACCCCGATCATCGCCCACACCGCCAACGGCCTGCGCGTCGCGACGTCGCGCACCCCCGGCGTCGAAACCGTTACCGTCGCGCTCCACGCCGATGCTGGATCGCGACACGAAACGGCAGCGACCAACGGCGTCGCGCACCTGTTCGAACATATGGTGTTCAAGGGTACGACGACGCGCTCGGCGCGCGATATTGCCGAGCAGATCGAAGACGTCGGCGGCAATCTCAACGCCTGGACGTCGCGCGATACGACGGTGTTTCACGCCCGCCTGTTGGCGCGCGACCTGCCGCTCGGCCTTGCGATGCTTGCCGATCTCGTCACTGCGCCGGTGTTCGACGCCGATGATCTGCTGCGCGAAAAGGATGTCGTGCTGCAGGAACTCGGCGAGGCGCGCGATACACCCGACGATATCGTCTTCGATCATCTGCAAGAGGCGGCGTTTCCCGGCCAAGCGCTCGGGCGCTCGATCCTTGGGTCGGAGGAGAGCATTGCGGCGCTCACCGCCGATGATTTGCGGGCATGGCTGGCGGCGCATTACGTCAATCCGCGGCTGACGTTGGTCGTCGCGGGCAAAGTCGATCATGACGCGGTGATGCGCATGGCGGAGGCAGCGTTCCCGCACAATGGCGCTGCATCTCTGCGGTCGCTCGAAACCGCTGCGTTCGCACCCGGACAGTTCCTCGACAGCCGCCGTTTCGAACAGGCGCAGCTGACCGCCGGTTGGCCGAGCCCTGGCCATTATGACGTCGGCCATGACGCGGCGGCATTGTTCACGCTTGCAGCCGGCGGCGGGATGTCGTCGCGGCTGTTTCAGGAAGTGCGCGAGGAGCGCGGCCTTGCCTATTCGATCAGCGCCGCGACAACACCTTATGCCGATGGCGGGCTGATGTCGGTCCATGCCGCAACGGCGCGCAGGGATGCGGCGCGCGCCCGAGCGCTGATCGACAAGGTGCTGGCGGAAACGGCGGCGACGTTGACCGAAGCCGAATTGAAGCGCGCCAAGGCGCAGGCGGTGGCGGGCCTGCTGATGTCGGTCGAAAGTCCGCAGGGACAGGCGGATTATCTCGCCCGCCAGCTCATCGTGCATGGCCGCTGGGTGCCGCCGGCGGAAGTCGTCGCGCGGGTCGAGGCGGTTACCGTCGATGCCGCACGCGCAGCGGGGACGGCGATGCTTGCGGCGGCCCCGGCCCGCGCCGAGGTGGGCGTCGGGACTGCCGGGAGGAAGGCGGCGTGAAAACCTTTTTCTCCCCTCCCTTCTTCAGGGAGGGGAGCTAGATGAACCTCACCGTTCTCACCGCCGAACCCTGGCCCGACTACGGCCTGATCGATTCGGGGGCCGGTCGCAAACTCGAACGCTACGGCCCGTACCGCTTCATCCGCCCCGAACCACAGGCATTGTGGCAGCCTGCCAACGCCGAATGGCAGGCCGATGGCGAATTTACCGGTGGTGCCGATGATGATGGTGGCGGACGCTGGACGCTGGCACCCAATGTGCCGTCGAGCTGGCCACTGGCACGCGGCGCGGTGCGCTTCCATGCCGCCAATACCGCCTTTCGGCACCTCGGCTTTTTCCCCGATATGGCTCCGCACTGGGACTGGCTGGCGGGCCGCATCCGCCCCGGCGACAAGGTGCTCAACCTGTTCGGTTATACCGGCGTCGCCAGCCTCGTCGCCGCCGCTGCGGGCGCGCAGGTGACCCATGTCGATGCATCGAAAAAGGCGGTTGCCTCGGCGCGTGACAATGCGGCGCTATCGGGGATGGCCGATGCACCCGTGCGCTGGTTGATCGACGACGCGCTGAAGTTCATGCGGCGCGAGGTGCGGCGCGGCAGCCGTTATGCCGGGATCATCATGGACCCGCCGAAATACGGGCGCGGTCCCGATGGTGAAATCTGGTCACTCGAGCGCGACCTGCCCGAACTGGTGCATCTCGCGGCGCAGCTGCTCGACGACGATGCGGCGTTCCTGATCCTGACGGTCTATGCCATTCGCATGTCGGCGCTCAGCATCGGGCGGCTGATGGGTGAAGCGGTCGGGGCGCGGGCTGGCGCTGTCGAATGCGGTGACATGGCGACGCGCGAGGAGGCGCGGAGCCTGTTGCTGCCGACAGCGATTTTTGCGCGGTTCAGCCCCGGCACGCCTTCACCGTCGCCGGATCGGGTGCCGGACCCGGCTTGAATACCGCGAGATAGCCGGGGTTAAGTTCGGTCATCGTCACCAGTTCATAGCCCACCGCCTTGACCTCGCAGGCCAGCAGGAACTTCGGCGTGCCATGAAATTCGGTGGCCCGGTCGAGATCGACAATCGCGATGCGACCGTTTGATTTGAGCGCGGCGCGCAGCTTCCACAGCAGCGCATAGGGCTCGCCGATCTCGTGATACATGTGGATCAGCAACGCCGTATCGACGCTGGCGAGCGGTAAGCGGGGATCGGACGGGGTGCCGAGGACGAAGCGGACGTTGCGGAAACCGGCCTTCGTTACCCGGCGCTTCAACGTGGTGAGGTAACGCGGCACAATGTCCTGCGCGATCACCAGCCCCTTTGGCCCGACCTTCGGCGCGACGCGCATCGTATAATAACCGCTGCCCGCGCCGATGTCGGCGACAGTGTCGCCCGCATCGATGCCGAGCAAGCGGAGGACAGTCACTGCCTCGCCGCTTTTGTCGCGCCCGGCCTCATCACTCCATTGCGGGCTGACGATCCGCGCCACCGGGCGATCGGGCAGCGGAAACGCCAGCGCCGGGGTGGCGACGAATAAAGCGGCGAGAAGGGTAACACGCATGATGCACGCTATAGACGAGGGCGGTTGGGGAGGGAACAGCACCGTTCCCCTAAGCGCGCCGTTTGGCCTTGCCTTCGTCGCTGCTTGCCAGCCCTAGGGCGCTTGTCGCCATCCCGCGCAGCCGCCGCAATTCGCCTTCGAACTTTGTCATCTGCGCCCCCGCCAGCTGGGTTCCACCCATGAACTTGATCGATTGCGGATTGGTCGCGGCACCCCGCAGCCAGACTTCGTAGTGTAGGTGCGGCCCGGTCGACAGGCCCGTCGAGCCGACATAGCCGATGACCTGACCCTGCGCGACCTGCTGCCCGGGCTTGACCGCGAACTTCGACAGATGGGCATACGCCGTCGCCAATTCCTTGGTATGCTGCAGCATGATGTAATTGCCATGACCGCCGTGCCCACCGGCAAAGCTGACCCGCCCACCCGCCGCCGCGACCACCGGGGATCCCCACTCGGCGCCGAAATCGACGCCTTGATGCATGCGCGAATAGTTGAGCAGCGGGTGCATCCGCATGCCGAAATTCGATGTCAGCCGTGCACCATCGACGGGGGTCCGCATCAGGCCCTTGCGCGCCGATTCGCCGTTGGCGCGGAAGAATTGCGGCTTACCGCCGAAATCGAAGCGCGCGAGTTCGACCTTGTCCTTCCCCGACCGGGTGAGTGCAGCATAGAGCAGCCCGCCCCATTGCACGTCACCGGTTTCGGCGCGCTTATGCTCGACGACAATGTCGAAGCGGTCGCGCTTGCCGACCCCGTGCTGGAAATCGACTGCATAGCCGAGCTGCTTGACGGCTTCGGCAGCAAGATCGCCGGGCAGTCCATCGGCGCGCGCGGCGCGACCGAGGTTTGCACCTACCGTACCGCTGATGCGCAGCGGCGTATCATCGATGGCAATCGGGATGCGCTGCAGTGCGAGCGCGCCGTCGGCGTTGCGATTGACCGCCAGCCGCATGTCGAATGCCGCGCGGAAGGCAAGCGCGGCGAGCGGGCGGGGCACCGAACGGCTTTCGCGACGACCAAGGACAACATCGAGCGTCGTATCGCGCGGCAACTTGCCAATGGCGGCGGCGGGGCGGACGAGGGCAGTCAGTGCGGCGAGGTCGTCACGGCCGACCCCGGCACGACGCAGCGCGTTTTCAAAACCGCTGCCGACCCGCGCCGAAAGCTCGACGCGCGGGCGTTCGGGGGCTTCGCGCAGTGGCTCGACTTGGGGTCCGGCAATGGCGAACTGGCCGGTGGCACCGCCAAGCGCCAGCGGTGCGATTGCCTGCGGTCGCGCCAGTTCGGCCTGTGTCGGAGTAAGCGCGGCAATCGGTTCGGCGGGCAGGCGCGGCGACAGCGCAGCAAGGCCGAATTGTGCGGCGATCAGCGCGCCAAGTGTCAGCAGCCCGAGCCACCAACGCCGTGTACCGATCGCATGGCCGAGATCGACGACGAGATCGATATCGTCTACGGCGGGCAAGGCGCTCCGCCAATTCGGCAGCGCTGCCAGTCGGCCAGCCGTGGCTGCACCACCGCCGCCGAATGCCATTTCCGGTTGAAACAATCCGACCCCCGCCCATCGTATCAATATGTTCGAATCCTTGAGCGAATGCCGGGTCGTGTCAATCGCGCAACAGCGCTGCGACAAATGGATGCGACGAAGCGCTGTCTTTGAACGGTCACTTGAATCGCTAAGCGACTTCATGCCAATTTGTGACTGTTGAGTAACTGCAAAGGACGCAATGCGCCGTTTGCCTGATCCAGTCGCGCCGCCGGCCAATATGGCATTGCGTGTGGCGTTGCGCCTTCCCAGATCGGGCGGGTGAGCGGTCGCCGCCTTCCTCCGACGTCGCCTTCGGGCATTTTCCGTGCCTCTGTCGCGCCCGCCACGCTGACCGCGGTTCTCGGCCCGACCAACACCGGCAAAACCCATCTCGCGGTCGAACGCATGTGCGGCCACCAATCGGGGATGATCGGCTTCCCGCTGCGGCTGCTGGCGCGCGAAGTCTATGACCGCGTCGTTGCGGCGAAGGGGGCCGATGCCGTCGCGCTGATCACCGGCGAAGAAAAAATTGTCCCGCCGAATGCGCGCTATTTCTGCTGCACGGTCGAGGCGATGCCGCTCGGTCGCGTCGGCGACCAGACCGGCGACACCAAGGACGTGGCGTTCGTCGCCATCGACGAGATTCAGACGGCGGCCGATCCCGAACGCGGGCATGTGTTTACCGACCGGCTGCTCCACATGCGCGGCTATGCCGAAACCATGCTGCTGGGATCGGAGACGATGCGCCCATTGGTGCGCAAGTTGTTGCCCGACGCCGAAATCGTCACCCGCCCGCGCTTTTCGACGCTGAGTTATGCGGGCACGAAGAAGCTCAGCCGCCTGCCGCGCCGCTGCGCCATTGTCGCGTTCACGGCGGGCGACGTCTACGCGCTCGCCGAGATGCTGCGGCGGCAAAAGGGTGGGGCGGCGGTGGTAATGGGGTCGCTTAGCCCGCGTACCCGCAACGCCCAGGTGGCGATGTATCAGTCGGGCGAGGTTGATTATCTGGTGGCGACCGACGCCATTGGCATGGGGCTCAACATGGATATCGCCCATGTCGCCTTCGCGTCGCTGTCGAAGTTCGACGGGCATCGCCATCGCCGCCTGCGGGTGCCGGAGATGGCGCAGATCGCCGGACGCGCCGGTCGCTACCAGAAGGACGGCACCTTCGGCACGGTGCAGCTTGGGGCGGCGGACGGTGCCGTCAGTTTCACGCCCGAAGAAATCGCCAACATCGAGGAGCATCGCTTCGAGCCGCTGACGCAGATCGTCTGGCGCAATACCGACCTCGATTTTTCGTCGCTGACGAAACTTTTGGCGACGCTCGACGCGCGGCCGGGACGCGGCGAACTGGTGCGCGGCGACGATGCTATCGATGTCGCGGTGCTGAAGCGGTTGGCGGGCGAGCCGTGGGTGATGGAGCGGGTACATGCGCCGCGCGGGCTTGGGCGGCTGTGGGCGGCGTGCGGGCTGCCCGACTACCGCAAGACTGGCGAGGAACAGCATGCGCGCCTCGTCGGGCGGGTGTTCCGGCATTTGTCGGAAGGTGACGGCTGCCTTCCCGAAGCGTGGATTGCCAGCGAACTGGCGCATCTCGATCGTGTTACCGGCGATGTGCCGACCTTGGCAGACCGGATCGCGGCAGCGCGAACATGGACTTATGTGGCGCACCGTCCCGGCTGGCTGGCAGACGGGCAGCATTGGGCCGAACGGACGCGGGCGGTCGAGGACCGGCTTTCGGATGCGCTCCACCTCGCGCTGACGCAGCGCTTTGTCGATCGGCGGACGGCGGTACTGCTCCATGGTCTGAAGGCCAAGGGCGGCGACCAGCGCGTCGAAATCGACGCCGACGGATCGGTCGCGGTCGAGGGTGAGGTCATCGGTACGCTCAATGGTTTCCGCTTCACCGCCGATCCGCTGGCGCGGGCGGGCGAGCAGCGGATGCTGCTGGCGGCCGCCGAAAAGCATCTGCCCCGCGAACTGGCGCATCGGGCGCGGGCGCTGGCGGGCGACGAGGACGGGGCGTTCGCCTTTGAATATCACGGCGGGATGCCGCCGCGCATTCAGTGGAAGGGCGCGCGGGTAGCGCTGTTGCGCCGGGGGCGTGACGCGATGACGCCGCGCATCGAACTCGACCGTTCGTTGATGGTCTTGAGTGCCGACGACCGGACCCGGGTGCTCGACCGGCTGCAGGCATGGTTTGCGGCGGCGCAGCTGCGCGAACTGGGACCATTGGTGCGGTTGGGAGCGCTGTGTTCGTCGCCCGCGTCGATCCCATCCGACCGTAGAATCTCGGCAAGCGGGGACGAGCTAAGTCCCGCCGCGCGTGGCCTTGTCGTTCGCCTCGTCGAAACCTTGGGCGCACTCAGGCGCGACGACGCCGAAGACCAACTGATCGCGCTCAGCCGCCACGACCGGCGACTGCTGACGGCGGCAGGCGCGAAGATCGGCGCCGTGCACCTGTTCGTGCCGGCGCTGCTGCGTCCTGAACCGACGCGCTGGCGACTGGCGCTGTGGGCGGTGTGGGCCGGGGTGCCCGACCTGCCGCCGCCACCCGTGGCGGGGCGCGTCTGCGTCGAAGCAAGCGACGGGCTGCCGCCGGGTTTCCTCGATGTCGCCGGCTATTGGCGGATCGGCAGCGAGGCGGTGCGCATCGATATCGTCGATCGCCTTGCCCGCGCCATCCACAACACCCGACAAGGCCGCACGCCGTTCGTGCCCGACCCCAATTGGGCGGCATCGGCGGGTCTCAGCCGCGAAGGCTTTGCACGGCTGATGCGGGCGCTCGGCTATCGGCTGCAACTTGTCGATGGAACACCGCAATTTGCCTGGCGCGGCGTGCGCCGCCCGGCACCCGAGTCCGGCCGTGGGGGCCAAGGCCAGACGCCCCCGCAGTCGCCGTTCAGCGTTCTGGCGAGCATGAAAGGCAGGTAGGTTTTGGTCTACGGCGCAGGGCTTCGGCTCGACAAATGGTTGTGGTTCGCGCGGCTGACGCGATCACGTTCCGATGCACAAGCGCTGTGTGAAAGCCGAAGGCTCAGAATCGACGGGCGTGTCATCGACCGCGCGTCGGCAATTGTTCGCGCCGGGGCGGTCGTGACTTTCCCCAAAGCCGACGAGGTCGTGGTGGTCCGCGTTGAAGGCATCGCCGAACGGCGTGGGCCGTATGAGGAGGCGCGGCAGCTGTACACCGACCTCACCAGCCGCATCAGCGATGTTTTCCAATCGCCTGACCAGTTGACGGCGGCGGCGGGGTCCGTTTAGCACGGACGGGCAGGGCGGAACCGGCGTGGTTTCTGGCGCCCGAGGGGAGATACAATGGCTTACGTCGTCACCGAAGCGTGCATCAAGTGCAAGTATATGGACTGTGTCGAAGTCTGCCCCGTCGATTGCTTCTACGAGGGCGAGAACATGGTCGTCATCAACCCCAGCGAATGCATCGACTGCGGTGTGTGCGAACCCGAATGCCCCGCCGAAGCGATTTTGCCCGATACCGAAGGCGGGCTTGAAAAGTGGCTCGAGCTCAACGCGGCGATGTCGGCGTCGTGGCCGAACATCACCATCAAGGGCGAAACGCCCCCCGATGCCGATGCGCATAAGGGCGAAGACGGCAAGTTCGACAAGTTCTTCAGCGACAAGCCGGGGACCGGTAACTGACGCTTTCGACTGCCGGTCACACCCCGCGACCGGCAGTTGTCACATTAGGCGGCGATAGCCTCGCTATGGCTCCGCGAAGCGAATCAGTCTTGAGCGCATGGGCGTTCGCCGTCAGGGGTGCTGCATGTCCGTAACCGACCCTGTGGCGCCTGCGATGCTGACCCACCTGCAACGGCTTGAGGCCGAAAGCATCCATATCCTGCGCGAAGTCGTCGCCGAAGCCGAGACGCCGGTGATGCTGTACAGCATCGGCAAGGATTCGGCGGTGATGCTGCATCTGGCGAAAAAGGCGTTCTTTCCCGCCCCGCCGCCGTTCCCTCTGCTGCATGTCGATACGACGTGGAAATTCCGCGAGATGTATGCGCTGCGCGAACGCGTCGCCGCCGATGCCGGGATGGAACTGCTGGTTTGGCAGAATGCAGAGGCCAAGGCGCAGGGCATCAACCCGTTCGAACATGGCGGGCTGCATACCGACATGTGGAAGACGCAGGGGCTGAAGCAGGCGCTCGACCATCATGGTTTCGATGCGGCGTTTGGCGGCGGGCGGCGCGATGAGGAAAAGAGCCGCGCCAAGGAACGCGTCTTCAGCTTCCGCTCGGCCAACCATCGCTGGGACCCGAAGAACCAGCGGCCGGAGCTGTGGAACCTCTACAACGCCCGCAAAACCAAGGGTGAATCGATCCGGGTGTTCCCGATCTCGAACTGGACCGAGCTCGACATCTGGCAGTATATCCATCTCGAAAACATCGAGATCGTGCCACTGTATTTCTCCGCGCCGCGACCGACGTACATGCATGACGGCCAGCTATTCATGGCCGACGACATCGAGCGGCTGGAGCGCGTGCTGGGCCGCAAGGTCGAAACCACCGAACGCTCGATCCGCTTCCGCACACTGGGCTGTTTCCCGCTGACCGGGGCGGTCGAAAGCGCGGCGGCAACCCTGCCCGAGATTATCCAGGAAATGCTGCTGACGACGACATCCGAACGCCAGGGCCGCGTCATCGACCATGATCAGGCCGCAAGTATGGAGAAGAAGAAGGCGGAGGGGTATTTCTGATGGCTCTCCCCACAATTTCCTTTTCTGTCATCCCGGCGAAGGCCGGGATCCAGTTTCCTTGCGCAATCGGCGAAAAGACCAGCTGGATCCCGGCCTTCGGCGGGATGACAGGGACTGCCGGGATTACAGCGATTGTGGTGTGCCCATGACCCTCGCCGATATATCCTATCAGGCACAGGCCCTTATTGCCGAGGACATCGATGCCTATCTCGACCAGCATCGGCACAAATCGCTGCTGCGTTTCATCACCTGTGGCTCGGTCGACGACGGCAAGTCGACGCTGATCGGGCGGCTGCTGTATGAATCGAAGACGATCTTCGAAGATCAGCTCGCCGCGCTTGAAGCCGACAGCAAGCGCGTCGGCACCCAAGGCGCGAACATCGATTTCGCGCTGCTCGTCGATGGCTTGGCGGCCGAGCG
The DNA here is from genome assembly GCA_038229555.1 of Sphingomonadales bacterium. Taxonomy (GTDB): domain Bacteria; phylum Pseudomonadota; class Alphaproteobacteria; order Sphingomonadales; family Sphingomonadaceae; genus Sandarakinorhabdus. The sequence goes on from JBBROI010000001.1 coordinate 48,162, forward strand.
CGAACAGGGCATCACCATCGACGTCGCGTATCGCTTTTTCTCGACCGACAAGCGCAAATTTATCGTCGCCGATTGCCCCGGCCATGAACAATATACCCGCAACATGGTCACCGGCGCCTCGACCGCCGACCTCGCCATCATCCTGATCGACGCACGCAAGGGCGTGCTCACGCAGACGCGGCGGCACAGCTATCTCGTCCACCTGCTCGGCATCCGCAACATCGTACTCGCGGTCAACAAAATGGATCTCATCGGCTACGACCGGGTCGCCTATGACGCGATCGTTGCCGATTACCGTGCCTTTGCCGACAGCATCGGCATCGGTGACTTCACCGCGATGCCGATTTCGGGGTTTATCGGCGACAATATCACCGTTCCGTCGCCCAATACGCCATGGTTCACCGGCGCGCCGTTGATTGCGCATCTGGAAGCCGTTCCGCTCGACCTCACCGCCGATCAGGGCAAGCCGTTCCGGCTGCCGGTACAATGGGTCAACCGTCCCAACCTCGATTTCCGCGGCTTCGCCGGACAGATTTCATCCGGTCGCATCGCGCCGGGCGACGCCGTGCGCATTCTACCGTCGGGCAAGACAACCAGTGTCGCCCGCATTGTCACGGCCGATGGTGCCTTGCCTTCTGCCGTCGCCGGTCAATCGGTGACCTTGACGCTCGCCGATGAGGTCGATTGCTCGCGCGGCTGCGTCATCGCTGCTACCGACGCCCCGCCGCAGGTCGCCGATCAGTTTGAAGCAACGTTGATTTGGATGGCCGATGAGCCGCTGCTGCCGGGTCGCGGCTATTGGCTCAAGCTGGCGACGCAGACCGTCAGCGCCACCGTCCAGCCGCCGAAATATCAGATCAATGTCAACACGCTCGAACATCTGGCGGTTAAGTCGCTCGACCTGAACGCCATCGGCGTCGCCGAGATTGCCACCGACACGCCGCTGATCTTCGCGCCCTATGCCGAAGACCGCGCGCTCGGCGGTTTCATTCTGATCGACAAGATGACCAATGCGACGGTCGCCGCCGGTCTGCTCAACTTCAGCCTGCGCCGCGCCCAGAATATCCACCGCCAAGCGCTCGATGTCAGCCGCGAGGCGCTGGCGGCGCTGAAGAACCAGACACCGGCCGTTCTGTGGTTCACCGGGCTGTCGGGGGCGGGTAAATCGACCATCGCCAATCTGGTGGCGGCAAAGTTGCACCGGATGAACCGTCACACCTTCCTGCTCGACGGCGACAATGTCCGCCACGGGCTCAACAAGGATTTGGGCTTTACCGAAACCGACCGCATCGAGAACATCCGCCGGGTCGGCGAGGTGGCGCGGCTGATGGCCGATGCGGGCCTGATCGTTATCACGGCGTTTATCTCACCGTTCCGCGCCGAACGCGCCATGGTGCGTGCCATGTTGCCGCCGGGCGAATTCGTCGAAATCCACATCGATACGACGCTCGCCGAGGCCGAACGCCGCGATGTGAAGGGGTTGTACAAAAAAGCGCGCGCTGGTCAGCTAAAGAACTTTACCGGGATCGATAGCCCGTATGAAGCGCCCGATGCGCCCGAATTGCTCATCGATACTACGGCAATGACACCCGACGAGGCGGCGGACCTGATCGTGCAGCGGCTGATTCCATGACTGAACTCTCCGACACCGCGCTCGCGCGCCACATCGCCACCACGGCAGGCGACCTCCTCCTGACACTGCGCGCTTCGGGGCTGTTCACCGGCAAGGCCCTTGGGGCCGCGGGGGACAACGTCGCCAACGCCTTCATCATGGCGGCGCTCGCAGCGCAGCGCCCTCATGACGCGGTGCTGTCGGAAGAAGAAAAGGACAGCGCGGCGCGGTTGACGGCCACGCGCGTCTGGATTGTCGATCCCTTGGACGGCACCCGCGAATATAGCGAAGGCCGCGACGATTGGGCGGTGCATGTCGCGCTCAGCATCGGCGGCACCGCGAGCATCGGCGCCGTGGCGCTGCCTGCCGTGCCGCTGACCTTGTGCACCGGCGCGCCGCTCGGGCCATCACCGTGCGCCGCACGGCCGCGCGTCCTCGTCAGCCGTTCGCGCCCGCCTGCCGAAGCACAAGCCGTCGCCGATGCGATCGGTGGCGATATCGTGACGATGGGGTCGGCGGGGGCCAAGGCGATGGCGGTGGTGCGCGGCGATGCCGATATTTACCTGCATTCGGGCGGGCAATATGAATGGGATAGCGCCGCGCCAGTGGCCGTGGCAGCGGCGGCGGGGCTGCATGTTTCGCGCCTCGACGGCTCGCCGATGGTCTATAATCAGGCCGATGTGTCGATGCCCGATCTGCTGATCTGCTCGCACGAACTGGCGGCGAAGGTGTTTGCGGCGTTGAAAATGGCAGGGCGATAGTCCGAGCCGGTAATCAGGAGGTCAATCGGCCAGTTCGACCCAAACCGGCGTGTGATCGCTCGCCTTGTCGCGACCGCGCACGTCCCGGTCGATACCGGCCCCCGTCAACCGATCCGCTGCTGCCGGTGACAGCAGCAGGTGATCGATCCGCAGGCCATGGTCGCGGGGCCACGCCCCGGCTTGGTAATCCCAGAAGGTGTACGCCTTGCCGGTCGGCTGGAGCGCGCGGATGGCATCGGTCCAACCCTGATACAGCAGCGCCCGGAACGCCGCGCGGCTTTCGGGTTGGGTCAGCGCATCATGCGCCATGGCGATCGGCGACCAGACATCCTCATCGGTTGGAATGACGTTATAGTCGCCCGCCAACACCACAGGCGCGCCGGTTGCCAGCAGCGTCCGGGCGTGTGCCGCAAGCCGATCGAACCAGCGCAATTTATAATTGAATTTCGGTCCCGGCTGGGGATTGCCGTTGGGCAGGTAGATACAGCCGACGATGACGCCATCGATTGCCGCTTCGACATAGCGGCTATGGTCCGCGTCAACGCCGTCGAGATTGTCGCTGCCCGGCAGGCCGCGCCCGGTTTCAATCGCCGGTTCGCGGCTGAGAATCGCGACGCCGTTGAAGCCCTTCTGGCCATGGACGATGCTGTGATAGCCCGCCGCACGAATTTCCGCCTCGGGCCAATTCTCCGTCTGCGTCTTTATTTCCTGCAGGCAGATGACGTCGGGCTTGGCCTCGGCGAGATATTCGAGCAAGCGCGGCAGACGAGCGTTGGTGCCGTTGATGTTGAAGGTGGCGATGCGCATTGGCGGCTCACATCCCTGAAGCGGTAGCAAGGCTCAAACCGAAAAACTCGATCCGCAGCCGCAGCCACTCGCGGCATTGGGGTTGCGCACCTCGAACGCCGCAGCGCCGATCTTTTCGACATAGTCGACTTCTGCGCCGGCGACGAACGGCAGGCTTTCGGGATCGACGAGCATCGTGACGCCATCGGTTTCGACCGCCAGATCATCGGCAGCCGCCTCGGCTTCAAGGCCGAATTTATACTGGAACCCGGCGCAGCCACCGCCATCGACGGCGAGCCGCAGCTTCAACCCCGGTTTGCCCTGACGCGCGGCGATAACGGCAACCCGGGCAGCAGCGGCGGGCATCAGGCGGGGGGATTGATCCATGGTATGAACATAGGCGCGTACCGTCGCCGGTTCAACGCGGCAACTACAGCCCGGTCGTCCAGCCTGCGGTGACCGAAACATCGTCCGAGACCGGCTCGAAATACGGCCCGGCGGGCGCCGCGAGCTTTGGCCCCTGCGCTTGTGCGGCGAGCATATACGCCGACGCCTCAAGATACGGCCGCGGATTGACCGCGCGGCCATCGACACGGATTTCATAGTGGAGGTGGGTACCGGTCGATCGTCCGGTCGATCCCATGCGGGCAATCAACTGGCCCTGCTTCACCTGATCGCCGGCATGAACGAGGATCGCCGACAGATGGCCATAACGGGTGGCGATGCCCTTGCCATGTTCAAGTTCGACGAGGTTGCCGTATCCGTTCATCCGGCCCGCCGTCCCGACAACGCCATTGGCGGCGGCGTAAATCGGCTCACCCATCGTACCTGCCATATCGACACCCGCGTGCATTGCCGCGCCACCGTTGAACGGATCCGACCGAACGCCGAAGTTCGAGGTATAGCTGTACGACTTCACCGGCACATACGACGGGATCGAAGCAACGGCTTCCTGCAGCGCTGCCAGCTTCGACCAGCTCTGGTAAAGCGTGTTGAACTTGGGGTCGGCATCGGCGCGAACCGCAACATATGGACCACCAACCCCGCCCGGCGCGGCAAAACGCGACGGATCGAGCCCGAGCTTGCGGATCATCTGCGTCGTATCGTTGACGCGGCTTTCGACGCTGTCGGCGGTCTTATCGACCAACGCCAGTTGCTGGCTTTCGATGTCGCGGAACGGGTCGGCGACGGGCTTGCCGCGCTTGGCCCCGATGAGGTCGCGCGCCGTGGCGAGATCATTGCTGCTGGCGCGCGGCAGCAACGTTGCCAACTGATTAAGATCGCGCTTGCCACCCAGCAGCGAGGCGAGGAACGCCTGACGCGCTTCGAGTGCCTGTGCCCGGTCGGCGCTCCCCACACCGCGCATCGCGCTGAGGTCGGACGACAGCTTCGAAACTTCGACCTGCTTGGCGACAAAAGCCGCATCGACCGGAACCGGCGCAGCCGCCGCGACTGTGGCGGCACCAAGCCAGCCTGCCGCAAGTATCGCCGCTGCTCTTGCCATTGTCCGGTATCAAATCCCCGATAGTTCGGCCTGACTTCGAACGACGCCCGGCCGGACTGATTAAGGCAGGAAGTGCGCGCAAGGCTCCAGCAACCGGCAAACCTGCCGATCAAGGTATCCAGTACGAACAAAACCCCCGACGAACTGCGACCCGGCCCCGCGCCGGATCATTGACCCACTCTCGCCGCCTCGATTTCCGAGTCTCAGCGATGAGCCTGTTGGACCAGCCCGCGCCCGCCCACGCAACCCGTCAGCGACGAAGTGTGGCCGAGCCGTGACAAGACAGCGACGAAATGAGCGCAAACGAAATTTTCTGCATGTCGTTACGCAACGAATTCACTGTTCATGCGTAGCGTGCCTTCCGAATCGTGCGCCCAATGAACTCAGGCGATGGCGCGAACCGCATCGAGAACCTCGGCGGCGTGGCCCGGAACCTTCACCTTGCGCCAGACCCGCGCGACGCGACCGTCGGCGGCGATGAGGAAGGTGGCGCGCTCTATCCCCATGTATTTCTTGCCGTACATGCTTTTCTCGACCCAGACGCCATAGGCCTCGGTCACCGCTCCGGTGTCGTCGGCACCCAATTCCACCGACAGGCCGTATTTGGCGCGGAACTTGGCGTGCGCGGTCAGACTGTCGCGCGACACACCGACGACGGCAGCGCGCGCACTGGCAAAGTCGGCGGCGAGCGCGGTGAAGGCCTGTGCCTCGGTCGTGCAACCCGGCGTGTCGTCCTTGGGGTAGAAATACAGCACCAGCGGCTTGCCCGCAAAACCGGCGAGCGTCAGTGGCGCGCCACGATCGCCTGCCATGGCGAAATCCGGGGCGATATCGCCCAGTTGCGGTCCTGCTGCGTCGGTCATTCCGGTTCCCCTTGGCGCGGCGCGCCGAATATCGCCTTCCATGCCATCGCGATCTGCCGCTTGCCAAGCGCCAGCGCGTCGCAGAGCGCGGCAAAATCGGCCATGCCGGTCCCGCGCGCCAACATCGCCTCGACCGCTGGCGTGAAGCGCACCGGCGGCGTCGTGCCCGGAACCGCGAGCCGGAGCAGCACGAGAAAGCGCGTCAGCAGGGCGTGCGCGGTGAGCAGATCGGCATCGAGCACCCCGGCTGCGACCTGTGCCGCGATGGCATCGGGCAGGTTCGGCGTTAGTCCGACACCGTCGCGAAGCTGCAGAAAGTGCACGATGAATTCGAGATCGACCAGACCCCCGGGGGCGAGCTTCACATCGAACACCCCGCGCCCCGGCTTGGCCGCCGCCATCTCGCTGCGCATACCCAGCACGGCGGGCCGCAGCGCCTTTGAGTCGCGGTAGCGGGCGAGTAGCGCCGCAATAACGTGTGACGTCGCCGCAACTGCCTCGGGCGGCGCATGGACGATCCGTGCCCGGGTCAGCGCCATCGCCTCCCACGCCTCGGCCTCGCCATCGTGATAACGCGCAAAACTTGCGAGCGAGACGGCGAGCATCCCCTTTGCGCCCCAAGGCCGCAACCGAGTATCGACTTCGTACAGCGCCCCCGCCGCCGTCGGCACCGAGAGTGCCGCCGTCAGTCGCGCTGCCAACCGGTTGAAATAGAGCGTTCCGGCAAGCGGCTTCGGCCCGTCGGACACGGCCTGATGATCGCCGTCGAACAGGAACACCAGATCGAGATCCGACGCATGGGTCAGTGCCTGCCCGCCGTAGCGTCCGAGTGCCAGTACGACAGTCGCGGCACCGGCGATCCGACCATGGCGTGCAGCGAATTCGGCCTCGACCGCCGGAACCAGCACGGCAAAGGCCGCATCGGCGAGATCGGAGAGGGTGCGTGCCGCAGCAAGGGGATCGGCGACACCCTCGATAAGCTGCGCCCCGAGTTGAAACCGGCGCTCGCCCGTCCAGCGGCGAACGCGGTCGAGGACGTCTTCAAGGCCGTTGGCCCCTGCGGCAAAGCGCTGCAGTTCGATGACCAGCGCCGCACCGTCCGGAAACGGTGCGAAGGCGTCGTGGCTGAGCAAGGTGTCGAACAGCGCCGGGTCGCGCGCCAGCGCATCGGCGAGCACCGGCGTCACCCCGAGCAATCGGCCCAGCAGCCCGATCAGGCGCGGATTGGCACGGAGCAGTGCGAAGAACTGCGCCCCGGCCGGCAACGCAGCGACGAAGCTGTCGAAGCGCGCCGCCGCCATCGCCGGATCATCGGCGCCGGCAATCTCGGCAAGCAGGGCTGGGAGAACCGCCTCGAAGGCGTCCCGCGCCGCTTCGCTGCGGAGTGCCCTGAGCTGTCCCGTGCGCCAGCGTTCGACCAGCGGACCCAGCAGTTTTGCCGCCTTGCGATGCTGCTTAGCGAGCCACGGCTTGGCGTCGACCGGGATGCCGGTTGTCGTCTCATGCGATGCTGCGGCAATCAAGCCGTCATAGGCAATGGCAACGGGTGCCGTCACAGCTGCGAGGCGGCGTTCGAGTATCGGCCAATCGGCAGCCCCCGACAGTCGCGCTACCGCCCCGCGATCCGCAGCGAGCTTCGGGATGGCATGCGTCTGCTCGTCGCGGCGCATCTGCAAACGATGTTCGAGGGTTCGCAGAAAACGGTAGCTGTCGGCAAGCCGTGTCGCCGTTGCGCCGTCGATACGATCCGCAGCCGCCAGCGCCGCGAGCGCATCGAGCGTCGCCGGTGCACGGAGCGAGGGGTCACGCCCACCCCAGATCAACTGATGAATTTGCGCAAAAAATTCAACCTCGCGAATGCCGCCGCGCCCGCGCTTGAGATCGAACCCCGGCCCGATACCCTGTCCGGCTTCGAAGTGATCGCGAATGCGCAAACTCACCGCCTGAATGTCACGCACTGCTGTCCAGTCGAGGCTGCGGCGCCAGACGAAGGGCCGGATGCGATCGAGCAGCCCCTGTCCGAGCGCAATGTCGCCCGCGCACGCCCGGGCGCGGACAAAGGCGACACGCTCCCACGTCAGTGCTTCGGACTGATAATAGGTTTCAGCCGCGCCGACCGACAATGCAATCGGCGTGATCTCCGAAGCCGGTCGCAACCGCAGATCGACGCGCGCGACATAGCCGTCGGGCGTTAGCTCGGCGAGGATGGCGACCGCGCGGCGGGCGATGCGGACGGCGGCCTCGACGGGGTCTTCGCTGGCGCGGCGCGGGATGACATCGGGATCATAGATCAGAATCAGATCGACGTCGGACGAGTAGTTGAGTTCGCCGCTGCCGAGTTTACCGAGCGCCAGTGCAGCAAAGCCGAGATTGGCGGCACCGCGTTCGGCAAGCGCCGCTGCAATGGCCGAATCGATCGCCAGATCGTTGAAATCGCTGAGTGCTGCGGTGACCCGTTCGAGCGCCCATGACTCCGACAAATCGGCGAGTGCGACCGTCAACGCGATGTCGCCGCGCGCTTGGCGGAGCCGCTGCATGACGGGCACGGTGGCATCGGACGCTGTTGCCATCGCCTGCGCGAACGCCGTGTCGATGCCATCGGCGATCAGCGGTAGGAACCCTCGCCGCGACCGCAGCAGGCCCTTGAGAAACGGAGCTTCAGCCCAGGCGAGTGTCGCCGCACTAGCCAGCGCTTGGGTCAAACCTGCAGGCAGCAGCGCCGCAAGGTCGGCGGGCGGATCGCGGGGCGAGAGGGTGAAGGTCACCGATCCAGTGTAATCCACCCCGCGACGCCGCCTAGCGTTTTTCCCTCCGCACGAATGAGGAGGGCGGCGTCCTACGCAATCGATGCGCGCAGCATCCAGGCATTTTCTTCGTGCTGGCCGATGCGGGCGATCAGCATATCCTCGGTGAACTTGTCGCCGTTCTCGTCGGCAACATCGGAGGCTTCGAGCATCCGCTTCGCCACCGCTTCATTGTCGGCGACGAGCTGCTTGAGCATCTTGGGAGTCGAGGTGTGCGGGGTTTCGACGTCGACCACCGACAGTTCGCGAAATTCCGAAAAGCTCGCGGGCGCGACATGACCCAGCGCCCGGATGCGTTCGGCAATCGTGTCGGCGGCTTCGTGAAGCTCTTTATACTGCATGTCGGTCAGCTTGTGCAGGCCAAAGAAGCTCGGTCCGGTCACGTTCCAATGGACGCCGAGCGTCTTGACGTACATCGCATAGCTGTCGGCGAGCGCACCCTTCAGCGCCTCGGCGACCGCCGCGCGTGCGGCGGTATCGATGCTCGTGTCGAGCTGTTCGTTGTCGCTTGCGCCCTTGCCGGTCACGGTGCTGTCGTTCGCCATTTCAATATCCTATCTGCTGATTGCGGAGGTCTAACGACTCCGCCAGCCGGGTGTTCCGTGGCGCGCCGATTCAGCCCCGCGCCAAGGCGTCGACCTGATTCATGATCTGCGCCAGCGGCGAAAAACCCTCGTCGGGCTTGTCGCCACGCCGGGATGGCAGTTGCCCTTCGGCCATGATCGCCTCGAGTGCGGCACGTCCGCGCGCGACCCTGCTTTTGATCGTACCGACGGCGCAATGGCAGATGCGGGCGGCTTCCTCATAGGCAAAGCCTCCGGCACCGATCAGAATCAGCGCCTCGCGCTGCGCCTGCGGCAGTTGCAGCAGACCGCGCTGTAGATCGCCGAGTTCGAGCTGACGGTCCTGGCCGGCCGGCGCCGCAAGCAAGCGATCGGCGGTCAATTCGTCCCACTCGCCTTTGAAGCGCGCACGGCGCATCTGGCTGAGGAACAGGTTGCGCAGGATGATGAAGGTCCACGCACGCATATTGGTTCCGGCCTGGAATCGCGCCCGCGCCGCCCATGCCTTGAGCATGGTTTCCTGCACCAGATCATCGGCGAGATCGGCGCTGCCCGACAGCGAGCGTCCGAACGCCCGCAAAGGGCCAACGACCTGCGCCAACTGCGTCTTGAAATCCTTGTCGCTGAGCGCTTCCGGTGGTGGCGGTGCCTCCGGGGTCGGTTCGTCGCGACCAAGCCGCTCGAGCAGGTCGACAAACTGCGGCGGCAGGGCGTCATCCTGGTTGAACGCGGCGCGCAAATAGGCACCGATATCCTTGACGGCGGCGGTGTTGAGTGATGATGCCATGGTGTTTCCCCCGGAAATTATTCGGCTATCGAAAGCCGAAATAGACGGCGACGAACGCCACAACAACCAACACAATCGAGACGATCATGATGTTGCGGACAGTCGTTCCGCGTGACCCACCGCTGGCGCGGGTGGCGTTAATACGTGTCGGTTCGTCAGCCATTCACACTCTCCCGCATCCGGAACGAACGTCCGGTTGCGGGTGGGGTTCCGTCACCCGGCGAACGCCGCCGTCGAGTTGAAGAACAGCGCCTGAGCAATCGCTGCCTTGACCGTCGAGCGTTGGAACGGCTTGGTGATCAAGAAAGTCGGTTCGGGGCGTTCGCCGGTCAGCAGGCGTTCGGGGAAGGCAGTGATGAAAATCACCGGAACCGAAAACTCGCCCAGAATGTCGCGCACGGCATCGATACCCGACGAGCCATCGGCGAGCTGAATGTCGGCCAGCACCAGACCGGGCTTGTCACTATGGGCGAGGGCGGCGGCTTCCTCACGCGTCACGGCAATTCCGGTGACCTCATGCCCCAGATCGCGGACGATCGATTCGATATCCATCGCAATGATCGGTTCGTCTTCGATGATCAGCACCCGCGTGGCGGTCTGGCGGTCGATTTCGGCGAGCGCCTCGGCGACCAACGAAGCAACATCGCCCGATTCCACAGCGATCAGATATCCGGCATCGTCGTTCGAAAAGCCTTCCATCGCCGTCAGCAGCAGCGCCTGACGCGACAGCGGGGTAATCGCTGCCAGCCGTTGCTGCGCCATCCGTTCGAAATTGCTGGCGTCGTCGGCATCGGGTTCGACGCCGGTTTCGATGTTGGCTGACGACCAGATGGCATGGAAGACCTTATACAGGCCCAACCGCGCATCGACATCGCGCGGAAAACCTTCGGGTGCCTCGACGATGGTTTCCAGCGTGGCGCGAACGAATGTGTCACCATTCGACTGGCTGCCGGTCAATGCCCGGGCATAGCGGCGGAGATAGGGCAGGTGTGGCGCGATTGCGGACGCGAGCGACATGTACAGCAAACCTCATGAATGATTGGTACGTTAGGCTGCGGCCCACATAATCCCGGCAGCACGGAAGGAACACCCGGGCAGCGAATTTGTTTCCTGCCCGCAACAAATTTCGGTGACAAATGTCGGCCAGTGCAACAACATTCCGATTACGACGCCCCCAAATTCGTCGCCAAGGCGTTAGGTTCATCGACAGGATCGGCACCCTTTGCCGCTCATAAGGACATACGACTCCGTGCCGACCAACCTTACCCCGTATGACGTTAGGCTCGGTGCGCGTGCCGGGCGTGCGGTACGCGATCTGCCAATTTCGGCGAAGATCATAGCCGCGCTCGCCGTTGTGCTTTGGCCGCTCGGGCTGTTTGCGGTGCTCGCTGCCTTTCGCAGCTATACGACTTTGTCCTCCACGCAGGTGTTGACCACGGCACAGATGCTGACAATCACCCTGCCGCTGCTGATGTGGGTGGCGGCCCTTGTCACGGTATGGTGGGTGTCGCGGACCCTGGTTGTGCGACCGCTGATGGAAATGCAGCATGCGGTTCGGCGCTACAGTGCCGGCGACACGAGCGTCCGGCTGTCGCAAGGCCGTTACGTGTCGCGCGAAATGGACGATTTTGCGGAAACCTTCGACACGATGGCCGATGACATCGGGCAGCGCGAGGAAACCATGCGCGCACTGCTCATCGAGCAGACGCGACTGACGCGCGAGGTCCACCATCGGGTCAAGAATAACCTGCAGATCGTTGCCAGTCTGTTGTCAATCCAATCCCGGAGCGCGCCGACGCCCGACGTCGCGGCCGCCTATGCGGCAATTCAGGCGCGCGTCGGGGCGTTGGCGCTCGTTCATCGCTGGATGTACGGCGACGAGGGAGTTCGCGGTGTCGATGTCCGGGCGTTGCTGACCGACCTTTGCGCCAGTCTCGAACAGTCATTGGCGGCGATTTCCAATAGCCCGGTGCATCTGAGCGCCAATATCGAACGCGCGCTGATCGGCGAGGATACCGCCGTGCCCATCGCCTTTCTGACGACCGAACTGCTCAGCGCCGCTGCGCGCCTGACGGCACCCGCACCGCTCAGCGCCAAGGTTTGCGTGGTGGCGAACGCGTGCAGCGTCACCTTGACGGTGGTTGCCCCAGCGTTCGCCGGACCCGACTTGCTCGCACCGGGCCAGGCCGATCCCGCCGCTCGGATCATCATCGGCATGGCGCGGCAATTGCGCAGCCCCATCCGCCACGATCCTGCGGCGCAAAGCTATGCTATCGATATCGCGCTGCCGGCTCCCCAGACGGTGGCAGGCCAATCTGCGCCAAATGCGACGGCGCAATAATTTTTAGGAAGCATGCGGAACTCCCAGCCGGGATGGTCGTTTTAAACCTCGGATAGCGGATTTGCCCCCCCGCTCTCGCTATCCTTCCAAAGGGCTCGGTTGCGTCACCCCCCCCCGATCGCGACCGAGCCCCAATTGTTTCAAGCGGTCCACATCCTGGACTTGATCGTACCGGAGACTGTCATGCGCAAGACCATCCTTATCGCCGCCGCCCTCGTTGCTGGCCTCGCGCTGACCGCCTGTAACACCGTCGAAGGTGCCGGCAAGGATGTCAGTTCGGCCGGCAAGGCCGTCAGCAAGACTGCCAAAGACGCCAAATAGTCAGTAGCGTATTGTAAGCGCCGGCAGGGGAAACTCTGCCGGCGTTGTCATGTCAGGCGCTGGCCGTCACCGCATCGCGTGCCCGCCGCCGCTCAGTGAACCAGATGCCGATGATCGAAGCTTCGTAGAGCAGCATTAGCGGTACGGCCAAAGCGATCTGCGAACCCACATCGGGCGGCGTCAGGACTGCCGCTACCGCAAACGCGCCGACGATCGCATAGCGCCGTCCGGCGATCAGTTGTTTCCGGCTGACGATTCCGGCGCGCTCGAGCAGCATCAAGAGCACCGGCAGCAGAAACGCCACGCCGAAGCCGATCATCATGTTCATCACCAGCGCCAGATATTCGCCCATCGCCGGCAGCGCCTCCTGACTGATGCCGTTGATCGCACTGGTTTTTTGAAACCCGAGGAAAAACGCAAATGCCACCGGCATGACGACGAAATAGGCAAGGCTCGCTCCCATGGTGAACAGGATCGGCGTGGCGATCAGGAACGGCAGGAAAGCGTTCTTTTCGCGGCGATAGAGTCCCGGTGCAACGAACGCCCACAGCTGGTTGGCGATGACAGGAAACGCCATGCAGAACGCGGCAAACGCAGCGACTTTGATATTGACGAAAAACGCCTCGTACAGCTTGGTATAGATAATCGTGCCGGTAACGCCCTTGCCATAGGCATGGACCAACGGCTGCACGAGCCAGCCGAAGATGCGATCGGCCTGGGTGAACGCAATGCCGAAACACACGACCAGTGCGGCAAACGAAATCAACAGCCGACGGCGCAATTCGATGAGGTGATCGAGCAGCGGTGCCTTGCTCGCGTCGATGTCCTCGATGTCGTCGGTCATGGCGCGGCAGCCGTTTTGGGCTTGCGCTTGGTACGCGGCTTCGCCGTCGCCGGCGCGGCATCGGTCATGGCTTCATCGGGAACCGGTTCGGGGAGGGCCGTCATCACCGGGGCACAATCCTCGGCGACCGGCGGCTCGGCGGACAGATAGGGTGCGGCGAAATCGGGCAACGCCGTCGCCTTCATGATCGCCTCATTCTGCTCGGCCCATTGCTTTTGCATTTCGTCGAGTTCGGCCTGCCGCATCATTTCGTCGAAACCGGCACGGACATGACGGGTCATCGACCGGCCCTTGGCGACCCATTGTCCGACCATCCGCATGACGCGCGGCAGATCCTTGGGGCCGATAACGACGAGCGCCACCAGCGCGATCAGCGCGAATTCGGAAGAATCGATGCCGAACACCCGGTTTTCCCGGGAGGCTTAGCGGCGCTGTTCGTCGACGACCGGGCTGATGGGCTGCGGCGGCGCATGGGTCACCTGCGGCGGCACGGCAGGCGTTGCCGGGCGCGTATCGTCGTCGGCAAGGCCCTTTTTGAAGCTGTTGATGCCCTTGGCGAAGTCACCCATCAGGTCGCTGATGCGCCCGCGACCGAACAACAGCATGACGACAAGGATGAGAACCAACCAGTGAACGAGGCTGAACGAGCCCATGGCGAAAACCCTAGCAGCGAAGACGTTAGGCTGCCGATGTAGTCCTATCTGCCGCCGGTTGCTAGAGACGCGCGGCGTGCGGTTGCCGGTGGGCGATCAATCGCCGCTCATCGGCAACAATGGCTCGGCGGGCGGCTCGCGGTCGAGCAGGCCGGCGGCTTTCAGATCGGCAATTCCCGGCAGGTCGCGCCGCGACTTCAGGTTGAAATGCGCCAGAAACTCGGGCGTCGTCGCATATTGCAGCGGCCGCCCCGGCGTTTCGCGCCGCCCGGCGGGGCGTATCCACCCCGCCTCCATCAACACATCGACCGTTCCACCCGAGACGGTAACACCGCGAATCTCCTCGATCTCGGGGCGGGTCACCGGCTCGTGATAGGCAATTACCGCCAGTGTTTCGACCGCCGCGCGCGACAGTTTGCGCGCCACCTCGCGGTTGGGGCGCAGATGGTGCGCCAGATCGGGGGCGGTCTGGAACTGCCAACGACCGCCGCGCTCGACAAGGTTGATACCGCGCGGGCCATAGCTATCGGCGAGTTCGCGCAGCAGCAGCGGCAAGTCGCCACGCCCGCCAAGATATTTGGCGAGATCGGTCAGGGTCAGCGGCGCTTCGGCGGCAAACAGCACGGCTTCGAGCGCGCGCAGGGCTTCAGGGTCGGTCATGCCCGCGCCCTTACCAGCAACGGCGCAAAAGCCGCACCCTGGCTGATATCGATCCGCCCTTGCCGGGTCAGTTCGAGCGCGGCGACGAACGTAGACGCCAGCGCCGAGCGATTATAGCCGGCGTCGTCGCCGTCGTCGGGCAGGAAGCGCGCCAGATCGGTCCAGTCGATATCGATGCCGATCAGTCGTTGGAGCCGTTCGATCGCTTCGTCCAATGCCATCACTGCGCGGCGGCGTACGACATGCACGCCGGTCGCCGACCGCGCGCGGATCGCGCCATAGGCCGAAAGCAGTTCAAAATAATCGAGATCGTAACGCGCGGTCGTTTCGAAGCGCAGGCCTTCGGGTGCGGCACGGCGGAAGGTGTCGCGCCCCGCCTGGGGTTGCGCCAGCAGCCTCGCCCCGGCGTCGCGCATCGCGTCCAAACGCTGCAATTGGAACTGCAGCCGCAGCGCCAGATCACGCGGATCGGGTTCGGCCTCGGGATCGCGCGGCAGCAGCAAGCAGGATTTCAGATACGCCAGCCACGCCGCCATGACGAGATAATCGGCGGCGAGTTCAAGACTGAGCGCGCGCACATCGCGGATGAAGGCGAGGTATTGATCGACCAGCGCCAGAATCGAGATCTGCGCCAGATCGACCTTTTGCTGCCGCGCCAGTTGCAGCAGGACATCGAGCGGCCCCTCCCAACTGCCAAGATTGAGCACCAGCGACGGCGGTGCGGCGCGGACGGGAATGTCGAAGGGATCGGGCTCGGTCAAAGCCGCATCCCCCACAAGCGCGCGAGGGGGTTAGGCCAGCGCCAGCAGCTGGTCACGTGCATCCGCCCATTGCGCCGCCGGGGTCGCATCGCCCGGCCCGGCCCATGCCATCGCCGCATCGAGCCGTGCGGCCGCCTCTGGCGCGATGTCGCCCAGCGCCTCGCAGATCGCCCGCATTTCGGCGAAATCGCCCGAACAATGCAGCGCGATATCGCACCCGGCATCGAGGCAGGCGATCGCTCGCGCGCCAAAATCGTCGAGAGTATTCGCCCCCGCTGCAAGCCCGCCCGACGCCGGGTTGCCGAGCGCCTTCATGCCCAGATCGTCCGACATCAGCAGCCCGGTAAACCCGATATCGCGGCGGATGAGATCGATCACCAGCGGCGACAGCGTCGCGCAGCGGTGCGGATCGATCGCGGTGTAGGTGACATGCGCCGTCATCGCCATCGGCGCGGCGTGGAGGGTGCGAAAGGGCTCGAAATCGCGTTCGAGGTCGGCGCGTGACGCGGTCACCACCGGCAGTTCGAAGTGGCTGTCGGCCTGCGCGCGGCCATGGCCGGGAATGTGCTTGACGACGCCGCAGACGCCGCCGGCCCTGAGTCCGTCGAGCGTTGCCTTGCCGAGAGCGGCGACCTGCATCGGTGCGAAGCCAAGCGCGCGGTCGCCGATGATGTCATGGCCATCGGCGTCGCGAACATCGAGCAGCGGCAGGCAATCGACCGTGATGCCAAGGTTGCGCAGTGTCGCCGCGATTGCCAGCGCATTGAGCCGCGCTGCCTCGATCGCCGTCACCGGCGCCAGTTGGTAGAGTTCGTCGAAGCGCGCGCCTGCCGGAAATACCGGCCAGTGCGGCGGGGTCAGCCGCGCCACGCGCCCGCCTTCCTGATCGATGAGGATCGGCAGCGCCCGACCCGCGAGATCGGTCAGCGCCGCGGTCAGCGCCCGCACCTGATCGGGCGTGTCGATGTTGCGGCGGAACAGGATGAACCCGGCGGGATCGGCACTGCGGAACAGCGCCCGTTCGTCGTCGGTCAATGTCAGCCCCGACAGGCCGAGAAATGCCGGCTGCATCACTCGATGACCTTGCATGTGACGCCCTTGGCGGATCGCTTCATACACAGTGCCGCGCCGTCACCGCCGCTGGCGCGCAGCCGGTAGAGCGTGCCGCCACCTGCGGTATCGATCGGCTCGATGCGTTTGGTGAAGCCGCCAACGTCGCCGCCTGCTGCCGTCCATGCGGCCTGCGCCGCCGCTTCGGTTTTGAACGCCCCCAATTGCGCCACCGCCCTGCCGCTGGATTTCGGTTTGGCGTCATCCTTGGGTTTGACGTCGGCCTTCGGCTTGGGTTTCGCCTCGTCCTTGGGGATATCGACGACCAGCGGTTCGCGGGGTTTCGACGCTGGTTTGGCGGTCACCGCCGTGGTCGCCACCTTGGTGGGCGGCGTCACGGGTGATGTCGGCAGTGCAGCCTTGGGTGCAACGGCAGGCGCGGCAGCGATTGGCGCGCCCTTTACCGCGTCGGGCTTTGCAGCCGCGATCGGTGCCGCGACCGGCGCTTCGGGCAGCAGATCGCGCGGTAGCCCGTTTGCCGGAACCGCGCCGACCGACATCCCGCCCGGTGCCACCGGGCTGCTTCCGGGTCGCAACACTGGCTCTTCCGGTCCGCCCTGCGTGGCGAGCGTACCGCCGGGATCGAAGCCTTCGCCGGTCTGGTAGATCGTCTCGCCTTCGCCGTCGATGGCAAGACCCTGCGGATCGCCGGGCTTGACCTTGTACGGGCCCGGCGGCGCGGCAATCAGCGGAGCCTGTTCGGCGTTCATATACCCAGCAGTCGAGCCGCCCTGCTTTTTCGCCAGCAGCACCACCGTGCCAACCACCGCGATGGCCGCAAGTGTCAGCAGCGCCACGACCGTCCAGAACAACGACCGCCGCGATACCGTTGTCGTCGGTGCTGCACCCCGCCCACGCGGTTCGGCTTCCGTCAGCCATGGCGCATCGTCGTCGAAGTCGCGTCCGGCCATCAATGCAGCTCCAGCGCCGCCTCGACGCCCATCACGGCGAGACCGTTGCGGATAACCTGGCCAACGCCTTCCGCCAATGCCAGCCGCGCCGCCGTCAGCGCCGGAGCCGACGCCTGCACGAAACGCCGCGCCGAATCGTCATTGCCAAGGTTCCACTGCGAATGGAACGCCGCCGCCAGATCGCCGAGGTAAAAGGCGATGCGATGCGGCTCGCGTGCGTCGGCGGCTTGTTCGACGATCCGCGGCCATTGCGCGGCGATCTTGACGAGCGCGAGGTCGGTCGCATCGAGCAGCGCCAAGTCGGGCTGCGGCAGATCGATGTCCGCTTCGGCCGCCTTGCGCCCCAGCGAACTGATCCGCGCATGGGCATATTGCACATAGAAGACCGGATTTTCGCGCGACTGCTCGACGACATCGGCGAAGTCGAAATCGAGCTGACTATCGCTGCGTTTGGTCAGCATGATGAAGCGCACGACGTCCTTGCCGACCTCATCGACGACATCGGCGAGGGTAACGAAATTGCCCGAACGCTTCGACATCTTGACCGGCTCGCCACTGCGCAGCAGCTTGACCATCTGAACGATCTTGATGTCGAGCGGCACCGTCCCGCCGCTCAACGCCTTCACCGCCGCCTGCATGCGTTTGACGTAGCCGCCATGGTCGGCCCCGAACATATCGACGAGCGCGGTGTAACCGCGTTGCAATTTATCGAAGTGATACGCCACGTCGCCGGCGAAATAGGTCCAGCTGCCATCGGATTTCTTCAGCGCCCGATCAGTATCGTCGCCGAACTGGCTCGCCCGGAACAGCGTCTGCGGGCGGGGCTCCCAATCCTCCCCGGCATCGCCCTTTGGCGCTTCGAGTACGCCTTCGTAAATCAGGCCCTTGGCAGCAAGCGTGTCGAGCGCCTCCTGCACCCGGTTGCCGAGCGACGCCTCCGAAAAGAACACATCCTGCGCGATCCCGAGTAGCATCAAATCGTCGCGGATCCGGTCCATCATGAGGGCGACGGTGCGCGACCGGAACGGTACCAGCCAGTCAGCTTCCGGCGCAGTCCGGTAGAGCGGCCCGAATTCGGCGGCGAGCGCCGCGCCGACCGGCACCAGATAATCGCCGGGGTAAAAGCCTTCGGGGATTTCGATCGTCTCGCCCAATGCCTCACGGTAGCGCAGATGCGCCGAGCGCGCGAGCGTATCGACCTGCCCGCCGGCATCGTTGATATAGTATTCGCGCGTCACATCGAAGCCGGCATAGGCTAGTACCGACGCCAGTGCGTCGCCGACAACCGCACCGCGGCAATGCCCCATGTGCATCGGGCCGGTGGGGTTCGCTGAGACATATTCGACATTGACGCGCTGGCCCGCGCCCATCCGCGAGCGGCCATAATCCGCACCATCGGCGCGGATCGCCGTCAGTTCGTCGCGCCACACTTGGTCGGTCAGCCGCAAGTTGATGAAGCCGGGGCCGGCGACTTCTGCCTCGGCGACTTGTGGCAGACGCGCGAGTTTCTGCGCCACCATGACCGCGATATCGCGCGGTTTCAGCCCTGCCGGTTTCGCCAGCACCATCGCTGCATTGGTGGCGAGATCGCCATGGCTGGCGTCGCGCGGCGGTTCGACGGTGACCGCCGCCGTATTCAACCCCGGCGGCAGGTCGCCCGCCGCCTCGAGATCGGCAAGCGCAGCGGCAAGGTGGGCGGCAAAACGGGGGTAAAGGGACAAGGTGGTTTCCATGCGGCGCGATGTTGTGCCTCTCCTACCGCCACCGCGCGCCAGCGGCTAGGGGCGGTCTCGGGTGCACTCTGCGCGGGGCAAGGCCAGCCTAGCCGTTTTCCCAGCTTCGGGCGCGCGAGGCACGAACAAAGGCTTCGGCGACGGCGGAACGCCGACGGCCCGCGATTGCCGCCAGCACCACGCTGCGCGAGGTATCGACATCGGCAATGCGCAGCGTAACCATGCGCTCGCCGCTCGCTCTGACGGCAAAAACGCTGCCGAGTCCGGCCTCGACAAGGCGGCGCAGATCGCCGTCGTTGGTCGTGCGATGGCGCAGAACCGGCACGAAATCCGCCGCCGACGCGAGTGCCTGAAGCCTTTGGGTGCCGTCACCGCCGCAGTCGATCCAGACTTCGTCGCGCAGCGCGGCCAGTGCGACAGCGGTGCCCGACGCCAAAGGATGATCGTGGCGGGTGACCATGTGATAGCAATGGGCATAAAGCAGCCAGGATTCGAAACGATCGGGGGCTTTATCGGGCAGTTCGACGATCAGCAGGTCGAGCGACCCGCCCAAAGCCTGTTCGATCAATTCGTCGGATGTGCCGCTGACGATCGACAGGTCGAACCCCGGCAGGCTTGCGCCAATTTCCGCCAGCACGTCGTTCAGCGCATCGGCATCGATCACCGACGCTACCCCAAGCGTCAAGGGTGTCATCTGGGTCTTGCCGACCCCGCGCGCCAATTCCTTGGCGAACATCGCCGCTTCGTAGGTCCGTTCGAGATGGGGCTGCATCAGCCGCCCCAGATCGGTCAGGTGCGTGCGCGACCGCTCGCGGCGGAACAATGGCCCGCCAAACTCTTCCTCAAGTTTCTGGATTGCCCGCGTCAGTGATGGTTGTGTTACGTTGCATTCGTCCGCCGCCCGCGTGAAATTCAACGCGCGCGCCATCGCCAAGAAATATCGGACTTGGTGCATTTCCATGAATTCCCTTGCTACCTAGCGAATCAGGATGGTCAATCGCTTAGAAATGACTTTGACTTAGTCGTGAATCGAATTAGTCGGTGAAATCGAAGGCGGCCCGATGACGGAAATCTCAACGTGGATGCGCAGCTTCGTCGCCGTTGCCGACGCCGGCAGTTTTTCGGCGGCGGCTATGCGGCTGGAAGCGAGCCAGTCGACGATCTCAAAACATGTTGCAGCGCTCGAATTGCATCTGCGATCGCGCCTGATGCAGCGGACGACGCGGTCGCTCATCCTGACGGACGAAGGCGCGACGTTCTATGAGAGCGCCCGATTGGCGCTGGCGGCGATCGAAGAAGCCGAAGCCGCCGTCGGGCGGGTCAGCGAAGCGCGGGGCATCCTGCGCATCACTGCGCCGTTATCGTTGGTCGAGGGCCGGCTAATGCCGATCCTCAGTCGCTTTCTAACGGAGAATCCGGGCATCGAAATCGACGTCAAACTGTCCGATCATGCGCTCAATCTTATCGCCGACAATCTCGATCTTGCGGTTAGAATTGGTCAATTGAGCGACACACGCTTGGTTGCCCGCCGCATCGGCACCGCCCGGCGGGTTGCCGTGGCATCGCCTGCATATCTCGACGCGCGCGGCAGGCCCCGGCATCCAAACGACCTGATGGCACACAATTGCATCGGCTATTCATTGAATAGTTCAGGGCAACAATGGACTTTCGGCGACAACATCTCGGTTGCAATTTCGGGAACGATGCGGGCCGATAGCCCGAATGCACTGCGCGCGGCAGTCCTCGCCGACATCGGAATTGCGGTGAATGCAATCTGGCTTTTCGAGCGCGAGCTGGCGGAGGGGCTTCTTGAAACTGTGTTGCCCGACTATGCGCCACAACCGATGCCGATTTCGATCATTCTGCCATCGGTGCGCCATGTCGCGGCGCGGACCCGGGTGTTGGTCGAGTATCTGACCAATGCGTTTGCGGCCGACCCGCTACTTGCGTTGGATTGAGGTCCCGGCACGTCGGACGGACTGGCGGACGCCGACCAGCACCCCATCCGCTATCCAACGGGCGAGCATGGTGCCCGCGAGCGCCGACACCGCCGCGGCATCGCGATCGTCATTGACCAATTGCTCACAAATAGGTCCGAAAGCGACGCCGTCAGCCGCCATCGTCAGCGCCATATGCTCGTCACTGCCGACCGACAAAAATCGTGGAGACAGGTCCTGCCGCCAGACGGTCAGCGCAACCGGCGCGGGCAGCAATAGGCAAGCGGGCGGCGGAGCTTGGTCATCGGCCAGGGCCCTCCAGAGTTCGGCGCAATTCGTCGATACCGTGCGCATCACCAGCGTCGGTGCCAGATGCAATTGCGCCGTGTCCCAATCGATGTCCGTCAGTGCATTCGTGTCGAGCGTCCCGCTGTCGGCACCATCGAATGCGCGACGCATCGACCAATCGAGCCAGGCCAGTTCGGCAACCTCGGGATCGTTCGGGTAAAGTCCGTCGAGCGTCCGGTCGAAGCCAAGGCCGAAATCCGACATTGTCCAACTCGATGGCGGCGATGCAATAATATGCGCGCGCGCTGCGTCGTCGAATTGGTGATCGCCGAGCCACGCGTGGGTGCGTTCGAACGTGTCCCTGAGTGCAGCGACAAGCGACGCGCGATAGGCGAAATGATAGACCGGAAGTCCGCGCAGCGACGCCGTGTGCACATCTTCCACAATCCCGCTGCCATCGCCCTTCAGATACGCGACAAAATCGCGCTGGAGGTCGGCAAGGGTCATGCTGCGAGCGGCTGCCGCGCCAGCGATCGCGCGATTTCGACTTCGGCGAGTAAATCCTCGAGCGGTGGAATATCGTCGTCACGTTCGATCATCACCGCGACGTCGCCGAACCGCCCGATGGCACCTTGATAGAGTTGCCAGACCGGATCGGGCACAGGCTGATCGTGGGTGTCGATCAACAGGCCGTCACGTCCGGCACTATGCCCGGCAAGATGGATCTGTCGCACCCGCTCAGCCGGGATCGCCGCAAGATAGGTTCGCGGGTCGAACCCATGGTTCATGCCGCTGACATAGATATTGTTGATATCGAGGAGCAGGTAGCAGCCGGTGCGGCGGGTCAGTTCGGCGAGGAATTCCCATTCGGTCATCCCGTCGGCTGCATATGTTAGATAGCTCGATGGATTTTCGATCAGCATCGCACGACCGAGCGCGTCCTGCGCGTGGCCGATATTGGTCGCTGCGACGTCGAGCGCCTCGGCGGTATAGGGCAGTGGCAACAGGTCGTGCGAATTGAAGCCATTGATGCCGGTCCAGCAGAGATGGTCGGAAATCCAGAGCGGCTGAATGCGATCGGCAAGGATCTTCAGCCGGGCGAGATAGGCGCGATCGAGCCCGTGCGCCGAACCGACCGACATGGAAACGCCGTGCAATGCGACCGGGTAGTGGGTCCGCACCGTGTCGATGACCTGAAGCGGGCGACCGCCATCGACCATGAAATTCTCGGAGATGACCTCGACGAAATCGACGCGGGGTTCGCCGTTCAGAAACGCCGGATAATGCGGCGCGCGCATACCAAGGCCAAAACCGCCAAAGCGCGCAATCGTGGGCGTTCCGTCAGTGACCATCAAATCTTTCCGCCAGCCAGAAACGACGACAGCCCGGTGACGAAAATCGCCACCGGGCTGTGTGTTCGGCTTACTTCTCGGTCAGCTTGCCGCCGGCCTTTGCGCAGGCCTTCGTGCTGATCGCCTTGAAGCCCTGGCCCTTGCACTCGTTCTGGCCCTTGCACTCATGGCCGTACGACTTGCAGTCCGAGGTGCCCTTGCAAGTGTTGATGCCATAGCAATGAACGTCGGCGTTCTTGTCGGCGGTCTTGTCGGCGGTGGCGGCATTGGCGACAGTGGCGGTTCCGGCGACTGCGACCATGGCGGCCGTAACGGCAATGCTGAAACCAGTGTTGAGGTTGCTCATAAAGTATCTCCTAATGGGTGCATCATTTATGCCGACGTGGCTTGATAGTGTCCGTTGGGATGCGAACGGTCGTTACAGCCTAGCCGAAAAAAACTACCAGCGAAGCAGTTTCGGGCCCGAAAACCATCCTATTGCACTCATTGCCGCAATTCCGGACGTGTACCAGATAAACACAAACGCTGCGGAGTGTTCCACGCACGCAAGGGCATAGATCGACGATGCAAGCGCACCAGCGACAAGTCCGGCTGCAGCACCGGCGCGGCGCGGTCGGACCGGGGCCTGCCGCCGCAGCATCATGATGATCGCGCCAAAGACGGGAAGGGCGAGGGCGACGATCCGCAGCGAGCACCAGTGCCACGTTGACCCTGCAATCATTTCGGCAAAATCGCTGCGATCGAGCGTTGCCAGCTGAATAGCAGCAAGACCGCCAAGCAGGGCGATGACGGCAGTGACGGGTGCTACAATGCTTTGCCGCATCGCGCCCGGCCGTGAAAGATGCAGCGTTGCACCGCCGCCCAATATCGCAAGCGCCAACCCATACGCTTCCTTCATCGCGAGCGGGACCATCGCCGGGCCATCGAGGCCGGACTGAATGCCGAACGTGCCAATGAGAGCCGCGATCGAGGTCGCGGCACCTGCTCCGACGGCAAGCGCCATGTCGCGTTCGGTACGGTTCGGTGGCGCCGGGCGAAGGTCGGCGGTCAAGGCGTTGATGAGGTCGATATCGGTCATGGCTTTTTCGTTTCGCGTTGCTGCCGCTGCCACGAACTGGTCGCATCGGGGGCTTGCCTGGTTTCCGTCGCAGCGAAACCAGATGTTACAGATTGTGAAATTATGGCGTGTTTCAATTCCAATCGGCGTCGGATCGAACCTTTTTTGACTATCCGTGTAACTGTAGCCGCGTTCGGATCGGAACAGTCATCGTGACCAACGAGTAACGCCCCACTCGGTCACTGCGGCGGCTCGACTTCCCAGTCGAGCCGCCGGTTTTCGGGCAGAATTTTGAATTGTTAGAGGAATTCGACATGACCAATTTCGCTACGAACGCCGTCCGCGCCGCTGTGCTCGCCGCAGCACTCACCGCCGGAATTTCGGCTGCCAATGCCGCTGACAAGAAGCCGATGGAAAAGTGCTTCGGCGTTTCGCTCGCCGGCAAGAACGACTGCAAGGCCGGCGCTGGCACCAGCTGCGCGGGCACCAGCACGGCAAATTATCAGAAGAACGCCTGGAAGCTCGTTCCGGCTGGCACCTGCACCAAGATCAAGACGCCGACGGGCTTTGGCTCGCTGACGGAAGCCTGATCGACCGCAGTTGATCACCCGCCCGCGGGAGACCGACATGCAACCGACTGCAGGCCTGGGTTTCAAGATGGAGCACCTCGATGAGGCGCTTGCATCGCGCGACCCGGGCCTCTGGTTCGAGGTGCATGCCGAAAATTATATGGTCGACGGTGGTCCGCGCCTCGCTGCGTTGGCGGCGTTGCGTGCGACGCATCCCATTTCGATACACGGCGTCGGCTTGTCGATTGCCTCATCGGACCGGCCATGTCCGAACCATCTGGCTCGGCTGAAAACTCTATGCGACCGCATCGATCCGATGCTGGTTTCGGACCACCTTGCCTGGCAGCGCTGGAACGGTGTCCATGTTTCCGACTTCTTGCCATTTCCGCGCACCCGTGCAGCTTTGGCGCACACCGTTACCAACGTCACGATCGTCCAACAGGCGCTGGGTCGACGGCTGCTCGTTGAAAATCCATCGCTTTATGTCGACCTGCCCGGCCATATGATGTCCGAGGCTGAGTTTCTCAACGAACTCGCCGATGCCACCGGGTGCGGGCTGATCCTCGACGTCAACAATGTCTATGTCAGCGCATCCAACCTCGGGTTCGACGCCATACAAGCCCTGCGAGCGATCAACGCTGACGCGGTTTGCGAAATCCACCTTGCCGGCCACACCGCCGATGCCGACGCCGATTTTCCGCTGCTCATCGACACCCATGGTGCCCCGATCGCCGAAGCCGTCTGGACATTATATGCTGGTCTTGTCGACCGGATCGGTCCGCGTCCGACGCTGATCGAACGCGACGACGATATCCCGCCGTTTCAAACCCTGGTGGCCGAGCGTCACCGTGCACATGCGGTTCTCACGGGGCAACGTGCGCATGTCTGATCATGCGATTTTCGAGCATGCGTTCGGTGCGGCGCTCGCCGGGCAAGCCAGCGTTTGGAGCACCGATCCGCGCATCCGCCGCGCGCTGACCATCCACCGCAATACCAGTCACAAGGCGGCGCAGGACGCCCTTGCGGCAAACTATCCGGTCATCGTCCAGCTGGTCGGCGAAGAGGCATTTGCCGCCTGCGCAGCCGCCTTTGTCGAGGAACGCCCGCCTGCCGAGCCGCGACTTTGTCTCTACGGCGACGGTTTCGGCGATTTTCTTCGCGACTATGCGCCGTTTGTCGAACTTGGCTGGCTCGGGAATGTCGCCGCGCTTGAACGCTTGGTCGTCGAAACCATGTTCGCTGCCGATCATTGTGTCTTCGATGGTGCCGCGCTCGATCTTGAAAGCGCCTTGCCGCTTCACGCAGCGACGCGCATCGGTCGCCTGTCTGGACCTGCCGTATCGATCTGGCGGGCGCATCAACCCGATGGCGATCCCGACGCGTTGGCGTCACTCGAATGGATCGACGAAATTGCACTCGTCACCCGGCCCGCGGGCAGTGTCATGGTGACCTCGATCGATGCCATCGCAGCCGACTTTCTCGATAGTTGTAACGCCGGTCGCGCCCTTGGCGAAGCAGCTTCTATGGCCGTCGAAAACGGTGCCGACCTCACAGCATTATTCGCTGTGTTGATCGGTGCCGGGGCCTTTGCAGCTATCGATTCCGGAGACTAGCCATGAATATTGACGGGTCCGACACGCACCGTGCGTCGCTGTACGAGCGCCTCGTTTCGCCGCTCAATATGATTCCGTCGAACCTGTTGCTGCTGACCGCGCGGGTCGGCATCGCCGCAGTGTTCTTCCTGTCGGGACGGACCAAGGTCGATGGCATCCTGCATATCAAGGATTCGACTTACTCGCTGTTCGAGACCGAATATTCGGGCGTGCCGTTGCTCGATCCATACACGGCGGCGCACCTCGCCACCTATCAGGAACATCTGTTCCCGATCCTGCTGGTCCTTGGCCTGTTCAGTCGTCTCGGTGCGCTCGGCCTGTTCGGTATGACGGCGGTTATCGAAATCTTCGTCTATCCGGACGCATGGTCGACGCATCTCCTGTGGGCCGGACTGTTGCTGCCGATCATCGCGCGTGGACCGGGCGCATGGTCGCTCGACAATCTGTTCGGCATCGAACGCCCCCGCCGCAGCTATTGAGGGCGGGCGACGCGCAATCGATCACCGATCGTGGCGCTCGGTGGCATTTTTGACGCGCCGGGGCTGCCGGGACGGGAATTCCATGTGGCACCGCACTCACGGGGTTACAGCGAACGCGACATATACGGCGATAGGATCGCTTATTCGCCAATTTGGATCAGTCTGCGGCCCGGTTCTGGACGATGGTCGCCAGCTTCGCCAAGCCACGGTGAATGTTGACCTTGACGAGAGATTCGGACTGGCCGGTCGCAGCCGATGCTTCCTCGATGCTATAGCCTTTCAGCTTGACCAGCTGAATGACGCTCAGCTGGGCCGGCTTTAGCTGCGACATCAGTTCGTCGAGGACGATGGCGCTGGTCACGGTTTCTTCATGGCCGTCGACCGACGGCTCGAACAGTTCATCGTCGAGCGAAACGGTCTGGCGACGGCCCATCGCGCGCAGCCGGTCGATCCATTTGTAGCGAGCGATGGCGCCGAGCCAGGGGCGGAAAGGGCGGCCGACTTCAAAGGTGTGGCGCTTCTGGTGGACGGCGATCAGCATATCCTGGACGGCATCTTCGATCATCGAAGGTGGCAGGCGGCGGGCATAATAGCGATGGAGCCAGGGGCGGATTTCATGGAGCAGCCGGTTATATGCACCACCGTTGCCCGCAAGCGCCGCCGCCATCAGCCCGCCCCAGTTATCATCGGCGGGTGCGGCCGACGCGGCCTTGGCGGGCTGAATTGCACGTGCGCTCTGCATGTCTTGTCTCCCCGGAGGGGCGACAGCCCCGTTCCGACGGTCTGCTTGTCGCAAGCAACAGCGCCACTGCGAACGGACCAAGCAAGCATGGAGACTATGCGCGCCATGTATGTAAGGCTGCGCTACGGACGTCAGCAGACCATCGCTGGAGCGCGCGCCACGGTACGAACCGTACCGGGGGCAGGTGCCGTTGCGAGCCGATCAGTGTTTGCCGGTTATTCCGCGCACGATATCGATTACGTCGTCCGGTTCGGCGCGGACGCGGAAGTCGGCCGCAACGAAGGTGTATCGGACTATACCCTGCTGATCGACGACGAAGGTCGCGGGAATGGGAAGAAAACCGCTCGCTGAGCCGTAAAGATCGGCGAGATCGAGCCCGCCCTCTAGGTAACGATCCACAATCTTGGGTCCGGGATAGATTGCGAGCCCAAGCGCAAGCGCGGCACCATGATCGACGTCGAACAGAACTTCAGTGCGATCGTCGACCAACTGTGACAGCGGCGTGCTGCGCCCGCCAACGACACCGCCAATAACCACCAGCGAACCGCCGGCGGCCGTTAGGTCCTGCATTGAATCGCTCCAGCTTTTGAGCTCGTGGCGGCAATATGGGCACCAGCCACCCCGAACGAAGCTGATAACGACAGGGCCTTCGGCATCGAGGTCGGGCAAGGTACGGTAGCGCCCCCGCGCATCGGGCAGCGACAAGCGCGGGAAGGCGTCACCCGGCTTCGGCGCACCGGCACCAGCCGCAGCGGCAATCAGGCGTCCGATGAATTCGTCGAGAAGACCTTTCCAATCGGGCGAGGCGTCGGCACACGCGCGCAGCGTGTCCGCCAAGGAGGAGGTTTTCGGGACCATGACCTCCTATGGGCGACCGAAAGATCAATTTGAAGCGGGCGCGAGGCATGGGTTCAATGCGCAGCGTGCATCGCACGATTGCGATTGCTGTTGGTGCCGATCTGACGATAGTGTTGCGTGATGCGATCAAGGCCTAATGGCATGCACGTTTAACGAGTTCCGGCCGATGATCCTCGATCTGTTGCTTGTCATAATTGCCGCAATGTGCGCTTTCCTTATGGGTTTTTCGATCAATCAGGGCAGCACATGTTCGGTAACCGCCGCTAAACAGCTCGTCTACAAACGTGAAATGACGATGCTGGCCGGTTTTGCGGTTGCGGTCGGCGTCGCGGGCCTGATCTGCCTGCCGCTGGCCTGGAGTCTCGGCGACGCTGCCCATGTCATGCGCGATCCGGGGGTTTCCGCAACCGTATTGCTGGGCGCAGTCTTATTGGGCGTTGGCGCCGTCCTGAACGACGCCTGCCTATTGGGAACCTTGGCCCGATTGGGCGACGGAGAAATTCGCTTTCTGGGGCTTCCGGTTGGGCTCGCTGCGGGCTTTGCGCTGGCGGAGCGCCATATCACCGCCGTCCCGGCCGCCGCCGTCGCCAATCGCTTTACCCACTTCGGTATCGCTGGAGCGGCGCTCGTCGTGACCTTTGCGGTCCTGCTCGTCGCTGTATGGCGCTGGCTCGGCGCCGGTGCACGGGTGGTGCGGCATCATGAATGGCCGTTGCGCGCGGCGATGGTCGTGCTTGGGGCGTGCGGTGCGCTGCTGTTTTCGCTCGCACCCGGATGGACATATGCCGATGCCGTTCGGCGCAGTGTCGGGTCCGGCGCATCGATGACGATGCTTGGCCTCGGGGCAATCGTGGCTGCATTCGCAGCCCTTGCGGGGGCGATCGCTTCGGGCGTGCGGTCGCGTTCGTTTCGTTACAAGGCCCCAAGGGCATCGACAGTCGCGCGGTCGGTCGCCGGTGGGGCCGTCATGGCAATCGGCGCGACCCTTATCCCCGGTGGCAACGATGCGCTGCTGCTGGCCTCGGTTCCCGCCGGAACCATCGGCGGGACGGCGGCATTCGTCGTAATGTCGATTACCGTCCCACTTTTGCTGATCGTGCGCCGCGCGCTGTCGGGCTCAGGCCGCAACCTCCAGAGCCCGCGCCCAAGCGACACCGCGTAGGACATCGGCTTTCGCACGGATGTCGAGTGATATGACGGTCGCTTGCAGCGCGGCTCCGATCACCGCGCTCGATGCTATCGAACATCGCACGATACTGCACCGAAACCAGCGAAGACTGTAACCCGATTGGCGGTCTGGCGAACTTCAATTCATTGCAGTCAAGGACAACGCGATGAAAATGATTTTCGGTTTGGCGCTGGTCGCCATGGCGGCTGCCAGCGCTGCGGTGGCGCAGCCGATACGGCCTTACACACCGGCGGCGTTTGCCGCTGCACAAAACGCTGGGTCGCCGATCTTGGTGGATATTCATGCCGACTGGTGCCCGACCTGCCGCAAGCAAGCACCGACGATCGATGCGCTGTCGCGCGATGCGGCATACGGCAAGGTCGTCATCCTGAAGATCGATTTCGACACTCAAGCCGCCGATTGGAAGGCGCTTGGCGCGCAGAAGCAGAGCACGCTGATCGTGTTCAAGGGGAAGCAGGAAACCGGCCGCGGTGTCGGCACGACCGATCCCCAGGCCATCCGCACACTTGTCGCAAGCGCGTTGCGCTGACATGTCGACGCTCAATCCCGTGCTGGCCTTTGCCGCCGGCGCTCTGACGATATTGTCGCCGTGCGTTCTGCCGCTGGTGCCGATTGTTCTCGGCAGCGCGGCGCAGCGGCATCGGTTCGGACCGCTCGCACTGGCGATCGGGCTTGTCGTCTCGTTTACGGCGGTCGGTTTTGCGGTTGCCGTGCTTGGCGCATCGGCCGGGTTTTCCGGCGACATCGTGCGCTCTTTCGGGGCGATCGTGTTGATTCTGGCCGGACTGGCGCTTGTCGTGCCCGGCATTCAGGATGCAATCGCGCGTGCCGCAACGCCGCTCGCCGACTGGGCGAGCCGTCGTCAGGCGGGACTTGATCGATTTGGCCTCGCTGGACAGGCTGCCATCGGTGCACTCCTCGGTCTCGTCTGGAGTCCGTGTGTTGGTCCCACCCTCGGTGCCGCCACCGTCCTTGCCGCGCAGGGCAAGGATCTTGGTCAGGTCGCGCTGACAATGCTGGCCTTCGGCCTCGGGATAGCCACAGTGCTGCTCGCGCTGGCAACGGTCACCCGGACAATCCTGGCGCGCTGGCGCGGCAAGCTGATGAGCACCGGCAGCACCGGCAAACGCGCCCTCGGCGCAGTACTCGTCGCCGTCGGCCTGTTCATCATAACGGGTGCCGACCGGCACGTCGAAAGCATTATCGTCGCCGCATCGCCCGAATGGGTGATCGATGCAACAACATCGTTGTAGCGATGTGTCGGGTGGCAATTTGAAGATGGTCGACGCACTCGCTGCGCAAACGGAAGCGCGCCGACGATGGTTACGCGGCGTGGGAAGGCTACCGTCGTTGCCGCGACAAAATTTTCGTTAGTGCGGCACGGGCCCGGCGGATGCGCGTCTCGACCGCCTTTTCGCTGATGCCGAGCGTTGCTGCCGCTTCGCCTTGCGATAGCCCTTCGATCGCGCAAAGAATCAATGGCTCCTTGAGCCTGGAAGGTAGCTGCGGAATTGCGCGGCTGACCCGTGCGAGCATTCGCCGGTCGTCAAGCGCGTCATCGACCGCAACCGTGTCGGCGGCGATATCGAACACGCTGTCGTCGAGCGCCACGGCAAAGGTGAGCAGCCGCCGCACCGCGCGCCGCCGTGCCCAATCGCGGCATTTGTTGAGCGCGATCCGGCTCACCCAGGCACCGAACGGTCGCGCGCGATCGTAACGCCCAAGCGCGAGATAGGCGGCGACAAAGGTCTCCTGCACGAGGTCGAGCGCTTCATCGGGATCGCCAACGAGACCGCGAACGACCCGGTAGACCCGTGCTTCGTAGCGCCGCATCAAGACCGGAAAGGCGTGGGCGCGGTCGGCAATCGACAGTGCCGCCAGCTCGCCGTCCGAACAGTCGTCGAGCGCGAACGTCACCGACCGTCGGCGGTCAGCGCCCGCGTCACCGCAGCATCGAACTTTCGCGCCTGGTCCGCACGCATCAGCGAACGCATCGCAAAGATATGGGCGAGCGTCTCCTTCTGGAGTTCGCCCATTGTCGTATGGGCGTGATCGACTGCGGCGCGAACGGCCGGGCCGTCGCCATGCTCGGTGGCGATGGCGCCGGCCAGCCGGGCGTTGTCGGCGCGCAATTGCATCTCGAGTTCGCGGCGGCGCATCGCAAAACGCGCTTCCATTGTTTCAAGGCGTGCATGCTGCGTCGCGTCGAGGTCGAGATGATTGTGTAGGAAATCGTGGAGCTCGACCGGATGCGGCGGCGGCGCTGGAATGACGGTGCGGCCGATGAACACTCCGGCGATTGCCGCACCAAATGCGACCAGCACGATCAGCAATGTCCGTCGAAACGCCGTCATTGGCCTGTGGCGAGCAAGGCTGCCGGCGTAAGAGCGGCGTTAGCGGAGAACACGGACAGTTGGAGCGGTGCCGCGTCGGGCCTTACCGGTGCGCGTGCAGTCGATATGCCGATAACAAGGGCCATCGCCGCTATCCCGGCACCGACGCCGAACGATGGCTGTGAAAGTCGTGCGGCGGCGTCTGAATCGATTCGGGCCATAACCCGATCTCCGAGTCCGGCCAGCGCCGCAGGCAGCGGCTCACATGCAAGGCTGTGAAGTGCCGTATCGATGTCGTCAGCCATGATCGTTCTCCCGCGTCACTAGGCAATACGCGGTCGAGATTGCCAACCCTCAGACAGTCTCATGCGAAGGCGAGGTATGATGTCCGATTTTGAGGGCTGGCACTGCGGCCGCCGTATTAGCACGGTAACCAGAGCGAAGGATGCAACATGGGCGTCAGTTTTTTGAGATCGATCGCGGTCACGGGCTTCGTCGCCGCAGCCCTGCTCGGTGCAGTTGCCGCGAGCGCGCACCCCAAACTCATGGCCTCGACTCCGGCGGCAGCTGGTGTCGCCGATGGCAAGGGCGATATTACGTTGAAGTTCAACGAACGGCTGGTCGCTCAGTTCTCGGGCATGTCGATCATGATGACCGATATGCCGGGCATGAAGATGACCGGGCCGATGGCGGTTGGTGCCATCACGACGACGCTGGGGCCGGACGGCAAAACGCTGGTCGGTCATCCCAAGGCGCCGCTGGCGGCCGGCACCTATAAGCTCGCGTGGCATGCGGTTTCGACCGACACCCACCGGGTTCAGGGTAGCTATAGCTTCAAGGTGCAATAGCCGATGGCCGACGCCGCCAGCATCGCGGTTCGGTTCGCGCTTTACGTCGACCTGATGGTGCTGTTCGGCGTGCCGGCGTTCGTCCTGCTCATCACTGGCGCGTGGTCTGGCGATGGCATAGTTGCGCTTCGGCCGATTGTGGCGATCGCCGCCGTCGTTGGGTTGGCACTGTCGATCGCGGGCATCGCGCTGCTGGCCGCGTCGATGAGCGGTGTCGCGGTCGGTGCGGTCGATCCCGCCGCAATCCGGATGCTGGTGACCGGCACCTCGACCGGGACGGCGTGGCTGGTTCGCATTGCGGCGCTGCTGCTGGCGCTGCTGGTCGCGGTCGCCGCCCGAAAGCGCCAGATCACCTGCGTTGCGACGACGCTATGCGGCGGCATCGCTCTGGCGACGCTTGCTTGGCTTGGACACGGCGTGATGGACGACGGGCGAACTGGCCTTCTACACCTGCTCGCCGACATCGGGCATCTTATCGCGGCAGGCATCTGGGTCGGCGCGCTCGCCGCTTTGTCGATGATGCTGTTTCAGCCGGCTGATTCGATGGGTGCAGCGCAGCTCGACGCCCTGCACCGGGCACTCAAAGGTTTCGCATGGCTTGGCACGGCGGCCGTTGGACTGATCGTCGCAACCGGCCTTATCAACGCCTGGTTGCTCGTCGGCCCCGGCAGTGTCGGGTCGCTCGGCACGACCATCTACGGACAATTGCTGCTCGTTAAACTCGCGTTGTTCGGGGCGATGCTGCTGCTCGCCGCGCTCAACCGCTTTCGCCATGTGCCAGCCCTCGGTCGCGCGACCGGTGAGCACAAGGCGCGCGATGAAGTGCGCGCGCTGCGTCTCAGCCTCGCGCTGGAAACAGGATTGGCGGCGACGGTGCTGGTGCTGGTCGCCTGGCTCGGCACCCTCGCGCCACCAATCTCGGCGATGTGATGACAAGTTTCGACCTGTTCTGCGACGCGGACAAGGCTCCGTTGCGTGGGGCAGAGCGTTCAAGTTCGGGGGAACAACCAAGGGAAAATGCAATGAAAAAGACACTGATAGCCGCTGTTTTGCTGATCGCCACGCCCCTTGCTGCCCAGCCGATGCCCGCAGATCATGACAAGATGGCGGATATGGACCACGGCAAGATGGCAACGGGCGACATGGCGATGATGAAAAATACGCCTGCCAATCCCTACGCCGAAGTGGCGATGACGATGCATCACAAGATGATGGTGGTCGGTGCCGACGCTTCGGAGACCTGGACGCGCCAGATGATCGAGCATCACCGCGGTGCCATTGCGATGTCGAAGATTGCCGTTGTGAAGGCCGGTGACAAAGAAACCCGAGCCATGGCGCAAAAGTCGATTGCCATGCAGGAGAAGGATCTTGCTGAACTGGAGTCGTGGCTCAAGCGCCACGGCAAGTCGGCGCAATAGCTTCAGTCGCCGGCGGCGCGGGGCAAAATGCGGAGCAACTCGTCGAGCTTCTCCTGCGCCGCCGCCTTATCGCCGCCGATGACGGCGGAGGTAATGCAATGACTGACGTGTGCTTTCAGCAGTTCCGTTTGGACCGCTGCCAGCGCGGCGCGGGTCGCCTTCAGTTGGGTAACGATGTCAATGCAATACCGGTCGTCGGCGACCATCGCTGCAATCCCTCGCACTTGACCTTCGATGCGCGCGAGACGCTTGCCAAGCATGTCTTTGTTGACCGTGTAACCGCGCATGAAACTCTTTCTTGTCGCTACTTGTATATACCCTGTGGGGGTATCACTTGAGAGTAGTGCTGATCTAGCACAAGGAGATCGTCATGATCGACCAGTTTACAATCGCGGCACCACGTTTGCGCATCAGCCGGCTGACCCTGACTGGAGCGTTCGTGGCGCTCGTCGTTTTCTCGCTATGCTGGGCTGCAGG
Organism: Sphingomonadales bacterium; assembly: GCA_038229555.1. GTDB lineage: Bacteria > Pseudomonadota > Alphaproteobacteria > Sphingomonadales > Sphingomonadaceae > Sandarakinorhabdus. The sequence continues at coordinate 82,336 of JBBROI010000001.1, forward strand.
CGCTGCTGGGATTGTCGCTAGTCACGCCTTCATAGCTTTGTTCACCTTGGCACCGATCGCGTCGGCCAAGGCTCTGCTGATCGGTGGTGCCAGCGCAGCCGGGTTCGGCGCTCTGACCGGAGCGCTGGTGGCAGTTGGTTACAACCTGACAGGGCGCTTCACCGCCCGCTAGGCGATCCCGACTGGCTGCATCAGGCTCGCTGGACCTCGAACGCGACAACTTAGCTTGGAAATAGCCATGGCAGATCATCAAGAACGAACCTTCGACAACACGCCGATCGCTTCGACGAAGCCGGAAGCGGGCGGTTGCTGCGGCTGCGGGAGTGGCAAGTCATCGGCTGAAAAGACTGAACGCGATCCCGTCTGCGGGATGATGGTCGATCCACACGCGACCACCCACCGCGCCGAGCACGACGGCCATGCCTTTTATTTCTGCTCTGTCGGGTGCCGTACCAAGTTCATTACCGACCCTGCCAAGTATCTGACCCCCATCGAACTTCAGAACCACAAACCGGTTGCCGAGGGTACAATCTATACCTGCCCGATGCACCCGCATATCCGTCAGGTCGGTCCCGGTGCCTGCCCGATCTGCGGCATGGCACTCGAACCCGCCGTGTTCAGCGCCGATGCCCCACCGAATCCCGAACTGGCCGATTTCACGCGGCGTTTCTGGATAGGTCTGGCGCTGGCGATCCCCGTATTCGCGCTCGAAATGGGCGGGCATCTGCTCGGTCTCGACCGACTGATCGCGCCGCAAATATCAAACTGGATTCAGCTGCTGCTGGCGACACCCGCGGTGCTATGGGCGGGTTGGCCCTTCTTCGAACGCGGCTGGGCCTCGATCATCAACCGCAGCCTCAATATGTTCACGCTGGTGGCGATGGGGACGGGGGTGGCGTGGGCGTACAGCGTCGTTGCAACGGTCGCACCCGGCATTTTCCCGCCCGCCTTTCGCCGCATGGACGGGGCAGTCGCGGTCTATTTCGAAGCGGCGGCGATCATCGTCGTGCTCGTCCTGCTTGGCCAGTTGCTCGAACTCCGCGCGCGCGAGGCGACAGGCGGCGCAATCCGTGCGCTGCTGGACCTTGCCCCGAAGACGGCGCGGCGGCTCAAGGCCGATGGTTCGGACGAGGAGGTTGAACTGGAGCAGGTCGCAGCTGGCGACAGTCTGCGCGTGCGTCCCGGGGAGGCGGTGCCAGTCGACGGCACAGTCACCGAAGGACGCACGACGCTCGACGAGTCGATGGTCACCGGTGAATCGATGCCGGTCACCAAGGAAGTCGGCGACACCGTGATTGCGGGAACGATCAATCAGACCGGTGCAATTGTGATGCGCGCCGACAAAGTCGGCCGCGATACGATGCTGGCGCGGATCGTGCAGATGGTCGCCGACGCACAGCGCAGCCGCGCGCCGATCCAGCGCCTCGCCGACCAAGTCTCGGGCTGGTTCGTGCCTGCGGTAATCGCCGTGGCGGTATTGGCGTTCGCCATCTGGGCGACATTTGGACCCGAACCGCGCTTCACCTTCGGTTTCGTCGCTGCAGTCACCGTCCTCATAATCGCCTGTCCGTGTGCGCTCGGCCTCGCGACGCCGATGTCGATCATGGTCGGGGTCGGGCGAGGCGCGGCGTCGGGCGTGCTGGTCAAGAACGCCGAGGCACTCGAACGCATGGAAAAAGTCGATACCTTGCTGGTCGACAAAACCGGCACGCTGACCGAAGGCAAGCCCAAGGTCGTCGCGATCGAACCATTCGGCGGCATGGCAGAGCACGAATTGCTCCGCCTTGTCGCTGCGGTCGAGCGCGCCAGCCAGCACCCGCTCGCCGCTGCCGTCGTCGCCGAAGCGGCGGTGCGAAATCTCATCGTCGAAACCGTGGGCGACTTCGACGCGCCGACCGGCAAAGGGGTCATCGGCACCGTCGCCGGCCGCCGGGTGGCGATCGGCAAGCCTGGCTATCTGTCCGAACTCGGCATCGACGTGGCCGCGATGACCGAAGCCGCCGAGCGCCACCGGCGCGAGGGCGCGACCGCAATTCTCGTCGGCGTGGATGGCACGGCGGCTGGCGTCATCGCCATCGCCGATCCGGTCAAGGTAACGACCGCCGACGCACTCGCCGCGCTCAAAGCCGAGGGTATCCGCGTCATCATGCTGACCGGCGATAATCGTACCACCGCCGAGGCCGTCGCCCGTCGCTTGGATATCGACGAGATCGAGGCCGACGTGCTCCCAGACCAGAAAAGCGCGGTCGTCGCGCGCCTCAAGGCCGAGGGTCGTGTCGTTGCAATGGCCGGCGACGGCGTCAACGACGCTCCTGCACTCGCGGCTGCCGACGTCGGCATTGCAATGGGAACCGGCACCGACGTCGCTATCGAAAGTGCCGGAGTGACGCTGGTCAAAGGCGACCTCAACGGCATTTTGCGGGCGATCCGGCTCAGCCGCGCAACGATGCGCAACATCCGCCAGAACCTGTTTCTGGCATTTGTCTACAACGCCATCGGCGTACCGATAGCCGCGGGCGTATTATACCCGGTGTTCGGACTGTTGTTGTCGCCAGCGATTGCCGCCGGAGCGATGGCACTGTCGTCGATATCGGTGGTCGGCAACGCGCTGCGGCTCCGAACACTCCAGCTATGAGACGCTGAAACAAGGGAGACGGATTGTGAAAAACGCCTATTCCAGCCTTGCCATCCAGACCGCGATCGGGGGCATCATCATGTACTTCGTGATGTTCGTCATGATCGACCAGCTAAGCAGTTTCTACAATAATCTGAACATGTTTTACATGACTCTGATGATGGTCGCACCGATGGTAATTCTCATGATCCTCGCGATGCGCGACATGTTTCCGTCAAAGGTACTAAACGCCGCTCTGCTCGCCGGCTCGATCGTGGTGTTCTTCGGCAGCTTCGCCTTGATTCGGACCCAGACGACGATCGGCGATACGGCATTCCTCCGTTCCATGGTCCCTCACCACTCGGGCGCGATCCTGATGTGCCAGCAGGCGTCGTTGCAGGATCCTCAAATTGTCGCGTTGTGCGGTAACATCATCAAGTCACAGCGGGAGGAGATTGCCCAGATGGAAACTATGCTGGCGCGGCGATAAAGAAGGTATCACCCAGCAATGCTGACTGTTCTCGCCAACCGTACCTATCGCCACCTGTTTCTGGCGCAGGGCCTGTCGCACGCTTTCGTCGTCGACGATTTACACCCGGCTAGCCGCGAGCGTGATGCTATCGGGCCGCAGAATCCTGTGCTAGGCGCGCAGCTGTGTCGATAGTTCGAAGCCTTTGCCGCGCCGTCGCGCAAGTCGTGATCGGTTTGACCATGCTTTTGGTCGCAGCGTCGCCAGCGCTGGCTGAGATCGGCTGCATTGCCGACGCCTCGATCCATGCTCGCGTCGAAGGCCCACAAGCGTTCGCGGAGGCCGAGGCGGCTGCCACCAATGACTCGCAGCATCGTGAACCCGCCGGTCATAGTGCCGCCTGCCACCTGTCTCATGCCAGCCATAGCCAACTCGCCTCCAAAGAAGGTGTGGTTGCACCGGCCAGTGACGCACTGCTTGCCGAGATCTACTGGGGCCTCGTCACAGACCGTGTTGACGGACGCGACCCGGACGGGATGATCCGACCCCCACGAGCCTGACGCTGCCGCCGCCGGGTAACCGGCCACCGCGACGCATCCGTCAACGGCTCGAAAGCTTTATTCCAATGTCGTCATTCCACCGATGGACGGTGGCCGCTTGCGCGGTCGCCTCTCTCGCAGCACCTGCTGCTGCGGTCCCCGCACCGCCGTTCGGCGTTCTGCTGCGCGAGGCACAAATACGGGCACCACGTCTCGCCCAGTCGCAGGCCGAGATCGACCGGGCTGTCGGGTTGGCGCGGCAGGGCGCGGCGCGACCGAACCCGGTCGCCGAAGTCGTGGTCGAAAACTTTGCCGGCTCGCAACCCTATGGCCGGTTCGGTCGGGCCGAAACCACCGCGAGCATCGGGCTGCCGCTCGAACTCGGTGGCAAGCGTCCAGCGCGGATCGCGGCGGGGCAGGCCGGGGTCGAGGCGGCGCGCGCTCGCGTCGCGGTCGCTGGCGTCGATTTTGGCTTTGCGCTGGCCGATGCCTATGCGCGCGCCGAGGCCGCGGCAGCGCGGCTGAGCGTGGCCGAAGAGGTGGTCAAGCTTGCCCAGGACGACCTGCGCGTTGCGTCGATCCTGGTCCGCAACGGGAAGGAAGCTGACCTGCGCGCCGTCCAAGCGAGGTCGGGAGCCGAAGCGGCGCGCGCCGGGCGTGACGCCGCGCGCGCCGAGCAGGCAACCGCGCTGGCGCAGCTATCGGCGCTGGCGGGAGCCTCAGAACCCTATACATCGGTGCCGCCGAGCCTGCTGCCGCACGCCGATCGCGCCGAGCCGTTACCACAGCCCGATCCGCTCGCCAGTCCGGCCTATCGGGCCGCGCTCGCCGAACGGCTTGCAGCGTCGCAGCGGGTGCGGGTCGAGCGGACGCGGCGGATACCCGACGTGACCGCATCGCTTGGTGTGCGACGGTTGGCGGGCGAGGACGCGACTGCGCTGGTCGGCAGCTTTTCGGTGCCACTGCCGCTGTTCGACCGCAATCGCGGCAACATCGACGCTGCCAGCGCCGAACTTGGCGGTGCGGAGGCGGCCGTCGCGGTCGCACGTCTAGATGCCGAGGCGGGTGTGCGTTCAGGCTTGGCACGCTTCGAGGCGGCGTTCAGCCGCATCCGTGCCGCACGCGACGGTGAGGCATCGGCCGCCGAGGCCTATCGTTTGTCGCGGCTCGGGTATGAAGGCGGCAAACTGCCCTTGCTCGAAGTTTCGATTGCAAGGCGGGCACTCGCCGACGCCCGCGCCGCCAGCATCGATGCCCGGCTCGAGCGCCTCAGCGCCGAAGCCGAAGTCGCTCGCCTCGCGGGCACGACACCCTTCGGAGACGTCCCATGACCCAGACCCGTATCCTTGCCGGAGGGATCGCTGCCGCAGCACTGATCGCCGGGACAGGCGGCTTCCTGATTGCGCGTGCAACCGCGCCCGCGGCGCCAGTGGCGTCGATGCCCAAGACGGCTGCTGCTGCCGAACCGGTGCATGACCCGCTCGCGCTTTCGCCAGCGGCGATCGGTGCCGCCGCCATTATGGTCGAGACAGTCAATGCCGGCGGTCTGGGAGCCGAGGTCATCGCCTCGGCCAGCGTGACCGCGCCGCCGCAGGGGCAGGCCGTGCTGACCGCGCGCGCCGCCGGGGCGGTGACGCGTATCTTCAAGCGGCTCGGCGACCCGGTCCGGCAGGGTGAGGCGCTGGCCATCGTCGAAAGCCGCGAGGCGGCACAAATCGCTGCCGACCGCCGCACCGCCAACGCCAAGGCGGGTTTGGCGGCGAAGACGTTGGCACGCGAGCGGTCGCTGTATCAGCAGCGGGTCAGCCCGCGCGTCGATCTTGAGCAGGCGGAGGCCGAGGCGGCGGTCGCAACTGCCGAAGCGCAACGCACCCGGCTCGCCGCCAACGCCGCGCACGTCACCGCCGATGGCCGCGGAGTCGTCGTCGCCAGCCCGATTTCGGGACAGGTCAGCAGCAGCACCGCCAGCCTTGGCGCGTTCGTCCAGCCCGAAACCGAGCTGTTTCGCGTCGCCGACCCGCGCCGCATCCAGATCGAAGCGGCGATCGGCACGGTAGATGCGGGGCGTATTGCAGCGGGAGATCGCGCCGTTATCGAAATCGGCGACGGCCAGACAGTGACCGCACGGGTCCGCGCCGTAACACCGACGCTCGACGCCGGGACCCGGCAGGCGACTGCGATCATCGAACCAGCGGGCGGCACCTTCCGGCCCGGCCAGTCGCTGCGCGTCCGCATCGCACCGCGCGTCGGTGCGTTCAGTGCGGACATCGTCGTCCCCGACGACGCGGTGCAGAGCATCGACGGCCGCGACATGGTGTTCGTGCGTACGGCAACGGGGTTCGCGGCCCGAGCGGTCACCGTCGGTCAGCGCAGCGGCGGCCGCGCCGCGATCGTCGCGGGCCTCAAGCCGGGCCAACAGGTCGCGACACACAACGCCTTCCGTCTCAAGGCCGCGCTCGCCGCTGGCGGCGAAGAAGCCGGGGAGCATTGAGTCATGCTGGCAAGTCTCATCGCGCTTTCGGTCCGCGCCCGCGTCGCGGCAGTGCTGCTTACTCTCCTCGTCGCCGCGATCGGCCTGTGGCAGCTCGGCAAGCTGCCGATCGACGCAGTTCCCGACATTACCAACAAGCAGGTGCAGATCAGCACCGAAGCTGGCGGCCTGTCCCCGGTCGAGATCGAGAAGCGCGTTACCTTTCCGATCGAGACCGCGCTCGCGGGCATCCCAGGACTGGAACGGACCTGGTCGATCTCGCGCAACGGTTTCGCGCAGGTGACGGCAGTGTTCACCGAAGGCACCGACCTGTATTTTGCGCGTCAGCAGGTCAGCGAGCGGCTGGCGCAGGCGCGCGACAGTTTCCCCACCGGGGTGCAGCCGCAAATCGGCCCGGTGACCACGGGCCTCGGCGAAATCTACACCTATGCCGTCGATTTCCGCCACCCGTATGGCAAGGGCGCAACCGTCCGCGACGGTCAGCCCGGTTGGCAAGCCGACGGCAGCTTCATCACCCCCGAAGGCGAGCGGCTGACCGATGCGGTGGCGCGGGCCGCCTATCTCCGCACCGTCCAGGACTGGATCATCCGCCCGCAGTTACGCACCGTGCCCGGCGTCGCCGGGGTCGATTCGCTCGGCGGTTACGAGAAGCAATATGTCGTCGAGCCCGACCCGGTGAAGCTCGGCAGTTACGGCCTGTCGTTCGCCGAGCTCGCGAAGGCGCTCGAAGGCGCCAATATGGCGGTCGGGGCGAACTACGTCGTGCGGGCGGGCGAGGCCTATCTCGTCCGCGCCGATGCCCGCATTCGCACCATCGACGAAATCCGCGAGGCGGTGATCGCGACGCGCGGTGGGCTGCCGGTAACCGTCAACGACGTCGCCACAGTCCGCATCGGCGGCAAGCTACGCGCCGGGGGTGCGAGCCTCGACGGCCACGAGGTCGTCGTCGGCGTCGGCCTGATGCTGATCGGCGAGAACAGTCGCACCGTCGCCGGGGCAATCGGCGCGCGACTGGAGCAGGTCAGGAAGACCCTGCCGTCCGAAGTCGTTGTCGAGACCGTCCTCGACCGTTCCAAACTGGTCAACGCGACGATCGCGACCGTCGAAACTAATCTGATCGAAGGCGCAATCCTCGTCGCTGCGGCGCTGTTCCTGCTGCTCGGCAATTTCCGCGCCGCGCTGATCGCTGTGCTGGTCATCCCGCTGTCGTTCCTGATGACCGCGATCGGCATGAACCGACTGCACGTTTCGGGCAATCTCATGAGCCTCGGTGCGCTGGACTTCGGGCTGATCGTCGATGGCAGTGTCATCATCATCGAGAATTGTCTGCGCCGCCTTGCCGAGCGGCAGCATCGCGAGGGACGGCTGCTCGACACGCGCGAGCGGCTGGAAGAAACGACGTTGGCGACGCAGGAGATGATCCGCCCGACGGTCTATGGCCAAGCCATCATTTTCCTCGTCTTCGCTCCACTGCTGACCTTCACCGGGGTCGAGGGCAAGACCTTCGCGCCGATGGCAATCACCTTGATGCTGGCGCTCGCGGCGGCGTTCATCCTGTCGGTGACGTTGGTCCCGGCGCTGGTCGCGCTGTTGATCCGCGGCAAGCTGTCGGAAAAGGATGTCGCTGTCGTCCGTGGGATCAAGCGCTGGTACGCGCCGATCCTCGACCGCTCGGTAACGCGGCCGTGGCCGTTCGTCGCTGCCGCCATCGCCATCTTCGCGCTGGCTGGCCTCACCTTCACCCGGCTGGGCAGCGAGTTCATGCCGCAACTCGACGAACTCGATATTGTGATGGAGACGTCGCGCCCGCCATCGACGCCGATTGACGGTGCACTGGCAATGCAGCTTGAGGCCGAACGTGCGATCCTCAAGCTGCCCGAGGTGGCCATGGTGCTTTCCAAGACCGGAACCGCCGAGATCGCCACAGACCCGATGCCGCAGCATCTGTCGGACACGATAGTTATATTCAAGCCGCGCCCGGAATGGCCCGTCGGCATTGCCACCAAGGCCCAGGCCATCGAGCGTGTCGAGGTCCGCGCCAAGACCGTCGTGGGCAACAGCTATGAAACCAGCCAGCCGATCCAGATGCGCTTCAACGAACTCATCGCCGGCGTCAGGGGCGACGTCGCAGTCAAGCTCTACGGCGACGACCTCGATAAAATGGGTGCCGCGGCACGACAGATCGGCGCGGCGTTGCAGGCGACACCGGGCGCGACTGGAGTCCGTATCGAACAGACCGAAGGCGCACCGGTGCTCGACCTGCGGCTCGACCGCATTGCCATTGCGCGGCTGGGCCTGACCGTCGACGATGTCGCGGGCACGGTATCGACCGCGCTGGCTGGGGGCGATGCGGGCTTGGTGTTCGAAGGCGACCGGCGCTTCGACATCGTCGTTCGTGTGCCGGAGGCGTTGCGCAACGACCTCGACCGGCTCGGTGCGCTGCCCGTCCTGCTGCCCGACGTCGAAGGCCGGACCCGTCGCGCCGTGCCGTTGTCGCAGGTCGCGCAATTCCGCTTCGCCGAGGGACTTAACCAGATCAGCCGCGAAAACGGCAAGCGTCGCGTCGTCATCCAGGCCAATGTCCGCGGCCGCGACGTCGGCTCGTTCGTCGCCGATGCGCGGCCCAAGGTGGAATCCGTGGCGCTGCCGCCGGGCTCGTTCCTGACTTGGGGCGGGCAGTTCGAGAACCTGCAGGCGGCGATCGATCGGCTGACGATCATCGTGCCGATCGCCTTCCTCGCCATTTTCGGGCTGCTGTTCCTGGCGCTCGGCAGCGCGCGGCGGGCGGCGGCGGTGTTCACCGCCGTTCCGCTGTCGCTGGCCGGCGGAGTGTTCGCGCTGGCGTTGACCGGCATCCCGTTTTCGGTGTCGGCGGCGGTCGGCTTCATCTGCCTTTCGGGGGTCGCGGTCCTCAACGGTCTTGTCGTGATGAGCAGCATCCGGCAGCGTATCGAAGACGGTATCGCGACGACGCGTGCCATTGTCGAGGGCACGTTCGAACGCGTCCGCCCGGTGCTGATGACCGGGTTGGTCCCGGCCATCGGCTTCGTGCCCATGGCGCTGGCAAGCGGCACCGGGGCCGAGGTCCAGAAACCGCTCGCCGTCGTCGTCATCGGCGGGCTGATCAGCGCGACGATACTGACCTTACTAGTGTTGCCGGCGATCTCGCAATTGATGCTGGGCGGGCGGCCAAAACCGGTCGACGCGGAACCTAATCACCCACATGTCGCCCCTACCGTCTAGAAGAGCCGAACAGACATCAAAGTCTAATGATTTGAAAATGGTGGACGCACCAGGGTTCGAACCTGGGACCCGCTGATTAAGAGTCAGCTGCTCTACCGACTGAGCTATACGTCCGTGCGCTTTGCGAGCGGAGGCGGGGCACTAGCAGGGTGGGGGGTGTGTGTCCAGCGCCTTAGCGCGGCTTTTCGGTGCGGGCGACGCCCATCACCATGCCGAGCAGGATCAGCACGGTCATCATCGCCGACCCGCCCCAGCTGATCAACGGCAGCGGAATGCCGACGACGGGGGCGAGGCCCATGACCATCATCATGTTGATGGCGAGGTAGAAGAACAGCGTCGCGGTCAGCCCCATCGCCATCAGACGCTCGAATTGACCGCGCGCGCGCATCGCCGTTCGGATGCCCCAGACGAGCACGATGCCGAACCCGATGATGATGAACAGGCCGCCCAATAATCCCCATTCCTCCGCCATCGTCGCGAAGATGAAATCGGTCTGGAGTTCGGGGAGGTAGTCGAGGTGGCTCTGGGTACCTTGCAGAAAGCCCTTGCCAGTCAGTCCGCCGCTGCCGATGGCGATTTTCGACTGGGTGATGTGGTAACCCGCACCGAGCGGGTCCGACGCGGGGTCCATGAAGATCAGCACGCGCTTCTTCTGATAGTCGTGCAGGAACCCCCACGCGACCGGCAGGGCGGCGGCAACCGCGATACCCGCCCCGGCAAACAGCCAGATGCGGACGCCGGCGAGGAACAGCATCACAACGCCGCCAAAGCTGATGGCGAGGGCGGTCCCCAAATCGGGTTGGAGCATGACAAGCGCTGCCGGGACGCCGATCAACGCCAGCGGCAGCCACAGCGCCACCGGCCGGGTTGCATAACCACGCGGCAGGAAATGATAATAGCGCGCCAGGACGAGGATGATCGCGAGCTTCATGAATTCCGACGGCTGAAGCTGGATGATGCCGATGTCGAGCCAACGCTGGCTGCCGCCACGGATGCGTCCGAGCAGTTCGACGCCGACCAGCGCCAGCACCACCGCGCCGTAGAACGGCCACGCGATGCGCAGCCAGAACGATGGCGGGATAAAAGCGAGGCCGAGCATGGCACCCATCAGGATGACGAAACGGATGCCCTGCTTCAGCGCCCATGGCTGGAGCGACCCGCCGGCGGCGGAGTAGAGCACGATCAGCCCGAAGCTGCCGAGCAGTGCGATCGTCAGGATAACCAGCCACGGCAGGCGGGCGAGTTCGCGAAGCCAAGGGCCGTTCAGCATGGGACGCGTTGCCGTGCGGCGCGCGACCGGCTATGTGTACGATTGAATGAAAGGATACACATCGTGCGGACGAATATCGAAATCGATGATGCACTCATGGCAGACGCGATGGCGGCGACTGGCCTTAAAACCAAGCGCGAGGTGGTCGAAGAGTGTTTGAAATTTAAAATTCGCTTGGCGCGGCAGGCTGAGATCAGGAATTTGCGCGGCAAAATCGAGTGGGACGGCGACCTTGACGAGATGCGCGCCAGCCGTTTCCAGGACTGGCAGTGATCTTTGTCGATTCGAGCGTTTGGATCGACTATCTCCGTGGCACGCCGACATTGGCGGCTCAAAAGCTTGATTCCCTGCTCGGCGGTACCGAAGTGCTGGTCGGAGACCTTGTTCTTGCCGAAGTGTTGCAGGGCATCCGGCACGACCATGCGTTCGAACATACGTTGGCGCTGATGACCCAAGCCACGCTGGTCAATGTGTCCGATGATGAAACCGCCGTTCAAGCCGCCCGCAACTACCGCCTTCTCCGCGCGCGCGGCATCACCATCCGCAAAACTATCGACACGTTGATCGCCACGCGGTGCATCATGGACGGCCATCACTTGCTGTTCAGCGACCGTGATTTCGATCCGTTTGTCGAACATCTCGGACTGCAATCGGCGCTCGACTGACATCACTCTTCCACCGGCTTTTCGGGGGTGGGTGTGGCGGCGTCGGCGGGGTCGATCAGCGGCGGTGGCGGCGGCGCATCGGTGCGCAGCCAGTCCGGCATTAGTCGCGCCTCGTCGGCGCGGGTGGCGCTGGCTGCAGCCTCGCGCGCCTTGGCGGCGCGGCTGGCGACAAGGGCGCGTTCGATCGGCTCCAGTGCTGCCATCGCGCGTTCGGGTTCGAACAGATAGGTGAGGACGTCCTTGGCGATCGGGGCGGCGTATTTGCCCCCGGCGATGCCGTGTTCGATGATGACGCTGACGGCGTAGCGCGGGCTTTCGGTCGGCGCGAAGGCGATGAACAGCGCATGGTCGCGTTGCTTCCACGGCAGCGATTCATTCTTCCTGACGCCGTGACGGCGTTCCTCGGCGGTAATCCGGCGGACCTGCGCGGTCCCGGTCTTGCCGGCGATATGGACGCCTTCGACGGGTGACTTGCCGGCGTGCGCGGTCCCCATGCCCGAATTGACGACATCGAACATGCCCTGACGAACGATGGCAAGATGATCCTCGGGAATCCCGAGTGACGCGAACACCGGCGTCCTGCCATCGTCGATCAGCCGCGGCACGACCTCCCGCCCGCTCGCCACCCGTGCGGTCATGACTGCCAGCTGCAGCGGATTGGTGATCAGATAGCCTTGCCCGATCGCCCCGTTGAGCGTCTCGCCGACGCCCCACGGCTTTTTGTAGCGCCGCAGCTTCCACGCCATGTCGGGTACGATCCCCGCCGCCTGTCCCGCCAGCGGCAGGTCGTATTTCTGCCCCAGCCCCAATTTGCGGCCCATCGCGGCGATGGCATCGATGCCGATTTCGCGACCATAGGTGTAGAAATAGACGTCGCAGCTTTTCGGAATTGCCGAATGCAGATCGACATGGCCGTGGCCACTGTGTTTGTGACAGTGCCAGGTGTTGTTGCCAAGCCGGTAGCTGCCGGTGCAGTTGCAGCCCTGTTCAGGCGCAATCCCGGCGTTGAGAATCGCCAGTGCTGTGGCGACCTTGAAGGTCGATCCCGGCGGATACAGCCCCATCGCGCTCTTGTTGATCAGCGGGTGATGGTCGTCCTCCTGCAGCGATTGCCACAATGCGGCGGGAACGCGCGCCGAAAAGATATTGGGATCATAGGCCGGCATCGACACCATGGTGAGGATGTCGCCGGTGAGGCAATCGACGACGATGACGCTCGCCGAATTATCGCCGATCCGTCGCGCCGCATAGCTTTGCAGATCGCGGTCGATGGTGAGCTTGAGCGTCGCGCCGGGAACGTCGCTCCGCGTGTCGAGTTCGCGGACGACCTTGCCCCGCGCGGTGATTTCGACCCGGTGCGCCCCCGATGTGCCGCGCAGCAGCTTGTCCTGTGCCCGCTCAAGCCCGTCCTTGCCGATGCGGAAGCCCGGGAAGATCAGCAGCGGGTCCTTCGTCGCCTTGTAATTCTCGACCGTCGGGGCACCGACATAGCCGAGCAGATGGGCGAAATGATCGGCCTCGGGATAGACGCGGGCAAAGGCGCGCAGCGGTTGCAGGCCGGGCAGGTCGGCGACATGGACATTCAGCGCGGCAAAGGCCGGCCATTCGAGATTGCGGGCAATTTCGACCGCCATATAGCTGGGTTTGATGGCGATATCGGCGCGGATGCGGAGCTCGTCTTCGAACGAGAGCGGCAACACCTTGGCAACGGCGGCAAGGGTCGCGTCGAGGTCGCTGACCTGTTCGGGGATCAGTTCGAGGCGGTAGTCGGGTTTGTTGAGCGCCAGCGGCTTGCCGTTGCGATCGACGATCCAGCCGCGGCGCGGCGGGATAACGCGCAGCGACACGCGGTTTTCCTCGGACAGCAGCTGATAGCGCTCGCCGTCCCACACCGACAGAAACGCCATCCGCCCGGCAAGGACTGCGCCCACCGACGCCATCGCACCGCCAAGCACAAAGGCGCGACGGGTGAACGATTGCTCGCGGTCGGCCTCCGTCTTGATTGCGCCGACCATGTTAGATTCCGGCCATGTCAGGCGAGCGTCCGCGCCTGCAGTCGCCCGCATAGCCAGACGATTAGCGGATAGGCGGCGGTCGTCGTCAGGATCTGCCACAGCTGGGGTATCAGCGGCAGCGGCGTGCCCGTTACCGCCATCAGCCACCAGACGGCAACGGCATGCACCGCCGCCACTGCTGCGGCGACCCCCCAGTCGAAACCATGGGCGTGGTGGCCGTAGCGCGCTTCGAACATGCGGACGAACAACGCGGTCGCGGCGAACAGCGTGGCATCGAGCCCGATGGGTTGACCATACAGCAGATCGGCCGTCAGCCCGATCAGGAACGCCGCCCATGGCGGCATGAGTCCGGGCTGAAACGTCGACCAGACAAACACCGCGAGCAACGCCAGTTGCGGCATGATCGGGACGGGCAGCAGCATCGGTGCGGTCATCGCGACCAGCAATCCAAGCGTCACCAGCGACGGCACCGCGAGCCGCCAATAGCCGAGCCAATAGCGCCGTCGTTCGGCATCGGTCATCAGTCGCCATGGCGGCGTCTGGTTCATTTCTTGGCTGCCCTGCGCCGCTGCGCCTCGACCGGTACCGGCGTCACAGTGGCCACCGGGGCAGCGGCCGGCAGCGCTATGTACGCCTGTTCGACGCTGACGAATCCGGCACCCATCGGGCTTGCGGCCAGGCGCGCGCGGGGTGGATCGGCGCGCGCATCGACAATGATCCCGACGGGGATGCCGGGGGCATAGATTCCGCCTTCGCCCGATGTGACCAGCCGGTCACCGGGCAGCAGCGGCACATCGGCCCCGACGCGGTCGCGGATTTCGAGCAAGGGCGCATTGGCGCCGGTCGCCAGCGCCTGCTGCCCGGTGCGGACGATCGTCACCGGCACCCGGCTGGCGGGATCGGTCAGCAACAGGATGCGCGCCGAACGCCCGCCCGCCTCGACCGTCCGCCCGATCAGGCCGTCGGCGGTGCGTACCGGCAGGCCGGCCATTACGCCATCATTCGTCCCGGCCGCGATCACCGCCGTGCGGACCGCGCCGCCATTGGTCGCACTGACGATGCGCGCCGCCGTCACCAGGCCGGGCTTGGGCTCGCGGACATTGACGATGCTGCGCAGTTGCAACAGCGAACGGCGGTCGGCGGCGGCATGTTGCAGCTCCAGCCGCGCGGCGGCGATTTCACCTTCGAGGCGGCGGTTGCGTTCGACCGCGCCGAAATAATCGCCGCCCCAATCGATGGCGCGACCGACGCCGTCGAACGGTGCGCGCACCACCGACCAGACCGGGGTGACAATATCGAGGAGTGCCGTGCGGACGCGCTCGCCCGCCGCCGGATTGACCCGCGACACCACGAGCAGCAGCAGGCCGGTGGCGATAACCGCGCCCGACACGACCGCGCCGATGAGCGCGAGATTCTGCTCGCGGCGCATCGCGCTCGACCGTCGGGGGGCGGGGGACCAGTCCATCTGCCGCTTTCTAGCGATTCTTTAATTCGAAGTTATACCAAAGTCGCGCATCCCGAGCGAAGTCGAGCGACGCGCCTACAGACGCCCCCGTCCCTCGACTTCGTTCGGGATGAGCGACGGGGAGTTCGCTCGGTAAAGCCCGTTACGCTGTTGTCAGCACACCACGATATACTGGATCCTCGAGCGCACGGCCGGTGCCGATAGCGACGCAGGTCAATGGATCGTCGGCGACCGTCACCGGCAACCCGGTTGCCTCACGCAGCACGGTATCGATATCGCGCAGCAACGCCCCGCCGCCGGTCAGCACAATGCCTTGATCGACGATGTCGGCGGCGAGTTCGGGCTGGGTATTTTCCAGCGCCAGCCGCACCCCTTCGACGATGGTCGATACCGGTTCGGACAGCGCATCGGCGATCATGCCCTGATGGATGGTGATTTCCTTGGGGACGCCGTTCATCAGGTCGCGGCCCTTGATCTCCATGGTCATGCCGACGCCATCGGCGGGGGCTTTGGCGGTGCCGATCTGCTTCTTGATCCGTTCGGCGGTCATTTCGCCGATCAGCAGATTATGGTTGCGACGGACATAGTTGATGATGGCGTCGTCCATCTTGTCGCCGCCGACCCGGACGCTGGTGGTATAAGCGAGGCCGCGCAGCGACAGCACCGCAACTTCGGTCGTCCCGCCGCCGATATCGACGACCATCGATCCGATGGGTTCGGTCACCGGCATTCCGGCACCGATGGCGGCCGCCATCGGTTCTTCGATCAGATAAACGGCACTCGCTCCGGCATTATTGGCGGCGTCGCGGATCGCGCGCTTTTCGACGCTCGTCGACCCCGATGGCACGCAGATGACGATCTCGGGAAAGCGCGGCAGTTTCGACGTGTGGACCTTGCCGATGAAATATTTGATCATCTGCTCGGCGACATCGATATCGGCGATGACCCCGTCGCGCAGCGGGCGGATGCATTCGACGTTGCCCGGCGTCTTGCCCATCATCATCTTGGCGTCGTTGCCGACCGCCTTGACCGTCTTGGTCCCGGTGCGGCTGGTTTCGATGGCGACCACCGATGGCTCGTTGAGGACAATCCCGCGCCCACGGACATAGACGAGCGTGTTGGCGGTGCCCAGATCGATCGCCATGTCCTGGCTGAGGAACGAAAACATCCGGCTGAACAGCGACATGGGGCAGGGGACCAAACTAAGAAACGGGTGGGGCAGGTGCGACGGGCGCGACTCTCAGCGCTTTAGGCGCGATGGCGCGGTTTTTGCAAGGCGGCTATCGGGCCGACGGCACCAAGATGCGATGACACGCCGCCTTTCGCTGCTATGACTTGGCGACCATGCCGATCCGCCGCCTGCCCGATGCCCTTGTCAACCAGATCGCAGCCGGCGAAGTCGTCGAACGTCCGGCGGCAGCGCTCAAGGAACTCGTTGAAAACGCCCTCGATGCCGGGGCGTCGCGGATTGCCGTGACGCTCGAGGCTGGTGGGGTCGAGCATCTGTCGGTCGCCGACGATGGCTGCGGGATGGATGCTGCCGAACTGCGGCTGGCGGTCGAGCGCCATGCGACTTCGAAACTGCCCGATGGGGACCTGTCGGCCATCGCGACGATGGGGTTTCGCGGCGAGGCGCTGCCCTCCATCGCCTCGGTGGCGACGCTCAGCCTGACCAGCCATGCCGCCGGGGCCGAGCCGTGGCGGCTGGTGATCGACAATGGCCGGGTCGCGTTCGATGGCCCGGCGGCGCGGGCTCCTGGCACGACCGTCGCGGTCGACGGCCTGTTTGCCGCGGTGCCGGCGCGGCGCAAGTTCCTGAAATCCGAACGCTCCGAACTGGCGGCCTGCCTCGATGCGGTCAAACGGCTGGCGATGGCGCGCGCCGATGTGGGCTTCACCGTGACGCATGGCGGGCGGCGCATGCTGTTTTGCGAAGGCGGCGATGGCGGAATGTCGGCGCGCCTCGCGGCGCTGCTGGGGCCGGACTTCGTCGACAACGCCGTCGGTATCGATTTCGAGCGGGAAGGGTTGCGGCTTGGCGGCTATGCCGGAATCGCGACCTGGAATCGCGGCATCGCCGACCATCAATATCTGTTCGTCAACCGCCGCCCGGTGAAGGATCGGCTGCTCGTCGGCGCGCTGCGCGGGGCCTATGCCGATTTGCTGGCGCGCGACCGTCATCCGGTGGCGGCAATGTTCCTCGACGTGCCCGCCGACTTCGTCGATGTAAACGTCCATCCCGCCAAGACCGAGGTGCGCTTCCGCGATGCGGCGCTGGTGCGCGGGATGATCGTCTCGGGGCTGCGGCGCGCGCTGGATAGCGCCGGGCATCGCGCCTCGACCGGAGCGAGCGCGGCGGCGGTGGCGGCGTTTACGGCGGGACATACTGTCATCCCGGCGCAGGCCGGGATCCAGTTTCCCTTTTCCGGCCAACAAGCAAGCTGGCCCCCGGCCTTCGCCGGGGTGACAGATGGGTCGCTCGCCGAACCGCCGCGCCTGTTTACCGAATACCCGCCCGCCTTTGCGCCGCTGGTCGGGGCCGCCCCGGCGCCTGCCGCCGCCGACCATCCGCTCGGCGCAGCGCGGGCACAGATCGCCGCGACGTACATCGTAGCGGAAACTGCCGATGCGCTGATCCTCGTCGATCAGCATGCGGCGCACGAACGGCTGACGCTCGAACGGATGAACGCCGCGCTGGCCGGCGGCGGGGTCCAACGCCAGGCCTTGCTGATGCCCGAAGTCGTCGAATTGGATGAGATCGCCGCCGGGCGCGTTGCGTCGCGCGCCGCCGAACTCGCTGAACTGGGGCTCGAGGTCGAGGCGTTCGGCCCCACCGCCGTCCTCGTCCGCGCCGTTCCGGCACAGCTTGGGCGGACCGATCCGGCGGCGCTGGTACGCGATCTCGCCGACGACCTTGCGGCATGGGGCAGCGCAGTGACGTTGAAGGAGCGGCTCGACGGCGTTGCGGCGACGATGGCGTGCCATGGCTCGGTCCGCGCCGGGCGGCTGCTGTCGATTGCCGAAATGGACGCGCTGCTCCGCGAAATGGAGGTCACCCCGCACAGCGGTCAGTGCAACCATGGTCGCCCGACATGGGTGCGGCTGGCGAAAACCGATATCGAAAAGCTGTTCGGGCGGCGATGAACCGGCTAGTTTTCGTCTATAACGCCAACGCCGGGTTGCTGGCCGGCGCGCTCGATTCGCTCCACAAGATGCTGTCGCCCGCCACCTATCCGTGCAGCCTGTGCGCAATCACCTATGGCAGCTTCACCATGGACCGGCGCTGGCGCGACTGGTTGCGGACCCTGCCGATTGCCACCGAATTCTACCATCGCCCGGATTTCCGCGCCGCCTTCCCGCACGCCGCCGACTGGCCGCTGCCACTCGTCGCCATCGCCGACGATAACGTCGCCCACAATGCCGGACTGCGACCGCTGATCGACGCGGCGACGCTCGACGGGCTGACGGGGGTCGACCCGCTGATTGCGCTGCTCGCCGCACGACTGCGCGCTGCCGGACTGGCGGTCTGATTGCGTATGACGCCGCCCGTCCAGATTGTCGTCTGCGGCGTCGCCGGCAGCGGCAAGACCACGCTTGCCCGCGCGCTGGCCGCCGTGCTCGACTGGCCGTTCGTCGAGGGCGACGACCTGCATCCGGCCGCCAACGTCGCCAAAATGGCGCGGGGCGAACCGCTCGACGACGCGGATCGTGCGCCATGGCTGGCGATTATCGCGGCGCAATTGGCGGAATGGGTGGCGCGCGGGGCCGGCGGCGTCGTCACCTGTTCGGCATTGAAACGCGCCTATCGCGACCGATTGCGCACCGCATCGCCCGACGTGCGCTTCGTCTTCCTCGACGCACAGCCCGGGCTGATCGCCGCGCGGCTCGCCCGCCGCACCGGCCACTTCATGCCCGCCAGCCTGATCGCCAGCCAGTTCGCTACGCTCGAGCTGCCGATCGACGAGGGCGCGATTGCGGTCGACGCGGAGGCGACGTCAGCGGTCCAGTGCCAACAGGTGCTCGCCGCCGTCAGACCCTAGCGCAGCGGTTCCAGCAACGGTGCAATCTCCCGCCGCGCCTCCACCGACGCAGCAAACCCCGGCGTCACCCGCGCATGGCTCGCCTGTTCATAGGCATAGCCGAGCGCCAGCAGACGCGCCTCACTCCACGCCGGGCCGATGAACGACAGCCCGACCGGCAGGCCTTTCACTGCCCCCATCGGCACCGTCAGGTGTGGGTACCCCGCGACCGCCGCCAGCCCGCCAGCGCCGCGCCCCGGGCTTTGGTCGCCAAGCACAGCGTCGATCATCCATGCCGGCGCGGCGGTCGGTGCGACGAGCGCCACGACTGCCGCTTGCGCCAGCATCGCGTCGATGCCCTCGACTCCGGCGCGGCGCAGCGAATTGGCGCGGGCTTCGCGGTAGGCGGGGTCGTCGAGGCCGCGCGTCGCCTCGGCGGCAACGAAGGTCTCCTGTCCGAACAGGCCGAGTTCGCGGGACGGGTTGGCGGCGTTGAAGGCGATGGCATCGGCGAGGCTGCGCGTTTTTACACGCGGCGGCAGGGTCGCGAGATAGGCGTTGAGATCGGCCTTGAGTTCGGTACGCAGCACAATGGTTTCGTCGGGACCGATCAGCTTGCGGTCCTTGGGGGCCGCGACATCGACGAGCACTGCGCCTTGCGCCCGCAGCACGCCGAGCGCGCGTTCGAACACCAGATCGACCGGTGCCGACCAGCCGGTGGCAAACCGCATGACGCCGATGCGGACGCCGCGCAACGCGTCGGCGTCGAGCGCCGCGGCATAATCGCTGCGGTGGCTGTCGGCGGCGGCGGTGGCCGGGTCGGCGGGGTCGCTCCCGGCAATCGCTGTCAGCAGCAGTGCCGCCGTCCGCACATCGTGCGTCATCGGCCCCGGGGTGTCCTGACTATGGCTGATCGGCACGATATGCGTCCGGCTGACGAGGCCAACGGTCGGCTTCAGCCCGACGATGCCGTTGACGGCGGCGGGGCAGGTGACCGAGCCATCGGTTTCGGTGCCAATCGCCGCATCGACGATCCCGGCAGCGACCGCCGCGCCGCTGCCCGACGACGATCCGCACGGCGTCCGGTTGAGCGCGTGCGGGTTGCGCGTCTGGCCGCCGACCGCGCTCCACCCCGAAATCGACGCGTCGCCACGAATGTTCGCCCATTCGCTGAGGTTGGTCTTGCCGAGAATGACCGCCCCTGCAGTGCGCAGCCGCGCCACCAGCGGCGCATCGCGACCCGTGACATTGTCCCTGAGCGCGAGACTCCCCGCTGTCGTCGGCAACGGCCCGGCGGTTTCGATATTGTCCTTGATCAGCACCGGCATACCGAACAGCGGACCCCGCGCCATGCGAAGCCGATCGAGCCGCTGCGCCTGATCGAGCGCCGTCGGATCGAGCGCGACGATCGCATGAATCCGCGGATCGATCGCCGCCGCCCGGGCAAGCGCGGCGCGGGTCGCCTGTTCGGCAGGGCCTTGGGTTTGCGCCATCGCTGGCCCGGCGATCCCGGCAAGCAGTGCCACACTCCACCATCGCGTCATGTCACATCGTCCCGTTGGTTGATGCCTGAACATCGCCCGGCATGACCGCGAAGGCAAACGCTTGCTGCAGTCAAAAGCAAGGCTCGCATCGCAAATCGCATCAATCGATGCTATGTTTATGTCATGGAGAGTTTGCGGCAAATCAGGGCAAGCCCGCTGCGATAAAGTTCGCCAATGGCGCTTTGGAAAACTGTTCGGATGACGTTGCGCTTGCGCCGGTAAATCTTTTATGATAGTTAATATTTTGTTATAATCATAGGATGATAACTATGCTGCGCATCGCCGCTTGTGCTTTCTTTCTGTTCGCCGGCGCCGCGCTTGCCGCACCGCCCGCCGCAGACACGATTGGCACCGTAATCAAGAAGTCGAAGGCATCGATCCTGCTCGAATGCGGCGGCAAATCCTATACGCTGTCGACCGGCACCGGTGGTGGCAGCTGCACCATTACAAAGACCGGCACTGATACCGTGGGAGCTTGCGACGACAAGCGCGGCAAGGCCGGGGCGTCCTGCAACGACGGCTGCATTGAGACGCACGGCAAAGGCAGCTGCGGCAAGCCCTAACCGGCCGCCGCCAACGCGCTGCGCCCGCGCTTCACCGTCAGCTTGTTGAGCGCATTCACATAGGCCTTTGCCGACGCGACGAGCGTATCCGTATGCGCGCCCGTACCGCGTGCCGTGCGGCCATCTTCGGCCAGTACCACCGACACTTCGGCCTGCGCGTCGGTTCCCGCCGTTACTGCATGGACCTGATACAGTTGGAGCGTCGTGCCGTCGTGCGGCACCAGCTTGCGCACGGCAGCGAACAGCGCATCGACCGGGCCGTTGCCGCGCACTGCTGCCGTCGCCTCCTCGCCGTCGATGCTCAAAGTCAGAATGGCGCGCTGCGGGCCGTTCGATCCGCAATAGACTTCGACTTCGACGACCTGGATACGGTCGTGCGCGCGCAACACCTGATCGTCGACCAAGGCGACGATATCCTCGTCGAACACCGTCTTCTTGGCGTCGGCAAGATCTTTGAAGCGCTTGAAGGCATCGCCGAATTCATTGTCGCTGAGGTCGTAACCGAGTTCGCCGAGCTTCTGTTTGAACGCCGCCCGCCCCGAATGCTTGCCGAGGACAAGGTTGGTCGCCCCCATGCCAACGCTTTCGGGTGTCATGATCTCGTAGGTGCTCGAATCCTTGATCATGCCGTCCTGATGGATGCCGCTTTCATGGGCAAAGGCATTGGCCCCGACGATCGCCTTGTTGGCCTGCACCGCCATGCCGGTGATGCCCGACACCAGCCGCGACGCCTTGGTGATTTCGGTCGAAACGATCCCGGTGCGCACCGGCAGCACATCGTGGCGGACCTTGATCGCCATGGCGATTTCCTCGACGGCGGCATTGCCCGCACGTTCGCCGATGCCGTTGACCGTCGCCTCGCACTGGCGCGCCCCCGCCATGATCGCCGCCAGCGTATTCGCCACCGCCAGCCCCAGATCATTGTGGCAATGCGTCGAAAAAATCGCCTTGTCGGCGTCGGGCACCCGCCCGATGACATCCCGGAACATCGCGCCATAGGTTTCGGGCGTCGCATAGCCGACGGTATCGGGCAGGTTGATCGTCGTCGCCCCGGCCCTGATCGCCACTTCGACGGCGCGGCACAGGAAGTCGGGATCGGTGCGCGTCGCATCCTCCGCCGACCATTCGACGTCGCCGCACAGGTTGCGGGCATGGCCGACCGATGCCGCGATGGCATCGAGCACCGCCTCGGGCGTCATGTTGAGCTTGGCGCGCATGTGCAGTGGCGAGGTGGCGATGAAGGTGTGGATGCGCGGCTGCTTGGCGTGGCGCACGGCCGCCCAGGCACGGTCGATATCGCCCAACGCGGCGCGCGCCAGCGACGCGACGATGGCGGTCTGGCACGCCTTGGCGACTTCGGTCACCGCTGCGAAATCGCCTTCGCTGGCAATGGCGAAACCGGCTTCGATGACATCGACGCCCAGCGCCTCGAGTTGGGCGGCAACCTTGAGTTTTTCCTCGAGGTTCATCGAACAGCCGGGCGATTGTTCGCCGTCGCGCAGCGTCGTGTCGAAAATACGGATATGATCGGTCATGGGATTGGCCTGTCGCTTGGTGTTTTCCGGGTGGTCGAGCGGAAATCCCTCAGGCGCGGTCGCCGGGCATCGGCCCAGCCGCAAACATCGCGCCTAAGGGCGCGTAAGTCGAAGCAGCAAGGTCGGCGAAACGATCATAGGAATGGTTTAACCGATTGCGGCGCGACGGTCCAGTAGCGCTATCGTCCGGCGCATGTCTCAGGCGCTGGTTCGCGTGCCAATGTGACGGTCAGCCGGTTGCAGGCGTGGCCGTCGGCGTCGTTGACGCGCTGATAATCGATGTCGGCCGCCAGCCGGCGGACGGTCGCCACGCCCAGCCCGCCGATCTTAGCGGTCGCCAGGCTGCCAAAGGTTTTGGGCGGCGGCAGCGTCAATGGGTTGAAAGCTCTGCCATCGTCTTCGAAGCACAGTGTCACCCGCTGCGGCGACGCCGTCATTGTCACTGCAATCGATTGCGCTGTCCCATGATCGAACCCGTGGCGGATGATGTTGGAAACAATCTCCTCGAACACCACCTCGACGCGGTTCTGGAGTCGGGCAGGCATGGCAGCCGTCGCGCCAAAGGTCTCGATTGCCGCCTGCGCCGCCGCAATCGCGCCGATGGCGTTACGCAGCGCAAGCTGCAAACTGCCGTCGTCGTACTTTGCCCGGCAGAGCGGCGGGTCACTCCCGGGCAAGGGCAAGCGCGCCAGCCTGGTCGGGCGCGACCGCGACGATCTCGTCGAGGCCCATCGTCTCGATAATCTCGGTGACCGCGGCATTGGCGCCGAACAGCACGAGCTTGCCGCCCTTGCGCGCCGCCGCCCGCGCAGTGCTGATGAACATGCGCACCGCCAGCGACGCGATGAAGCTGACCTCGCCAAGATCGACGATGACCGGTTTGGACGCCGTCGCCGCCATTGCGGTAAAGCCGAGTTCGCCGTTGCCGACCCCGGCGGTATCGAGCCGCCCCGAAAGCCTGATGCATTGGAAACCATCGACGTCGCTGCAATCGATCTGCATGTCTAAAGCCCTTTTGTGTTTTGCGAAAATATCAGCTGAAGGTCAGCAGGACGAGCGAGAAATCATCGTCGAGTTCGCTACCCTGCGCGGTATCGCGGACGAAACGCAGCAGCCGCTCACATTCACCAACCGTATCGGCGGGCCCGGCGATCAATTGCGGCAGCAAATCCGTCAGGCCCCATTGCGCCCCGGCCTTGGTGATGATTTCAAAGACGCCGTCACTGAACAGATAGATCGCGGCACCGCGGGGGACGACCGTTGAATCGGCCTTGTACGCCCGGTTCGGCAGGGCGCCGATCATACTGTTGCGGGTGCCAAGCGGCGTCGCCGTGCCGCGTGCCGCCGGCACCATGAAGGCGGGATGATGCCCGGCCGCCGCAAAATCGAGCCGCCTCGAAACCGTGTCGAAGACCCCATACCACATGGTAAAATACATGTCGGCGTGGCGTTCCATCTGGAACAGCGCATTGAGCGTCGCCAGTACCGCCGCCGGATCGGCCATGTCGGTGGCAGGCAGGGCGCGTTGGCGTAACAGGTTCATCACCGCGACGCTGTGCATCGCCGCCCCCGCACCATGGCCCGACACATCGATGAGGTAAAAGACGAACTGCGTCGCTGTCAGATAGTCATATCCGAAGGCGTCGCCGCCGAGCTTTGAACTTGGCCGGTACACCCAATCGGCGCAGATCGGCCCGTCGCTGATCGGTGGTGGCAGCAGCGCCGCGACATAACTGGCGGCGGCATCGAGATGACGCTGTTCCTCTTCATGCTTCTGCAGCTGCCGGTGGGTTAGCACTTCGTGTTTGAACAGCTGGCGGCCGATTTTCAGCGTCGCGCCAATCGGCAGCACGGCGGTGCCGTCGATACGCCAGCCATTGATGAACGTACCGTTCGTCGAACCCAGATCGATGACAACGATGTCGTCGCCGCGCGGCTCTAGCCGACAATGCAGCCGTGAAACATTGTCTTCGGCAAAGATCAGATCGGCCGGAGCGGTGCGGCCGACGGCGACGCCCGCCGCCGGCACGACGAAGCGCCGTCCGGCATCATCGCCCGATACCAGTTCCAAGCAGTGGCGGCGTTCTTCGTCGCGCGCCGCCGGATCGTCGCCAAGCTTGATAAATTTTGTCTGATCGCTGCTCAAATCGCGTCGCCCGATTCAGGAGTCCTGATTTCGTTGCAGGACAGAACCGATCGGTCAAGCGTGTCGCGCACGCGGCGCTACCTTGCGTGGAGCGCGCCGACCTCGCAAGGAGCGCGGATGCACCCTGCGATCCCCGTCAACACCATCGCCCAGATCATTCAATTGGCACTGGCGCCGGTGTTCCTGCTGACCGGCATCGCGTCGATCCTCAACGTCCTGTCGGCGCGGTTGGGGCGGGTGGTCGACCGGGCGCGGCTGCTGGAGGCCGAACTTGGCGGCTACGATCCCTTGGCGCGCGCCCGGGCGCGGAGCGAATTGCGGATTCTCGGGCGACGGATGGCGGCGGCGCATTGGGCGATCGCGCTGTGCACGCTGTCGGCGCTGTTCGTTTGTGTCGTCGTCGCGCTGATGTTCGTCGCCGATTTCGTCGAGTTTCGGCTGTCGTCGGCGGTCGCCCCGCTGTTCGTGGCGACGATGGCGCTGCTGATCGCCGGGCTGCTGCTGTTCCTTTATGAAGTGCAGATCGCGACGCGTTCGGTTCGCGTGCGCGGCGAAATACTCGAAGATATTGGTGATAAATCTTGACGTAATAATCCAATTGGGTTATTTACGCGTCATGAGCCAGCATAGGAAACACCGTCCTGTCCCGCGCAGCGAGCTGGTCGCGCGATTGCGAAGCGCCGCTGCTCCCGCGCCGGAGCGTGCGACAGCCGCCGTAGCAGAGCGTGCGGCAGCCGCCGTCGCGGCACATGCGACAGCCGCCGTCGCGGTAGCGGAGGCCGAGCCGACACGCGCGCTGGTTCCAACCCGTCGCCGCTCAGGTTGGACCGTCGAACGGCAACGCATGTTTCTGAAATTGCTGGCGCAAACCGGCTCGATCCAACGTTCGGCGGACATGGTCGGCATGTCGGTGTCGTCGGCGTATCGCCTGCGCGCCCATCCGGCGGCCACCGCCTTCCGCGCCGCATGGTCGGCGACGATCATGCATTGCGTCGTCACCGCGCGCGACGCCGCCTTCGAACGCGTCCTCAGCGGCGCGACAACGCCGATCATGAAGAACGGCGAGGTCAAGGGAACACGGATCGTCTATAGCGACAAGCTGCTGATGTTCATGCTCCGCAACTATGATTTCCGCGTCAACGATTACGATGCGCCGAACATCGAAGGGCGCTTTGTCGCGCAGCTCGAAGCCTTGGTCGATATGCCCGACGTGCCGTTCGACGCGCTGCCCGCCGACGATTGAGTTCCATGTCAAACGCCTCGCGTCGGATTCGCGTTTGTGGCGATAAACAGCTTAAAACCAACAGCTTGCCTGTGCCGAAATAGGAATGCGATCCTACAGCCAAATCCAACACTCGGCACCGTCGGCCGCGCCCCTCCCCGCCAGCGGGGAGGGGCAACGGCTCAATTTTTGGCCTTGTCGACCAGCGCGTTCTTGCCGATCCACGGCATCATCGCGCGCAGCCGAGCGCCGACTTCCTCGATCGGATGCGCGGCGGCGGCCTTGCGGCTGGCCTTGAGTTCGGGTTGGCCGGCGCGGTTATCGAGGATGAAGTTCTTCACGAACCGCCCGCCCTGGATGTCGGCGAGCACCCGCTTCATCTCGGCCTTGGTTTCGCTGGTGATGATGCGCGGGCCGGTGGTGATGTCGCCATATTCGGCGGTGTTCGAGATCGAATAGCGCATGTTGGCGATGCCGCCTTCGTACATCAGATCGACGATGAGCTTCACTTCGTGGAGGCATTCGAAATACGCCATTTCGGGCGCGTACCCCGCCTCGGTCAGCGTTTCGAAGCCCGCCTGGATGAGGTGGGTGAGGCCGCCGCACAGTACCGCCTGCTCGCCGAACAGATCGGTTTCGCATTCCTCGCGGAAGCTGGTTTCGATGACGCCGCTGCGTCCGCCACCGATGGCGCTGGCATAGCTCAGCGCGACGTCATGGGCGTTGCCGCTGGCGTCCTGGTGGATGGCGATCAGGCACGGGACGCCGCCGCCGCGGGCGTATTCGCTGCGCACGGTGTGGCCGGGGCCCTTCGGCGCGATCATGAAGACGTCCAAATCGGCGCGCGGTTCGATCAGCTGGAAATGCACGTTGAGGCCATGGGCGAAGGCGAGTGCGGCACCCGGCTTCATATTGGGAGCGAGGTCGTCGGCGTAGATGCCCGCCTGATATTCGTCGGGGGCGAGGATCATCACGACGTCGGCGTGCGCGGCGGCATCGGCGTTCGACATGACGCGGAACCCGGCCGCTTCGGCCTTGGCAGCGGTTTTGGAGCCTGGCTTGAGCGCGACGATGACGTCCGCCACGCCGCTGTCGCGCAGGTTCTGCGCATGGGCATGGCCCTGGCTGCCGTAGCCGATAATGGCGACGGACTTGGTCTTGATCAGCCCGCCATCGGCATCGGCATCATAATAAACGCGCATTTCTATCCTCTACCAGTTTTCAATAAAGTTCTCAGCGCCGAGCTGATCATCTCCAGGAACGATCTCACTACCAATGGCATTAATGAAGAAATACCGGAAAGAATTATACCAACAAACCAATGGCCAATTCCAAAATACAAAAATATAGAAAAGCAAATTAGGAATACAAATATCGAGATATCTCGCTTAAAAATCAATAGGATTATTGTTAATATAACAACGAGGCCATACCCCCATTTTTCTGCAGGGAAAATCATTATCATCGAATAGGTGAAAATCGTGACTGCGCAGGCGGTCATCCAAGCCACTATCACAGCGATAGCCAGTAACGGCGTACGAACGCTTCGTTCCGTACCCTTAGCAATCTCACTTAGCCCGAATGCGATAGCTTTCAGCCCAGCAAGCATTTGATGCGATGGTTTTTCGGGAAACTCCACCTAAACCGGCTCCGCCCCGCGCGCGATCGCCACCACGCCGGTGCGCGCCACCTCGACGAGCCCGACTTCGCGCATCAGCGTGATGAAGCTGTCGACCTTCTCGGTCGAGCCGGAAACCTCGAACACGAAGCTCCCCGTCGTCGTATCGACCGGCCGCGCCCGGAAGATGTCGGCGAGCCGCAGCGCCTCGACGCGCTTCTCGCCCGCGCCCGCGACCTTGACCAGCGCCATCTCGCGCTCGACATGGGGGCCGAGCGCGGTCAGGTCGAGGACGCGGTGGACGGGGACCAGCCGGTCCAACTGGGCGATGATCTGCTCGATTACCGGCGGCGGGCCGGAGGTGACGACGGTGATGCGGCTGACGCTGTGGTCCTGCGTCACATCGGCGACGGTCAGGCTTTCGATGTTATACCCCCGCGCCGAAAACAGCCCGACAATGCGCGCGAGGACACCGGCCTCGTTGTCGACGAGGATGGAGAGGGTATGGGGGGAGGAGGGGGCGTGTTTCATCGCGAGGAAACGCGCTGCGCTCGGTCACGCGCTTCCACGAAGTCATGCCATTGCGCAATATCGAGCGGCACGGGGTCGTCAGGATCGTAAAGCTCCATCGAGCTGAGGAGCATGGCAAGCTCATCATTCTGCTTGTCGCCGCGCTCCCAAAATGCGGCGAGGAACTCGTGCATGGTTCGAAAGGCGTCAAACATAGTAAGCGTGTCTGCTGCTCCCGGAAGCGACGAGTTTGCGACGATGGCCATCACACCAGCGCCTTCGCGTCTTCATCGGCTTCGCCGCGGGTCTGATCGCCGTCGAGCATCATCTCGGTATGCGCCGCCCCTGACGGAATCATCGGGAAGCAGTTCGCCAGTTTCGCCACCCGGCAATCGACGACCACCGGCCCGTCGTGCGCCAGCATCGCCTCGATGCCCGCGTCGAGCCCGTCGGCGTCCTCGATCCGCACACCCTTCCAGCCATACGCCTCGGCCAGCTTGACGAAATCGGGCAGCGAATCGGAATAGCTTTCGCTGTACCGCCCGCCGTGGTTCAGCTCCTGCCACTGGCGGACCATCCCCATATACTCGTTGTTGATGATGAAGATCTTCACCGGCAGGCGGTACTGCGTCGCCGTCCCCAGTTCCTGGATGTTCATCTGAATGCTCGCCTCGCCAGCGATATCGATGACCAACGCACCCGGATGGGCGATCTGCGCGCCGATGGCGGCCGGCAGGCCATAGCCCATCGTCCCCAGCCCGCCGCTGGTCAGCCATTTGTTCGGCGCGTCAAAACCGAAGTGCTGCGCCGCCCACATCTGGTGCTGGCCGACTTCGGTGCTGACGATCGGCTTCTTCGCCTTGGTCATTTCGTACAGCCGCTTGATCGCGTGCTGCGGCAGCAGTTCCTTGCCCTTCTGTTCGAAGCCGAACGAATCGCGTACCCGCCAGCCGGCGATATCGTCCCACCAGCGATCAAGGTCTGCTGCCTTGTGGCCGCGTGCCCGCCAGACCTTGATCATGTCCTCGAGCACGCCGCCGACATCGCCGACGATGCCGAGATCGACCCGCACCGTCTTGTTGATCGATGACCGGTCGATATCGACATGGATCTTGCGGCTGTCAGGCGAAAAGGCGTCGAGCCGCCCGGTCACCCGATCATCGAACCGCGCGCCCAAACAGACCATCAGGTCGCAGCGGTTCATCGCCATATTGGCTTCGTAACTGCCGTGCATCCCGAGCATGCCGAGAAATTGCGGATGCTCGTTGGGCATGGTGCCGAGCCCCATCAGCGTCGATGTCACCGGCGCACCGGTGAGCTTGGCGAGCACCCGCAGCAGCGCCGTCGCCGCCGTCCCCGAATTGATGATGCCGCCGCCGGTATACAGGATCGGGCGTTCAGCGGCTGCCAGCATCTCGACCGCCGCTTCGATGGCCGCAAGATCGCCCTTAACCTGCGGCTTGTAGGTCTTATGGCTGATACTAACCGGCTTGGTGTATTTGGCCTTGAAAATCTGCACGTCTTTTGGTATATCGACAACCACCGGTCCGGGGCGTCCCGATTGCGCGATATAAAACGCCTCGTGAATCACCCCGCCGAGTTTCGCGGTGTCTTTCACAAGGTAATTATGTTTCGAACAATGCCGCGTGATGCCGACGGTGTCGCATTCCTGAAAGGCATCGGTGCCGATCAGATGCGTCGGCACCTGCCCGGTGATGACGACGATCGGAATCGAATCCATCAGCGCGTCGGTGATGCCGGTGACGGCGTTGGTGGCACCGGGGCCGGAGGTGACGAGCACGACGCCGACCTTGCCGCTGCTGCGCGCATAGCCTTCGGCGGCGTGGACAGCGGCCTGTTCGTGGCGAACGAGGATATGCCGGATGCGTTGCTGTTGAAACAATGCGTCGTAAATCGGCAGCACGGCCCCGCCGGGATAGCCGAAGACGACCTCGACCCCGAGATCGGTCAGCGCCTGCACGACGATTTCGGCTCCGCTTAATTCCCGGCTCACACTGCGGCCTTTCCGCCATTCCCTATTCAAGCGACGGGGATTAGCGACGGGAAATTAGCGGGTCAAGGGGTTTTTGCGCAATATTATTGCTATTGCCGCAGTCGAGGGGCGTGTCGGCAGCATGTTGGCCCCTCATCTGCTGGCGGGAAAGGCTACCCTAGTGCGTAATCGCCACCATGCGCCGCCGCCGCGCCGCCGCACCGACCAGACCGAACCCGGCAATCAGCATCGCCCATGTCGAGCTTTCCGGGACGGCAGCAAGGCCGGCGGCAAGGCTGACTTCGCGACCGAGCGCCAGATGCACCGGGGCGGTGGGGTGAATGCCATCGAAACTGAAATAACCGGTGCAATCGATCGACCCGGCAATCACCGGGCGCGCGGCGATGCACGGCGTGGTGAAATTAACATCGGCAGTCAGGCCAAATTCGGTCGGATGCGCCTGCAACCGGGTGAAGAAGCCGAACAGGTCGAAGCGGGTGACCTGCGCGCTGACGAACGGGCTAACGCTATCGAGCGCGGCATTGAGTTGCGCCTGCAGTGCCTGCCCGACGGGATTCGACGGATTGGGAACGCCGAGCACGATGATCTTGGTGGCGCCGGCGAGGCTGAGGCCCAGCACGGCATTGGCGAAGTTGCTGGCATATTGCGCGCCATAGGCCTGCGGGGTCAGGCCATAGGTGTCGCCGCCGAGGATAGCGTTGACGTCATTGTTGCCGAAATCGATCAGATAGACGCCGTTGGGATCGGCCGCACCGCCCGAAACCGAGCCGTAGATGCCAAGCTGCGTATTGAGACCGGGGATCGTCAGGCCGCTGCCGGCATCGACGGCATTGCCCGCCGCCCGCGCGCCGCCAACGGCATAGTTGCTGCCGCCGAGCAGGAAGGGCTTGCTGAAGCTGCCGTTGAGGCCCTTGGCAATATAGTCGGTGAACACCGGGCCGTTGCTGAAGCGGCCCTGAAAATAGCCGAACGCCGGATTGGCCGCGAGCCCGCCCGAGCCAAGATAGGCATTGCCGGTATCGGCAAGACTGTCGCCAAAGACGTAGAGGGTGGGCCTTGCCGCCGTTGCGGGGGCGGCGGTTGCCACACACAAGAGTGCGACCGTACCGAACACAGCTTTGATCATCGCGGACTCCCCTGTTTGAAAAATTACATTGCCATGAGAAAGTTACCGAAACGTTGCAATGTTTACGCTCCGGACACCCGCTGCCAGTCGCCGCACTGGTTATTGAACCACGTCGTTTGGCGCTTGGCGTAGCGGCGGGTGGCGAGCGTCATTGCGGCGGTGGCTTCGGCAAGCGTTGCGGTTCCGGCGGCGACGGCGAGCAGTTCGGGCACGCCGATGGCCTTCATCGCCGGCAGCGACGGCGGCAGGGTGCGGGCAGCGAGCGTTTGCGCTTCGGCGACGGCGCCGCCTGCAACCATGACGCCGACGCGGGCTTCGATGCGGCGATAGAGTTCGGGCCGGGGGACGTCGACAATGTACGCTGCCAAGGTCACGTCGCCGCCGATTCCGCCGCTGCGCGCGGATTGCCACGAAGCAAGTGTCCGCCCGGTGGCGCGCACGACTTCAAGCGCGCGGCAGACGCGGGTGCGGTCGGCGGGGTTGAGGCGCGCGGCGGCGGCGGGGTCTTCGTGTCGGAGCGCGGCATAGGCGTCGGCGACGGGCATCGCGTTGACCGCGTTGCGCACGTCAGGGTCGATCGGTGGCACCGGGGCGATGCCGTCGAGCAGGGTGCGCAGATACAATCCGGTGCCGCCGGTCAAGATCGGCAGGCGTCCGGCGGCGTGCGCGGCGGCGATCTCGGCTTTGGCCAGCGCCGCCCAGCGTGGTGCCGACGCCGGATCGGCGGCGTCGAGGATCCCATAGAGGCGGTGGGGTGCTCGGGCTTCGTCGTCGGGTGATGGCTGCGCCGACAGGATGCGCAGGTCGGCGTACAACTGGCTGGCGTCGGCGTTGATGACGACCCCGCCGCTGCGTTCGGCGAGATCGAGCGCCAGCGCCGACTTGCCGCTCGCGGTTGCCCCTGCAATGACAACCAGCGGCGGTGGGTCGCCTGCCTGCGGAGACGGAATGTTGATTGCCACGCTCATCGGTTCACCCTTGTCGCCCGGTGCGGTCGCGGCGGCAAGCGACGCGCTGCGTGCCGCCGGCGGCGAACCCGGACCCCTGCGCTGGATCGACGCAGGCCAAGCATGCGACCTGCCGTTTGCGGGTCTTGATGCCGCGGCGGCGCGCGCCGCGCTCGAGGCAGCGCTCGCCGATACCGACGTCGTCGTGCAGCCCGATGACGCCCACCGTCGCAAGCGGCTGCTGATCGCCGACATGGATTCGACGATGATCCAATGCGAATGCATCGACGAACTCGCCGACTATGCCGGGTTGAAGGCCGAGGTCGCCGCCGTCACCGACGCCGCGATGCGCGGCGCGCTCGACTTTGCGCAAGCGCTCGATGCGCGGGTGGCGTTGCTCAAGGGGCTCGACTCGGGCGCCATCGACCGCTGCCGCGCGGAGCGGGTGCGGCTGACGTCCGGCGCGGTGACGCTGGTCAAGACGATGGCAGCCCATGGCGCGCATACGATCCTGATCTCGGGTGGCTTCACGGCTTTCGCCGGTCCGGTCGGTGCCGAAATCGGCTTTGCCGAAGTCCATGCCAACACGCTGCTGATCGCCGATGGGCGGCTGACGGGTGCGGTTGCCCGGCCGATCGTCGATGCGGCAGCAAAGCGCGCGGCGCTGCGGACGGCGGCGGCGGCGCGGGGAATCGACGTGGCTGCGACATTGGCGGTCGGCGACGGGGCGAACGACATTCCGATGCTTGAGGCGGCCGGGTTGGGCATCGCCTATCATGCCAAGCCCAAGGCGGCGGCGGCGGCGGATGCGGCGGTGCGCTTTGGTGACCTCACCGCGCTGCTGTGGGCGCAAGGCTATGCGCGGCGGGATTGGGCGGGCTGAAGGAACTTTCGGTCGCCTTAGGAATCCTGTGCTTTAGTCCATTAGCAAAGGGAAATCCGATGGCCACCGCCGCAAAGCCGACCCGCCGTTCGCCTACTGCAACCCCAAAGGCACCCGCCACATCGTCCGCCGCCAATAAGGCGACCAAGGCCGCAGCGCCCGCTGCTGCGGCGCGCGCCAAGGATGCGATTGCCCTGCTCAAGGCCGATCACCGCGAGGCCGAAAAGCTGTTCAAGGCATTCGAAAAGGCGTCGGATACCGATCGCGTCGCTATCGCCCAGCAGGTCTGCCAGGCGTTGATTGTCCATACGACGATCGAGGAAGAAATCTATTATCCGGCGGTCAAGCCCAAGGTCGAAGACGACATGGTCAACGAGGCTGTCGTCGAACACGCCTCGGCGAAGGACCTGATAGCCCAGATCATGGCGATGGACGGCAGCGAGGAACTCTACGCCGCCAAGGTGACGGTGCTCAGCGAACTGATCGGCCATCACGTCGAGGAAGAAGAGGAGGAGATGTTCCCGCAGTCGAAGAAGGCGGGCGTCGACCTCAAGGCGCTCGGCGCGCAGTTGGCCGCCCGCAAGGCCGAACTGATGGCGGCGATGTAGCGTTATTCTCCCTCCCTTGCGGGGGAGGGGGTTACCGCAAGTCTCCAACCATCTCGGCCAGCGCCGCCAGACAATCGCGCCCGAGGGCTTTCGAGCGCTCGGGCGACCAGCCCCGCGCGCGGTCGGGCAGATCGTTGTTATCTTTGAACGGCATTTCCAACGTCATCGCCAGACAGCCGAACCGCTCGGCGAGCGCGTTTGTGCTCATCGCCAAATTGGCGCGTCCGGGTCCCGCCGGGGGATAGCCGACACGGGTCTGGAAGTCCGCCGTCAGCCGCGTCAGGCGCGTTTTATAATCGCCAAGCAGCGCCAGCTGACGGTCGGTGATCGACAAAATGCCTTCGAACCCGGCAATGAAGACGTGCGGGATCGATTCGTCGCCGTGGACATCCATGGCGAAATCGACGCCGGTTTGCTTCATCCGTTCGAGGACGCACAGCACCTCGGGCGAGCGCTCGAGCGTCGGCGCGTGCCATTCGCGGTTGAGGTTGACCCCTTTGGCATTGGTCCGCAAATGCCCCCGGCACGACCCGTCGGGGTTCATGTTGGGGACGATGTGGAAGGTCGCGGCGCGGCGCAGTGATCGCGCCACCGGATCGGCAGCATCGACGAGCCGCTCGAGCGCGCCTTCCATCCACCATTCGGCCATGCTCTCACCAGGGTGCTGGCGGGCATAGAGCCAGACTTGCCGCGGCCCGTCGCCGATCCGCACCAGATCGATCGACTGGCCTTCGATGCTATGGCCGATGACTTCGGTCTGGACACCGTCGCATTGGCCGATACGCGCGATCAGGTCGTGGTGCCGCTCCATCGAATAGGGCGCGAAATAGGCGATCCAGATGGCATCGCTGTGCGGCGTCACCCGGATCGTCAACTGGCCGCCCGCGGCGTCGGCATCGTAGCTCGTCTCGATCCGCCGCCAGTCCTGCCGGTCTTCCGATGCCACGGCGCGATAGTTCGGCCAGCCGCCGGGGTAGGCGCTGGCGGCGAGCCCGGTAATGCGGAGCACGCACGGCAGCCCGCGCGCCCCCGACAGCCGGAAGTGGAACCATTGGAAGAAATCCGAATCGCGGTCCTTGCGGATCGCCAGTTCGATATCCCCGGTGCCAGCAATATGCCGAACCTCGATATTGCCCGAATCGAAGGCCGAATTGACGTCGAGCATTATTTCACCGGTACCCTGATGGTCTGGCCTGCGGCACCGGGAAAGCCGGCCAGCAGCGCATGGGCAAGGCTGGGCACCGCGTCGGCAAGGCCGCTGCCGCGATCCGACTCTTCGACGCGTTCGGTGGCGCGGCCTTCCCAGACGATGGTGCTGTCGGACTTGCGCTTGATCTGCAGCGACAGGAAATTCACGCCGACGAGGTTCTCGCGCGCCCGGCCAACGGGCACGCTGGTGCCGATACCGACCCCGCCGCCGACGCCGCCACGGTAGCCACCGCCGCCACCAAGGCCGAAACCGAAGCTGACCCGGCTTTGCGAACGCGGGCGGGCCGATGGCTGGGTTGTCTGTTCGACCTTGAGCACGGCTTCATAGGCCGGGCGGTCACCGGTCCCGACGGGGCGGAAGCCGACAGTCGCCAGTTCGCGCGCCAGCGCATCGGCATAGGTACGGTATTCGAGATTGAAGGCTTCGCTGCCGTACACCGGCACCAGCGCGATGGTATCGGCAGGGATCGGCTGGCCGAGGTGGAAGCGGGTGACTTCGGCGGTGCGCTGGGTGGCGCACCCGGCAAGCGCCAGCGCGGCAGCGGCGAGGATGGACAGTCTGGGTAGCATGGAACCAACTCCTTTGGCGGGTCATTGTCGTTGCACACACAACGCCCCACGGGCACGGTTCGTCGCATGACCCCGCGCCCACCGCAAACATTCAGGTGAAGCCAATGACAAGCCCGTCCCCAACCATACTCGTCACCGGCGGGGCAGGCTATATCGGCAGCCATGCGGTGCTGGCGCTGCGTGACGCCGGACGGCAGGTCGTTGTGCTCGATAATCTCTCGACCGGTTTCCGCAGCGCTGTCCCCGACGGCGTACCGCTGGTCGAAGGCGATGTCGCCGATATCGCGTTCGTCGGGCGGGTGCTGGCTGACCATGATATCGGTGCGGTGATGCATTTTGCCGGGTCGATCATCGTTCCCGAATCGGTCGCCGACCCGCTCAAATACTATCGCAACAACACCGCTGCGTCGCGTAACCTGATCGAGGCGGTGGTGACGGCGGGCGTCCGCCACATGATCTTTTCATCGACGGCGACGGTGTACGGCGCGCCCGACCATCCCGGCTTGCGTGAGGACGAGCCGACCAACCCCATCAACCCCTATGCCATGTCGAAACTGATGACCGAGCGTATGCTCGCCGATACGGCGCTGGCGCTTCCGTTGAACTACGCCGTGCTGCGCTATTTCAATGTCGCCGGTGCCGATCCGGAGGGGCGGTCGGGCCAGTCGACGGCGGGCGCCACGCATCTCATCAAGGTCGCCAGCGAAGCCGTCGTCGGCAAGCGCGCGCATGTCAGCGTCTTCGGAACCGATTATGCGACAACCGACGGCACCGGCGTCCGCGACTATATCCATGTCACCGACCTCGCCCGCGCCCATGTCGCCGCGCTCGACAAACTTGTTGCTGCGCCCGAACAATCGCTGACGCTCAATGTCGGCTATGGTCGCGGTGCGTCGGTGCTCGAGGTGCTCGACGCCGTCGACCGGGTGGCGGGCGTGACGCTCGACCGCCGCATCGAGCCGCGACGGGCGGGCGATACGGCGATTCTGGTCGCCGCTGTCGATGCCATCCATGCCACGCTCGACTGGCGCCCCGAACGCGATGACCTCGATACCATCGTCGCCGATGCGCTGGCGTGGGAACGCCAGCTGGCGGCGGGGTTGGGGCATAATAGGGCGTAGCGACCTTGACTTACCCGCCCGCTTCCCATAACGAGCGCGCTCTTTCCGGCACATCCAGATCACGAGATTTTTCCCATGAAGGTCCGCAACAGCCTGAAGTCGCTGAAATCGCGCCATCGCGATTGCCAGGTCGTGCGTCGCCACGGCCGGACCTATGTGATCAACAAGACCAACCGCCGCTTCAAGGCGCGCCAAGGTTGATCGTCGCCCCTCCCGCTGGCGGGAGGGTTCGGGGGTGGGAAGTCCACTCCACATGACAAGCGCCACGATACGCGCGGTCGTCTTCGACGTCGGGCATGTCCTTTACGGCTGGGACATCCGCGCGCTCTACGCCAGGCTGATCGCCGATCCTGTTCGGCTCGATTGGTTCCTGACCAATGTCGTCACACCGCAATGGCATTTCCAACACGACGCCGGTCGCCCGTGGCGCGAAACCACCGCCGAATTGGCAGCGGAGTTTCCCGGCGAGGCCGATCTGATCGCCGCCTATGGCCCGCGCTGGCTGGAAACGATTACCGGGCCGGTGCCGGGGATGCTCGAACTCGTCGCTGAACTCGATGATGCCGGTGTACCGCTCTACGCGATCACCAACTTCTCCGCCGAATTCTGGGCGATGTTCCGCCCGACGGCACCGATATTCGACCGGTTCCGCGACATCGTCGTCTCGGGTGCCGAACGCCTGACCAAGCCCGACCCGGCAATCTATGCGCTCGCTCTCAAGCGCTTCGGTCTGGCGGCGGGCGAGGGGCTGTTCATCGATGACCGCGCCGATAACGTCACCGCCGGTGAAGCGGCGGGCTTTCCCGGTCATGTCTTCCGCGACGCCGTCACATTGCGGACCACGTTGGTGGTGTCTGGTCTGCTCCCTGCCTGATGGTGGAGCCTTTCCGGCGGCGCAACGTTAACGACGCGATGCCCGATCCAGCCTCCGATGCAGACGCGATTGCCCGTCGCCCGCTACTGCCGCGCATCGAACTGCGGCTGCTGCTGACGGTAACCGGCTGCGCTGCCGGGTTGTGGCTGTTCCTTGCCATTCTCGACGAGGTTCAGGAGCGAGGCACCCAAGCGTTCGATCGCATGATACTGCTGTGGTTCCGGACGCCGGGCGATATCAACCTGCCCATCGGCCCGCGCTGGGTGCAGGAAATGGCACGCGATCTGACGGCGCTGGGCGGGTTCACCGCGCTGATCCTGTTCGGCATTATCGCCACACTGGTGCTGGTGCTCAAACGCCGCCGCGTCGAGGCGCTGGTGTTCGGCGGGACGCTCATCGCCACGCAGGTCGTTGCCTCGACGCTCAAATCGTTGATCTCGCGACCGCGCCCCGATTTCGTTGCACATCTCGATCTTGTATCGTCGTCGAGCTTCCCCAGCGGCCATTCGACCCTCGCCCCGGTGTTCTACCTGACGCTCTGCGCCATTGTCGCGGCGGGCGAACCGCAGCGGTCGGTGCGGGTGGTGATGATGGTGACAGCACTGCTGCTGGTGGCGGTAATCGGTGTCAGCCGGGTGTATCTCGGCGTGCATTGGCCAACCGATGTGCTGGCGGGCTGGTCGCTCGGCGGGGCGATAGCACTGGCAGCGACGGCGCTGCTGCGCCATCTGCGGCTCGCAGCAACCCGATAGGATCGCCAATGCAAACGCTCTGGTTCGTGACAAATCCCGGGTCGGGTTCGGCGACGCCCGACAAGTGCACCGCGCTGGAGGCGATCTTCACCGAGCGTGGCCTGACGCTCGCGGGTCGCACGCATTTCCCCGACGACGATCTGCCGACCGCCGAGGGCCTCGATGCGGCAGGGGTCGATACGCTGGTGCTGTTTGCCGGTGACGGCACGATCAACGCCGCGCTGTCGGCGCTCACTGACTGGCAGGGCGCATTCCTCATTCTGCCGGGCGGCACGATGAACCTGCTTGCCAAGACACTCCATGGCCCCGCCGACCCTGCAGCGATTATCCACGCCGCGCACGCCGATGACCGGCGGACCGCGCTGCCATTCCTCGAGGCGGGCGGTCACCGCGCGTTCGTCGGGCTGATCATCGGCCCTGCCGCGAACTGGTTCCGCGCACGCGAGGCGGTACGAAACGGTCAGGTCCGGTCGCTGTGGCGCGCGGTGCGGCTGGCGTGGGGGCGGACGTTCCGCGACCATGTGCGGATCGCAGGGGTCGCGGCGATGCGCGAGCGGTATCAGGCGATCCTCGCCAAGCCCGATCGGCGCGGGGTCGATGTCAACGCCGTCGAAGCGCGCGACTGGCGGTCGATTTCCGAACTCGGCTGGGACTGGCTGACCGGCGACTGGGTGGCGGCAAAGGCGGTGTCGCAATGCGTCGCATCGTCGTTCCGCATTGCCGGACACCGCGACGTGCTGGCGCTGTTCGATGGCGAGCCGATGCGGCTGCCGGTCGGTACCGAGGTTACCGGCGGCATGACCCGAGAGTCGTTCATCACGACGCGCGATCCGGCGGCATGACCCGGCTGTTCCACGTCAGCGACATCCATTTCGGGGCTGAGGACAAGGCGGCGCTGGCGTGGTTTGCCGCGCTGGTTAACGCTGAGCAGCCCGATGCGGTGATCGTCACCGGCGACCTGACGATGCAGGCGCGGTCGCATGAATTTGCCGCGGCAACCGAGTGGCTGGTGTCGCTCAAGCGCCCGCTAGCGATCAGCGTCGGCAACCACGATCTGCCGTATTTCAATCCGGTGGCGCGGTTCATGCGACCCTATGACCGTTACCGCGCACTTCAGGAACGGCTGACGCTGCCGCTCGAACTCCCGGGTGTCGCTATTGTGCCGCTGGTGACGACAGCACGTTTCCAGTGGCGCCTCAACTG
Organism: Sphingomonadales bacterium; assembly: GCA_038229555.1. Lineage (GTDB taxonomy): Bacteria > Pseudomonadota > Alphaproteobacteria > Sphingomonadales > Sphingomonadaceae > Sandarakinorhabdus. Next base: position 121,571 of record JBBROI010000001.1, read on the forward strand.
GTCGAAGGGCCATGTCAGCGCGCGCAGCCTTGCCGCTACGCTCGCCGAAGTCGCCGCCGCACCGCCGGGACATCTTGTCATCGTCGCGGCGCACCACCCGCTGGTCGATGCCGAAACGCTCAGCCGGGGGTCGACGCGCGGCGGTGCCGAGGCGCTGACGGCACTGGCGCGGGCAGGGGTCGGTGCGGTGCTGTCGGGACACGTCCACGATCCGTTCGATCTGCCGCGCGATATCGGCGGACGGAAGGTGCGCCTGATCGGGGCAGGGACGCTGTCCGAACGGATTCGTGCCACACCGCCGTCGTTCAACGAATTACGGGTGGAAGACGGCAAGCTGGAAGTGGCGGTGCGGGCGATGGGTTAAGCTTCCTCCCCCTGACGGGGGAGGAAACCACCGCTCAATACCCCACCAGCTCCTGCCCAGTCAGCCGCACGACATGGACGACATTCGTCGTCCCCGGCGTCGAAAACGGCACGCCGGCGATCAGCACCAGCGGATCGCCGCCGGTGGCGATTCCGGTGCGCAGTGCCATGCGTTTGGCTTTCTCGACCATCTCCTCGAACCCGGCGACGTCGCGGGTGGTGACGGCATGGACGCCCCAGACGAGTCCCATGCGCCGCGCGGTCTCGAGTTTGGGCGTCAGGCACAGCACCGGCACGGCAGCGCGTTCGCGGGCGGCGCGGCGCGCCGTCGATCCGCTGATGGTGAAGCAGACGATCGCCTTGGCACCGACCGTCCGGCTGATCGCCGCCGCTGCCGCCGTCATCGCCTCGGCGGTCGTCGCGGCGCCACCGGTGTCGGCATAATGCACCCGCCCGAAATAGCCGGGGTCGCCTTCGACTTCGCGGGCGATGGCATCCATCATCGCAACGGCTTCGACGGGAAACGCCCCGGCGGCACTTTCCGCCGACAGCATCACCGCGTCGGCACCGTCGTAGATCGCGGTTGCGACGTCGGACACTTCGGCGCGGGTCGGCGACGGCGAGACGATCATCGATTCGAGCATCTGCGTCGCCACCACCACCGGCTTGCCGAGCGCGCGCGCCATCGCGACGATGCGCTTTTGCGCCGGGGGCACCTGTTGCGGTGGTAGTTCGACGCCCAGATCGCCGCGCGCTACCATGACGGCATCGGCGAGCTCCATGATCTCGGCAAGGCGTTCAAGTGCGGCTGGCTTTTCGATCTTGGCGAGCAGCGACGCGCGGCCCTTGATGATGGCGCGGGCTTCGGCAACATCCTCCGGTCGCTGGACGAACGACAGCGCGATCCAGTCGACGTTCTGGTCGAGCGCGAAGCTCAGGTCGGCACGGTCCTTGTCGGTCAGCGCCGGCAGCGGCACCACGACATCGGGGACGTTGACGCCCTTGCGGTCGCTGATCTTGCCGCCGGTCACAACGACGGTGTCGATTTCGTCATCGGTGACGGCGGTCACCCGCAGCACGATCTTGCCATCGTCGATCAACAGGCGGGCGCCTGGCGCGAGCGCGGCGAACAGTTCGCGGTGCGGCAGGCAGGCGCGGGTGGCATTGCCCGGTGTCTCGTCGCGGTCGAGCCGGAAGTCGTCGCCATTCGCCAGTTCAGCGCTGCCGCCGTCGATCCGCCCGATACGTAGCTTCGGCCCCTGCAGATCGGCAAGGATGGTCAGCGGGCGTCCGACGCGTTTTTCGACGGCGCGAATGGCGGCGATCAAAGCCGCTTTTTCGGGCTGGGTGCCATGGCTCATGTTGACGCGAAAGGCATCGGCCCCGGCATTGAGCAGGGCAAAGATCCGGTCTTGGGTCGATGACGCCGGACCAAGCGTGGCAAGCACCTTGACCCGACGGGCGCGCGGTTCGACATGGACGGTCATTGGTGGCGCTTTCCCGGCTAATCGGCTGCGGCTGTAGCCGAGGGCAGCGCGCCGCGCCACGGGAGACACGCGCATGACAGACGTATTCATTGACGCCTTCGGTGACGATGCGACCCGCGACCGGGTGCAAGCGGCGGCATTCCGGCGGCTGCTCGACCATCTGGCGCACCGTACCGATGTGCAGAATGTCGAGCTGATGGGGTCGAGCGGCTTCTGCCGCAATTGCCTCGGTGATTGGATCGAGGAGGCGGCGCACGCGGACGGACTGGCGGTCGACAAGGTGTCGGCACGCAGCCATGTCTATGGCATGCCGCAAGCCGACTGGAAGGCGAGGTACCAGACCGAGGCGACGCCCAAGCAGCTTGCCCGCATGGCGGGCAGCATCGAGCGCAACAAGCGCGAAGCGGTGCTCGACGCAGCGCTCGACGACAGTTTCCCGGCTAGCGATCCGCCGTCGGCGAGCGAGCCGGGTTAGGTATTGAACAGACGCCGGGTCTGCCGCGAAGGTGCTTTGCTGGCCGCGGGCGGCGTCACCACGTCACTATCACGCACGGTACGTAAAACTATGGGTCGCTAGGTCGCCAATCAATGTTGCATCGCTACCCTGATCGCCGCGCAATATGACTGCGCGGTTGCTGTCATAGGCAAGCGTCGCACCGAAGCGTTCCCGAATACGCGCTACCAGCGCGGTCTTGCAGTGGAACAGCAGTACGATCTCGCCACTGGCGCTGTGATTGATCCGAACCGCCGTGCCACGGCCTTTTCCGGTCAACCGGTAACTCGGTTCGCCCCATTTCAGGGTTTCATCGACGGCCACAGGGTTCGGCAAGCCCGCCGCCGCCGCCAATATGGCCCCACGAACGCCGAGCAGCTGCCGCCGCAACGGTGGATCGAGCGCATCGAAAAAGGCTGCAACATCGGCGTTGGCGGGCGTCGGGTCGGACATGGCAGGGCTCCGTCGCCGACGAACATGGCAATGTCCGGCCTTGAATGGAAGCGCCCGTCGCTCTAACGTCGCGTTACAAACACCTTCCCATCTGGAGCATAAATGTCGACGGAAAATGTCTCCGCCGAGCAGCTGCGGCTGTTCATCGAGCGGATCGAGCGCATGGAAGAGGACAAGAAGGGCATCGCCGACGACATCAAGGATGTCTATGCCGAAGCCAAGGGCACGGGGTTCGATACCAAGACGATGCGCGCCATCATCAAGCTGCGGAAGATGGAAAAGGAAGCGCGGCAGGAAGCCGAAGCGCTGCTCGATACCTACAAGACGGCGCTGGGACTGCTGGATTAGGCTTGTTCGAGTGGGACGAGATTTCGGAGGGATATCATGACGATCATCATCTACGGCGCGCGGTTGTCACCCTATGTCATGCGGCCGATCCTCGCGGCGCGGGCGAAGGGGCATGAGATCGACTGTGCGGATTTCGAAGGCGGGCTGAAAAGCCCGGCGTTCCTCGCGCTGTCGCCGATGGGCAAGATGCCGTTGATGGTCGATGGTGACTTTGCGCTGCCCGAAAGCCAGCCGATCACCGACTATCTCGATCGCGTCCTCGACGGGCCGAAGCTCGCGCCCGAGGAACCGAAGGAAGCGGCGCGGACGCGACTGATCGTTCGCCTCGCCGACCTGTATATCGTGCTGCATTTCCGCGCGATGTTCGAGGCCCGCGAAAAGCCCGAAGGCGTTCCGGCCGCGTTTGCCGGATTGCGCGACGCAGTGCGCTATATCGAACATTTCCGCCGCGCGACCGATGTCCATGTGGTCGGTGACCAGTTTACCGTCGCCGACGCCGCGCTGATTCCGTTGTTCTTCTTTTTCGATATGTTCGCCAAACAGGGGCAGGGCGATGTTCTCGCCGAAACCCCGGGCCTCGCGGCATGGTGGGCGCGCGCCAAGGCAAGCGACCTCGGCAGCCGCTGCGTCGCCGAACAGGGCGAGGGGCTCAAGGCAATGATCGCCAGCCGCGGCTGATCTTCGACGCCTGACCCTTCGACAGATGCCCGCCCGCTGCGCTAGGAACGCATAACCGATTCAGGGGAGAGCCATGCAGACCCGCCTTACCATCAACGGGACGACCGAAAGTCGCGAGATTGCGCCTGAAACGCTGCTCGTCGACCTGCTGCGCGACGGCCTCGGCCTGACCGGCACCCACATCGGCTGCGACACTAGTCAGTGCGGCGCATGCAACGTGCTGATCGACGGCGTCGCGGTCAAAAGCTGCACGATGCTGGCGGTGCAGGCCGACGGCAAATCGGTCACCACGATCGAAGGTCTTGCCGACGGCGAGACGCTGCACCCTCTGCAGGCGGCATTCCGCGAGCACCATGGCCTGCAGTGCGGCTTCTGCACACCGGGCATGGTGATCGCGGGCCTTGATATCGTCCGGCGCCACGGGGCGTCGGTCGATGCACCGACGATTGCCCACGAGCTTGAGGGCAATCTCTGCCGCTGCACCGGCTATATCAACATAATCAAGGCCATCGAGGCCGGGGCCAAGGCGATGGAGACGACCCATGCGTGAATTCGCCTATAGCCGCCCCGCCACTCTCGCCGACGCTGCCAGCGCCTTTGCCGGTGGCGGCGAGGCGGCGTTCATCGCCGGGGGGCATACGTTGCTGCCTGCGATCAAGTCGCGGCTGCGGACGCCCGACACACTCGTCGATCTGGCGGGCGTGCCGGGGCTCACCGGGGTGACGCATGACGGTGACCGGCTGTGGATCGGCGCGATGACCACCCACGCCGCGATCGCCACCGATGCAACCGTTACCGCCACGATCCCAGGGTTGGCCAAGGCGGCACTGCTGGTCGGCGATCCGCAGGTGCGCAATCGCGGCACGCTAGGCGGTGTCATCGCCAACAATGACCCGGCGGCCGACTACCCCGCCGCCGCGCTGGCGCTCGACGCGATCATCGAAACCGACCGTGGCAGCCATGCCGCCGACGATTATTTCCAAGGCATGTTCACTACCGCGCTTGCCGATGGGGAAATCGTCACCCGCGTCGGCTTCCGGGTGCCGCTCGCGTCGGCGTATGCAAAGTTCCGCAACCCGGCGTCGCGCTATGCCGTCGCCGGCGTCTATGTCGCGCGCTTCGCCGATGGTGTGCGGGTGGCAGTCACCGGGGCTGGGCCGGGGGTGTTCCGCTGGAGCGCCGCCGAAGCCGCGCTGTCGGCAGATTTCACTCCTGCCGCCGTCGCAGGGCTGGCCCTTGATGCCGACGATCTCAATACCGACATCCACGCCAGCGCCGAATTCCGCGCCCATCTGGCAGGTGTCATGCTCGGCCAGGCGGTTGCGGAGGCGTAAGTGAGTGGACCCTGGGGAGATGCCAAGATGATCGTCACCACCACACCCACCGTCGAAGGTCGCCCCGCCGTTCAGTATCTCGGCATGGTCACCGGCGAAGCGATTATGGGAGCGAACATCTTCCGCGACCTGTTCGCCAGCATCCGCGACATCGTCGGCGGCCGCTCGGGCAGTTACGAAAGCGTCCTGCGCGACGGTCGGCAGCAGGCAATAGCCGAAATGGAGGCCGACGCGGCGCGGATGGGTGCCGATGCGATCGTTGGCGTTTCGATGTTCTACGAAGCGCTCGGGCAGAACGATTCGATGCTGATGGTGGCGATGACCGGTACGGCGGTGAAGTTGGGATGAGTGGAGACTTACATCCACCTGAAGCAGTCCAGTTTCGACCTGTCTCTCGGGAAGAGCTGTACCGTGTTGGTAGTAGCTTACTGAACTTTGTACTGGCGACGAGGTTGGAGTTGGCATCGCGTCAGCTCGGCGCATCTATTTCGCCTGTTGAGGCGTATGAAGAGTTCGAGCGGTTCTATGAAGAAGCTCAGGCGGTGCTGAGCGATCTTTTGCCAAGTCATGCAACGACCGATTTGGATCATAGGAAGTGAGTTCGGGCACGGTTCTTCCGTTTAACGATCCAGCCCGTTCAGAGCGCCTAAAGACCAAGGGCAACGACGTTCCCGGCTTGAAGTCCGGCGACGGTGGTGGCACATCTGGCAGTATGGAAGCGCTCATCGATGCCAAGGTTGCTGCTGCGGAGGCGCGGACCGATGCGAAATTTGCGCAGGTGTTGGCGCGTCTCGATTCGCTTACCGCGGAGGTTCGCTCGGCGAATACGTCTATACGCGGTTCGATCTGGACTGCGGCGTTTGCCATCATGGGCTTGATCGTCGCCGTTGTCGGGATTCTTGCGGCGGTAATCCCGGCCTCGTTCTCGGGCGGTACGATGATGCGCGAGATCGTTCGCGAGGAAGTCCATGCGGCAATTCCGGCGACGCCACCAACCGTCGCCGCCGAACCTGCGCCGCAGCCAGCGCCCAAGAAATAGTCTGCTGCCGGAAATCTTGCGCCGCCCCCCGCCGCTGGCCTAGAGCCTGCACATGGCTGGTCATTCCAAATTCAAGAACATCATGCACCGTAAGGGCGCGCAGGACAAAAAGCGCGCGGCGGCGTTTTCGAAGCTGAGCCGCGAAATCACTGTCGCTGCTAAAAGCGGCCTGCCCGATCCGGCAATGAATGCGCGGCTGCGCGCTGCCGTGCTTGCGGCGCGCGCGGGCGGCATGCCCAAGGACAATATCGAACGCTCGATCAGCAAGGCCTCGGCGAGCGACGGCGCGAATTATGAAGAGGTGCGCTACGAAGGCTTTGGCCCCGGCGGCGTGTCGCTGATCATCGAAACGCTGACCGATAATCGCAACCGCACCGCGACCAACGTCCGCACCATCGTCGCCAAGAACGGCGGCAATCTGGGGGCGTCGGGCTCGGTCAGCCACAGCTTCGAACGGCTGGGGTTGATCAGCTATCCCGCCAAGGCCGGATCGGCCGATGCGATATTCGATGCCGCGCTCGAAGCGGGAGCCGACGATGTGCAATCGTCCGAAGACGGCCATGAAATCTGGACGACGCTCGATGGCTTGCACGAAGTCGCCAAGGCGCTCGAGGCCAAGCTCGGCGATTCCGAAGGCGCGAAGCTGGCGTGGAAACCCGGGCTGATGGTGACCGTCGGCGAAGGCGATGCGGGGACGCTGATGAAGCTGATCGATGCGCTTGACGACGACGACGACGTCCAGACGGTGTGGGGCAATTACGATGTCCCCGATGAAGTGATGGAGCGGCTGGGTTAACTGGCGCTGGGGTTGCTCCCCTCCCTGTCTTCAGGGAGGGGCTGGGGGAGGGTGTCGAGCGAAGCGAGACCATGGCGCGCCGGATCGACACTAGGCTGGGCAGCTTCGCCCGCACCATGCGCGCCGAACCGACGCCGCCCGAAACCGTGCTTTGGAAACGCTTGTCCGCGCACCAGCTCGATGGGTTGAAGTTCCGTCGACAGGCCGTCATCGGTGAAGCGATCGTCGATTTTTACTGTCCATCGGCAAAGCTGGTTGTTGAAGTCGACGGCGATTCGCATGGCGACGGTTCGCGCGATGTTGCTCGCGATGCCGAACTTGGGCGCTCGCGGGGATTGAAAGTCTTGCATTTTTCCAATCAGCAAGTCGGGCTCGATGTCGACGCAGTGCTGCGCGCTATTCTGGTCGAAGCAGAAGCGCGGCGAGCGCCGCGCACCCTCCCCCAGCCCCTCCCTGCAAGCAGGGAGGGGAGGTTCGACACTGTACCATCGCCGCGCATCACCCGCATCCTCGGCCTCGACCCCGGTCTCGCCGCGACCGGTTGGGGTATCATCGATGTCGACGGCAACCGGCTGCGCCATATCGCGCATGGCACGATCAAGACTCGCGCCAGCGACGAACTGGCCACCCGTCTTGCGGCGCTCTATGACGGACTCGAAGGCGTGATTGCCGCGCACGCCTGCGCATCAGCCGCCATCGAGGAGGTTTTCGTCAACGCCAACCCGCAATCGACGCTGAAGCTCGGGCAGGCGCGCGGGGTCGTGCTGCTGGCGGCGGCGCGCGGGGGGCTGGCGGTGAGCGAATATGCGACGCGGCTGGTAAAAAAGGCGGTCGTTGGCACCGGCGGAGCCGACAAAGGGCAAGTTCATGCGATGGTTGAGCGGTTGCTGCCGGGGGTTAAGGTGACCGGCGAGGACGCTGCCGATGCGCTGGCAGTTGCGATTGCCCATGCGCATCTTGCGGCGTCGGCGCGTGCATTGGCGGCCTTCCGATGATCGCGCGGTTGAAGGGCCTGCTCGAAAGCGCCAGCGCTGATGCCTGCGTCGTCGATGTGGGCGGCGTCGGTTATCTGGTCAGTGCGTCGGCCAAGACGCTCGACCGCCTCGGCCCCAGCGGCGGCGCGGTGACCCTCCACATCGAAACCCAGGTTCGCGAGGACGCAATCCAGCTGTTCGGCTTCGTCTCGGAGGCCGAGCGCGACAGTTTCCGGCTGTTGGTTTCGGTCCAGGGTGTCGGCGGACGCGTTGCGCTGGCGATCCTGTCAGTCCTTGGCCCCGACGAACTCGCCCACGCCATCGCCGCTGCCGACACCGCGAGCATCGCGCGGGCGAACGGCGTCGGGCCAAAACTTGCCGCCCGCATCGCCAATGAATTGCAGGGCAAATTCGGCGCAGTGGCGTTGGGCAGTGCCGCGCCGCTGCCAGTGGGCCAAAGCGCCGGAATCGTCGCCGACGCGCTGGCGGCGCTCGCCGGACTAGGCTTCAGGCCGATGGAGGCGAGCCGCGCCGTCGCCGAAGCGCAGGCGGAAGTCGGCGAGGGCGCGGCGGTTGGTGAGCTGATCCGGGTGGCGCTGCGGAAGTCGGCGCGATGAGCGTTGTGCAATTTTCTATGATATTGTACTAATTTCGTATGTCTCAGCTCAACGTATCCATTCCCCCGGCACTGAAAAACTGGGTTGACCATCGCGTCGCCGAGGGGCGGTACACCAGCGCCAGCGATTACGTCCGGGACCTTGTGCGGCGCGATCAGGACGCCGCCGGTGACGAGACCGAATGGCTGAAGGGGCTGATTGCCGAAGGGCTGGCGTCGGGGATCGTCGATAAGGACGCTAAAGACGTGCTGCGGGATATTATTGCGGACCGTCCAGCCCGGCGTGTTTAGGGTAGTCCCGACAGCGGCGGCGCGTTCAGACCTGGTGGAAATCCGAGAGTATAGCCTCCAACAGTTTGGCGACGATGCTGCCGACGCGTATTTCATCGGATTTGACGAAGCCTTCGATCTGCTCGCCCGACACCCGCTGGTCGGCCCAGTCAAACCGGAACTTGGCGACGGCGTCCGCTGCTTGACGCACCGTCGGCACCGCATCTTCTATTGCGTTGAGAAAGACCAAGTGCTGATCGTCCGCATCATCCATCACGCGCGCGACGCACGGCGAGCCTTGGTCGCCGGGTCGACGGCGTGACCGATCCACTTCTCTCCCCGGCTCGTCGCCCCGACGATATCGATGCCGCACTGCGTCCGAAAACGCTTGCTGAATTCATCGGGCAGGAGGCGTTGCGCGCCAACCTCGGCGTATTCGTCGCTGCTGCCCGGGCGCGGGGCGAGCCGCTCGACCATGTGTTGCTCCACGGGCCGCCGGGGCTCGGCAAGACGACCTTGGCGCAGATCGTCGCGCGTGAACTGGGCGTCGGGTTCCGGGCGACGTCGGGCCCGGTGATCGCCAAGGCGGGCGATCTTGCAGCGTTGCTGACCAACCTCGATCATCACGATGTGCTGTTCATCGATGAAATCCATCGCCTTGCGCCAGCGGTCGAGGAAATCCTCTATCCGGCGATGGAAGACCGGGTGCTCGATCTGATGATCGGCGAGGGGCCGTCGGCGCGATCGGTGCGGATCGATCTGCCGCACTTCACCTTGGTCGGCGCGACCACGCGTGCCGGCCTGCTGACGACGCCACTGCGCGACCGCTTCGGCATTCCGTTGCGGCTGCAATTCTACACCGTCGATGAACTGGAACGCGTCGTCACCCGCGCCGCTGCGCTGCTGGCGCTCGACTTGACCGCCGACGGGGCGCGCGAGATTGCGGCGCGCGCCCGCGGCACGCCAAGAATCGCCGGGCGGTTGCTGCGCCGGGTCCGCGATTTCGCGCATGCGGCGGGGTCGACCAGCATCGATGCCAAGGCTGCCGACCGATCGCTGAACCTGCTCGAAGTCGATACGCTTGGTCTCGACAGTATGGATCGCCGCTATCTGATGATGATCGCCGATATCTATCGCGGCGGCCCGGTCGGCATCGAGACGCTCGCGGCGGGGTTGAGCGAGGCGCGCGATACGCTCGAGGAGGTCGTCGAACCGTTCCTGATCCAGTCGGGACTCGTGGCGCGGACGGCGCGCGGGCGTATGCTCAACCCGGCCGCGTGGAAGCATCTGGGGATCACCGCCCCGGCCGGCGTAGCGGTGCAACTGCCGCTGCTCGATGAAGAGTAACCATTTCACAAATGGCGGCGAATAGCTGTCGAACAGCGGAGTGTGCCGATGATGCGTTTGCTGGCGGTAATGGGAGTGGCCTTGGCACTGAGTGCGGCCGCGCCGCCGCCCGCCTATGATATAGGTCCGGCGGTCGGTGCGACCATTCCTGCGTTGCAGGTCACCGATGCAACGGGCAAGGCGCAGACGCTGAAGACGGTGACCGGGCCCAAGGGTGTGGTGCTGGTGTTCTTCCGTTCGGCGAAATGGTGCCCCTTTTGTCAGGCACAGCTGATGTCGATGAAGGGTGCGCCCGAGCAATTGGCGACGCGCGGCTATAAAATGGCGGCGATCAGCTATGACGCCCCCGAAACGCTGGCGAAATTCGCAGCGGCGCGCGACATTGCCTATCCGCTGCTGTCGGACACGGGGTCGAAGACTATCGACGCCTTCAAAATCCGCGATCCGCAATATCCCACCGACTCGTTCGCCTTCGGGGTCCCCGAACCGGCGATCTTCATCGTTTCATCCAAGGGCGTCGTTCGCGCCAAACTCGCTGAAAAGGGCTATCGCACCCGGCCGCCGCTCGAGGCCGTTCTTGCCGCAATCGATGCGTTACCCGCGAACTAGGCCAGCCCCAGCGCCGTTCGCCAACGCGCCGCCGCGGCAGCGATCGATGGTGTCGGTTCGGCGCTGGTGCAGGTAAAGCCGCTGCTGACGGGCGCGCGCAGATGATGGTCTGCGACGCCGTCGGTACGGGTAACGCCGAGAGGGTTGCCGATATGTGCAAGAATCTCTGGACCGGATAGGTTCAGGACGTCGGACGTGTTCGACAAATCCCAAGCCCGCTGCTGCAGTCCCTGCAGCCATGCTGCATCGGGCTCCTGATTGGGATCGTCGAGATCGGCTATCCGAAGCATGTGGCAGATGGTCGAACCCGGCGCATGGCTGCGATCGTGCGGCACCGACATCACGATGCCGTCCATTGCCAGTGCCGTGCCATCGGGAACGCCGTTCATCACCTGAAACCACATGCCTTCGCTCAGCTTGCTGTCTTCGGCGATCATGAACAGTTGGTGCCCGAGAATCAGAATGCGACCGGTATGCCCCCAGAACGGCCCATCGAAACGCACGCGCAATTGATCGCCATGCCGCCAGATCGGAATGACCGACGCCAATGGCAAGCCGTTGTTGGCGAAGCGCTGATTGGTCTGGAGATAGATGCCCGGGTAGCGGCCGCCATCGCGCAGCGTTTCGTTGCGGCTTTGCTGCGACGACAGCGGAAACCATTCGCCGGGGGCGGCGTCGAGCGGGACCGAGGGTGCCGCCACCGGATTCGCGCCGATCCCCAGCCGCTGCGCAAAGGTCGCGTCGTCGGCCTCCCAGTCGAGCATCGAGAAGCCCGGGCGCTCTGCCGCCACCAGCCGGGTCAGTCGCTCGAGATTGTGCGCCGATGGGCGAACCGCGCCGCTGAGCCAGCGTGAGATCAGCGATTTATCGACGCCGATTTCGGCGGCGAGCCGCGATCGCCCGATCGTTGCGGCCTTGAGCGCGCAATGAGCCTATCGGCAAAGGTCGGAAAGGGGCCGCTCATCGGTGCCAATCTGTACACCTGCGCAACAACGCGCAACATCGAAATGCAACCAGATACAACTTGCGCGCAACCTACTTCGATTGGCGCGATGCACCGAAATGCATTGCGACGCACCTAAATTCCGTTCGTTGCACCTCCCGCTCAACCTGAGTGGCGCGTAAACGGCAATTGCTGGCGACCTGCAAGGGAAGCAATGGCGCACTTCAGGGAAGTGACGCCGGGGGCCGGTCCAATATCGATGACAATCGGCGCTGCGTGCGTCGGCAACCGGGCATGACTGCTCAACAGGGGATTATGAGATGATCGGAAATATGATTTTTAAACGCGCCTTGCTGGCTTCGGCATTGCTTGGCCTTACTGCAACACCATTGGTGGCGGCCACGACCGGCACGACCGGAGGATCGGCGTCGTTCAGTACTTATCAGCCGTCGCTGGCGCTGACACAGAACTTCAGCCTGAACGGGATTTTTCCGATCGGCACCGATCCCGCCAATGTCGGCGGCGGCACCGACCATTTCGCCACTGCCATGGTGCGCACTCTTGCCACCGGGTTCAGCCCGGGTAACCGGCTGGCCGACGGACGGCATTTCAGCATCGGTTCGAATCCCGCGCTGTTTTCAGTCATCGGCAACCAATATGGTGGTAACGGCGTAAATGATTTCGCCATTCCCGACCTGCGCGGCGCAACGATTTCAGGTGCATCCTCGCCCTCCGGCCAGTTGGCGCTTGGCAATTATCAGGTCGGTGTGACGGCAGGCGCCGCGATGACGGCGCTCGATATCAGCCAGATCCCCGGCCACAGCCACAGCCTGACCGGTGGCGGCAACACCGGCATGACCGGTGGCGGCATGGCCTTCAGCCATGCGCAGCCGACGCTGTCGATGCAGTATCTTATTGCTGCCAACGGGGTTTATCCCAGCGGTGGCGGCAGCGCCGTCAGCATCGGGCAGGTCGCAGCGTTCGGCGGCAATTACTTGCCCTCCGGCTGGTTACCCGCCGATGGCTCGCTGGTCAGTATCAGTGACTATTCGACGCTGTTCAGCCTGGTCGGGACCCGCTTTGGCGGCAACGGCACGACGAATTTTGCCCTGCCCGATCTGCGCGGGCGCACCATCGTCGGTGCCGGAGCCGGTCCGGGCCTGACGGCCGTGGCGCTTGGCGAGGCGTTCGGTGACACCTTGATGACGCTGACCATGGCGCAGCTACCGGCGCACGACCACACGCTGATGGGCGGCGGCGACACCGGCTTGACGGGTGGCGGCATGCCACTCAGCCTGCGCCAGCCGTCACTGGGGCTGAATTACCTGATCGCCCTTGACGGCGTTTTCCCCAGTCCGAGTGCCAATTGGCCTCGACGGTTCGGAGGCCTATCTCGGCGAAGTCATCGCCACGGCGATCGATTTCGTGCCAAATGGCTGGGCGCGCGCCGATGGTCACCTTGTGTCGATCGCGCAGAACTCGGCGCTGTTTTCGCTGCTCGGCACCCAGTTTGGTGGCAACGGCATTAACACCTTTGCGCTGCCGGATCTGCGCGGACGCGACATCATCGGCACCGGCAATGGCTTTGTGGCGGGTGACCGCACGGGTGCCGAGACCCTGTCGCTGACGATCGCCAATCTGCCCGCGCACGACCATAATATCGTCGCCGGGGTTCCTGAACCCGCCAGCTGGGCGCTGTTGATCGCCGGTTTCGGCCTTACCGGTGCCGCGATGCGGCGGCGGTTGGGCCGCCCGGTCAGCGTCGCGGCGTAGCGCGAATTCGCCCCCGGCGCGCCGGGGGCGAAGCCTGCCATGGTACCGTGGCGGGGCGGGCGGCGGCACTGGCGGCTATCCCTGTGGCCGTCGGGGTCGCCGCCATATGCTTGACCGCGCGACCACTCCCGCCATAGCTGCAGGCCATGACCGCACCGCGCACCCTTTATGCCAAGATCTGGGACGATCATGTCGTCCGCACGCTCGACGACGGAACGGCGCTGGTCTGGATCGACCGGCACCTGATCCACGAAGTCACCACCCCGCAGGCGTTCGAGGCGCTGCGGATTAGCCGGCGACGGTTGCGGCGGCCCGATCTGACGCTTGCGGTGCCCGATCACAATGTGCCGACTACCGACCGCCGCTTGCCGATCCTCGATCCGATGTCGAAGGCGCAATTGGAGGCGCTCTACGCCAATTGCGCCGAATTCGGCGTCGAACTGATCGGCATCGATGCCCCCGAACAGGGCATCGTCCATGTCATCGGCCCGGAACAGGGCTTTACCTTGCCCGGTGTCACGCTCGTCTGCGGCGACAGCCACACCGCGACGCACGGTGCGTTCGGCGCGCTGGCCTTCGGCATCGGCACGTCGGAAGTCGAGCATGTCTTTGCCACGCAAACGCTGCTGCTGCGGCGGTCGCAGGCGATGGAGGTGCGCGTTACCGGGTCGCTCGGTTTTTCGATTTCGGCGAAGGATGTCGCGCTGGCGATTGTCGGCAAGCTCGGCACCGGCGGCGGCACCGGCTATGTGCTTGAATATACCGGCGACGTCATCGGCGGCCTCAGCATGGAAGGCCGGATGACGGTCTGCAACATGGCGATCGAGGCGGGCGCGCGGGCCGGCCTCGTCGCCCCCGATGACAAGACCATCGATTATGTCCGGGGTCGCCCGCGCGCGCCCAAGGGGGCGGATTGGGACGCGGCGGTGGCGTGGTGGCGCGCGCTGCCGAGCGATGCCGGCGCGGTGTACGATGCGACGATCGTCATCGACGGGGCCAGCATCGCACCGTTGGTCACATGGGGCACGTCGCCTGAGGACGTTGTCGAAATCGGCGGCGTCGTGCCATCGCCTGCCAGCTTCGCCGACGAAGGCAAACGCAGCGCGGCGGCGAAGAGCCTCGACTATATGGGCCTGACGCCAGGAACGCGGATGCAGGACGTGGCGGTCGAGAACGTCTTCATTGGCAGCTGCACTAACAGCCGGATCGAGGATTTGCGCGTTGCCGCCGCCGTGGCGCGTGGACGCAAGGTCGCGCGCGGCATCAAGCAGGCACTTGTCGTGCCGGGATCGGGCCTCGTCAAGCGGCAGGCCGAAGCCGAAGGGCTCGACCGAATCTTCATCGAAGCCGGCTTCGACTGGCGCGAGCCGGGGTGTTCGATGTGCCTCGGCATGAACCCCGATCAGGTCCCGGCGGGCGAACGCTGTGCGTCGACCAGCAACCGCAACTTCGTCGGGCGGCAGGGCGTCGGCGCGCGGACGCACCTGCTGTCACCCGCGATGGCGGCAGCAGCGGCGGTGACCGGGCGACTAACCGATGTGCGGGAGTTGATGGGGTAGCCGAATCCCGCCGGACAATGCTTCGTGTATCAATGTGCAGGCGGACGACAGCGATCATTCGGGGTCCACGCCACTGCGCCAAGGTCTTTGACGATTTGACGCGACTCGGCTCCAATCTCGCCATTCCCGGCTTCCAGCATGCGCACGCCGGCGACGACTCTGGCTTCGCAGCCGCCCGATGCGACGGCCCAGCTTAAGGCACGAAGGGCGGTATTGAGAGGTCTCGATGGTGCGGCAGATTCGAAACGTGGCGGCTTTATAGCGACAGGCTGCCGATCCTTACTGCGTGCCGCGTTGACTCCTATGAAGCCAATTGTACCGGTTATTATTTTAGTCAGCGTGCTTGGTCCTTCGCGGGTTGGTTCGAGGCTAATTGCTTCAAACAGGCCCAAAAGCATCAGAAAATCGAGCGTTTCAGCATCGGGCGCGGCAGTAACCCAATCTTCCGGCAGCAGGACAATCCCGTCGTTGCCTTGCCGGAGCAGAGATTGCCCGGGTTTGGCGATTTGCAACGTAAACGGCTCGCCGTTCGGTCGCGCAACCTGTTGTAATTTGGCGAAGCGGACCTGCAAATCCGTCGTTGATGCCCGCTCGGTAGTCACGCTTGCCGAAGCAATTTCCGGAACTTGCGAAATCGCCGGAGACGCAAGGCCCCCAATCAGCAACAGGCAGTACAACGACCGGTCGCGCATGATGTATCTCCATTGCTTATTCGGCATCGGTTTCCGCCTGAAATTCAAGGATATCGCCGGGCTGACAATCGAGCGCCCAGCAGATTGCGGCGAGGGTCTTGAAGCGCATACCTTGGACCTTGCCGGATTTGAGCAGGGACAGGTTTTGTTCGGATATGCCGATCAGGGCAGCCAGTTCTTTCGAGCGCATTTTACGGCGTGCCAGCATTACATCCAGTCTGACAATAATTTCCATGATCAGACGAACGACTTGTTCTCGGCATCGACTCGGCGAAGCTCGCGCACGATCATCACGAAGACGAACAGAAAAATCGTTGCGACTGCCTTGTACAAAACGTCCTGCGAGAGATCGATCCCCCAACCATGCGGGGGCGGCGTGTCGGTCAGGAAGGCCGCGAGCGAATAGAGTGTACGGGCGAATATGGAGAGCAAAAGACCAAGAAAAGCCGCCAAGTTCAACGTGAGCAGCCTGCGCTCGAATCCATCGGTCTTCATTTCACCGCGTCCGAGCGCGCCGAACAAACCGAACATAATCATAAATACCCAAGCGGACATAATCAGATCCAACGCAAGTACGACGCCGAACGCAATCCACGTCTCATTGCTGATCTGCGCAGGCAGGTTCGGCACCAGCCCGCGAATATAGGTCCCCATCGCGACGCGACTGGAACCCCAAGAGTACACAAACAGGACCCGCGACCCCACCCCAGCGAGGCATATGGCCTGAGCTAGGCGCGCGAGTTGCACCGCTCGGCGGCTGGTTCGGATCGGTTCGTCCGTCATTAAACTAGCCTTTGCAGGTTATAAAATTCATGTAATACATTAATTATCAAATGTCCAAAGGTGATTCGTCGTGTAAGTTTCACGCCTCGCATTTTGCCCATTCCCGAACATGGTGTCGCCCAGCCGACGTAGCAGATCAGGCTCAGCTGCGGTTGGGTGCACTGGCAAGGGGCAAGGTCACCCACGCTATCACAACGGACATTTTCGAAACGAAGGAGGTTCATTATGACCAAATTTGCACTTGCTATCGCTGCGGTGGCGGCAATGGCGGCAGCCCCGGCCTGTGCGCGTGGCGAAGGCCGGGTTGAGGCGCGCGGCGGGATAATCTGGGCAGGTGGTATTGCTGAAACCTTTGCCGGTTTCGGTGGCGGTTATGATTTCGATCTGGGCGACAAGGCGTTTGTTGGCGTTGACGTTGGTGCTGACAAAGTCCTTGCGAGAGGTACCGCCGTGGTCTGGAGTGCTGGTGGCCGGATCGGGGCCAAGGTCGGAAAAAAGGGGCGCCTCTATGCCAATGGCGGCGTGGGATTCTGCTGCGGCGGTAGCGATCCCTACATAGGTGGAGGGTATCAGCACAAAATTGGTCGCAAAATTTATGGCAAGATTGAATATCGAAGAGCGCTGTCCAGCTTCGGGCCGGATGTCAATTTCGCCGGGGTTGGTTTGGGCATCGGATTTTGACGTTTAGCCGTCCTTGAACTCGATGAAAAAGCGGTTCAGCCCGCGCCCGCCGTCAGTTTCTCACCCTCAACTCCGCGCCGTCACCGGATCGAGCACCGTGTCCTTGGCGACCGCTGCCAGCTTGGGATAGTCGGTGGTATAGTGCAGCCCGCGGCTTTCCTTCCGCGCCCGCGCCGAACGGACGATCAGGTCCGCCACCTGCACCAGATTGCGCAACTCGATCAGATCGGGGGTCACGCGGAAATTACCGTAATAATCGGCGACTTCCTTGCGCAGCAGTTTGACCCGGTGGGCGGCGCGTTCGAGGCGTTTGTCGGTGCGGACGATGCCGACATAGTCCCACATGAAACGGCGCAACTCGTCCCAATTATGCGCGACGACGACCTCCTCGTCCGAATCGGTGACGCGGCTTTCGTCCCATGCGCGGATGGCGGGGGCGTCGGCGTCGTTCCAGTGCGCGGTGATGTCGTCGGCGACCGATTGGCCGAAGACGAGGCATTCGAGGATCGAGTTCGACGCCAGCCGGTTTGCGCCGTGCAGCCCCGATTGCGTCACCTCGCCCGCCGCCCATAGTCCGGCGAGATCGGTGCGCCCGTCGAGACCGATCAGCACGCCGCCGCAGGTGTAATGCGCCGCCGGGACGACCGGGATCGGTTGCACCGTGCAGTCGATGCCGAGTTCGAGCAGCCGCGCGTGGATCATCGGGAAGTGGTGGATAACGAATTCCGCCCCCAGATGCGTCAGATCGAGCAGGACATGGTCGAGCCCCAGCCGCTTCATTTCGGCATCGATGGCGCGCGCCACGACATCGCGCGGTGCCAGTTCGAGCCGGTCGTCGTAGCGATCCATGAAGCGCGCGCCCGCCAACAGGCCGTGCCTGGCTTCCTCGGCGGTCGCGGGAAGCTTCAGTTGGCCGCCTTCGCCGCGCGCTGCTTCGGTGATCAGAAAATTCTTGACCGTCGGGTGAAACAGGCACGTCGGGTGGAACTGGTTGAATTCCATGTTCGAAACCCGGCACCCGGCGCGCCACGCCATGGCGATCCCGTCGCCGGTCGAGCCATCGGGGTTGGTCGAATATTGATAGACGCGGCTTGCGCCACCGGTCGCCAGCACGGTCGCCTTGGCAACGAAGCGTTGCACCTGCTTGGTCTGGGTGTCGAAGGCATAGACGCCGTGGCAGCCACGCGGCGCGAAGCGCTCGCCTTCGACGTTGCGTTCGGTGATCAGATCGACCGCCACCATGCCGGGAACCAGCGTGATGTTGGGATGCGCCCCGGCCGCCGTCGCCAGCGCCTGCTGCACCGCCCAGCCGGTCGCATCATCGACATGGACGATGCGGCGATGGCTGTGACCGCCTTCGCGCGTCAGGTGCCAGCGTTCGCTGAGGCTGTCGCCGGGATTGAAGGGCACGCCGAGTTCGGCAAGCCGATCGATGGCGGCGGCGGCATGCTCGACGACAAACTCCACCGTGGCACGGTCGTTAAGGCCGGCACCCGCCACCATCGTGTCTTCGATATGGCTTTCAAAGGTGTCGCCGGGTTCGAGCACGGCGGCGATCCCGCCCTGCGCCCAGGCGGTCGATCCCGCCGACACATCGCCCTTGGCGAGTACGGCGACCTTGAAGCGGTGCGCGAGGTTGAGCGCAGCAGTCAGGCCGGCAGCCCCCGAACCGATAATGACAACGTCGAAGGTGAGGGCCTCGGGGGGTGGACGGCGCGCCATTATCTGCTTTCAGTCAGCGAAGGGAGCGATTGTATCGCGCTCACGCCACCGCCCGTGTCAGCTTCAGGAATACATCCTCAAGATCGGCTTCCTGCGTCGAGACGTCGATAATCCCCAGCCCCGCCGCGCCGACGTTCGCGAGGACTTCCCCGGCATTGGTCAGGCGCTTGTCGAAGGTGATCGCCAGCGTCCGGTCACCCTTGAGTTCGACCGCGCCGCCAAGCCCGTCGGGCACCGCCGTCAGGTCACGGTCGACCGTGACGATCAGTTTCTTGTCGCCTGCCGTCGCCAGCAACACCGAGGTCAAGTCATTCGCCACGATCTGACCATTGTTGACGATGGCGATGCGGTCGCATAGCGCCTCGGCCTCTTCGAGATAATGCGTCGTCAGCACGACGGTGGTGCCACCGGCGTGGAGTTCGCGGACATAGTCCCACAGCTGGGCGCGCAGTTCGATATCGACACCCGCTGTCGGTTCATCGAGCACCAGCACCGGCGGGTTGTGCACCAGCGCCTTGGCGACGAGCAGCCGCCGCTTCATGCCCCCCGACAGCGTGCGCGAATAGACGTGCGCCTTATCCTCGAGATGGACGGCGCGGAGCAGCTCCATCGTCCGGCGCTGGTTCTTCGGCACCCCGAACAGCCCGGCGTGAAGCTCGAGCATTTCGAACGGCGTGAAGAACGCATCGAACACCAGTTCCTGCGGGACGATGCCGATGGCGCGCTTGGCATTGCGCGGGTGTTCGTCGATGTCGAAACCCCAGACGCTGGCGCTGCCGCTGGTCTTGTTGACGAGGCCGGCGAGGATGTTGATCAGCGTCGATTTGCCCGCGCCGTTGGGGCCGAGCAGGCCGAACATGCTGCCACGCGGAATATCGAGCGAGACGCCATCGAGCGCGCGCTTGCCCCCGGCATAGGTCTTGGCGAGAGATTTGAGCGAGATGGCGGCGGTCATCGTGCGAGCGGGTTAGACGCTGGCGAGCCGTCTGTCACCCTGCTAGAGCAGCGCAGCCATGGAAACCATTCCCCCGCCCGAAACCTATGTGACCGATTCGACCCGCGTCGTCTGCGACGGCGACGAAGCGCGCGGCGACGGTCACCCGCGCGTCTGGCTGCAACTGGGGGCCGATGGCTTTGCCGACTGCGGCTATTGCGACCGCCGCTTCGTGCTGGCGGGCGGTCCGGCGGACGCGCGGTGACGCGTTCTTCCTCGTGAAGCGGTGGAGCATCTTGCTGCTGTCGGCGCTGGTTCAGGGTGCTGCGCCTGCGGCTGCCGAAAAGACCGCACCGGCCTTTGAACTCGCTTGGCCCGCCGAGGCGCAGCCACGGGTGCCGGTCGTCATCAAGAACACCCCGCTTACCGTCCGCGTCGCGTTGGGGTTCGACAAGGCGATGCTGCTCAACGGCGGTCCGGCGGCGCGCGCCAACCTCAAGGCGTTTCCGATTCTCGGCAAGCGGACGGTCAAAAACCCGATGATTCCCGGCGGCGAGGCGGTGTTTCGCGGCAATATCTATGATGTCGCCGCCGCCGGTCTGCCAACCACCGCCGTGCCGACGATCTGGGTCGACAAGCCCGTCGCCGACGATGCCGATGGCGTGCTGTCGCTGCTCGGCCTCAACGCCGACAAGGTCGTGCTCAGCCGGGGGCCTGCGGCGGCCGGATCGCGGGTCTATGCGCTCAACCGCAAAGGCAAAAGCGATGCGCTGATCAAGGCGCAGTTCGGCGGCGAGAGCGTGCTCGTCGGGTTGGATCTGCGCGCCCCCGACACGGTGATGAACGCGCGGGCGGCGGTTGCGCTCGAAGCGGCCGGCGTCGTCAAGCGCAGCGGCACGATCGCCTTTTGGGCACCGTTTCCGGGCGTATCGCTGCCGCTCGAGCGGCTGACGCCGGTTCCGGGGGCGAAGCTGCTTGGGTTGCCGCTGCATCTGCCGACGGCGCGGATCAGCGAGGCGCGGCTGAAGGCGCTCGATGCTCGCGCCAAGGCGGGAACGAGCACCGCGTCGGACGATGCCGATACCGTCACGGTGACCGCGACCAAGGCGCGCAAGGGGGCCAATCCATGGCTGCTGATCGGTCGCGACGTGCTCGACAAATGCAGCCGTATCGAACTCGATCGCCCCGGCAAGCAGTGGCTGCTGACCTGTAATTTCTAACCCTTGGCGACCTGCGCGAGCGCGTCGCCGTCCAATCGGTACACCGTCCATTCGTCCATCGGCTTGGCGCCCATCGCCTTGTAAAAGCCGATCGACGGCGTGTTCCAATCGAGCACCCACCATTCGAAGCGCGCGTAACCGCGTTCCACCGCCAGCGCCGCAATCGCCTTGAGCAGCGCCGTCCCCGCGCCCGACCCGCGCGCGTCGGGGTTGACGTACAGATCGTCGAGCCAGAACCCCGGCTTGCCCGTCCAGGTCGAAAACGTCTTGTAAAAGATCGCGAAACCCTGCGGCACGCCGTCGATCTCGGCGATCAGCGCCTCGACCAGTGGCTGCGGCCCGAACAGCCCGGCATGGATATCTGCCTCGCTCGCGGTCACCGCATCGGGCTCACGTTCATAGGCGGCGAGGTCCTTCGAGAACTGCAGGATCTGCGGCACATCGGCGGGGGTGGCGGGGCGGATGGCCAGGGTCATATGATTGTCCGTTCGATGGCGAAGACGATGTGGCGGGCACTGCTGCCCGGTCGGGTCGCGAAGCCGGGGCGCGGGTGGCCGCCGATCTTCGCTACGGCGCGCTGCGAACGGACATTGTCCTCGCCGACCCAGAACACGACCGTCCGCGCAAAGGTGAAGGCATGGCCAAGCATCAGCGCCTTGACCTCGCGGTTGGTCGTGCCGCCCCAATGCGCGCGGGTCAGGAACGTCCAACCGATTTCGACTTCGCCGGTCATGGTGTCGAACCCGTGGTAGCGGCTCGATCCGATGATCGCGTCGCTGGCGCGATCGACAACGGCGAATGCCGACTGCGCCACCAGCGCGTCGGCGAAAAAGGCGCGAAATAGCGGCTCCTGCCAGCGATCTTGCGCGGGATGACCGGCCCAGATGAGCGGGTCAGATGCCGCCGCGAACAGGCCATCCCAGTCAGCGAGCCGGAGCGGGCGGATAACGACGGTGTCGCCGGTGAGGACCGGTTGCAAATCGGGTGTTGAAAATGCACTGGCCTTGCCTTCATCGGCAAGGTTGGCGGGGCGCAAATCGATCATGTCTGCTCCGTAACCATTGGTGTCGAACGCGCCAAGTCGGCGATCACCTGCTGCGCTTGATGCGCGCGACGCGAATTTGCAGCAGGCGCAGTGCGCGATAGGCGCGGTCGAAGTCGCACTTGGGCAGCGTTAGCGCTCGTCCCATCCGCAGCCCGACACGGTCCTGTTCGGTGATGATCGTCTCCGCCAGTTCGGCGGCGCGATTGAGCCGCGGCAAACCGGCCGCATAGAATTGCTTCTCGATAGCGCTCGCCGCATCGCTGCGCCCGCACGCCACGAGTTGCAGTTGTACTTGCGCAAGCTCGAACACGCCGATCTGGATATCGGCGCTCAAATCGGCTCGCGCCGGGGTCGTGGCGAGTACCGCAAGCAGCACAAGGCGTTTCATGCCGCAACGGCGATCATCACGCCGCCTTCCGGAGCGCCGCGGCCAACGCCACACGCGCCCATTCCTGCATGGCCTCGGGATCGTCGAACACCTCATCGGGCGCTCGTCGGAATCCGATCGCTGTCATCTTGCCTTTGATACGATACTCGAATCGGTCGAGGTTGCGCGCGTCGAAAAGCGGGTCGCTCACCGGATCGGCTTTCAAAAACAGGTCGCCGCCGATGATGAAGGCGAAGAACATGCCGTCGAGATAAAGGCCAGTGCCGCTGAAGAAGCGTTTGGTGCTGGTTTTGCCGAGCGGTTCGAGCGCTTCGTCCACCCAGCCGACTATGGCAGCATCGGCACTGGTCACTCCGCCGCTACCAGCTCCACCGGCTTTGCCGCTTCGATCTCGGCGGCTTTTTTCTCGACCAGCATGACGATGTGATCGACCATCGCTTCGCTCGAAATCACATGGTCGGTGATGCCTGACAGATAGACCATGTGCTTGCCGTTGCCGCCGCCGGTCAGCCCGATATCGGTTTCGCGCGCCTCGCCGGGGCCGTTGACGACGCAGCCGAGCACCGACAGCGACAACGGGGTGGTGATATGGGCAAGGCGGGTTTCCAATGTCTCGACGGTCTTGACGACATCGAAGCCCTGCCGCGCGCACGATGGGCACGATACGACGCGGACGCCGCGCGCCCGAATGCCGAGCGACTTCAATATGTGATAGCCGACCTTGACCTCCTCGACCGGATCGGCGGAGAGCGACACGCGAATGGTATCGCCGATGCCCGCCCATAACAGCATGCCAAGCCCGATCGACGATTTGACCGTGCCGCCCTGCAAGCCGCCGGCTTCGGTAATCCCCAGATGCAGCGGGTAATCGCAAACCTCGGCGAGGCCATTGTACGCCGCGACCGCCAAAAACACGTCGGACGCCTTCACGCTGATCTTGAACTCGTGGAAATCCTCGTCCTGCAGCATCTTCATATGCTCGAGCGCGCTTTCGACGAGCGCTTCGGGGCAGGGTTCGCCGTATTTTTCGAGCAGGTGACGCTCCAACGATCCGGCGTTGACGCCGATGCGCATCGAACAACCATTGGCCTTGGCGGCGCGGACGACCTCGCGGACGCGTTCCTGGCTGCCGATATTGCCGGGGTTGATGCGCAGGCAGGCGGCCCCGGCATCGGCGGCTTCGAGCGCGCGTTTATAGTGGAAGTGGATGTCGGCGACGATCGGCACTCGCGCGGCGCGAGTGATCGCGCGCATCGCGGCGGTCGATTCGACATCGGGGCACGACACCCGGACGATATCGGCCCCAACCTCTTCGCAGGCGCGAATCTGATCGATGGTGGCGCGCGCGTCCGACGTCAGCGTATTGGTCATCGTCTGCACGGCAATCGGCGCATCGCCGCCGACCGGTACCTTGCCGACCATGATCTGCCGCGACTTGCGGCGGGCAATATCCCGCCAGGGACGAACGCTCATTGGGTGCTTCCTCGGATTTCGCGCACCTTATAGCGGCGTGGCAGGCCGGGGCAAAGTTATTGACATCCGACTCGCGCGGCGTGATCTGTGACCGTCGCGGTGTGGCGCGGACCGGCTGGTTTTCGGCGCGTTCTCACCGTTTCCAAAATCCATTGCGCGGCACAGCGACCTCAAACGCTGTGTGACCGTTGCACGTGCAAGAACACTGCAACGTTCGGTCGTCACAGGCCCGACAAGCTGAGGCGGCAGTTACGGCGAGCGCGCGGATTAAACCGCCGCTCGCACCCGCCGCCTCATTGCTGCACCGGTCAACCCGAAGCCAGCAATCAGCATTGCCCAGCTCTCAGGTTCGGGAACGTTGGCCAGAGCCGGTCCGGCTGCAAAGGCTGGAATGACAGGCAGATTGCTCGTCTTTATAATCACATTGTCGATGGTAGGGTATTTGGCACATGGCCCGGCGCGACAATCCGGCCCTTCGGTTCCGATGGAAAATGTTGTCACAAAAAAATCGTACCCGCGTGGCGCGAAACTAAAATCGAATTGATTGCCGTCACCGACGATCTTGCCAGTTACGGTTCCGTCGGAAAGCAAAGTAACCGTTGGCGTTATTAGATGACCGAATTGAAACGACGAATATTGAGTACCAATTAGAAAACCATAAAATAACAGACTTACGTTCGAGTTGCTATAATTCTGATCGCTTCTTCCGAAAAATACCTGATAACCGCTTGCCGGACTAGCGGTCTGCCCGAAACCGAATTGGGTCTGATATCTATTAAGAAGGCCGCCGTAGCCGTTCTCGTCGGACACATCGGCGGACACTGTAATGCTGTTCAGTTTGCCGACTTTACGATAAATCGCACCGACGTTGTCCTGCAGCGTGCCGGTAGTCAGCGCCGCGCCTTTGATCACTAGTGACCCTTGCGAATTCGGCAATGCGAGCCAGCCATTCTTTACCGGCCCGTCGACGCGGGTGAAAGTGTCAGCAAATGTAAGAGCCGCAGCAGGTTGCGAAAATACCGCTACCAGAAGGACCGTAATGGCAAAGCGCTGAACGAGCATTTTGTTTCCCCTTTTGGCTTAATGTATTATATGTACTGCTTAACTACAAATCATGACAATTTTATTGCAGAAACATGACTAGAGAGATCTCCGGACGGTGACAAATCCATACCTGTCCCCTAAACCGCGCGCCAATGTCCCTTCGCCCGTTTCTCAAGATGCACGGCCTCGGCAATGATTTTGTCGTGTTCGATGCGCGTGCCGCGCCGCTGACACTGACGACGGCACAGGTTGCAGCGATCAGTGACCGGCGGACCGGGGTGGGCTGCGACCAACTGATCCTCGTCGAACGCGGCAGCGGACCCGGTGCGGTGCGCGCGCGGTTCTGGAACGGCGACGGCACCGAGGTCGGTGCGTGCGGCAACGGCAGCCGCGCGGTGGCAACGCTTATTGGCGGGCAGGTGGCGATCGAAACGGTGGCGGGGGTATTGATCGCCGATGCCCAAGGCGATGCGGCGACGGTCGATATGGGGCTACCGCGGTTTGGCTGGGCCGATGTGCCGCTGGCCTATGCGATGGATACGGCGCGGTTGCCGGTGGGGTGGGAGGTGTCCCATCGCGATGATGAACTGCTCCCCTCCCTCCTTCAGGGAGGGGCTGGGGGAGGGTTGCGAGCCCCAAGCGAGCCCTTGCCAGACGTGGAGATTGAGGTCTCGGCTTTGCCTCGACACCCTCCCCCAGCCCCTCCCTCGCAGGGAGGGGAGTTAGAAGGTCCTGCTGCGTGCAGCGTCGGCAATCCACATGTGACCTTCTTCGTCGCCGATGTGGCTTCGGTCGATATTGCGGCGCTTGGGCCGATAATCGAACATGATCCGCTGTTTCCCGAAGGCGTTAACGTCGGCGTCGCGACGTTGCGCGGGCGCGATGCGATGCGGCTCGTCGTTTGGGAACGCGGGGCAGGGTTGACGCGGGCGTGCGGCACCGGGGCGGTGGCGGCAGTCGCCAATGCGCAGCGGCGGGGGCTGGCCGATGCACGCGTTAAGGTGACTCTGCCGGGCGGCGAACTGGTGATTACCCGCCGCGACGACGGGCATTTGCTGATGGCGGGGCCGGCGGTCGTCGCCTTCACCGGCACGATCGATCTGGAGCATTATTCATGAGTTGGCTCGAGCGGTTGAAAACCGGGCTGGCGCGGTCGACGTCGAAACTCGGCGATAGTCTGGCGGGCCTCGCGACAGGCACGCAGCCGCTCGATGCCGAGCGCTTGGATGCGATCGAGGAAGCGCTGATTGCGGCCGATCTGGGGCCGGCGGTGGCAGGGCGCATTCGCGCCCGACTTGGCGATGCGAAGTTCGCGCGCGGGCTCAGCGAGGCCGATCTGAAAGACGCGGTCGCCGCCGAAGTCGCTGCCGTGCTCGCGCCGGTGGCGAAACCGCTCGCCGTGACGGCCTTCCCGCGCCCGCACGTTATCCTTGTCGTCGGCGTCAACGGCTCGGGCAAGACGACGACGATTGCCAAGCTGGCGCGGCGTTTCACCGAGGCCGATTACAGCGTCATGCTCGCAGCGGGCGATACGTTCCGCGCCGCCGCCATCGAGCAATTGAAGATCTGGGGTGCGCGCATCGGGGTTCCGGTAGTGGCAGGCGAGCAGGGGGCCGATGCGGCGGGGCTGGCGTTCACCGCACTCGAAGCAGCGCGCGCGAGCGGCACCGACGTACTGATCATCGATACCGCCGGGCGGCTGCAGAACAAGGCCGGACTGATGGAGGAACTCGCCAAGCTACGGCGCGTGCTGCAGAAACTCAGCCCCGCTGCGCCGCACGACACGGTGCTCGTGCTCGACGGCACCACCGGCCAAAACGTGCTTACCCAGATCGAGGTGTTCCGCGATGTCGCCAAGGTGACCGGGCTGGTGATGACCAAGCTCGATGGGTCGGCGCGCGGCGGCATGCTGGTGGCGGCAGCCGAAAAATTCCACCTGCCGATCCATGCCATCGGCGTCGGCGAAGGGATGGACGATTTGCGGGCGTTCGAAGCAGCGGATTTCGCGGCGGCGCTGACAGGGGATTGAGGCGGCGGTTTCTCCTTCGAACTACGCCGTTGCGCAGGGCACCGCCGACCGTTGCGGCTCTGTCATGATGATCGTTAAATTGTGTCATCTAAAGTTCATTCACAGCGACGAAAACGGTCATCGAAACTGGTTAACGGAAAGCTCCAACTTCGAGGGGCTTAATTTATGAATATCCGGACTTTCCTGCTTGCCGCGACGATGCTCGCATTGCCAGCGGTCGCCAACGCCGCCGCACCTGCCGCCATTCCCGGCGTCAAGAACATCATCATCATCGTCAACGACGGCGCGGGTTTCACCGTGTACGATGCGACCCGCATGTACGTCGGTCAGCCGCTCGTCACCGACGGTCCGGGGTTTCATAAGACCGCCGTTTCGACCTATCCGCTGCGTGAAGATGCCGTGCCGAACAGCGTCTACAGCTCCGAGCCGACCATCGTGAACGGCGTCATCCAGAACAACAATCAGCCGCTGACCAATCATCAGCAGCCGTCGGTGGTTTATGATTCGGCCAAGTTCTGGGACACCACGCCGGTCGCCGGCAATTCGCTCGCCACCGGTTACAACGCCTACGCCGCCGGTTTCCGGGGTTATGAGTGGAGCCGTTACGCGCACCCCGATTCGGGCAACACCGCGTCGGCACTCGCCAGCGGCGGCAAGAGCTATAACAATGCCATCAACGTCGATGGTCATGGCGACGCCCAGCTGACGATTACCGACATCATCGATGCCGCCCGCTCGGTCGGCAAGACCACCGGTGTCGTTTCGACGGTGCAGTTCGGCGATGCCACCCCGGCAGCACTCGGCGGCGCGCACAATGTCGCACGCGCCAACCGTCAGGCGATTGCCGCCGAAATGTTTTCGACCGGCAAGCTCGATGTTATTGGCGGCACGGGTAATCCGGACTTCAACGACGATGGCGTCGCCCGCACCCCGAACTACAGCTGGATTTCGGCAGCGCATTGGGCCGATCTTAAGAACAAGACCAACACCACGGGCTTGAACGCACTGCGCTGGCCGCTGCTGCAGCAGAAGGCCGAAATCGAAGCGCTGGCCAACAAGACCGTCAAGCCGCCGGTTCGCGTCGCGATGATCATGCGCGGCGACAACAGCCATCAGTACAACCGCACCGGCGTCAACACCAACGTCACGTCGCATGAGCCGTTCGTGACCGCTGGCGCGCTGCCGGTCTGCTTCCCGGCGCAGGCGGTTCCGTCGACCCGTTGTGCCCAGCCGCTCAACCCCAACGTGCCGACCCAGGCGGCGCTGACGGTGGCAGCACTCAACGTGCTCGGCTCGCAGGGCAAGGGCTTCTACCTGATGTCCGAAAACGGTTCGGTCGATCGCGCCGAACATGGCAACTCGACCGGTCGCATGATCGAAGAAGGCATTGAATCGAACAACACGGTTCAGGCGATCATCGATTGGGTCAACCGCGCCGATACCGCCGCGACTTGGGATAACACCCTGCTGATCGTCACGGCCGATCACGACCATCTGCTGTATGGACCGAATGGTGCGACCGTGCCGTTCCAGCCGCTGCAGAACCTCGGCGCTGGCAAGACCCCGGGCAACCGCTGGTTCGGCCCGAACCATGGCACCGGCCTTGTGCCGCTGTTCGCTTACGGCAAGGGCGCAGCCCAGGTCGTCGCACTCGCCAGCCACACCGATGCCTATACCGATGCGCAGGGTCGCCAGTGGGGCCATGGTCAGTACGTCGATCAGGCCGAACTCGGTGCCGTGCTCAAGCTGACCGCCGGCAACGCCAACTGATGACGGGCGGGCTCCCGGGGTAACCCGGGGGCCTCTCTGCCACTTTCAACAGGGGATAATTTCATGAAGATTTCGCTGCTTCTCGCCGCTGCCGTTGCGGCACTTTCCGCTACCGCCGCTTCGGCCACCACCTTCTCGGGCACCTTCACCCAGGACGACGGCAAGGCGGGCTTTGCCTTCTACGTCGCCGCTCCGACCGTGCTCACCATCACCAGCACCGGCTATGCCGCTGGCGGCCTCGACCCCGTCCTGTCGCTGTACGACGCGGCCGGCAACGCTGTCGATTTCAACGACGACAATGGCGTGAACCCTGATTCGCAACTGATCGAGACGACGCTGACTACCGGTCGCTACCGGGTATTCCTGACGCAGTATGACAATTTCGGTCCGGCCTCGCTCGCGCTGCCCTTTAATTTCGAGGGTCAGCACAATTTCCGCGGCGGCTTCATCGATTATTACGGCAACCAGCGCACCGGTTTCTGGTCGCTCGACATCACCGGCGGCTTTGCTGCGACTGCCGTTCCGGAAGCCGCAACGTGGGGCATGATGATCGCCGGTTTCGGTCTTGTCGGTGCCGCCGCGCGCCGCCGCCGCACGGTGGTTTCGGTCGCCGCCTAAGCTTTAGCGTTTCAGTTGTTTTGGGGGCCGTCGCGGCAACGCGGCGGCCCCTAGCTTTTGCGCCCCTTGCCCGCCATCGCGCCGCCCGCCACGGTGGCTCAAAGCACCAAGCCCTTGGGGACCGCACGATGGACTTTAACCTGCCGCCCGAACTGACCGCCTATCTCGCCGAACTCGATGCCTTCATCGATGCCGAGATCAAGCCGATCGAAAACCGCGACGACAATATCCGCTTCTTCGATCATCGCCGCGAACATGCGCGCACCGATTGGGACGCGGGCGGGTTGCCGAAGCACGAATGGGAGGCGTTGCTCGCCGAAGCCCGCGACGTCGCCGACAAGGCCGGACATTACCGCTTCGCCTGGCCGACGAGCATGGGCGGCAAGGGTGGCAGCAACCTCGCGATGGCGGTGATCCGCGAGCACCTCGCGGCCAAGGGGCTTGGCCTCCACAACGATCTGCAGAACGAACATTCGATCGTCGGCAACAACCCCTTCATCCTGTTGTTCAAGGAATTCGCCACTCCCGAACAATATGCCCGCGACGGCGAAGCGGTGATGTCGGGGGCGATGCGCACCACCTTCGGCCTGACCGAGCCGAACCACGGCAGCGACGCGACCTTCATGGAAACCCGCGCCGTGCAGGAAGTCCGCGACGGCCAAGCCGGCTGGCGCATCGACGGCGAAAAAATGTGGTCGACCGGGATGCACGTCGCGACGCACTGCATGGTCTTTGCCCGCACCAGCGGCAACGATGGCGACGCAAGCGGCATCACCTGCTTCATCGTCCCCGCCGACGCCCCCGGCGTGAAGATCGAGGAATATCTCTGGACCTTCAACATGCCGACCGATCATCCGCGTGTCAGCTACACCAGCGTCTGGGTGCCGCAGGAGAGCTATTGGGGCGAGATCGGGCGCGGCCTTGGCATCGGGCAATCGTTTGTCCACCAGAACCGCATCCGTCAGGCGGCATCGTCGCTCGGGGCGGCGCATTTCTGCGTCGAGGAATCGGTCAAATATGCCCGCGAACGCAAGCCGTTCGGCAAGCCACTGTCGGACAATCAGGCGATCCAGTGGCCGCTCGTCGAACTGGCGACGCAGATCGAAATGCTGCGGCTGCTGATCCGCAAGACTGCGTGGCAGATGGACAATATGGAACACAAGGCGATCGAGCGCGAAATCTCCGACAAGGTTTCGATGTGCAATTACTGGGCGAACCGGCTGGTC
The DNA here is from genome assembly GCA_038229555.1 of Sphingomonadales bacterium. Lineage (GTDB taxonomy): Bacteria > Pseudomonadota > Alphaproteobacteria > Sphingomonadales > Sphingomonadaceae > Sandarakinorhabdus. Next base: position 152,278 of record JBBROI010000001.1, read on the forward strand.
TGCGACGCCGCCGACCGCGCCATGCAGGTCCATGGCGGGATCGGCTACAGCCGCCACAAACCCTTCGAACATATCTACCGCCACCACCGCCGCTACCGCATCACCGAAGGCTCGGAGGAAATCCAGATGCGCAAGGTCGCGGCGTTCCTTTTCGGCTATCTGGGGCCACGGCGGGCGATGTTCGGGCGGGCGGGGGAGTAAGCTCCCACCGCCTTGACCCCCGGCCCTCATTCCCCTAAGCCCCGCCGTATCCCCACACGGGGGGTGCGCGTCTACGGATGCACGTCGGCCGGCGCGTTGCGTCCGCCGGCGCGTTTGCGGTTGGCGCTGTTGCCCCTCCATAACGAGTAATCCGCCGCTTGTTCGACAGCCTGTCCGATCGTCTTGGTAGCGTCTTCGAGCGGCTGCGTGGCCGTGGCGCGCTGACCGAACTCGACGTGCGTGCCGCGATGCGCGAGGTGCGGATCGCGCTGCTTGAGGCCGATGTCGCGTTGCCGGTCGTCAAGGATTTCATCGACAAGGCGACCGAGCGCGCCATCGGGGCCGAGGTCATCCGGTCGGTGACGCCGGGGCAGCAGGTCGTCAAGATCGTCAACGATGCGCTGGTCGAGCTGCTCGGCGGCGAGGCCGAGGGGCTGAACATCGACGTCACGCCGCCCGCCGTCATCATGATGGTCGGGCTGCAGGGGTCGGGCAAGACCACCACCACCGGCAAGCTCGCCAAGTTCCTGACCGAGAAGCAGGGCAAGAAAGTCTTGATGGCGTCGCTCGACGTCGCGCGTCCGGCTGCGCAGGAACAGCTGCGCGTGCTCGGCGAGCAGACGGGCGTCGCGACGCTTCCGGTCATTGCCGGGCAGCAGCCGGTGGCGATTGCCGAACGCGCCCGCCAGTCGGCGCGGCTGCAGGGGTTCGACGTCGTGCTGCTCGACACGGCGGGGCGGCTCAACGTCGATACCGCGCTGATGGCCGAAATGGCGGCGATCGCGACGGCGACGACGCCGGATGAAATCCTGCTGGTGGTCGATGCGCTGACGGGCCAGGACGCGGTCAATGTCGCCACCGCCTTCAAGGCGCAGGTGGAGCTGACCGGGGTCATTCTGACGCGCATGGACGGCGATGCGCGCGGCGGTGCGGCGCTGTCAATGCGTGCCGTCACGCAGCGCCCGATCAAATTTGCCGGAACCGGTGAGAAGCTCGACGCACTCGAAGCGTTCGATCCGCAGCGTGTCGCCGGGCGCATCCTCGGCATGGGCGACATCGTCGGGCTGGTCGAACGCGCGAGCGCCAATATCGAAGCGGCCGATGCCGAAAAGCTCGCGGCGAAGCTCGCCAAGGGCCAGTTCGACATGGAGGATCTGCGCGGCCAGCTGCGCCAGATGAAGGCGATGGGCGGGCTCGGCGCGCTGGCGGGGATGATCCCCGGCATGGGCGCTGCCAAAAAGGCGATGGCCGACGGCAAGGTCGATGAGAATGTGCTCGGGCGGATGGAGGCGATCATTTGTTCGATGACGCCCAAGGAACGCGCCAAGCCCGATATTTTGACCGCCAAGCGCAAGATCCGCGTTGCCAAGGGGGCGGGCACTACCGTCGCCGAAGTCAACAAGGTGATGAAGATGCACATGGAGATGGAGGGCGCGATGAAGCGGCTCCGCAAGATGGGCGGCATGAAGGGCATGGCAGCGATGATGGCCAAGATGGGCGGCGGCGGCGGACTGGGCGGGCTTGGCGGCCTGTTCGGTGGCGGCGGTGCGATGCCCCCCGGTTTCGACAAGTTCAAGCGTTAACAGTTCAACGAATTCAACCAAGGAAGATCAAGACAATGGCACTGGCAATTCGCCTCGCGCGCGGCGGCATGAAGAAGCGCCCCTATTATCGCATCATCGTCACGGACGCGCGCAACGCTCGCGACGGCAAGTTTCTTGAGAAGATCGGCACGTATAACCCGTTGCTGGCCAAAGACAATCCCGAGCGCGTCAAGCTCGACACCGAACGTGCGGGCTATTGGCTCGGCGTCGGTGCCCAGCCGTCGGACCGCGTGGCGCGCTTCCTCGATGCCGCCGGGGTCCGCACCCGCGCCGCCAAGGTCAATTTGAAGAAGGGTGAGCCGGGCGACAAGGCCAAGGAACGCGCCCAGATCGCCATCGATAAGGCTGCCGAAGCCGAAAAGGCTGCTGCCGATGCGATCGAAGCCGCCAAGCAGGCTGAGATCGACGCGCGTGAAGCTGCCGAAGCAGCCGCTGCCGCCGAAGCTGAAGCAGCGGCCGAAGCAGCTGCGGCGCCGGCCGAGGAAGCCGTCGTCGAAGCGCCTGCCGCCGACGACGAAGCGCCTGCGGCACCTGCCGAAGACGCGGTCGCGGATGTCGCCCCTGCGGACGCCGCAACCGACGCGGTCGAGGCCGAAGCGCCTGCCGCCGAAGCGCCTGCCGCCGAAGCGCCCGCTGCTGAAGGCGTCGAAGCCACCGAAGAAACTCCGGCTGCTTGACGGACACGCGAGGGTGACCACCAGAACCACTGGCCGCGTCACCCTCGCTGCCGTTGCCGGGGCGCACGGCATCACCGGCGAGGTCCGGCTGAAGCTGTTCGCGCAATCATTGGACAGCCTGAAGCGCCACAAGGCGTTCGAGGCCGGTGGTCGCGCGCTGACGCTTGCTGCCATTCGCCCCGACAAGATCGGCGCGGTCGCGCGCTTTGCCGAAATTACCGACCGCAACGCAGCGGAAGCGTTACGCGGCACCGTGCTGACGGTCGACCGCAGCGAACTGCCGCCGCTGGAGCCGGGCGAATACTACCACAGCGACCTGCTCGGGTTGCCCGTCGTTACGACGGCGGGCGACGCCGTGGGCACGGTGACGGCGGTCGAAAATTACAACGCCGGGGATTTGCTCGACATCACGCGCCCCGACGGCGGCACCTTCATGGTTCCGGTGGCCAAGGCCGAAATCGGCGAAACGGTGGTCGTTGACCCGCTGTGGGCGGTGTAGTATATACGTGATGTGTATACAAAGGCTGTGGCTATGACCAAGGTTTTCAAATCGGGTAATTCGATGGCGGTCCGCCTGCCAGCGTCGTTCGGGGCCGTCCCCGGGACGCCGGTGGAAGTCCGTGAGGAGCAGGGGCGGTGGATCGTCGAAGCGTTGGCGACCAAGCGTCAAACGATCGACGTCAGCGGGTTTTGGGGCAAGGCTCCCGGCATCCGTTTAGCGCCGCGTGAAGACTTCGATGAGCGCCCAAGCACGATCGCCGCGCGCGAGGCGGCCGCGCGCGGGTGATCCGTTTCCTGATCGACGCGGACACTGCGATCTTCGGCATGTCCGGCGGGAATGCGGCACTGCGCGACCGTATTACCGCGCTTGCCCCCGGCGAGATGGCGATTTCGGCGATCAGCTACGCCGAAGTCGCACTCGGGACATATGTCGGCAAGCCGCCGCCGCCCGCCGTTCTCGACGCCTTTGTCGCCGCGATCCCGCTCGTGCCTTTCGACGAAGCCGCCGCGCGCGCCTATGCCCGCCTGCCCTTCAAGCGGGCCCGCTTCGACCGGCTGCTTGCGGCGCACGCGCTGAGCATCGGCGCGACGATCGTGACAAACAACATGGGCGATTTCGCCGATGTGCCGGGGTTGGCAGTCGAGAATTGGACTATTTGATGGGGGATACGCTCGCCCGCGTTATCCACATAGCCGAACACTGCTCGGGCTGCACAAACCTCGGCGCGGAGTCCGCCATCGATCAAGATATGAAGATCTGGGGCGATGACGTGACGTGGTTCGCCACCGAGCTTTCAAAGCAGTTTGGAGACGATGTTTTCCAGTGGCCGTGGCAACGCTTCACTGGGCTAGACGAAGGCTTGCCGTTACTCGCTCCTTTCATGTTAATGTGGCAACTCGCGACTTGGCCGTTTCGAGGATCGTTTAATTACCCGAGCCCGTTCGAACGTCTCGAACTCGGCCATATCGTCGCCGTCATTGACCATGGCGAATGGTTCGAACCGTGACTTGGTCCGCCACCATCCTCACCCTCTACCCCGAGATGTTCCCCGGTCCGCTCGGGCAGAGCCTTGCGGGCAAGGCGCTGGCGGACGGCACATGGTCGCTCGCCGCGCGCAACATCCGCGACTTTGCCACCGACAAACATCGTTCGGTCGATGATACCCCGGCGGGGGGCGGACCCGGCATGGTGCTGCGCGCCGACGTCGTTGCCGCTGCCATCGACGGCGCGGCGGATGGCACGCCGATTCTGGCCATGACGCCACGGGGTGCACCGCTGACACAGGCGCGCGTGCGGATGCTGGCGGCGGGGCCGGGGGTCACCATATTGTGCGGGCGTTTCGAGGGTTTCGACGAGCGGCTGTTCCAGAATCGGCCCATCGAAGAAATCTCCATCGGCGACTATATCCTGTCGGGGGGCGAGGTCGGCGCGCTCGTCCTCCTCGATGCTTGCGTGCGGTTGCTCCCCGGTGTAATGGGCGCGGCCCTTAGTGGGGTGGACGAGAGCTTCGAAACGGGGCTGCTCGAACATCCGCATTACACCAGACCGCCCGAATGGGCGGGGCTGGCGATCCCCGAGGTGTTGCGATCGGGGGATCACGCGAAAATCGCTGCATGGCGGTTGGAGCGGTCGAGGGACGACACACGGCTACGGCGGCCGGACCTTTGGGAACGCTATTCCAGCGTTCCGGGTCGGTCGCCCTCTGGTGCGCGACGACAGAAGAAGGAGGAATGAGATGAATCTCATCCAAACGCTCGAAGCCGAGCAGATTGCCAAGCTGACTGCCAGCCGTGCCATTCCCCAGTTCCGCGCCGGCGACACGCTGCGCGTTGGCGTCCGCGTCAAGGAAGGCGAGCGCACCCGCGTCCAGAATTACGAAGGCGTCTGCATCGCGCGGTCGAACCGCAGCGTCAATTCGTCGTTCACCGTCCGCAAGATCTCGTTCGGCGAAGGTGTCGAGCGCGTCTTCCCGCTCTATTCGCCGTCGATCGAGACGATCGAAGTCGTCCGTCGCGGCGTCGTGCGGCGCGCCAAGCTGTATTATCTGCGTGGTCGCAGCGGCAAGTCGGCGCGTATCGTCGAAAAGCGCGCGCCGAAGCCCGAGTAAGCCGAGTTGGCACCTCTCCCATTCGGGGAGAGGTCGCTCGCGCGTCTTCGTGCGAGCCGGGTGAGGGCACGTCCTACCTTTTGGTAGTTGCCCTCACCCTCCCTCTTCCCAAATGGGCGAGGGGACGAAGTGTGCGCGCTATGCGTCCAATTCCCTTCCCCGCGCCCGCCGCCTGCCCTAAACCGCACGCGTGACCATCGAAAATCCCACCTCCGGCACGATCGACTGCGGTCGTCATGTCCTGCCGCTCCGCGTCTATTTCGAGGACACCGACCTGTCCGGTGTCGTCTATCACGCCAATTATCTGCGGTTTATGGAACGCGCGCGCACCGAGATGCTGCGCTGCATCGGCATCGTTCAGACCGAGGTCATGGCGGCGGGCACAGGCTATTACGCGGTGCACAAGATCGATCTGACCTACCACCGCCCGGCGCGGCTCGACGATCATTTGACTGTCGTCACTCGTGTGCTCGAGGTGCGTGCAGCGACGACCAAGCTCGAACAGAATGTCTGGCGCGGCGACGAGCTGCTATGCGCGGGCATCATCAATGCGGCGTTCCTCGATATGGAGGGGCGACCACGCCGCCAGTCGAAACTCTGGGGCGAACGCTTCACCCAACTTTTGCAGGAAGCACACACCGCCTGATGGACACGCCCGTTTCTGCCGTCGCCAAGGCCGCTGCCGATCTGTCGCCATGGGCGCTGTTTCTCGAGGCCGATATCGTCGTCAAGCTGGTGATGCTCGGGCTGCTTGCGGCGTCGGTGTGGTCATGGGCAATCATCGTCGAACGCTCGCGGCGACTGCGCGCGATCAACGGTCAGGCCAAGCAGTTCGAGGAATGGTTCTGGAAGGCCGAGAGCCTCGACGTGCTGTTCGATCCGGCGTCGAAGGCGCGGCATCCGTCGGCGAAGCTGTTCGTCGCGGGCATGACCGAATGGCGGCGCAGCCTTGCACGCGGGCGGATCGACCGCGAAGGGGTGCGCGCGCGCCTCGCCTCGGTGACGCAGGTCAGCATCGCGCGCGAAATCGATGATCTCGGCGACAAGCTGAACGTGTTGGCGACCATCGGTTCGGTCGCGCCGTTCGTCGGGCTGTTCGGCACGGTGTGGGGCATCATGCGGTCGTTTACCTCGATTGCCGCGTCGCAGAATACAACGCTTGCGGTCGTCGCGCCGGGGATTGCCGAAGCGCTGTTCGCGACTGCCATCGGGCTGTTCGCCGCTATCCCGGCGGTTATCGGCTATAACCGGCTGCTCCATGGTCTCGGGCGGCTCGAAGCGCGGTTGGAAGCATTTGCCGAGGAATTCCAGGGGCTGCTGTCGCGGCAGCTCGACGGGATGGAGGAGAAATGATGGAGCGCTGTTCTGCTCCCCTCCCTGCAAGGGAGGGGCTGGGGGAGGGTTGCGAGGCGAAGCCGAGTGCCGCCCGCGCAGAAGCACGGCTCGCTGCGCTCGCACCCTCCGCCAGCCCCTCCCTGAATAGGGATGGGAGCCGCTGATGGCCATGGGGCTCGCCAAGCGCAAGGGCCGCCGTGCCGCGCCGATGTCGGAGATCAACGTCACGCCGATGGTCGATGTCATGCTAGTGCTGCTGATCATCTTCATGGTGACGGCACCACTATTGGTGACGGGGGTGCCGGTCGATCTGCCCGACAGCAAGGCCAAGGCGCTGAAGACCGACGACAAGCCGATTCAGATCACGCTCGATCGTGGGGGCCAGGTGTTCATCGACACACTCGCGGTGCCGCCGCGCGCGTTGCCGGCGAAGCTCGCGGCGCTGCGTGAGGCGCGGCAGGATGATGCGCGCATCTATGTCCGCGCCGACCGCAGCCTCGACTATGGCCGGGTGATGGAAGTTGTCGGTGAAGTCTCGGCAGCAGGCTTCAAGAAGGTCGCGCTGGTAAGCGATCCGCGTACCGGGGCGGGCCGCCCGCCGCGATGACCGCACAGTGAGCGAACGCCAAGCGCTGATCGGGGCGGGCGTCGCCCATTTGCTGCTGTTCGCCGCATTGTCGTTTGCGCTGCAGTTCAGCACGCCGCCGGTCGTCATGGCCGATGATCCGATCACCGTCGACGTGGTCGAGATCGCCGATGCGCCGCGCGTCAGGGAGGTGCCGAAACCGTCGATCGAAGCCGCGCCGCAGGAAACGGTCGAAGCGGCGCCACCCGAACCCGAGGCGAAGCCGGAACCTAAACCCGAACCCAAACCGCCCGAACCCAAGCCCGAACCCAAGCCGCTCGATACCGACCGGCTGGCGAACCTGATCGACAAGGCGACGCCAAAGCCCAAACCGCTCGATAGCGCCAAGCTCGCCAATCTGATCGACAAGGCGCTGCCCAAGGCGAAGACCAAGCCGCTCGATACGTCGAAACTGGCGACCGAGATCGCAGCGGCGACGCCGAAGACCGCGACCGTCGATCCGCGTGCGGCGGCGACCTTGGCGCAAGCGATCCGTGCGCAGGTCGCGCCGTGCTGGAACCCGCCGATCGGTGGTGCCGATGTGCGGAAGATGACCGTCGTGCTGCGCGCCGAGTTCGCCAAGGACGGCAGCGTCGTCGGGCGTCCGGCGGTCGTCGGCCAGACCGGGGCGACGGCGGGCAATGCCGCCTATGCGCGGGCGTTCGCCGATACAGCGGTGCGCGCGGTGCTGCGGTGTTCGCCATTGAAGCTGCCACCGAAGCAATTCGACCTGTGGCGGTCGATCGAGATCAATTTCGATCCGGACCAGATGACGTGACGCGCGCCTCATCCTATCGTCACCCCCGCGAAAGCGGGGGTCCATCTCCCCAATCGCCGGGCATGAGCCCTTGCGTGCGCGGGGCTGAGGGAAGGGTCAATGGATAAAGGCGGCTTCGTCTATATTTTGACCAATCGCCGTCAGGGCGCGCTTTACACCGGGGTGACGTCTGACCTGATGAAGCGCATATCGCAACATCGCCTCGGACTCACGCCGGGCTTTGCGACCCGGTACTATATCACGCGGCTGGTCTGGTACGAAGCGCATGATGCTATCGGCTCTGCCATCGCGCGGGAGAAGCAAATCAAGACGTGGAACCGGGCGTGGAAAATCGCGCTGTTCGCCGAAAATAATCCCGATTGGCACGATCTCGCTGTTTCGCATCTGGGGTTCGAGGCGTTGACTGCGCGGCAACCCGGCAAGAGCGCAGGGCCGTCGGCGGCGGTGTCAGGTGATGGACCCCCGCTTTCGCGGGGGTGACGATTAAGAGTAGGAGTTGCCCATGCGTATCCTGATTCCCGTTCTCGTCCTCCTCGCCGCCAGTCCCGCAGCGGCGGTCCTGCGCGTCGATATCAACGCCGGTCTCGCCCAGCCGCTGCCGATTGCGGTGCCGGCATTTGCCAGCGGGGCTCCGGTAGCGACCGATGCCGGGACGACGGCGGAAATCGGCGCGCGGGTGGCGCAGGTGATCGCTGCCGATCTCAAGTCGTCGGGGCTGTTCCGCCCGCTCGATCCGGCGGCGTACACGACGACGGTTACCCCTGCCGATGTGGCGCGGCCGCAATTCGCCAGCTGGCGCACGGTCGCCGCGCAGGCGCTGGTTACCGGCACCGTCAGTGCGGCATCCGATGGCAGCATCACCGTCGATTGCTTCGCCTATGATGTGTTCTCGGCCGAACTGCTCGACAGCAAGCGCTTCACCAGCACGCCCGCCGGCTGGCGCTACATGGCGCACCGCTGCGCCGATCTGGTCTATTCGCGGCTGACCGGCGAGGGCGGCTATTTCAACAGCCGCATCGTCTATGTCGCCGAGGCGGGTCCGAAGACCAGGCGGATCAAGCGGCTGGCGGTGATGGATCAGGACGGTGCGAACCACAAGTTCCTGACGCAGGGGCAGAATCTCGTGCTCACCCCGCGCTTTGCACCCAACCAGCAGACGCTGACCTATATGTCGTTTCAGGGCAATCGGCCGCGTGTCTGGCTGTATACCTTGGGGTCGGGGCGGCAGGAGGCGGTGGGCGATTTCCCCAATATGAGCTTTGCGCCGCGCTTTGCGCCCGATGGGACCAACCTCGTCTTCTCGATGTCGACGGGCGGCAATACCGACATTTTCCGGCTCGATCTCGCCAGCCGGAAGTTGACACGCTTGACGACCCAGCCGGGAATTGACACGTCGCCGAGTTATAGTCCCGATGGATCGAAGATATGTTTCGAAAGCGATCGCGGCGGCACTCAGCAGATTTACGTCATGAACGCCGATGGCTCGGGGCAGCAGCGCATCAGCTTTGGCGAGGGGCGTCACGCCACGCCGGTGTGGAGCCCGCGCGGTGACCTGATCGCCTTCACCCGATTGGGCGGCGGACGCTTTTCGATCGGCGTCATGCGTCCCGATGGTGGCGGCGAGCGGCTGCTGACCAACGCTTATCAGGACGAAGGCCCGACGTGGTCGCCCAACGGCCGCGTCATCCTGTTCTTCCGCGCCGCGCGCGCCGGTGGACCCGTCGACCTCTGGTCGGTCGACCTTTCGGGCCAGAACGAGCGCCAAGTGCCGACGCCGCTCGAAGGTTCCGATCCGGCATGGTCGCCGTTGTTGCCGTAGCGTGCCCCAATTCCCTCCCCCCTGCGGGGAGGGCGACTCGGCGACCGCCGAGCGGGGTGGGGGTGCCCCGATCGTGGCGCTGAAGACCCCCACCCCGGGCCGTCGCTGCGCGCCGTCTCTCGCCCTCCCCGCAGGGGGGAGGGAGTAGATTACTTCCATCGCGCCGAAACCGCCGCTAGAAGGATTACCGGGGCAGTAATACGCAACGCACGAAAGGCCTTACCTATGTCGCAGCGCCAGTTTCTCCTCCCCGCCGTTCTCGTCGTGGCGCTTGGCATGAGCGCCTGCGCCACTAAGAAGAAGAACCTGCCGCCGCAGCCGGTGACCGCCACCGTGCCGCAGACCGCGCCGCCGACGACACCGTCGGATACCGGCACCGCGATCACCCCGCCGACCGGCGTCACCTCGGGCCGCGTCCCCGGTTCGGCCGCCGATTTTGCGGCGCAATCGGGCTCGGACCATGTGCTGTTCGGTTACGACAGCTATGAACTCGACGATGCAGCGCGCGGCGTCCTCGGCAAGCAGGCCGAATGGCTGGCGCGCTATCCGGCGATCAAGGTGGCGATCGAAGGCCATGCCGACGAACGCGGCACCCGCGAATACAACCTCGCGCTCGGCGACCGTCGCGCCACGGCGGCCAAGAACTTCCTCGCCGGGCAGGGCGTCGACGCCGGACGCATGACGACGATCAGCTATGGCAAGGAAAAGCCCGCGGTCGATGGGTCGGACGACAGTGCGTGGGCGCAGAATCGTCGCGCCGTGACAGTCGTTGCGGCGGCGCAATAATATCCACTTGCGGCGTTCGTAAATGCCCGAGACAGCCGTGGCGGAGCAACAGTGTTCCCATCATGGTGGATACTTGCATTTCGTCGCAAAACCGCGCTTCTTCATGGCAACGCCAGCGCGAAAGCGATAATGGCGCAGCGGCAAACAATGCCGACAGATCACCCGGGGGGGAAGCGCGATGATGGCGCGAGCGCAATGGACGGGCGAACAGGCGCATGATTGGCACGCCGGCCAGCCGTGGCTGATCGGCTGCAACTTCACCCCGGCCTATGCGATCAACCAACTCGAAATGTGGCAGGCGGCGACGTTCGACCTTGCCGCGATCGATAGCGAACTGGCGCTTGCGGCCTCGCTCGGCATGAATGCCGTGCGGGTCTATCTCCACGATCTGTTGTGGGCCGAAGATTCGACCGGGTTCATGGCGCGGATCGAGGCGTTTCTCGGCTGCGCCGAAAGCCACAACATCCGTACCATGCTGGTGCTGTTCGATTCGTGCTGGCACCCCGAACCGGTGCTGGGGACACAGCCGGTGCCGGTCGTCGGGGTGCATAATTCGGGCTGGGTCCAGTCGCCGGGGATGCCGGTGCTCGCCGATATCAGTCAGCATCATCGGCTCGAAGCCTATGTGAAGGGCGTCGTCGGCCCGCTGGCACGCGACGCGCGGGTGCTGGCGTGGGATATCTGGAACGAGCCCGACAACGGCCCCGAAGTCGCATTGTGCGATATCGTACAGTTACGCGCCAAGGCCGATCTGGTGGTGCCGATCCTGACGGCGGCGTTCGGCTGGGCGCGCGCGGTCGGCGCCGAACAACCGCTGACCAGCGGCATCTGGCTTGGCGACTGGTCGGCGCCCGATCTGCTCAGCCCGATCCAGACGACGCAGACCGGCCAGTCGGACGTGATCTCGTTCCACAATTACGGCGCGGCGGCGGATTTCGCCCAACGCGTCAAATGGTTGAAGGCGATGGGTCGTCCGCTGCTGTGCACCGAATTCATGGCGCGGCCGACCGGCAGCACCTTCGAAGCAGTGCTGCCACATGCCAAGGACGAAGCCGTCGGGGCGTTCTGCTGGGGCCTCGTCAACGGCAAGACGCAGACGCACCTGCCGTGGGATTCATGGGCCAAGCCGTATCTCGACGGCATGGCGGGGCCGTGGTTTCACGACATTTTCGACGCCAATGGCGTGCCGCACGATGCCGTCGAGGTCGAATTCATCCGCAAACTGACCGAGGCCGACGCCAAGCGCGCAGCATAGCCGCCGCCTTACCCGTCGCGGCGTTCCATCGCTGCGCCCGACAGGATCGCCAGCGTCGGGCGTCCGCCGACAAAGCCGCCGAAGCGCAGTCGCTCGGGGTTCCAGTCGTCGTCGCTGATCCGCCAGACATCGTCGCCGATCTCGGTGAGTTCCTGGACGCCGTCGCCATACAGCTTGTCGCCGCGCGCCACGAGTTCGGTGCCGCCGATCCATGGATTGTCGCTTTGATAGCGCCCGGCGCGGGCGGCGATGCGCGGCGGCGTGGCGGGCAGCGCGGCGCTGCGCCCGTCGCGCCCGAAGCGCGTCGACCCCCAGTCGGCAGCGATCACCATGTCCTTGTCGCGGGTGAAGCCGATCACATAATCGGCAAAGCGCGGGGTGGCGGCGATGAACAGGTCGGGTGCCAGCATCTCCAATTGCGTCCGCGTCGTGCCATCGACCAGGGTCAGCACCGGTCCAGCCTCGATGGTGAACGCGCCCGCCGGTCCGGCATAGCGTCCGGCATAATCTCCGGGCTTGGCAAGCGGCGGCGGGGCGAGCGGCGGCGGATCGCCAATGGGTTGGCCGGCGCGCACCCGGCGCATCGCGTGGGTGGCGAATTTGGTCAGCAGGCGCGGGCGGTAGTTCATGTTGTAGCCGAGCGCCGTCGAGGCGAAGGCCCCGGTTCCCGCCGCCGCATCCACATGGAACGACGATGAAAAGCACACCATGCCGCCGGTGTGGTGGAGCAGCATCCGGCCATCGTCCTTGCGGTGCATCAGGCCAAGGCCATAGCCGTCTTCGCCCGGCGCTGCCGATTCGGGCGCGGGTTTGGCGAGCCATCCTACGGCCATTGCATCGGTCAGCAGCGGCGCGCCCTTGCCCTGCCCGGTGGCAGCAACGAAGCGCAGGTAGCGCGCCATATCGGCCATGGTCGCCGCGACACAGCCCGCGCCGAAGGTCACTTCGCCCCATGGCGCGGGGGCGAGCGCCGGGCGCAGGTGCGGCGGGCGGTCGGGACGGGCGAGGGTATAGCTTGCGGGGTAACGGTCGCGGTCGCGCCAGAAAATGCCGCCGCTGCTGCGCGCCATGCCGAGCGGGGCCATGATGCGCGCGCCGATGACGGTGGCGAGCGGCTTGCCTTCGATGCGTTCGATGGCGCGGCCGATCAATTCATAGGCGGTGTTGCTGTAGCTCCAGTGCGTTCCGGCGGCGAACCCGCGCGTCAGCTTCGACCCGTCGATGGGGAAGGGCGGCGAGCCATCGGCCAGCCCCGTCGTGTGATCGAGCAGGCCGCGAATCGAAAACATGCCAGCGACGAGCGGCGCTTCGGGCAGGATGGTGCGCAGATCGGCTTCGAGATCGAGCTTGCCCTCCTGCGCCAGCTGCAGGCAGACGAGCGCGACGAAGGATTTGCTGATCGATCCGATCTGCCACAGATCGTCGTCGGCGAGCGGTGTGCGCTGCAGATAATCGCGCGCGCCCGAACGGATGTGGAAGGTCTGGCCGCCGTCGATGATGACCATGCCCATCGCGGGCAGGCCGAACCATGCGCGATGCTGCTCCAGATAGGCGGCGATGGCGGTGAGCGCCTGACGCTGCCCCGGCGACGCGCCGCTGGCGTCGATGGTCGCGGCAAGCGCCTCGCCGCTCGCCAGTGCGACGGTCGCCCCGCCCAGAAACATCCGCCGGTCGATTGCCATGGTGTGCCCCCTGTTGGCGGCATGACGCGGCGGCAGCGGGCGCAAGTCAAGATGGCACAAATGCCGCCCCGCGATTTTTCCCCTTCCAAGTCGCGCCGTGCCCCGCTACATCAGGCTTCAGGCGGAGTGGATCAGTTCCTCTGCCCTTCGACACAACAGGCTCCGGATACGGCAGCGACCGATCGCTGCTGGCAGGGTGGACAGACCGGGCCAGTCGAATTTCAGCAACGCCGGATGCTCGCAAGACAGTGCCGGGACGCCAAAAGGTCGGATGAGCTTGATCAGGAATAATCAGAACCGGCGGCGGCGCGGTGGCGGCGGCAACAACAATGGCCCGCGCCCGCAGCAGATGAACGGTGGCGGCAACAGTTACGGCAACCGGCTCGACAACCGGCAGCGCGGCAACGCCAGCCAGTTGCTCGAAAAGTACAAGGCGATGGCGCGTGACGCGCAACAGGCGGGCGACCGGGTCGCGGCCGAATATTACCTGCAATACGCCGACCATTATTATCGCGTTCTCGGCGATTATCGCGAGCGTCAGCCCGAACCCAACCGGGCGCGCGGCGGCAATTTCTACGACGATGCCGATGGCAACCAATATGGCGGCGGCGACGGCGAAGGCCAGGACGACGGCGACGACGGCGAGACGATGGATGCCAACGGCGGTCAGACCGACGGCTATCGCGGTAACGGCCAGCAGCGCGACGATTACCGCGCCCCGCGTGGTGGCGACGATCGCGCGCAGCGTAGTGACGAACGCGCACAGCGTGGTGGCGATGACCGCGAAGCAACGGGTGACCCGCGGCGCGACGACCGCCGTCCGCAGCGCGAGGCCAATGGCCGTGATTCGCGCGCCGATGGTGCGCCGCGCGAGCAAGGCCAGCGCGACAATGGCCGCGATGGCGGTCAACGCGAAAACGCCCAGCGTGAGCCAAGCCAGCGCGACAACGGCCAGCGCGAGCCAAGCCAGCGCGAGCCGAATGGCCGTGAGGCGGGCACTCGCGAGGCGCGCCCGCGCCGCGACTATGGTACCGATCGTCCGCGTGGCGATTGGCAGGGTGACCGCCAGCAGGGTGACCGCCAACAGGGCGACCGCCAACAGAATGACCGTGCTCAGTCCGACAGCGCACCGGTCGAACGCGCCGCCCCCGAACGTGCTGTCTCCGAACGCGCCCCGCGCGATGGCTTGCGTGGCGAACGCCGGACTTCGCGGGTCGAGGCCGACCGCTCGCTCGATCTCGAACCGCTCGGTGGCATTCCCGGCCTACCCGGTCCGGCGACGCTGGCCGCCAGTGTGGTCGTCCCCGATCCGGTGCCCAGCGCCGAACCGGCGGCCGATGCCGAGGCACCCGCCCCACGCCGCCGCGGCCGCCCGCGCAAGGTCGTCGCCGAAGCGGCTGTCGACGGCTGATGGGTGGTCCCAGTTCGCCGGGTCGGCGGCCTGCGGCGAAATAACCGTCTGGCACCATTGAACCTTCATAGTTTCCGTGCAGGATGCTGAGCATCGGGCGTAGCATCGCGACATCGTCAACAGCCGGGGACACCATCCGGCGGCGATCGCATGGAGACTGTAACGATGGCGACTCGCCCGTTCGATTCCGCGCGCCCGACGCCGGTCCTTACGCCGGCACCTGCAGCCGACGCGCGCCCGTTCACGCGGCGGCACGTGCTGCGGCCGGCCGATCTCGTGTCGTTCACGGCGGCGTGGCAGGGGCTGACGCTCGAACGCCCCATCGTGCTGGTCCCCAAAGGCGGGAAGGACATCGGCGGTTTCGCGACCGAGGGGATGAAGGGGCAGGCTGTTCCGCGCCTCATCGCCGACGCGGGCGGTGGCACACTGACCATCGGCTTCGCCTTCCAGCACACCGCCGAAATCGCCACCGAAACCGATAAACCCGCCCCCGACCAAAGTCCGCCGGTCGCGGCCCGCGCCGCCAATCCCAGCCGGCTTGTGTACAAGGTCCCCGCCGGGACGGTCATCGACTATTCGGTCGAAGGGCTGCTCAAGGCGATGGCGACGCTCGAACTGGCGGTGGTGCCGCTGGCCGTCCCGGCGCTCGCGCAGTTGAAAGCCTTTCCGCGCCAGACCTTTACCGAGGTCGGCTCGCTCACCCATATGCTGCTCGAGACGGCTATGTCGTTCGGCCTTTCGAGCGTTATCAGCAGCGTCATTGCCGCCGGCATCGTCGAGGCGCAGCGCGCGTTGGCGGCGGCGCGACGGATTATCGTGTCGAGCGGCCTCGGCGACTTCCTGGGGTTCGGAAATATCCCGCCCATCACGGTCATCACACCCGGGCCCATCGTCGCCGTCAACCTCGTCCCGCGCCAACCGCGCGCCGGGGAAACCGCGATCGAGGCGCCGTTTCGGCTGATTCTGTCGCCGTCGAACAAGGGGGCGTGGGCGCACGCGCTGAAGCCGGTGACCAGCCTCAAGGGCGCGCGCACCGAGCTGTGGCATTCGCGGCTGGCGGTGCGCGGCGCGCACGGTGCCGACGAAATCGATACCGATCAGCGCATCGTCCGCGCCATCTGGACGCGCGACCGTGATGGCCCGGCAACCGCCGGTAACCCATTCAACTCGCTGCCGCGCGCCGACCAGCGCGACCGCTTCGTCATGCAAACCGCCGACCCGACGGTATCGACGGTGCCGCCCGAACCGGTCCGCGTCCGCCGTCTGGCGCTGTCGTCGCTCGGCGCATGGCTCGATCTCCACGTCCAGTTCCCCGACCCGCAGGTCTATCTGGGCCAGTTCGGCCCGCTGGCGTCATGGGACCAGGTGTCGCCGATGG
Source organism: Sphingomonadales bacterium (assembly GCA_038229555.1). Taxonomy (GTDB): domain Bacteria; phylum Pseudomonadota; class Alphaproteobacteria; order Sphingomonadales; family Sphingomonadaceae; genus Sandarakinorhabdus. The sequence goes on from JBBROI010000001.1 coordinate 168,438, forward strand.
GGCGCGACCAGTTCGTGCGCGTGGTGACGCCGGGCTATCTCTACCCGCTCGGCCACGCCGCCTATCTGGTTGAAATCATGTTCCGCAAGGTTGTCGGCACGAACCAGCCGCAGGCCGCGCTGTTCACCCGGACTTTCGTGGTGCTGGGCGATCCCGACCGCACCTTTGCCCGCCGCGACCTGCCGTTCATCAAGGCGCATGTCGGCCCGCTCCGCACTCCCGACCTTGAAAAGCCCGGCAATCTCATCCCGCCGCTGCCCGACCCGAACAAGCCCGGGGCGTTCCTGCCGCCGCGACTGTTCTGGCCAACACCGGTGGGGGCGAGCGCGCCGTTGCAATGGAAGATCGACGCCAGCGATCAGGACGGGGCGACCATCCATCTGAATGCGCCGCTGTTGTTCGTCCAGGCGGGGGCCGGGGTGACCCAGGCCGATATCGACAACGCCATCACACCGACGCTTTCGCGGCTGACCGTGCCTGCCAACGGCCAGACCATCGCCTTTGCCCCCGCCATGCCGCCCGAAGCGGAGACGCCGGGGGTCAAGGGCGCCCGCGCCAGTGCCGAAGGGCAAACGCTCAGCTGGGCGGGGGCGGCGACATTCTTTGGCTCCGAACCCTATATGACGGGTGCTGAAATCCGTATTCCGGCGATCCAGCGCTTGACCGGCAGTGCCGGGCTGGAGCGCGTTGCCTATCCCGCCATCTACAAGTCCGATGGCTTTGGCAGCGCCAACAAGGGCAACGTGTTTCTCAAGCTCGACACCAAAACGGTCCTCGAATTCGGTTCGAGCGAGCATAGTGGCGGCTTCATCAATCCAAGCGTGGCGGTCGGCGGACTGGCGCGCAGCATCGGTCTGGTGCCCGATGCCGACAATGCGGTGCTCAACCAGTTCAAGGCGAGCGACCTGTTCGGCGGCGTGTTTGCGAACCTGCCGAAATTGTTCGGCCTGTTCAGTCTTGCCGACCTGCTGCCGCTCGACGATCTGGCACTGGCGCTGGCCCCGAAGTTCGTTACCGAGCAACTCGATAAGGTCGCCGCGCTGCTCCACGATCTCGATGCGCTGAAGGCGTTCGTCGCCAGCGAAGACCTGATGCCGTACAAGGCGCAAATTCCGGCGCAGGTCGATGCGGTGACCAAAGCGGTTTCGGACATGCTGGCGGCCAAGGATGCACCGGCTGCAACGGTGTTGAAAACCGTCAGCGACAATCTCGCGGCAATCGCCAAACAGGTGACCGAACTCGCCGACAAGGTGTTCGATCCGCCGCTCGCGCCGTTCCCGCGCGCGCAGCTCGACAAATTAACGGGCGTGCTCGGCGCGGTGCTCGGCACGGGGAGCGACATCGCCAAGCTGGTCGATGTCATCGCCGGCGTCGAAAAGTTCGTGCAAGGCCTCAACCCCGGCGGTGGCGAGTTCCGTACCCATCTCGAATGGCATCCGAAACTGACGCTGCCGAGCATTTTTCCAGCCGATCTTGTCAAGTTCAACGAGCCGCTCAACCTGATCGTCGAAGCGCGTGCATCGGCGGGACATGCCGTCGGCATCGATGTATCGGCCGAGCTCAACAAGATCGAGCTCAATCTGATCGCGCCCGAATCGCTGATGCGGCTGACCATCGACCGGCTGGCGTTCCGCGCCAGCGCCGGACGGCGGCCCGAGATCGATGTGGTGTTTGGCGGCATCCAGTTCGTCGGCTTGCTCGGCTTCATCGATGTGCTGCGGCGGGTGATCCCGCTCGACGGCTTCAGCGATCCGCCGTTCCTCGATGTCAGCACCGAAGGCGTCACTGCCGGGTTTACGCTTTCGATCCCCAATGTGGCGATCGGGGTGTTTTCATTGACCAACATCTCGCTGGGGGCCGATGCGCGAGTGCCGTTCCTCGGCGAATCGATCAGCGTCGGGTTCAACTTCTGCACCCGCGAGCGACCGTTCACCCTGGCAGTGTTCCCGCTGGGCGGCGGCGGCTTCGTCGGCATGCGGCTCAGCCCCAAGGGCATGGTGCTGCTTGAAATGTCGCTCGAATTCGGCGCGGTCGTGGCGCTCGATTTCGGCGTCGCTTCGGGCAGCATTTCGGCGATGGGCGGTGTCTATATCCGGCTGGAGGGCAGCGGCGGCTCGTTGACCGGCTTCTTCCGGATTCGCGGCGAGGTCGATGTGCTGTCGCTGATTTCGGCGTCGATCGAGCTGTACATGGCGCTGACCTATCAGTTCGACACCGGCAAGATGATCGGCGAGGCATCGATCACCATCGCCGTCCATGTGCTGTTCTTCTCAACATCAGTCAGCGTCCATACCAGCCGCACCTTCGCCGGATCGAACGGCGATCCGACGGCGCGCGACATGTTGCTGCCGGACAAGATGACCGGCGTCTCGGCGGTGTGGAATGACTATTGCGCGGCGTTTGCCGCCGGCGCGGAGGCCTGAGATGCACAGCGAAAGCTTCGTTCTGACCGTGCTGCCGTTGACCGTGCAGACCAATGCGCGGTTCCATGTCTCGCTCCACATCGCGCCCCGCCTGACGCCGAACGGCGCGGAGGAGCCGCTGCAATCGTTCGCGCATTTCCGCGAATGGGCGACGACGGCGCGCGCCATGACCTTCGATCTGCTGGGGCAGGCGGGGGCAATTCCGGCGACGGCGCTGCGCGACCGGATCGATCCGGCGTTATGGGCCAAGGTGTTCCCGCCATCGACGCCGGTGCGCGCGCCGGTGTTCGATTCGTTCAAGAACCGGCGCTGGCGCTCCTTCCCGGCGAAGACCGTGCACGACATCGCCGGGTTGATGCCGCTGCTCGGTACGCTGTATTTTCCGCTCGATCCGCCCGATCTCAAACCGTTCGTGCGCAAGCTGCGCGGCGATGATATCAGCCCAATTGCGCAATTGATTCACCAACTCGGGCGCGGCGAGGGCGAGGACGACGTCGCCATCACCAAAGCGCTCGACCATGTGCCGGGGGCCAAGGCGATCCCGACGGACAATCCGTGGCTCGGGCTGCTGGGCCCCCTCCACGCGGCGCGACGCTATTACGAGCGGCCCGAGGCGCAGTCGGCCTATGCGGAGCACCCCAAGGCCGGAGCCAAACCCGCACCGGTCGGCAAACCGACCCCCGATTTCCACGAGCGCGTCGCCCATCTCGCCGATCAGCCCGAACTGTTGCGCAAACTCGGCCTCGTTATCGACGTCCATGTCGATAATCTCGCGCTGCTCAAGGCGGCGACCGAAATCCACGCCCACGCCGGGATCGACGCTGCCGTGGCAGTCATCGCGGCGCTCACACCGGTCAGCCGTGATGGCACCCGCCTGTTGACCGTGCCGCGCACCGCCGACTGGACGCATGGACGGCTGACGCTCGGCGATACCAGTAAATTCGCGACGCTGGCGATGGATGCCGATGGCGGGGGGCTGAAGGCCGAACGCTTTATCCGCTCGCTGCCGCGGATGTTGGCGATGGCGCAGAACGGCGATGCCGGCAATGTCGCGCCGCCCGCGCTGCGCAGCGAAGGCTTCACCATCGTCCGCCAAGGCAAGCTGGCGACCGTCACCGATCAGATGAAGGTCGCGGGCGACATGGTGGCCAACGCCACGCCCGCCAAACCGCCGAGCCTTCGCACCGAAGATGTCGCGCGCGGCTTCCGCGTCGAAATCTGGGACGATCACGCCAAAAGCTGGTTCAGTCCGCATCAGCGACTGGCGACGGCAAGGGTCGATGGTCAGACGACCCCGGTCTATCAGGACCTCGCCGAACGCGGCATGGTCCAGACGGCGGCGGTCAATCAGACGCCGGGTGTCGCCGACAGCCCGCTGTATCTCCACGAGGCGGTGTTCGGCTGGTCGGGCTGGAGCCTGTCGGCACCCCGGCCGGGCCCGCGCGTCGAACCCTATCTCGACGAGAACGGCAAGCAGAAGGAAAAATTCAACGATCCAGTGCCGCCCGTGGGTGCCGATGCGGCGACTCCGGTGCAGGTGACGACCAAGGTCCAACCCGGAACGCTGCCGCGCCTGCGCTATGGCCGCAGTTACATGTTCCGCGCGTGGAGCGTCGATCTGGCAGGCAATTCGCCCGGCGATCCGGTGCTGACCGGCCCAGCGCCGGCCGGGACCACCGTACCCATGGCCACCGTGATGACGGGTAGCGTGGCAGTTCCCAGCGTCGCAGCCGCCACCGTGGCGGTCCCCGGCGTGACAGCCGCCAGCCCGCCGATGACGGTCGCCAGCGATGCGTTCCGTCCGGCGTTCGATCATATTGCCATGGCGCGTGCGCCGCAGTTGGCGTCGGTGGCGTTCCCCGCCATGCACCGCCTCGCGGTTGCCGCGACGGGCGCGACGGCCGCATCGTTGGCCGATTCGATCACCGCGCTGCGCGACCGCGCGCCGCTTGGCGACGCCGTTGCCGGCATGATGCGATTGAACGCCGCGCCGGTGCTGACCGGGGTTGCGACCGTCGACACGCTGGCGATCAACCGATTGCGGCAACGCTCGATGGTCAGCCAGAACAGCAGTGCATCGCTGGTCAATCAGTCGGTGCTGCGCGAGGCGTTGACGACACTGTCGCTCGAAACGGTGACGCAAACGCGGACCGACGCGTTGATGCCGGTCATCGCCAAGGACCTTGGTAACCAGATCGGGCAGGTCGATCCGGGCAGCTTTTTCGATACCACCGACAACACCCTGACGCCGCTGGTGCCGTTCCTGCGCTGGGATCCGGTGCCACCGCCTGTCGTTGTCGCGCGCCACCGCTTCAGCATCACCGAATCGATTCACCACATCGTCATCCGCAGCGGGGTGACAGCGACCGATGATCCCAACGGCGGGCAGACGACCAAGGTCGTGCCTCCGGCAGCATTCATCGCCGCGACCCCGGCGGCGCTGGCCGTGGATTTCCGCGTCACATCGGAACGCCATCTCGCTGCACCCAAGGGCTCGCATCAGCTGAACGAGCTGCATGGCCGTTTCGATGCCGCCATGGGGACGACCGCGACTCCCGCCCAGCGACGCACCATCCTGGCCGCCGCGATGCGCGAGGACGGCACGCTGTTCGAATCGCAGATCGCATCGCTCGACGACCCGAACGCCTTCATCGCGCAGCCGGGGATCAAGCTCGAAGCCTTCCCTGAGGTCGTCGACAAGGTCAGCGATATCAAAACCCTGCAAGGCAACCATCGCGGCGACGCACCGCCCGCGGGGCATTATGTCGTCCATGATACCGATACGCTGGCGTTGCCATGGCTGCCCGATCCGCTGGCGGCGGGCATCGCGCTCGGCATGAACACCGCGAACAAGGACACGCCGCTGTTGGGTGCGTTCCGGGTCGAAAGCACCGCTGCGGCGTATTCGGGCGCTTGGCCCGCACCCGAACCCTATCGCCTCGTCCTGACCGCCGCCGCCGACCCCGGTGCCAGCATCGACGGGCGGGTCATTACTGTCGGGCTGCCGCCGGGGTGTCGCCTCGACATGCGGCTGTCGTCGAGCCTGCGCCGCGACGAGCTCAAGCTGTTTGCGCTGTGGAACCTGTTGCCCAAGGCGCTGACCGGTATCGATCTGTACGAACGCCCCGCCGCCGATGGGCAGTTCTGGGCCTTGTCGCCGTTCGAACCGATCAGCTTCGTCCATGCCGTGCCGCGCCCGGTGCTGCCGCCGATCAATACGCTGCTGTTCCCGGTGCGGGTGCGCGCCGAAACCGGGGTGAGTTTTGCCGGGGTGATCGACGTCCACGCCGCCAGTACCGACCGTATCGATGCCGAGGCCAGCTGGTCCGAATGGACCGACGATCTCGCCGCCGACGGTCCGCTGCGCGAAGTCCGCAAGGCGGTGCCGTTCCACGCACAGGTCGATCCCGATGAAGACATGATGGTGCTGGCCGTCGGCAACGACACCATCAAATATCCCGGCGTCGGGACGGTCCGCATCCATCGCGCCCGCCACGAGTTCGGCGACACCCGCCACCGCACGGTCGATTATGCGTTCCGCGCGACGACGCGGTTCCGCGAGTATTTCCCGCCCGAGATGATGGCCACCTTGGAAAGCCGCAGCGTTGTCGGTGCCGCAACGCAGCTCAACCTGCCCAGCAGCGCCGCCCCTCCGGCACCGCTGGTCGATTCGGTCATCCCGCTGTTTCGGTGGGATGAAGTCAGCGACCCCGGTCAGCCGTTCGGCATCCGGCGGCGGCGGCGCGCGGGCTTGCGCATCTATATGCAACGGCCGTGGTACCGGTCGGGCGACGGCGAGCAGTTGGCGATCATCCTCGCCAGTTCGGCGGAGGGAGCCGGCGTCCATGCCAGCGTCTGGGGGTCGGACCCGGTGTGGTTCAACGCCGGTCCGCCGAACCAGGGCGTCGGCATGGCGATCGAGGATTTCTACGGTTCGTTCGGCGTCGACAAGGTGCGCGGTCCCGATGAGCGGCTGTCGTTCGTCCCGGTGTTCCTCAAGGCTCCCGGCGGGGCGACGGTCGGGGTCCTTGGTTACAACCCCGAATACAACCCCGATCGCAAACTCTGGTTCGTCGATGTGGCGATCGAACCGGCGGCAGCGGTGTGGCCGTTCGTGCGGCTGGCGGTCGCGCGCTACCAGCCCAATTCATTGCCGGGTCTCGAACTGTCGCCGGTGGTATTGTGCGATTTTGCGCAATTGCCGCCGGAGCGGACGCTGACGGTGTCGCGCCCCGACGCCAGGAGTGTCCGGGTGACGGTCAGCGGTCCGGCGGGGCTGCGTCAGGCCGGGCCGAAATCGCAGTCGAAAGTGCCGCCACCGCCGCCGAGTCCGGTTGGGCCAAGCGCCGCAGGTGCGGTGCCTGTGCCAGGGATATCGCCCGGTGCATTGGGCGCGAGTGGCCCGTATCCGTTCGGCGACAAGGACCCGACGCGCCTGATGGCATTGGACCGCCGGGTCTATGCCATCCTCGAACATCGCGAGCCCGGCGAGGTGTCGGACCTCGACTGGCGGACGGTCAAGCGGCAGGAACTCAGCCTCGGTGGCCTGTCGGCGGACGGCGAGTTTGCCTGGACCGGGGTGGTGCCGATCCCGGTTCCACTAGGACCCGCCGAACCGGGTGCCGAGCCGGCATGGCGGGTGACGGTCGAGGAGCATGAGGGCATCGAAGGCGATCCCGCCGATCCCAAGGGCAACGGTCCGCTCGTCACCCAATGGCGAATTATCTATGCCGACCGTACGCTGCTGTAACCGGCGACCGCCCCGGACCGGGGGCGGTCGTCATCGACACGCCAGCGCGCCGTTCTTGTTGCGGATTTGGAGTGTGCACGCCTTGTAATTGGGCAAAACGGTAGCGACGCTGTTCTGATCGACGTCGCGGCAAACGGCATGAAGATCGTTGCCGATGACCCTGATGTCCTCGCAGGTGTTGGCGTAATTGCCCGGTGGAATGGCGCTGGCGTCGGCAATCGGCGCTTCGGCGGGTTCGGCCCGGGCAATCGTCACCATCCCGCCCTCGGGGGGCACAAAGCCCGTGATTTCAGTGCCATCGGACTGGCGGCGAAGCACCCAGACATGGCCGGGGAAGGTGTCGAACTCCGTCCGGTCGCCGGCCTTGAGGGTGCCATAGGACTCGAGCTTGCCGCCGGTATCGACCCAGAGCACGTTGATGGCATCGGAGGTATGATTGCGTACCGAAAATTTGAACGATGTCGCGTTGGCGTCGGCGGTCTTGGAGGCCGTCACGGCGCTGCGCGCAAACAAATCGGCCCCGTCGATGCTATAGCCGCCCCGTTCGTTTGCCGCGCCGCTGGAGTCGGCGGCGGGTGCCGTTGCGATGGGGGCTTCGGCTTTATCGATGGGCTGCGGCGGGGTATCGTCGCCCGCGAGATACAGGGCGAACAGGATAAGCACCACGGCACCCGCGACCGCCCAGACCCACGGTTTCATGAACCATTTCACCGCCGCCGCCGTTTCGGGCGCGGCGGGCGCATCGTACATCGGCGGTGGCACCAACCCCGTGGGACGCGGCGCGCGCGTCTTTGGCGGTGGGGGTGGTGGGGCAGGCGGCGCATCGGGCAAATCGACCCGAATTTGCAGCAGCTCGTTCATCCCCGTCGCCAGTTTGGCGAGCGTCTTCTGCAGCGCCGGGTCGCCGTCGGGGCTGAACCGCAGATCGCGAAAATCGAGCCACTGCCGCGTCATCAGCGCCGGCAGCACATCGGCATCGAACGGCTCGGCAGTCGCGGTATCGATATAGTGAATGGGGAAGATGCGGCTGCGCCCGTCGAGCTGCTGATGCGCGGCGTTGAGCACCTTCTCGCGTTCGAGGAACAGCATCACCTCCTGGCAGCACCATTGGCTTTCGAGGAAGCCCGGCGTGATGATCGGCACCAGAAAGGTCGAATTTTCGATGGCATCGCGCAGTTCGCGTTCCCAGCCGTCGCCCGGCGCGATGGCGGCGACGTCCTGGAATATCCGCACCTGATCGCGGCCATATTGCTGCTGCAGTTCGGCCTGCAACCGCGCCCGCAGGCTCGACAGCTTGCCATTCGACGCAGTCTCGTCGGTCCGGGCATAGCTCCAGAACCCAATGGGTGACAGACGGCCAAGCATTGATGTTCCCCCTCCGCGCTGCGTGGGCCCACGTTAATCAAAAGCAAGGGCTGTGCAAACGGCTGCGCTGTTCGCCGTGGGGCTGCTGGTTATGGTTGTCCGGTTTGGGCGGCCCTCGCCAATAATTCAGTGTCATCCCGGCGAAGGCCGGGATCCAGCTTACTTACTGAGCTGCGCAGTGAAGCTGGATCCCGGCCTTCGCCGGGATGACAGGGTGAGAGGAGGTAGCGCCCTTCGCCGGGGTGACAGGGTGAGGAGAGGCAGCGGCCTTCGCCGGAATGACGCGGTGAGACGAGGGCGTTAACCCCACATTTTCGCCACCCCACCGCCCCGCCGCACCTTGACGCCCGGTGAACACCGTACCATATGCGGCCCGTCGCTAGCACTCACCACTCGTGAGTGCCAACGACCCATATCCATCATCGAAAAGGGCTTAATCCCATGACATTCCGTCCGCTTCACGACCGGGTGCTGGTGCGCCGCGTCGAGGCCGAAGAAAAGACTGCCGGCGGGATCATCATCCCCGATACGGCGAAGGAAAAGCCACAGGAAGGCGAAGTCGTCTCCGTCGGCACCGGCGCGCGCGGCGATGACGGCACCGTCCACCCGCTTGAAGTCAAGGCCGGCGACAAGATCCTGTTCGGTAAATGGTCGGGCACCGAGGTCAAGGTCGGCGGCGAAGACCTTATAATCATGAAAGAAAGCGACATCCTGGGGATCCTCGGCTGATCGCGCGACCCCGGAACCGGCGAGCGTTACGCTCAACGGTTTTGGAGTCTCTTTCGTCTCTTTTCAGAGCATAATTGAAGGAACACATCATGGCAGCCAAAGACGTCAAGTTCAGCCGCGACGCGCGTGAGCGCATTCTGCGTGGCGTCGATATCCTCGCCGACGCCGTCAAGGTGACGCTCGGTCCCAAGGGCCGCAACGTCGTCATCGAAAAGTCGTTCGGTGCCCCGCGCATCACCAAGGACGGCGTCACCGTCGCCAAGGAAATCGAACTCAAGGACCGCTTCGAAAACCTCGGCGCGCAGATGGTGCGCGAAGTCGCATCGAAGACCAACGACAAGGCCGGTGACGGCACGACGACTGCGACCGTTCTGGCGCAGGCGATCGTCCGTGAAGGCATGAAGTCGGTTGCCGCCGGTATGAACCCGATGGATCTGAAGCGCGGCATCGACATGGCGGTCGCCACCGTCGTTGCCGATCTCGTCGCGCGGTCGAAGCCCGTCGCCGGCACCGCCGAAATCGCCCAGGTCGGCACGATCTCGGCCAATGGCGAGAGCGAAATCGGTAACATGATCGCCAAGGCCATGGAAAAGGTCGGCAAGGAAGGCGTCATCACGGTCGAAGAAGCCAAGGGCATGGAGTCCGAACTCGATGTCGTCGAAGGCATGCAGTTCGATCGCGGCTACCTGTCGCCCTACTTCATCACCAACCCCGAGAAGATGCAGGTCGAGCTCGAAAACCCCTACATCCTGATCAACGAAAAGAAGCTGTCGAACCTGCAGGCGCTGCTGCCGGTGCTCGAAGCGGTCGTCCAGTCGGGTCGCCCGTTGCTGATCATCGCCGAAGACGTCGAAGGCGAAGCGCTGGCGACACTCGTCGTCAACAAGCTGCGTGGTGGCCTCAAGGTCGCTGCCGTCAAGGCTCCGGGCTTCGGTGATCGCCGCAAGGCGATGCTCGAAGACATCGCCGTCCTGACCAAGGGCGAGATGATCTCGGAAGACCTCGGCATCAAGCTCGAGAACGTCACCTTGCCGATGCTCGGCCAGGCCAAGCGCGTCACCATCGACAAGGACAACACGACGATCATCGACGGTGCCGGTGAAGCCGATGCGATCAAGGGCCGGGTCGAACAGATCCGCGCGCAGATCGAAATCACCACCAGCGACTATGACAAGGAAAAGCTGCAGGAGCGCCTTGCCAAGCTCGCCGGCGGCGTCGCCGTCCTCAAGGTCGGCGGTTCGACCGAAGTCGAAGTCAAGGAGCGCAAGGACCGCGTCGACGATGCGCTGCACGCCACGCGCGCAGCTGTCGAAGAAGGCATCGTCCCCGGCGGCGGTACCGCACTCCTGTACGCCACCAAGGCACTTGAGGGCATGAAGGGTGCCAACGACGACCAGACCCGCGGAGTGGACATTGTCCGCCGCGCGCTGTTCGCGCCGGTCCGCCAGATCGCCGCCAACGCCGGGCATGACGGTGCGGTTGTTTCGGGCAAGCTGCTCGATGGCAACGACGACACGATCGGTTTCAATGCGCAGACCGACGTGTACGAAAACCTCGTCACCGCCGGCGTCATCGATCCGACCAAGGTCGTTCGCACCGCGCTGCAGGATGCCGCTTCGGTCGCATCGCTGCTGATCACCACCGAAGCTGCCATCACCGAACTGCCTGCCGACGACAAGGGCGCAGGCATGGGCGGCGGCATGGGCGGCGGAATGGGCGGCATGGGCGGCATGGACTTCTAAAGGTCCACCACCTGTTGCCGACAAAGATCAGGGGCCGCGACACATGTCGCGGCCCCTTTTTTCATGCCGTTCGGATGGGGTATTTTTCGCGTCGGCGGGCGGGGTGTCCCGAAGACGTCAGCGCTGTGCTGCCGGTCCGGGCTGGGCAGCCGCTTCGGCAGTCGCGGCATCGACATCGCTGACTGCCTTGGCTGTCATGGCCTTTTCGCCTGCCGTGCTGTCGCCACCGGGGTCGGCCGACCGCCCACAGGCGGCAAGCAACAGGACAGCGGCGATGAAGGCGATACGCATCGGCGACGGTGATAATCCGCCCGCGCGGCAACGCAAGGCTTAGAACGCAAGCCTCAGGCGGCAAGAAAGCCTTCGAGCCGTTGCCGGATGATCGCGGTGGCCTCGGCCATGATGGTATCGATCAGCTGCTGACAGGTCGGGATATCGTGGATCAGCCCGGCGACCATGCCGCACGACCACGCCCCGGCATCCATGTCGCCCTCCAGCATGATACGCGGATAGACTCCGGCGACTTCGGGCATGATGTCTTCGAACTTGATCGCACTGCCAAGGTCGCGCTCCTTGGCGAGCAGGCGCTCGACGCCGGCATTGTTGAGCACTCGCTCGGTATTGCGCAGCGACCGCATGATCAGCCGGGTGTCGAGTTCGCTGGCCGCGACAATCGCCTGTTTGACGCGCTCATGCACCGGTGCTTCGACGGTGGCGATGAAGCGGGTACCCATGTTGATGCCCTCGGCCCCCATTGCCAACGCCGCCACCAGCGAGCGGGCATCGGCCATGCCGCCCGATGCGACAAAGGGAATCTTCAGTGTCTCTCCGGCGCGCGGCAGCAGGATGAAGTTGGGGATATCGTCTTCGCCGGGGTGGCCGCCGCATTCGAAGCCGTCGACGCTGACCGCGTCGCAACCGATCGCCTCGGCCTTGAGCGAATGCCGCACCGAGGTGCATTTGTGGATGACCTTGATCCCGGCCGCCTTGAGCACCGGCAGGACCTGCGCTGGATTATTGCCGGCGGTCTCGACGATCTTGACGCCGCCGTCGATGATGGCGCGCATATAGCCCGGATAATCGGGCGGATTGACCGACGGCAGGAACGTCAGGTTCACCCCGAACGGCTTGTCGGTCATCGCGCGGCAGCGGCGGATTTCGTTGGCCAGCAGTTCGGGCGTTTTCTGGGTCAGACCGGTGATGATGCCAAGGCCGCCGGCGTTCGATACCGCTGCTGCCAGTTCGGCGAACCCGACATAATGCATGCCGCCCTGAATGATCGGATGTTCGATGCCGAACAGTTCGGTGATCCGGGTTTTCATGGCTGTACGTCCTTGTTGACAGGCAGCGCTGCGACGCCGTCCTCGATCTTTTGCAGCCAGTGCACGGCGTCGGCAAGCGCGCGATCGTCAAGCACCCGGCGGACGAAGCGTAGATGGCCCAGCATGGTGTCGAGCGACAGATAATCGCCGCCGCTTTCCCACAGCCAGCGATAGGCGGCGATCATCGCGGCACCGGCTTCGTCGGTCAGATCGTCGGTCGCGAGGCGCGACAGCAGCTTTTGACTGACCTGGCTGCCTGCGCGCCAGCGGTCGTCGGGGTGGACGTCGAGCCCGACCGCCAGCGCGAAATTGGCGAGGTCGTCGAGGCACGGATCGATCGCCACTTTCTGGCGCAGCGCCAGCAGCACGTTCGCCGTGCACAGGTTTTCCGCCGGATAATAGGCGTTGCCGCCGATCTTGTCGGGGGCGAGGTCCCACGCTTTGCGATAGGCATCGCGCATTGCCGCCAGCGCCGCATCGCAGGTGTCGCCAGCGGTCAATTCGGCCTCGCGCTTGTGCGATCCGCCAATTAGGCTCAGCCGTTCGGGGGTTGCACCGGCAGCATCGCACAATGCCGTCAATCTGGCGCGGGCGGCGACGATTTCTGCAAGCGCGTCGGGGATGGGTTTCGTGCCCGCAGCAGCGGCTGCGGCGGCAGCGCGGATACGCAAATTGGCGATCGTTTCGACGGCTTGCAGCGACGGTTTGGCGTCGCTCGCCAGCGCTTCCTCAAGGCAGGCGATGGCGTTGTCGAAATGCCCCAGCGCGGCGTGGGCGCGGCCGACGGCTTCGGCGACATAGGGCCGGTCCATCCAGTTCATCGCGCGGATCTTGATCTCGGCGGCGGCAAGATCGTCGTTCATGCCGCCCGCGCGCGCCGTTCGGCCGACACCGATCTGCGCCTCGTTGGCCAGGTTCGACAGCATTGCCAGTGCTTCGACATGCGAGGCAAAGTCGACGTCGGCGGTCTCATGCGCATGCGGCAGGCCCGCCGAACGCAACTGCCAGTCGGGTTCGCCATAGCATTGATACGCGCCCCACGTCGTATCGGCGGGGTTATTGTCATAGACGCGTTGCCGGGCCTCGAGCACTGCATCGCCAAAGCTCGCCTCGGCATTGAGCATCGCGTCGTAGATCGTCTCGGCGAAGATCACCGCACCGGCGTCATCGACTTCCCAACCGGCGGCGATCACCGTGCTGGTCCCCAGCGCAATCAGCTGCGCAGCGAACGACGCGGCGAAATCGGCACGGCCGCTGCGGCGTAACGCGTCCTCGTCGCCGGGGTCGATCGCAGCGAGATTGCAGCAGTTGAGGAACGCCATCACCGGTGGGTCGGACATGCCCTGCAGCATCGACGGGCTGAGCGTGATTTTGTCGCCAAGCACGACCCCGGTGTATTGCGCGATCGGCGCGGTCGCGCCGCTTTCGCGCGCCGCGTCGCGATCCGAGCGGAAGCGGTAGTTGAAGATGCCATGGGCGCTAATGTGGATGATCGTCCAGCCGCCCCGCATCACCGCATCGACAACCTGCACCGGCGTGACCGCGTCACCGATCAGCGCGGTGACCGTGAACCCGGCTTTGGTCAGCATGTCGGCGACTGCCTTGGCTTCGGTGCGGGCATTGGGCAACGGCTTGAAATCGGCGGCCGGCGGTCCGCCGCGTGGATCGCCGATGACCAGCGCCGTGGCCCGCGTGCTGCCGGTCGATCGCGCCCGGGCGAACTGCGTCTGCATTAACTGGCGGACGATACCGTGGCGGACGGCGGGTGGTTTGATGTTGGGCGTGTCGAGCGGACCCTGGCGGTCGTCCATCAACTCGAACGGCAGGCTGGCCGCGAACGAATCGAGGATCAGCCGCAGGTTGCGGTCTTCATGGCTGATGTGTTTGAGTTCATTGGGCCAGACCATTTCGAACAACGCACGCGCGGGCGAACTGTTGTCGGCCTTGTCGCCTGCGCCTTCGACCGCGGCATCGATAATGCTGCGGATCATCGAAAGGTTGGCGGGCATTTGAAAGCCCTCGGCGCGGGCTGCGCCGCCGAGCGCGCCAAAATTCAAGGTATGGGTGTTGTCGGGCAACAAAGTGCCTTCGACCTGCACCGCGCGCCACGCGTCGGGATCGGCGACCCGCGCAATCCGCCGCCGCGCGCCGAGCGACAGCACGACTTCGGGATAGACTTCGAACTGTCCGGCGAAACGCGGTTGTCCCGCCAACCGCTTGAGATTGTGCCACGCCAGATGGGCGCTATCTTCCATCTGGGCGATAATCTGGATTTCGTCGAAGGCGGTCAGCCCCTGTGTCGGAATGCGCCGCTGCGCATCGTCGATCCCTGCGAGCATGGCAGCCAGAATTTCAGCGGTCGGGATCAGTCCGGCGCGGACACCGACCATGACCAGCGAGATACCGCGCGCGCCGCCCGACAGCGCGAGTTCGAGCATGCCCGTCACGACGGCGGTGCGCACCGTGACGACACTGAACGCCCCCATGTCGCCGAGTCCGACGACGACGCCCCGGCGTTCGGGGTGTCCGGGGTGCTGCGCCACAATCGCCGTGCCCGGTGCGCCGGGATAGACGCCAAGCGCATAGCGACGCCGCAGCGCGCCACCGAGGGCGGAGTCGAGTTGCCCTTCCGACCCGCCGATGGCATCGCCGACATAATGGCCAACGAGGACCGGATATTGTGCGAACGACAGGTCGCCGTTGACGACCTTGATCAGGGTCGCCGGAAGGGGATCGTCGGCCATAGTGTCTAGCCCTTGCGACCGGTCACGCGCCTAAGAACAAAATCAGGCTTTGCCGCCGGGATCGCCGCCGCGTTTACCGCCCGGGTCGCCGCCGCGCCTCCCATCGGGATCATCGTCGGCGGCTGTCGCGGCGCGCGGGTTGACTGTCTTCGACGTATCCCCGCCGCGCTTGCCACCGGGATCGCCACCGCGTTTACCGCCAGGATCGCCACCGCGCTTCCCGTCGTCATCACTGGTCGTCATAATGCCCTCCCACCATGCTCCGGCAATCAGAGTACAAGCTGAACAAACTGTCCAGAGGTTAATGTCGCGTCGTTTCGGGGCTGTTGAAGGGCGTGCGTCTCGGCTATTACACGGTAAGAGGGCCGTTCATTGATGTCGAAGCCAGGGTTCTGGAGCGAGTTGAAGGCGCGCGGCGTTGCCCGCGCGGCGGCGACCTATCTCGTCACCAGCTGGCTGATCCTTGAAGTCGGGCATCTGCTGTCGCTGATCCTCGAAATGCCGCACATGGTGATGCGTTTCGTGCTGTGGCTGCTGGTTCTTGGCTTCCCGATTGCGATGGTGCTGGCGTGGAACTACCGGACGATGGCGGCGGGTGGCCTTGATGTCGAACTGCCCGAAACCGAACCCGCGTCACGCTCCGAACACGAACTGCACGAGGAGCATGGCGGACATGGCCATGGCCATGGAGCGACCATCGGCGCGGTCGATCCGCTGCCGTTCATCGTCGGTGGCCTTGTTGTTGCCGCCCTGCTGTTCCTTGGCGCGTCACGGATGTTCGGCGTCGGCAGCGGGGGCGGCCACGGCAGTGAAGACGCCGCGCATGCCGAAGGCGCGGCGAAAGTCGCCGGGCCAATAGCACCTGCTATTGCTGCTCCCGCGCCCGCACCGCAAAACAGCATCGCCGTGCTAGCCTTTGCCAATCTCAGCGGCGACGCCAAACAGGAATATTTCTCCGACGGGCTTTCCGAAGAGCTGATCGACGCTTTGTCACGGGTCACGCAGCTGCAGGTTGCGGCGCGAACGTCGTCGTTCGCTTTCAAGGGCAAGGCGATCGACGCCGCGACGATCGGCCAACAGTTGCGCGCGGCGTGGCTGCTCGATGGCAGCGTGCGGCGCGACGGCAACGCCATCCGCGTCAGCGCCCAGCTTGTCGACGCCAAAACCGGTTTCCGCACCTGGTCGCAGACCTATGACCGCGAAGTGAAGGATATTTTCGCGGTTCAGCAGGACATCGGCAACGCGGTCGCAGACGCGCTGAAGGTCAAAATGCTTGGCGCGACGCCCGCAGCGGTCACGACCGGCGGCACCACCAACCAGGCGGCGTATGAATCCTATCTGCGCGGCCGTCAGCTCGTCGATCTGAACGGCAACGAGGCGCAGTGGCGGGCGGCGCTTGCGGCGTTCGACGCAGCGGTCGCTGCGGATCCGAATTACGCCAGCGCGCATGCGGCGCGGGCGCGCACGTTGATCGGCCTTGGCGCGGCGTTCCTCCCCGCCGACCGGATCGCGGCCAATCTGCAAGACGCACTGGCATCGGCCCGGCGCGCGGTGACGCTGGCCCCGGATCTTGCCGAGGCGCAATCGACGCTCGCTTTCGCACTGGCCAGCGGTAAACTCGATTTCGCTGCGGCCGCCGAACCGTATGAAAAGGCCCTGCAACTGGGAAGCGGCAACGCCGATATCCTGATCCGTTACGGCGTTTTTGCGTGTCGTAGCGGCAAGATCGATGCCGGTATCACGGCATTGCGCAAGGCCGTCGGTCTTGATCCGCTCAACCCGCGCGCCCACAAATCGCTCGCCATCGGGCTTTATGCGGCGCGTCGCTTCGACGAATCGATTATCTCGATGCGGCGCGCGCTGGCGCTCAGCCCGTCGATGACGGTGGCGCATTCGGTGGTGGGCGATGGTCTGTTGGCGCTGGGACGTGCTGCCGAGGCCAAAATCGAATATTCCGCCGAGCCGGTCGATTGGGCGCGTCTTACCGGTCTTGCAGTAACCGCCGCGCGGAATGGCGGCAAAGTCGACGCACAACGCCTGCTCGCCGAGCTGCGGACCAAGCGCAACGGCGTAAGCCGGTATCAGGAGGCGCAGATCCTGGCGCAGATCGGCGACCGGCGCGGCGCAATCGAGGCGCTGCAGTCGGCCTATGCCAGCGGCGACGCCGGAATCGTCTCGATGCGCATCGATCCGCTGCTCGATCCGGTCCGCAGCGAAGCCGGGTTCAAGACGGTGCAGGCGAAGATCTTCGGCTAAGCCCCCTTGCCAAAGCGTGTCGCAATCCTAACACAGTGGTGACGGTGCCGAACCTCTGCTAGAGCGGTGTCGACCACGAAAGGACGGCTATGGCTGACGAGACGGCGATCAAACTTGAACCCCCGGTGGCGGTGAAGCCGATATCGATCAGTCAGGCGTCGGGGCTGGTGCCGCTGAAGGACGATCAAGTCTCGGCGCTCGAGGCCAAGGTCGATGACTTTATCGACAAGCTCGTTGCCGAAGACGCCGCCAGCCCGGAGTTCGGCAAGAAGGTCGATCAACTGGCCAATCTCGGTGCCAAGGAAATCGGCGACGCGGCGGGGCAATCGAACCGCTTCCTCGATCGCCCAGTGCGCGCCATGGACAAGGAGACCGGCATCGGTGCCGACCTGACGGCGTTGCGCGCGACGATCGAGGATCTCGATCCGTCGAAACGCGGTGACATGACGACCAAGAAGAAACTGTTCGGCATCATCCCGTTCGGCGGCAATCGGCTGCGCGGCTATTTCGACAGCTATAAATCGGCGCAGACGCATATTTCGGCGATTCTTGGGCGGTTGGCGAACGGCAAGGGCGAACTGCTCGACGACAACGCCGCTATCGATACCGAACGCGCCAATCTGTGGACGGCGATGGGCAAGCTCGAACAGATGGTCCATGTCTCGAAGACGCTCGATAGCAAACTCGAGGCGAAGGCGCAGGAGCTCGACTATAGCGACCCCGCCAAGGCCAAGGCGATCCGCGAATCGGCGCTGTTCTATGTCCGTCAACGCACGACCGACCTGCTGACCCAGCAGGCGGTGAGCGTCCAAGGGTATCTGGCGCTCGATCTGGTCAAGAAGAATAATGTCGAGCTGATGAAGGGGGTCGACCGCGCGTCGACGACCACCGTCGCGGCGCTGCGCACGGCGGTGACGGTCGCCGAAGCGCTGACCAACCAGAAGCTGGTGCTCGAACAGATCACCGCGCTCAACACGACGACGGCGAACATGATCGATACGACCGGCGAATTGCTGAAGACCCAGACGGCGGCGATCCACCAGCAGGCGGCATCGTCGACGATCCCGGTCGAAACGTTGAAGCGCGCCTTCCAGAATGTCTATCAGACGATGGATGCCATCGATGCGTTCAAGCTGAAGTCATTGGATACGATGAAAACCACGGTCGAAGCGCTGTCGGGCGAGATCGAAAAGAGCCGGGGTTATATCGCGCGTGCCGAAGGCGCGTCGCAGGCGCGGCTGAGCGCCGGCGGCGAAACCCCGTTCGAGGCGGTGGCGTAGCCGATGCCCGACCCCGGCGTGGTGATCGACAGGAACGAAGAGCGGCTGCGGCGGCTGGCGGTCGGCGAGGCGGCGCAGCGCGCGCGGTCGCGGCGGCGGCAACGGACGGTCGAGCGTACCGGCAAGCGTTTCGGTCGCGCCGCGGCGGTGATTGCGGCGGTCGTCGTAGGCCTGTTCCTGTGGGGCTTGATCATCGGCCCCATCGGCATCGGCGGCTTCATGTTAGCAATTCTGTTCGGCGGGCTGGCGGCGATGGCGGCAGCAATTTCGGTCGGCGATCAGCCGGCACCCGAAGTGCTTGCCGATGCCGCGCCGCTGGCGCTGGCCGTGGCGACCGATGCCTGGCTCGATCGGCAACGGCGCGCGCTTCCGGCGCTTGCCGCACCGTCGCTCGACATGATCTCGGCGCGGCTGGCAACGCTCGAAACGCAACTTGCCAGCGTGCCCGCGCAGGACCCGGTGGCGCAGGATGTCGGGCGACTGCTCGGGCGGCATCTGCCCGAACTCGTCGATCGCTACACCCGCGTTCCCGCCGAACAGCGGACGCGGACATTGGAAGGCGACGGCAAGACGCTCGAGACGACGCTGGTCGATGGCCTAAAGGTCGTCGAGGCCGAACTCGGTCGGGCTTCGGACGCCTTGGCGGCGGCGGACCGCGACGCGCTGGTGTATCAGGGCAAGTTTCTTGAAAACCGCTACAAGGGTGATGAAACGCCCTAAACTTCGGCAGGTGTGGCGAGTCCGGTGTCGGGCGAACAATCGGGTACCTCGGCAAAGCTCGCCCGGCGGCCGTCGCGACTGATCCAGATACGCAAGGACGCGCGCTCGGGGCAGGGGCGGTAGCGCCAGCGGAATTCCCAGCCATCGGCCCATTGCAGCCCTTCGCGCGCCGTGAAATGCACCGCCGGCTGGCCCGAGGCGGTGCGATATTGCGCCAGCATCTTTTCCGCCATCGCCGTCGCCTGCTCGGCGTCGATATTGCGCCGGAACGCCCCGGCGGCGATCGCCACCGCCAGTCCGACGGCGATCACGATGAGGATAAGGCGGGTTCGGGTCACGCCGCTATCGTCCTGATTGCACGGGCAAAAGCAACCGGCGTTTAGCCGCGCTCGGCATAGGCGGCGAGCGGCAGCGGCTTGCCCTCCTGCCGCAGCAGCGCCTGCCGCCGGAAGAAGCGCAGCAGCCCCGACGCTCCCATCCGCGACGGCCCGAGCCCCGACAGGCCGAAGCTCGATTTTTCGGCGTCGCCGATCATCGACGTCAACGCGCCGTCGTTGATGCTGACCGCCCCGGCATGGAGCCGCACCGCCACCGCTTCGGCTTCGGCGACGGTTTCGGCAAGGACAGCGGCCGACAGGCCGAACCCCCCGGCATTGGCCAGCACCACGGCCGCATCGACCGTATCGAACACGGTGACCGGGATCACCGGCCCGAAGGTTTCGTCGCGCATCAGCGCCATGTCGGTGGTGACGCCGGTCAATACTGTGGGTCGCAGCCAACGCCCGCCGCCATGGTCTTCGATAGTGCCGCCGGTCAGCAGCGTCGCGCCTTGCGCCACGGCATCGGCGATCTGTGCCGCGACGATGTCGGCTTGGCGGGCAAAGATGAACGGTCCCAAGTCGCCGTGGCCGATTTCGGGCCAGTTGAGGGTTACCGCTTCGGCGAGGCGCACGAGTTCGGCGAGGAACGGCTCGGCGATCGCGCGGTCGACATAGACGCGTTCGATCGATTGGCATGCCTGCCCCGTGGCCACGACCGACGCGCGCAGCGCGACGGCGGCGGCGTGAACGGGATCGGCCGACGCCAACACCAGCATCGGGTCCTTGCCGCCGAGTTCGAGGCTCGCCGGAATCATCCGCGCGGCGGCGGCGGCGGCGACCTTCCGACCGGTCGGCACCGATCCGGTAAAGGCGACGAAATCGACCACGTCGATCAACGCCGCGCCGGTTTCACCATCGCCTTCGATAACGGCAAAGACGCTGGCAAGCGCCGGGACGCAGTCGATCGCCGCCATCAGTGGCTTGATGAAGCGCGGGGTCACCTCGCTCGGCTTGACGATGACGGCGCACCCCGCCGCCAGCGCCGGCAGCGCGTCGATAAGCGCCAGGGTCAGCGGGAAATTCCACGGGCTGATGACGCCGACGAGCGGGTAGGGGTGGAGCCGGGTTCCCGCCGAAATGCCGGGAACGGCGGTGGCAATACGGGTGCGCTCGACGCCGTCGATCAGTCCCGCCGCCTCACGGACCCACCGCGCGATCATGCCATGGACGCCCTGCAATTCGATCCGGCTGACGGCGCGCCGCCCGGTATCGGTTTCGAGCGCCGTGACGATGGCGTCGGCATTGTCGGTCAGGGCAGTGGCAAAGGCCTGAAGCGTTTCGAGGCGCGCCGACAGCGGCAATTTCGCCCAAGCCGGCTGGGCATTGCGCAGCTTCGTCGCGAGGGTCGTCAGCGCGGGGTCGGCCAGTGGCTCGATATGGTAATCGGCGACGCCCGAGCGGGGATTGCGCACGGCCAGCGTGCGGAACAATGGGGTGTCGTCCATAACGCGCAGGTTAGCGGGTGGTGAAGGCAAACTCTAGCCACCCGGCGCAAACGCTGGCGACCGACCCGCATCTGTGCCAAAGGCGCGTCCCAATTCAGGAGCCAAAGATGATCGAAGCCGAATGGTGGGACTATGATAGCGCCGAGGAGCTTGCCGAAGCCGTGGCGGGCGATGCCGGGTTCATCATCGAACAGGCATTGGAAGCCCGTGGCCGCGCCATCGTTGCCTTTCCCGGCGGCGAGACGCCCAAGCCGGCTCTAGCATTGCTTGCAGCGCGCAAGATCGAATGGGCCGATGTGACGATCGTACCCACCGACGACCGGCTGGTGCCGCCGACCGACCCGCGGTCGAACGTCGGGATGCTGGCCAAGCTGTTCCTGCCGAAGAAGGCTCGCGTCGTGCCGCTGTGCGCCGGGGAGACCGATCCAGTGATGGCCGGCCGCGCTGCCGACGTGCGCCTGGCCGATCTCGAATGGCCGCTCGATCTGGCGTGGCTCGGCGTTGGCGAGGACGGCCATGTCGCCTCGATCTTCCCCGGACCGGACTATGATGCGGCGTTGAACGGCCCCAAGGCGCGGCGTGTCATCGGTGTCCGCCCCGATCCGATGCCAGCCAACATGCCGGTCGCCCGCGTCACCTTGACCAAGGCGGCGCTGATTTCCGCTCGAACGGTGACGCTGGTGCTGTCGGGTGCGCCCAAGCGCAAGCTCGTCGAACAGGCGCTCAAGGACGGTGCGTCGAGCGTGCTGCCGATCGGGCGGCTGCTGGCGGACCTCGATATGGATATCGATATCCATTGGTGCGCGTAATCTGCACCTCTCCCGCAAGGGGAGAGGGAAGGTACTACCTCACCAATCCCGCCGCGATCAGGCTTTCGGCGCAATCGACGATCGTCGTTTCCTCGTCGCGCGTTGACCAGCCGAACACCGCCTTGGCGTGCGCGGCCGAGCATTCGCGCACCTTGTCGAGTTCGGGGGTGACCATGCGCACCGTCGGGTCGAAGCGTGCCGCGATGCGTAGCAGCCAATTGGGCAGCATCCGCGTCGGCACCCGCTTTGCCGCAGGGCCGAGGCGACGGCGCAACACTTCGCCAACGTCGGCCATCCACATGAAGCGCCCGGCAGCGATGAAGCGCTCGCCGTTCATGTCGGGCGCGGTCATCACTTTGACGTGCAGATCGGCGACGTCGCGCACATCGACGACCGCGAAACCCAGCTTCGGCAGGCCGGGGAGCGCACCATCAAGCAGTTTCTTGACGACTTCGAGCGAGGTCGAGAAGTCGCTGCCTAGCACCGGCCCCAGCACCGCCGACGGGTTAACGCTGACATATTCCATCCCCGCGCCATGGGCGGCCATCCAATCGCGCGCGGCGCGTTCGGAATAGGTCTTCGACCGGATATAGGCATAGGTGTCGGGATTGTTCGGATCGGTCCAATGGCGTTCGTCGAACACCGGGCGCGGTTCGGGGTGGCCATAGGCAATCGCCGCCATCGACGACGTCATGATGACGCGCTTGACCCCGGCGGCGTGCGCGAACTTCAGCGCCCGCAACGCGCCGTCGCGCGCCGGGCCGATCAATTCCTGCTCATCTTTGGGTTCGGCGTCGGGGATTGGCGAGGCGATATGCTGCACATAGTCGACCCCCTTCATGGCTTCGGCCCAGCCGACATCGCTGGTCAGATCGGCGGCAACAAGCTCGAGACCGGGCGCACCGAGCGTTGCGCGCACCGCATCGGCCTTGGCGAGCGAGCGGATCGTGCCACGCACCGTCCAGCCTTCGGCGAGCAATTGCTTGACGATGAAGCCCGCGATGTATCCCGATGCGCCGGTGACCAGCACTGTGCCTTTGCTCATAGTTCCCTAGCCCCCGTACAGCTTGTCCAGCCGCTCCCCGTACACCTGCTTCAGCACATGCCGCCGGATTTTCAGCGATGGCGTCATCTGTTGGTTGTCGGTGGTGAAAGGTTCGTCGGCGATGATCACCCGGCGGACTTTCTCGGTCACCGCCATGCGGCCATTGACCCGATCGACCGCCGCCATCACCGCGCGATGGAATTCGGGCTCCTTTGCCAGCTTGTGCAGGTCGGTCGGCATCCCCTGATCGCGGGCCCAGCCGAGCGCCCATTCGCTGTCGGGAACGACCAGCCCGACGAGGTAGGGCCGTTTGTCGCCATAGACCATCGCCTGAGCGATCTCGTCCTGCAGCGTCAGCATGCCCTCGACCCGCTGCGGCGCGACATTATCGCCCTTGTCGTTGACGATGATGTCCTTCTTGCGGTCGGTGATGACGATATGGCCGTCCTTGTCGATATGGCCGATGTCGCCGGTCAGCAGCCAGCCGTCCTGCAGGACGCGGTGGCTTTCGGCATCGTTCATCCAATAGCCGTCCATGACCAATTCGCCGCGTACGCAGATTTCGCCATCGGCAGCGATTCGCACCTCGACGCCTTCGAGCGGTGGGCCGACGGTGTGCATCTTGATGCGGCGGCTGGGGCGGTTGCACGAAATGATCGGGCCCGATTCGGTCTGGCCATAGCCCTGCAACAGCGTCAGCCCGACCGACTGGAAGAAGATCCCGACCTCGGGATTGAGCGGTGCGCCGCCGGCCACCAGTGCCTTCAGCCGTCCGCCGAACTTGGCACGGATCGATTTGCGGATGGTGCGGTCGAGCAGCGCATCGAGCGGGCGTTCGAGCAGCGGCAGCGCGCCGCCGAGCGCCTTTTTGCGGCCGATCCGCAGCGCCTGGTTGAGCATGACGACGGCGGCACCGCCCTGTTTTTCGATCGCCTTGGCGACGCGGGTCCGCAGCACCTCGAACAGGCGCGGCACGACGACCATGATCGTCGGCGACGTCTCCTCGATGTTCGCCGCGAGTTTCTCAAGGCCCTCCGAATAGTAGATCTGCCCGCCCATGCCGATCGGCATGTACTGCCCGGCGGTGTGTTCATAGGCATGGCTGAGCGGCAGGAACGACAGGAACACCTCGCCGCCCGGTGTCGCCAGAAAATCCTCCTCGACGACGGCGATGGCCCCGGCGATGTTGCGCAGGATCGCACCATGGTGCTGGCGAACGCCGCGGGGCGCGCCGCCGGTGCCGCTGGTGTAGATCAAGCAGGCAATATCGTGGCGCTGCGCCGTGGCGCGCGCGCGGGTGGCGGCAACGTCGGGCTCGTGGAGCGCGCGCAAATTGCTCCATTGATGGACAATAATCTCGCCGCGCTGGCTGTCGCGCAGGGGGTCGATGGCGATGACCGTCCGGCAATGCTCGCTCGCCGCAACTGCCGGGAGCAGCACCGCTGCGAGTTTCTGGTTCGAAACAATGACCGCCTTGGCCCCCGAATTGGCGAGGATATGGGCGTGGTCGGCTTGGGTGTTCGTCACATATGCCGGAACGGTGATCGCGCCCGCCGCCATGACGGCGAGGTCGGCGAGGCACCATTCGGGGCGGTTCTCGCTGACCAGGACGACGCGGTCGCCCTTTTTGATGCCCAGCGCCAACAGCGCCGCCGACAGCGACGCAACATGATCGGCGGCATCGGCCCAGCTGATCGGTTCCCACGCGCCGTCGCCCTTGCGCCACAGGAAAGGCTTGTCCCCCAGCGCCGCCGCCTGATCGAAGAACATCGTTACAAGGTTGGGCCAGGCGTCGCATTTCTTCGCCGTCGGCGATTTCGACCCGCTCCCCATCATCGACCCAGTCCCCACCAGCGTCCTCCCCTTCGGGACTTACAGCCCGATAGCAACGCCTTCGCTACGCGGATCGGCACCGCCGCGCCAGCCGCCGTTGATATGTTCGACACCATTGGCCTTGAGCGGCAGCGGATAGCTCGCCGTGCGATGGCCGAGCTTTTCGAGTGCAGGCAGCATCTTGAGCAGCGGCTCACCCCATTTGCTCTTCTCGGCGATAATCAGATCGTCGCTGACGAACAACACCGGCAGGGCGATGGCGTCCTGCACCGACAGTTTCCAGTCGAGCACGCCGATGATCGTCTTGGCGACCTGCGCCGGGATCGTCTGGCCACCGGCCGCACCGACAGCGAGTACGACGCGGCCCTTGGCGTCGTAAACGATCGTCGGTGACATCGCCGAGCGGGGCCGTTTGCCGCCTTCGACCCGGTTGGCGACCAGTGCGCCGCCCTGGCTCGGTTCGAAACTGAAGTCGGTGAGTTCGTTGTTCAGGATATAACCCCGCGCCACCAGCGAACTGCCGAACGGTCCTTCAACCGTCGAGGTCAGCGACGCGACGTTGCCGGCGGCATCGGCGACGGCAAAATGGGTCGTCGAGGGTACTTCGTTACCCGGTCCCTTGGTGCGCGGGGTAGCGCCCTTGGGGGTACCGGGTTCGGCCGATGCCATTGTTGCATTGGCGCGGATCAGGCTGCCACGTGCCTTCAGATAGTCGTCCGCGATCATCCCGGCGACCGGCACGGCGACAAAGTCGGCATCGCCGCCGTAGAGCGCGCGATCGGCGAACGCGAGGCGCTCGCTTTCGCCGAGCAAATGCCAGCTGGTGACGCTGTTCGGCCCGAGCTTGGCGAGATCAAAGCCTTCGAGCTGTTTCAAAATGGCGATCAGCGAAATGCCGCCCGCCGACGGCGGTCCCATCGAACAGATGCGCCAGACGCGGTAAGGGGCGCAGACCGGCGCGCGCTGCTTCGACTCATACGCCGCGACATCGGCAACGGTCATCGTCGACGGGTTGGTTGGTGCGCCGCGCACCGCTGCGACGAGCGCCTCGGCATTGGCACCTTTGTAAAAAGCCTCGCGGCCACCCTTGGCGATGGCTTCGAGAGTTTGCGCCATCGCCTCGTTGACGATCCGCGTGCCCACTGCCTTGGGCGTGCCATCGGCATTCAGGAACAGTGCCTTTGCGTCGGCTTGCCGCGCCAACAACGACGCGCTGCCCTCCAGTGAATTGGCGAGACGTGGCGTGACGTCGTAACCGCCGCGTGCCAACGCAATCGCCGGACCAAACAGCTTGGCCCACGGCAGCTTGCCGTATTTGCCGTGCGCCAGCGCCAGCATGGCTATGTTGCCCGGAACGCCGACGCTTTGCCCGCCAGGGATCGCGTCGCGGCGTGGCTGGGGCTTGCCGTCGCGCAGGAATAGTTCGGCGGTCGCAGCCAGCGGCGCGCGTTCGCGACCGTCGAAAGTCACCGGTGTCGTGCCGCCTATGGGCTGATAGACGAGGAAACCGCCGCCGCCGATGCCCGACGATTGCGGCTCGACCACCGACATTGCCAGCAACGTGGCAGCAATCGCGTCCATTGCGTTGCCGCCCGCCTTCAGCATCGCAACACCGGCCGCCGCGCCGCGGGGGTCGGCCGCCGAGACGATCGCCGTGGCCGCAGGCGGGGACGGCGCGCGTGCGGCGGCGGGGAGAGCGATGGTGAGCGCAAGCGCTGTGAGGACAATCTTCATCGGCATCAGCATAGGGAGGGCGAAGCGCGAGGCAAGCCGGAGACGCGATGTCTTCGCGGTTTTGCACCCTTACACATTTGTCATCCCGGCGAAGGCCGGGATCCAGCTTCGCCCTGCTGTTACGGAAGCAAGCTGGATCCCGGCCTTCGCCGGGATGACAGGGAGGGGGTGTGCGGCGGACCTGTTACCGTCGGTGAATGGTTTGAACGGAGTGGTCGTGACAGCTGCTGCCCGCACCGCATCCTTGTCATCCCGGCGAAGGCCGGGATCCAGCTTCACTTTGCGGTTACGGAAGCAAGCTGGATCCCGGCCTGCGCCGGGATGACAGGAGGGGGTTTGCGGCGGACCTGTTACTGTCGGTGGAATGGTTTTGTACGGATTGGTCGTGAGAGCCGCTGCCTGCGCCGCATATTTGTCATCCCGGCGAAGGCCGGGATCCAGTTTCGCTTTGCAGTTACGGAAGTAAGCTGGGTACCGGCCTGCGCCGGGATGACAGATGGGTGGCAGGATAAGGTCAGGCGTCGCTTCGGGTGCCAACCGCCGCGCCAACGCTTGCGAACCCGTCACGCCGCAGCAGTGCCGCCAGTTCGGCCTTGATACGCCCGACCAGCCCCGGACCTTCGTACACCAGCGCCGAATAGAGCTGCACCGCGCTCGCCCCGGCGCGAATGCGGGCATAGGCGTCGGCCCCCGATGCAATGCCGCCCGCGGCGATCAGCGGCAGTTGGCCCCCCGTGGCACGGGCGAAACCGGTGAGTGCCGCAAGCGCCAGCGGCGCAAGCGGCGCGCCCGACAAACCGCCCGTTTCCCCGGCGTGACGGCTGGCGAGCGGCGGGCGGCTGATGGTCGTATTCGATACGATCAGCCCATCGACCCCGCCGTCGATCGCGGCACGGGCGATGGTCTCGATATCGGCAGGTGCAAGATCGGGCGCGACCTTGACGAACAGCGGGACCGATACGGCACCGCGCGCCGCAATCACCCGCGCGATCAGATCGGCGAGCGCGGCACCGTCCTGCAACGCGCGCAGCCCCGGCGTATTGGGCGACGAAATATTGACGGTAACATACGACGCCAGCGCCGCGCAGGCGCGCACCCCGATGGCATAATCCTCGGTACGGTCGTCCGAATCCTTGTTGGCGCCAAGGTTGATGCCGACGATGCCGGGGCGTTGCCGCCGTGCCTTCAACCGGACGACGGCGTGTTCGACGCCGGCATTGTTGAACCCCATGCGGTTGATGACGGCGCGGTCCTCGACCAGCCGGAACAGGCGCGGCTTGGGGTTGCCGTCTTGTGGGCGCGGCGTCACCGATCCGCATTCGACGAAGCCGAAGCCGAGCCGCAGCATTGCATCGGGAACCGCCACATCCTTGTCGAAACCGGCGGCGAGACCGATCGGATTCGGCAGCGTCAGCCCGGCGATCTGCGTCGTCAGGATCGGGTCATCGGGCGCGGCGCGCGGCACCAGCCCCGATTGCAGCGCCGCAAGCGTCAACCCGTGCGCGCGTTCGGGATCGAGGGAAAAGAGCAGCGGGCGCAGGGTCTGGAACACGAAGCGCTGGTTAGCACAGGTTGGCGGGTAGGGAAGGCCCGGCGGTTGCACGATGCCGCCGTGCCGCTACGGTGCCGCGCAACACCACTTGGGGAGATTCCGACCAATGCTTCGCACTGTCCTGCTCGCATCGGCACTTGCGGTTGCCGCACCGCTGGCCGCCCAACCCGCGTCACCACCCGCCGTTGCCGCCGCGCAGACCCCCGATACCGCATTGGCGGCCTTCTTCGATGCCTATGACAAGGCGCAGCTCGCGCGCTCACCGCAGTCGCAAAGCTATCGCGGCATCAAGACCGATTATGACAAGTGGGACGACAACCGCGATGTCGCCGCCGTCGCCAACCATGCGGCCGACATGAAGGCGCTTGCCGCGATGCGCGCCCAGTTCGGCAAGGCAAAGCTTAGCGACGATTCGCGCCTGTCGTATCGCATGTTCGAAAAGGCGATGGCGCGCCGCGATGCGGGCTTTGCCTATCGCCATGACCGCTATGTGTTCGACCAGATGAATGGTGCGCAGAGCGAATATCCGGCGTTCCTAATCAACATTCATCAGGTCAAGACCAAGGCCGATGCGCAAGCCTATGCGGCGCGGCTCGAAAAGCTCGGTACTGCGCTCGATCAGGATGTCGCCGAAAGCGAGCGGCGCGCCAAGAATGGCGTGCTGCCGCCGAAATGGGTGTTTCCGTTCGTCATCGAAGACGCGCGCAATACGATCAGCGGCGCGCCGTTCGACGAATCGGCAACCGATTCGCCGTTGCTCGCCGATTTCAAGACGAAGGTCGGCAAGCTCGACATTGCACAGGGCGAGAAGGACGCGCTTGTCGCCCGCGCCAGTGCAGCACTCAAGACCTCGGTCAAACCGGCGTATGAACGCATGATCGCGGCGATGCAGGGCCAGGAAAAGCGCGCCGGGACCGCCGACGGGGTCTGGCGCTTCAAGGACGGCGCGGGCTTCTACAAGACGCAGCTGGCCAATTACACCACGACCAACCTCGACGCGGCGCAAATTCACGCGCTCGGTCTGGCGCAGGTCGATCGCATCCATGGCGAGATGCTGGAGGTTGCCAAGCGCATGGGCTTCACCGGCGATCTCAAGGGCTTCCTCGCCAAGATGCGCGCCGACAAAAGCTATATCCTGCCCGAGGGCGAAGCATCGAAGGCCGAATGGCTGCGCCGGGCCAATGCCGCGCTCGCCGACATCGGGCCGAAGCTGCCGAACTATTTCAACAACATCCCCAAATCGGCGCTGGTGGTGAAGGCGGTCGAGCCGTTCCGCGAGAAATCGGCGGGCAAGGCGTTCTACCAGTCACCCGCCGAGGATGGGTCGCGGCCGGGCACGGTCTATGTCAACCTCTACAAGCTGTCCGACATGCCGACGACCGAGATCGAAGCGCTGATCTATCACGAAGGCATGCCGGGGCATCATTTCGAACGCGCCAGTTCGACCGAGCTGAAGAACGTTCCGGCGTTCCGCAAGTTCGGCGGCAATTCGGCGTACAGCGAGGGCTGGGGGCTGTATTCCGAGAAGCTCGCCAAGGAAATTGGCCAGTATCAGGATCCGTCGAGCGATTTCGGGCGGCTGCAGCTCGAACTCCACCGCGCCATCCGGCTGGTGGTCGATTCAGGGATTCATGGCCCGCGTCACTGGAGCCGCGAGCAGGCGGTGCAATATACCATCGACAACAGCGCCGAACCTGCGGGCGGCATCCAAAAGGCGATCGAACGCTATGTCGTCTATCCGGGGCAGGCGACGGCATACATGGTCGGACGGTTGAAGATCATCGAACTGCGCGACCGGGCGCAAAAGGCCATGGGCGCGAAGTTCGATATCAAGGGCTTTCACACTGTCGTGCTCAAGACCGGCGCGGTGCCGCTCGATATTCTCGAGGAGAATGTCGACGCCTGGATTGCGGCGGCTAAATAGACGGCGCCAATCCCGCCACGAAGGTCCGCAGATCGGCAAGGAACAGTTCGGGCTCCTCAAGGCTGGCGAAATGGCCGCCGCGTGGCATGTCGGTCCAATGGACGATGGTGTAGGCGCGTTCGACCATGGCGCGCGGCGGGAAGGCGAGCAGATCCTTGGGGAATGACGCGACGCCGGTCGGCACTTCGATACGTTGTCCCTTGGGAATGCTGAAGCCGCCTTCCAGAAACATGCCGCGATAGATCCAAGTCGCGGTCAGGAAGCTACGCGTCGTCAGGTAGATCATGATGTTGGTGAGCAACCAGTCCATGTCGTACGGCGGATCGGTGACGCCGTTATCGATGTCGGACCAGCCGACGAATTTCTCGCAGAACCATGCCGCAACGCCCATCGGCGAATCCATCATGGCAAAGCCCAGGCTCTGCGGCTTGGTGCCCTGCAGCTGGAGATAGGCGGTCTCGGCATCGCGCACCGCCATTGCCGCCGTCAGCCACGCGATTTGCTCGGGGGTTTCGGGGTGCATGTCGGCAGGCCGCAAGCCGAAGCCCGAGATATGCAACCCGTCGAGCCGTTTGCTGTCGAGCCCCATCCAGCCGCCGATGACGCAGCCCCAGTCGCCGCCCTGATAGATGTAGCGGTCATAGCCCAGTGCCGGCATCAACCTGTCGTACAGCGCCGCCACCGCGCGCGGCCCGAGCGGGTTCTTCGGCTTGTCCGACCATGCGTAACCGGGAAGCGACGGCGCGACGACATGGAATGCCGGCTGGTCGGGGCTTTCGGGGTTGGCCAGCCGCTCGGCAACCTTGTGGAATTCAAGGATCGACCCCGGCCAGCCATGCGCGATCAGCAGCGGTCGCGCATCGGCGCGAGGTGAGCGAATGTGCAGCGCGTGAAGGTGAAAGCTGGGTTCGACCTCGACGCGGACATGCGGCAGGCGCCCGATGTGCGCGGCGGCAGCGGGCCAGTCATAGACTTCGAGCCAATAGGTCCGCAGCCGCTCCATATAATCGCGGTTTGCCCCGTGTTTCCACCCTGCATCTTCGGGTTCTTCGAAGAAGCGGAAGGCGGCGACACGCGAGCGCACCCACGCGGCCTCCATATGGTTGGTGGGGATGGTGAAGGGCGTCACCGTCACGCCGCCATCCCCAGCTTCGCCTTCGCGCCGATCAGGTCGCTGGCCTTTTCGGCGATCATCATCGTCGGGGCATTGGTGTTGCCGCTTACCAGATACGGCATCACCGACGCATCGACGACGCGCAAGCCAGTGACGCCGTTGACCCGCAAGGTGCCGTCGACCACTGCTTTGGCATCGACGCCCATGCGGCAGGTGCCGACCGGGTGGTAGATCGTCTCCGCCCAGTCGCGCATGCGGGCGATCACATCGGCCTTGTCGCGCACATCGTCGCCCGGCCAGGCTTCGGCCTTGTTGAACGGCGCGAACGCCGCTTGCCGGCCGATTTCGCGCGCCATTTCGACGCCGCGATACAGTGTTTCGACGTCTTCGGGAGCCGACAGATACCGCGGATCGATCGCCGGGTGCGTCAGCGGATCGGGTGATGCCAGCCGGATCGTCCCCCGGCTTTCGGGGCGCAACTGGCAGACGTGCATCTGATAGCCGTGCGTTGCGCTGATTTCGCCGCGACCGTGCGGTTCACCCTTCACTGCCATGAAATGGATTTGCAGATCGGGGGCCGCCAGCCCTTCGCGCGACGACAGGAACGCGCCCGATGCGGTCGGCAGAAACGCCCCGTTGCCGGTTTTGGCGAACACCCATTTACCCAAGGCGATCAGCTTGTTGTGGAAATGCGCATTCGAATTGAGCGTGATCGGCTGCGTGCAATCCCATTGCACGATGATGTCGAGGTGGTCCTGCAGATTGCCGCCGACATCGGGCGCATCGGCGACGACATCGATGCCCATATCGCGCAGATGCTGCGCCGGACCGACGCCCGACAGCATCAGCAGTTGCGGCGAATTGATCGCGCCGCCGCACAGGATAACCTCGCGCGCGGTCGCGGTTTCGGCGTTGCCGCTGCGTTTATAAGCGATGCCGGTGACCGTCGTGCCGTCGAATGTGACGCGCTCGACCTGCACGTTGGTGCGGATTTCGAGGTTCGGGCGCTTTTTCACCGCATCCGACAGATACGCTCGCGCCGCCGACCAGCGGCTGCCCTTTTTGATCGTGCTATCGTAACGCCCCGCGCCTTCAAATTGCGGGCCGTTGAAATCGTCGGTGAGCGGATGTCCTGCCTGCGCCGACGCCGCCAGAAAAGCCTCGTGGAGTGGATGCGGCGCATAGGCAGTCGAGGTGTGGAGCGGGCCGTCGCCGCCATGATGCTCGCCCGCACCGCGCTCGCTCGATTCGGCGCGCCGGAAATACGGCAACACCCCGTCCCAGCCCCAGCCGGTCAGACCAAGTTGCGACCAGCGGTTATAGTCGCTGCTATGTCCGCGAATATAGACCATGCCGTTGATCGATGACGATCCGCCGAGCCCCCGCCCGCGCGGCCAGTACAGCGGCCGGTCGCCGAGTTCGGTCTGCGGCACCGTCCAGAACCCCCAATCGAATTCGCTGGGTTTATCCGGGGCGATGATCTGCGCGATGCCGGCGGGCATGTTGATCAGCATATTATTGTCACGGCCACCGGCTTCGATCAGCAGAACGCGCGTGGCAGGGTCGGCTGAGAGTCGGTTGGCCAACACGCAGCCCGCCGAACCGGCCCCGACGATGATGAAATCCCAAGGCGCGTTCATCGGCCCAACTCCCCAACTGACGTTTGCGTCAACCTTAATGCGGGGGCGGGGCGGCGCAAGGGAGGATGCGGTGGAGCGGTGTCGCATGCGCGTTGCGCATTTCTTCGGTCCTGCGTGCGCCGGGGGCTGATCTGCCGGCGGCAGGGTCGGTGCGCAAACACCCCCACTTGTCATCCCGGCGAGCATCCTACCTGAAATGCCGAGTAAAGCTGGATCCCGGCCTTCGCCGGGATGACACCGAAACGAGTATAGAAATACACAACACCGGCGGCGTGCGATCCGCCGAAAAGGAACGAACGCTGGCATCGCGGTCGCTGCGCTGCCAGAACCGCCTCATGTCCACTTTCGACGCTCTGATCGCCGCCGAACCCTATGGTCGCCTCGTGCCGCGCTCGCCGTTGGTGCGCCGGTTGGTGGCGCACAACCCCAGCCCGTTCACCTTCACCGGGACGGGCACATTTGTCGTCGGGCACGGCACCGTCGCGATCATCGATCCCGGCCCCGCCGATCCAGCGCACATCGCCGCCATCCTCGACGGCTTGGCGGGCGAAACCGTCAGCCATCTCGTGGTGACGCATACGCATATGGACCATTCACCCGCCTGCGTCGCGATCAAGGCGGCGACCGGGGCGGCGATCGTCGGCTGCGCGCCGCTGGTGCTGTCGGATGACGGCCCGCGCGCCGATGCCGGGTTCGATCCGACCTACGCTCCCGACATGGTGATGGCCGATGGCGACAGCATCGCCGGCATCGGCTGGACCCTCACCGCCGTTGCGACGCCGGGCCATACCTCCAACCACCTCTGCTTTGCGCTGGGGGAGGAAAGGGCGCTGTTCAGCGGCGATCATGTCATGGGCTGGTCGACGACCGTCGTCGCTCCGCCCGACGGCGATATGGCGGCGTATATGGCGTCGCTGCGCAAGCTGCTCGACCGCGATGACGTGGTCTATCACCCCACCCACGGCGAGCCGATCACCGATCCGAAACGGCTGGTGCGCGGCTATCTCGTCCATCGCAAGCAGCGCGAAGACCAGATCCTGCGCATCCTCGCCGATGGCCCGAACGCGATTTCGGCGATGGTGGCGATGATGTACGCGATGGTCGACAAGCGACTGCACCCGGCGGCGGGACGATCGGTGCTGGCGCATTTGATCGACCTGCGCGCACGTGGGTTGGCGGTGGAGGATGGGGAGGCGTGGCGCGCCGTCTAGCTCCCCTCATCGATCAACTGGTGACGCGGCCCGACTGACCCCCTATATCCCGGCCATGGACGCTCGCCTCAACCCTCTGGGTACTGCCGCCGCCTTTGCCGGCCTCGATCTCAAGGCCGAGATAAACCGGCTAAGGCGCGAGAAAAACGCCGTTATCCTCGCGCATTATTATCAGGAACCGGCGCTGCAGGATATTGCCGATTTCGTCGGCGACAGCCTCGATCTCAGTCGCCGCGCTGCCGAAACCGACGCCGACGTCATCGCCTTTTGCGGCGTCAAGTTCATGGCCGAGGTGGCGAAAATCCTCAGCCCGCAGAAGACCGTCGTGCTCCCCGATCTGAAGGCCGGGTGCAGCCTCGAAGACAGCTGCCCGCCCGAAGCGTTCGCCAAATTCCGCCGCGCGCATCCCGATCATATCTCGCTGACCTACATCAACTGTTCGGCAGCGGTGAAGGCCGAGAGCGACATCATCGTCACCTCGTCGTCGGCCGAAAAGATCATCAACCAATTGCCGGCCGATCAGAAAATCCTGTTCGCGCCCGACAAGCATCTGGGCGCGTGGCTCAACCGCAAGACCGGGCGCGACATGCTGTTGTGGGACGGCACGTGCATCGTCCACGAGAAATTCTCGGTGACCGAGTTGTTGAAGCTGAAGGCGCTGCACCCCGCCGCGCCGGTGCTGGCGCACCCCGAATGTCCGGCGGCGATCCTCGATTTGGCGCACTATATCGGCGCGACGAGCGGCATTCTGAACTATGCGCTCAACTCGCCCGAACCGACGATCATCGTCGCGACCGAGCCCAACATCATCCACCAGATGCAGCTGAAGGCCCCGCACAAGACGTTCATCGGCGCGCCGGGGGCCGACGGCAATTGCGGCTGCAATATGTGTCCGTTCATGGCGTTGAACACGATGGAAAAACTCTATGTCGCGCTGCGCGACTTGGCTCCGGTGATCGAGGTCCCCGAAGACGTGCGGCTGCGCGCCAAAGTGTCGCTCGACCGGATGCTCAAAATGGCGGGGGCGGTGACGCCGGTGCGCGTGACCGGCGATTGACGATGCGTCGGTATGTTGCCCTTGCGCTCGTGGCACTGCCGTCGCTGGCTTACGCCGCCGAACCCTATGCAATGGTTTCGCCGCCCCCCGAATCCGATGGCTTCAGCGCCGAATGCCGACGTAACCAGCCGCCCCAGACCTGCGTTTGCATGGCCGGACTGCTGCAAAAGTCCGCCGAAGGCCAGTTCGCCATCGCGCTCGCAGGCTTCGGCAAGGGTGGCCCGAGCGATAGCGACCGCGCGACGCTGCTCGCCCGTCATCACGTGGCTCCCGCCGCCGCGCGCGCCTTCGCCAAGGCCAGCAAGGCCAGCGTCAAGACCGCGCGCTTCGCGTGCCACCTGTGAGTGTGGTATTCTCGTCGGCGGATTTCGACCTCGATGCCTTTGTCGCGGCGACGCTGGCTGAGGACATGGGCGAGGGCGGCGACCGGACGTCGGCGGCGGTGATCCCGGCGAACGCGATGCTCGACGCCGTTATGGACAGCCGCGACGCGGTGACCGTCGCCGGGTTGCCGATTGCGGCGGCGTTCTTCCGGGCACTCGATCCCGATTGCGTCATGGAAACGCTGGTCGGCGAAGGGGCTTCGGTCGCGGCGGGAACCGATCTGATGCGCATTCGCGGCAATGCCCGCGCGCTGCTGACCGCCGAGCGGTCGGCGCTCAACACCGTCCAGCATCTGACTGGGATTGCGACGCTAACGCGCCAGTATGTCGATGCCATCGCCGGAACCGGCGCGATGCTGCTCGACACCCGCAAGACCCTGCCGGGGCTGCGGGTGTTGGAGAAATACGCCACCCGCATGGGCGGCGCGACCAACCACCGAATGCGCCTCGACGACGGGGTGATGATCAAGGACAATCATATCGCCGTGGCGGGTGGCGTCGGGCCGGCGGTTGCAGCGGCAAAGGCCGCGGGGCTGACGGGGGTTGTCGTCGAGGTCGACCGGATCGACCAGATCGCAGCCGCGCTCGATGCCGGGGCGGACCGCCTGCTGCTCGACAATATGGGCCCTGAGAAGCTGCGCGAGGCGGTGGCGCTGATCGGCGGGCGGGTACCGACCGAGGCGTCGGGCGGGGTCTATCTGGCGACGATCAGGGCGATTGCCGAGACGGGCGTGACGTTCATTTCGGTGGGCCGGATCACCCAGAGCGCGCCCGCTGCCGATATCGGGCTCGATTTTGCGTAAGCGGCGGATCGGCGCGCTCGTTGTGGCGCTGATCACCGCGAGCACCACACAGGCACAGACTGTGTGCACCTTGCCATCGAACGTCGCACTGCCGCG
Source organism: Sphingomonadales bacterium (assembly GCA_038229555.1). Taxonomy (GTDB): domain Bacteria; phylum Pseudomonadota; class Alphaproteobacteria; order Sphingomonadales; family Sphingomonadaceae; genus Sandarakinorhabdus. The sequence continues at coordinate 204,795 of JBBROI010000001.1, forward strand.
GGCCGAACGCTGGTATCCCGGCGACGCTGTGCGGGTGCCGGTGACCGGCTATGTCCTTGCGCTCAGCTGGTCGCCCGAATTCTGCCGGACGCGGCGCAGCGATCCGTCCCAGACGCTTCAGTGCGGTGTGAATAATTTCGGTTTTGTCGTCCATGGTCTGTGGCCCGAAGGCGCAGGGCGCGATCCCGAACGCTGCGCCCCGGCCTCGCCGCCCGATGCGGCGACGTTGCGGCGGCACCTGTGCATGATGCCCGGTGCGGCATTGATTCAGCACGAATGGGCGCGGCACGGCAGTTGCGGCTGGCCCAGTGCGAGCGCCTATCTCGACGCGACGGCGGCGCTATGGCGACGGTTACGGCTGCCGGATGTCGACCGCCTCAATCCAAATATCGTGACAGCGGGCCCCATCCGGAGCGCCTTTATTGCCGCCAACCCGGCCCTGCCGCGCGGCGCAATCTTTATTGATCTGAACAATCGGCGCTGGCTGCGTGAAGTGCGGATTTGCACCGATCGCGCGTTGCGCTTCGCGCCCTGTCAGGACGGCCGAACCGGGGCGCCCGACGCCGTGTCGCTCAGGGTCTGGCGGCGCTAGCGAGCGTCGACGACCGCCGTTCCCGGGTGGTGTTTGTCGAGATGCTTCTTGATGATCTTGAGGTTCATCGAGTTCGACCGGAACAATAGGTCGAACAGATCACCCGCCAGCGGCACCGAACCAAGCCCGGTATCGATCACGACATTGGCGAGCATGCGCGCCTGAGCCCAGCGCGACATGCCGAGCTTGCGCGCCTCCACCACCAGCCAAAGGCCGATCGCCCCGGCAATCAAATCGCCCGCGACCGGCACCAAGCCCAACATCGCATCAAGCCCGACGCGATAGTTGATGCCCGGGATGACAAAGGCCCGCTCGAGCACTTGCTCAAGGAGTTCGATGCGGGCCCGCACGGCAGCCGGGCCGTTGCCCAGCGCCGGATGGCTGCGGGCGGCGCTGCTGAGATTGGTGAAACTGGTGGCCATGATGTCTGAACAGTCCTCGGCGTCTTGACGTCATCGTATGTGGGTGCGGGTGGACCATGCTGCAATCACGCACCTCACAGCGCGCCTGCCGCATGGATCGCGACGCCGACCAGCCCGCCGATGATGGTGCCATTGATGCGGATGTATTGCAGATCGCGACCGACCGCACTTTCGAGCTTGTCGGTGACGGTGCGGGCATCCCATTGGCGGACCGTGTCGCTGACCAGCCGGACGATTTCGTCGCCATAATCGTGGACGAGGCCGACGGCGGCGCGGCGGACGTGGAGGTTGATCGCGGCGCGCAACGGCGCATCGACGGCAAGCCGTTGGCCAAGGCCGCGCAGCGCCGCGCCGAACTTGCCGCTCGAGAGCGCATCGGGGTTGGCGAGCGCCGTGGTCAGTGCGGTGCGGGCGCTGTCCCAAAGCCCGGTGAGCCAGGTGCCGAGCGCTGGATTGTCGATCAGATCGTCCTTGAAGCCTTCGACCTGATCCTGCGTGTCGGCGAAGTGCCGCAGGTCGAAGGCATAAGTCTTCAATGATTCATCGATGCGGTCGCGCAGCGGATGGTAGGGATCGCGGGCGATTTCGACGAGCAGGCGGCGGACGCCCTGAATGATCGAATCGGCGACGCGCTCGTCGACGTTGACGACGCGCAGCAGCCACGTCGTTTGTTCGGTGACCATGCCCCGGATCAGTGATTCCTGATCGTCGAGGGTTTTCAGCGCCCATGTCAGCGCGGCATCGACGAGCGGATCATGGCGGCGCTTGTCGAGCGTTGCATCGATGGCCGACGCGACAAGCGGTGACAGTTGCATGGCGCGCAGGCGATCCGATGCAGTCTGGCGGATCAGGTCGCCGATCGCCTGTTGGTCGAGCGCCTCGATCAGCCGAACGAGCAGCGGCCCGAAGCCGCGTCGGCGGCCCGGCGTGGCGGGGCGTTCGGCGGTCAGCCAGTTCGCTGCCGCCATGGCGAGATCGAAGCCTTCGAGCCGCCGCGCGACGACCGAGGGGGTGAGAAAATTGTCCTTGAGGAAGGCCGCAAGGCTGTCGCCGATGCGGTCCTTGTTCGACGGGATGATTGCGGTGTGCGGGATCGGCAGGCCGAGCGGATGCCGGAACAGCGCCGTGACAGCGAACCAATCGGCAAGGCCACCGACCATCGACGCTTCGGCAAACGCGCGAACCCAGCCGACCCATGGCAGCGCCGGGGCAAACCAGCGGGTCCAGATGAATACCAAGGCCATGGCGACGAGCAGCAGCGTCGCCACGGCCCGCATGCGGTGGAAGGGTGTCGAGGGCAGCTCGAACGGGCGGAAGACTTTGATCGGCACTATCGAGAGTTAACTCACTCCGCAGGCATTGGTGCCGGACGTAAAGGTTTGGCCGGCGTGCTGTCGCCGTTGGTAAACCAGCGCTTGAAACGCGGGCCGATCCAATTCTCTGCTGCAACCGCAAGGCTGAAACCCGCCGGGACAATCAGCAACGTCAATGCGGTCGAGACGATCAAGCCGCCGATAACGACAATACCCATCGGCGCGCGCCACGATCCGTCGCCCGACAGCGACAGCGCCGTCGGCATCATTCCCGCCACCATGGCGACGGTCGTCATGACGATCGGCTGGACGCGCTTATGGCCGGCCTCGACAATGGCGGCCGAGCGTTCGACGCCGCGCCCCATTTCCTCGATCGCCATGTCGACGAGCAGAATCGAGTTCTTGGCGACGATGCCGAATAGCATCAGCAACCCGATGAACACCGGCATCGACACGATATTGCCCGTCAGATGCAGCGCAAGCCCTCCTCCGAGCGGCGCGAGGATAAGTGCGCCCATGTTCACCAGCGGCGGCAGGACCCGCTTGTAGAGCAGCACCAGCACCGCGAACACGAGGATGATCCCCGAAACGACCGCAATCAGGAAATTCACAAAGAGCTCAGCCTGCCATTTTTGCTGACCCAGCTGCACCTTTTCGATGCCTTGCGGCAGGTTCTTCATGATCGGCAGTGCATCGATCTTCGGCTGGGCGTCGCCGCTGACCTTGCCGGAGGCGAGATCGGTGCCAATCAACACACGCCGATTTTGGTTGTAGCGGCGGACTTCGGTGGCGCCGGCACCAAAGCTGATGTCGGCGACGACCTTGAGCGGCACGAAACCGCCGCGCGATGTCGGCACGGGCAGGTTCTGCAACGTTTCGATCGTCCGGCGCGATTCTTCCGAAAGCGACACGCGGATCGGAATTTGACGATCCGAAAGCGAGAATTTGGCGCTGTTCTGATCAAGGTCGCCCAAGGTCGCGATGCGGATCGTCTGGCTGAGTGCCGATGTTGTCACCCCCATTTGCGCTGCAAGGTCGAAGTGCGGCTTGATGGTGATCTCGGGGCGGCGGAGGTCACCCTCGATACGCGGCTGACGCAGTTCGGGAATGCCCTTCATGCCCTCGACGACCTTGTTTGCCGTCGCCGTCAGTGTCACCGGATCGTCGCCCACGAGGACGATGGTGATATCGCGCCCGTTGAAGTTACCGCTTTGCGACTGGAACGAGACCCGCGCATCGGGAATTGCCGCGAGTTTCGGGGCAAAGCTGCGTTCGAATTCGACGCTGCTCATCGTGCGCTTCTTGTTGAGCGTCAGAAAGACGTTCGAATCGTTCCCGACATTGATATCGCTGAACGCGGCAGCAACGACCGGCGACGCGCGGAGCAGATCATTAACCTTGTCGGCGACTGCAACGGCTTGTTCGCGTGTTGCACCGGGCGGCAGTTCGATGCGGACCTGGCTGTAGTTGGTGTTGATCGTCGGCTGAAAGGCAACCGGAAGCGTGCCAAAGGCGATCGCGGTGCCGACCAGAGCAAAGCCGCCGCCGCCGATCACCGTCAGCCAGCGGTGGCGCAGCGACCAGTGCAGGATATCCATATATTTGCGGATCCACGCCGCATCGCCGTGCGCCGTCGCGCCGTGCGGTTTGAGGAAGAAGGCCGCGATCATCGGCGTGATCAGTCGCGCGACAGCAAGACTGAACAGCACCGACGCAACGACGGTCAGCCCGAACGCCTTGAAGAACTGCCCCGAAACGCCCGGCATCACGCCGACCGGCAGGAATACTGCGACGATGGCAAATGTCGTGGCGACCACGGCGAGGCCGATTTCGTCGGCGGCATCCATCGACGCCTGATAGGCCGATTTGCCCATGCGCATGTGCCTGACGATGTTCTCGATCTCGACGATCGCGTCGTCGACCAGCACGCCGGCGACAAGGCTGAGCGCCAGCAAGCTGAGGAAGTTCAGATCGAACCCCATCAGGTTCATCGCCCAGAAGGTCGGGATTGCCGACAACGGGATGGCCAGCGCCGAGATAACGGTGGCGCGCCAGTCGCGCAGGAAAATGAAGACGACGATAACGGCGAGAATCGCGCCTTCGATCATCGCCTCGATCGCCGAATGATACTGGTCCTTGGTATAATCGATAGTGGTGAACAGCTGCGTGAACTTGATCTTGGGATTTTCCTTGGCGAGTTCGGCGATGGCCTTTTGGCCCGCGTCGTAAACCGTAACGTCGGATGCCCCCTTCGACTTGGTCATGGCGAAGGCCAGCACCTGACGGCCGTTCATCTTGGCGAGGCTGCGTTGATCGCCGTAGCTATCCTTGACCTCGGCAACGTCGGACAGACGGATCGTGCGCCCATCGCCGGTGGCGATCTGGGTTTGCCCCAGATCGAGCGCATTGCGGGCATTGCCAAGGACGCGGACCGATTGTTCGGATCCGGCAATCTCGGTGCGACCGCCAGCGGCGTTGACGTTCGTTTGGCGCAACTGGGCATTTACCTGCACCGCCGACAGGCCATAGGCTTGCATCCGCGCCGGATCGAGTACGACGCGGATTTCGCGGCTGACCCCGCCCGAACGCTGAATCTGCGCCATGCCGGGGATGCTCAGCAGCTTTTTGGCGACGGTATTGTCGACGTACCAGCTCAACTGTTCGAGTGTCAGATCGACCGACTCGACCGACATATAGGCAAGCGGACCGTCGCTGAAATCGATGCGGTTAATCTGCGGCTCGAGGATGCCGTCGGGCAGGTTACTGCGGATTTTCGATACGGCATCGCGCACATCGGTAACGCCGCGATCGACGGGGGTGCCTATCGCGAACTGGACCGATGTTCGCGAATAGCCTTCCTGCACATATGAGGTGATTTCCTCGACGCCGTTGATGCCGCGCACGGCCGCTTCCACGCGCTGCGTGACCTGTGTTTCCATCTCAGCCGGCGCAGCACCGGGCTGGCTTATTTCGACGATCGCTACCGGAAAGCTAACGTCGGGCTGATTGTTGACACCCATGCGCAGGAAACTGACGATCCCAGCGATCGTCAGCATCGCGAAGAGTACGAGCGGGAAGATCGGGTTTTTGATCGCCCAACTGGAAATATTGCGCATGGTTCGGCCTCAGCGCGCTGCGGTGCGAGCGGTGACGGGAATCACCTTTTCGCCGGGATTGAGGAAGGCAGCGGCGGTGGCGACGACGCGCTCGTTACCCTGCAGACCGGCCGATATTGCAACGCCCTGATCGCTCACCGAACCAACAGTGATGTTGCGGCGCTCGACCTTGTTGCCTGCACCGATAATATAGACATAACTGCCCTTGTCATCGACCTGCACCGCCGATTGTGGCAACACTGGCCGGGTCGCCTCGCCGGCCGAAATTCTGGCGCTGGCAAAGGCCCCGACGCGCAGCCCCGGGGCATAGGCGAGCGCAATGCGCACAATGCCCTGCCGGCTGACATTGTCGATGACCGGGTCGATCAGCCAGACCGTCCCGCGATATTGCGTCGATGAACCGGTCGGCGTGACGCTGGCGGCAAGACCGGTCTTCAACCGGGCGATATCCTGTTCGGCAACCAGTGCACGCATCTCGAGAACACCGCCTTCGGCGATGCGGAACATCGCCGCCGAGCCGCCACTCACGACTTGGCCGGTTTCGACACTGCGCGACAGGACGAGGCCTGCAGCCGGTGCCCGGATGTCCAGTCGTGCCAACCTCGCCTGACTTTCGGCATGTTGGGCGCGCGCCACAGCGACGCGGGCACGCGCACCTTCACGCGCAGCGGTTTTCTTGTCGATATCGGCTTTGGAGACGAAGCCCTTGCCAACCAAGGCCTCGGCGCGTTTGAGGTCCGAATCGGCGAGCGCCGCATCGGCCTCGGCCTGACGGATCGAAGCGGCAAGCGACGCCGTGGTCTGGACCTGCACCGACCGGTCGATACGCGCCAAAATCTGGCCCTTGGCGACCGATTGGCCGGGTTCGACCAGCACATCGGTGACCCGCCCGCCCTCGCCGTTGACGCCAACCGACGCATCGCGTCGCGCCGCGACCGACCCTGATGCCGTGACTGCGTCGGCAACGGCGACCTGACCGGGGACGAGGATAGTTACCTGCGGCACCAGCACCGTCGGCGCGGGGGGTGGGGCGGGCTTTTGAATATATTTTGTCCAGACGAAGACCGCCGCAGCAATGACCACCAAGGCAATCAGCGCTGGAATGAGCCAGCGCCGACCGGCGCGCGGGGCCTCGGGGACCGCCGCATCGACCGCGGTCGATGGCCGGTAGGGGTAAACTGCCGGCGAATCGATGTCCGGAAGTGTGCTGTGCATGTTCATGCCCGTAACCTGATCCTTGGTGCTGGCACTGTATTATCGTAATAACGCACCAGCTGCAAGTGCCGTATAGCGCAGGATCGTTGCGGTGCGAAGCGGGGTCTGACGAATTTTGCCGTAGTGACCACGGCTTGCGACGGAAACGTTTCGCCGCTGCCGCGTTAACGGCTCATCGGCGGCATTGTGCGGCCTTGGAGACTATCAATGCTTACTCTGCTGTGGGCGGCAATCATCGGTGTAGTCGTCGGCGCTATCGCCAAATTGCTGATGCCCGGGCGCGATCCCGGCGGGTTTTTCGTGACGATGGCGATCGGTGTTGCCGGATCATTGTTGATGACCTTCATCGGTCGGCAGTTCGGCTGGTACGTCGAAGGCCAAAGTGCCGGTTTCATCTTTTCGATCATCGGCGCGGTCATCTTGCTGGCGCTGTATCGCGTGATCGTTCGCAACCGGACGGTCTGATCCGTTCAGTTGCAAGACAGTAAAACGGCGGCATAACGACCCGGCGGTGTTGGCACCGCCGGGTTTTTCATTGGGAGTGGGCGCGATGTCGAAGGCAGTTTTAACGATGATAGCGGTCGCAGGCCTCGCTGCCGTATCGGCCCAGGCGCAGTCCGCACCGGGAAGCGTCGGGTCGCAGCCAACAACCCTGACCTTGAGCGCCGAGGGTCGCGTCACTCAGGCTCCCGATCTTGCCGAAGTGTCGGGTGGCGTCGTTACCATTGCCCCGACCGCAGCCGCGGCGATGGCCGAAAACGCTCAACGGATGACGGCGGTGGTCGCAGCGGTGCGTAAGGCGGGTCTTGCCGATCGTGATATCCAGACGGCGGGGCTGAGCCTGCAGCCGCAGTATCGCTATGACAATAATCAGGCCCCCGTCTTGACCGGGTATCAGGCGAGTAACACCGTTAATCTGCGCATTCGCAAGCTCGCCGACGCGGGCAAGCTGCTCGATACGCTGGTCGCAGTTGGAGCCAACCAGCTCAACGGTCCGAATTTCCGTATCGACAACGCCGACAAGGCGATCGATGCGGCACGAATCGAGGCGGTTGCCACGGCAAGGGCGCGCGCCGAACTGTACGCCAAGGCGGCGGGCCTGCACATCAAGCGCATCCTGTCGATCAATGAAGGCGGGGTCAGTGAACCCGGTCCGCGTCCGATGATGATGGTGCGTGCGAGGAAGGCCGACGCTGCCGCTTCACCGGTCGAGCCGGGCGAGGTCGCGCTGACAGTCAGCGTGTCGATGACCTTCGAGCTCGAATAGCGCCGCGCGGGATTGGGTGTTGCGATACGTGACGTGTCGCGCACCGCATCGAGCGGTTGACACCGTGCGGGGCTGGCCCACATAAGCCGGACGGAATTCGTCCGCTTTAAGGGCCATGCCTTGATCCGTCTGACCAATCTTGCCGATTATGCCGTCGTGGTGATGACCGCTGCGGCGCGCGAGGCGACATGCAAGCTTTCCGCAGCCCGTGTCGCCGCCGCCACCGCCATTCCCGCCCCGACGGTCGCCAAGTTGATGGGTACCCTCGCCCGCGCCGGGCTGTTGACGGCATCGCGCGGTGTGGCCGGCGGCTTCTGCCTCGCGCGGGCACCGTCCGAAATCAGCGTCGCTGAGATCGTCGAAGCGGTCGATGGCCCGATTGCGCTGACCAATTGCCAGACCGGCGAGGTGCACGACTGCACGATCACCGGCAGTTGCAGCGTGCGCGGCCATTGGGGGCCGATCAACCGCGCCGTCCGCGAAGCGCTCGATGCGGTGACGCTGGCGGATCTGTTGCGTAAGCCGGCACCCCCTGCGGCCTTGCGAACAGTTGCGCGCGCCGTCGTTCGCGAAGAGGTGGTGGCATGACCGACCAGATGCTCGATATGCCCGTCGCCGAGACGCCCTTGCTGGATCAGGAGGCGCGCGCCGCCGTCGCCGACCTCGCCACCTATAAATGGGGTTTTGTTTCCGATATCGAATCCGAAATGGCCCCCAAGGGGCTGAACGAGGATACCGTTCGCTACATCTCGGCGAAAAAGGCCGAGCCGCAATGGCTGCTCGATTGGCGGCTCAAGGCGTACCGGAAATGGCTGACGATGGAGGCACCCGACTGGGCAAAGCTCGATCTCAAGCCGATCGATTATCAAGACGCCTATTATTACGCCGCGCCCAAGGCCAAGCCGACAATCGGGTCATTGGACGAGCTCGATCCCGAAATCCGCCGGACGTATGAAAAGCTGGGGATCCCGATCGAGGAGCAGAAGATGCTCGCCGGCGTCGAGGGCGCGCGTCGGGTCGCGGTCGACGCCGTGTTCGACAGCGTCAGCGTCGCCACGACCTTCCGCGCCGAACTCGAAAAGGCCGGCGTGATCTTCCGGTCGATCAGCGAGGCGGTGAAGGAATATCCCGATCTCGTCCGCAAATGGCTCGGCAGCGTCGTCCCCCAGCACGATAACTTCTTCGCCTGCCTCAACAGCGCGGTCTTCAGCGACGGCACCTTCGTCTACATCCCCGAAGGCGTCCGCTGCCCGATGGAATTGAGCACCTATTTCCGCATCAACGCCGCCAACACAGGGCAGTTCGAACGCACGCTGATCGTTGCCGACAAGGGGTCGCACGTATCCTACCTCGAAGGCTGCACTGCGCCGATGCGCGATGAAAACCAGCTCCACGCAGCGGTCGTCGAACTGATCGTCCTTGACGATGCCGAGATCAAATATTCGACGGTGCAGAACTGGTATCCGGGCGACGCCAATGGTTTGGGTGGTATCTATAATTTCGTCACCAAGCGGGCGAACTGCCTCGGCAAGCGCTCCAAAGTCAGCTGGACGCAGGTCGAAACCGGCAGCGCGATCACGTGGAAATACCCATCGTGCGTGCTGTCGGGTGAAGGATCGGTTGGCGAATTCTATTCGGTCGCGGTGACCAACAACCGCCAACAGGCCGATACCGGCACCAAGATGATCCACCTCGGCAAGGGCACCCGTTCGACCATCGTGTCGAAGGGCATTTCGGCGGGGCGGTCGCAGGGAACGTATCGCGGGCTGGTGCGCGTCGCCGGTTCGGCGGAGGGCGCGCGCAACCATACCCAGTGCGATTCATTGCTGCTCGGGCACGAATGCGGCGCGCACACCGTGCCGTATATCGAGGTCCGCAACCCGAGCGCCGTGATCGAACACGAGGCGACGACGTCGAAGATCAGCGAGGATCAGCTGTTCTACGCCCAGTCACGCGGGCTGGATGCCGAGGCGGCAGTGGCGCTGATCGTCAACGGCTTCTGCAAGGAAGTGCTGCAGCAGCTGCCGATGGAATTCGCGGTCGAGGCGCAGAAACTGCTGGGGATTTCGCTTGAGGGGAGCGTTGGGTGAGCCAGTCGCTCTACGACACTGATTTTCATGCGTGGGCCGAGGAACAGGCAGCGAAGCTGCGCGGTCTCGCTGCGGCGCGGGCGAACAGTGAACTCGATCTTGAACATCTCGCCGAGGAAGTCGAAAGCATGGCAGGCAGCGACCGGCGTGAACTCGCGGTGCGGCTCGAACTCATTCTCGTCCACCTGCTCAAGCTGGCGTATTGTTTCTATGCGGCACCGCGCAAACAGTGGATGAATTCAGTGCAAGCGCAACGCGGGAGCATCGATCGCATCCTCGATCAAAGTCCGTCACTGCGGCAGCTTATCCCTGAATACCTTCCTCGAACCTACGCGAAGGCGCTCGAAAAGGCGCGGACCGAGACTGCCGATCTGTCGATGGACGAACCTCCAGTCGAATGCCCGTTCGATATTGCTCAAATCCTCGACCGTACTTTCGTCCCCGAGCCGCCGGTGCGTTATGATGCGTAGCGCCATCGCCTTTGCGCTGGTCCTCGCCGCCTGTTCGCCGCCCCCGCCGCGCGCCGATACCGAAGGGCAGGCAGCGCGTAAGCAGGTCGATACGGCGACGACGACCTACGCCAATTGCGTCACTGCCGCGACCAAGTCGATCGACGTCAAGGGTGAGAATGCCGGGACGCTGGCGTTGCTGGCAATGAAGTCGTGCGCAGCGCAGCGGACCGACTTGATCGCCAAGGTCGGCAATTTCTACCGTCTCGGCCACCCCGTTATCGATCCGGCGAAGCAGACCTATGAAAAGGCCAAGGCGCTCGCCGTCGCCGAGGCGTCGGTGCAGACGATCGAGGACGATATGCGCCAAGCGGCGGTGGTGGCGATCGTCAGCCGCCAGACCGATGCCGACCGCGCGGTGGTGAACCCGTGAGGGGTTCCTTCCTGATCCTCCCCCGCTTCCGGGGGAGGGGGACCGCCATTTCTGGCGGTGGAGGGGCGAGCGCTCTTGCGCTCGTTTCCGCTGGTGCCTCCCAAGCCCGCGCGACGGCGCGGCCCCTCCACCACGCTGCTGAAGAAGCGGCGCGGTCCCCCTCCCCGAATACGGGGAGGATCTAGAAAGTGCCCATGCTTGAAATCACCAACCTTCACGCCACCATCGACGGCAAGGCGATCCTCAACGGCCTGACGCTCAGCGTCGGCGCGGGCGAAGTCCATGCGATCATGGGGCCGAACGGCGCGGGCAAATCGACGCTGTCGTATGTGCTGGCGGGCCGCGCCGGGTATGCGGTGACCGAGGGTTCGGTGATGTTCATGGGTCAGGACCTGCTGGCGCTCGCCCCGCACGAACGCGCTGCTGCCGGGGTGTTCCTCGGACTGCAATATCCGGTTGAAATTCCCGGCGTGTCGAACCTGATGTTCCTGCGCACCGCGCTCAACGCTCAGCGCACGCTGCGCGGCGAAAAGGAAGCCTCGGGGGCCGAATTCATGAAGCTCGCCAAGGCGGCGGCGGAGGAACTCGGGCTGCCGTACGACATGCTCAAGCGCGCGGTGAATCAGGGCTTTTCGGGCGGCGAGAAAAAACGCAACGAGATGGTCCAGATGGCAGTGCTCGAGCCAAAACTGGCGGTGCTCGACGAAACCGATAGCGGCCTCGATATCGACGCGCTGCGGGTGGTCGCGGACGGCATCAACCGGATGCGTTCGCCCGAACGCGCGACCTTGCTCATCACCCATTATCAGCGGCTGCTCGATTACGTCGTGCCGGATTTCGTCCATGTGCTCGTCGGCGGGCGGATCGTCCGCAGCGGCGGGGCCGAACTCGCGCACGAACTCGAAGCCGACGGCTATGTCGGGATCGCGGCGTGACAGCAGCGCTCCCGACCAAGCGCGACGAGGCGTGGCGCTATAGCGACCTGACGGCGGCGGCGCGGGTATGGCCGGTCGCGGCTCCCGAGGTGCTGGTGGTTCCGGCGGGGACAAGTGTCTCGCGGATGCTGGTGCAAGATGCGCCGGCCGATGCGGTGGCGATCCACCAGTTCGCGGTGACGGTCGAGGTCGGGGCAGCGCTCGATTTCCGGATCATCAACGCCGGTGGCCAATACGGTCGGGTGGCGCTCGACGTGACGCTCCACGCCGGGGCGCGGTTCGATCTCGGCGGCGTCATCATCGGCCACGGCAGCCAGACGCTCGAAATTGTCACCACCGTCACCCACGCCGGTCCCGGCGCAACGAGCCGCCAAGTCGTGCGCTGCGTCGCCGGCGATACCGCGACGGTGACCTATCTCGGCAAGGTCGCTGTGGCGCGCGCGGGCCAACAGACCGACGCGGCGCAGTCGTTCAAGGCGCTGCTGCTGGCGCGCGGCGCAACCGCCAACGCCAAGCCCGAACTCGAAATCTTCGCCGACGATGTAAAGTGCGCGCACGGCGCGACGGTCGGCGAACTCGACGCCAATGCGCTGTTTTATATGGAATCGCGCGGGGTGCCGCCGATGCAGGCGCGGGCGCTGCTGACCCGGGCGTTCCTGTCGGATGCGCTCGAAGGCATGGCGGACGCGGAGCGCGACGCTGCGGAGGCGACGGTGACGCGGTTGCTTGCTACTCCCCTCCCGCTTGCGGGAGGGGCGACTCGCGAAGCGAGCGGGGGTGGGCATGGCTGACCTCGGCATCATGATCGACGTTCCCACCCCCAGCCCCTCCCGCAAGCGGGAGGGGAGCAGGAAGGCTGACTTCCCCGGTCTCGCCGGTGACTGGGCGTATCTCGATACTGCCGCCACCGCGCAAAAGCCGCAGGCGGTGATCGACGCCATCGCCCGCGCCTATGGCCCCGATTACGCCACCGTCCATCGCGGCGTCTACGAACGCTCGGCGACGATGACGCTGCGGTACGAGGAGGCGCGCGAAAAGGTCGCCCGCTTCATCGGTGCGGCATCGGCAACCGAGATCGTCTTCCTGCGCGGCGCGACCGAAGCGATCAACCTCGTCGCGCAGAGCTGGGGCAATGCCAATATCGGCGCGGGCGACCGCATCCTGCTCAGTCAACTCGAGCACCACAGCAACATCGTGCCGTGGCAGATGCTCGCCGAACGGTCCAGCGCGATTATCGACTGGACGCCGCTTACCGCCGATCACCGCATCGACGAAGACGCGTTGGAGGCGCTGCTCACTCCGCGCACCAAACTCGTCGCCATCACCCATGTGTCGAACGTACTTGGCGGGGTGGCCGATGTCGCGCGGATTGCGCGTGCGGCGCATGGCGTCGGGGCGAAGCTGCTGGTCGACGGTTGCCAGGCGGCGCCCCGCATCGCGCTCGATGTGCAGGCGCTGGGTGCCGACTTCTATGTGTTCAGCGGGCACAAGCTGTATGGCCCGACGGGCATCGGCGTGCTGTGGGCGCGCGGCGACATTCTTGCTGCCATGGCCCCTGTTCAGGGCGGCGGCGCGATGATCGAAACGGTGACGTTCGAGGGGTCGACCTATGCCGCGCCGCCGCAGCGGTTCGAGGCGGGAACGCCGCATATCGTCGGCGCGATCGGGTTGGCGGCGGCGATCGATTATGTCGAAGGCATCGGCGTGACGGCGATCGACGCGCATGAACGGTTACTCGTCAAGGCGGCGCGCGCCGCGCTTGGCCGGATCAATTCGGTGCGGCTGTTCGGCCCCGAAGAGTCCGCCGGGATTTTGTCATTCGCCATCGATGGGGTGCATCCGCATGACATCGGCACCATATTGGACGAAAGCGGCGTCGCCATCCGCGCCGGGCACCATTGCGCGCAGCCGCTGATGGGGGTGCTCGGGGTTCCGGCGACGGCGCGCGCGAGCTTTGGCGTGTATAACGATCTGTCCGATGTCGCGCGGCTGGCGGCGGGGATCGAACGGGTGACGAGGATTTTTGGATGAGTGCGATGGACCATCAGGCATCCGAACGCAGCTTTGCGGTCGAGGAAGTCAGCGCCGCAACGCCGGTCGCCAAGCTGCCGCCGCTGCGCGCCCAGCCCGATTATCTCGAAGGGTTCCTGCAGCCGGCCGCCGAGCCGTCGACCGAGGCTCCCGGTGGCGACCTGTACGAATCGGTGATCGCGGCGCTACGCGATATTTTCGACCCTGAAATTCCGGTCAACATCTACGATCTCGGGCTGATCTATGGTGTCGAAATCGACAGCGGCCATGCCGCGGTCACCATGACGCTGACGACGCCGCATTGCCCGGTGGCCGAATCGATGCCCGGCGAAGTCGAACTGCGGGTGATGAGCGTGCCGGGAATCGCCACCGCCGATGTCAGCCTCGTCTGGGATCCACCATGGGACCCCGGCAAGATGAGCGACGAAGCCAAACTCGAAATGGGAATGCTGTGATGGAGACGACGACACTTCGCCGTCCGCGCCCTGCGCCGATTACCGTCACCGAAAACGCCGCGCAGCGTATTGCCGAGATCATCGCCAAGGCCCCCGCCCCGGCGGCAGGCGTGCGACTGACCACGCCCAAGCGCGGCTGCTCGGGCCTTGCTTACAGCCTCGATTATGTCACCGACGCCAAGCCGGGTGACGAAGCGGTGGCAACGCCGGGCGGCACGCTGTTCATCGACGGCGGCTCGCTGATGTACTTGATCGGCAGCCGGATGGATTGGAAGGAAGACGATTTCGCCGCTGGATTCGTCTTCGAAAACCCCAATGCCAAGGGGAGCTGCGGGTGCGGAGAGTCGTTCACGGTCTGACGCTGCTGGCGGCACTCATGCTCGGCGGCTGCGTCTCGACTGCCGTCGCCATCGTCAAGGCACCGTTTCAGCTGGCGGGTGCAGCAATCGACGGAGTCACCACCAGCCAGTCCGAACGCGACGAAAAGCGCGGACGGAAACTGCGCAAACAGGAAGAAGCGCAGGCCAAATCCGACGCAAAGATCGCCAAAGAGCATCGCAAGGCAGCAAAAGCAGCCGCCGAGGAACGCCGCGAGGCCGAGGAGCGCGCCGAGAAGGCGCGGCGGAAGGCCGAGCGGCGAGGGTGAGCGAGAGCGGGGGATGTTCGACGAACTCGACCTCCTGCTCTTGGTTTGTCATCCCGGGCTTGACCCGGGACCCAGTTTTCTTTGCCCAGCAGCGAACCGCAGGACGTTGGGTCCCGGGTCAAGCCCGGATGACAGGTAAGGATGTGGGTGCTTCCGCCATACAGCATCCGCCTCCCTTGCACCCAGCCCCCCGATCGCCGACGCTGTGGCTTCAATCGGGGAGCACTGCGCCATCGATACCTTGACCCGCCCGCCCGCCGCCGCCGGCGCTGACGACACCTTCGGGCACCCGCGCGGCCTGACCTATCTTGCCATCGCCGAGGGGTGGGCGGCGTTCGGCATCTACGGCATTCAGGCGCTGCTCGTGCTCTATATGGCGGGGTGGCTGTTCACGCCGGGGCATTTTGGCAATGTCACGGGTTTCGCGGCGTGGCGGAGCGGCGTTGAGGCCGTGTTCGGCCCGATGCCGTTGCAGGCGCTGGCGACGCAGACGATGGGGCTGTACCTCGGGTTGCAGTTCCTCGTACCGATCGCCGGGGGTTGGCTCGGCGATCGCTGGCTTGGCAGTCGCCGGGCGATGCTGCTCGGGCTGGCGTTGTCGGCGGGCGGCGCGGGGCTGCTGGTATTCGAAGCGAGCTTCCTCCCCGGCCTGCTATTGCTGACGCTCGGCGCTGGCACGTTCCGGTGCAACCTCCACGCCCAGACCGGCCATCTGTACGCCCGCGACGATGTTCGCAGCACGGCAGCGTTTGCGATCATCGCCACCGCGCTCAACATCGGGGCGTTCGTGACGCCGCTGGTCGTCGGATCGCTCGGCGAGCGCGTCGGCTGGCACTGGGGGTTTCTCGCGGCGTTCGGTGGGCTGGCGTTGGGGTTGGTGGCGGCACTGGCAGGCAACCGCGCCATGCCACCCGATCGCGACGCCGAGACGCGCGCGAGCGCACGGCTTGAACCCGGCGACGGGCGCAGCATCATCACGCTGATCGCTGTGTTGCTGATTGTCGCGACTTTCTGGCTGGCGCAGGCGCAGGTCTGGAACGTCTATGTGCTGTGGGGCCGCGACCATCTCGATCGCCACATGTTCGGGCAGGAGATGCCGGTGACATGGCTGCAATCGATCGATTCGCTCGCGCCGATCCTCGCGCTGCCACTGGTGCTGGGGCTGTGGCGCTGGCAGGCGCGGAGCGGGCGCGAGCCGGGCGAACTCGGCAAGATCGGTATCGGCTGCGCGCTGATCGCCGTTTCCTTCGCTTGGCTGGCGGCAGGCGCAACCGACGCGACGCCGTTTGCATGGGTGATCGTCTTCCACATCGTGCTCAATACCGGCTGGTTGTATGTCGTGCCGACCACCAACGCCTTGGTGGCGCGGACTGCGCCGGTGGCGGTGACGGGGGTGATGCTCGGGATGGTGCAGGGGGCGATCTTCGTCGGCAGCACGGCGGCGGGCTGGCTCGGGCGCTTCTACCTCACCATGCCGGCGCCGCAATTCTGGCTGCTCCACGCGGCGGTGCCGGCGGCGGGCGCGGTGGCGATGCTGGTGTTCCGCAAGCCCCTCGGGCGGGTATTGAAGCTGTAGTACTCCCCGAACCCTGTCATCCCGGCCTTTGCCGGAATGCCAGTTAAGGGTTTGGATACGCCGGCTCACCGTCCCTACAGAGCGTCCCATGCTCGCCAAGTGCCGATGGCATAGGCAGATCCGTAAACCAGCACGATCAACGAACTCCAGACCAAGAAGGCATTGACCTGCCCCGGGCGCAGCAACGCCAGCGGCACGATCGCCAGCCCACGTAGCAGGTAGATGCCCGCGATGACGACCAGTCCGGGGCGCAGCAGCGGCAGCCGGGGCAGCAGCCCAGCGCCCGAAAAGCCATAGGCCGCCCAGATGGCGAGCACGAAGGCGATGGCAAGGGTGATCGCGGTCGCGTGCCAATCCCCCCGCGCGGCGGCGCGCGCCATGCCTTCGCCCGCGCCGAAAAAGCGGTACCACGATGGTCCGCCGACGATGATTGCGATGTGCAACGCGGCGGCAATCGCGCTCAGCACCCCGCCGCCGATCAGCCACGGGCGGCCCGCCTCAATCATCGGGCCCCAACGCCGGATCGAGATCGCGCGGGCGGATGAACTGCGCCAGCACGGCCCGTCCGCCATCGATCTGCGCCCAGCGATCGATATCGAGCGCCAGATGGGCAACCGTCGCGGTCGGATATTTGATCTCGACCTGATCGCGCAGTTGTGCGCCCTGCGGCACAAGTTCGAGCAGCAAATCCTCAAGGCCGGGGTTATGGCCGACGAGCATCGCGTGGCTGCAATAGTCAGGGAACCCGGCGACAAGTTCGGTCAGGGTCGCCGACGACGACAGATAGATACGCGCCTCGTACACCGGGGCCAGCCGCCCACGCATCCCCTCCTCGACGCCGTCGATGGTCTGGCGAATCCGCACCGCAGGCGAGGCGGCGACATGGTCGAAATCGGGCATATCGCCCTTGTCCTGCGCCTTGCGCAGCCAGCGCCCGATGGTGACGGCAGCCCGCCGCCCGCGATCGTTCAACGGCCGGTCGAAATCACGCAGCAAGGGGTCGTCATAGCCCGATTTGGCATGGCGCAGCAGTGTCAGCGACTTCACGCGCCCTCCCGGTATTGGATGCGGGCGCACAATGGCGCGGGGGCGGGATGGGCGCAACGGTTGATGCCTTGCGCATGTGGACGTAGCATGAGGGTGACTGCCTCCCGGCAGCCATTTTTCACGCGCTAGGCACTAGTGTCGGTTCGCAGCTAAAAGGCTGCCGTCTTCATATGCCATCGACTTGTTTCAGAAGCTTAGCGGGAAAGTAGAACAAGCTTGGGCCGCTTAAGCCGAGCTCGCTGAATAGCTGGGTCGTCGGGCTGCCGATCAACTGCGCGCTCAACAACCCTCGAGATGTTACGACGTTTTAGACTACGGGCTAGAGTCGACGTGGACTCGAAGGCTTCCGCTACCCGATCAGGCGATGACAGTCGCGCGCTGTCGGCCAGCTCGGAGCGAAGCCTAGGCGAGGCAAAGCCGATGTCCTCCTGCGCCACTCGACGTTCCTCAATCGCATCCATCACGGCACGACGCGAAACCTCCGGGCGGATTATTCGAGAACCACCCGACGAACCGTCGATCGGTGGGCACAGAATCTTCGATAGCGGAAAAAATAGGTGCTGCAGATATTCTATCCTCTTCCATCGTGGCCGCATCCCTTTAGACTTGGCTTTGACTAACGAACGCACGATGCTGCTAATCATTCGACCGTCTGCGAGCTCGATGCCCGCAATCTCGCTATTAGACGCATCGCACACTCCCGAAGGATTGTAGAATGCGTACAGCGGGATTGTCAGCATCTTCTCTTGCGCCGACGATCGGATCAGTGTCGAGGCTTGCTTGCCCGAACCGTGCGGATGATCGAGTTCCCGGTATGAACTCCAAGCCCAATTGGTTGCATGACGGATAAGGCGCTTAGACTGGATGCGATACTGCACGCCGTCGCCCGTAGTCGGCTGGTAGACGACGAGATCAAAGTCTCCGCCCGTCTCCACTTCGGATGGCGTAAAGACAGTCGCATCGTTGCCCCCGATCTTTAGGAGCGATGCGATGATGATGTCTGTGACACTGTCTTCCCGAAATCTGCGGCCGATCCGGGTTTCAAGTTCGAGGAAGTCTGCCGTCATCGCCGGTATTCGCTCAGCAAGATCGCATGGCGAACTGAAAAGTGGTGTCAAGGTTTGGCCTCCCAAGCTCGTTGTAGTCTGTCCTACATTCTGAGAGCCCTTGCCACACTGATCGCCACTTGTGACGCTGGTCGCTGAGCACTTAACCGCTGATAACCAAATTCAACTGAACTCCGTCGCTCACGCGTTAAGGGTCGCGGCCTAACGGAGTCTTTCATTCACAATGCGCAGGTGCGCGCCCTCTTCCCGCCTGCTCAAGCCTAAAGGGACGCCCGGACCCCCATGCCCCGCCGCCACTCGCGCCACCGCTTCATCCAGCCCGACCCGCGACACTGGCGTCCCGTCGGGGAATGCCGCGAGCAGGCGCGACGGCATCGCGGGGCCGAGCAGCACGAACGTCCCCCGGTCGTCGGCGCGGCGGATCAGGCGGCCGAACGCCTGCGCCAGCCGCCCCGTGGTGACGAGATCGTCGTACGCCGTGCCGCCGAACGCTGCGCGCCGCGCCGCATGGAGCACCGTCGGGCGCGGCCAGGGGACGCCCTCCATCACCACCAGCCGCAGGCTCGCGCCGGGGACGTCGACGCCGTCGCGCAGCGCATCGGTGCCGATCAGCGAGGCGCGGGGTTCGGCGCGGAAGATGTCGACGAGCGTTCCAGTGTCGATTGGATCGACATGCTGGGCGTAGAGCGGCAGTCCGGCGCGGGCGAGCGCATCGGCGATTCGGGCATGGACCGCCTTCAGGCGCGCAATGGCGGTGAACAGCCCGAGCGTGCCGCCGCCCGCTGCCTCGATCAGCGAGCGATAGGCGTGCGCCAGCCCCGCCATGTCGCCGCGCTTGATATCGGTGACGATCAGCACCTCGGCATTGTTGGCATAGTCGAACGGGCTGGCGACGGCGAAGCGTTCGGGCGGCAGCGCCAAGTGCGTCGCGCCGGTGCGCAGTTCCGAGTCGCGCCATTCGGCGGCTTGATCGGGGGTGCGCGACCGCAAGGTCGCCGAGGTAATCAGCACGCCGTGCGCGGGTTCGAGCACCGCCTTGGCGAACGGCCGCGTCGGATCGAGCCAGTGGCGGTGGATGCCGACATCGAATTCGCGGCCTTCGACGCGATTGAGCGCGAACCAGTCGACAAAATCGGGGTCGGCGGCGCTGCCCAGCCGCGCCAGCAGCGACACCCAGGCAGCGATCGTCTGGCCGCGCAGCCGCAGCCCCGCCGCCGCCCCCTCGATCCGCGCCCGCCCCGGCACGTCGAGCCAGTCGGGCGGTTCGGCGAGGATGGCCGCCAGTCGTGCCTCCAACGCCGCCATCGGCCCCGCCAGTCGCTCGAGCGCCTTCGCCGCCGCCGCCGCTGCATCGATCACCGGCGGCAACACCTCGGCGATTTCGGTTTCAAGGCCATAACCGGCGTCGCTCGGTTGCGCGCGCGCGTGCACCTGTGCGCGGACGGCAGCGAGCAGCGCCTCGACCGGGCCATCGGCCGCGCCGCCCACCAGCCGCCCGAGCCAGCCATCTCCCGGCAGCGCCTTGGCCGCGGTCAATACCGCTTCGATTGCCGCCGCTCCATCGTCGTCATAGCCGCTGATATCGGCAAGCCGCGCTGCCAGCCCCCGCCGTCGCCCGCGCGTCGATTTCTCCGGCCCGAGCAGCCAGCGGCGCAGTTCGATCGCCTCGGCCCCCGTAAGTTCGACGGCAAAGGTCGAATCGGCGGCGTCGAACAGGTGATGACCCTCGTCGAAAACGATGCGGGTCATGCCTTGCCCCTCGGCGCGCCCGCGCACGGCGTTGATCATCACGAGTGCATGGTTGGCGATCACCAGATCGGCGGCGACCGACGCGCGAGTGGCGCGCTCGATGAAGCAGGTGCGGTAGTGCGGGCAGCCGGCGTAGATGCATTCGCCGCGCCGGTCGGTCAGACCGGCCAGCGCTGCGCGGCCGAACAGGGTCGCCAGCCAGCCCGGCAGGTCGCCGCCGACCATGTCGCCGTCGCGGCTGTATTCGGCCCAGCGTGCCGCGAGTTGCGCGAAGATCGCAGCGCGATTGGCAAAGCCGCCCTGCACGGCGTCTTCGAGGTTGAGCAGGCAGAGATAATTCTCGCGGCCCTTGCGGACGACGACCTTGGCGCGTTTTTCGGCAGCGTCGGGGTAGGCGCGGGCCGCCTCCTGATCGAGCTGGCGCTGCAGCGCCTTGGTGTAGGTCGACAACCACACCGCGCCATCGGCGGCACGCGCCCAGCCACTGGCGGGTGCCAGATAACCGAGCGTCTTGCCGATACCCGTCCCGGCTTCGGCGAGCACGATGTTCGGCGCATTGGCGACGCGGCGCGGCAGAAAGGCGTGGCCGACCGCATGGGCATAGGCGCGTTGCCCATCGCGGCGTTCGGCACCCGGCGCGAGCATGGCGTCGAGGCGTGTATCGATATCGCCAGCGGTCAGCGCGACGGTACGCGGGGCAGGGCGGGGGGCGGCGTCCTCCCACTTCGGCAGGGTGGTGAACAGCGAGCGCTCGGGGGGGGAGGGCTTGGGCAAATGCTCGGTCAGCGCCGCCGTCCATGCCCAGCGGTGTCGGGCGAGCGATTGCAGGATGTTCCATGCGCCGTGGCGTTCGGCCCAGTCGCCGCGCGCGACAGTCGCCAAAATGGCAGCGGCAGCGCGCGCCAGAAACGCCGCGTCGCTGTCACTGTCGGGCGGCGTGATGCCGAGTGCTTCGGCCAGCCCGCGCGGGGTCGGCACCGCGAAGCGCGCGGGGTGCACGAAAGCGAAGAGTTCGAGCAAGTCGAGCCCCGACAGTTCGGGATAGCCGAGACGGCTGGCGGTAACCGGCGCATTAAGCAGCAAGTGCGGCGTATCGGCGGCACGGCGGATGGCCTCGCTGCGCCCGACGGCGCGGGTGTTGCCGACCGTGTCGGCGATCCACACCCCGGCGTGGGTGGCAAGGAGGGCGGGGTACATCGTCAGCGTCTCCCGGGCAGGGAAGGGCCAAAGTCGGCTTGCGCCCGCACCATATCGCCGCCAAACGTCATGACGAAGGATTAGCCGGAACAGATGAGCAACGCCACCACCATCACCGATCTTGCCGCCGAGGCGCGCATCAATAAGGCGTGGCCGTACGAGGAGGCGCGCAAATTGATCGTGCGCTATCCCGATGGCTTTCCCGCGAACGGTATCCTGTTCGAAACCGGCTATGGCCCATCGGGGTTGCCGCACATCGGCACGTTCGGCGAGGTCGTGCGCACGACGATGGTCCGTCGCGCCTTTGAGGAGATGGTCCCCGGCGTGCCAACGCGCCTTGTGGCGTTTTCCGACGATATGGACGGGCTGCGCAAGGTTCCCGACGGCATCCCCGAACCCGAAATGTTACGCGCCAACCTGGGCAAGCCGTTGACGCAGGTGCCCGATCCGTTCGGCACCCATGACAGTTTCGGAGCGCACAACAATGCGCGGTTGCGGGCATTCCTCGATGGTTTCGGCTTCGACTATGAATTCCTGTCGTCGACCGAATGCTATCAGTCGGGCCGGTTCGATGCGACGTTGCTCAAGATTCTTGCGCATTATGACGACGTCATCAACGTCATCCTGCCGACGCTCGGCCCCGACCGCCGCGCGACCTATTCGCCGTTCCTGCCGATCGATCCGGTCAGCGGCCATGTGCTGCAGGTGCCGGTGGTGGCGCACGATGTCGCGGCGGGAACGGTCAGCTATATCCGGCCGGGGACCAACGATACGATCACCGTCCCCGTCACCGGCGGGCATTGCAAGCTGCAGTGGAAGGTCGATTGGGCCATGCGCTGGGTCGCGCTCGGTGTCGATTACGAGATGGCGGGCAAGGATCTCATTGATTCGGTGCTGCTGTCGGGGCGGGTGACGCGCGTGCTCGGTGGCCGCCCGCCCGAGGGGTTCAACTATGAACTGTTCCTCGATGCCGAAGGGCAAAAGATCTCGAAGTCGAAGGGCAATGGCCTGACCATCGACGACTGGCTGGCCTATGGCCCGCCTGAAAGCCTCGCGCTGTACATGTTTCAGAACCCGCGCAAGGCGAAGCGGCTGCACTTCGATGTCATCCCGCGCGCCATCGACGAATATGGCGACTTCTTGGGCAAATATCCCGACCAGCCGGTCGAACAACGACTGGGTAATCCGGTGCACCATATCCATGAGGGCAAGCCGCCGAGCGCCGATCTGCCGGTCAGCTTCGCGCTGCTGCTCAACCTTGCCTCGGTTGCAGCGACCGACGATCCGGCGAAGCTCTGGTCGTATGTCAGCCGTCAGGCCCCAGGAACCAGTCCGGCAACGCACCCGGCGCTCGATCGGCTGGTGCATCATGCGGCGCGCTATGCCCACGACTTCGTCGTACCGGGCCTAAAGCGGCGTGCGCCCGATGCGCGTGAGGCGGCGGCGTTGGCCGATCTTGACGCGCGGCTGGCGGCGGTTGGTGATGGCGGCGACGCCGAAGCGTATCAGTTCGAAGTCTATGAAGCTGGCAAGGCGGCAGGGTTCGAAAACCTGCGCGACTGGTTCAAGGCGTTGTACGAAACGCTCATCGGCTCGTCGCAGGGGCCAAGGATGGGTTCATTTATCGCGCTTTATGGGTTGTCCGAAACCCGGGCGCTGATTGCTGGCGCATTGGATTCGAGGACCGACGCATGAAGACATTGATTGCTGCCCTGTTGCTGGCGAGTGCCGCTCCCGCCCTCGCCGATACTGCGCAATCCTTCCGTGACGGCAATTGGGCGGCTGCAGTCACCGAAGGTCGTGCCGAGGCGACGCCCGCCGCGCTGGTGCTGGCCGGCCGGGCGCAGTTGAACATTGCCGCCTATCAGACGACCGACAAGACGCGCGCGCTCGATCTTGTGGCGTTGGCCGAGAAGGACTTCGATGCAGCGCTGGCC
The DNA here is from genome assembly GCA_038229555.1 of Sphingomonadales bacterium. Taxonomy (GTDB): domain Bacteria; phylum Pseudomonadota; class Alphaproteobacteria; order Sphingomonadales; family Sphingomonadaceae; genus Sandarakinorhabdus. Next base: position 228,332 of record JBBROI010000001.1, read on the forward strand.
AAGACCCCGGCCAGTGCCGATGCGCAGCTGCAAAAAGCCATCGCCATCGGTTATCGCGCCAAGCTGACGCGGTCGCCCGGCGGCGGCAAGGAAACGCGGCGACGGATGGAGGCGGTGAAGGCGGCCAATCCGAATTTGGCGCTGGCGTGGGCGGCGGTGGCCGGCTGGCATGGCGGCGCGGTTGCCACATTGGGGTCGTTCATGGCGGGGACGGTGCTGGGCGCGCACGCCAAGGAGGCGTTCAGCGGGTTCGAACAGGCGATCAAGCTCGATCCCAATAGCCCGGTCCATCGGACCTTTTATGCCGAAAACCTGCTCGATCTCGATACCGCCAATGCGGCGAAGGCGGCGGCAGTGCTGGCTCCCATCGCCTCCCTGCCGGTAAAGGACGGTTTCGATGCGCTGTTGAAGAAGCACGGCATGATGGTGGCGGCGGCGTTGAAGGCCGGTGACGTCAAGGCGGCGCAGGCGCTGGTACGGCGCCTGCAACCATTCGGGACGATTGGGTAGTCAGACGATTCCCCTCCCGCCTGCGGGAGGGGATTGCCTTACTTCTGCGCCTTGATCCATCCGTCGATCTTCGCCTCGAGTACCGCCATTGGCAACGCGCCGTCGTTCAACACCTGCGCATGGAACGCTCGCACGTCGAACTTCGGCCCCAGCGCCGCTTCGGCCTTGGTGCGCAGGCGGCGGATGGTCAGCTGGCCGATCTTGTACGCCAGCGCCTGCCCCGGAATGGCGATATAGCGTTCGACTTCCGATGTCGCATCGGTGCGGCCCATTGCCGAATTGGCCATCATATAATCGATCGCCTTGTCGCGGCTCCAGCCGAGATCGTGGATGCCGCTATCGACGACCAGCCGCAGCGCGCGCAGCATTTCGTCGTCGAGATGGCCGTAGAGCTGGTACGGGTCAGTATACATGCCGAGTTCGGCGCCAAGACTTTCCGAATACAACGCCCAGCCTTCGACATAGGCGGTGTTGCCACCAAAGCGCTGGAACGCCGGCAGCGCCGTGTTTTCCTGCGCGACGCTGATCTGGAAGTGATGTCCTGGGATACCCTCGTGCATGTACAGCGTCTCCATCGTCGCCAGCGAGCGCGACGGAAGATCATAGGTGTTGTAATAGAACACGCCGGGACGCGCGCCGTCGGGGGTGCCTTGCTGGTAATAGGCTCCCGCCTGGTTCTTTTCGAGGAAGGCGGGAACCGGGCGGATCTCGAGCGGCGACTTGGGGATCGTCGTGAACAGCTTGGGAATGCTCAGGTCGACCCGCTTGCCGATCGCGCGGAAGCCGTCACCGAACGCCTCGACCGACGCCGGGTGTTGCTTGGGGTCGTCGCGCACCGCCTTGAAGAATTCGGGCAAGCTGCCCTTGAAGCCGGTCTTCACCTTGACCGTTTCCATTTCGCCAAGGATCCGCGCGACTTCGCTGAGGCCGAGCGTATGGATTTGCGCCGGGGTCATGTCGGTCGTGGTCTGCGTTTCGATCAGATATTTATAGAGCACCTTGCCGCCCGGCATCGCCGATAGGCCGACGCTGTCGCGCGCCTTGGGCAGATAGTCGGTCTTCAGAAAATCGCGCATCGTAGTCAGGGTGGGGATGATCGCGGTCTTGATCTTGTCGGCATAGGCTGCCGTTAGCCGCGTCTTGTCGGCGGCGGAGAAGTCGGCGGGCAGCGCCTTGATCGGTTTGTAGAAGGTCGAGCCTTCGACACCCTGGGCGATCAGGCCGTCGAGCTGTCCGATAACGTTGTTGACGACGAGCTTGGGCTGGGTGACGCCCGATTTCAGGCCCTCGCGGAAGCGCTCGACCGAGCGCTTGTAGAGCAAGTCGAAGCCGTCGATGCGCTTCAGGCCGTTTTCATAGTCGGCGACGGTCTTGTAGGGCGCGGCACCTTCGCCCGACGAAAGGTCGGCGAAGAAGCCATGCGGGGCGTTGAAGTGATCGACCGGGCGGACGATGGTTGCCGCAAGGATCGCCGGCGCAAAGCCTTTGAGGTCGGTCGTCCGCTGCCATTTATAGACGTCGTAGCTGACGCGGTCGCTGGCCGACAGGCTGGCGCGGTTGATTTTGGCGAGTCCTGCAAGGTCATCGATTGCCGCCTGCTTTTCCGCTGCGAGATAGGCATCGGTGATGTAATCGCCGAACTGGTCGGCGTAGCGCATGTCGCCGCGGAAGATGGCGTTCAGCGGATTGCGCTTGAGGTTGGCTTCGTCCGAAGTGGCGAACAGCGCCTTAAGCTGCGCCGCTGGGGTAGCGGCAGTCGATGCCTTGGCAGGCTTGGTAACGGAGTGCGCCATCGGCTTCGCGGCGGCGGGGGCAGCGACGGCAAGTGCCGACGCAGTGATGAGCAGGATAAGGCGCATGGAAACTCCCAAGGATCGACTGTGCGAGGTGTCTAAGACAGTGACGAAAGCGCGGCAAGGGCAGGTCTGACGATCACAGGGTCACGAAAATGCGTGATTGTGGCACTATCTGACCTCCCAAAGGCTACCCGAGCGGTACAGCCTTGCCGCGGACCATGACGTACCGCACCTGCATGACCGCTTTGGGGTCGGTCTGCGGGTCGCCATCGACGGCGATCAGGTCGGCAGATTTGCCGACGACCAAGGTGCCGGTTTCGTCGTCGATGCCGAGCAGTTTCGCTCCGCCGGTCGTGGCTGCCACCAGCGCATCCTTCGGGGTCATTCCCGACAGATTGACCATCAGCGCCAGTTCGCCGCCGTTCTGGCCATGAGTGTAAACCCCGGCGTCGGTACCGAGCGCGATCGGTACCCCGGCCTTGTACGCGCGCCCGAGCTGACGACCCTGCAATGCCAGCGTCAGCTTTGCCTTGGCCTCGACATTGGGGGTGAAGAAGTTCTTGCCAACGCGTTCCTTCAGCCCTTCGATCGCCATCAAGGTCGCGACCATATAGGTCCCGTGCGCCTTCATCGCCTTGATCGCGGCGTCGTCGGCATAGGTGCCGTGTTCGATCGAATCGACCCCGGCATTGGTCGCCGCTTCGATACCTCGCGCGCCGTGCGCGTGGGCGGCGACCTTGAGCCCGATACGGTGGGCGGTATCGCAGATCGCTTTCATTTCCTCGTTGGTGAAATGCTGTTCCAGCCCGGTTTTGCCGTCGTCGAGGACACCGCCGGTGGCGACGATCTTGATCACATCGACGCCGAGCTTGGCGACGGCGCGAGTGGCCGCCGCACAGCCTTCGGCTCCGGTGCACACACCGATTTCGGGATAGGCCTTGTCGAGTGCATCGCCGACTTCGGGGTTTACGCCCACGGTGTTGTCGGCATGGCCACCGATGATCGACAGCGCTGGCCCGGCGGTCAGGATGCGCGGCCCCATGGCGATGCCGTCGTTGATCGCGTCGCGTACCGCGAGGGTGGCGCGCGGCCCGCCGCCCAATTCGCGCACCGTGGTGAACCCGGCCCGCGCGGTGATCAGCGCATTCTGCAGGCCGATGGCGACCGAATAGGCTTCGGTGCGTTTGGGCGCGAACCCGGCGTACCATTTGTCGTCGGCGTAGCCGCCGAGATGAACATGGGCGTCGATCAGGCCGGGCAGGACGGTCTTGGTCGATTGATCGACAATCGTTGCGCCAGCAGGGATCGCTACGCTGGCATCGTTGATCGCGGTGATCCGGCCGTTTGCGACAAGGATCGTCGATGGACCGCGTGGCGGCAGACTGGCATCGGTAATCACGTGCCCGGCCTTGATGGCGATGACGCCCGTGCTATCGCCTGCGGCATGGGCAGCGACCGACGCGGTGACGCTCCAAGCGGCACACATCAGGAATAAGGCTTTCATTTTCGGACCCCTTGTTGACTGGGGGACCGTAACTTGCTGCCCGATCAAGGCAAGGTGAAAGCCGCACGGTCGCCATCGACTCCGGAGACATTGACCGGACTTTGCAAAAACGGTGGTTTTTGCCGCAAGCCCGACGTTCACGCCGTTCATCTCCCATACCGAACGCCGACGTTAGAGCTTCACATAGCAAGCGGCGGCGTAACGGAACTGTGACGCCGGTCCGATTGTTATGGTTGGGTTACCAAAGGGAGTATCCTCATGCACATCATCAAATCGACTGTATTGGCGCTTGGCACGCTTGCATCGCTTTCGGCCTGCACGACCAATGAATATGGCGAACGCCGCCTTAACAGCACCGGCAAAGGTGCCGCCATAGGTGCCGCCGGCGGTGCAGCGGTGGGTCTGCTGACCGGTGGCGACGTGCTGGCGGGTGCCGCAATCGGTGCGGCCGGCGGCGCAATCATCGGTGCCGTTGCGGGCGACCGCAACCGCTACGACGACCGTGAAGGTCGCCGGACCTACTACGACCGCGATGGTCGCCCGTACCACTATGACCGCGATGGCCGTCGTTACAACGGTCCGTGGTAGTCGCGCGTAGTTGATTGCGAGAGACGCCGGGATTTGGCGATCCCGGCGTCTTTCTTTACTGGGGCCGTCATGCCCATTGCCCACCTCGATGACCGCGCCGTGTTGCGGGTCGCCGGAACCGACGCACGATCGTTCCTGCAAGGTCTGCTGACCAACGATCTCGACGCACTGACGCCTGCGACGCCGTTGTATGCCGGGCTGCTCAGCCCGCAAGGCAAGGCGCTGTTCGATATGCTGCTGTTCGACGCTGGCGACGGCGCGGTGCTGATCGACGTTGCGGCGGACCGCGCCGCGGCGCTGGCGAAGCGGTTGACGATGTACAAAATGCGCAAAGCGGTAACGATCGAGGCGGTCGACGTCGGCGTCTACGCGCGGTGGGATGACGCCCATACTGCGGCGTCCGACCCGCGCCTCACCGCTCTCGGGCAGCGCTGGATCGGCAGCGACGTCGCGGCTGACTCCGCCCCCGACGCCTATGATGCCCATCGTCGCGCGCTTGGCGTTCCCGGCAGCACCGATATCGGCAACGACGAATTGCTGTGGCTCGAAACCGGGGCCGACCTGCTGAACGGTGTCAGTTTCACCAAAGGCTGTTACGTCGGCCAGGAGAATACTGCGCGGATGCACCACCGGGACAAGGTGCGGCGGCGATTGCTGGCGTTCGGCTTTGCAGGCGACACCGGCGACGGCGTGCTGCGCGATAGTGCGGGGCGGCAGGCGGGAACGTTGCGAACGTTGGCGCATGGTGTCGCGATTGCGCATGTCCGGGTCGAGGCGACCAGTGGACCGCTCGGTTTGAACGGCGCACCTCTCGAATTGCTCCATCCGGCGTGGCTGGCGGATACGCTTGCGCCGGTCGCGGCTTGAACCGCCATGCCTGTGACCAAAATTGTCCCGCTCGCCCAGACGCTCGGCCATTTGCCGACCCACCTCGAAGTGCTCACCCGCGATACTTTCGAATGGGTGCGGACCGATTCCACCGCCGCGCTGGTCTCGGTTGCGGTCGCGGTCGCGCTGTATCTGGCGTTCTACGGTTTGCGCTGGGGGCTGGTCCGCCTGCTCGGTCGCACCCGCGATGTCGCCACATGGCGCGGCTTTCTCAGCCGGATCGTCGGGCGCACCCGCAGCTTCTTCATCGCCGCGCTCGCTGCTTATGCGGTAACCCATGTTGTCGCGCCGCCGGGGCCGTTGCAGCGCGCCATCGATTTCGTTTTCACCGTATCGTTCGCCATCCAGGGCGCATTCTGGGTGCGCGAGATCATCCTGTCGCTGGTCGAACGCCGCGCCGCCAATGCCGAGGATCACGCGTCGCTCGCCAGTGCGATGAACATCATCACCGTGCTGGTCAATGTCGTGGTCTGGGTGCTGGCGACGATCCTCGTGCTCGACAATATCGGCGTCAACGTCACCGCGCTGGTCGCGGGTCTGGGTGTCGGCGGCATCGCAATCGGTCTGGCGGCGCAAGGTATTTTCAGCGATTTGTTCGCCGCGCTCGCAATCCTGTTCGATCGCCCGTTCCGCGCCGGCGATACGATCAAGTTCGGCGAGGTGACCGGCAAGGTCGAAGCCATCGGCCTCAAGACGGTGCGCATCCGCGCCACCACCGGCGAGCAGGTCATCGTCTCCAACACCAAGCTGCTCGATCAGCAGATCCGCAACCTCCGCCGGATCGAGGCGCGGACGGCGGTGATGACGATGCAGATCGCGCTCGGCGCCAAGGCGGCGGCGCTGCGCGAAGTGCCCGCCATGGTCGAAGCCGTCATCGCGCCGCTCGGCTGCGCGCGGCTCAATCATGCGCGCATCGTGGCGGCGAGCGCGATCGCCTATGAACTCGAAATCGACATGACGGTCGATGACAGCAGCCTGATCATGATGCTCGATACCAAACAGGCGGTGGTGATCGGCGTGACCGAGGGGCTCGAAAATCTGGGGCTGCAACTTGCCGATACGACGCCGCGCGCGACCCCGGTCAGCCCTTTGGAACCGCCTGCCCGCGCAACGCCAGAGGAATCGACAGATATACCGGCGGCGGGGTGAGGCCGAGCCGGGCGCGGACGTCTTCGAGCGGCAGGTGCAGCAGCGCGACCCAGTCTTGCGCCGGCAGCCACGCCGCCGCCCGCCCGCGCGCATAACCCTCGCGGATGGCGCGGACGTACGGCTGCTTCACCGGTGCCGCGCGGCTTTTCCACGCCGCCCCCGCCGCGATGAACGCCCAGCCGAGCGAGCGCGTCTGCGGGTAGGAAAAGGCGACGAGACACGCCTCGCCGAGTGAATCGAGGCCATAGCCGGTGACGACGTGCCACAGATCGTGCGCGTCGCGGATGCGGCGACCGTACCACGCAACGGGGTGTTCGATGCTGTTCATCACCGCGTTCGACACGTCGATCAGGCCCTGCGGCGTCACCCCGCCGGTATCGGTGAAATCGCGATACACCGCACCAAGGCTGCCCGGCGGCAGGCTCGCCAGCCACGCCCGGTCACCCAGCCGCGCCGCCAGCTCCTCGTGCCGCGACGCCAGCCGCCCGCCCTCGGCGGTCGTCAGCAGCCGCAGATAACCCTTGCGCGTCGACGCCCCGTTGAGCGCCCGCATGATCTCGAACACCTCCCCGGTCGCATCCTTGTCGCGCAGCAGGCGGCGCAGCGCGGCAAACGCCGTGCCCCATTCGCGGCGAGGGACGCGAAGGCGGGTGGGGGCGGGCGCGGGGTGGATGGGGGCGTGGGCGGTCATGCGGAGTTTGTATACGCAAAATGGGGTGGGGTGAAGGGATACGGCGGATGCGGCTGCGAAGGCGCAGACTGCATTGAGTAGTGTGATTCCAGAGCTGTTCCTAAGTTGGCGCCGGTGCTACGCAGAATTTATCTCGAGTGTAGGGCATTTTTACATGGGGCAATTGGTCTACGGCTGCCGGTTCGACGTACCTGGAGACAGTGCTTGGGAGAGCACAGTCCAGCCTCGATATCAACGGTGGATTGCGGATCGATACCGTAAATCGTTTCAAACTCAGTTAAGCGTAGACTTGAATACCGGTGAGTTGGTCGGGCAGTTGCCTGACGGACATCAACTTGTTGTCCGGAGACATGGAGGTGACGACGTAGCAATAGAAATTGAATGGACGTTCCCGGGCGATCATGGCTTAGTATGGCGAAATATTATCCGAGCGGCACAAATTCTAGAATGCTGCGCAGTCGAGCATCGTGTTGAGTTAACCTCCGTTGAATATTTGATCTCTCCTGCAGGATATTCCGTTGGTGCTCCGGCTGTCGTCAGAGTAATTTGCCAGCGAGACGTTCTAGTAGGAGAGATGCGGGTTCGAGCAACGGTCTACCCGTTGATGGAAGAAGGGGTGGATCAGTTCGTTGGGCTTTTGGAGGCCCAGCAACGCCGATTACCTATTGTACTTTTGACGCCGTTTGCGAATGGAGAGCCGGGTGAACTCGACGCTCGCACCCTTGCTGACCACCTCGCTGGTGTCGCTATTGTCACAGAGGCAGACACGCCCGCCACAACGCGGGCGCTTTCGGAGCGGCTTGGTAGGCTAGGGTGCTACGACGGCGGCGTTCGTGTCTACTGGCCGGGATTTAAAAAAAACGACGATCTGCGGCGCCACCCTCTAATGCTGGGATCACGTATCGCTATTGGGGGTGAGGAAAATGCCGCCCGGACAATTGAACGTTCAATCTTTTCGGTAGCCGCTTTCCGATTTGCTCCTGACGCTAGAATTGCCGCGATTATTGCAAAGAGCCAGGCTGCCGCACGAGCTGGCCGGGCATTAGTGGTGGTCAACCATGGCGATACCACATGGGAGCGCTATGCGCTGGAAATGTCAGAGAGCCTCGATGCGGCTCTGACCAAGCTCGAAACCGTAGAGGCCGAGAACGAGAATCTACGAGCAAACCAGAGCGTTTTGTTCGCGTTCTCTGAGCAAATGGATGACCCGGTAGACGAGCGCGGAATTCCCGCTTCGCGAGAGCCAAAGTGTGTTTCTGATGCGGTAGAATTCGCAACGAGGGATTGCCCGCAACTTATATTTCTCGATAGTAGCCGTTCGTCCTCACTCACCTCACCATTTAAGCGCCCTAGAGAAATTTATGAATCTCTGATGCTCATGAATACTGTAGCAAACGTCTGGGGAAAAAATCAAGGCGGCGGCGATCTGCGGCAGATGCTAAAAGATTCAGGCCTCGGCAAGCGCGTTAGTAACTTTGTATCAGAAACTTCAAAGGGAAAGTGGGGTGCTGAATACAAATTTTTATACGATGGCGAGCAACGGCTGTTCGAATGGCATGTCACGCTTGGTGCAGGGGCGGCTGATACCTGCGCCTCTATACACTTCTTCCCGGACTTAAAGCTTGGTAAGCTTGTTATTGGGCATGTGGGCAGGCACTTGACCAACACGCGATCTTAGGGGGGCATATGATGTCCAACGGGAGCCGATGACAGGTCAAAAGTTTTAGCGCTGACGCCTGTCATTTGCTCAAATTCCCCCCGACATCCTCAATGCTCAACAACGACGCATTACCTGCCGCGCTCGGCGTGGCGGTGCTTACCGTGCGCTCCGTCACAAAGCGCAGGAGTGAAAGCGGCCCTCGCCGCCCAACGGCTGGCTGCCCCGCAAGCCACCCAGCACGACCGGTCCTACCGTCGCGGCAATCGCATCGTCGCGCCTTCGATCAGGCCTTCGATGCGGATGACCCGGTCGCGGGTGTCGGCGTGCTGCGTCGTCAATTCGTCGAGGCGTTTACTGAGCCCGTCCATTTCGGTGCGCATCACCATCGAGTTGCGGACGGCGGTGTAAACCTTGTCGGCGATGCTCATGCCAGCAGCATCGCCATGGCCTCAATCTCCGCTTCGGTGATGCTCGCACGCGCCTTCGCGCGCGCTTCCTCGTCGCGTTTGGGATCGAGCGCCCAATCGATACGCGCCTGCATCGCCGCCATCGACGCGCGGAGCGCATCGATATTCTCGTTGAACTCCGGCAACAGTGTTTCGAGTTCGGCCATCGCCGCCGCTTCTTCGGGATCAAAGGCTTCTGCCGCGCGCCGGACGAACTCGGCGGTCGTCATTCCCGCCTTACTGGCGCGGTCGCCCCATTCGCGCCGCTCGCTCGGCGCAACCATCATGACGAACCGCTGCGAAGCGCGTTCCGGGGCGGGGGCGGTGCTGGCCATGCACATATACATGCACATGGCCGACGGGATTGCAACTATGTCGCCGCGCCGACATCCTCGATGCTCAACAGCGACGCATTCCCCCCCGCGCTCGTCGTGTCGGTGCTCACCGTGCGTTCGGTGGCGAAGCGCAGCAGATAGTGCGGGCCGCCGGCCTTGAAGCCGGTACCGGAGCGGCCCTCGCCGCCGAACGGCTGGCTGCCGACAACCGCGCCGATCATCGAGCGGTTGACATAGAGGTTGCCGACGCGGGCATCGGCTTCGACGGCCGCCGCCACCGAGGCGATGCGGCTGTGCAGCCCCATCGTCAGGCCGTACCCCAGTGCGTTGACCGCCGCGACGGTTTCGGCGAGTTCCCCCGCGCGCCACGTTACGACATGGAGCAGTGGCCCGAACCATTCCTGTTGCAGGTCGGCAATGGCATCGAGGCGGATCGCGGTCGGGGCGACGAAGTCGCCTTCGGACGGTGCGGCGACGGTGTGGATCCAGCGGTCGCGCATCGCTTGGCGGTAGGTTTCGAGCCGATCATAGGCGGCGCGGTCGATGACCGGGCCGGTGTCGGTGGCCGGGTCGGCAGGGTCGCCGACGACGAGCGTATCCATCGCGCCCCTGAGCATCTCAAGCGTGCGCTCGGCGACCTCCTCCTGCACGATCAACAGCCGCAGCGCCGAACACCGCTGCCCCGCCGAGCGGAAGGCGCTGGTCACGACATCGGCGACCACCTGTTCGGTCAGCGCGGTCGAATCGACGATCATCGCGTTGATGCCGCCGGTTTCGGCGATCAGCGGCAACAGCGGGCGGGCGTCGTCGTCGAGCAGCGCACGGGCGATGCGGCGGGCGGTGGCGGTCGATCCGGTGAAGACGACGCCGTCGATGCGGCGATCGCGGACCAGTGCGTCGCCGATTTCGCCGCCGCCGGTGACGATGTGGAGGACGTCGCGCGGCACGCCGGCTTCCCACGCCAGTGCGACGGCGCGGCGGCCGATGGTGGGAGTTTGCGGCGCGGGTTTGGCAACAACCGTGTTCCCCGCGACCAGCGCAGCGGCGACCTGGCCGATGAAGATCGCCAGCGGGAAGTTCCATGGGGCAATGGCGGCGAACACCCCGCGCCCTTCCAGCCGCAGTTCGTTGCGCTCACCGGTCGGGCCGGGGAGGGTGGTGGTGACGAAATCGGCGCGCACGCGGGCGGCGTAGTAGCGGCAGAAATCGACCGCCTCGCGGACTTCGCCGAGCGCGTCGGGGATGGTCTTGCGGGCTTCGTGGACGCACAGCGCCATCAGTTCGGTGCGGTGGGTTTCGAGCAGGTCGGCGAGGGCGTCGAGGGTGGCGGCGCGGCTGGCGACGGGAGTGCGACTCCACGTCGGGAAGGCGGTGTGGGCCTTGGTCACTGCGGCTGTGATGTCGACATTCGCGCTCCCAACGTCGTCACCCCCGCGAAGGCGGGGGCCCATCGCGCGAGCGTCGTCACCTGCTCCGTCGTTCGCGCGATGGGCCCCCGCCTTCGCGGGGGTGACGGGGAGGGCGGTTATTGCTTCAGCAGTCGCGCTGAGCACGACCGCGTCGGCCAGATCGACCCCCGCCGAATTGACCCGCTCGGCCCCGTACAAATCTTTCGGCAAGGCGATCGATGGATGCGCGCTGCCCCCCACCGCAGCGATCTTCGCCGCCGGGTCCGCCAGCAGATCGGCGTCCGATACGCTCTCATCCGCCAACTGATGGACGAACGAAGAATTCGCGCCGTTTTCGAGCAGGCGCCGCACCAGATATGCCAGCAAATCGCGATGCCCGCCGACCGGCGCATAGGTCCGGCACTTATAGCCCTCCTCACGCACCAGCCGTTCGAACAGGCCTTCGCCCATGCCGTGCAGCCGCTGAAATTCGAAATCGCGCGCGTCGCCGGCCCATTCGAGGATCGTCGCGACCGTCAGCGCATTATGGCTGGCAAAGGCGGGGTAGATGTACGGCGCCGCCAGCATGTCGCGCGCGCAGGCGAGATACGACACGTCGGTCGCCGCCTTGCGGGTGAACAGCGGATAATCGGCGAGGCCCTCGACCTGCGTGCGTTTGATCTCGCTGTCCCAATAGGCCCCCTTGACCAGCCGCACCGTCAGCCGGTGCCCGGTGTCGCTGCCGAGCGCATCGGCCCAGGCGATAACCGCCCGCGCGCGCTTGCCGTACCCCTGCGCCGCCATGCCGAAGCCGTCCCAACCCTTGAGCTGCGGCAACCGCGCAGTCGCTTCGATGATGTCGAGCGACATCGCCAGTCGCTCGCTTTCCTCGGCATCGACGGTCAGCCCGATACCGGCGTCGACCGCTGCCTCGGCAAGCTGCCGCACCATATCTGCTAGCGCCGGGACGCAGGTTGCGGCGTGTGCGGTTTCGTAGCGTGGGTGCAACGCCGACAGCTTGACCGAGATCGAGTGGCGATCCTCGATGCGGCCGGATTTCGCCGCTTTGCCGGTATCGCGGATGGCCGCCATATAGCTGGCAAAATAGCGTTCGCCGTCGGCAAAGGTCCGCGCGGCCTCGCCAAGCATGTCGAAGCTCGCGGTAAAGCCTTTGTTGTCCTTATCACCGGCGCGGCCCAGCGCTTCGTCGATGGTGCGGCCCATGACGAACACCTGGCCCATCATGCGCATCGCCGCGCCGACACCCTGGCGTACGAACGGCTCGCCGGTGCGCGCGACGAGGCGGCGGAGCACGCTTGCCTTGGTATCGTCGGCAACCAGCGCGCGAGTCATCACCAGCCCCCAGGTCGCCGAATTGACCAGCAGCGAATCCGATTGGCCCTTGTGCGCGGCCCAGTCGGCAGTGCCGATCTTGTCCTTGATCAGCAGGTCGGCGGTCTCGCTGTCGGGGACCCGCAGGAATGCTTCGGCAAGGCTGAGCAGCGCGACGCCCTCGGCGGTGTTGAGCCGGTACTGATGCAGGAAGCGGTTGACCCAGCCGCTCGATTGCGCCGCGCGCAGATCGGCGAGCAGCCCCAGCGCGCGGCCGACGACCGCCTCGCGGGTCGCCTTGTCGAGCGTGGCGGCAGGCAACAGTCCGGTGAGGACGTCAGGCTCCGGAGCGCGGTGGAGCGTTCGCATCGTGGCACGGGCGGCGGCGAGGGTGGTCATCGGTTCTCCCTAGCGGCGACCGTCCCGGTGCGAAAGGCGAGCGCTAATCTTCGGGCAATGCACGCACTTCGACCGTTCCGCCATTCTCATAGACCGGATTGCCGGCAACAAGCTGTTCTGCTTCGGCAAAACTTGAGGTCTGGACGCGAATAAGCCCGGCGATCTGCAGCGTCGGGGCTGCGGGCACGCGGTCCTTGCGGAGGCTCTCGCCGCCGCCAATCGCACTGCCGCCGACAAACGCCCCGGCAGCCCGAAGCCGCGCGAAATAATCGTCCCACGCCCCGGCATCGGGCTCCCCGACGGTATCATTGTGCATCAGCAGGATGAAGTCGGGCACGCACTGTCCCCGATCAGTTTTTCGCGGCGGCCGCTGCAATCAGCGCATCGTCGATCTCGCGGGCGCGGACCGCGGCCGGGCGATCCTTGATGCGGTTCCAATAGGCTTCGAACGCCGTGCGTGCCTCGATCGAATTAAATTGCAGGCCCCAGCCGATCTGCGAGCCGAAATAGACGTCGGCGGCGCTGAACTTCGGCCCGGCGATATAATCACTTTGCGTAACCGCATATTCGAGCGTGTCCATTACCGCCGCGAAGCTGCCATAGCCCGCCATCATTTCGCGCCCCGCAGGCACTTCAAAGCCAAGCGCCTTGTTGGTGATGGCGCTTTCGACCGGCCCGGCGGCGTAGAACAGCCAGCGGTAATACGCCCCGCGTTCGGCGGGCAGCGGGGCGAGACCGGCGTCGGGGAAGGCATCGGCGAGATAGGCGCAGATGGCGGCACCCTCGGTGACCACCGCATCGCCGTGGCGGATGGCGGGCACCTTGCCCATCGGGTTGACCGCAAGATAGTCGCCAGCCTTTATCGTCGTGCCGTAATCGAGGATTTCGGTACGGTATGGCGCGCCGACCTCCTCGAGCATCCAGCGGGCGATCCGCCCGCGCGACATCGGATTGGTGTAAAAGACGAGTTCGGTCATGGCATGCGACTCCGCGCGTTACGGTTTGACGCTACAGCCCGGTCCGGTCGCCGCCAAGGTTGACGTTCACGGCACCCTTCGCCAAGGTCCGCGCCAAATAGACCTTGGGGACGCATATGGCACGGCAGCCGATTCCGCTCGACGATTATCGCGCCAAAGTTGGCACTGAAGTCGGGGTTTCCGACTGGATCCTCGTCGATCAGGCGAAAATCGATGCCTTTGCCGAAGTGACCGGCGACCATCAATTCATCCATGTAAACCCCGAACTGGCGAAGCAGACCCCGTTCGGCACGACGATTGCCCATGGCTATCTGACGCTCAGCCTGTGTTCGGTTTTCGCCTATGGCGCGATGCCGGGAATCGAAGGTGCGCGGATGGGGGTCAATTACGGCCTCAACAAGGTGCGCTTCATGGCGCCGGTGAAATCGGGATCGAAGGTGCGTGGGCGGTTTACGCTCGCCGACGTCACGCAACGTCCCGATGGTGCCTGGCAGACAACAACCAATGTCATCGTGGAAATCGAAGGTGAAACCAAACCGGCGCTTGCAGCGGAATGGATCACGCTGACCTATATCTGATACCGGCTCTATACCCACTCTCACCCCGGCCCATCGGGCCACCCCTTTCCTGAGGTGGAAGGGGAAGAACAGGAGAAATTCCATGCGTGAAGCCGTCATCGTTTCCACCGCCCGCACCCCCATCGGCAAGGCATTCCGTGGCGCATTCAACGCCACCCATCCGGCGGTGTTGGGTGGCCATGCCATTCAGCACGCGGTCGCCCGCGCCGGGATCGACCCTGCCGAAGTCGACGATGTCGTCTGGGGTGCTGCGCTTCAGCAGGGTGGTCAGTCGCCCAACATCGCGCGACTGGCGCTGTTGCGTGGCGGGTTGCCGGTAACGGTGTCGGGCCAGTCGATGGATCGGCAGTGCTCATCGGGCCTGATGGCGATTGCGACGGCGGCCAAGCAGATCATCGTCGATGGCATGACGGTGGCGATCGGTGGCGGTCAGGATTCGATCTCGATGGTGCAGAACGAAAAGATGCGCGTCGATCCCGATATCGGTCTGATGCAGCTGCACAACGCCATTTACATGCCGATGATCGATACCGCCGAAAACGTTGCCTCGCGCTACAACATCTCGCGGCAGGCGATGGACGAATACGGCTATGAATCGCAGATGCGCACCGCCGCTGCGCAACAGGCCGGGCGCTTCGACGCCGAAATCGCGCCGATGACCGCCAAGATGGGGATGGTCAATAAAGAGACCAAGGAAGTCACCATGCACGAGGTGACGCTGTCGAAGGATGAAGGCAACCGGCCCGAAACGACGCTCGAAGGGTTGATGGGGCTGCGCCCGGTGCGCGACGGCGGCACGATCACCGCGGGGAACGCCTCGCAGCTGTCCGATGGTGCCAGCGCCTGTGTGCTGATGGAGGCTTCGGAGGCGTCGCGGCGCGGGATGACCCCGCTCGGGGCGTATCGCGGCATGGCGGTAGCGGGGCTCGAACCCGACGAAATGGGCATCGGCCCGGTCTATGCGATCCCCAAGCTGCTCAAGGCTAATGGGCTGACGGTCAACGATATCGGTTTGTGGGAATTGAACGAAGCGTTCGCGGTGCAGGTAATCTATTGCCGCAACCAGCTCGGCATCGATAACGACAAGTTGAACGTCAGCGGCGGGGCAATTTCGGTCGGCCACCCCTATGGCATGTCGGGCGCGCGCCTGACCGGCCATGCGCTTATCGAAGGCAAACGGCGCGGTGCCAAATATGTCGTCGTCACTATGTGCGTCGGCGGCGGCATGGGTGCGGCGGGGCTGTTCGAAGTTTACTAAGGCGCAGTCTTGAACTTGTGCGTCGATTGTGCAACATATGCCCGATCGACGCACAGGACCATCTATGCTCGCGCCCCTGATTGCCGCCATCAGTCTGTCGAACCAGCTGTCTCCACAGCTGATGAGCGAGCGGCTGCGCCTGCCGCTGGCTGAAATCGCCAAATTGGCGGGGGTGCATCGCAATACCTTGGCAACGCGGCCCGAATCGCCCGCCGTGCAGGCGAGCCTTGGCCGGGTGGCACGTATTTTGGCAGCGGCGGAAGATCTTACCGGCGATGCCGACCGCGCCATATTATGGTTTCGACACCAGCCGCTGGCGGGTCATGGTGGCCAGACCGCGCAGGAATTGGTCGAAGCCGGAGACGCCGTGGCGGTGCTGGCGCATCTCGAGGATCTGCGCGATGGCGCCTACGCGTGAATTGGGACTTTGCGGCGGTGCCGCGCGCGCGGCTTCCCGATGGCGCGGGGAACCGTGGCGGGCGCTGGTGGCGAATGCTCAGTCCGCGCTGGTCGCATGCGCCGCTGTCCGGCGCGGGAGCCGTCATGCGCGGCGGACGCTGGAACGCCGCCGGCCAGGCCGCACTCTATGTCTCGGCCGATCATGGCACGGCGGTGGCTGAATACCATCAGGATTTGCCGCGGCCGGGCACGCTGACCCTGTACGATATAACCGCCAACGGGCTGATCGATCTGACCGACGCCGGGGCGCGCACCGCACTGGGGCTGGCCGACGATTTCTTGCGGCAACCGTGGAAACGCCAGCGCGATGTCGATCGGTTGTCGCCGCCGTCGTGGGATTTTGCGGTTTCGGCAGCGGCGGCAGGGGTTGCGGGTCTCATCGTCCCGTCGGCGGTGTCGTCGGGCGCAAATCTTGTCTTGTGGCATTGGAATGACGGCGAGGGCGTGACGGTTTCGGCGTTCGACCCGGCCGGCGATCTGCCGCGCGATGCGGCGAGCTGGCGTTAACGCGAACCAGGGCGGTGGCTCAACCCCATAAGTCCCGCTGCGGTGGCCAGACGTCGGACCCCTCGAACCGCAGCCCGTTCGCCCGATCCGCGATCAGCAACGGCCCATCGAGATCGGCGTAACTGCCCTGCATCGCGGCGTAGAACGCCGGCGCAATGCCCAACGACGTCGACAGCATGCAGCCGGTCATCACGCCAAGACCGCGCGCTTTTGCAGCATGAATCAGCGCATGCGCCTCGGTCAGCCCACCGGCCTTGTCGAGCTTGACGTTGATGAAGCGATAGCGGCCAACAATGGCGTCGAGCGTTGCCCGGTCATGGCAGCTTTCATCGGCGGCGAGCGGGATCACCGAACGAATATGGTCGAGCAGCGCGTCGTCACCTGCGGGGACCGGCTGCTCGATCAATTCGATGTCGAGCCGCGCCAGCGCCGCCGCCGTGCGTTCGATATCGGTGCCGCCCCACGCTTCGTTGGCATCGACCGTCAGCCGCGCGTCGGGCGCGGCGTGGCGGACGGCGGCGGCGCGTTCGATGTCGGCGGCAGGCCCGCCATCGCCGCCGAGCTTGATCTTGAGCAGTTCGCGGGCGCGCGCCTTTGACGCCGCTTCCGCCATCGTCGCAGGGTCCCCGAGGCTGATGGTATAGGCGGTCAGCATTGGCTTGGGGTCGGGCAGTCCGAGGCTGCGCCAGACCGGCACACCCGAGCGCTTGGCGTCCAGATCCCACAACGCCGCGTCGAGCGCATTGCGCGCGGCCCCCGGCGGCATCGCGGTCAGCAGGTCGGCGCGGGTCGCTCCGGCGGCGATGGCGTCGGTTTCGGCGATAATGGCATCGCGGACGCTTCCGGCGCTTTCGCCGCGATAATAGATGGCGGTGCCTTCGCCGCGCCCGGTGTGCGCACCGTCAGCGATTTCGGCCACGACGACATCGACATGGGTTTTTGCGCCGCGTGCGATAACGAAAGCGCCACGTACGGGGAAGCGTTCGATGCGGACGGCGAGGGTGCGGGTCATGGACACCGCATATCTTCAACTGTCATCGCGGCGAAGGCCGGGAGCCAACTTTTCTCTCGGTGGCCGGGAAATAGAAAGCTGGATCCCGGCCTTCGCCGGGATGACAATCCGTTTTCGGTTTCGCGGCACCGCGATACACTCACCCAATGAACGAAGACGAATCGGTTGAGCTCGATGCGGTGGCGACGGTGGCGCGGATCACCGCGCTCGAAATGCTGGTGCGCCAGATGATGGTTGTCCAGCTGCGCATCCTCGACCGCATGGGCGAGATCAAGCTGACGCCCGACTATGTGAAAACGGTCGCTGCCGCCTATGCCGAAAAGGTCGATGAATCGCCGATCATCGAATCGAATTCGCCTGAGGTGAATTACGAATTCAAGGTCAACGTGCTGCACAACCTCGAACGCTTCTTCGACGAGCTCGTCGCCCATATCCGCGACAATCCGTAACAGCAGGCAGGAAAACCGCTGGAGGCCCGACCGAGAATCGAACTCGGGTGCACGGATTTGCAATCCGCTGCGTCACCACTCCGCCATCGGGCCCCGTCGTGGGGCGCACTCCCTAGCAATGCCGCTTGGCGAGGGCAACCGTCGTCGCTAGACGGTGCCGCGAGTTGCGTTGAAATTCGATTGCGACTCAGCTGTATTATTCGTATAAGTCACCAGAATTCGAGAAAGCCCGTAACCCCGTGAACTTCACCGCACAACGCCAGACGATGGTCGACAGCCAGTTGAAGACTGTTGGCGTCAACGATGGTGCCGTTGTCGCCGCCATGACCGCGGTGCCGCGCGAGGAGCATGTGCCGGTGGCGCTGCGCGGTCTTGCGTACGCCGATGCTGCGGTCGAAGTCGCGCCGGGGCGGTATCTGCTGGAGCCGCTGGCGCTTGGGCTGTTGCTGACGCGTGCCGCGCTGGTACCCGGCGACCGCGTACTCGTTGTCGGCGCGGCGACGGGGTATTCGGCTGCTGTCTGCGTGCATATCGGTGCCGACGTCACGGCACTCGAATCAGACCCTGCGCTCGCCGCAGCGGCGCGCGCTGCCGGTGTACCGACCGTCGAGGGGCCGCTCGCTGCCGGTTGGTCGGCTGCGGCACCGTATGATCTCATCCTGTTCGAAGGCGCGATCGAAAGCGTTCCCGAAGCCATCGCTGCGCAACTCGCCCCCCACGGACGCGTCGCCGCGATCATCCGCGATCACGGCGTTGGCCGCGCCACTGTCGGACAGGTTGTCGGCGATCGAATCGCTGGAACACCCTTCCTCGAAGTCGCGGCGCGGCCGTTGCCCGGTTTCGCCCGCGCACGCGCCTTTGCCTTTTAATTCTGTTGCCGGAGAGCCTTCACCAATGACCAACGCCTGGCCTCGCGGTTTCGCTGCCGCCCTGCTCGCCGCATCGGCGCTGACGTTTGCCGCGCCCGCCGCTGCCGATACGCTCGCGGCGGCGATTGCGTCGGCGTATGAAACCAATCCCGAAATCGCCGCGCAGCGGGCCATCGTTCGGCAGGCCGATGAGGAAGCGCCGCAGGCGCTTGCGGTCGGACGTCCGACATTCGGTGTTCAGGCAAACGGCAACCAGAGCGCGCTCGATGGCACCGATACCGGGCGGACCTATACGGTAGGCGCGCGGCTGTCGCAGTCGCTGTATCGCGGTGGACGCACCCATACCGCGACGTCGGCCGCCGACAACCGGATTCTCGCGGCGCGCGCGCGCCTGCGCGCTGAGGAAAATACGCTGATCGTCCAGACGGTGACGGCCTATGCCGATGTCATCCGCTATGGCCGTGTCGTTGTCCTCAACCAAAGCAATGTGCGTGTTCTCGAACGCGAGTTGCAGCAGTCGAAGGACCGTTTCGAAGTCGGCGATCTGACGCGCACCGATGTTGCCCAGTCCGACGCGCGGCTGGCACTGTCGCGGTCGGCGGTCATCACGTCGCAGAACCAGCTGTCGGCGGCGCGGCAGGCGTATCGTCGCCTGACCGGACGACTGCCGGAAAACCTCGAGCCGCTGCCGCCACTGCCGCCGCTGCCAGGGACCGAAGGCCAGGCGGTCGACCTTGCGCAGCAGAATAACCCGTCGCTGATCGCCGCACGTTTCGACGAAGCGGCGGCGCGGTACGATGTCAAAACGATTGAAAAGCAGCGGCTGCCGACCGTAGATGCCTCGCTCGGTGCGCAGTATCAGCGCTTCGACCAGATCGTCAGCACCAGTTCGTCGGCGAATCAGGGCGGCAACCGCGGCTTTTCGGGTGCCTTCTTCACGCAGAGCGGTGCGGTGACCGCGACAATCCCCCTGTATCAGGCAGGGTTGATCGGCTCGCAGACGCGGCAGGCGCAGGCCCGCCGCAGCCAGCTGACCGAAGTCATCGGCTCGACCAGCCGCACGGTCGCTGAAAATGCCGTCAATGCCTTTGCGTCGCTGCAAAGCGCCCGCGCGACGATCACTGCCAACAAGGTCGGGGTCGACGCCAATGCGCTGGCGTTGGAAGGCGTAACGCAGGAAAATCAGGTCGGTACGCGCACCGTGATCGAGGTGCTGAATGCCCAGCAGGAGTTGCTGCAGGTGCAGGTCAACCTGGCGACGGCGCAGCGCGACGAGCAGGTCGCGGGTTATCAGTTGCTGGCATCGGTTGGTGCTGCCGAGGCGGTCGCGCTCGGTGTGCCGGTGACGCCGTATGACGCGACCATCAATGCGCGGCGGGTGCGCCACAAGCTGTGGGATGACGCCGATCCCGAACCGGCAGCGCTGCCATTGCCCGATAAGGACCGCGCCAGCCGGTCCGTGACATTCGGTCCCGTCCAGCCCTAAGGTAGCCCCGCCGCAGGAGGCGGAACCATGTCCGAGTTGCAGCCATCGATCGAAGAAATTCTCGCGTCTATCCGGGCGCGGGTGAATGCTGCCCCGCATGTCGCGCCGCCGGTTGCGGTCGAACGTGCAGTGGTCGAGGTGGCGCAGACGGTCATTGCCGCAGTGCCCGACCTTGGGCACGTCACGATGGCACCGGCGGGCACGCTCGAGGGCCTTATACGGTCGATGCTCGAACCGATGCTGAAGACTTGGCTCGACGCGAACCTGCCCGAAATCGTCGACCGCGCGGCGCGGGCGGAAATCCGGCGGCTGACCGGGCACGAGTGAGCGGAGGCGGCTGCGTTTGAACAACGGCGTCGAACTGCTATATCCGAACCCAAGGAGACTCGCATGGCGACCAAGCCCGAAATCACCCCCCGCGACCTGCCGACAAAGATCGTCCGCGCTGCCGATGGGACCGTGGTGCGGATGAAGGTTGTTCAGTCGGACAGCGAAACATTGGAACATGACCTGCTCGCCGCCTTCCGATCGAACGTCCGCCGTATCCGGGCCGACCAGCGGAAGCAGGCGAATGGCAGCGCTGACCCCGCGTAAACCGCAACGCCCCGTCCTGTGGATCGTCGCCGGGCCGAACGGCAGCGGGAAAAGCTCACTCTACAATCGCAGCGATATCGAAGGCTGGGGCGGATCCGTCTGGATTATCAACCCCGATCTGCTGACCCAGCACATCGTCGAACACGAGACGCTGGCGCTTGAAGCCGCCAATCTGGCAGCGGTACAACGCATCGAGGCGTGGCTGCGGCATTCGCTCGACGTCTATCAAACCATCGGTGTCGAGACCGTGCTATCGTCGCCGAAATATCGCGAACTCGTCGATTTGGCACAGGCGCGCGGGTTTGAGGTGCGGATGCTGTTCGTGCTGTTGCAGACGCCCGCGATGCAGATCGACCGCGTCGCCATCCGGGTGCGCACCGGCGGCCATGATGTTCCCGAAGACAAAATCCGCTCGCGCCGCACGCGATCGTTCGAGCAATTGGCGTGGTTTGCCGAACATGTCGACCGGCTGGCGATTTTCGATAATTCGGGCGGTGATCCGGAGTTGCTGGCGAGCAAACGCAATGGCCGCCTGATCTGGCACCGCCGTCCGCCCGCTGCGTTGCGCGCCGAATTGGCGGCGGCGGGCGTGCAGAACTTGCCCCCGCCCGCCGCTTCCGCAAAGAAGCGCGGATGACCCTTATCGATAAAACCTTCGCCCCCGCCGATTTCGAACAGCGCTGGTATGCGCATTGGGAGACGAGCGGCGCGTTTCGTCCCGCGCGGCCCGATGCCAAGCCGTATACGATCATCATCCCGCCGCCCAATGTGACGGGGTCGCTCCACCTTGGCCATGCGCTCGACAATACGCTGCAGGATGTCCTCATCCGCTATCACCGGCTGAAGGGCCTTGATGCGCGTTGGGTCGTCGGCACCGATCATGCCGGGATTGCGACCCAGATGGTGGTGGAGCGTCAACTGGCGGAGAGTTCGCAGGGCACGACGCGGCAGGCGATGGGGCGCGACGCATTCGTCGACACCGTGTGGGAGTGGAAGGCGGTCAGCGGCGGGCAGATCACGCAGCAGCTGCGACGGCTCGGCGCGTCATGCGACTGGGCGAACGAGCGTTTCACCATGGACGACGGCTTCAACAAGGCGGTCACCCGGGTGTTCGTGCAGCTTTACAACGAGGGCCTGCTGTATCGCGACAAGCGGCTGGTCAATTGGGACCCGAAGTTCAAGACCGCGATCAGCGATCTCGAAGTCGAATATCGCGAGATCGACGGCCATCTGTGGCATTTCCGCTATCCGCTCGAGGACGGCTCGGGCTTTATCGCCATCGCAACGACGCGCCCCGAGACCATCCTCGGCGACGGTGCGGTGGCGGTGAACCCCGACGATCCGAAGATGGCGCATTATGTCGGCAAACGCTGCCGCCTGCCGCTGGTCGACCGCCTGATCCCGATCATCACCGATCCTTATGTCGAGGCGGATTTCGGTTCGGGCGCGGTCAAGATCACCGCCGCGCATGATTTCAACGACTTCGAGGTGTACAAGCGCCACCCCGAGGCGGCGATCCCGCTGATCAACCTGATGAACCCCGATGCGACGATGTCGGACGCCTGCCCGCCCGACTATCGCGGGCTGACGCGCGAGGCGGCGCGGGCGAAGGTCATCGCCGATTTCGACGCACTTGGGCTGCTCGACAAGGTCGAGCCGCACAAGCATCAGGTGCCTTATGGCGACCGCTCCGGCGTGGTCATCGAGCCGTATCTGACCGACCAATGGTATGTGAACGCCGCCGAACTGGCGAAACCGGCGCTGGCGGCGGTGCGCTCGGGCGAAACGCAGTTCGTGCCGAAGACGTGGGAGAAGACGTACTTCAACTGGATGGAGAACATCCAGCCGTGGTGTGTGAGCCGCCAGCTGTGGTGGGGGCATCGGATACCGGCGTGGTACGGGCGTGATCCGAAAGCATGGACAGAAGAGTCGCGAATATCCGGAACATCCAGTCGGCATGAAGACACTTATTTTGTCGCACTGACCGAATTCGACGCTCGGCGGCAAGCTGCCAGAGCATATGCAAAATCGATCGATCAGATTGTTGTGCTCGATTCCTATGACATGGTGTGGGATCGCAGTTTGAGGGGCATTGACCCCGAAGGAACTGAGTTCCTTTTCCGCGACGAAGACGTCCTCGACACCTGGTTCTCCTCCGCGCTCTGGCCGTTCGCCACCCTCGGCTGGCCCGTTGAAAACGCCGTCACCCCCGCGAAGGCGGGGGCCCATCGCGCGAACGATGGCGCGGGTGACGACGGGGTGGAGATGGGTTCCCGCCTTCGCGGGGGTGACGACAATAAGGGCGCGAACGACGCAGCCGAGCCCATCCTGAAACCCGGCGATCCCGGTTACGATCTCGCGCGCCATTATCCCGGCGATGTCCTCGTCACCGGCTTCGATATCATCTTCTTCTGGGTGGCCCGGATGATGATGCAAGGCGAGCATTTCATGGACGGCGTCGCGCCGTTCAAGACGGTGTACTGCCACGGCCTCGTCCGCGACGCCAAAGGCGCCAAGATGTCGAAATCGAAGGGCAACACCGTCGATCCGCTGGTGCTCGTCGACAAATACGGTGCCGACGCGCTGCGCTTCACGCTGACCGCGATGGAAAGCCAGGGCCGCGACATCAAGCTCGATGAAAAGCGCGTCGAAGGCTATCGCAACTTCGCCACCAAGCTGTGGAACGCCGCGCGCTTTTGCCAATCGAATGGCATTGCGGGCGGCGGCGCGCTGCCGGAGGCGACCCACGCCGTCAACCGCTGGATCATCGGCGAAGTCGCCGCGACCGCGCGCGCGCTCGATACGGCGATGGCAGCGTTCCGCTTCGATACCTTCGCCGACACGATCTACCAGTTCGTCTGGAACCGTTTCTGCGACTGGTATCTCGAACTGACCAAGCCATTGCTGGCGGAAGGTGCCGATGCGGCAACGGCGGCAGAAACCCGCGCCGTCACCGGCTGGGCGCTCGACCGCATTCTGGTGATGCTCCACCCGGTGATGCCGTTCCTGACCGAGGAACTGTGGCACAAGCTGGGGTCGCGCGAACATGACCTGATCGTGGCGGAATGGCCGGATGCGGATGCGATTCCGACCGATGCGGCGGCGAGTGCGGATATCGATTGGCTGATCGGGCTGGTGACCGAGGTCCGGTCGGCGCGTAACGAGATTAATGTTCCCGTTGGAACGAAGCTCGGGTTTAGTGTCGAGGGAGCCGGAGACTTAACGGATCGTCGACTTGCTGCGAACCGCGAAGCGCTTGAGCGACTGGCGCGCATAGTCCCGATGGCGGGCGCGCCGTTGGATCGAGGCCGAGTTCAGCTGGTATATGGTGACGCAACGTATTCTCTTCCCCTCGAAGGCGTCATCGACCTCGCCGCCGAGCGCACCCGGCTGACCAAATCCGCCGAAGCCGCCGAGAAGGAAGCCGCCTCGCTCGCCGGCCGCCTCGCCTCTCCCGGCTTCGTCGAAAAGGCCAAGCCCGAGGCCATCGACAAGGCGCGTGCCGACCACGCCGCGCGCTCCGCCGAGGCCGAACGGCTGCGTGCGGCGCTGGCGCGGCTGGGGTGAAGCACCGATTTATTATCGGTTAAGATTCATGATACGCTTTCCGCCTTAACCTTGGGGAGCTTTGCCATGAAGCTGATACTCGCCTTCGCCCTTGCCGCCGGGATTGCCGGTCCCGCGCTCGCTGCCAGCCCGTTCGATGGGACGTGGAAAGGCGACCTCGCCAGCTACAAGCCGCCATCGAAGGTGTTCACCCGCTCGCTGGTCGGTGGCGTCTACAAGAGCGATTCGAGCGTGCCGCCGGTCGAGATCAAGGCCGATGGCAAGTTTCACCCGATCAAAGGCGATCCGTACATCGACGAAAAGATGATCACGATTGTCGACGCATCGACCCTCGAACAGGCGAACCGCAAGGCTGGCAAGGCGGTTGCCAAATCGACGATGACCGTCTCGAAAGACGGCAAGACGCTGTCGATCGCCTATACCGACATGACGGCACCCGGCGGCACGCTGACCGGAACTAACACAGAAACCCGCGTCGCCGCCGGACCTAAGGGTTCCCATGCGATTTCCGGCCAGTGGAAGCGCGGTGCGGTGACCGAGGCATCGGCCAACGGCCTTGAGGTGACGATGAAGGACACCGGCAAGACCTTCGAACTGTCGAGCCCGACCGGCGTTGGTTATACCGCGACGTTTGGCGGAGCAGCGGTGCCGTTGAAGGGCGACCCCGGCAAGGTCACGGTCAAAGTGGCGCGCGCCGGACCGCGCGCAATCGTCGAAACCGACATGCGCGATGGCAAGGTGATCAGCGTCCAGAAAATGACCGTCAGCGCCGACGGCAAGGCGGTGGTTGTCGATATCGCCGATAAGGAAATGGGGACGACGTCGCAGTGGACGGTGCGCAAGCAATAGCCTCTGCGTTGGACTGAGGTGCTACTTCCTCGCCCCCGGTGGGGGCGAGGAAGCACGCCGTCATCGGCGCGTCATACCCCCGTCGCCCAATCGCCACGCCCGCGCCATCCCGCTGACGCGCAACATGCTTAACGCTCCGTGTGGTTCAACACAGGGGAGCAACCATGCGCATCTTTACCAGCCTTATCGCCATCGCTGCAGCACTTGCCGCGACGGCCGCCACCGCCGCCGCGCCGCAGCTGCGCTACATCGGCCAGCAGACTCTGCCGACCGCGACGTTCTTTGACGGCACCCAGGTCGGCGGCCTGTCGGGCATCGATTTCATCGGCGGCAACAGCTTTATCGCCAACAGCGACGACCGCAGCCAGTTCGGCAATGCGCGGTTCTACACCGTCGACCTGACGCTTTCGTCGACCGCGTTCAGCGGCGTCGCCTTCACCAAAGTCACAGATTTCAAGACGCCATCGGGAACGCCGTACGCGGCGCTGCAGATCGATCCCGAATCGATACGGCGTCTGCCCAACGGCAACTACATCTACACATCGGAAGGCGATACCAACCGCAACATCGCGGCCTTTATCCGTGAAGCGCTGCCCGATGGCACCTATGTCCGCGATCTGACCCTGCCGGCGGGCTATCAGCAGACGGGTCCCGCGGGTACCACGGGCATCCGCAACAACCTCGCCTTTGAAAGCGTCACCGTATCGACGAACGGCAAGACGATCACCAGCGCGACCGAAAACGCCTTGCGCCAGGACGGCCCGGCGTCGGCGTTCGGCGTTGCCTCGCCCAGCCGCATCGTGACCTTCGACAACGCCAGCGGAGCGCCCGGCGCGCAATATGTCTATAATGTCAACGCGGTTGCCAATCCGACGGTACCCGCGGGCGGTTTCGCCACCAATGGCCTTGTCGAAATGCTCGATGTTGGTCATGGCCAGTATCTGGCGGTCGAACGCAGCTTCGTCAGCGGCTATGTCACGCCGTTTTCGACGACCGGCAACAGCATTCAAATCTACCTGATCGACACCAGCGGCGCGACCGACGTGTCGGGTTTTGCCTCGCTCGTCGGCCAGAATTACACCGCCGTCAGCAAGACGTTGGTGTTCGATCTCGACAGCCTGAATATCCCGCTCGACAATATCGAGGGCATCACCTTCGGCCCGACGCTGGAGAACGGCCGCCGCAGCCTGATTCTGGTGTCGGACAACAATTTCTCGCCGACGCAGTTCACCCAGTTCATCGCGTTCGAAGTGGCGGGCGTTCCCGAAGCCGCAACCTGGGCGATGCTGATTGCCGGGTTCGGCCTGACCGGCGCGACGCTGCGCCGTCGTCGCGCGGTTGCCGCCACCGTCTGAACGCCGGACCGACGCAAAGTCCGTTGACCCGGGCGCACCCGCGTGGCAATTCGCAGCGCCACGCGGGTGTAGCTCAATGGTAGAGCTTTTGCTTCCCAAGCAAGTGACGAGGGTTCGATTCCCTTCACCCGCTCCAGCCGCACTTGCTCCAAGCCCGTAACCTGCGCTCAGGCTGAGCTCGTCGACGGCGGCGAAGAGCGGAGGCACGGGTGTGAAGGCGCTGGTTCTGACGGTGTTGCTCGCGCTGGCGCAGCCGGTTGCCGCCACCGATCGCGATCCGTTTGGCGAGATTGAGGCCGGATGGGCGGCAGCGCGCTTTGCCACCGACAGCGCGACGCAGGTGCCGCAAATCGACCGGCTGATCGCCCGTACCGAAGCGCTGGCGGCGCAACAACCGCGCCGCGCCGCACCGCTGGTCTGGCGCGGGGTGCTGCTGGCGACCAAGGCGAGCATCGTGCGCGGGCTGTCGGGTTTTTCACTGGTGCGGCAGGCGCGCGATCAGTTGGAAACTGCCGAACGCATCGATCCGCTGGCAGAAAACGGGCTGGGGCTGATGCAGCTCGGCATCATCTATGGCGCGGTGCCGGGGCCGCCGCTGGCCTTTGGCGACCGCAAGAAGGCGCGCAGCTATTTCGAGCGCGCTGTTGCTGCCGATCCGGCAGGACTGGCGGCCAATTTGGCGTTTGCCGATTTTCTGGTGAAGGGCGGGCGTTTTGCCGAGGCCGAGCCGCTACTGCTGACGGCGTTGCGTGCGGCCCCGCGCCCCGATCAGCCGGTTGCCGATGCGGGCCGCCGCGCCGAGGCGATGGCACTGCTGCGCTTGACCCGCACCCGGCTGGGGCGTGGATGACGGCGCTGGTTACCGGCGCATCGGGGTTCGTTGGCTCGGCCGTCGTGCGCGCACTGCTCACCGCTGGAACGCCGGTACGCGCGCTGGTGCGCGTCAGTAGCCCGCGCGGCAATCTGACCGGGCTGGACTGCACCATCGTCGAGGGCGACCTGACCGACGCCGTGTCGATTACGGCGGCGATGGCGGGGGTCGATACGCTGTTCCATGTCGCTGCCGACTATCGGCTCTGGGCGCCTGACCCGCGCGCCATCGAACGCACCAATGTCGAGGGCACGCGGATTGTTATGACGGCGGCGCGTGCTGCCGGGGTGCGGCGGATCGTCCACACCAGCAGCGTCGCGACCTTGCGCCCGCGCGCCGATGGTGCAGCGGTCGACGAAACCGCGACGCTGACGCCCGATGCTGCCATCGGCATGTACAAACGCAGCAAGGTGCTGGCTGAGCGGCTGGTCGAGGCGATGGCGGCGGATGGCCTGCCGGTGGTCATCGTCAACCCTTCGACGCCTATCGGCCCGCGCGATATCCGCCCGACGCCAACAGGGCGAATCATCGTCGATGGTGCACTGGGGCGAATTCCGGCGTTCGTCGCGACCGGGCTGAACCTCGTCCATGTCGACGATGTGGCGGCCGGGCATCTGCTTGCGGCGGCAAAGGGGCGGGTGGGGGAGCGCTATATTCTCGGGGGGCAGGACGTCAGTCTGCAGACGCTGCTCGGCGATATCGCGCAGCGGAGCGGGCGCAAGCCGCCGCGTATCCGCCTGCCGCGCGCGCCGCTGTACCCGCTGGCATGGGGCGCGGAGGCGGTGGCACGCTGGACCGGGCGCGAACCGATGCTGACCGCCGACGGCCTGACGATGGCCAAGGCGCAGATGTTCTTCACTTCGGCCAAGGCGGAGCGCGAACTCGGCTACACCGCGCGGCCCTATGCGGCGGCGCTCGATGAGGCGTTGGCGTGGTTCCGCGCGGCGGGATATTTGGGATGAGGGACCTTGGTGCAGACCTCATCGGCGTAATCGCGTTTCTCATTTGGGTGCTGCTCGTTCAATTCCGTTCAGAATACTGGCGGTTCGATGCGCGCGATACCGACCTGCTGCCCGAGCCAGTGGTCTGGCCATCGGTCGTGGCCGTGATTCCGGCGCGCAACGAGGCCGATGTCATCGCCCAATCGCTCGGCAGCGTGCTGGCGCAGGATTATCCGGGCGATTTCCGGGTCATTCTTGTCGATGATCAGAGCAACGACGGCACCGGCGTCACGGCGCGCGGGCTGACGAGCGACCGGCTGACGGTGCTGACCGGCTCGCCGCGCCCGGCGGGTTGGACGGGCAAGCTCTGGGCGCTCGAACAGGGCGTCGCGGTGGCGGGCAGCCCTGAGTTCCTGTGGCTCACCGACGCCGACATCGGCCATACGCCCGATAATTTACGGCAGCTGGTGGCGCGTGCTGCGGCGGGCAATCTCGTGCAAGTCAGCCTGATGGCACGGCTGCACTGCGCCACTTTCGCCGAACGCGCGCTGATCCCGGCGTTCGTCTATTTCTTCGCTATGCTGTACCCGTTCGAGCGGGTGAACAACCCCGCCAACCCGATGGCGGCGGCGGCGGGGGGATGTGTTCTGGTTCGCCGCGACACGCTCGCGGCTGCCGGCGGCATCGCCAGCGTGCGGGGGCAGATCATCGACGATTGCAGCCTCGCCAAGCGCATCAAACCGCACGGGCCGATCTGGCTTGGCCTCACCGACCGCGCTGTCAGCCTGCGGCCGTACAGCTTTGCCGATATTCGCAAGATGGTGGCGCGCTCGGCCTATGCGCAGCTTGGGTTTTCGCCGCCAGCTTTGCTCGGAACGCTGGTCGGCATGGCGCTGATCTACGCGGCCCCGCCGTTGCTGGGAATTTTCGGCACTGGTGAGGCACGGCGGTTTGGCCTGATGGCATGGTCTTTGATGGCCGGAAGCTATTGGCCAATCCTCACCTTCTATCGCGTGTCGCGCCTGCGCATCGTGACCCTGCCGCTGATCGCCCTCACCTACATGCTCTTCACCATCGACAGCGCGGTCCAGCATTGGCGCGGGCGGGGCGGGATGTGGAAGGGGCGGGCGCAGGCGCTGGGGCGCACCGCGTGAGCGGCGAGTATAGCGCATGAGCGGCGGGCGCAGCGGTGCGGCCGCCAAGGACGCCAACAACGAGAATTTTCCCGTCGGCTCGCGGCTGATCGCGGCAAGGCATCGCCCGGCGGTGATGGCCTATTATCGCTTCGCCCGCGCCGCCGATGATATCGCCGACGATGGTGCCGCGCCGCGCGATGACCGGCTGGCACGCCTCGATGCGATGGGTGCGGGTTTGGCGGCGGGGCTGGCGGGAGACCGCGACCCCGGCATCGCGCCGACGCTCGGGCGCGTCATGGCGGCGCGCGGGCTCGATCCGGCCAATGCGTCGGATCTGCTCACCGCCTTCCGCCGCGATGTCGCACAGGACCGCTACGCTGATTGGGCGGCGGTGATCGACTATTGCCGCTGGTCGGCGATGCCGGTCGGACGCTTCATGCTCGATGTGCACGGCGAGGCGGCGGCACTGCGCCCGATGTCCGACGCGTTGTGTGCGGCACTGCAAGTGATCAACCATCTCCAGGACGCCCGCGCGGATTACCGCGAACTGGGCCGCGTCTATGTTCCCGCCGATGCGCTGGCGGCGGCGGGGCTTGATGCGGCGGCGCTAGGGGCCGATCCGTCGCCGCCGGCGCTGGCCGAGGTGATACGCAACCTTGCCGCGCGGGTCGAACCGCTGCTCGCCGAAGCATCGGGGTTCGCGCGCGGCATCAGATCGACCGGGCTGGCGTGCGAGGTCGCGGTCATCCACGGTCTCGCGGTCGATCTGACGGCACGGCTGCAACGCGACCCGCTCGGCGTATCGCGACACCACCGCAAATCGGAAGCGGCGTTGCTCGCCATGCGCGCGCTCGGCGCTTTCGCATGGCGACGTTTTGGGTTACGCGCTGGAACTCGTTCCGGTGAGGCTCCATGATGTCGCTCGCAGTCGATCAGGCCCCGCTGGCAGCCGTCGAAGCCAAGGCATCCGGCAGTTCATTCTATGCCGCGATGCGACTGATGCCCAAGGCAGCGCGCCGCGCGATGTTCGCCATCTATGCGTTCTGCCGGATCGTCGACGATATCGCCGATGCCGACGACCGCCCCGCGCCCGAACGCCGCGCTGCTTTGGAAGGCTGGGCGACCGATCTTCACGCCTTTTACGCCGGGGCGCGCCCGAAGCGGCTGGGCTTTCTGACCGAAGCCATCGAGCGGTTCGGCTTGAAGAAAGAGGATTTTCTCGCGGTCATCGATGGCATGCTGATGGATGTCGATACGACGATCGTCGCGCCGTCGCGCGCGGTGCTCGATCTGTATGTCGACCGCGTCGCCTGTGCGGTCGGGCGGCTGTCGGTCCACACGTTCGGGATGACGCAGGCGACGGGGCTGGAGGTTGCGCATCAGCTTGGCACCGCGCTGCAACTGACCAACATCATCCGCGATATCGATGAGGATGCCGGAATCGGGCGGCTGTATCTGCCCGCCGAAAGTCTTGCCGCCGCGGGCATTACGATGCGTGATCCGCACGCGGTTATCGCCGACCCGCGCGTCGATACGGTGTGCCGCGAATTGGCCGCGACAGCGCAGGCGCACTTCGATGCGGCGCGGACGATC
Source organism: Sphingomonadales bacterium (assembly GCA_038229555.1). Taxonomy (GTDB): domain Bacteria; phylum Pseudomonadota; class Alphaproteobacteria; order Sphingomonadales; family Sphingomonadaceae; genus Sandarakinorhabdus. The sequence goes on from JBBROI010000001.1 coordinate 259,519, forward strand.
ATGCGCGAACGCCCGTCGGGGCGGCAGCGGACGCCGCGTCTGATGGCGGAGGTCTATGCGCATCTGCTCGGGCGGATGAGCGCGCAAGGCTGGGTCGCGCCGCGTCGTCGCGCCAAAATCGGCAAGCGGCACTTGCTCTGGCTGGTCGTGCGTTACGGGCTGGTGGGTTGACGCGCAGCACGGTTTACATTGCCGGGGCAGGGATGGCGGGGCTGGCGGCGGCCGTTCGCCTGTCGGCGGCGGGCGCGCGCGTTGCGCTGTTCGATGCAGCGGCGCAGGCGGGCGGGCGCTGCCGGTCGTATTTCGATGCGCAACTCGGGCTGACCATCGACAATGGCAACCATCTCGTGTTGTCGGGCAACCGCGCCGTGGCGGACTATCTCTCCGAAACCGGAGCGAGCGAGGCATTGGCAGGGCCGGACAGCGCCGATTTCCATTTCATCGATCTGACGACTCGCGAGCGCTGGACGATACGCCCCAACGCCGGTCGCCTGCCGTGGTGGGTAATGGCGCCGTCACGGCGCGTGCCGGGAACGCGCGCCGCCGATTATCTGGCGCTGGCGCGGCTGTTGCGGCGACAACCGGGACGCACGCTCGCCGAAGTGCTGCCCGAACGCGGCGCACTGTGGCACCGCCTGCTCGATCCGTTCTTCGTCTCGGCGCTCAACACGCCGACCGCCGATGCCAGCGCCGATCTGGCGGGCGCGGTGGTGCGCGAATCGCTCGCCGCCGGAGGCGACGCCTGCCGCCCGCGCATTGCCCATCCGTCGCTTGCGGCCGCGTTTGTCGATCCGGCGCTGGCACGGCTGCGCGAAACCGGTGCCGACGTCACGCTCAGCCGGCGTTTGCGCGCCATCGAGCATGATGATGCGCGGGCGGCATCACTGGATTTCGGCGAAACGCGCATCGAATTGGGCGAAGACGACCGGGTCGTGCTTGCAGTTCCGCCATGGGTCGCTGCCGATCTGCTGCCGGGGTTGGTGGTTCCCGATCGCTTTCACGCCATCGTCAATGGCCATTTCCGCGTCGCGCCGCCGCCGGGCACGCCGTTGATGACCGGGGTGATCGGCGGTACCGCCGAATGGATTTTCGCCTTTCCCGACCGGATTTCGGTAACGGTCAGCGCTGCCGATGGCCTTGCCGAGGAAGACCGGGCGACATTGGCGGCGCGGTTGTGGGACGATGTTGCGGCAGCGCTGGGGCTGCCCGAAACGCTGCCGCCATGGCAGATCGTCAAGGAACGCCGCGCGACGTTTGCGGCGACCCCGGCGCAGGATGCGCGGCGTCCGGGCCCGCACACGCGCTGGCGTAACCTCGTTTTGGCGGGTGATTGGACGCAAACCGGGCTGCCTGCGACGATAGAGGGTGCAATTCGCAGTGGAAATCGCGCTGCGGCGACAGTTTTGGCGACGACGTGACGCTTTTACCTGTCATCCCGGGCTTGACCCGGGACCCAGTTCCTTCGGCGCTTCGGGCAAAGACAACTGGGTCCCGGGTCAAGCCCGGGATGACATTGCTTTTTTAAGATCAGTTTTGATGAGCGGCGATGGCTGCGACCTCTACATTTGACCCATTTAGTCATATAGGTTAGCACATTCGGGAGCCGCCGGGGGGATGGTTCGTGCCCCCACCCCTGACAAGTCTGACCGCGTGACCCGGAGCAAGTGTGCGCAGCGAAACCCTTTCTCCCGTCGCAGCGTTCGCCGATACCCGTCTCGACGCCGCCATCGGCAAGGCGATGCAAGCGCTTCTCGCCGCGCAGCAGCCCGACGGGCATTGGGTATTCGAGCTCGAGGCCGATGCAACGATCCCGGCGGAATATATCCTGCTGGTGCATTATCTCGGCGAAGCGGCGGACGCCGAACTCGAACGCAAGATCGGCGTCTATCTGCGGCGCATCCAAGGCGCACATGGCGGCTGGCCGCTGTTCCACGGCGGGCCGCTCGACATCAGCGCGACGGTGAAGGCGTACTTCGCGCTCAAGATGATCGGCGACGGCATCGATGCGCCGCATATGGCGCGCGCCCGCGCCGAGATCCTGTCGCGCGGTGGTGCGGCGGCGGCGAATGTGTTCACCCGCATCCAACTGGCGCTGTTCGGCGAACTGTCGTGGGATGCGATCCCGACGATGCCGGTCGAACTGATACTGCTGCCGCGCTGGTTCCCGATCCATCTCAGCCGCATGTCGTACTGGGCGCGGACGGTCATCGTGCCGCTATTGGTGCTGCAGGTGAAGCGGCCCGTTGCCGCCAATCCGCGCGGTATCGGCGTTGCCGAACTATTCGGGCCGCCGCTGCGCGTGGGGGCGGCTGGCCATCAGAAGCGGCTGTGGGTGGCGGGGTTCGGCGCGCTGGATTGGGTGCTGAAACGCATCGAGCCGTTCTGGCCCAAGCGCCTGCGCGCCCGCGCCATCCAAACGTGCGTCGATTTTACCACTGCGCGGTTGAACGGTGAGGACGGCCTTGGCGCGATCTACCCGGCGATGGCCAACAGCGTCATGATGTACGCAGCACTCGGCTACGCTGCCGATGACGCAGTGCGCGCGACGGCGCGGCGCTCGGTTGAAAAGCTGCTCGTCGTCAAAGAACACGAGGCGTATTGCCAGCCGTGCGTGTCGCCGGTGTGGGATACTGCGCTCGCCGCGCATGCGCTGCTCGAAGCCGGAACGCCGGCGGCGGAAACGGCGGCGCTCGACGGGCTCGATTGGCTGCTGCCGTTGCAGGAACTCGAGGTCAAAGGCGACTGGGCGGATCGCAAGCCCGATGTGCGGCCCGGCGGCTGGGCGTTCCAGTATCGCAATGCGCACTACCCCGATCTCGACGATACCGCCGTGGTGGTGATGGCGCTCGACCGCGCGGCGCGCGGCGACCGCGATGTGCAGGCTATCGCGCGCGGGGTCGAATGGACCGTCGGATTGCAAAGCCGCAACGGCGGCTGGGGAGCGTTCGACGCCGATAACAGCGACCATTATCTCAACAATATCCCGTTTGCCGACCATGGCGCGCTGCTCGATCCGCCGACGGTCGATGTGTCGGCGCGGGTCATTTCGATGTTGGCGCAGCGGGGGGAGGCGGCCGGGTCGGCCCGGATGGCGGCGGCGGTCGGCTATGTCCTCGGCGACCAACTGCCCGATGGCAGCTGGTTCGGGCGCTGGGGGGTCAATTATATCTACGGCACCTGGTCGGCGCTGTGCGCGCTCAATGCGGCAGGGGTCGACCCGGCGGCCGAGCCGGTGCGGCGCGCGGTCGGCTGGCTGACGGCGATCCAGAACCCCGACGGCGGCTGGGGCGAGGATTGCGACAGCTATGCGCTCGATTACGCCGGCCACCGCCCGGCGGCATCGCGCCCGTCGCAGACCGCGTGGGCACTGCTTGGGCTGATGGCGGCAGGCGAAGCTGCATCCGATGTGGTGGCGCGGGGCATTGCGTGGCTGCAGGCGGCGCAGGACGATGGCGGCGACTGGGCCGAGGAGGATTACACCGGCGGCGGTTTCCCGCGGGTCTTCTACCTGCGCTACCACGGCTACCGCCGCTATTTCCCGCTATGGGCGCTGGCGCGCTATCGCAACTTGCAGGCGAGCAATACGGGAAAAGTCGCATGGGGGATGTGAGCCTCCACTTCCGCCTGCGGGAAGGGCCGGAGTGCGACATGCCACGCTTCGCTCCTATCCCACCTGTCATCCCGGCGAAGGCCGGGATCCAGTTTCTGGACGCCCATCCCAAAGCAAACTGGCTCCCGGCCTGCGCCGGGATGACAGCAAAGTGCCGATGAAAGCCCCCCAATGACCGCCCATGTCGTCGTCGCCACCGGCTTCAACCGCGAAGTCGCCACCATCCGCCAATCGGGCGTCATCGTCATTGCCGGCGGCGGCGATCCCATCGGCTTGCGCGCCCGGATCGAAGCCGCCGCCGAGGGCGCTGCGGGCATCATGAGCTATGGCATGTGCGGCGCGCTCGCCGATGGTCTGGTCATCGGCGACTGGGTGGTCGGCGACCGGCTGTCGGGGGCGGTCGATCTCGATTGCGATGCCGATTGGCGGGCGGCGTTACTGGCGAGGCTGCCGGCGGCGCGCGCAGGTGGCGTCTTCGCTGATGGCCGGATGATCGATACCGTCGCCGAAAAGCTGGCGCTCGGGCAACGCCACGCCGCGCTGGCAGTCGATATGGAAAGCCATGTCGCCGCTGCCGTTGCCGCCGAACGCGGCCTGCCGTTCGCCATCCTGCGCTGCGTTTCGGACGGCGCACGCCACCTGCTGCCCCACGCCATCACCGTTTCGATGCGGGCAGACGGCGGGGTCAACGCCGGGGCGATGCTACGCTCGCTGGCGACGCGCCCGGGGCAAATCGCCGATGTGGCGCGAACGGGCGCAGGGTTCGCGCGGGCGATGCGGGAATTGGCGCGTGGGGCCGCGATGGTGGGCGAGGGGATGGCACTATCCTCCCCTGAAAAGGAAGACTAAGCCGCCCGCTGCACCCGCTTCCACCCTTCCGGATCGGCGTTCTTGATCCGCTCGAGTTCCTTCTCGACATGGTCGGAGAATGTGTCCTTGGCGGGCCGCGCGTTCGACAGGTCGATATCCACTGCCATCGGGCCTTCGGTGCGGACCCCGTTGCGGCCGATGCTGAACATCTTCAGCGGGTGGCGGATGGCATCGGTCGCCGCCGTGCCTTCGAAGCCGCAATGGACCATGCAGTTCGAACATTTGGCATATTTGCCAACGCCGTACTGGTCCCAATCGGTGCCTTCCATCAGTTCGGCGAAGCTCTGCACATAGCCTTCGCCGACGAGGTAGCACGGCTTTTGCCAGCCAAAGACGGTGCGTAGCGGCATCGACCATGGCGTGCATTCATAGGTCTGGTTGCCCGCAAGGAAATCGAGGAACAGCGGCGAATTGGTGAACGCCCAGTCCTTGCCACCATTGCCGCGGCGGAACACGTCGCGAAAGAAGGTCTTGGTGCGTTCGCGGTTGAGGAAGTGCTCCTGATCGGCGGCACGCTCATACGCGTACCCCGGTGACAGAGTGATTTCGACGTCGCGTTTCTTCATTTCGTCGAAGAAACCCGCCAGCCGCTCGGCCGACGCGCCGTCGAACACGGTGCAATTGATCTGAACGCGGAAGCCCTTGGACTTGGCGAGTTCGATCGCTTCAATGGCGACTTCGTAGGTTCCATCCTGATCGACGGCATGGTCGTGCATACCCTTGTCGCCGTCGAGGTGGATCGACCAAGTGAAGTAGGGCGACGGCGCGTAATCGTCGATCTTTTTCTTCAATAACAGCGCGTTGGTGCACAGGATGACGAACTTCTTCTTGGCGATATAGCCCTTGACGATCTTCGGCATATCACGATGCAGCAATGGCTCGCCGCCGGCGATCGACACAGCAGGCGCACCGCATTCGTCGATGGCGTCCATACACTGGTTATAGCTCAGCCGCTGGTTGAGGATGGCATCGGGATAATCGATCTTGCCGCAGCCGGGGCAGGCAAGATTGCACCGCAGCAGCGGCTCGAGCATCAGCACGAGCGGATATTTGCCGCCCTTGATGTGCTGGGCGACGGTGTAGGTGCCGATCCGCAACAGCGGGGCGAGGGGCAGCGTCATCGATCGATCCTTGTTCGGGTGCCGAGGTGTTTGGCGGTTTGCAACCGGACGTTCATTGCATCCATGTGGAGGATTTGCTCCAGAAGCAAGCGCTTCGGTGCCGCAAGTGTCTCAGCCATTGCGGACCATAGCCCGGCCTTCGCCGATCTGCCATGCGATGATGATCGGGATGCCGATAGCGAGGTCACGCGCGCGCTTGAGCAATGACAGCGCCAGCGCCGCCTCGGGCGGCAGGCCGAACAACGGCCCGATCAGCACATACGCCCCCTCTTGCAGCCCGATGGCGCCGGGGATGAGGAAGGCGGCGGTGCGCAGTGTGAAGATCAACCCTTCGATGACGATCACCGATCCGACGGGCAGGTCGACGTCGATCAGCGTCAGCGCGATCCACGCTCCCGCGCCGCTGCCGACCCAGGTGACGATATGGAGCAGGAACGAGGTGATCAGTGCGCGGCGGCGGCGATAGATGGCGTCGAGCGTGTCGCGCACCTCGGTCAGCGCCGCGACCGACCCCGGTAGAATTGCGCTGCCGATGCGCGCGCCGAACAGCAGCAGCGGACGCTGGCCGATGGTGAAGGCGACCATGACGGCAATGCTGACGCCAAGCCCGGCGGCGGCGAGGGTCAGCAAATTCTGACTGGTGGGGGTGTGCGACAGCAGCAGCGCCAGCGCGACGACGCTGCCGACGGTATAGACGAGTTGCGCGGCGAGCTCGGTCGTCTGGTCGGCGATCAATGAGGCGTACACCGTCGTCGATGCCACCCCGCGCGACGCCACGGCACGGGCTCCGACGACAATCCCGCCGAGTTGCGAAAAGGGCAGCACATCGGTCGCCGCCTCGCGCGCCATGCGGCCCCAGATAAAGGCGCTTAGGTTGCCCGGGGCGAGTACCGACCACGCAAGACCAAGGATGCTGAGGATGACGAGCGTTACCGCGCAATAGGCGATGAAACCCGGCACGCCGATCCGCCGCACCGCACCGAGCACATCGCCCGCGCCGACGCTGGCGATCAGCGCAAGGGTGACGGCAAGTCCGGCAACGGTAACGAGGATTGCGGCGAGGCGCAGGCGGTCGATCTTGCGGGGTTGGTCGGCCATATCTGTTTACCTTCGTCCAACACCAACCTTAGTCACCCCCGGGACGGCGGGGGGCCACCACCTGGACGCTGAGGAGATGGACCCCCGCCTTCGCGGGGGTGACGCATGTGGCTTTGGCGCGACACTAAACCGTGCAAGCGGCTGGCTTACGCTGCCTTCTTGCGGTCGCGCAGGAAGTTGAAGAATTCGACTCCCTCGCGCAGGCGGCGCTTCATCATGTCGCCGTCGCGAACCATTTCGCCGACAATCGCGCCGATCTTGCGCGGGCGGAAATAGAATTTCTTGTAGAACATTTCGACCGCGTCGAAAATCTCGCGCGCCGGCAGGTGTTCATAGCTCAGCTGCGCGATCTGGTTGCCGTCGTCGTTCAACAGGTCGCGGCTGGTATCGAACCAGCCATTGTCGCTCGCCTGCTTGTGCAGGAAAGTGCCCGGGTACGGCGCGGCGAGCGAGACCTGGATAGTGTGCGGATCGACTTCCTTGGCAAACGCCAGCGATTCCAGAATCGTCTCGCGCGTCTCGCCGGGCAGGCCGAGGATGAAAGTGCCGTGGACGGCGATGCCGAGTTCCTTGCAATCCTTGGCGAACTGGCGCGCGACTTCGGTACGCAGGCCCTTTTTGATATTGATCAGGATCTGCTGATTGCCGCTTTCGAAACCGACGAGCAGCAGCCGCAGTCCGCCTTCCTTCATCGCCTTCAAGGTCTTGTACGGCACGTTGGCCTTGGCGTTGCACGACCAGACGACGCCGAGCTTGCCGAGTTCGGCAGCAAGCGCTTCGACACGCGGGGCGTTGTCGGTCAGCGTATCGTCGTCGAAGAAAATCTCCTTCGATTGCGGGAAGTTCTTGAGGACGTATTTCACCTCCTCGATGACATGGCCGATCGAGCGGACCCGGTAATTATGCCCGCCGACGGTCTGCGGCCACAGGCAGAAAGTGCACCGCGATTTGCAGCCGCGCCCGGTGTAGAAACTGATGTACGGGTGCTTGAGATAGCCGCCGAAATAATTCTCCATGACCAGATCGCGCTTGTAGATCGGCGTGACGAACGGCAGTTGGTCCATGTCGGTCAACACGGTGCGATCAGCGTTGTGGACGATGACGCCGCTGTTGTTGCGATAGCTGATGCCATCGATCTTGGCCCAGTCATGGCCGTCGGCGATGTCCTTGATAGTGAAATCGAATTCGTTGCGCGCGACGAAATCGATCGCCTCACTGGCCTTCAGGCTACCATCGGCATCGACGGCGACCTTCGCCCCGATCATACCGATCTTCAGCGCCGGATTGAGCGCCTTGAGCATTTCGGCCGTGCGGATGTCCTGATTGAACGACGGCGTCGAGGTGTGCAGGACGACGAGGTCGCGTTGCTTTGCCTCAGGCGCAATATCCTCGAACGACAGATTGTGCGCCGGCGCATCGATCAGCTTCGAGCCTTCGACGAGCGCGGCGGGTTGTGCCAGCCATGTCGGATACCAGAAGGATTTGACCTCGCGCTTCATCTGGTAGCGCGCACCGGCGCCGCCGTCATAGCCATCGAAGGAGGGGGCCTGCAGAAAGAGCGAACGCATGGGGAAATCAGGTCCTTTGAGTGGCCGAAATCCGGCCGGTACGCGATACTCTATAGCGGCTGCCGCGCCACGTCACATCCCTGACGAAGGGTGTCGCAAGATAGATCGCGGCGGAGAGCAGGTCGCGTAACGGCAGCAGGAACAGGGAGCCGCTGTGCGTTTCTGTCACGGCATCGACCCGCAACGCGAGGATCAGCCTGGACGCGAGGGCGATATTGACAATGGCAAGGCCCGCCATGCCGAAGCCGCCGAGCGCAGCGCCAGCGACGGCGAGCGCTAGGCAATGGGTGACTCCACTGCCGATGAACCCCAGCGAGTCGATGCCAAAGATGGTCCGTGTCCAGCGCAATTCGTGACGGACGAGCGCTGCGAACCCTGTCTCGTCGCCGCTATGGACGATGGTGAAGCGCGGGATGACGGTGGCGAGGCCAAGGCCACGCACGGCTTCACCAAGGGCATAATCGTCGGCAAGGACGTCAGCCAGAATGGCAAAGCCGCCAACCGCGTCGAGCGTCTGGCGAGTGAACGCCATCGTCGGACCAAGCGTCGGGCAGGCAAGGCCGGTGGCACAACCGATAACGACGCTCGGCATGAAGCGGTAGCTGATGTCCATCGCGCCGAGCACCGACCAGAAGCCGGCGTCGCCGCGCCCCGAATGGAGGCACGAGGCGAGGCCGACACCGGGTTCGGCGAGCGCCGCCGCTAGTCGTTCAAGCGTGTCGGGACCCCAGGCAACATCGCTGTCGGCAAGCACCAGCATCGGGTGTTTGGCATGCGCCACCATGTTGATGACATTGGACACTTTGGCGCTCGCCCCGTGGCGGGTCGCATCGACGATCAGGCTTATGTCGGCACTTGGGTAGGTGGACTGCAGCAGCGCCACCGTGGCGACGGCGGCGTCATCGCCGCGCGCGACGCCGAAGACGATCTGCACCGGGGCAGCATAACGCTGCGCGAACAGCGTTTCGAGATTGGCGCGCAGCCGCGGTTCGACGCCGTGCAGCGGCTTTAGAATGGATACCGCCATCGGCGGTGCACTGCTAACCGCGCGGGGGCGATAGCCGCCCATCAGCCATGCAGCCGCCAGCGTATAGACGCAGCCGAGCAGTGCCAGCGCCAGCAACAGCTGCGCCAATCCCTCGGTAAGTGCCGCCATCCCCTCTCGAACTTTCTGTTCAGCCCCGGTATCACCCTAGCGCAGTATCCGCCGCATTGTCTCCAGGAGTTACATCGATGCGATTTTCGTCCGCCTTTGCGACGATTATGTTGGTGGCGGCGGTGCCTTCGGCCGCGGCGACCGAACCGGCCGCGCGGATGGCGGCGTATAACGACGGTGTCGTTGCCATCATGAAGGCCAAGCTTGGTGACAAGGCACGGGTCGATCGGTTCGAAGTCCTGGTGCGCGACAGCTATGACATGGCGGGCATTGCGGCGCTCGTCGTCGGCACGAAATGGCCGGCGGCGACCCCGACGGAAAAACAGACGGCGATTGCCGCGCTGACCCGCCATTCGGCGGTGTCGCTGGCGCATAATTTCGTGCGCTATGGTGGCGAGCGTTTTGTCGTCGATCCGGCAGTGGTGGCGCGCGGCACCAGCAGCGTCGTCAAGGTGACGATCTTTTCGACCGGTCGCAGCGATGTGTTGCAATACCGGATGCGGCAGGCCGATGGCGAATGGCGGGTGCTCGACGTTGTTGCGCAGGGTGTGAGCCAGCTTGCCGTGCAACGCGCCGATCTCGCCGCCACGCTGGCGAGCGCCGGCATCGCCGGACTGGCGCGCAAATTGGGTGAGATCGACGCGAAGCTGCTGGCGACTCCATAGGGTTTTCCGGGCGTGGCGCGGGGTATCGTGACAAACCGCTGCCCGCGCCCTATCCCGCCTGCACCATGAGCAAGACCCTTCAGCGCCCGCGCGGCACCCAGGACATGATCGGCGAGCAGGCAGCGCGGTTCGACCATGTCATCGAGACGTTCAACCGGGTGCGCAAGCTGTACGGCTTCGGGCGGGTCGAAGTGCCGGTGTTCGAGGCGACGAGCGTGTTCTCGCGGTCGCTCGGCGAGACCACCGATGTGGTGTCGAAGGAGATGTATTCGTTCGAGGACCGCGGCGGCGATTCGCTCACCCTGCGCCCGGAGTTCACGGCGGGCATTGCGCGGGCGTATATCGAAAACGGCTGGCAGCAGCACGCGCCCATGAAGCTCGCCACTTGGGGGCCGCTGTTCCGCTACGAACGCCCGCAAAAGGGCCGGTTCCGGCAGTTCCACCAGCTCGACGCCGAGGTGATCGGTGCCGCCGAACCCGCCGCCGATGTCGAGGTGATCGCGCTCGGGCAACAGGTGCTGGAGGAGTTGGGCGTTGCGGGCGACGTGGTGCTGCAGTTGAACACGATGGGCGACCCGGCGACCCGCGCGGCGTGGGCGGCGGCAACAACGGCGCACTTCACCGCCAACGCCGATGTGCTGAGCGAGGAGAGCAAGCGGCGGTTGACGGTCAACCCGCTGCGCATCCTCGATTCGAAGGAAGCGGCAGACCGTGAGTTGGTGGCGGCCGCTCCCGACATCACGGCGCACATGACCAGCGAGGCAGGCGCGTTTTTCGACAGCGTGGTGCGCGGGCTCGAGGCGTCGGGGATCGTTTGGGAACGCAACGCCCGGCTGGTGCGCGGGTTGGACTATTACCGCCACACGGTGTTCGAATTCGTGACGCAGGCGCTGGGATCGCAGGGGACGGTGATCGGCGGTGGGCGCTACGACGGGCTGATCGGCAGCATGGGCGGGCCGGAAACGCCCGCTGTGGGCTGGGCGGCGGGGGTCGAGCGGCTGGCAATGCTTGTTGACGTCACAGAGGCGCAATCAACGACCGTGGCAATCGTGATTGAGGACGACGAAGTTGGGGACGTTGGGCAAGCGTTCGCGAGGCAGCTTCGCCGAAGGGGGATAGCAGCGGAGATGTTTGCCGATGGGTCCGCGAAGAAGCGATTCGACAAGGCCAGGAAGGCAGACCCTTGGGCGATCATCACAATCGACGCGAAGGTGACCGAAAACGATCACGATGCGAACGCACGCTTTCGAATTTTGCGCAACCCTGAGATCGGTGAAACGATCGGCGGAGCTTTCGGCGAGGCTGTTGAGGCTGCGGTGTTCTTGGATCGATCGCTGCCGAGCTTCATGGGAGCTGTCGTGAGCGGGTTGCGTAGGCGACCATGACAAGTTGGCGTGACAGCAGCCACCACAACGAGCGTCCTCTACCTTCTCTTCCCCGATGCGGGTAGGCGGCATTATGGATAGAAAATACGTTACTATTGTTGTCGTAGTTCTGGCTATCACGGGTATTGGCTATGTCTTTTGGGATTATATGACGGTGGATCGCTGTTTTGATAACGGCGGGCGATGGGACAGTTCCCAAGGCGTGTGTGTTGGCGCATGAATTATCTCCTCTATAGCTACAGTAGGATAAAGGGACTGACCCACCTCATCAGCGCGCGGGATGGCGAGGGTTGTGAGATTTCCGCCCGAAGCCCCCTCTCCCGGCTGACGCGAAGGGGCGTGAGCCCGACCTCTTCCCAAGTGGGAGAGGTGAAGGGTCGCGGGACAGCGCGGGCCATCGCGCGGCAGGCTAGCTGGCTGTAAGGATCAATGGCGATGCGATATTATCATGGCGTGGTCCACAAGGACGCCGACAGCGCCTTCGGCGTTCATTTCCCCGATCTGCCGGGCTGCTTTTCGGCGGCCGACAGCATCGACGCGGTCATCCCGAACGCCACCGAGGCGCTGGCGCTGTGGTTCGAGGACAATGAAACTGCCGCCGAGCCGCAGCCGGTCGAGGCCATCCGGGAGGCAGCCGCGGACGATCTGGCTGAGGGCGCATTCCTCGTGATGGTACCGTGGATCGGTCGCGGCGGACGCCCGGCGCGGGTGAATATCTCGCTCGACCGCGCCGTGCTCAGCGCTATCGACAGCGCAGCGGCGGGGCGGCGGCTTAGTCGGTCGGCGTTCATCGCCCAGGCCGCCCGCAACGAAATCGAGGGGCAACGGTAAGTTGATCATTTCCCCCGAACGCATCGCGCAGATTGAGCGCCGCCACGCCGATATTGCCGCGCGGATGGGCAATCCCGAACTGCCGCCGACCGAATTCGTCCAGCTGTCGAAGGATTATGCCGAATTGACCCCCGTCGTCGACGCGGCGGCGGCGCTGCGGGCGTTGCGTGAGGAGGAAGCCAGCCTGCGCACCATCCCGCCCGAGGATGAAATGTACCCGATGGCGATGGAGGAACTGGGCGAGGTCGAGGCAAAGCTGCCGCTCGCCGAACGCGCGCTGGCGCTCAAGTTGCTCCCGCAGGACAAGGCCGACGCCAAGCCGGCGATGCTCGAAATCCGCGCCGGGACCGGCGGCGACGAGGCGGCGCTGTTCGCGGGCGACCTGTTCCGCATGTATTCGCGCTATGCCGAAACCCAAGGGTGGCGGGTCGAGACCATCAGCGCCTCGCCGTCCGAAGCGGGCGGTTTCAAGGAGGTCGTGGCGAACGTCACCGGCGACCGCGTGTTCGCGCGGCTGAAGTTCGAAAGCGGCGTCCACCGGGTGCAGCGGGTGCCCGCCACCGAGACGCAGGGGCGCATCCATACCTCGGCGGCGACCGTCGCGGTGCTCGCCGAGCCCGAGGAAGTCGATGTCAATATCGAGGACAAAGACTTGCGGATCGATGTGTTCCGTTCGTCGGGGCCGGGTGGGCAGAGCGTCAACACCACCGATTCGGCGGTGCGGATCACGCATTTGCCGTCGGGGTTGGTCGTTCAGCAGCAGGACGAGAAGTCGCAGCACAAGAACAAGGCCAAGGCGATGAAGGTGCTGGCGGCGCGGCTGTACGATCTGGAACGCTCGAAGGTCGATGCGGTGCGCTCGGCGGATCGCAAGGCGATGGTGGGGAGTGGCGACCGGTCGGAGCGCATCCGCACGTATAATTATCCGCAGGGCCGGGTGACCGACCACCGCATCAACCTGACCTTGCACCGCCTGCCCGAGATCATGGAAGGCGGTGGCTTCGACGAACTGGCGAGCGCGCTGATCGCCGAGGATGAGGCGTCGCGGCTGGCGGAACTGGGGTGAACGCGGCCGTCGCCCTTCTCGCTGCGTCGAAACGTATCGACCGGCTCGATGCCGAAATCCTGCTGGCGCATCTTGCGGGGGTGGACCGGATGACCCTCCTCACCGGCCCCAATATCGAGATCGACGAAGTCGCATACGATGCGCTGGTCGCTCGCCGCGCGGCGCACGAACCCGTCGCCTACATCACCGGCCACCGTGAATTCTGGTCACTCGACATCGCCGTCACTCCCGACGTGCTGATCCCCCGCCCCGATTCGGAAACGCTGATCGAGGCCGCAAAGGCAGCGCGGGGCGACCATGCCCCGGCGACGGTTCTCGATCTCGGCACTGGATCGGGGGCGCTGCTGCTGGCGGCGCTCAGCGAATGGCCGCGCGCGCGGGGGTTGGGGATCGACCGCTCGGCGGCGGCGCTGGCGGTGGCGCGGGGCAATGCCGACCGGTTGGGCTTTGGCCGCCGCACCGCGTTTCAGGCGGGCGACTGGGCACGTGGCGTCACCGAGCGTTTCGATCTTGTCCTCGCCAACCCGCCCTATGTCGAAGACGGCGCGATACTCGCCCCCGATGTCGGCGATTTCGAACCGGCGAGCGCGCTGTTCGCCGGGGCCGACGGCCTCGACGCCTATCGCGATCTCGTCCCGCAGCTTCCCGGGCTGCTCAACCCCAGCGGCGTCGCGGTGGTGGAAATTGGCGCGACGCAGGCCGACGGGGTCGCCGACCTGATGGCCGCTGCCGGGCTGACATCGACGCTGCGGCGCGATCTTGCCGGGCATGACCGCTGCCTGATCGCGCGACGGACCTGACGTCGCGCGGTCTGGCACGCCCGCGCGGAGATCGCTGTTCAACCCGCCGCAACCTTGGGCTACACGTACCGCCGTGTTGACCCTCCTCGATATCGCCAATGTCGTGCTGATCGAGCAATTGACGCTCGAATTCGGTTCCGGGCTGGGCGTGCTGACCGGCGAGACGGGGGCGGGCAAGTCGATCCTGCTCGATGCGCTCGGGCTGGCGCTTGGCGGGCGCGGCGATGCTTCACTGGTGCGCGCCGGGGCCGATGCGGCGCGGGTGACTGCCGAATTCGCCGTCGGGGCCGACCATGCGGCGCGGGTGCTCCTGCGTGACAATGATCTCGACGCCAGCGACGACACCATCATTGTCCGCCGTCAGGTCAAGGCCGATGGCGGCAGCCGCGCCTTCGTCAACGATCAGCCGGTGTCGGCGGCTCTGCTGCGCGATCTCGGCGCGGCGCTCGTCGAGGTGCATGGCCAGTCGGACGATCGCGGGCTGTTGTCGGCGAAGGGGCACCGCGCGCTGCTCGATAGTTTCGGACGGCTCGATACGGCGGGCGTAGCAGCGGCGTGGACGGCATGGCGTGCCGCCGAAGCGGCCTATACTGAAGCGCTTGCGGCGCTCGCCGCCGATCGCGCCGACCGCGATTGGCTCGACCATGCGCTGGCCGAACTGACCGCGCTCGCTCCCGAACCCGGCGAAGAGGCGGCGCTCGCTGAAGAACGTGCGGCGATGCAGAAGGGCGCGCGGCTCGCCGATGATCTGGAGGCAGTAACGGGCTTGGTTGGCGGTGCAGCGGGTGGCGTGGCGCAACTGGCACAGGCGGCGCGGCGGCTCGACCGGGTCGCGGGCGAACATGATCTGCTGGCGGCAGCCCTCGCCAGCCTCGACCGGGCGCTCGTCGAAGCGGGTGAGGCCGAATCCGCGCTGGCGGCGGCGGCGCGGGCGCTCGATGCCGATCCGGCGCGGCTCGACGCGGCCGAGGCACGACTGTTCGAACTGCGGGCGGCGGCGCGCAAACATCGCATCGAACCCGAAGCGCTGCCGGGGCTGGCGGCGCAGCTTGCGGCGCGGGCGGACGCGCTGACGTTGGGCGAAGATGCGCTGGCCGGGTTGGCGGCGGCGGTTGCGGCGGCGCGTGACGCCTATGTGGCGAAGGCCGAGGCGCTGCGGGCGGCGCGCGCCGCAGCGGGGGCGAGGCTCGATGCCGCGATGGCCGACGAACTGGCACCGTTGAAGCTCGATGCCGCGCGCTTCCGCACCGTCGTCGCGGCACTGCCCGAGGGCCAATGGGGACCGGGCGGCGGCGACCGCATCGAGTTCGAGATTTCGACCAACCCCGGCGCGCCGTTCGGGCCGTTGGTCAAGATCGCCAGTGGTGGCGAGCTGTCGCGCTTCGTGCTGGCGCTCAAGGTCGCGCTCGCCGAAACCGGCAGCGCGGGAACGCTGGTGTTCGACGAGATCGACCGCGGGGTGGGTGGAGCCGTCGCCAGCGCGATCGGCGAACGGCTGGCCCGGTTGGCGCAGACGACGCAGGTGCTCGTCGTCACCCACAGCCCGCAGGTCGCCGCACGCGGGGGCAACCATTGGCGGATTGCCAAATCGAGCGAAGGCACCGTCACCCGCACCGACGTCCGTCCGTTGGATACCGCCGCCCGCCGTGAAGAAATCGCCCGGATGCTGTCGGGAGCCGAAGTCACCGACGAGGCGCGGGCGCAGGCGGCGCGGTTATTGGGGTAGCAAAGGATCGACATGGTCAAAGCAATGTGGATGGTGCGAGCAGGTCGCGGCGGCATTTATGCAGCCGATTTCCTTGACAACAACTATGTCGGCATCGGCTGGCGCGACGGTGGCGATCCGACGGCTGTTACCGACAAGGCAGACCTCGTCAGGCGATTTGCTTCAGCTTGGCCGGAAGCTACCGAACAAAGCCGCTTCGTCAGCGCCAGCATCGTCTTTCGTTTCGTTCGAGAAGTTTCGGTCGGCGACGATGTCATCACCTACGATCCGGCGATACGAACCTATCATACCGGCGTCATCGCCAGCGGACCGGAATGGAGCGGTGACCCTGAGGATTACCGAAACACGCAACGCCGTGTGACTTGGTCGGGAACCGTGCTTCGGGACAGGCTGGGCGTTGCTGCACGCAATACTCTTGGTGCGACCCTGACACTGTTCCTGCTGCCGCCGGCAGTCGCCGAGGAAATTCGCACAGCAAGCGCCGAGAAGGATACGACAAATTTGGTAAGCGAGCAGATTGCGGCGGCTCCCGATGGTGATCTGTTCGCGGATATCGCCGATGTTGCGCTGGAGCGCATCAAGGACCGCATCGTTCGGCTCGATTGGGAACAGATGCAGGAGCTGGTTGCAGCGTTGCTGCGGTCGATGGGGTATCAAACCCGCATTTCACCGCGCGGTGCCGATCGCGGGCGCGACATACTCGCGTCGCCCGATGCGTTTGGCTTCACCGCCCCGCGCATCACTGTTGAGGTCAAACACCGTCCGAAGGAATCGATGGGTGCACCGCATGTTCGTGCCTTGGCGGCTGGCAGTCATGCGGACGACCGCTGTCTGTTCGTCAGTACCGGCGGCTTCGGCAAAGAGGCGAAATACGAAGCCGAGCGTAGCCGGACGATTATCACCCTGATGAACCTCGACGATTTGGCGCGAGCGATCATTGAGGCCTATCCGCGCTTCGACGAGCAAGGCAGGACGTTGTTGCCGCTGACGAGAATGTACTGGCCGAGTTGAATAGGCGGCCCGACGCGCCGATGACTACGTCGCGCGACTAGAACATGGGTTAAATAGCGATGACTAACGAAGATGGCCTTAGTACCAATTCAACGCGACCGGAGCAGCTAACGCCGGGGGCTGAAGCCGTACCGACGACACAACACCCTCAGCGCCGCGCTGGCCGACTTAAAGGACAAATTTGGTTTGCGCCGGATTGGGACGATCCGGCCACCGACGTGCTTGCCAGCGTCGACGCGCCGCTGTGGCCGTGATCCCAACCCGCGCCATCGCGCGTTGGCTCCTCACCATCGCCTATCTGGCCGTCGGGGCTTTGCACCTGATGCGGCCGGAAACCTTTCTCGCCATCATGCCCGACTGGGTGCCGTTTCCGCTCCAAACAGTCCAGATCACCGGGGTTTGCGAAATCCTTGGCGCCATCGGCCTGACCATTCCTCGGCTGCGCTGGCTGTCGGGGGTCATGCTCGCCGCCTATGCGGTGTGTGTCTTCCCGGCCAATATCCATCATGCGCTCGATAGCGTCGCGATCGGTGGGACGACGCTCGGCTGGAGCTATCATGGCCCTCGCCTGCTGCTTCAGCCGGTGATTGTCTGGTGGGCGCTGTTTGCCGGTGGGGTGACAGACTGGCCCTTCCGTCGGCGCGTCAGTGGTACGCAAAGCCGAAGTTGATCGATCCGAACTGCGATGCGTCGCGCTGGCCATGGAATTCGCGAGTGCGATAGACATGGGTGAATGACAGGCGAAAGCCGCGATAGGTCATGGCGATCCCGGCGTCGAAATCGGCGACCCACGGAATCTTTTCGACATGCGGGCCATCGCGAAAACTGTTGCCGTCGAGGAACAGGTTGCGCGCCACGCCGCGACCATCGACCCCAGCAAAGGCAAAGATGGCGATGCCGTCGCGGTACTGAAAATACCCTGAGCCGGGTAGCGCTGGATCGATGCGCGGCTCGCCCAGATCGGGGAGATCGGTGCCGATGCGCAGCGTCGCGCCGGCATCGGCATAGGTATAGACATTGCCGACGGCGAACCCCGCGTGTGGCGTCAGATCGGCGGTAAGGCCGAGCAGCCTAACCGGTATCAACCGGTCGCTGCGCCGATAGGTGAGCACGATCCCGGGTTCGTTGCGCAATTGATACTGCCAGCCCTTGGGCTGCGGCACGCCGATCAGCCCATGATAGGCGATTTGCGTATCACCGGCGAGCGATGCCGGGCCGACGATGCCCAGCGTCAGTTGCAATTGGTCGAGCCGCCGCCCGTCGCCGTGCGACGGCGCAATGCCGGTCGCACCGAAGGAGACATAGGTAAACCCGGCATAGGGCCGGTCGCTCGGGTCGGGTCGCCGCCGGGAGATATCCGTCGGTGTAAACATGCTCTGCCCAAATGCCGTTTCGAAGCGAACCTTGCTGTTGGCAGCAAAAAGCGGAAGCTTCGCGGGGTTGAGGAACAGCCAGAATGGCCGCTTGCCGAGCGGTTGCATCACCGCTAGCCGCAGGCCATTGGTATAGCCTTGGTCCTGATGGCTGCCGCCGAAAAAGTCATTTTCGACGGTGAAGCTGATGAAGCCGCGGTCGTCGTCGTTGACCGGTGCCGCCAGCGCAGGCGCTGCCGATAGCGCCAGCACAACCCACGCAGTGAACTTCGTCATCATGGCCCCGCAGCGATTGCCCCGTGGCGAAAGCTACCGTGACTTGGCCCGCACGCCAATGCTAACCTTGGCGCAATGATGTCCGCCATTACCGCCCTCACCGAACCGCAGGCCGCTGCCGAACTGGCGCGGCTGGCCGCCGAAATCGCCGCGCATGGCCGCCGCTATCATGGCGAAGACGCGCCGACGATCAGTGACGCCGACTATGATGCGCTGGTCCGTCGCAATGCCGAAATCGAGGCGGCGTTTCCGCAGCTGGTGCGTGCCGATTCGCCGTCGCAGGCGGTCGGGGCGGCCCCGGCGGCGGGGTTCGGCAAGGTCGTCCATGCGCGACCGATGCTCAGCCTCGACAATGTGTTTTCGGACGATGAAGCGCGCGAGTTCGTCGGTCGCGTCCGGCGCTTCCTGGGGCTGGCAGCGGATGAGCCGGTGACGCTCATTGCCGAGGCCAAAATCGACGGGCTGTCGGCGTCGTTGCGCTATGAAAACCGGCGGCTGGTTACTGGTGCGACGCGCGGCGATGGCGCGACCGGCGAGAATGTTACCGCCAATATCCGTACCATCGCCGGACTGCCGCAGACCCTTCCCGACAACGCGCCCGATGTCGTCGAGGTGCGCGGTGAGGTCTATATGACCAAGGCCGATTTTGCGGCGTTGAACGCGCGGCAGGCGGCAAGCGGCGGCAAGGTGTTCGCCAACCCGCGCAACGCCGCTGCCGGTTCGTTGCGCCAACTCGATGTCGCCATCACCGAGGCGCGGCCACTGGCGTTTCTCGCACATGGCTGGGGCGAAATGGCCGCAATGCCTGCCGATACGATGGCCGAGATGATGGCGGTGCTGGCAGCATGGGGGTTCCCCGTCGGCGACCTGCGCGCGGTTGGCGACATCGATGCGGCGCTGGCGTTCACCCATGGCCTCGATGCGCGGCGGGCCGATCTGCCGTTCGATATCGATGGCGTGGTGTACAAAGTCGATCGGCTCGACTGGCAGACGCGGTTGGGACAGGTCTCGCGCGCGCCGCGCTGGGCGACAGCGCATAAGTTCGCCGCCGAACGCGCACAAACTGTTTTGGTTAGCATCGACATCCAAGTCGGGCGGACGGGAGCGTTGACGCCGGTGGCGCGGTTGCTGCCGGTGACGGTCGGCGGTGTCGTGGTGACCAACGCCACGCTGCATAACGAAGATGAAATCGCGCGCCTCGATGTTCGCCCCGGCGACCGGGTCGAGGTGCAGCGCGCAGGCGATGTGATCCCGCAGATACTCGGCGTCGTGGCGCATAACGGCGAACGTAGCGAACCATGGCGGTTTCCCGACCATTGCCCGGTGTGCGGATCGACGGCGGTACGCGAGGCCGATGAGGTGGTGCGCCGCTGTACCGGCGGGCTGACCTGTGCGGCGCAGCGCAACGAGCGGCTGCGGCATTTCGTGTCGCGGTTGGCGTTCGATATCGAGGGGCTGGGTAGCGAACGGATCGAACTATTCGCGGCCGCCGGGGCGTTCGGGCCCGACCCATTGATCGTTCGCCCCGGCGATATCTTCCGGCTGAAGGCTCATCGCGACGCGCTGTTGGACAGGAAGGGTTTCAAGCCGAAGTCGGTCGATAATCTGCTGGCTGCGATCGAGGACCGCCGCTCGGTCGGGCTTGACCGTTTCCTATTCGCGCTGGGTATTCGACACGTCGGCGAAAGCACGGCGCGCGATCTGGCGCGTAATTTCGGCGCGGTTGCAGCGCTGCGCGATGTGGCGACGGCGGCGGCGAGCGATCCGGCGGCGCTGGCGACGCTGACCGAAATTAGCGGTATCGGGCCGGTCGTCGCCAAGGCGCTGGTCGATTTCTTCGCCGAGCCGCACAACATGGACACCGTCGCCGACCTGCTCGTCGAAGTGACCCCCGAACCGCTGGCGGTGGCACGGACGACGGCGCTAACCGGAAAGACCGTCGTGTTCACCGGCGCGATGACCGGCCTGACCCGCGACGAGGCGCGGGCGCAAGCCGAGGGGCTGGGGGCAAAGGTTGCCGGATCGGTGTCGGCGCGAACCGATTTGGTGGTGGCAGGAGCTGACGCGGGGTCGAAGCGCGCCAAGGCCGAGGCGCTTGGG
The DNA here is from genome assembly GCA_038229555.1 of Sphingomonadales bacterium. Taxonomy (GTDB): domain Bacteria; phylum Pseudomonadota; class Alphaproteobacteria; order Sphingomonadales; family Sphingomonadaceae; genus Sandarakinorhabdus. The sequence goes on from JBBROI010000001.1 coordinate 280,175, forward strand.
GTGCGGGTCGTCGATGAGGCCGAATGGCGCGAACTGGTTGCGGCGGCGGGGCGATAGCGCCGGCCCTTTGCGAGGAGGGCGGAGGAGCAGAAGTGGAAATGACGAATTTGTTTCGGCTATGCATTTTGCGCATGGCTGCCCCGAACTTCGCCGCACTGCACAATGGAGCGCGACTCAGTTAGATCGGCTTCACCGCAGGGGTTGTCCCGGCGGGATGAAGAGGAGAAGCGCGATGAAGATCGTCCTTCAGGCGTTCGAACCGCTGCCGCAGCCGTTCGCGATGACGTCAAAATTGAATGTGGGTGCCAATCCGGTTCGCAAGCCGATGCTGCGCCTTACACCTGCCGTCGCCGACGGCCGGTTGTTCCACGCGTGGCGGGCCTAACCGGTCGCGTTAGCACCAGCGTCGGCCATTCGCCGCGCGGGTGCTGATGCTTTGGTATCAGCCCATGCCGTCGATACGCAGCGCGCACCCTGAGTGCCTGGAAATCGAGCAGCCCCGCAAGGATAAGATCGCCGCCCGGTGCCACTGCTCGGGCGATCTCGCGGCTCATCGCCACAAGCGGACCCGCCAGAATATTCGCCGTCACTAGCGTGTATGGCCCACGCGCCGCGATCCGGCGGTTCGCCATTCCGGTTGCCACAGCCAGTTCGATATGTCCCGCAGCACGCCCGCGCATTACTCGGTTGATAACCAGATTGGCGCGCGTCACCGTCACCGATACCGGATCGATATCGCTGGCAATGATCGCTGCGTCGGGCCAGGCGCGCGCCGCCGCAATCGCCAGCACGCCGCTGCCGGTGCCGAGATCGAGGATGTTGCGCCGTCGCCGCCCCTTGGCGAGCCGGTCGAGCGCTTGCAGACAGCCGTGGGTCGTCGCGTGCTGCCCGGTGCCGAACGCCAGCCCAGCCTCGATATCGATCGCCCAGTCACCCGGCCGCACTGCATCGGCATGAGCGGGCGTATGCACCAGAAACCGCCCGGCGCGCACCGGTTCGAGCCCGCGCTGGCTGAGCGTTGTCCAGTCGTCATCCGGCAGTTCTTCGAGCGTCCCACGTCCCGCCGCCGATGGCGCAAGGGCTTCGACCCGCGTCAGGACGTCCGCCGTCGGTTCGCCGTCGAAATAGGCCGCCAGCAGCCAATCATCGGGTCGATCGGGGTCGGGTTCGTCGACCAGCAGCGTCGGCGGCGACGGCAGATCGTCGAACAGATCGGCGGCGTCGGGCAGCGCTTCGGCCTCGGCGCGGGTCGCGGCAAGGGTGTATTTCCACCCGCTCACCGGACGTAGCTGGCCCCATTGATGTCGAGCGTCGCCCCGGTCAGCGACGGCGGCGCATCGAGCGCCAGCCAGCGGATGGTCTCGGCGACTTCCCCGGCGTCGGCGACCTTGCCGAGCGGAATGTCGGCCAGCAGCGTGTCGCCGCCGCGCGACGCCAAATAGTCCGCCGCCATTCCGGTCATGGTGAAGCCGGGCGCGACCGCGAACGCCAGCACCCCGTCCCGCGCATAGGCCCGCGCGATGGTCTTGGTCAGCGCGATCAATCCGCCTTTGGCGGCGGCATAGTGCCAATGCTGTGGAGAATCGCCGCGATGTCCGGCGCGGCTGGCGACGTTGACGATGCGTCCGCCGCCATGCGCGCGAAAATGCCGGACGGCATGGCGGCACAGATCGGCAGGGGCTTGCAGGTTGATGGCGTTCGACCGCGCCCACATCGCGTCGAAGGCGTCGTCGGTATCGTCGATATCGACGCCTTCGAAGACTCCGGCGTTATTGATCAGAACGTCGATCCGCCCGCCGCTCGCGTCGAGCGCCGCCTTCCAGAGCGCATCGGCGCTACGGGGTACGGCGAGGTCGGCGGCGATCAGCCCGTCGTCGCCCAGCGTCGATTGGCCGATGACATGGGCGCCGGCGGCGGTGAGCGCCGCGCGGGCGGCGGCACCGATGCCGCGCGAGGCACCGGTCAGGAGGATGGTTGTCATGCGCGTTGCCTACTGCAGTCGGTGGCAGCCGGGAAGTCGGATCACTTGGTGTCGCTATACACCGCAACGCTCGGTGCCAGCGGATCGAGCCGGACCCAGAGCGCCATCGCGCCAGCCGCCACCGCCAGCACCAGCGCGACGTTAACCGCCGGCCGCCAGCGCCAGACCGGCAGCAGCGGCCAAAGCAGCAACAGCACCAGCGGCGCGAAGGCTGCTACCGCTGCGGGTATCGGACCGCCAACCCCGAGCAGGATGAAATGCGCAAAGCCGCCAGTCTGCGCCAGCGCCGGGACAGCGGCGAGCGCCGCGAGCCAGCGCGACGGCGCTCCGCGCGGCGGGGCGAGCGCCAGCACGGCAAGCGCCAGCAGCAGCGGCCATAAGACCACCGGACCGGCGGCGGGCATGAGCACTTGGACCGCGGTCGCCATGATAAGGCCAAGCAGCCCGAGCCCGAGCCAATTGCCGCGCCGCGCGGCTTCGGAGCCGCTGGTTCCGGCCATGATTGCCAACGCCGCGAGCACTAGCAGAAACGCCTGGATCTCGAGCCGGGGCAGGGCCGCGAGGCGGTCGTAATAGTTGGTCGGCCCGCCTGCGCCCGACAGCCAATTGCCAGCGAACAGCAGCGCCCCCGACAAGACCGCAAATCCCAACCCGCGCCCGACCCCCGCGATGATATCGCCCGGATAGCCGCCGCGGCGCACGAACGCCGCCGCCAGCAACAGCGCTGCGAGGCCGGTGAGCCCCCAGCCGATGACCGGTGGATAGGCGATAGTCGTCAGCCCGAGCACATCGGCGAAGACCGCATCGTCGCCGCGTGGCGGCAGGGCGTCGGCGCTGACCAGTGCGCGGGTAATGTCGAGCGCCTGCGCGCCAAGGTGCTGGACCGAGCCCTGTTCGATAGCGTCGGGCGTCGCCAGCGGCGAATGATATAGCCCGGCGCGACCGATAAACGCGAAATTGAACCCGGCGATACCGCGTGCCTTGGCGGGAGAAAAATCGGTGTTGTTGGGCAGCAGTTCGTAAATCTTGACTGCCATCGAGCTCGCCGACGGATTGGCCACGGTGCGGCGGAACAGATCGACCATCGCCGCATTGCCGCGACCGGTTTCGAACATATTGGCGCGCCCGCCGCCGCCGCGCGTTTCCAGATTGACGATGACGCCGATGCGTTTCGCCAGCGGATCGGTGGCGAGGAAAGCCTGCGCTCCTTCGAGCCCCAGTTCCTCACCATCGGTCAGAATGATCGCCAACCCACGCTTCAGCGGGACCGTTTGCAAGGCGCGAGCTATTTCGAGCACCGACGCGACCCCGGCGCTATCGTCGGCAGCTCCCGGCGAACCCCAGACGCTGTCATGGTGGGCCATCAGCGCGACCACCGGTCCGTTGGCGTCGCTCCCTGCGCGGGTGGCGACGATATTGGTCCCGAATGCGGTATCGGCGGCACCGCTCCATTTGGTCAGCCGCTCGCGGCCTTTGGCCGACAGTGGGAACCGCGTCTCACGGACATTGAACCCCAGCGCGGTCAGCCGCGCGACAAGGTGCGCGCGCACCTGCGCATCTTCGGGCGATCCCGTGACATGCGGCGCCTTGGCGATGATGCGGATGTCGGCCATTGCCCGTCCGGCGGCAAACAGTTGCGGCGCGGCGTCGGCGGGCAGCGCTGCCGGCGGTTGCGCCGTCCACCAGCCGATCAGCCCGGCGGCGAGCAGGGTCACGATAAACCCGAACCAGCGCTGCATTTCGATGTCCCCCCGACGACCGCAACCTTGTGCGCCGCGTTCGCCCGTCGCGACAATAGTGTTTCGCAGCGGCCAACCCAAAACGCAAAACGGCCCGGGCTTGGGGCCCGGGCCGTTCGCTTCAGCGCGGTGGATGGTTTAGGCGGCGAGAGCAGCCGTGCGGCGGCGCATCGCGGCGCCGACTATGCCGAAGCCGGCAATCAGCATCGCCCAAGCGGCAGGTTCCGGCACGGTGCTGCCGATGCCACCGGTGGCGTCGGCACCGAAGTTGCCGCTGACGGTTCCCGAAAACTGGGCGAGACCGCCGTTTGTGTTGGACGCCGAAAGCAATGGATTGATCGCGTTGATTGCCAGCGCAAGGTCGCGCGCCGTCGAAGTCGAGAAGTCGAGGAAATCCGACGTGAACGTGACAATATACGGCGGCGTCGAGGTGCCATAATTCGCCGTCGATCCGCCGATGTTGCCGGTGAGTGCGCCGCTGGTAAAGGCTGCCGTCAGCAGGTTGACACCCGTATGACCGTTATAGGTCACAGCCGATGACGACAGGAAACTGAGCGTGCCGGTCGTTACCGGAGCGATGCCGAGACCACCAAACACTGCACCGGCGGAGGTGGTAGCAGCAAGGTTGAAGGTCGCGGCGAAATCGGCAAAGCCAGCGCCCGAAGGATTGAGGAAGCGGAACGTTACCGGAGCGGCGGTGCTGCTCAGCAGCCCGGCACCATTTGCGGCACCGTTGAAATCGATATTCGAAATGCTGCTCGTCGGGATGAATGACGCAAACGCCGTGATAGCACTCGCCGAAGTTGCGAACGACATGGCTGCAATCGCGACCAGAGCCAATCCTGTTGCCTTCTTCATCATAAAACCCTTGTTGGAATGTGAGGTGTCAGGAGTCTGCTCCCTGTCGCACTAACACCCGTTCATATGAACAGTTCCATAAAAAGTGATTTCGCTCGCGCAATAACCTGTTATAATTGCGAAACAAAATCGACAAAGCCGAAACGACATCGGGCCGTTGGGCGAATATCGTCCGTCGCGCGAAGCATTGGAGCATTGGCGCATCGCCGTACCGATGAGGCCCAATCCGGCGATTACTAACGGCATCGGGAAATCTGCATCTGTCCAGACGGGTCGACCGTCCGAACAAATTAAATCGTTTCGCCTGTAGCGTGTCGGAATTCTTTACACATTTCGCGTGTTCATTACCAAAGCGTTTCAAAAAAATGGCGTAAAATCAAGAATTATGCTCGTGGCACGATTCTTGCTTGTAATACGATACCGGGGGGAAACCGGAGTAATTTACATGAAAATCTCGTCACGCTTTGCTCTCCCAATCGCAGCCGCTCTCTTTACGTTCGCTTCGGCTGCTCAAGCCGTCGTCATTCCTGGCGTGTACAACACCGGCCTCGGTGTTGGCGGTTCGGCGCTTGCTGCCGGTGATGGGCAGATCGACGCCAACTACGTCGTGCTGTCGAGCGATGCCGGTGCCACCGTCGGTGCCCATGCACTGACGTATTACAATGGTGCCTATCTCCAGGACGGTCCGCTGTCGCGCATCGTCAATTTCACTGGTGACGGTTCGGGCAATGCGGGCACCACCACGACCTTCCGCACGACCTTCAGCCTTGCTGGTTACGACTTCGCCAACGCGACGCTGTCGGGTCAGGCGCTGTTCGACAATTTCGGCGAAATCTTTCTCAACGGCAATCAGGTCGGCGGCACGATCACCGGCTTTGGTTCACTGGCACCGTTCGGCACCAATGCGAATTTCTTCACTGCTGGCCTGAACACGCTTGACTTCGTCCTGCACAACCAGGGCGGTCCGGAAGCCTTCCAGGTTGCCGGCCTGACCGTCACAGCTGCACCGCTGGTCGGTGGCGTTCCCGAGCCGCAGAGCTGGGCGCTGATGCTCAGCGGCTTTGGTCTCGTCGGCTTCGCAATGCGTCGTCGCTCGGCAAACAAGGCTGTCGCTGCCTAAGCAGTCGACGGTTGAATGGATTGGGGCGGTGCAGCACAGGCTGCGCCGCCCTTTTTCGTCTGCGGTCAGCGCGCTGGCGGTGGCGCGCGTCGCGGACTAGGTTGCGCGCGATGCAACAGGCTGAAATCACTCCGACGACCATTCGGCATGACCGCGATTGGACCTTGGCCACCGCGCGCACGCTTGTGCGGCCCGTCGCGGCCGCCGATGCCGTAGCGATGCACGCCAGTCGAGGGCAGATGCCGTTCGACCGCCAGACGCGGACGCTTGGCGATACGCGCCAGTTGATCGCCGCGATGGACCGGCGACCTGCAACCGATGCCGCCGGATGGCAGCAGTTCGCCGTGCTGAGCCGCGAAAGTGGAGCGTTTCTTGGCGATATCGGCGTCAATTTCGACCATCCGCGCAATGCGCAGGCCGAAATCGGCTTTGCCTTTGCGCCTGCCGCGCGGGGGCAAGGCTTCGCCGGCGAAGCGGTTGGTGCGATGGCCGATTTGTTGTTCGCGCGCGGTCGTCACCGGCTGGTGGCGCTTACCGACCGCCGCAACCTTGCGGCGCAGCGCTTGCTCGGACGGCTGCGCTTTCGCCTCGAAGGCGTGCATCTGCAAAGCTGGGATGAAGGCGGCGTGTGGTTCGACGAGCTCGCCTATGCGCGGCTGGCGGGGGAATGATCGGTGTCGCTGGCATCAATCCATCCGTGCATCAGTCCTGTGAAAGCGGGGGTCCATCACCCCAACACCGGCGCGATCGACCACCGCGTTCGCAAGGGTGACGCCGCCGGATTTGGTATGGCACGCAAGGTATGCACCCGATGATCCCGGCACGGCACCGATGACCGGAATCGGCGCCGAACGTGTCGCAGCCGTGCTGACGCGCGCTACCGGCAGCGATGTCATCGTCAGCGCCGTCACTCCGCTCAGCGGCGGGGCGGCGTCGGACACTTTTGCCGTCGATGCGCTGCGCGATGGGGCGCCATGGCCGCTGATTCTGCAGCGCAACCCCAATGGCGATCACGCCGGGCTGACCAAGGCCGATCAGGCGGCGTTGCAGCAGCGCGCGCTCGCCCATGGCTTGCCGGTCGCCGAAGTCGTCGCGGTGCTCGAACCGGGCGACGGGCTGGGGGCGGGGTTCGTCATGGCGCGGATCGACGGCGAAAGCCTTGCGCCGAAATGGCTCAAGCTGCCCGATTATGCCGAAGCGCGCGCGGCGCTGACCGGGCAATGCGCGGCCGTGCTGGCGAAACTCCATGCGGTTCCGCTGGGCGAGGTGGCGGGGCTGTCGCTGCCGGACGGGTCACTCGATACGGCGCGGGCGCGGATGTGTGAACTGTACCGGTCGTTCCGCGCCGATGTGCCGGTGTTCGATTATGCGCTGTGCTGGCTCGCCGAACGCTGCGGTGACGCCGCGCCGTCAGCGATCGTGCATGGCGATTTCCGCAGCGGCAACTTCCTGATCGGCCCCTCCGGGTTGAACGCCGTGCTCGACTGGGAACTCGCACATCTCGGCGAAGGCGCCGAAGATCTCGGCTGGCTCTGTGTCAACGCGTGGCGCTTCGGGCTGTGGCAGAACCCCGTCGGCGGCTTTGGTCAGCGCGACGCGCTGTATGATGCCTATGCAGCCGCGGGCGGTGCGCGGGTCGACCGCCATCGGGCGCATTTCTGGGAGGTGTGGGGGACGCTGCGCTGGGGGATGTCGTGCCTGCAGCTCGCCGATGATCATGTTTCGGGCCGGGTGCGCTCGGTCGAACGCGCCGCGATCGGGCGGCGGGTGTCGGAAGTTGAACTCGATCTGCTCCACCTCATTCGCTTTGGGGACATCTGATGAGCGAACAGGTGAGTGCGGCGGCGCTGATCGAGGCGGTGGCAGGCTTCATCGCCGAGATCGAAGGGCAATTGAGCGGGCGACAGGCGTTTCATGCCAAGGTCGCCGCGAATGCGCTGGCGATTGTCGCGCGCGAGCTGGCGCAGCAACCCCGCGCCGCCGAAACCGCCGCACTAGCGGGTTTTCTGGGCCATGATGCCCCGCTCGATAAGCTGCGCGCCGAACTGTGCGGGCGGCTGCGGATGGGAACGCTGACGCCCGAAACGCCGGGACTGGTCGAAGCGCTGACCGAGGCGGTGCTGGCGAAGGTTGCCGTGGATAGTCCGCGCTATTCCACGTTCAAACGGCTGACTTCGGGATAAAGCCGGTCCCATCCGACCAGAACATGTCGATATCGGGATAATGACATTCGTCGAGCGCCGGCAGATCGGGCCCGACTGCCACGAAGCTGCACGGCGCATCGCCGCGATTCTGCAGATGGTGCCCGTCGGCGACCCCGGCCTTGAACGTCGCGCAGTCGCCGGGGTGGAGTTCGGTCTCGCCGCCGTCCTCGACCAGTACGGCAACGCCGGTCAGCATGACGACCAGTTCGTCCTCGGCGCTGTGCCAGTGGCGCTGGCTGCTCCACGCGCCCGGCTGGAGGGTGACGATGTTGGCACCGAACGCCTTGAGTCCGCCGGCTTTGCCGATCTCGACCCGGCTGCGCCCGGCGACTACCTGGTCATAGGGCGGCAGATAGCCGGTGCCGGTGAGCACGCGCAGCGCAGCGAGGTCGATCTTCGGCATGGGCGACGGCTCGTCATCAACGGGTCCGCAATGCTAAGCCGGGCCAGCAATCGAAGCGAGTCCCGCCATGACAGTGCCAGAAGCTCGGTACCGAACGCTGCGGCGGCTGTTGTGCGGTACATTGATCGTTGCCTCGTTCGCGCTGGCGTCCTGCAATCCGGCGCCTCAGGCGCCAACCGTCGAAGCGCGTGACCCCTCCAATCCGGCCCGCCCGGCCGCCGTGCACCACGCATGCGCAAAGACATTCAAGAATATCAGCTACCTCGAAGGCGAGTGCGAGCAAAAATACGGTCGCCAGCCCGAATGTGAGCAGATCAGGCTCAACGATCGAAGTGCCGATGCTCCAGACCTTGCGGGCAGGCCTGCGGGGGAACCGACGCTGGTTTGTGGGGAGGAACTTGACGCCGTAACCAAAAGCTGCGGCTTGACCGAGCGGGCAAATCGCCTCGGCCAGTATCTCTTTCTCGATCCGGCGGACGAGGGCATGCCCAGCAAGGTCCAATGCCTGATTGCGAACGGCAAATATCAGATCGCCAACCGCTTGCTGTATTCTTTGCGGAGTCGGAAGCGCTTCGATGAATTCGTGCCGCTGTTGATCGGGACCTGCAAGGCCGGCTTCCACACCGAAGGCCTCGACTGGAACGATGCCGGTTCTGCCGCCAACAAAGGCAAACTGCGCCGCAAATACTGGAACACGCTCGCCCGGCCAGACAACCCGGTCGTCGTCTGCCGCGGTCATGCGTTGTTCGCCGTCAAGGTTGGGAGTGTGAACTTCGGCAGGGATACAATAATCATGTCGCGCCTGCTCCAGGCGCTGCCGGACATCGACCGCCGAAATCTCGGCATCATCTCCGGGTTTGAGGATGTTTTTTCGTTCCGATTTGAACCGCCACCCCAAGACGAAGCGAGTCCGCCATGACCTTCCCGCCCGCCAACTACGATGCCAGCATCGATCCCAGCCGTGACCAGGTGCGGGCGCTGCGCGATCATGGCAGCGATGGCCCCGTTGTCATGCTCAACCTGCTGAAGTTCCGCGCCACTGCGGCCTATCCCGCCGCCAGCGGCGAGGCAGTAATGACCGGGCGCGAGGCCTATGCGCGCTATCAGCACGCCTTTACGGTTACCGTTGGCGCAGTCAGTCAGGCCGAAGTCCTGTACGAAGGTCCGGCGCAACAGGTGTTCATCGGTATGGCGGGTTCGCCCGAGACCGATTGGGACGCCGTGCTGATCGTGCGCTACCCCAGTCGTCAGCATTTTCTCGCGATGATGGCCGATGCAGCGTACAAGGAAGCGCTGGTGCATCGCTATGCCGGGCTTGAACGCACCGTCCTCATTCAGTGCGGCGGTTAGGCGCGGCACCTTTTGCCGATCATGGCGTTCTACCGGTCCTAACCCGTCCCGGAGCGTTCCGTGTCCGCCATGTTGTCATCTCAATATCGCACGCGCGAGGCCTTATTGCGGGCGCGGTTTCTGCGCTGGATGAAAGCGCCGAATTTTCCCTGCGTAGGTGCCAAGGCGGCGCTCGGGCGCAACCAGATCGAGGTGCACGTCGCGCGCGATCTGACCTCGGCGTGGGACGATTTGCGCATCTACCGTCACTTGCGCGCGTTTGCTGCGGATTATGCCCGGCGCAAGCGGCTATTTTCGAGCTTTGCGGTGATCTTCGACGGCCCTCACGCGCTCGATGAAGCCGCCTTCGAACAGCATTTATGGCAGCGGCTGCAATCGCTCCACGACAAGGATATCTGGCACGGCCAGACGCATGATCGCAGCGTCAGTGCCGACCCGGCTTCGCCGCATTTCGGCATGAGTTTCGGTGGCGAGGCGTTTTTTGTCGTCGGGCTGCACCCGAAGTCGAGCCGGCTGGCGCGACGCTTCGAACGGCCGGTTCTGGTCTTCAATCTTCACGATCAGTTCGAAAGGCTGCGCGCCGACGGCCGGTATCAGCCGATGCGCAAAGCCATTCTCGATCGCGATATGGCGATTTCAGGGTCGATCAACCCGATGCTCGCCGTTCATGGGACGGTCAGCGAGGCGCGCCAATACAGCGGTCGCCGGGTTGGTGACGATTGGCGTTGCCCGTTCCAGCCGCGCCGACAGGACATCAGTGATGCAGCTTGATGTGCGTACCGATACCATTCGGCGTATCCCGCCGCGCTCGGGCGTGGCTTTTACGCTCGCCAAGGGTCAGCGGCTGACGGTGTTCGATCCCCAAGGCGAACAGGTCGCCGATCTGGTGGCGTACAGTCGCGTCGATACCGGCGAGGTGATCTCATCGGGCCGCAGCCTCGATTACGCGTCGAAACTGTTCCTGACGACGGGCGATCCGATCTATTCGAACCGCTCGCGGGTGATGTTCCGCATCGTCGATGACACCGTTGGGCGGCACGATTTCCTGCTGACGCCGTGTTCGGCGGACACGTTCCGCATCATCTACGGCGATCTGCATCCGCATCAGGGCTGCTTCGGCAATCTCGCCGCCGCGCTGGCTCCCTATGGGATCACGCCCGACGCGATTCCGGTGGCTTTCAACGTCTTTATGAACGTTCGCGTCGATGCCGAGACCGGCGCACTTACCGTCGCTGCGCCGCTCAGTCGCGCTGGCGATCGGCTGGTCATCGAGGCCGACATGGACCTGATCATCGGTCTGACGGCGTGTTCGGCGCTGCAATCGAACAACCACAGCTTCAAGCCGATCGACTATTTGATCGACTGAGCGGCGGTATTCGGCCTAGGCAGGCCGCCCCAAATTGTCAGTTTTATACGCTTGGGTTTTGAATTTATTGAGGAAGGCGAAGATTTCGCCTTGCGCAGTCTCGATTATCGTGGCGCCATCCTGCCAGATGGCGTTTTCGGTGTCATGGCCGCCGCCGACTGGATCGCCTTGGTTTTGGTGGATATTGTGAACACCCAAGCCAGCCTTGAATGGCTCACCAAAGACGTAACAGCGCGCAGCCTGGTTAAGGATCGTTTCGAGGTCGGTCAGTGCCTGAATCCCTGTGCCGAGCTTCCATGGCGGATTCCAGCGGATGAAGTTGAGGAAGTTCTGCAGGCAACTATCGTACCGCACATTGTAAATGATAATCGGCGGATACAGTATCGATGAACGAATATAATCCATCGCGCCCGAATTTTCGTTGCTGGCCAGTGGGTGCCAGCCGTTGGCGAGATTACGAAAGCTGAGAAAATCCGAAGGCCTGATTTTGACAATTCGCCACGCCACGCCGTCGGGCGTGAATTTGGGATCGACATCGATAGCGCAGTGATAATTGCCCAACGGCGCCTGAACGATCAGGTTGCCATGATAATAGCGACCAAAATTGTCGGGCGGATCGCGAAAATAGTTCGACTTAGTGCCGATCAGCACTCCGTAGCCGTCTTTCAGACCCATCGTGCGCTCCCGATGTCCAACCATCGTCACCATAGTCCATTTCGGCCACGACGAGAACCTGGAAGTTTCGGCACCGGAGCACTGCTTCGCAATCGCCGCAGCAGCAATGAGCGGTTGCACCGGCGGCATGAAGCCTTAGAACGCCGGGTGTTGCTGCCGCAATCCGGGGACGAAATGGCTACACGACCCACATCACCGCGTCCGCTCAGCCCGCACCTCTCCATCTGGAAATGGAAGGTGCATATGACGGTCAGCATCCTGCATCGCGCCACCGGCAATGCCATGGCGTTCGGCGCGGTGGTGTTGTTCCTGTGGTGGCTGATCGCAGCGGCAACGGGGCAGGAAGCGTATCAGTTCTTCTACCATGTCGCGACGGGGCCGTTCGGAATTTTCGTCGGCTTCGGGCTGACGTGGGTGTTCTTTCAGCACCTGCTGTCGGGCATCCGCCACCTCGTCATGGATACCGGCGAGGCGCTCGAACTCGGCGCAAGCAAGACCTTCGCGACGATGACGCTCGTCGGTTCGGTGCTGCTGACGATCCTGACGTGGATCGTCATCTATCTGACCAAGGGGCTTTGACGATGGGCGCGGGAACCGAACTCGGGCGGGTACGCGGGCTGGGCGCGGCCAAGGACGGCGTCCACCATTGGTGGATGCAGCGCGTTACGGCGGTCGGCAATATCGTGCTGCTGCTATGGTTCATCGGCTCGCTGATCCGACTGCCGGGGCTGGATTATGCTTCGGTGGTGTTGTGGCTGCGGCAACCCGTCGCTGCGATCCCGATGCTCCTCCTCATCGTTTCGGTCTTCTGGCATTTCCGGCTGGGTGTGCAGGTGTTCATTGAAGATTATGTCCATGGCGGGACGCGGATCGTGTTGATGCTCGCCCTAAATTTCTATGCGCTGGCAGGCGCGGCAGCCGCCGTGTTCGCAGTGCTCAAGATCGCACTTGGAGCGGCATGATGGCGGACGCCTACCAGATCATCGATCACGTCTATGACGCCGTTGTCGTCGGCGCTGGCGGCTCGGGGCTTCGGGCGGCGATGGGCATCGCCGAGGCGGGATTGAAGACCGCCTGCATAACCAAGGTGTTCCCGACGCGCAGCCACACCGTCGCGGCGCAAGGCGGCATCGCGGCATCGCTCGGCAACATGGGGCCCGATCACTGGACGTGGCACATGTACGATACCGTCAAGGGGTCGGACTGGCTGGGCGACCAGGACGCCATCGAATATCTCTGCCGCGAGGCTCCCGCCGCCGTCTACGAACTCGAACATTTCGGCGTGCCGTTCAGCCGCACCGAAGCCGGGAAAATCTATCAGCGCCCGTTCGGCGGCATGATGCAGCACATGGGGGCCGGGCCGCCCGCGCAGCGCACCTGCGCCGCGGCCGACCGTACCGGCCACGCCATGCTCCACGCGCTGTATCAACAGAGCCTCAAGCACGCGACCGACTTCTACATCGAATATTTCGCCATCGATCTGATCATGGTCGACGGCGAATGCCGCGGCGTCATCGCCATCAACATGGACGACGGCAGCATCCACCGCTTCCGGTCGCACAAGGTCGTGCTCGCCACCGGCGGCTATGGCCGCTGCTATTTCACTGCGACCAGCGCGCACACCTGCACCGGCGACGGCGGCGGCATGGCGTTGCGGGCCGGGGTGCCGATGCAGGACATGGAATTCGTCCAGTTCCACCCGACGGGCATCTATGGCGCGGGCGTGTTGATCACCGAAGGCGCGCGCGGCGAGGGCGGGTATTTGACCAATTCCGAAGGCGAGCGCTTCATGGAACGCTATGCGCCGTCGGCCAAGGATCTGGCCAGCCGCGATGTCGTCAGCCGCTCGATGGCGATGGAAATCCGCGAAGGCCGCGGCGTCGGCCCGAACAAGGACCATATCCACCTCAACCTCAATCACATCGACCCGGCGGTGCTGCACGAACGCCTGCCGGGCATTTCGGAAACCGCCAAGATCTTCGCCGGCGTCGACGTCACCCGCGAACCGATCCCGACCGCGCCGACGGTGCACTACACCATGGGCGGCATCCCGACGAATTACTGGGGCGAAGTGGTAACGCTGCGCGACGGCAACCCCGATGCAGTGGTCCCCGGCCTGTATTGCGTCGGCGAGGCGGCGTGCGTGTCGGTACATGGCGCCAACCGCCTGGGTTCGAATAGCCTGATCGATCTCGTCGTCTTCGGTCGCGCCACCGCGCAGCACATCGGTGAAAACCTCAAGCCCGGCACCAAACACGCGCCGATGTCCCAAGCCGCCGACGATTTCGCCATCGGACGGCTCGACGGCTTTCGCAACGCCAAGGGCGGTTCGTCGACCAGCGAAGTGCGGCTCGCCATGCAGCAGACGATGCAGTCCGATGCCGCGGTATTCCGCTCGTCGGAAAGCCTCGCCGACGGCGTCCGCAAGATCGACGCAGTGTATCAGCGCCTCGCCGACATCAGCATCACCGACCGCAGCCTGATCTTTAACACCGATCTGATCGAAACGCTCGAACTCGATAATATGATCGGGCAAGCGGTGCTGACGATGCATATGGCCGAAGCCCGCCATGAAAGCCGCGGCGCGCACATGCACGAGGATTACCCGACGCGCGACGACGTTAACTTCATGAAGCACTCGTTGGGGTGGTTCCGCGACGGTGCGGTGAAGCTCGATACCCGCCCGGTGCATACCTACACGCTGACGGATGAGATTGAGTATATCAAGCCGAAGGCGCGGGTGTATTGAGGCGCCCGCGCGATCCTCGCTTTTCGGAAGCTACCGAATTTGAAGTCGCTGTCCAACGTTCACTGCGGGAACTTGGCTGGACTGCTCGCTTGACGCCTCGCACGGGAGATTTTGGGGCGGATGTTATCGCAGAATGCGGCAAGGAGCGATTGGTTGTTCAGTGCAAGCGATATGCTGCTGAGAGCATGATCCCTTTCAAAGCCGTGCAGGAAATTGTCTTCGCTCAAAAGCATTTCGAAGGCAGTCTCGCGGCTCTAGTATACTCTGGACGCCTTTCATCTCAGGCGTTTTCAGCATTGAATAAGCACTCGGTATACGCGCTCCGGCTAGCCGATCTTGTGATAGGTTGTGAATTGGACCGTTCAATTCAGGGGCGCATATTCCGACAAAACGCTGAATGCCTTCAAATCTTGTCACTTCGGGCTGAGTGGAACTTAAGGCGGGAGACTGATAAACGAGCATCGAGAAGGTCGGTCGGCGCAGTCGCTTTGGGTGGAGCGATTGCTGCCATCATTTGGGCGCAAGGCCACATCGGATATGCTTTGCTCGTTTTCCTGGGAGGGCTAACCTTGGCAAATTCATTTGGCGGCGGTTGGCGGTTGCCGCCTCACAGGGCGGACCCTTCAGACGCAGACGTCGCTCGCGCCCGCGATTGGCTGACAGAGTTTGGATTGTAGGGAGAGTGGGTATGGCGAACGGTGATATGGCCTTGTGATCAATGCTTTACTCCTCACCCGCCGTGTCGGGATGGTCTTACTGGGCGGATACTGCCCCGCCGCCTTTCGCCTGCCCGTCAACCACCTCTTGATAGACGGCTAAGCCGTCAAGTTTCTACTCTATCGAATCTGTTGAAACGCGTGCCCAACCTGCCGCATCATAGCTTAGGGAAGGAGGCCTCAATGCCGGTCTGGACAGTCAACGCGCTTTACGATCCCGAGGCAGAGGTCTGGGTGGCTTATGACTCCGACGTGCCCGGTCTGGTGACCGAGGCCGACACCATCGCCCAGCTCGAGGCCAGACTCGAAGTCATGGTGCCTGAGATGGTCGAGTTGAATGCGCAGCACGTTCCCGCCGACCGCCGCAATGGGCCGCACAGCTTTCGCCTGATCGCGCATTACGAGTCCGACCAACCCGTAGCAGCCTGATGATCGATGGCTTCGGGAAACAACTTCGCAAAACCTTGTACGACCATGGCTGGCGGCTGCACCGGCAGGGAAAAGGTGATCACGAAATCTGGATCGGGCCTGCTGGTGGTCCGACTGTTTCGATCGATCGCGGCACAAGGTCCAAGGTCAGCGCCAACGCGGTCTTGAAGAAAGCGGGGATTGCCGTTCGATTTTAGTTTTGGACTCGCCGATCCCTTCGGGTCACCGCACCTGCCGCCACCGCAAATTCCCCCGCCCCAGCTCCCCCACCGACTTCACCCCCATCAGCTTCATATCGCGCTCGATCTCGCCGCGCAGTTTGCCGAGTGCGCGTTCGACCCCCGGCTGCCCCGCCGCTGCCAGCGCATAAAGGTACAGCCGCCCGCCCGAGCACGCCTTGGCACCGACGCTCAGCGCTTTCAGCACGTGCGATCCGCGCTGGATGCCGCCGTCGCAGATCACCTCGAGCCGGTCGCCGACGGCATCGCAGATTTCCGCCAGTTGATCGAACGGCGCGCGGCTGCCGTCGAGTTGCCGCCCGCCGTGGTTCGACACCATGATCGCTGTCGCGCCGATATCGGCCGCGCGACGCGCGTCGCCAACGCTCATGATGCCCTTCAGGCAAAATGGCCCGCCCCATTCGGCGCGGATGGCTTCCGCTGCCTTCCAGTCCATCGTCTGGTCGAGCATCGTGTTGAAATAATCGGCGACCGACATGGCGACTTGCGACCCTTCGGCGACGTGCGTTTCAAGGTTGGGCAGCGAAAAACGGTCTCGGAACAAATAGTTGAGCGTCCATGCCGGATGGGTGGCAAAACTGAGCGCCGAACGCGGCGTCAGTCGTGGCGGCGACGAGAACCCGGTGCGCAGGCAGCGTTCGCGATTGCCGCCGACGATGGTATCGACCGTCAGCGCCAGTGCGTCGAAGCCGGCGGCCTTGGCGCGTTCGATCATCGCGCGGTTCAGCCCCTTGTCCTTATGATAATAGAATTGGAGCAGTTTGGGGCTGGGCACGGTACGCCCGATCTCCTCGAGGCTGACCGTAGCTAGACTCGAAATGCCGAAGAACGTCCCGAATTTCGCTGCCGCCGCGCCGACGGCGTGTTCGCCGCGCCAATGGAACAGCCGCTGCAAGGCGGTCGGCGACAGGAACAGCGGCATGGCAATGCGCTTGCCGAACAGCGTCGTCGACATATCGACCTCGGCGACCCCGGCGAGCACATCGGGCACCAGATCGCAATCATCGAACGCTGACGTATTGCGCGCCTTGGTCCGTTCGTCGTCGGCGGCGCCGTCGATGTAATGGAACACCGGCCCCGGCAGTCGCCGGCGCGCGAGCTCGCGGAAGTCGGCGAAGTTGTGGCAGTCGGTGAGGCGCATCGGTCTGCCTTAGCGGTTCACACGGTCTTTTCCATAGGGCGCGGCAAGTTGCGTGTTGAGCACAGCGCATCTCCGCCGTATGTCGATATGGTCGATGCGAACAGTGCATGGGAGGCTTCGATGGCGATTTGGAATGTTCACGCCAATTACGATAGCGAGGCGCGCGTCTGGTATGCCATCGATGGCGATATCCCCGGCTTGGCGGTCGATGCCGAAACGCTTGAGGCGCTGGAGATCAAGGTCGGCAATATGCTCGATGACCTGCTCGAAATTCACGCTGAAGACTTCGTCGACAAGGGCCGGCTCATCGGCCCGCACATCATTCGGCTGATCGCCTTTCACGAACGCAGCTATGCGGTCGCGGCCTGAACGGATGTGGTTCAGGGGTACACCAAACAGCTTATCGCGATCTTGCTGGCGAATGATTGCTACATGGCCCGGCAAGGCAAAGGCGATCATCAATTCTGGACCGGGCCGCTCGCCAGACGGCCTTTCCCGGTGGATGGCAAGATCATGTCGCGCGCCGTCGCCAATCTCGTCTTGAAACAAGCCGGCCTGAAACAGCGCCTCTAATAACCCTGAAAGATCGACAATGGCCGAATTCTCCCTCCCCGCGAACAGTGTCATCTCGAAGGCCGGCAAGCGTTTTCCCGCGCCCGCCGGGGCCCGGAACACCCGGGCGTTCAAAATCTATCGCTGGAACCCCGACGATGGAGCAAACCCGCGCTACGACACGTATGAGCTCGATCTCGACACGACGGGGCCGATGGTTCTCGACGCACTGATCAAGATCAAGTCGGAGGTCGATTCGACGCTGACCTTCCGCCGGTCGTGCCGCGAGGGCATCTGCGGGTCGTGTTCGATGAATATCGACGGCACCAACACGCTCGCCTGCACCCAGGCGATTGCCGATATCAAGGGCGAGGTGCGGATCACGCCGCTGCCGCATATGGAAGTCGTCAAGGACCTCGTCCCCGATTTCAAGCACTTCTATGCGCAATATGCCTCGATCAAGCCGTGGCTGCAGACCGTTACCCCCGCGCCGTCGGGCGAGGAGCGCATCCAGTCGGTCGAGGACCGGTCGAAGATCGATGGCCTGTACGAATGCATCCTGTGCGCCTGCTGTTCGACCGCCTGCCCGAGCTATTGGTGGAACAGCGACAAGTTCCTTGGGCCGGCGATCCTGTTGCAGGCGTATCGCTGGCTCGCCGACAGCCGCGACGAGATGACCGGCGAGCGACTGGACGCGCTCGAGGATCCGTTCCGGCTGTACCGCTGTCACACCATCATGAACTGTTCGAACGTCTGCCCGAAGGGGCTGAACCCGGCCAAGGCAATAGCCGAAATCAAGAAGATGATGGTCGAGCGGGCAGGGTAGGGTTCGGTCGCAGCAGTCTATCGTCGTCACCCCCGCGAAAGCGGGGGGCCATCACCTCAACGTTGGGGCGATGGACCCCCGCTTTCGCGGGGGTGACGACGGTTTTTCGGGGACTTCGGCTCTGACCGTTAAATCAAGCTGATCTGCGCCCCCGCATCACCCAGCGCGGCGGCGGATTTGACCGCATCGCTGCGCGCCATCGGCAGGTCGAGCCGCTTGCCCGGCGCACCGGGGCGGTCGAACATTTCGGCGACGGTGACGACCTGCAGCCGGTCATCCTCGCGGTTGAGCAGCGGGTGCTTGTATTTACCGGCCTCGGCGATTTCCTTGAGCATGGCGGGCGTTGGCAGGTCCATGCACAACAGGATGCCGAATTCGGCCTTTTCGCGGATGCGGTCGCTGTTCAGCTTGGCGAGGTCGCCGCGCCCGGTCTTGCCCGATTTGACCTGGAACACCGCCTTGCCGTTGCTATCCTTGTCGAGCAGGAAATAGGCGATGCCGTCGATGCCGCCGTCGCCGCCCTTCTTCTCGTTGATCCGCGCTTGATTGTTCGAATAGGTCAGGATCGCCCATTTCTCGAACTCCTTGCGGGTCTTGTCGTCGCGGCGGTTGGCGAGCGCGACCGCCGACGCAAGGTCTTTGGGGACGCCGTCGAGCAGGATGTTCGCCTCGATGGCCGGCCAGTCGAGGGGGTATTTGTCGGCGAGGCGTTTCAGGATCAGCGAGATCGACTGATAGGTGATGTCGATGCCGATCCAGCGCCGGTTGAGCCGCTGCGCCACTGCGACGGTGGTGCCGCAGCCGCAATAGGCATCGAGCACGGTATCGCCCTCGTTCGATGACGCGCGGATGATGCGTTCGAGCAGGGCTTCGGGCTTTTGAGTGGGGTAGCCGAGGCGTTCTTGGGCCATCGAATTGATGGGCGGAATGTCGTCGATAACGTCTTGAATTGGCTGCCCGTCGGTAAGATACCGCTTAAGCTGAGGAAATCCGGGCTTACCGCCTCGGCCCGGCGTCCAATAGATGAAACCATTGGCGTCAAGCAGATCAAGCTTGCCTTGGCTTGAGGGTGGCGGCTCGTTGGTAAGCGACGCGACTATTGAAAGGGGCACTCCCCAGTGACGCCCCGTGACGTTTGGATCGAAACCCCGCCAAGGCTTGCCAGAGTCGCCAGTTCGCTGCCCAGATGCGGTCAGATCCGAAAGGCGATACGTGCCCCGCACATCTGAATGGCGATATTTGCTATCCTGATAGGCTTGGCCAAGCGGCATCTTAATTGCGTTCCAAAGGAATGATGGGCCCTTGGAATAAAAGAGAATTACGTCGTGCACTGGTCCCCAGCGGCGCGGGTTGTTCGAAGAACTTGTGCGTCTCCAAGTAATCTCGTTCAAATAGTCCCCGCCCTGCCCACAGAACACCGCATCGAGCACCAGCTTGAGATAGTGCGAGGCGGTCGGGTCGCAGTGGAGGTAGAAGCTGCCGGTGGGTCTGAGCACGCGGTGGATTTCGACGATCCGCAGCGTCATGTGGACGAGATAGGCGAGCAGCGACCCGCGCCCGAGCACCTTTTCCAGCCCGCGGATCAGTTCGACCGTCTGTTCGGTCCAGCGGACGCCACTGTTGCCGCCGTGCAGACGTTCGATATCGAGGATATACGTCAGCCCGTCGACCGCCTCATCGCCCCATTCCCAGGTATCGACGAACGCCTGCGCCTGCGCCCGATCCTCACCGCCCTGATTATTGTAGATCTGGAAGTAGTTGCGCTTCGAATTGAACGGCGGATCGATGTAGCACAGATCGACGCTGGCGCTCGCCACCTTGTTGCGCAGCACATCGAGATTGTCGCCGTAATAGAGCTGGTTGTTCGGCAATGCACGGTTCCCCACTTGTCGCCACTATCGCTGCTCGTCGATACAAAGTCGAGCGCGTTGCGATAGGCGAAGGCTCGGCCGGTACTGGACGCGCGCGGCCCTCGCGGCTAGTCGCTCGGCGATGACCCGCGAACTCATCACCGATGGCCCTCATGCTGGCTGGACGCGCTGGCGGCGCGAACCGCAGGGGCGATTTCACGATCTGCTCGGTGAGCTGATGTTTCGCGAGGACCCGATCACCGGCACCCAATGCCGGATGGAAACCGATCGGCGGCATTCGAACGGCCTCGGCTATCTCCATGGCGGCTTCATCATGTCGTTCATCGATATGGCGATGTTCAGCTTCATCTGGCGGCAATTGGAGAACAGCGCGGCGGTGACATTGAGCTGCGCGACCGATTTCCTGTCGGCGGGCATCGTCGGCAAACCCATCGAGGCATCGGGCGAAATCCTCAAGGAAACCGGCAAGATGCTGTTCGTGCGCGGGCTGGTGATACAGGACGGCGAACGCATTGCGTCGTTCACCGCGACGATGCGCAAGGTGCCAAGGCCGGTCCGGGCGCTTGGCGACGGACATGCCGGGCGGCCGGACGCCAAGGGGTGATGCGGGTTTCTGCTGTCATCCCGGCGCAGGCCGGGATCCAGTTTGCTTGTTCGACTGGCGGAAAGAACAGCTGGATCCCGGCCTGCGCCGGGATGACAATTTGATCTCCGTCCGCGCCGCCTATGACGCGCTGGTCGCAGCGGGCGAGTTGAAGCCCGATGCGGCCCAAGCGAGGGTCGCCGCCGACCTCGACACGCTGGCGCGCGAACTGGCGGCACCCAAACCCAAGCCATCGCTGTTCGGGCGGTTGCTCGGTGGAACCGAAATCCCCCCCGCGCCGTGCGGACTGTACCTTTGGGGCGGTGTCGGGCGCGGCAAATCGATGTTGATGGACCTGTTCTTCGCCCATGCCGAAGTCAGCCCCAAGCGCCGGGTGCATTTCCACGAATTCATGCTCGAAATCCATTCAGCCATCCATGCGGCGCGCGAAGCGTCGGGCGACGACCCCATTCCGCGCGTCGCCGCCTGGGTCGGGGGCCGGGCGCGGCTGCTGTGCTTCGACGAAATGCAGGTCAAGGACATCGCCGACGCCGCTATTCTGTCGCGGCTGTTCACCGCGCTGTTCGCCGCCGGGGTGACGGTGGTGACGACCTCGAACCGCCACCCCGACGATCTCTACAAGGACGGCCTCAATCGCCAACTGTTCCTGCCGTTCATCGAACTGATCAAAGACAAGTGCCGGGTCGAGACACTGGATGGCCCGGTCGATTACCGGCTCGCGCGGCTGGCCGGATCGGCGACATGGCATGTGCCCAACGGCCCCGAGGCGACGGCGGCGATGGCGCAGGCGTTCTTCCGCCTGACCGATTACCCGGTCGAGGACCGCGCCATGGTGCCGACCGAAACGATCCCGGTTCCGGGCGGGCGGACGCTGTTCGTGCCGAAATCGTTGAAGGGCGTCGCGGTGTTTTCGTTCAGCCGTCTGTGCAAACAGCCGTTGGGGGCGGCGGATTACCTGGCAATTGCGCGGCGCTACCACACGGTGTTCATTGTCGGCATTCCCGTCATGGGGCCGGAAAACCGCAACGAGGCGGTGCGCTTCGTGACATTGATCGACGCGCTGTACGAACACCGCGTCAAGCTGCTGGCGTCGGCCGATGCGGCACCGGCGGCGCTGTATCCGGCAGGCGACGGGGTGTTCGAATTCGAACGCACCGTGTCGCGGCTGATGGAGATGCAATCCGATGCGTATCTGGCGCTGGGGCATGGGTAGCCGCGGCTGAAAACTGCGTCGCCCTGACCCTTGCCTAACGTCGGCCAACCCGCCAAAGCAAAGAATTGAGCGCAACCCAAATCGCGCCGCCGTCCCGGAGTGTTCCCTTTGCGCCGTTTCATTTTTCCCGTCATCGCCGGGCTGATCCTGCTCGCGGGCATTGCCTATGGCGTTTACTGGTTCACCACCGCACGCTACATCCAATCGACCGATAATGCCTATGTCGAGGCCGATATCGCCGTCATCGCACCCAAGGTCGCGGGCTATGTCGCCGCCGTACCGGTCACCGATAACCAGATCGTCAAGGCCGGCGACCCGCTGCTCGTCATCGATGACCGCGACTATCGCGCTGCGGTCGATCGCGCCGCCGCCGAGGTCGCGCGACTGGGCGGCAGTGTCGCGAGTGCCCGGGCGTCGGCCGCTGCCGGGGGCTCGCAAATCGCCGAGGCCGAGGCGCAAGTTGCCGCCGCGCGCGCCGAACTCGCTCGCTCGACTGCCGACGTCAAGCGCTTCGAAACGCTGTATAAGCAGCGCTGGGTCGCGAAGGCGGCGCTCGACGTCAAGGTTGCCGATGCCGCCAGTCGCGCCGCCGCCGTCCGACAAGCCGAAAGCGCCGTGGCAGCAGCGCGCTCTCAACTCGTGGCTGCCAACGCGATGACCGGCGGAGCCGGGTCGGCGGTGACGGGCGCGCGCGCGACGCTCGAAGCCGCGCGGCTCGATCTCGCCAACACGACGGTGCGCGCGCCGGTCAACGGCACCGTCGGCAACCGCAGCGTCCGGGTCGGGCAGTACGCTCGGACCGGCCAGCAGGCGATGGTCGTCGTGCCGCTGGCGACAGTCTATGTGATCGCCAATTACAAGGAGACACAGATCGGCGGCATGAAGCCGGGGCAGCGGGTCGAACTGACGGCGGACGCGTGGAAGGACACGACGCTGCATGGGCGCATCCTCAGCTTCGCGCCGGCCGCGGGCTCGCGCTTTTCGGTGCTGCCGCCCGAGAATGCGACGGGGAATTTCACCAAGATCGTGCAGCGCGTGCCGGTGAAGGTCGCGCTCGATGCGGTGCCGCCCGCGCTGCGACTGGTGCCGGGAATGTCGGTGACGGCGCGGATCGATGTGCGGGACGGCGGGCGGTGATATCGGTGTGTCGTCCCGGCGAAGGCCGGGATCCAGTTGGTCTCCAGTGCCCCCGAGTGCGAAGCGGGATCCCGGCCTTCGCCGGGATGACAGGGTAAGATCGTGGCCACCGCCGCAAGCCAAACGGCACCACCCGCCCCCGATGCCGACAAGGGCTGGCCGCCGCTGCCGGTATTCATCGGTTTCATGCTGATGGCGTTCGGCATGTTCATGGCGATCCTCGATATCCAGATCGTGTCGGCCTCGCTCAGCCAGATTCAGGCCGGGCTGTCGGCGTCGTCCGACGAGATCAGCTGGGTGCAGACCAGCTACCTTGTCGCCGAAGTCGTCATGATTCCGCTGTCGGGCTTTCTCGCGCGCGGGCTGTCGACACGCTGGCTGTTCACCCTGTCGGCGGGCGGTTTCACCATCGCCAGCATCTTGTGTTCGACAGCGACGTCGATCAACGAGATGATCTTGTACCGGGCGCTGCAGGGTTTCCTCGGCGGCGCGATGATCCCGACGGTCTATGCGGCCGCATTTGCGATCTTCGGTCGCAGGCGTCAGACCAGCGTAACCGTCGGCATCAGCCTGATCGTCACCCTCGCGCCGACCATCGGCCCGGCGCTCGGCGGCTGGCTGTCGGAGGCGGTCAGCTGGCACGCGCTGTTCCTGATCAACGTCATCCCCGGCATCCTCATCACCTTCGGCGTCAACGCGCTCATCGATTTCGACAAGCCCGACTGGGCGTTGCTCAAACGCATCGATGTCGTCGGCCTTGTATTGATGGCGCTGTTCCTCGGGGGTTTCGACTTCGTGCTCGAAGAGGGCGCGCGCAAGGATTGGTTCGACGATCCGACGATCTTCTGGGTCGGCGTCATCAGTGCCTGCGCCGCTGTGGCATTCTTTTGGCGTGTGCGAACGGCGAAGGTACCCATCGTCAGCCTGAACGCCTTTACCAACTTCAATTTCACCGCCGGTGCCACCATCGGCGCAGTGTTCGGCATCGGGCTTTATGGCCTCGTCTATCTCTACCCTCTGTATCTGGCGCGGGTGGCGCAACTGTCGTCGGGGCAGATCGGCAAGATCGTCTTCGTCACCGGCATCTTCATGGCGCTGTCGGCGCCGATCATGGGGCAGATTTCGCGGCGCACCGATCCGCGCCGGGTGCTGACTTTCGGCTTCCTGTGCATCGCGCTCTCGACGTGGATGACGCACTACATCACCGCCGACTGGCGGTTCTGGGAACTGTTCTGGCCGCAGGCGATCCGCGGTGTCGGGTTGATCGCCTGCATCGTGTCGATCAGCGTCACCTCGTTCGCTACCTTGCGTCCCGACCAGCTGAAGGACGCGACCGGGCTGTTCACGCTGATGCGCAACATCGGCGGAGCATTCGGTCTCGCGCTCATTAACACCATCGTGCTGTGGCGTTTCAATTTGCACTGGGAACGGTTGGGCGAGAGCGTCAACGCCGGGCGCGCGGTGATCCAGGAACGCATCGACATGCTGACCGAACTGGCGACGAGCCGGGGTGCGGCCAACCCCGACGCGACAGCGCTGCGCAACCTCGGCAACCAAGTCTATCAACAGGCGCTGGTGATGAGCTACGCCGATTGCTTCTGGGTGCTGTCGATTGTTTTCGTCGTCTGTTCGGCAATCCCGTTCTTCCTCAAACGTCCCCCGACGTTCGAAAGCCCGCCGGCGGACCACTAAAATCCTCGCCGGCTCTGACGGGGAGGGGGATGGACAGGTTGCCTGGTTGTGGGAGCGAAGCGTTGCGCCGCCCCGGTAACCGCTTTATCTCGCCGCACGAACCAGCATCGACTCAACCGCAACAAGGATCGTCCCCATGGCTCGCAACAAAATCGCCCTTATCGGTGCCGGCAACATCGGCGGCACGTTGGCGCATCTCGCCGCTGCCAAGGGTCTGGGCGACGTCGTGCTGTTCGACGTCGTCGAAGGCGTGCCGCAGGGCAAGGCGCTCGATCTGGCGCAGTGCGGCCCGGTCGAGGGTTTCGACGCGGTGCTGAAAGGCAGCAACGATTACGCCGATATCGCAGGAAGCGACGTGATCATCGTCACCGCCGGGATCGCCCGCAAGCCGGGGATGAGCAGGGACGATCTGCTCGGCATCAATCTGAAGGTCATGAAGGCGGTCGGCGAAGGCATCGCCGCCAACGCGCCCAACGCCTTCGTCATCTGCATCACCAATCCGCTCGACGCGATGGTCTGGGCGCTGCGTGAATTCTCGAAGCTGCCGCATCACATGGTCGTCGGCATGGCAGGTGTGCTCGACAGCAGCCGCTTCCGCCACTTCCTCGCCGATGAATTCAAGGTCAGCGTCCAGGACGTGACGGCCTTCGTGCTGGGCGGCCACGGCGACACGATGGTCCCGGTGATCGAATATTCGACCGTCGCCGGAATACCGATCCCGGCGCTGATCGAAATGGGTTGGACCACCAAGGAACGCATCGACGCCATTGTCGCGCGCACCCGCAGCGGCGGCGGCGAGATCGTCGGGTTGCTCAAGACCGGCAGCGCCTATTACGCCCCCGCCACCAGCGGCATCGCGATGGCCGAAGCCTATCTCTACGACCAAAAGCGCGTCATCCCCTGCGCGGTGAACCTCACCGGCCAGTACGGCGTGCATGACCTGTACGTCGGCGTGCCGTGCATCATCGGCGCGGGCGGGGTGGAGAAGGTGGTCGAGATCGCCCTGACGCCGGAGGCGCAGGCGAACTTTACGGTATCTGTGGATGCGGTGAAGGAACTGCTGGTTGCGTGTCGGGCGATTGATCCGAGTTTGAATTGATGGTGATGAAAACCCAACTAACTCGCGGGTTGGAACGACGATTGATGTACGTCGAAAACAAAAGCGGCGACATCGACGGTATGGATGCGCGGATCGGTTGGGTCACCTTCTCTAAGACTGGACAAACTGTTTATTATAGAGGGCGTGAACTCGCGAAAATCCCCGGCAAGGGCGTCAGCGGTAACCACCGCGATGTTGTCACCGGCCACGAATATTGGGTATCAGGGGTAAAGAAGCGCGGATCGAATATTCATTATGCCGAGTCGGCTTCTGTTGAGATCGATGCTGACGCTCTTGCCGAGTATCAAAAGGTCCGATCTGCATAGAGCTTGACACCTTCGCCTCAAATTCGCACATAACCTGTGTAATCCGCGAGGCAGTCATGGCCAACCTCACCCTCTCCATCCCCGATCCCGATCTCGCCCGCGCGCGCAAGTTGGCGGCGGAGCGAGGGACGACGGTCAATGCCATGGTTCGCAAACTGCTCGCGCGCGAGCTTGGTGGCGTGACGCCCGATCAGCAGGCAGCAATCGACCGGATGGTGGCACGTAGCGAGGCATGGGCGGGCCATGCGAAGGGCCCTGCACCTACCCGCGCCGAAACCTATGACGGCAGCGTCAGCTCCCGGTTTTGATCTTCATCGACACCAACATCCTGCTCTATGCGGCGGGATACGAGCAAACCGAAGCCCCCAAGCGCGAGCGGGCATTGGCGCTGCTGACCAGTGGTGATTGCGCCATGTCGGGGCAGGTCATCGCCGAATTCTACTTCAACGCCACTCGGCAAACGAAACTCAACCTGCCGCACGCCGTTGCGCTGGACTGGATCGAAGATTTTCGCCGATTCCCCGTCGTCCCGGTGACAGCTGACCTCGTCGCTCGCGGTGCCGTAATCGCCGACCGCTACCAGATCAGCTATTGGGATGGCGCGATCATCGCCGCCGCCCAAGAAATCGGTGCTGACACTTTATACAGTGAAGACTTGAACGCCGGACAGCGCTACGGGTCCGTGCGTGTCGTCAATCCATTCGCCTGAGGGGCCAGAATGAACATCCACGAATATCAGGCCAAGGACGTCCTCGCCAAGTTCGGGGTCCCGGTGCCCGTCGGGTTCGCCGCGCTGACTGTCGAGGAAGCCGTCGCTGCTGCCGCCAAGCTCCCCGGGCCGCTGTATGTCGTCAAGGCACAGATCCATGCGGGCGGGCGTGGCAAGGGCAAGTTCAAGGAATTGCCGGCGGACGCCAAGGGCGGCGTGCGGCTGGCGCGCTCGGCCGACGATGTACGCGCCGCCGCCACTGACATGCTCGGCAACACGCTGGTCAC
Organism: Sphingomonadales bacterium; assembly: GCA_038229555.1. Lineage (GTDB taxonomy): Bacteria > Pseudomonadota > Alphaproteobacteria > Sphingomonadales > Sphingomonadaceae > Sandarakinorhabdus. The sequence continues at coordinate 307,461 of JBBROI010000001.1, forward strand.
CGTCCAGACCGGGCCGCACGGCAAGCAGGTCAACCGGCTCTACGTCACCGACGGCGTCGATATCGCCAAGGAGTTCTACCTCGCGTTACTCGTCGATCGCGCCACCGGGCGGATTGCGTTGGTCGTGTCGACCGAAGGCGGCATGGATATCGAAACCGTGGCGCACGACACGCCCGAGAAGATCGAAACTTTGACCATCGATCCGGCGACCGGCGTCATGCCGCACCACGGCCGTGCCGTCGCGGCGACGCTCGGGCTCACCGGCGACCTCGCCAAACAAGCGGAGAATGTCGTCGCCAAACTCTACGACGCCTTTGTTGGCACCGATGCTTCGCAGATCGAAATCAATCCGCTCGCGGTGACCGCCGACAACAAGCTGATGGTCCTCGACGCCAAGGTCGGTTTCGATTCGAATGCGCTGTATCGCCACCCCGATCTCGTCGCGCTGCGCGACCTGACCGAGGAAGATCCCGCCGAGGTCGAGGCGTCGAAATATGATCTCGCCTTCATCAAGTTGGACGGCGACATCGGCTGCCTCGTCAACGGCGCAGGGCTGGCGATGGCGACGATGGATATCATCAAGCTGAACGGTGCCGAGCCGGCGAACTTCCTCGATGTCGGCGGCGGCGCCGATAAGGAAAAGGTCACCAACGCCTTCAAGCTGATCCTCAAAGACCCGGCGGTGAAGGGCATCCTCGTCAACATCTTCGGCGGCATCATGCGCTGCGATATCATCGCCGAAGGGATTATCGCTGCCGCCAAGGAAGTGAACCTTTCGGTGCCGCTGGTCGTGCGGCTGGAGGGCACCAACGTCGATCTCGGCAAGCAGATTTTGGCCGATAGCGGCCTGCCAATCGTCAGCGCCAACGACTTGGGCGATGCGGCGCGCAAGATTGTCGCCGAAGTGAAGAAGGCGGCGTGAGCAAAAGCGTGCTAGTCTCGTTAGAAGGCGAGGAGGCGGCGGTGGGCTATTACGACGTCATTATGCCGGTCGATGGCGTGGCAAGCCACGACGGCGATTTTACGGCATGGGCCTTCGAACAGGCGAGGCGCATCCGCGCATTGCGGTCGAACGATATCGACATTCAGAATATCGCCGAGGAGATCGAGAGCTTGGGCAAAGGTGAAGTTTCCAAGCTTGAGAGCTTGTTGACTATCGTCGTTCTTCACCTGCTGAAATGGGATTGTCAGCCGACATATCGCAGCCGGAGTTGGATCGACTCGATCGACGAACATCGGCGCAGGGTGGTCAAGCATTTGCGCGCCAACCCCAGCTTGAAAGCCGTTCTGGAGCAAGAGATTGAGGAGGCGTTCATGGCCGCGCGGTTTGAGGCTATGAAGGAAACCGGCCTCGGCCGGACCAGTTTCCCACTCAACAACCCGTATGATTTCGACACCATCATGACGCGCGAGCTCAAGCTCGACGATCCGGAGTAGTTCATGTCCATTCTCGTCAACGCCCATACACGCGTCATCACCCAGGGCTTTACCGGCAAACAGGGGACGTTCCATACCCAGTCGGCGATCGCCTATGGCACCAAGGTTGTCGGCGGCACCGCACCGGGCAAGGGCGGGCAGACGCACCTCGACCTGCCGGTGTTCGATACCGTCCATCAGGCAATGGCGGCGACGGGGGCCGATGCCAGCGTCGTTTACGTCCCGCCCGCCGGTGCGGCCGACGCGATCTGCGAGGCAATCGACGCCGGGATGCCGCTGGTGGTGTGCATCACCGAGGGCATTCCCGTGCTCGACATGGTGCGCGTCAAGCGCTCGCTCAGTGGCTCGCGCACCCGGTTGATCGGGCCGAACTGCCCCGGCGTACTGACGCCCGGCGAATGCAAGATCGGCATCATGCCGGGCAACATCTTTAGCCATGGTAGCGTCGGCGTCGTCTCGCGGTCGGGGACGTTAACCTATGAGGCGGTGCATCAGACGACGATGGCAGGATTGGGCCAGACGACGGCAGTCGGCATCGGCGGCGATCCGGTCAACGGCACCAATTTCATCGATATGCTCGAACTGTTTCTTGCCGATCGTGAAACTCAGTCGATCATCATGATCGGCGAGATCGGCGGCTCGGCAGAAGAAGAAGCCGCGCAGTTCCTGATCGACGAGGCCAAGCGCGGGCGGAAGAAGCCGATGGTGGGCTTCATCGCCGGGACCACAGCACCTCCGGGCCGCCGTATGGGGCATGCCGGGGCAATCGTTTCGGGCGGGAAGGGCGATGCGGCGTCGAAGATGGCGGCAATGGAGGCGGCGGGGATTCGCGTGTCGCCGTCGCCGAGCGAGTTGGGGACGACCCTCGTCGAGGTGCTGAAGGGGTAGCATCCCTCTCCTGCTTGCGAGAGATGCGACTCGCGCATCAGCGCGGCGGGTGAGGGTGGTCCTATCGTGCCAACAAAAAGAACACCCTCACCCGGGCCGCGCCAAGGAGCGCGTCTCTCGCCTCTCCCGCAAGCGGGAGAGGGTCGCTTGGCCGATGCCGACGTCCGTATCAACGCGACGCACACAACAACCCCCTTTCCCGCTTGCGGGAGAGGCGACTCGCGCGCCAGCGCGGCGGGTGAGGGTGGTCCTATCGTGCCAACAGAAAGAACACCCTCAACCGGGCCGCGCCGAGGGGCGCGTCTCTCGCCTCTCCCGCAAGCGGGAGAGGGAAGGAGGTAGGCATGACCGTCAAGGCCCTCGACCATATCAATATCCAGACCGCCGACTTGGCGGCGACAGTGCGGTTCTTTGCCGATGCCCTCGACCTGACCGAGGGCGATCCGCCGCCCGGGCTCGATCCGGCGCGCATCCGCTGGATGTTCGACGCTGCGGGTCGCGCGCTGTTTCACCTGACGGCGGTCGGCGCGCTCGACGGTGTGGCGGCGGTGGCGGCAGGGCAGGGGTCGGGTGCGGTACATCATGTCGCGCTCGACTGTTCGGATCATGCGGCGATGCTGGCACGGTTGGCGACGCTCGGGCTGGCGCATCGCTGCAACGATGTTCCGTCGATCGGCCTTGCGCAAATCTTCGTCAGCGATCCCAACGGCGTGTTGATCGAACTTAACTTTCGCGAAGGCTTTCGATAACGGACATATGACCTCACATGGCTGCCATGCGCGTTCATGCGATGACATCGTAACCTGCGGCCGTTAAGGAGCGAACCGCTGGGTGCGTCAAGGAAGTGAAACCCCATGGATTATGAGACGCTGTTGCCGACGGCTGCCGATGCCTCGGGACCGTCATGGGCACGGTCCGACTGGCCGCTGCCGGCTGGCGACGACCTGACCCGGTCGCTCGACGCGGCAACGATCGCGCTGCCGCCCAAGTCTCCGCCCCTCTCGCTTGCGCGCGAAGCGAGCGGGGGTGGGACGGCCGCCATAAAGTCCACTCACGCCCCTGACGCCGATGCGATCGCCCGTGCAGCACAGGATTCGATTTCGGCACTGATGCTGATCCGCACCTATCGCGTGCGCGGCCATCTGGCGTCGAACCTCGATCCGCTCGGTCTGATGCAGCGCGATATTCCCGCCGATTTGACGCCCGAATATCATGGTTTCCGCGAAAGCGACCTCGACCGTCCGGTGCACGTCGGCGGCGCGCTCGGGTTGCAGACCGCAACGATCCGCGAACTCGTCGATATCTTGCGCGCCAACTACTGCGGCAACGTCGGTCTTGAATATATGCACATCAACGACGTCGAGGAGCGACGTTTCCTGCAGGACAAGATCGAGGGCCGGGGCAAGGAAATCCAGTTCACCGACCTCGGCAAAAAAGCGATCCTCAACAAGTTGATCGAGGCCGAACAGTTCGAAAAATTCCTCGGGCGCAAATATGTCGGCACCAAGCGCTTCGGGCTCGACGGCGGCGAATCGATGATCCCGGCGATGGAATCGATCATCAAGATCGGCGGCCAGCTCGGGATCAAGGAAGTCGTGTTCGGCATGCCGCATCGCGGCCGCCTCAACATGCTCGGCAATGTCATGCAGAAGCCGTTCCGCATCATCTTCCATGAATTCGGTGGCGGGTCGGCAAACCCCGACGATGTCGGCGGCTCTGGCGACGTAAAATACCATCTCGGGACGAGCACCAATCGCGAATTCGATGGCAATACCGTCCACCTCAGTCTTGCGCCGAACCCGTCGCATCTCGAAGCCGTCGATCCGGTGGTGCTCGGCAAGGTCCGCGCTATCCAGACACTGGCCGGCGACGAGGACCGCACCCACTCGCTGCCGGTGCTGCTGCACGGCGACGCGGCGTTTGCCGGACAGGGCATCGTCGCCGAATGCTTCGGCTTTTCAGGCATCACCGGGTACAATACCGGCGGCTGCATCCATTACATCGTCAACAACCAGGTCGGTTTCACCACTTCGCCGCAGTTCGCGCGTTCGTCGCCCTATCCGTCCGACGCCGCCAAAGTCGTTCAGGCACCGATTTTCCACGTCAACGGCGACGATCCCGAGGCAGTGACCTTTGCCACCAAGGTCGCCACCGAATTCCGCCAGACTTTCAAGCGCGATGTCGTCATCGACATGTGGTGCTATCGCCGCTTCGGCCATAACGAGAGCGACGAGCCGAGCTTCACCCAGCCGCTGATGTACGCAGCCATCGCCAAACATCCGCCGGTCAGCGAACTCTACGCCGCCCGCCTGAAGCGCGAAGGTGTCATCGACGACGGCTTCGTGCAGGACAATATCGACCAATACGTCAACCGGCTTGAGGGCGATTTTGCCGCCGCCGCGGGGTTCAAGGCGAACAAGGCCGACTGGTTCGAAGGCCGCTGGTCGGGTCTCGGCAAGCCCAAGGAAGAGATTACCGGTCGCCGCGCCGCACAGACCGGGGTTCCTGCCGCCGATCTGCGCACCATCGGCACGACGCTGACGACGGTGCCGCCGGGCTTCAACATCCACAAGACGCTGCAGCGCATCCTTGATGCCAAGAAGGAGATGCTGACGTCGGGCGCGAATATCGACTGGGCGACGGCGGAGGCGCTGGCCTTTGGGGCATTGCTTACCGATGGCTATGGCGTCCGCTTGTCGGGCCAGGATTCGGGGCGCGGCACGTTCAGCCAGCGGCACAGCGTCTGGACCGACCAACTTGACGGGCGGCGCATCGTGCCGCTGAAGTCGGTCGGGGCGGATTTCGAAGTGCTCGACAGCCCGTTGTCCGAATTCGGCGTGCTTGGTTTCGAATATGGCTATGCGCTTGCCGACCCGAAGACGCTGGTGTTGTGGGAAGGCCAGTTCGGCGATTTCGTCAACGGCGCGCAGGTGATGATCGACCAGTTCATCGCTAGCGGCGAGACCAAGTGGCTGCGGGCCAATGGTCTTGTCATGCTGCTACCACACGGCTTCGAGGGGCAGGGGCCGGAGCATAGCTCGGCGCGGCTCGAACGGTTTTTGCAGCTGTGTGCCGAGGATAATATCCAGGTCGTCAATGCGACGACGCCATCGAATTATTTCCACGTGCTGCGGCGTCAGCTGCTGCGCGATTTCCGGAAACCGCTGATTATCATGACGCCGAAGTCGCTGTTACGCCACAAGCGCGCAGTCTCGACGCTCGCCGACATGGATGCCGGCACCAGCTTCCACCGCTGCCTCGATGACCTGGCCCCTGCCGACGATGCGAAGATCCATCGCCTCGTGCTGTGCTCCGGCAAAATCTATTATGACTTGCTCGATGCGCGCGAAAAGCAGGGGCGTGATGATGTGTATCTGCTGCGGGTCGAGCAGCTGTATCCGTTTCCCGGCGATATCGTTGCCGATTATGCCGCTCGCTTTCCCAACCTCGCCGACGTGGTGTGGGCGCAGGAAGAGCCGCAGAACGCCGGGGCGTGGTTCTTCGTGGCGCCGCTAATCGAGGCGGCGCTCGGGCATCGCCCGGTCTATGCCGGACGTGCGGCGGCAGCGGCAACGGCGACTGGATTGCTCAAGCGGCATAACGCCGAACAGGCCAAGCTCGTTGCCGAAGCACTAGGCGCGTCGCGCGGCGAGGTGACGGCAGCGATCCGCGAGGGGTTCAAGACCGGAAAACCCGTGCAGGCGCAAGCGGCGGAATAACCCTATTGTCATCCCGGGCTTGACCCGGGACCCAGTTTTCTGGGCAGGGCGGGACATAAGCTGGGTCCCGGGTCAAGCCCGGGATGACACGAAAGAATTGAGGACGACCATGGCAACCGAAGTCAAAGTCCCGACACTGGGCGAATCGATCACCGAGGCGACCGTCGGGCAGTGGCTCAAGGCCCCCGGCGATGCGGTTGCGGTCGACGAGCCGATCGTCAGCCTCGAAACCGACAAGGTCGCGGTCGAAGTCCCGTCGCCGGTCGCGGGCGTCATGGGCGCACAAGCGGTCAAGGTCGGCGATACGGTCACCATCGGCGCGCTGATCGCGGTGATCGAGGCGGGGTCAGGGGCACCGGCTGTGGCAGTGGCACCGACGCCGGCAGTTGTCGAGGAGCCGAAGGCGATGACGTCTCCCCTCCCGCTTGCGGGTGGGACCGGGGGTGGGAATACCGCGCCGGCAGCCGTCGCTCCATTGCCGAGCGCCTCCCCACCCCCGGCCTCTCCAGCAAGCGGGAGCGGAGAAGAACTCGAAGGCATGCCGCCTGCCGTCCGCCGGATGATCGACGACTACAACCTCGATCCCGCCAGCCTCACCGGCACCGGCAAGGACGGGCGGTTGACCAAGGGTGATGTGCTTGCGGCGATGGAGGCCGGGACGGCGAAAACGCGCGCTGCTGCTGCTCCACCCCCGGCCGCCGCAGGCGGGAGGGGTGCAGAGCGCCGCGAAGAGCGCGTCCGTATGACCCGGCTACGCCAGACCATCGCCAAGCGCCTCAAGGAAGCCCAGAACACTGCGGCGATGCTGACGACGTTCAACGATGTCGACATGACCGCCGTGATGGCCGCTCGCGCCCGCTACAAGGACTTGTTCGAAAAGAAGCACGGCGTCCGGCTCGGCTTCATGTCGTTCTTCGCCAAGGCTGTCGTGCTCGCGCTCCGCGATGTCCCCGCCGTCAACGCACGGATCGAGGGCGAGGAGATCGTCTATCATGACTATGCCGACCTCGGCATCGCCGTGTCGTCGCCGGGCGGCCTTGTTGTTCCGGTGCTCAAGAATGCCGACAAGCTGTCGTTTGCCGAAACCGAAAAAGCCATTGGCGACTTCGGCAAGCGGGCTGGTGCCGGTGCGCTGACGCTTGCCGACATGCAGGGTGGCACCTTCACCATCACCAACGGCGGCGTGTTCGGGTCGCTGATGTCGACGCCGATCCTCAACACCCCGCAATCGGGCGTGCTCGGGATGCACCGCATCGAGGACCGCGCCGTGGTCCGCGACGGGCAGATCGTCGTCCGCCCGATGATGTACCTCGCGCTGAGCTACGACCACCGCATCGTCGATGGGCGGGAGGCGGTGACCTTTCTAGTGCGGGTCAAGGAAGCCATCGAGGACCCAGCACGGTTGCTGATCGATCTGTAGGGGCGACCGGCGTGGGGATGGTTTTCTGCCTGCGCCGGGCGACGGCGGCGCAACTGGCGCAGTTGGCCGCCGATCCCGACAGGGTGTTCGCCTTTCTCGGATGTGAGACGCCGCCTCCGGCGCAGGGTCTGCTATCGAGGCTGTTTGGCAAGAAGGCGGAGCCGGTGCCGGAACCCGTCGACGAGCACGATATGGAGGATGAGGCTGATCTCGACAAAGCCTGGCACGCCATCCATTTCCTGCTGACGGGCTCGGCGAAACAAACCGACGGCAGCCTTTGCTTTATCTTTCACGACTGGCCCCCGATCGGCACCGCGAGCCGCCACGAGGTCGGGTTGGGGCAGGCGATGATGGTCGCTCCGGCGGCGCTGGCGCGCTTTGCCACGGCGCTCGCGGCGGTCAGCAACGACGAGCTACGCGCGCGCTATGATCCGGCCGCGATGGCCGCAGCCAAGGTCTATCTCGGCGATGCCTTGTTACGCGATGGCGACGCAGGTTGGGACTATGTCGAGGGCAATCTCGACGGACTGCGCGACTTCGTCACCTCGACCGCAGCGATAGGGTCGGGTGCCGTGGTGTGGCTGTCGTGACTTCGCGCTTCCGCCATGGCGGCCGGTCAGGCTCTAGCATTGCCCGCGTTGCCGGCCATATGGTAGAAACGTCGCAGGTTCTACCAAGGAAGCCCGATGCAGCTTAACATCAAGGATGCCGAGACCTGCGCCATGATTGGTGAACTGGCTGAGGTAACCGGCACGACCAAGGCTGGTATCGTCAAGGAAATGGCGCGCGAGCGGCTGGACCGGATCGCGGCCGAGCGCGAGGCAGACATCGCCCGCCGCCTTGCCGAACTGCGAGCGTTGACCGCGCAGATCCGCGCGAGGATGCCCAAGCCGCTGCCGACACAACAGGAACTTGATGACTGGATGTACGACGAGAACGGGCTGCCGCGTTGATCGTCGATAGCTCGGCGCTGCTCGCCATCATTCTTTCGGAACCAGAGGAGGAGGCGTTTTCCCTGGCAATCTATCAAGCCACTCAACCGAAAATGTCCACGGCCTCATATTTCGAAGTCGCTTTGAAGGTCGATAGCCGCGAGGACGGGATCGACCCGGTCCTCGACTCGACACTGAACAACCTTGGCATCGTGCTTGTGCCGGTGACAATCGAACATGGCCGCCTCGCCCGAGATGCCAATATTCGCTTTGGGCGTCATCACCTGGCCAAGCTCAATTTCGGCGATTGCCTTACCTATGCGCTTGCCAAGGCGACCCGACAGCCGCTGCTCTTCAAGGGCAAGGACTTCATCCACACCGATTTGACTCCGGCCTTGGCGCCGGGTGGAGCAACCGACCATGACCACTCCTGACTTCGACGTCGTCGTCATCGGCTCCGGCCCCGGCGGCTATGTTGCTGCCATTCGCGCTGCGCAGAACGGGCTGAAGACCGCGTGCGTCGAAAAACGCGACCGGCTCGGCGGCACCTGTCTCAATGTCGGCTGCATCCCGTCGAAGGCGTTGCTCCACGGCAGCGAATTCTATGAGGAGGCGCAATCGGGGGCGCTGGCCAAGTTCGGCGTCAAGCTCGCGGGCGTCGAACTCGACCTGCCTGCGCTGCTCGGCGAGAAGGACAAAGCGGTCAAGGAATTGACCGACGGCGTCGCCTTCCTGTTCAAGAAGAACAAGGTCGAATGGATCAAGGGCGAAGCGAGCTTCGTCGACGCCAAGTCGATCACGGTCGGTGATCGCACAATCACCGCGAAGAACTTCATCATCGCCACCGGGTCCGAAGTTACGCTGTTGCCCGGGATGACGCCCGACGGCGAGGTTATCGTCACCTCGACCGAGGCGCTGTCGCTCACCGCTGTGCCGAAGCACCTAGTGGTCATCGGCGGCGGCTATATCGGCCTCGAGATGGGTTCGGTCTGGCGGCGGCTCGGAGCGAAGGTGACGGTCGTCGAATATGCCGAACGCATCGTCCCGGCGATGGACATCGAGGTGGCGAACGCCTTTGCCAAGATCCTGACCAAACAGGGTTTCGAGATCCACACCTCGACCAAGGTCACCGGCGTCCGCCGCGACGGCGCGGGAGCCATCGTCACCGTCGAACCCGCCGCCGGCGGAGCCGCCACCGAAATCGCTGCCGATATCGTGCTGCTGTCGATCGGGCGGCGACCGAACACCGACGGGCTCAATATTGCCGCGACCGGACTGACGCTCGACCGCGGCCGCATCATGGTCAACCCGGATTTCTCGACTCCGGTACCCGGCATTTGGGCAATCGGCGATGTCGTGCCCGGCCCGATGCTGGCGCACAAGGCCGAAGACGAAGGCCTTGCCTGCGCCGACACTATCGCCGGGCTTACGGGCTATGTGAACCACGCCGTCATCCCGGCGGTCGTCTACACCCACCCCGAAGTCGCGACGGTCGGCCGGACTGAGGAGGAGCTCACGGCAGCGAACGTCGCGTACAAGGTCGGCAAATTCCCCTTCGCCGCCAACAGCCGGTCGAAGGCCAATCGCGACACCGAAGGCTTTGTGAAGGTGCTCGCCGACGCCAAGACCGACCGTGTGTTGGGCGTCCATATCATCGGCAGCATGGCCGGAACGATGATCGCCGAAGCCGCGCTGGCGATGGAATTCGGCGCGTCGAGCGAGGATATTGCCCTGACCTGCCACGCCCACCCGACGCACCCCGAGGCGCTGAAGGAGGCGGCAATGGCGGTGACGGGGAAACCAATTCACATCTAAGGCGGGACGATTATTGCTATTTGCGCGCTAACCTCAGACGTTCGGGGGCCAGATCTGCTGGACGATCGGGACTAGGGCTTTTTCCGTGAATTTGACGCTCTGGGAGAAAATGCGCCAGTCGCCGTTGCCCATATTGAAACCGATGACATTGTGCCAATCGGCGTCGGATTCCAATTCGCTGCGGTCGCCATAGCCAACAAGTTCGCCCGATCCAGGGTAGCCGGTGTTGCTCGGATTCGATTCTCCCATCAGTCCGCCGCTCGAGAACCGGCGCGACGACTGTCCGAGGCCGAGCGCCTCGCCCTTCTCGTTGCGCCATTTCGACCCTTCCGACTTGGCAGAGTTGGGCGAATCCCCCGCGACATGAATGACCCGCAGTGGGGTCGTGCGCTCGTTGTTCGGACGGCCGACGCGGATCGTGCAGCCGTTGATCTCGCTGGTCAAGAATAGCTGCGCCGTGTCGTCGAGATCGACATAGACGGCCTTTTTTGAAGCCCAAGGCAACCAGTGCGCCGTTAGGTTGGTGGCGTGTTTGCTCGCAGCTTTGTCGCGGCTGGCATAGGCGCGAATTTCGTGTACCACCAACCCCGTGTTGCCGTAGGTCGACGGCGCGATATCGACCCGGACCAGTCCGGCTTCGGAAGGCATATATTCCAACTTGGTATATTGAACGGCGTTATTTTCAAGAAACGTGCGCTTTTGTGACCACAGCCGCGCGTTCGAACCTCCGCTCATGGCCATCTCCAGCTTGTCGGCGCGACCGAAACCGCGCCATAATATTGCGATGCCAAAGTACCGTCGTCAAGCAAGCTGGATCGCGTACGGGCTTCCGGCGCAGGCGTACCCCCACGCCCTACAGCGGTGCTCCTTCCTGTATCGGCCGACCCCTCACAGGGCGCGGCGCTGAGATGCCAGTGGTCAATACCGGTATCGCGCCGCTGCTCGCGATCCTTGATCTCGTCGGCGTTGCGGTGTTCGCGGTCAGTGGCGCACTCGCGGCGGCACGCAAGAAACAGACCATCGTCACGTTCGCGTTCTTCGCCGCTATCACCGGCATCGGCGGCGGGACGTTGCGCGACCTGCTGATCGGCGCGCCGGTGTTCTGGGTGGGGCGGCAGGATGTGCTCGGCGTCTGCCTGATCGCCGCCGGTGCGGTCTGGGTGTTGCAGGCCGATCGCTGGCGCCTGTCGGCATTGCTGTGGTTCGATGCCGTCGGGCTGGCGGCGTATGCGGTCATCGGCGCAGCCAAGGCGGCGAGCTATGGTGTCCCGCCGCTGGCGCAGATCGTCATGGGTGTGCTGACCGCGAGCTTTGGCGGCATCATCCGCGATGTGCTGGCGGGCGAGCCGTCGATCCTGCTGCGCAAGGAAATCTATGTCTCGGCGGCCGCGCTGGGGGCAGGGGTGTTTGTCCTGCTGGCGCAACTGGGCGTCGAGACGATAGTCGCCGGGGCAGTGGGTGCTGCGGCGGGCTTTATTCTGCGCGCGCTGGCGATCGCCAAGGGCGTGGCGCTGCCGGGGTACCGCGAGCGGGATTAATCCGTCGTCAGACCAGTCGCATCGCCGCCGCCATCCCCGGATCGGTGCCGTTGGCGATGCTTGCCGCCGTCGGACTGGCCAGCACGTCGGGCACCACCCCTGCATCCGACTGCGCACCGGAGGGATAATAGCCGATGATCGGCAGGTCGCTCTCCAGTCGCGAATGCGGCTGACGGACGAAGAAGAAGGCCCCTCCGTTGATGCCGCGTAGATTACCGCCGGTCGGTTCACCGACCAACGTGCCGAGCCGGTGGCGGCGGACGCGGGCGGCGAACTGGAACGTCGCCGAACTGCATGCGGCGTCGATGAGTATGATCAGCTTGCCGGTATAGCGCGGGCCCTTCGGTTGGATCGCGCCGCCGCCATCGTCTTCGGCAGGGCCAAGATCATAAAAGCCGGCGGCGTCGGGTCCGGGGCTACCGACGCCGATCTTGCGGAAGCTATCATCCCATGTATCGAGCACCGCATCGAGATCGGGCGGGGTGGTGCGATAATGTACCCGTCGTGCGGCGTCGGGGGCAGGCAATGGGGTGTCGATGAAACGGGCGAGCAGCACGTCCCCGCAATCGCTGCCGCCTTCGTTGCCGCGCAGATCGACGATGATTGCAGGCGACTTGGTGGCAATCGCCGCGTCCACGGTTGTATCGATGAACCCGCGCCAGTCCCATTTGGTCTTATAAGCGACCCAGCTCGGCATGGTCAGCACCACGCCGCGGCCGACGCTGGTGCTGCTGAAGAGCGCTGCGTCGGGGGTATCAGTGGCGACGGGTGACGGCCCCGAAAGTTGTGGCAGTTCCGCATTATGCGCCCTGTCATCGCGCCCGCGCCAGTTGAGCCTTACCGTATCGCGCCAAGCCGTTGCCGAAACATGGCGCAATACATCGAAATCTTCATGGGCGCTGCGCCCCCAGCTGCCGAGCAGATCGAGGCGTTTGGCATCGTTATGCCCGTCGGCACGCGTCAACGGCAGCAAGCGTCGGCGCAAGGCTGCCGATAGCTCACCGTCGATCGCGAGGATTTCGCAGCCAGGTGTCAGCCGCGGGATGTCGCCATGCACGCGCGTCACGATCATCCGTCCGGCGATCCAGCGGAAGTTGACCGGCAGGCGGCGCACGGCGTCGGTGACGGCAGCAGTCATCGCCTTGCCCTGGTTATAGGGGCTGACGAAACTATGGCCGCAGCGCAAATTGGCAGTGAAACGGGTGCACGCGAGCCACCACGCCGTGGGCGTTTCAGCCGTCACAGCGTCGCGGAGCAACCGCGTTTCGGCGGCGGCAAGACTGGCGGGGGTGTTGTAACGCAATAGCCCGGGGTGCACGCTGCGATAGGCGCGGATGACGACCTCGGCATCTTCGCGGCGTTCGGCAACGGCGGGGAAACTGTAGGGCAGGGGCGCTTTCGCTGCTGCCCCAAGCAGCGGCACCGCCGCCAACGATCCGAAGGCCTCGCGCCTCGTCAGTTGCATCAGGGCAGCTTGCTCAGGATCGCCGTCAGCCAACTCTGCCCCTTTGCCGCCGCTGCCGGTCGCGGGGAGCCCATTGCGACGCATTCGGTGCACGCGGCTTGCATCGTCGGCCCGGTTGCCATGACGCTGACATCGCCGAGTGCCGATAACCAGCGCTGGCGGCTGGTGGCCGCAAGCTTGGCGAAGGGATCGCGGGCGATATGTTCTTCGGCCTCGCCGAAGCCGAGCGAAGCGGCAACAAGCTGACTGAGCGGCGATTGCTTGCGTTCGACATCGACCGTCCGCACATCGGCGGGCAGTTTGGCGCGGCGGGCGGCGGCGGCAATAGCGGCATCGAGCCCGCCAAGCCCGTCGACCAGTTTCAGCTCCTTCGCAGTCGTTCCCGACCAGACGCGGCCTTGCCCGATGCGATCGACCTCGGCGACCGGCAGCTTGCGCGCCTGTGCGACAATGCCGGTAAAGCGGCCATAGATATTTTCGACCGACGATTGCAGGATCGCCTTGGTTGCGGGTGACAGGCCGCGAACGACATCGGGCTCGCCCGAATAGGGGGTCGATTTCACCCCATCGGCACCGACGTTGATATGGCCGAGCGCGCGGTTGAAGCTCGGGATGATGGCAAAAACGCCGATCGACCCGGTGATCGTCGATGGCTGAGCATAGATTTCATCGGCGGCGGTGGCGACCCAGTACCCGCCTGATGCCGCGACCGGGCCGAACGATGCAACAATGGGCAGACCCTGGTCCTTGGCGGAAATCAGCGCCGACCGGATCTCGTCCGAGGCGAGCACCGAGCCGCCGCCCGAATCGATCCGCACGACCAGCGCCTTGATGTCGTCGTTCTTCGCCAGCGCCTCCTGAATTGCCTTGGCGATGGTCGTGCCGCCGGCGGTGCCGCGCGGCGCTTCGCCATCGACGATATTGCCGGTGACGTAGACGATGCCAACCGCCGGGCCCGATTTCGACGGGCGGTTTGCAGCGACATAGTCCGCAAGGCCGATGGCATTGAAGTCATCGGCAGACGTGTCGTCGCCGTCGCCGACGATCTTGGCCATGGCGGCGCTGAACGCGGCGCGGCTGCCGATGGTATCGACAAGCTTGGCGTCGAGTGCGGCCTTGGATTCGTCACCGCCCGCCGATTTCAGTCGATCGGGCAGGGTGGCGAGGAAGGCGTTGACGTCGACACCCTTGCGCGCGCGGCCCACGTCGGCAGCATAGGTCGCCCACAGACTGTTGACCAGCGCCTGTTCGGCAGCGCGGGCTTCGGGCGAGGAATCGCCGCGCGTGAAGGGTTCGACGGCGGCCTTGTAGGTGCCGACGCGGAAGACGTTGATATCGATATCCAATTTGGCGAGCGCCTTGCCGAAATACAGGTTGGCGCCGCCGGGTCCGGTGAGCAGCACGCCGCCCAGCGGGTTCATCCAGACCTGATCGGCCTGCGCGGCGAGGTAGTAGCCGTCGTCGGTGTAGGCGGTGGCATAGGCATAGACCTTTTTGCCGCTCGCCCTGAACTGCCGCAGCGCGCTGCCGATCGATTGAAGATTGGCCTCTCCCGATCCGACAAAGGTGTCGAGATCCATCGTGATAATCTTGATCCGGTCGTCGGTGCGCGCGGTCTCGATGGCGCGGATAATGTCGCGGACCTGGGTTTCCGCCCCGACGTCGCTGCCGCTGATGAATTGCAGCGGCGAGCGCTCGCTCGCTTGGTCGACGACGGCACCATCGAGGGTGATCGCCAGTGCCGACCCCGACGGGACGCGCATCGTGCCATGGCCGAGCGTCAGCGCACCCCACAGCCCGATGAAGAATATGATCAGCAGCAACAGGACGAGCAGGTCCTTGATGCCGACGAGAACCCGCCAGGTGGTGCGGACGAATGCCATGGAAAACCCTTTGGGAACGCGGACGTTGCGTATGCCATATAGGGACAGCGGGGCCAGCGCTGCAACGGCGGTGCGTGCAGATGCCGCTGCCACAGCTGGTCTGCAAACGATCTTTAGCGAGACTCTACGACCTCGGTATTTGTTAGTGATAATGGAGCTATTGGTTCATATATAAATCATTTTTTTGGAGACTTAAGTCGCAGCGCGATTGTCAAAAGATTTGAATCACTATTGTTCGCAGTTTTAACTTGTGCTCGTTACGCCTCCGCAGATAACCTCCGGGTAAGTCGCACTCGAGTCGGGTGATTCCAGGCAAAGAACTGGTTCTCACGACCTCATCGATCTGAAATTTCGTGTTCGTACACGAATTTGGGAGAGTGCGATGCCTGCAGCTGTTTCCTACCCCGGCGTCTATGTCGTCGAGGAATCATCCGGATCGCGCGCCATTGCCGGCGTCGCGACATCGATCGCAGCGTTTGTTGGCATGGCCGAACAGGGCCGGATGCTGACGCCGATCAAGCTGCAGAGCATGGCGCAATTCGAAGCGGAGTTCGGTGTCACCACTAGCGGTGAACTCGCCGATCAGGTCCGCCAATTCTACGTCAATGGCGGCGGCGCGGCTTACGTCTGCCGCATCGCGCACAATGCGCAACCGGCGCAAGTGACGCTAAACGCCGAAACCGGCGGCAAGAGCGTGCTCGAAGTAACGGCGCGCGATTCGGGTATGCTGGGAAATATGCTGCGGGTCGAAATCGACTATGACACAGCGTCGCCGGAACGGACCTTCAACTTCACAGTCTATCGCCGGATCGTCAAGGCCAATGGCGATCGTGTCGCGGACAAGACCGAGCGTTATGCCGGGGTGTCGATGGATCCGCTGGCGGCTTCCTTTATCGAAGATGCGATCAACGGCATCAGTGGCCTTGTGACCGTCAAGGTGCTCGCCAACGCCGGTGCCGCCGGTGCCGTGTCGATTGCGGGACTGGTGCTCCCCAAACTTGATCCGGCAGTGACCGGCGCGCTCGGACTTATCGTGACGGCCACCGTCCGTTCGCTGCGCGTCAGCGTCGCCGGGAAACCACCGATAACAGCGGCTGTAATGGCGGCCCTCGACTGCCCGGGGGTGACGCCGGGGGCACCCAAGCCCGATGAGATCGCGACCCAGTGGACCAAGGACATCAACGCCGCGCTGGCGTCGAACGGAATCGCCGATACGGTCGTGGTCGAGGTCTCGGGGCCAACCGCGGCGGGCGGCGGCCTCAAGGATTTTCGCCTGCTTTCAATCAGCAGCAGCTCGGGCCGGCTGGCGATTTTGCCAGCGCAATCCGGAGATATTGCCGCGCCGCTCGGCTTCGGCACAGCGGGCGGCATCGAAGGCGATGGCTACGGTGATATTCGGCCCGCACCAACAGGCCTTGTCGCGCGCGTAGGCACCTCGGCCAATCGGTTCAGGGTGCTGCGCGAGCTGTTCGGCAATACGCGCGCCAGTCTCACTGGTTTCAAACTTATCGATGACAGCCCCAATTCGCCGCACGGAACCGGGATCCCCGTCGCGCTCGCCGGGGCCGGGTCGATGGCCGAAGTCGGTGGCAAGCAGTCGCTGGCGAACGGCCGTGAGGCGCTCGACGAACTGGCGGCGCAAATCGAAGCCAATACGAGCGGGCGGTGGAGCATCAAGCGGACCGGCAATCGGCTCGCGCTGCAGCCGCGCTACGGCGGCGACAATACCGGCACGGCTGGGGTGCTAACAACCGTCGGGGTGAAGCTTGAAGACACGATCTTCGACCCCGCGCTCAAGCCGCAGAATGTCGTGAGTTATACGGTCGGGAAACCATCAGGGATTGCGGGTGGCGGTACCTTTCAGAACACCATCGTGTCGGTGGAAGGGAACGATGGCACCGGCCCACTGGCCAAAGACTATGCCGATGCGTTCGCGGTCATCAATACCGATGTCGACCTGTTCAACCTGATGGTGTTACCGCGCGCCGATGGGCAGCCGGATACCGAACGACAGGCGCTTTGGGGTGTGGCAAGCGCCTTCTGCGCACTGAAGCGGGCGATGCTGATCGTCGATCCGCCGGCCAATTGGACGACGATCGCGGCTGCCACCACCGGGGTCGATGCCTTGCGGATCGGGATCGAAACCCGCAATGCGGCGGCTTACTGGCCACGACTGCGCATCGCCGATGGCACACCCACGGGTAAGGTTATCGACCCCGCCGGCTCGGTAGCCGGGCTGTATGCGCGGGTCGATGGCAACCGCGGTATCTGGAAGGCACCTGCTGGACTTGAAGCAACGGTTCGCGGGGTGTCGGGGCTCGAGCGCCGGATCACCGATCTGGACAATGGCGACATCAACCCCAAGGCACTGAATGCGCTTCGCGTTTTCCCGTCGGGCGTTGTCGCATGGGGGGCGCGGACGCTCGTCGGCTTCAACGATTCGGGCAATATCGACGACAAATATGTGCCGGTGCGTCGGACCATGCTGTATATCGAGGAAAGCCTGTATCGCGGGCTGCACTTTGCCGTGTTCGAACCCAATGACGAGCCGCTCTGGGCGCAGATACGGCTGGCGGCAGGGTCGTTCATGAACGGGATGTTCCGTCAGGGCGCGTTTGCCGGTCGCAAGACCAGCGACGCCTATTTCGTGGCGTGCGACAGTACGACGACGACGGCGACCGACATCAACCTTGGCATTGTCAATGTGATCGTCGGGTTCGCGCCGCTCAAACCCGCCGAATTCGTAGTCCTTACCGTCAAGCAGATCGCGGGCCAGGTCCAGATCTAAGCCACTTGCGTCACGGAGACCCGTCATGGCCCAATTCAGCGTCAACCCGACCCGCATCGACCCCTACAAGAACTTCAAGTTTCGCCTCGTCTGGGACGACGAAGGCACGCTTGGCCCGATCGCCGGAATCAGCAAGGTCAGCGGGCTGAAGCGCACGACCGAAGTCGTCAGCCACCGCGACGGCGGCGACCTGTCGACCAAGCGCCATTCCCCCGGCGTGTCGTCGTTCGAACCGATCACCATCGAACGCGGCATCACGCATGACCCCGCATTCGAAAACTGGGCGACCAAGACCTATTCGACCGCCGGCGACGGCGGCATGTCGCTCAAGCATTTCCGCAAGGACCTGATCATCGAACTCTACAATCTGCAGGGGACGAAGGTGCGGGCGTGGAACGTTTTCCGGGCGTGGGTCTCGGAATTCATCGCGGTCCCCGAACTTGATGCCAATGCCAACGCCGTCGCGTTCGAGACGATAGTGTTGCAAAATGAAGGCTTTGCTCGCGACATCGCGGTCGTCGAACAGCTCGAAACCTGACGCCAGCCGTCGGGGAGGACGCGCAGTGATGCTGATCACCCGCAATGGCCATGGCCATGACGTCGCAATGCAGGTTGCGGCGGCGTGCGGCAGCGACGAAATGCAGTTCGGCGCGGGCAGCGGCGCGGGCGAGGCGATCGGCTTGCTGCGCCGGATCGTGCAGCCCGGCGATGGCCTGCCGTCTGGGTTCGATTCACTCGATGTGTCGCATGTCGATCGGCTGCTCGCGGCAGTCTATACGCTGCTGTATGGCGATGCTGCCGAATGCCGGCTGACCTGCGCCCAGTGCCGGACCGGGTTCGAATTCACCCTCAGCCTTGCCGAATTGATCCGTGTTCAGGATGCCGAGCGACCCGGCCCGACCGGACCCGATGGCTATTGGACGCTGCCCGATGGTCAGCGGGTTCGGCCACCGACGCTCGGCGATGTCGCTGCGACGACGCAGGGGCGCGCGCTTGTGGAACGGCTGACCGACGCGGGGGTCGTCAGCGACCCCGACGCCGTTGCCGACTGGCTCGAAACCGCAGCTCCGGTGCTCAGCATCGATCTCGATGCGGCCTGCCCGAATTGCGGGCATGTCGCCGCCGTCCGGTTCGATATCGCGGCCTATCTGGCGGCGCGGCTGGCTGGCGAACGGCCCTTTCTGATGCGCGAGATCCACTTGATCGCGGCGCGCTATGGCTGGAGCCGCGCCGAAATTCTTGGCCTTGGGCGTGACGAACGCCGCGCCTATGCGACGATGATCGAAGGCGAACGCGCCGCCGGGATGCGTTTGGCGCGGCGCAGCGCATGAGCGGCTATCTGCAGCGGTTGTTCGATCGCAGTGCTGCGGGTCCGGTCGCGCTGCCGCTGCCGGCCGGGGCATCGCAATCGCCGATCGCGCTCGCCGATCAGCGGCTGAACAACCCGGCGCTGAACGGCATGCTCGGCATCATGCCGCCCCTTGGCGACGATGTGGCAATCGCCGACGATGATCCAACTGCGGCACCGTTTGCGCCGCAGCCGCGACCCTTTGCGCCAGCCGAAGCGTCAGCGGTGCCTCCGCCTGTGGCGCGCGACCGCCCGACGGCTGCGGCAGTACCGCCAGCGGTTGACGCGCCGCGCGCGCTTGCACCTTCGACAGCGCCGGGGCGTGAACGCGCCACCGCAGTTGCTCCGGCGCAGCCGCCGTTCCGTCCTGCCGTCGGTCAGATCATGCCTGACGATCTCGTGCTACCCGAACCAATTGTCGCGCTCGTCGAAGCGGCATCGCCGACACCGGCGCGAACCTCCGCTCCAGCGCAGTCCGCCGAACCCCCGCCGCATGCGCCGCCGTCGCCACCCGCGCTCGCGGCGAACCCGGACATCGCCGCGCCGGTGGTAAAGCCACCTGCTGCGCCCATGGTTCGGCAACCGGGGATCGCGCCGACGGATAACGCCGCCGATGCCGTCGCCCGAACAGCTGCCGAGCCCTCGCCGCCGCGCGTCGCCCAACTGTTGCAACCACCCCCCATCATTCTGCCACCACAGTCCGCCGATTCGAACGCGTTCACTGCACCCGACGCCCCGGCTGCGGTCGCGCCGCCACGCCGGGCCCCCGAAGCGGTCAAGACCCAACCACGAACCGAAGCACCGCCCGCGCCGCGCCGTCCGATGACAGCGGCCGAAGCATCGGTGATCGGCCAATTATCGTCCGAACCGCGCGCGCTGACGCTGTTCGGTTTGCGACGCCGCTAACGCCATGCCCACCGCCAATCTTTTTCTGGTGACCCAGACCCTGCAGAACCTGCTCAACCTAAATGTGCGCGCGCTACTCAAGCGGGTGGGCAGTCCGGCGCCGATCACGCTCAATGTTACCGCGATGCCACCCGAACGCGTCGGGGCCGAAACCAATACGCTCAATCTGCACCTCTATCATGTGATGGAGGACCCGTTTTCCAAGAACGATCCGCCGCCCGGTGCCGGCCCCAATGCGGTTTCGCGTCAGTCATTGACGCTGATGCTGTATTACATCCTGACGGCGCATCATCAGGTCAACGATGTGTTCGACGCCGAAATTCAGCAGCTGCTTTTCGGCCTTGCGCTCAAGACGTTCCACGATTTTCCGCGGCTCACCGATACGTTGAAGATTACCCCCGACACTGGCGGGCCGAAGCTGGTCATGCCGAGCGGACTCATCGGTCGCGACAACCGGTTCGATCTGGCAATGCGCGCGCTGACGCCCGAGGAAGCGCTTGGTTTCTGGCATGCCGACGACAGTGCGACGACGCGACTGTCGGCCTATTTCGAAGTCCGGCCGGTGATCATCGAACCCGAAGCACCAACCGCGACGCGCGGCACGGTGTTCGATATCGGCCTGTTCGTCAGCGCGGGGCAGGCCCCGCGCATCGACGCCGTGGCCGGACTGCTGCAGTTCGAACCGCCGCCCGCTACGGGGATCGGTCCGCAATCGATCGAGACCGTACCGGCGCGCGCGACGCTGTCGGTCGCTCCGGTCAATCGCATCACGCTGCGGGGGACGGCGTTGGCCGGGGACGGCACGCGTGGAAGCGCGACCATCGTGCTGCGGTCGGCGCATTGGCAGGCGCTTGCAACGCCGGTTCGGGCGGCACCGATCGATCCGCTGCTCAATCCCGGCTGGGCGGTCACGATTGGCCCGAACGAAGCGTCGTTCGAAATGCAGCCCAAGCTCACGATCAAGCTTGGCGGCGCGCCGGCGTTCGATATCGAAACAACTCCCGGAATCTACATAGTTTCGGTTGAAACGACGCGCACGGCGCTGACCCGCAACGGCACCCCGCGCACGACCCGGCAGGAAAGCGGTCAGTCAAGCTTTTCGCTCGGGCCCCGGATCGAGTCGGCGAGTGTGAACGTCAAGAAACGCGTCGAGGTCAAAACCAAAAACCTGTTCGATCTGACTGCAGCAGGGCTCGACGTGCTGGTCGCCGTCGACGGCGAAATATATGCCGAACTTGCCGCCTTTACCGGCGTCGCGCTGACCGACCGCGGACATTTCGTGCGCAGCGCCGGGAAAATCGAGTTTCACCCGCTGTTCGACATCACGGTTGCCGGGGCACATCCGGTCCGGCTGGTCGTCAACGGGGCCGAATCGCAGCCGTTTTGGATCATCCTGTGAAGGCCGCACAGCCAATGTGCGCCGCCGAATGGATCGCCGTCAGGGCGCGCGGGGGGCTGATGCGTCGCCTTGATTGGTTGGCTCAAAGTGCCGACGTCGACGATCCGACTGCCGAGGCGCACTGGCGCGCGCAGCAGCCGCGCGACGAGGGCGATGTCGCTGCGGATGCGCTGGCCGGCAAGGACGGCGCGTTGTGGGATCGGCTGACGACGGTGTTCGGCCTCGCGCCAGCCGAGAGCGAGTTGCTGCAACTGGCGATCGCGGTTGCGGTCGAACCAGCGCTCGGCCCGTTGGTCGCTGCAGCGCAGGGGACGCCGAGCCAGTATCTGCCGACCGAGGCCCTTGCCAAGCGGCTGGCCGCGCTGCCGCCACGCCCGATCTGGCGACCGACCGGGCCGCTGGCGATGTGGGCGCTGGTGCGTCCCGTGGCGGGGATGCCCGGGACGGGTACTGGCTTCGAGGCCGATCCGCGCATCGTCGACTGGCTGTTCGGGGCGGTGTCGCTTGACCTGGCACTGGTGCTCGGTGTCGCGCCGGTCGAACCGCGTGACGCGCCATCCGAATGGCCGGTCGCTGCAACCATAGCACGACTGGAGCGCGCGCAAGCCGTCGGACCGACGCGGCTTGTCGTGACGGGACGCGAAGGCGCGGGCCGTCGGCACTTTGCCTCAGCGGTCGTAAACGCGCTTGGCCGCACGGCGTTGCTGGTCGATCCGGCGGCGCTGACCGGCCCGGACTGGGCCGAAAACTTCATGCGGCTGCAGCGGTTTGCGCTGTTTTCAGATGCTGCGCTCATCTGGCGTTCGGGGGCATCGGCGTGGCCGGCCAAGGTGGCGCTGGCGCGGCTGCAGTGCGTGTGTGTCGATCACGATGATGCGCCGCCCCGGCGCGAAGGGCTCGCCGATATCGTCGTGCGGCTGCCGGAAACCAGTGTCGCGACCAAGGCGGCGCTGTGGCAATCGCTCGCGCCGCAACTCGCCGAAGCCAGCCAGATTATAGCGACGATGCCAGGCGTATCGCTCGACGATCTTGAACAGGCGGCGCGGGTTGCCCCGGCGACGATCGACGAAGCGACGGCGCAACTGCGGACGTTGGCGCGGTCGCGGATGCGCGGCATCGGGCGGGTGATCGATCCGATCTATGGCTGGGACGACCTGATCCTCGACGCTGGGGTCGAGCGTCTGCTGCGGCGGATCGCGTTCGAGGCGCGGTCGCGCGCGCATGTGTTGGAAGCGCCCGATGCCGCCCGCCAGTTCGCCGGGGCGGCGGCGCTTACGGCATTGTTCGCCGGACCGCCCGGCGTCGGTAAGTCGACCGCAGCACAGGTCATTGCGCGCGATCTGGGGGTTAATTTGCTGGTGGTCGATCTCGCGGCGACGACAAGCAAATATATCGGCGAGACCGCGAAGAACCTGAGCCAGGCGTTCGCTTGCGCGCGCGAGGCGGGGGCGGCGCTGATTTTCGAGGAAGCCGACGCGCTGTTTGCGCGGCGCACCGACGTCAAGGATTCAACCGATCGTCACGCCAACGCCGATACCGGGCATTTGCTGCAGCTCATGGAGGCGCATGACGGTATCGTCATCCTGTCGACCAACCGTCGCGCCAATCTCGACCCGGCATTCATCCGACGGATCCGGCATACCGTCGATTTCGACCGGCCGCGCGCCGCCGAACGCGAGCGCGTCTGGCGGCTGGCGGTGACGGCGCTGGGAGCGGCAGCACTCGACACGGACACGGCGCTGGCAGCGCTGGCAGCGCTGGCCGAGCGCCATGACCTCACCCCGGCGCAGATCAAAAGCGCTGCACTGCGCGCGCGTTACACCGCGCATGAGAGCGACCGGGCGATGACGCTCGACGATCTCGTCGATGGCGCGGCGTCCGAATTGGTCAAGGAAGGCCGCACCGTGCTGGTCGACGCCGTAACCCCGCTGCGGCGGCCAAGGACGGCGCTCCGTGGCTAATACCGGTAGCCCACTTGGTCCGCCGCTGCTGCGTGGGGCGATCGTTCAACTGGCCGAGGAGCTGGGCATCATCGTGCCCAACATCATCCCGTTCCAGTATAACCCCGCCAAGGTGACCCGCAACTTCAAGCCGTGGAATCCGTTCGAGGTCGATCCGTCGAAGCGGGCCGGGCCGTCGCCGTCGGCGGCACCCTTCGATCCCGAGGAAACCTTTCAGTTCGCGCTCGAACTCGACGCGACCAATGACCTTGAAGATATGAACCCGATTGCGATGGCGACGGGGATAGCGTCGCGCATTGCGGCAATTCAAAAACTGATAATGCCGCCCAAGGATGGGCTCGGTGATCTTATCGGTGCGGTCGCGGCCAACGTGCAGGGGCGGGCGTTCCAGACCAATTCGACCCGCACCAAGGTGCCGCTTGCGCTGCTGATCCTTGGACCGGGCGTCATCCTGCCGGTCAGGGTCACGACACTGTCGATCGAAATTACCGAATTCACCGCGCTCCTGTACCCGCTGATGGCGACGGTGACGTTCGAGCTCAAGGTGCTGACGCCCGAAGTCTTCAAATGCAAGACGAGTGTCGCGAGTGACTTCGCCAAGTCGGCCTATGAATTCACCCGCAAGCAAGAAGATATTCTCGCCGATTTGAATTTCGCCAACGCGCTCACCGCGGCGCGTTCGATGCTGCCGTTCTAGGGGACACGCGATGTCGGACTTCGATGCCAAAAGCCGCTACGTCCGCTACGCAACCGTCACGTCGGCCGTCGACCGGCGCGGGCGAACCGTGGCCTGCGTCACACCCGCCGAAATTCCCGAACAGCATGAATTGGGGCGGCACAAGCTGCGCGAAGGGCAGCGGCTCGACCATATTGCGGCGCATTATCTCGACGATGCGGCGGGGTTCTGGCGGATCGCGGCGCTGAACGACGCCATGACGGTCGAAGCGGCGCTCGATACGCTGCTCGTCGGCATTCCGGTGCGCAGTTGACCAATGGGCTACGGCGTTCTTCTCACGCTGGGGGACGGCTTTACGCCGTTCACCTCCGACGAGCTGAAAATGCTCGTCGAGGCGCGTGTTGAGATGGAATTATCGAAACCATCGCGTTTCGCGCTGCGGTTCGAAGACGATATCTGCACTGACAAACATGAAATTGCCGACAAAGGGGTATTCAAGAAGAACGTCAAAATCGGGATGTTCGTCGATACCGGCACCGGCCTAGAGTGCCTGATTTACGGTGTCGTTGCAAAACTTCGAACGTCCTCGATGCTCGGCGGACCCGGCAGCTGGACCGAAGTCCATGGCGAAGATCGTCGCCTCGAAATGGGCAAGGCCGGCGTCCAGGCGACATATGCCGCCCGCGTGTCGGACGTCGTGAAGCAGATCGTCGGTGCCTATAAGTTCGAAGTCGATGCACAGGATACGCTTGTCGAGCATGACAAGCAGAAGGCGCAGCTGACCCAAAGTACGACCGACTTGGCGTTCGTCGAGGATGCCGCTCGGCGCAATAATTTTGAATTCTGGATCAGCTACGTCGTCAAGGCGTCGCCGATCGGCGGCATCGCGTCGGTGATCGAGACCGCCCATTTCGCGACGTCGCCCAAGCGCTCGCAAGCCGGCGATATCCCGCAAATTCCCGTGCTGATCGCCAAGGACAACAAGGTACTGCGGGTCAATCCTCCGGCCGCCGCCTGCCCCAATGTCAGCAAGTTCGACGCGCGGATCAATTTCGAAAAACCGACCTCGGCCACGGGCTTTGCGATGGATGGCGACCGCGAAAAGAACGTCGTCGCTGAAATTGGCGACGCAGCAAAGCCCGTCGATCCCGAACGTCCGCTGGCAATCAAGGGCCTTGATCGCACGATCATCACGCCGGCAGCGGTTACGCCAACCGAGAAATTCCTCGCCACCGAAGCCATCGTCAACGAACAAAGCTGGTTTGTCGAAATCGATTGTTCGGCGACGCTCGAACAGCTCGATTTCATCGTGCGTCCGCATCAGATCGTGAAGGTCGAAAATGCCGGACCCGGCCTGACGGGGGCCTATCAGGTGATGAAGGCGACGCATGTCATCACCGCGACCGACCATTTTATGGACTTCACGCTGCGCGCCAACGGGTTGGGGGAGTACAGCTGATGAACGACGCCGATCTCGACCGTCTGCTGGAAGCGCTCGCCGGCCACTATTTTGGCAAATATCGCGGGCGCGTCGTCGACAATACCGATCCGCTGAAACGCGGTAGTGTCCAGGTCGTCGTCCCCGAAGTCATGGGCGAGAAGGCGTTATGGGCGCTGCCCTGCGCGCCATACGCCGGGTCAAAAATCGGCTTCTTCGCAATTCCGCCTGTCGGTAGCAGTGTCTGGGTGGAATTCGAAGCCGGTCAGGCGAATTTCCCGGTGTGGGTCGGGGCCTTTTGGCAAGACGGCGAAATCGAAGATGCCGACGCATCGCCCAAGGTCGTGTTCCTGCGTACGCCCGGCGCGACCATCCGTATCGAGGATTCGGGAACGCTAGAGATCGAAACGCAGGGTGGCGCGAAGATCACGATGACCGGCACCGAGATCACCCTCGAAGCGGGCAGCATCAAACATACTGGCGGGATCAATTCGGTCACGCTCACCGATTCGGGTTTCGACGCGCTCAACGGCGCGCTGACGGTGATGTGAGGGAGCAGAGCAATGGCACTTCCCCTGTCTGTCCTGCCTTCGGGCATTGCCGCCGCCGGAGCCCCCGCGGCGGCCAAGGTGACGACGAACGCCCGCGTCCAGACCGCGGCGGGGCCGATCGGCACGGTCGCCGACGTGATGCAATTCCCCATCCCCGCCGTGGGCAACTGGATCATGGGGTGTACGCGGGTGAAGATCATGGGAACGCCGGCCGTCGGTGCCGCTGCCGTCGGGACCGCCATTCCGCCATCGCCCGCCCCGCCGGTGCCGATGATGGTGACGCAGGGCGACCCCCGCGTGTCGGGGATGTGATGGCATGAGCAAGCTACCCCTCCACACCCTGCGTTACCCATTCGCAATCGACCGCAATGGTGGTCGTGCGGCCGAGGAAACCGATTATGAGGCCTATGTCCGGCAGCTTATCCGCCAGGTCTTGTTGACGGCGCCGGGCGAACGGATCAACCGCCCCGATTTCGGGGCCGGCATCCGCCGCATGGTCTTTGCCCCCAATTCGCCCGAGGTCGCGTCGATGGCGCAGACCTTCGTCTATCAAGCCCTGACCCGCTGGCTGGCGACGATCATCAAGGTCGAGGATATTCGCGTGGCGGCGGTCGAATCGACCCTGCTGATCGATGTCCGCTATCTGGTCATTCAGCGCGGTGAGACCCGGCTGCTGCGCGAGGAGGTGGCATTTTGACCTTGCCCAGCCGCCTTTCGCTGCTTTGCGAGCAGACCGCACTGACGGGAATCGACTTCATCCAGGTCGTCGATCCCGCCGTGCAAACCGTGCTGCGCGTGTTCTTTGTGGTCGAGCCGTCGTCGCTCGATGTGCCGATGGTCGCCGCCGCGCAACTCGTGCCGCCGCTGCCCGGTGTCGATGAAGGGCCGTTGCTCGCCGCGCCCACACTGGGTGTCACCATTATTTCGACCGAAACCGGGCAGTCGGCAGCGATTGTCAGCATCGGCTGGCGGATTGTGCGCGGGCCAGCCGGGCTGCGCGAGGCGCTCGAGATCACCGTCGCGGCACCGGGCGATTTCGCCATCTACCGGCTGACGATCGCCAGTCCGGCGATCGATCCGTTCTTCAACAATCGCGCCTTCAGTTTCAAACAGGGCTGCGAATCGCTGTTCGACTGTCGCGACGAATGCGAGCCGACGAGCGAGGCGACGGTCGATTTCCCGATCGATTATCTGGCGCGTGATTTCTGGAGCTACCGGCGCGCCCTGCTCGATTTCGCAGCGGCGCGCTATCCGCGCTGGTCCGAACGGATCGAGGCCGATCAGGCCGTCATGCTGTTCGAGATCATGGCCGCACTCGGCGACGAATTCGCCTATACGCAGGACCGGATTGCGCAGGAACTGACGCTCGAAACCGCGACGCAACGGCGCAGCCGGTCGGCATTGGCGCGGTTGGTCGACTACTTCCCCGATCCCGGCAACGCCGCCACGACCGAGCTTGCGGTATCCGTCCGGGCAGGTGTCGGCGGACATTTTGCCGAACCGGGGATGCGTGCATGGGCGTTACCCGAAGGCCGACGGTCATTGCCGTTTTCGGTCCGCGCGACCAAAGCCGGGACCGCCAAGGTTTGGCACCATGAAGACTGGAACCGGATCGCGCTGCACCAGCCCGACGGGGCGGTCGCGTGTCTGCCGGCAGGGGCGACATTCGCATTTCTGGCGACCGCTGCGCCGACGCTGGCGCAATTGCCCCCGGCTGAGCCGCTGGCGCCCGATGCATTCTGGATCGGGCGGCGCGCGATCCTCAATCTGGCGGCAGGCCCCGACCATGCGGCGCGGGCGCATGCCGTCACGATCACCGCGGTTGCGCACCTGACCGACACGCTCGTCACCAGCGGCGGCGGCGCGACGCCGGTCACCCGGATCGATTGGGCCGAGCCGACGCCGTGGCCGCTGCCGATCGCATCGACGTCGGCATTGCTCAATATCGTGACGGTTGTCGCCGGCGAGGAGCTGACCGAATATTTCCGTACCGGGTCCGACGACGAACTCCTGGTGCGCTACCCGGCGCTGACCTTCACCGAGCAACGGAAACTGCTGGCGGTGCCGCGCGCGATCGAACGCGAGGGCCCCTACGCGCCCGATCGCGGGGGCCATGTGCGGTTCCTGCGCTACGGTCTGCTGGCGTCGGAAGAGCGCGGGCTTGGCTGGGATGGTGCGCGCGATCCGCTGGGCATCGGCACCGCGAGCGATCAGGCACCGATGCTGGCGCTGCGTGAGGTCGATGCCCCGTTGCTGACCCCGGTTGTAGGCGGTGAATGGGCATTTGCCCGCGACATGATCGGCACCGATCTCGACGCGCGGAGTTTCACGCTCGAGGAGGGCATCTGGCGCACCGTCGTGCGCCATCAGACGCCGGGCGCCGATTTCCCGTTCGGCGACTATGCCAGAAACGATGGCTGGTCGATCCGCTTCGGCGATGGCGATTTCGGGGCGCCACCGGCCGACGGGACGGTATTCGAGGTCCGGTTTTTCAGTGCCGAGGGCAGCGCCGCCAATCTTGCGCAAGACAGCGTCACTCATCTCGATCTGCCACCCGACGCCGCCGCAGGGGGAAGCTTCGGCTACGCCCATGCGGTCACCAATCCGCTGCCGATCACCTCGGGCCGCGACGAGGAAATTGCCGAGGATGTCCGCATCAACGCCCCCGAAGCGTGGCGCGTGCTGCCGCTGCGTGCCGTCCGACCGGAGGATTACAGCGCGATTATCGAGCGTGTCGGCTGGGTGCAGCGGGCGAACGCCACGACGGCATGGACCGGCAGCTGGTCGACCGATTTCGTCGCGGCAGATCCGCGTGCCGGGGTCGGCTATACCGCCGCCCAGCGCACCGAACTCGATCATATCGTCGATTGCATCCGGCTGGCGACGCGCGATGCGCGGATCGTCGAACCCGATTATCTCGATATCGATCTCGAGGTCGATGTGTGCGTCGCCACTGGTGCCTATCCGGGGGAGGTCGCCCCGCACGTCATCGCCGCGTTGACCGCGCCGGGGCTGTTCGCGCCCGATAATTTCACCTTCGGGACGCCATTGCGGCGGTCGGCGATCGAGGCGGCGGTGCAGTCGGTTCCCGGCGTCAAAGGCGTCGATACGATCAAAGTGCGCGTCCGGCGCAAGCGTGACTGGCACGATTTTGATAGCGGCGAGATCCTCGCCGGACCGAACCAGATCATCCGGCTGGAGAATGATCCGATCTTCCCGGCGCGCGGAACGCTGTCGGTTACGGCGCATGGAGGGGCGGGATGAGCCTGTTCGAAGACCATGGCTGCGGCTGCGGTGAACCGCAGCACCCCGAAGTCGCACCTTTGCCGGCCGGACTGACGACGCTGCCTGCCCGTCAGCGGGCCGGATTCCCCGACTATCGCGAGGCGATGCTGCACGCGATTCCGGCGTATCCCGAACTCGATGGCTGGCGTGCACGCGGTGCAGGCGATCTTGGCGTCATGCTGCTCGAAGGCTGGGCCTATGTGCTCGACGTCACCGGGTTCTACGACGCGCGCAACGCCGAGCGGGCCTATATCCAGACCGCGCCCAACGCGATTTCGGCGCAGCGGATCGTCGGACTGATCGGCTATCACCCGCGCGGCGCAGTGGCGGCATCCGTCCGGATTGCCGTCGATGTCGACGGTGCCGATCCGTTGCTGGTACCCAAAGGCACCGGCTTTCGGTCGGAGGCCTTTGGCAAGGAACCGCCGCAGGTTTTTGAAGCCGACAACGACAGCTGGACGTGGCCGCAGCGCAATCGCTGGCAACTGGCCCCCATTCCCGGCCCGACATTCGACGGGGTTCTGCGGTTCATGGCGCGCACCGCACCACCCAAGGGCGCGGTCATTCTAGTGACGTCGGGCAAGAAACGCGCAGCCGCTCGGATCGCGCGCGTCGAACCCGAAACCGGTCAGGACGGCACTCGTTACCAGCGGCTCGTCCTCGCCGAGGGGGCCGAAGCCGTCGCGGCGCTCGCGGGACGGTCGATGGCGACCATGACAGTGGCGATCCTGCGCCTGCCGCTGGCGGGCAACGGGTTCACCACCGCCTATGTGCCGCGGACGCGGCGGTTATGGCTGACGCTCGATTCGCTCTATCCGCAGGTGCTGGCAGGCACTTATGCGGCAGTCGAGATCGGCGGCATCATGACACCGGTCAAGATCTTGCGGGTCGGGTCGGTCGCGGTAACGGTAAACGCGACAACCGGCGCCGTGATGACGGCGACCCGCGTCGTCTTGAAGACCAAACCCGCTTGGTCGGCAGGTCAGAACATCGTTCTGCACGCGGTTGGCGTTCCCGTCGGGCCGCCGGTCGCACCGGCGCTGACCCGCATCACGCTTGCCGACATCGCGGCCAATGGTGGGCTCGTCGCGCCGGTGAAGCCTCTCGACGCCGCCCCGGCCAGCGGCACCGTGCTGGCCCGTGGTGCCGCCAGACAGGGGGTCGCGCTCGACGGCACGGTCATCGAATTTGGCAATGGCGGCGCGCGGTTCCAGCCGGGGCAGGCCAATACGCCGTTTGCCGATGCACTGAAAACGCCGGTCGAACTGCTTGGCAATGTGATCATCGCCATCCGCGGTGAGACGGTAGTCGATGAAGTGCTCGGCTCGGGTGATGCGGGCAAGCCGTTCAATCGCTTCGCCTTGGCGCGCAAGCCATTGGCATGGCGAGAAGATGCGTCGCAGGCAGGCGGTCGAAAGCCCGACCTTGCGGTGCGGGTCAACGCGGTCGAATGGACCCGGGTCGACAGCTTTTTTGGCAAGGCTGCGACTGCTGAAATCTATGTCGTGCGGACCCTGCCCGACGGTAACAGCGAAATCCGCTTTGGCGACGGTGTCCGTGGTGCGCGACCGGCGACGGGCGTCGATAATGTCCGCGCGACCTATCGCTATGGCGCGGGTGCTGCGACCCCGCCGCCGGATTCCATCCACCAATCGGTGCGGGCCCCGCGAACCCTCGCCGCCGTGCGTGGGCCGGTGGCTGCGGTCGGCGGTGCCGACGCCGATAGCCCCGACGACCTGCGCACGTTGGCCCCGGCGTCGGCGCTGACGATCGGTCGGGCGGTGTCGATCGGTGATTTCGTCGCGCTGGCCCGCAGCTATCCCGGCATCGTCAACGCCGCAGCGGGTTGGGCGTGGGACGTCCGGGGGCAACGTGCCGTCGTCAAAATCTGGGTGGTCGCCAGCGGGTCCGACCCATCGAGCAGTCTGGCGACCTGGCTCGCCGGGCAGGCGGCTACCGACCAGCCAGTGACGGTCGTGCTCGCCGGAACCGCCCCGTTCAAGGCACTGAGCATCGATCTGGCGATTGCAGCGCGGTTCGATCGGGATACCGTCGTCACGGCGGCCAAGGCGGCGTTGTTCGACCCCGCGACCGGGCTGTTCGCGCCCGCCCGGCAGGATATCGGCGCGCCGCTGTTTCGCAGCGCGGTGACGGCACGGCTTCACGCCGTCCCCGGTCTTGCAGGGGTCACCTCGATCCTGATCGATGGCGTTCCGATGCCCGTCGGGGTGGCACCCGGCGAAGGCTGCTGGTTCGATCTTGCCGCCGCATCGGTGGTGAAGTGATGGTAACCGTCCCCGCCACCCGCCCCAACGACGATTTTGAACGGCATTATGCCGAAAAGATCTGGGCGCTCATCCCGGAGGTGCATCGCAATGTCGATGGTATCGCCGCCCTTCCGAACCAGTTGCGGGCATTGGTCGAAATTCTCGCCGAACAGGCTGCGATTGCCCGGCGCTCGGTCGATCGCACCTGGCTCGATAGCCGGGTCGATGAGGCCGACGACTGGGCGCTGTCGTATATCGGCGCGCTGGTCGGCGCGCGACCGGTCAACAGCCGCAACCGCGCCGGGCAACGCGCCAGCGTCGGACGCGCGATTCTGTACCGGCGGCGGCTCGGTACGGTCCGCCTGGCGGAACTGCTCGCCGACGACATTGCCGATTGGGACGCCGTCGCATCGGAAGCGTTTCGACGGTTGATCCGCCATTGGCATATGCTCGACGGCGGTCCGCAGCCGGGGCCGATCAGCCAGACCCCGCAATGGGGTTACGCCGATCTGCGCGCGACGCGGATCGACAGTATCGTCGATCATGCCCATGACGATGTCTCGCACTATGCCGATATGCGGCAACATCGCGGCGTGCTGGGGCGCTACAACATCGCCCGGGTCAATCTCCACCTGTTCCGGCAATATGCCTTTCCGCTGCGCGGCGTGACGCCGGTCAAGATTGCCGCCGGTCTGTACACGCTCGATCCGTCGGGTCGCGACGTGGCGCTGTTTCAGCCCGGCGGGCGCGCGCAGGGCGATTGCCGGGTGGCGCGCGAATGGGAAATGCGCGCGCCGATCCCGTGCCGCCGCCTGAACTTCGCCGGGTTTGTCGCGATGCCCCTCGACGCACCGGTAGGATTGCTGACGCTGCTGACGCCTATCTATGGTCGGCGCTTTGCGACTGAAGCCGGGCTGATCGAGGCCGCCAATGCCGCGCTGGCAACCGATCCCGCGCCCCCCAATGCTCTGACCGACGCCCAGTCCGCGCAGCTGATTGCGGCGGCGATGGAGACGCAGTCGCCGCGTTACAACCTGTTTCCCGGCGGCGATCCGGCGGCCACGGCGATCATTCTGGCAGTCGGGCCCAATGCAGCGACGCCGCCGTTCGGCCCCGCGCACATCTATGGGGCCAATCTCGACACTTGGGGTCAGGACTTTGCGCCGCCGGGCTGGATTGAGGCGCTGGTCGATCCGCGGAGCGGCCGGGTCAAATTGATGCAGGCGCTGCCCGCCGATCGCCAGCTGTTTGTGCAGAAAATCCACTACGGCAGTTTCTGGCCGGTGGGAGCCGGGACGCACGACCGGGCATCGGGACTCGCTAAAAGCGGCTTTACCGCCATCGCCATCGACCAGCCCGATTTTTCAGTGCCGATCGCCGGCGAGCACCGATTCATCGACAGCCGGACCTTCACCCCGAAGCTCGCTGCCAACGGCGTCATCGAAGCCAGTGGCGACCTGATCCTGAGTGCGGCAAACCTCGAACGCCCGTATGTTATCCTGCAAGCGCCGGTCGGCGATACCGTGACGATCCGCGCAACGGTCGCCGGAGCGAAACTCGTCGTCGACGGGCTTTGGCTCGGGGTGTTCGCCAAGGGCTCGACTGGTCCGGCACGACTGCGGATCGACGGCACCTGGGCCAGCGTGACGTTGCGCAATGTCACGATCGATCCCGGCGGCGTGCAGGCCGCAGCCCCGGCACAGGCAGCAGTTCCGGTTCCGGCGGTGACGCTCGAAATCGCCGGCGAAATCGATCTGCTCACCATTACCGCGTCGGTCACCGGGCGCATCGTCGAAATCACCGGCCCCGCCGACCCGTGTTCCGCCAACCGGGTCGTCGTCGCCGACAGTATCGTGCGCACCGCCGTCGCCGCTCCGGCGATCCGCTTGCGCAATGCCAGTCTGACCATCGACCGGACGACGGTGCTCGGCGATGTCGTGTGCGGGCGGATCGATGCGAGCGAGTTGCTGGTCAGCGGCCAGGTCCGCGCCGAGGACCAGCAAGCGGGATGTTTCCGGTTCAGCGCGGCGGTGTCGGGCGGGCGGGTACCGCATCCATTCGAAAGCCATTTCTTCGCCGATCGCCTGCCGGTTGGGACGTTCATTTCCGACGTCTTCGGCGACGCCGGATATGTTCAATTGAGCGAGGTTGCGCCCGACGCAATCCGCACCGGTGGCGAAGGCGGGGTCGAAATCGGGGCTTATGCGCGTGCGCTCGATCCGATCAAGCGCGGCGACCTGATCGCCAAACTGGCCGAATTCATGCCGATCAACGCGATCGCCCAGCTGGTATTCGAGACATGAGAAAGGTCGACTGATGACGGCTGATATTTCCCGCCACGGCTTGCGCCCCGCGCAGCAGTTCACCGGTGTCGTGCGTCAGCAAGGGCGGCTGCCGATCGATTCGGATGAAACCGAATCCGACGATATCGCCGCGTTCCTGCTCCGGCAGACGGTCACCGAAACGATCTGCACGCGCGGCACGCCCGATGATGGCTTTACCATCGGCAGCCCGGTCCTTGCGGCCGGGGCGCTCGACTTCTCCATCGCAGCGGGAAGTTTCTATTTGGCCGGAGCGCGCCTCGCGAGCGGTGGCGGCCTTTGGTCGAAGCAGCCCGACTGGATAGGCATCTCGGCCGCCGACCGGGCCTTTGCACTGCCCGCCGCGGGCAAGACGCGGACCGACCTCGTCTATCTCCACGGTTGGGAAACTACGGTTACCGCCACCGAAGATGCCGAACTGGTGGAGATGGCACTGGGCGGTCCCGATACGACCGCGCGGCGGCGGATAATGTGGCGCGTCGAACTGCTCAAAGATGTTCCCGATGATTGTCCCGACGCCTTTGCCAAACTCGTCACGCAGAAATTCCCGGGCGGGACGCTCGACGCCGAAGAGTGCGGCATTCTTTCGAACGCGCGGCTGACGATCGGCTTTACCCAGCGGACCCCGCTGAAGGATTTGTGCCGACCCAACGCGCAGGCCGGGTTTCTTGGTGCCCGCAACGAGACATTCCGGATTCAGGTCACGACGCCGGGCCGTTTCGTCTGGGGTCGCGACAATGCGGCGCCGCTCTACCGGGTTCAGGTCGGCACCGACAGCAATGGCAAGCGCCGCAAGCTGCATTTCCTGCGGCCGCCGCGCGACGAATTCGGCTGGCCACTGGCAGGCATGACGGTTGAACTGTTGCGTTGGGGGTCGCTGCTCGCCAACCACGAAAAGGCGGCCGAGCCGACCGGCGTCTTGCTCAAGGTCGCCAACGGCTTCGATCCCGGTGATAATAATTCGATCCGGGTCGATACCGACATCGACGCCGCGCTCGATGCTTGGTTCGCCACGCCCGCCGGGCTGGCGGCCAAGCAACCACTCGATGCCGCAGGTGACGCGGCATTCTTTTTTCTGCGGGTGTGGACGGGGGGAGGCACTGCCGGCGCGGTCGATAATCCGATGCAGCCCGGCACCGTGCTGGCGCTCGGCGACACCGGGCTGACGACGAATTTCTCCACCGGCGGCATGGCGGGCGACGCGTGGATCGTTTCGGCGCGACCCAACACGCCGACACAAGTCACGCCATGGGCATTGCTGACCGGAGCACCACCGGTGTCGCCGCGCCATGTCATTGCACCGTTGGCGCTGCTGACGTCCGATCCAACCGGCATCAAAATGTTGGAAGACTGCCGTCACACGTTCCGCCCCTTGTGCGAAGTCGGCGCATGCTGCCGCGTCACCGTCGGCGACGGGCGCATCAGTTTTGGCGACGTCCAGTCGATCCAGGCCGCCATCGACCGTTTGCCGGCCGAAGGGGGGGAGATCTGCATCCATCCCGGCAACTACGCCGAACATGTCCGCATCATCGATCGCAAGAACATCGTCATTATCGGCTGTGGCCGCACGACGCGCTGGACGAACGCGCCGGGGCGCGTCGAGCCCTTGGTCACGATCGAAGGGTGTAGCGCGATCACGCTACGCCGGATCGCCATGACCAACCTGTTGGCCGAGGCGGTATTTGCTGCAGGCATCGGCAATGCAAAGCCGAACACGGCGATCACCACCGAAGATCTGGCGATCAACGCTGCCGACCGTCCGGCCATTTTTGTTCATCAGGGGGGGACGCACACGGTCCGCCGTTGCCGCATTGCGCTCGAAGCGCTGTCGGCGTCGCTGAGCGAGGATCCCGACATCGGGCGCAGCGCAGCCGTGTTCCTGTCGGGCAAAGACCTGCTGATCGAAGGCAATCAGATTGTGCTCGCCAAAAGCGATGGGCCGCGATCGCGGACGCCTGCCGGGGGTATTCATATCGGCAGCCGGTCGGTTGGCGTGATGATCCGCGACAACCTCATCCGCGGCGGTAACGGCCACGGCATTTCCCTCGGCACCGCGCAATTTGTGCCGAAGGATGACAAGGCCGTCGTCGGCCTGAATTACCCGAAACATTATACCGAAGTCGTCCGTAAAAATTATATGCACACAGCGGGTTACGGCAATGGTGCGCATGAATATTTCGGCAATGGCATGGCGATGTCGGCGAACGACTGCGTGACGGCCGATGGCAAACCGCCGCGAGGTAAACCGCCCGGCACGACACCGGTAGAGACCGAATCGGGGGGACCCGTCCGCGATATTCGCATCCGTGCGAACGACATCCTCGACATGGGTTTCAACGGCATTTCGTCGCAATTCTTTTCCGGCCTCGGCCATGACGGTGCCGGCGACGCCATCGCGGTCGAGCATATCGAAATCACCGAAAACCGCATCATGGAATGCATGCGGGGTGAGATCGGCACGATGGACGCGCTGACCCGGCTGCTGACGGGATGGGGGGGCGTCGCGCTGTCGGTTGCGACCGATGTGATAATCCGCGCGAACCGCATCGACCTCAATGGTCGGCAGAGCCTCGAGCCGATTTGCGGCATCTTTATTGCCATCGGCGAAACCATCGTGGTCACGGACAACATCATCACGGCCAACGGCATCCGCATGATGGGCGATGGCACTGTCAAGCCGGGAGCGCGCGGCGGCATCATTCTTGGCTTTGTTCGCGGCGGCATTCCCTC
This sequence comes from Sphingomonadales bacterium, assembly GCA_038229555.1. GTDB lineage: Bacteria > Pseudomonadota > Alphaproteobacteria > Sphingomonadales > Sphingomonadaceae > Sandarakinorhabdus. The sequence continues at coordinate 344,228 of JBBROI010000001.1, forward strand.
GACGGCGGCGGAGGTCGGCAACAGCGATTGGGGTCAAAGCGACCGGCCTGCTCTGACAGTTTCGGGCAATAGCGTCGATGCGCCGACTGGACGCGCTCTGCAGGCCGTCTTGATCGGCCCGGCGATTGTGCACGGCAATCGCCTGACCGGGGCCGGTCGTAGCGCGCTGGCGGCACTGTTCAGCGGCGCATCCAACGGGATATTTTCGGGAATGAAAGCCGCTGACGGCAGCTTCCAGAAGCGCGAGGCGATTGATTTAAGGGATCTTGCCAACATCGAATTGTTTGCCGACCTGATGGGGGGCGATGTCGTCAGCCTGATTAACCTTGGCGTTGCCGAGGACGTGGCGAGCCTAGTACCCGGCAGTCCGACGGACGCCAGCACTCTCGACCGACTGCGCGGCGGGGAGATGTTGGTCAATGACAACCAGATCAGTATGCGCCGCCATTCGCGTGCGATGCTTTTCACCCTCTCGGCGGTACTGGTGATGAGTGGCGACGACATCGGCTTTGGCAACAATCAGGTCGAGGTCGAAAACGACGTGGTCTTTATCATGAATACCCTGGCGTTGGCCGTGACGGTGCGAGTGACCGGCAACCGGTTTCAGGAAGGCATATTGAACGGGTTGCTGTCGCTCGTCAGTTCTGGGTTCCTCAACACCACGTCACTCAACCAAGCGACGCGTTGCATTTTGGCGGCAGGGGTGCCGGGCGGTCTGGTCAAATATCCGAATACTGTTCTCCTCAGTCTCGCCGTCCCGAATTTATGCAGTCCATTCAGTACAACGGGCTTGAAAATGTCGGATGCAGTGGGTGCCTCCGCTGGTTATTCGTCGGCCGCACCGGGAGAATGAACATGGCGAATGTGCACAATGGGCTGCATTCCGACACCGATCGCGTGGCAACCGATCTGCTTGGCCTGGGGGAGGCCGCCGATCAGGTTCGCCTCGCCAACTATGGTCGCGCGACGCCGCTTATGGCGATGCGGACCGGGCAGATGGAGCGCGAAATTGCCCGAACCCGCGCGCAATACGGTGCCGATGCGCCCGAAGTTGCCGAACGAACGGCGGCATTTAAGGCTGTACATGCCGAATTCGTGTCGATGCAGGCCGAAACCGGTCGCTTGCGCGTCACGCCGCCGCCGCTCGACGGCAAGACCGAGGCGGGCTTGCGCGGTCGCGTCGTGCGCGGGGCTGAACCAGTGGCCGATGCGCAGGTGATCATCGAAGGTGGCTCGCAAATCCTCCACGCCTGTACCGATGCTGCGGGAGGTTTTGCGCTGGCGGTGCCCGCGACTATCGATCTGAAGCTGTCGGTACGGACCAAAGACGATGGCCTCGCCTATCGTGACACGAACCCCATCCACTACCCGGTCGGGGCGCAGGCCGAACGCATCATCGATCTGATCCGTGCTGCGCCGCCCTGCGATCTGGAAGATCCGCATAACCCGCTGACTGCGGCCGGCACTCCTGCGGCAACCGTCGCGCCAGCCGAAACCGTGGCTCCGACCACGACCGTTGCCGCGCCGGCCAAAGCCAAGGTCCCCAATGTAACCGGCATGACGCTCGCCGCCGCCGCGAAGGTGCTTGAAAAGGCCCGGTTCGTGCTGGGTAAAGCCGTCGAAAAGCCCGGTCCGGCGACCTCGGTGGGTAAAATATTGACGCAGACGCCGGCAGCAAACGCGACCGCACCGGTCAAAAGCGCCGTCGCGGTAACGGTTGGCGTGCGGACCACGACCACGACCAAGACGCCGACGGCAACAATCTTGCGTACTCGATCAGGCAAGCCCTGACCCAATGGCGAGCCCGGCGGCCCCCAAGGCAAAACCCGGCAAAACCGCTGCCGCTCCAAAGCGCGCGCTGCAGAAGAAGCTCGCCGTCGGTGCCGCCAACGATCGCTTCGAGCAGGAAGCCGACCGGATCGCGTCGCGGGTCGGCAGCGGTACGCCAGCGCCGCATAGCCCGCCACCGATGATTTCCGCGGTTTCGGCGCAGCGGCAGGCGGTCATTCCGACAAAGGGACCCGAACAGAAAAACGATGAGCCGCCAAAGCCGCCGGAGAAGCGCGCGCAGCGCAAGGCTGGCCCTGCCGCTGCACCACGGCCCCAAGCGACTGCGAAACCCGCTGCGAAAAAATCGGCACCGCGCGCTCAGCGCAAAGCCGCGTCGCCGGCCAAACCCGCCGCGCCCTGTCCGGCGGCGCGTAAACCGGTTGCGCAGCGTGATCCGACGCCGAGCGGGGAGGGGGTCGTCGATCTCCATGGCGGCGAGGCACCGCCGATGGTCGAAGGCGCGATCCAGCGGATGAAGGGGCGTCCCGCAACAGGGCTCGACCCCGGAACGCGCGCGCGGGTCGAAAACGCCGTCGGCCACGATCTGAGCGACGTCCGCGTCCACAAGGATAGCACGGCGGCGGGTGCAGCGGACGCGCTGGGCGCCAAGGCATTCACCGTCGGTCGCGATGTATTTTTCGGGGCCGGGCAATATAATCCGGCGACGACGGGCGGTCAGAAGCTGATCGCGCACGAAGCCGCACATACCGTGCAACAGCGTGGCGGATCGGCAGGGGCACAGCGCATTCAGCGCGCGCCTGCTTCTCCGGCCAAGCCGACAACACCCGCCGCCAAGACCAAGAAGCTCGAAGGACCCGACTGGTCGATCGACTTAACGCCGACGAAGGAGGCCCCTCAGGGTGGGACAGTTCATGTGCCAACACTCGAACTGCCAATGCTGTTGGGTTCGCTGAAAGGCTCGGCGAACGCCATCGGGCCGGCGTCGGCAAGCGGTGCGTTGCCGATCGAAAATCAGCCGTTCACTCGGTTCCCGCAGGTGCCTCGGGTGGACCGTGAAGACGGTGCAGCCTTTGAAAAATGGGTGAAGGCGATGCGCTCGACCTGTTCGGTCAAGGTCATGGCACTGCTCGATACGCAGTTGAAAGCGCAGACGGACTGCGCCCCGATCAGCAACGCTGCCGGTAAGGACGTTTATGTGCTGAAGCGCAAAACGGTGAAGAGCGATACAATCGACACGCTGCTCGTCGGGACGGTCGAGGAATTGTCACAGGCCGATGGAGTGCTTCGGCCGATGGTGCGCCGCGCCACCGGTGCGGCGTTTGACTATGATGCCGACCATATCCTCGAGGATCAGCTTGGCGGACTGGATGACGCGACGAATATGTGGCTGCTTGATCGTTCGTACAACCGATCGGTTGGCACGAAGATCAAAACTCGTATCGACGCATCGATCAAGTCGGTTTTGGAAAAAGCCGCTGCCGAAGAGAAAAAGCAAAAAGACGAAAAAAATGTCGAAATTGAGGGGACATTGCCGCCAGATATTCAGCATGTTAAGCAAAAGTGGACGTTGATATTCAATAAGGTCGTCGACGGGAAATTCGACAACGCGACCAAGGATTATTGGACGCGTGACGACATTCTAAAGGGCGCGCAACTGCCGCTTTTTGCCGCGCTGACCGAACCCGAACTGGTGCGGCAGGGGTTCAAATATGATCCCACGCAAAAGCCCAAACGGATCAATGTCTTTCCGGCACGCGATGGTGGAACCGCTGTACAATTTGTCGTCTCCGACGACGGACAGTCGCTTAAAAACCCGTTCCATTTCTTTCGTGGAATATCGATTACCGGACCAGTCGACTATAAACCCGATGCGTTGAAATCGAATGGGACGGCACTAATCACGATTCCAGTGAAATACGAAAAACGCAAGCAAAAGGGGGATAAGAACAGTCCGCTAATATCGGCTTGCGGGAATGTGACTGTCAAACACGACACCCAACTTGGTTTCGGCGGTTACGTGACCCGCGAGAGCATTACCGGCATGTTCAAGGAGTCGGATTTCGGGCCACTCAGCCCGATGAGTTTTCCCGATGTCGGGATTAGTCCCGAAGGCGAATTATCGGCGAGCGGCCAGATTTCGGCGACCAAGGCGCTGTTCCCGAACTTGCAGGTGCCGATTTTTCTACGCGGCGACGATATCGGGCTGAGTTTTCCGATCCCGTCCGACAAGCTCAGCCTCGGTCCGGTATCGGTCACCGATGCAGCGATTGAAATGGGGGTCGGCGGTAGTGGGTTCTTCCTGCAGGGGTCGGCGGCGATCCTGGTGAAGGACGTTGGGCAAGGCACGATATCGGCGCGTGTCGAGAAGGACGATGTGCTGCTGTCGGGCGACTTTGCGCTCGACATGGACTTTCTCGATCCCGCCAAGATTTCCTGCGTCTATTCGCTCGCCAAGGATGATTTTACTGCGACGGCGACGCTTGGAGTGAAGAAGGACGCGTTGCCGGGCGTCGATACGGGCAATGTCACCGTCACGATAACCCGCAGCAGCGTCACCGTACTGGGGACGCTTGGTCTCGGTGGGATCATGGCGGGCAGCACGATCACTATCGGCTATGCGCCCGATACCGGACTGCTGATCGAAGGCAAGGACTTGCCGCTGGCGGTCGCCAAGCTTCCCGGCGTCAACGATGCCAAGCTGACGGTGCGCGCGGTGCGCAACCCCGATACGCTGGCGTGGGCGATCAGCGGCGGCGGCAAGGCAAGTCTGTCGGCAGGCGGAGCGACCGGCGCGCTCGACATATTGTTCGATGGCACCGCCGTCACCTTTGCCGGCCGGGTCGATGTCGCGAAGGGACCGGCCAAGGGCTGGCTGCAGATCATTGGCACGAACCGCGCGACCGACGGCGAGGGCAAGCCCATCGAGAATGGCCCGGTTGGCGACCTCCATATCTGGGGGAAGGGTGAAGCGACCGTGTCGTTCGGCAAGGTCCTGACCGGTACGGCGGGGATCGAATATACGCCGGATGGCCATGTCATCGTGTCGGGTGAAATCGCCATGCCCCCGACCTACGACCTGTTTCCCAAAAAGGACCTGTCCCCCAAGGACCCGCTATTCCACGTCGCGCCGCCCGATTTCCCGATCTGGGGGGTGAAGGTCGGGCCGGTCGGCTTCGGCATATTTGCCTTCGTCGATGCGTCGATTCGCGCCGAGGCCTTTGTCGGCCCAGGTCAGCTGCGCGATGCCAAGGTCCATGCGACGCTCGATCTCGACAAGCCCGAGGACGCCATAGTCGATGGCCACGCCCAATTCTTCGTGCCGTCCTACGCCGGACTGGTGCTCGATGTCGGCGGCGGCGTGAAGGCGCAGGTTGCGGTGGCGTTCGTCAAGGGCCGCGTCGGCCTGTACGGCAAACTTGGTCTGGGCGTCGATGGCAGTTTCGATGTCGATGTCCACTGGAATCAGGCCGATGGCTTTTCGGTCGGTGCCGAGGCCAAGGTCGTGGCCCGCCCGAAATTCGAACTCGGTGTCGAGGCGTCGATTACCGCGGGCGTCGATGTCGGCTTGTTCGATATCGACAAGACATGGGGGCCGTGGCAAAAATCGCTCGGATCCTTCGGCCCCGACATGCAATTGAGCGCAGCCTTCCCGATGGCGTGGTCGGAAAAAAGCGGGCTGGACATCGACCCGGGTAGGGTCAAGATCGATCGGCCGCAAATCGATGCGAAGCAGATCATGAAGGGGGCGTTCGACATGCTGGTTTAGGGGCGGTGAATTTGCAGGTCGTGACCCCAGGCTGCGGCGGACGTTCGCCACAAAGCGGGCAGCGTGTTGCCGATCCGGTTGGTCAGCGATAGCGTCTGCGGATGATTGATACCCGCACACTCGGCATGGCGTTCCTCGCAGCGGCAATGGTGGCGGTGCCAGTTGACAGCGGTGCCGCCGAAACGCCCGATCATGCGCGTTGGCGGTTGCAGGCGGCACAGGTGACGATCACCCGCGACGATTGGGGCATTGCCCATGTCTCCGGCCGCAGCGATGCCGATGCGGTGTTCGGCGCGATCTATGCGCAGGCCGAAGATGACTTCGCGCGGATCGAAGCGAATTACCTGACGTCGCTCGGCCGTACCGCCGAAGCCGAAGGTGACGGCGCGGTCTGGCAGGACCTGCGGCAACGCCTTTATGTCGATCCTGCCGATCTGCAGGCGCGGTACCGAACGAGTCCCGTCTGGCTGCAAAAGCTGATGATTGCTTGGGCGGACGGGTTGAATTTTTACCTCGCCACGCATCCCAACGTCCGGCCCAAGGTGCTGATGCGGTTCGAACCTTGGATGGCGTTGTCGTTCACCGAAGGGAGCATCGGCGGCGACATCGAACGGATTTCACTCACCGATCTCGCCAGTTTCTACGGCGCCACGGCGGTCGCGCGGAGCGATGAGGAAACCGGCGCACGGCCTGTCGAGCCGCGCGGGTCGAACGGTATCGCCATCGCACCGGCGCGGACGCGCGACGGCCATGCGCTGCTGCTAATCAACCCGCACACCAGTTTCTATTTCCGCTCCGAGTTGCAGATGACCAGCCGCGAAGGCTTGAATGCCTATGGCGCGTCGACATGGGGCCAGTTTTTCATCTATCAGGGCTTCAACCAGCACGCCGGGTGGATGCACACGACGTCGGGAGCTGATTCGGTCGATGAATTCGCCGAAACGATCGTCAGCCAAGGCGGCAAGCGCTTTTATCGCTTCGGCAAGGCGCTTCGCCCGGTGGAAAGCCGCACCATTGCCGTTGCGTACCGCAAAGCCGACGGCAGCCGGGGTGTCCGCACCTTCGTGACCTATCGCACCCATCATGGACCCATCGTTGCCCGGCGCGATAGGCGCTGGATCGCCGAGGCGCTGATGTGGAAGCCGGTGCCTGCGCTCGAACAAAGCTGGCTCCGAACCAAGACGACCGATCTCGCGTCGTATCTGAAGGTCGGGGCGCTGCAGGCCAATTCGTCGAACGACACTCTCTTTGCCGACACCAAAGGCGAGATCGCCTATCTGCACCCGCAATTCATTCCGGTACGAACGGCCAAGGTCGATTACCGCGATCCGGTCGATGGCAGCGATCCGGCGACCGATTGGCAGGGGCTGCACAGTCTCGCCAGTCTGCCGCAGGTGCTGCGCCCGGCGACCGGCTGGGTAATGAATACCAACAATGCGCCATGGAGCGCGGCCGGTGCCGACAGCCCGAAGGCGGCGGATTTCCCACCCTATATGGACACAGCAGGCGAGAATGCGCGCGGCGTGCACGCGACGCTGTTGCTCAAGGATGTGAAGGGCCTGACGCCCGAGGGGCTGATTGCGCTGGCGTATGACAGTTATCAGCCGGCGTTTGCGATGCTGCTGCCGCAGCTCGTCGCGGCGTATGACGCCCTGCCGCAGGCCGATTCCCGCCGCGACCGCTTGGCCGCGCCCGTCGCCCTGCTGCGGACATGGGACTATCGCTGGTCGGCGGACTCGACGGCGCAATCGCTCGCCAATTTCTGGGGCGACGGCCTGTGGCGCGACGTCGGGACCTTCGCCAAGGCGGAGCAGGTCAATGTCCCCGACTATATCGCGACCCGTGTCGATGCCGATGCCAAGCTTGCGGCGTTGTCGGGCGCTGTCGACCGACTGTCGCGCGACTTCGGTGACTGGCGGGTACCATGGGGGCGCATCAACCGGTTTCAGCGGCTCGACGACGCCATCGTCGGTCATTTCGACGATAGTAAGCCGAGCACGGCTGTGCCGTTCGCCTCGGCACAATGGGGGTCGCTCGCCTCATACGGGGCCAGGTCATACCCCAACACGCAGCGCTACTACGGATCGAGCGGCAACAGCTTTGTCGCGGTTGTTGAATTTGGCCCGAAACTGCGCGCCTGGGCCGTGACGGCAGGCGGTGCCAGCGGCGATCCGGCGTCGCCGCATTTCGCCGACCAGGCGGAACGCTATGCCGGCGGCAAGCTGCGCCCGGTGTATTTCACTCCTGCCGATCTGAAGGGACATGTCCGCCGTCGCTATGCCCCCGGCAATTGACGCGCTCGCGCGTCGTGCGAAAAACCGTGACTATGCGGTGCGGCTGTTGCCAATGTCGGTGCGTCCGGCGCGCAGAGTGGCGGCCGCGAGACCGACGCCTGCGATATAGCATGGCACAATGATCACCGCATAAGTCGCCCAATAGCGGGGGCGACCGTCGAGCCCTGCCGCGGTCCACGCTCCGGCGAGCAGCGATACCGGATTGGCGGCACCGGCGACGGCGAGCAGATTGCTGACCAGAATGACCACTTTTAGAGCGATCAGCGTCATCGCCGCGGTGACGAGGCGGAGCGGGGCGCGGGCGCGGGCCGCGTCGCTGAGTGGGCTGACGTAGAAACTATCGAAGATGTGGCGCGGCCAGTGGCGCAGCGCCGCCTCGGGTACGCGGGCGGCGTTGGCGATGCCGTACGCGAAGGCTGCGAGCAGCGGCAACAACAGCGCGGCGTTCGACGCAACAAGAAAGCCGATGCGGATGCCGCCGCTGGCGCGCGCTGCCGACGGATTGAGTTCGACTGCGTTCCCGCCCGACAGCGCGGCAAGGGTGGTTATGAGATCGCCTGCCGTCAGCGCGATATAGATTAGAATCAAAATCAAGCTCACCTTCAAGGTAAACCTGTTCTGCGGCGCAAACAAAAAGGCGCTAACACTCATTCAAGTCTCAAATATGAACAACCAAAATGGAGCAGAAAAAAATCCTATCGGGTCAGATTTTGTAATTGATTACTCGACATCGTCCTGAGAAAAGCTATATTCATGCCGAAAGCGCGGCGATAGGGGCTACCATGTTATATTTTGGATTCTTCTTATTCGCAAATAGCGTTACTTTCCTGACGTTTGTCAACGATAAGGCGCGCTCGACTCTTGGCGAGTATCGCGTACCCGAATTTCGCATGTTGATGTTCGCCGCATTCGGTGGATCGCTCGGCGCGGTTTTCGCGCAACGCCTCATTCGCCACAAGACCCGTAAGCAACCGTTTGCCGACATGCTGCTGTTGATCGTCGGCTTGCAGCTCGGTGCCGTATTTGCGCTCGGATCGTTCTGCTTCGTTGCGGGCATGGCCTAAACCGCCAGCGTCGCGAACAGCGCAGTGCCACCAAGGATCGCTACCGCATAGGGTAACGGACCGTCGGCCTGAAGCGCGGGATACGTCGATTGCGGCAAAAGCCGTCGCGCACATACCGCCGCAAGTGCAAGTCCGCCACCGGTGAAGACAGTGCCCAGCAACATCATCGGCAAACCCGCAAAACCGGTCCAACAGGCGACCGCCGCCACCAGCTTCACATCGCCACCGCCCAGCCAGCCACGCGCGAAAAGCAGTACGGCCACGGTGAACGTCGCCGCACCGGCGGCCGCGTGCCGCCACCAGTCGCCAGGGGGAAGTTCGACCGCTGCGAACACGACAAATAACGCAGCGACAGCAATCGACCAACCGTCGGGGATCTCGAAGCGGCGGATGTCGGCGATTGCCGCGCCTGCAACACACGCGAATGCCACCACCGCCAGCAATTGTCCGGCCACGCTCATTTCGCACTCGCCAGCGACGGCAGTAGGTCGCGTTTGACGATGATTGCACCGGGTAGAATCAGCACCGCGAGCATCGTCGGCAGCATGAACGCCACGAGCGGGATCGAGATCAGCACCGGCAAGCGGTGGGCGCGTTCCTCGGCGCGCATCTTGCGGCCTTCACGCATTTCGATGGCGTAGCATTTTAGCGCTTGCGAGATCGACGAGCCGAGTTTGTCGGACTGGATAATCAACGTCACGAACGAGCCGATCTCGCTGACACCGGTGCGTCGCACCAGACCTTTCAGCGAATCCTCGCGGCTGCGCCCGGCGCGCAGTTCGAGCGCCACCAGCGCAAACTGCTCGGCGAGCAGCGGGTGCGAGCGATGCACTTCCTGACCGACGCGGGTGAAACACGCATCGATGCCAAGTCCGGCCTCGACGCACACCAGCATCAGGTCGAGCGTGTCGGGAAAGCCGTTGAGGATCGCTTTGCTGCGTCCCGCGGCGCGCTGACCGACGTACAGGCCCGGCGCATAAAGGCCGAAGACCGCGAGGCCGGCGAGAATCATGTATAGTTTCAGTGGCGTCGTGGTGCCACCGAGGAGCAGCAGAATCGCTGCGAGCGTTGGCAGCGCCAGCGTCAGCGTAACGCGTGCCAGCATGAACAGTCGCGGCGCGTGCGGTTGCACAAAGCCTGCTTGAATGAGCTTTGCAGTTTGTGGACCCGGGCGGTCGTCGGCCAGTGACACGCCACGCCGCTCGATTGCGCCAATAACCCGCCACCAGAATGACAGCCCCGAATCGTTCCGCAGGCTCGTCCGTGCAGTGGCGACGGGTGCGGTCGTGCCGGCAAGCCGGTGGCGCAGATCGACCCTGTGCGCAAAAAGCGGTGCGACGCCGAGAAAGGCAAGGCACCCGGCCACGAACACGAGCGCCATCGGCACCAACTGTGCGAAGCCAATACCGGTCATACCTTGAGATCCACCATCTTGCGGATTGTCATCACGCCGCACAAGTAAAGCCCGAGGATGCCGATGACGCCGGGCATGAACCATGGGTCGTCGGCGACATCGAGATAGAATTTCGGCGACGAACTGAACACGATCGTAAAGGTGAACAGCGGCAGGATCGACAGCATCGTGCCGGTCATCTTGCCTTCGCTCGCCAACGCCTTGACCTTCATCACCATCGACATGCGCTCGCGGATGACCTTGGTCAGACCCTCGAGGATTTCGGCGAGGTTGCCCCCGGTTTCGTTCTGGATAGCAACGCAGACAACGAACATCTGCACATCCTGACTGCCGACGCGGTCGGACAGGTTCGACAGCGCTTCGCGCAGCTCAAGGCCATAGTTGACCTCGTCGATGACGATACCGAATTCGGAACCGCACGGGTCCGCCATCTCGCTGGTCAACAGGTCGAGCGCCGCGCTGACCGGGTGGCCGGCGCGCAGGCCGCGCACGAAAATGTCGAGGGCGACGGGGAACTGCGCGTCGAACTTCTTAATGCGCTTGGCCGCCTTCATATTGAGCACGAAAATCGGCAGCGCCATGCCGAGGCACGATGCGAATAGGGTCAGCAGCAACAGGGTCGACGACGACGTAAAGCGGCCGGTCAGTTCTGCGATCGCCGGAAAGCCGATGCCGATTGCCACGGTTGCGCCGAGCATCCCGGTGAACATCCGCGTCGCGCTGATCTTCAGTCCTGCTTGCTTCAATTTGGGTTCAAGCCAGCGCAGTACCGGGCGCAGCAACGGCAGGCCGCCGCCACCGGGCAGGGGACGCAAAAGCTGCAGCACCTCGCCGCGCGTCTTGCCGGCAGCGATCAATCCGAGGCGGCGGTTGACGTGTTTCTGCGACCGCCGGGCGCCAACCGTACCGTAGGCGAAATCGACGAAGAACAAGGTCGCGCAGAACACCAGCAGATAGGCTATCAGCGTAGGCCAATCGGGCAGTGCGGCGCTCATCCGGATATCGGATGCGACGGGTCGAACAAATGCGCTGGCAGGTCGATACCGCGCGCAGTCAGATGCTCCATGAACTTCGGTCGGATGCCGGTCGCCTCGAACTGGCCGATAACCTTACCCGTCTCGTCGACGCCGATGCGGCGATACCGGAAAATTTCCTGCATCAGCACGGTTTCACCTTCCATGCCGGTGACTTCGCTGATCGACATGACGCGCCGCGAGCCGTCGCTGAGCCGCGCCAGCTGGAGCACGACATGGATTGCCGCCGCGATCTGGCTGCGCGCCGATTTCGGGCTGATGTCGATTCCCGACATGCCGATCATCTGTTCGATCCGGCTGAGCGCGTCGCGCGGGGTATTGGCGTGGACGGTCGTCATCGAGCCGTCGTGCCCGGTGTTCATCGCTTGCAGCATGTCGAACGCTTCGCCGGCGCGGATTTCGCCGAGCACGATGCGATCGGGCCGCATCCGCAGCGCGTTCTTGACGAGTTCACGCTGACTGATTTCGCCACGGCCTTCGATGTTGGCAGGCCGCGTTTCCAGCCGCACCACGTGACGCTGCTGGAGCTGGAGTTCGGCCGAATCCTCGATTGTCAGGATACGCTCGGTGCCGTCGATCGCCGCCGACAGCGCATTGAGCATCGTCGTCTTGCCCGAGCCGGTGCCACCCGAGATGATGACGTTGCGGCGCGCCTCGACGATCGCAAGCAACACATCGGCGGCGGCCTGCGGCAGCGCGCCATAGCCGACGAGTTTTGACATATCGATCGGCGTCTTGGAGAATTTGCGGATCGACAGCAGCGGGCCGTCGACTGCGAGCGGCGGGATGATCGCATTCAGACGGCTGCCATCGGCCAGGCGTGCGTCGACCATCGGCGAACTTTCGTCGACGCGGCGGCCGACGGCTCCGACAATTTTCTGGATGATCCGCAACAGGTGCTTGTCGTCCTTGAACCGTGTCTTGACCTCTTCGATGCGGCCCCGGCGCTCGACGAAGACGACGTTGCAGGTATTCACCATGATGTCGGTGATCGTCGGGTCCTTGAGCAGCGGTTCGAGCGGACCAAGACCCAGCAACTCGTCGAGAATGTCCTCGACGAGCTCGCCGCGCTCGGCGAGATTGAGTGCGTGGTTCTGCTCGACGAGCATTTCCTGGACAATGCCGCCGACCTCGAGCGCGATCTGATCGCGGCTCATCGTTTCGAGCGCCGACAGGTTGATCCGTTCGATCAGTCGCTGGTGGAGATCGACCTTCAGGTCGGTCTGGCGTTCGCCGCGGCTGGGCACGACGCTGACAAGCGTCGGGACGGGGGCCCGCGTCGTGGGCACGGCGGCGAGCGGTTCGACGACCGCTGTATTGCGAGCCGGCCACTTCATGATGCCATCGCCGCTGTCAGACCGGTGATCAGCACATTGAGATCGGCTTCGACGGTCGTTTTGGTTCGCACCGCGGCGAGCGTCTTGCCCTCATCGATGGCGCTGCTCATCGTCGCCCAGTCGTTGGCGATGCTATGGTCGATGCTGCGGCGCAGGACGCGTTCGCTGTCGCGCAGGTCGATGGTCCGGAAAACCTTCTTGGGCACCCGGTTGAGGACGATCTGCACCGGTGCGGCGACCGCATTGGCCTCGATCAGGTCGAGCTGCCGCCGCGCCTGGCGCAGGCCGGGCACGCTCAGGTTGGTGACGAGGCACGTCGCATCCGAATGCGCCAGCGCCGCCAGCGACCATGTCGTCCATGCTGCGGGCAGATCGACGAGGACAACCTCGAACGACTGCGCCGCGATGGTCAGAATCTGCGCAACGATGGTGGGATCGAGCAGTTCGAGCGGCATGATTTCGCGCGGTGCGGCGATGATCTGCAGTCCCGATGCGTGGCGCGCTGCGATGGTGGCGAACAGGGTATGGTCGAGGCGTTCGCGGGCATCGACAAGATCGACAAGGCCGAGCGGCGGTTGCATGTCGAGGTACAGTGCAACTGCGCCAGATTGCACGTCGAAGTCGATCAGGCAGGTCGATTGGCGCGTCGCCCATAGGCATCCGGTCTGGCAGGCGAGCGCGGTTGCACCTGCCCCGCCGACAGCGCGAATGAAGCTGACGATCCGCCCCTTGGTGGTCCCATAGGGCCGGGTGGCGATGACACCGCGTGCGGTGGCAAGTGCTTCGTCGACCTCGCGCGGCTCGAACGGCAGCGCCACGACATCGACCGCCCCGGCGCGCATCAATGCGCGGACGTCGGCAGCGGTCAGGTCACGGCCCGCCGCGATGACCGGTCGCGCCTGTTCACCCGTCAACTGGGCGAAAACAGCGCTGCGCTCTGCGCCGCCATCGACTTCGACGATCAGCACATCGGCCTGGCGCAGGAACGGCTGGGTCAGGTCGAGGTCGTTCAGCGCGATCAGATGGAAATGCAGGCTGCTCCCCGGCGGCGGTGGTGGCGGCGTGACCGGCTGGCGGGGATCGACGATTACTGCGACCCGCAGCGACCGCATGCGGTCGCCGGTCGACGCAAGTCCGCCGGGAGGGAGCGCGCTCACTTCGGCGAGCGCTCCCAGATGAGCACGGGCGGGGTGGCGGTGTTTTTCAACGGCTTGACCTTTTCGGCATGCATCCGGCGGATGGCGTCGACCGCGAGCACAGCATCGGCACCCTCGGCTGCCGGGAGACGCGGCGGCGGCGGCACGATCATCGCGGCGAGATTCGCCCGCGTCGCCTCGCCAAGCTGTGGACTTGCGTTGACGCCAACCAGCGGTGTCGACAGAAAACTGGCGGCCGCGAGCAGCAGGATCATGGCTTGTTTCCCTTGGGCGTGTCCTGGCGCGCGCCAAGCAGAAATTGCGCGGCTTCGCCGGGCGCGCGAACGATATCGGTCGGTATTTTCAGAGCGCTCGGCGCAACCGGCCGGACAATATGCGGCGTAACGGTGATAACCAGTTCGGTTTCGCTGCGATCGAAGCGTGTCGAGCGGAACAGCGCGCCAAGGATCGGAATGCTGCCGAGCAGCGGAACCTGGCGGACGGTGTTGACAAAATCAGCGCCGATCAGCCCGGCAATGGCGAAACTTTCACCGTCGCGCATCTCCAGCGTTGTGCGTGCGCGCCGCGTCCGCAGCCCCGGTATGATAATGTTGTTCAATCGGAGCGAGGCATTGGGATCGATCGAACTGACTTCGGGTGCGACCACCAAGCTGATCATGCCGTTGGCCAATATCGTCGGCGTGAACGCCAGACTGACCCCGAATTCCTTGAACGCGACGCTGATCGTCGGTACGCCGCCGACCCCGGCGGTCGACGCAACCGGCACGGGAAACTCGCCACCGGCGAGGAACGAAGCCGTTTCCCCCGATAAAGCGACCAAATTGGGCTGGGCCAGCGTGTTGACGAGCCCTTTCTGTTCAAGCGCGTCGAGCGCTATGTTGATGTTGACTCCGCCGATGCCGAAATTCCCCTGCACCGTTCCGAAATTATCGGACGGCGGCGCGTCGCCGGTGCCACTGGTGAGGTTGTTGCTGACGGTAATCGAGCGCACGCCGAGCGATTTTGCCGTGCTGCGCTTCATCTCCGAAAAGCGGACTTCGAGCAGCACCTGCTGGGGCGAGCCCAGCGACAGGAAATTCACGACTTTGAGCGGCGCATAGGTTTCGGCAATCCGCGCGGCGCGTTCGGCGACCACCGCGCTCGATACCGTGCCTTCGATCACTATTGAATCGCCCGCGCCGCGAACGCCGATGGTTTCGCCCCGCAGCAACGCGGCGAGTTGCGCGCGCAGTCCCGCAGCATCGGCACCGACAATCAGGTCGATGACGGCGACGAGCCGATTGGCCTTGTCGTACAACGTCAGGTTGGTCGCCCCGGGCTTTTTGCCCAACACGTACAGCGTCTCGAGGTTCATCGGCACCACGTCGGCGGTTTCCGGATTGCCGACGAGGACTTTCGAATACGCGCGCGCGACGTGGATCAACTGGCTCTTACCCTGGGCGACGACGATCGGTTGGCCCGCTACCGCATCGACCGTCGCCTCAGCCGCCCCGACCGGCGCGGGAAGCGCCGTCAGGGCGAGCAAACACCCGGCAATCAGCGCGATGCCCCCCGGACCGCGCTGACGCCGCGCAATCGAGAACGTCCGACGCCGGCTCGCTTTATTCGATACCGGCATCATTCGCTCCGCGCGATCTGGTAAGTGGCGCTGTCACTGCCGCGCACCACAACTATGGCATCCGTGGGCTGCACCGGCGCGCTGCGCACGACGCGGCGTACCGCGCGGCGATGCGCGCGCACATGTCCCTGCGTGGCGACGGCCATCACCAACGGCGCGCCGCCCTCCTTCAAGTCAACGACGCGGACCGTCGGCAGCGCAGCCAGGGCACCCGCCTGCGGGTTGCGCAGCACCAGCGTCACCGTCCCGACATTCTGCGCCAGTGCGAGCTTGAGGCTCTGGACCGGCGTCACCTCAAGCGTCACGGTCTGGACGAGTTCAGGCTTATCCTTCGCTTCGCTGGCGTCCTGATTGATCGCGACAACGCGGACGTCCTGCACCAGCAAATCGGTCATCGCCGGATCGGTCTGCGTCGCGGCGCGGGTGACAATGACATCGACGTGCTGGCCGGGCAGGATGAAGCCGCCGGTGCCGGTGACCGCAGTCACGCTGATTGTTGCGGCGCGCATATCGGGAGCGATCCGCGCGGTGATACTGGCGCGGTCGCTCGCGCTGCCCGATAGATTGGCTTCGAGCAACGGCTGGCCGGCGGCGAGTGGCATCGTCATCGCACGTTCGAGTTTAAGGTCGGTAACGGCGCGAAAGCTTCCTACGGGAACACTCTCGGCGGGCCATTGAACGGTTTTAAACTGTCCCTGGTCGAGCTTCTTGCCGACCGGAAGCGGTGCGGTCGCGACGACGACCGGGGTGAGACGGGAGGAATCGGCAACCGCTGCCGGTACAGACCCCCCCGTCCCGGTATAGAAACGCATCACGAGAACGGCCAGCAAGCCGAGAGCAATGGCTCCGATCAACATAAAGAGCGACCGCTTCGGCACGACGAACGACCCCGCTGGTAAGCAACACTAAGCAACAGTTACGCAACAAATACACATTCACCGTTCGTCGGGACGGATCCCTAGAACGATTAGCTTACGTCGTCGTCGAGTCCCGGTGGGAGACTTTCCAACCCGTAAGACGCGGTTGCCGCTGTCATTTTGCGATTAAAGGCCGAAATGACAGCGGCAGTCTCGAGCGAAGTCGTGACAGAGCATCGAGATGTCGCCTAATCAAGCGCGACGTTAGGACTGCAGCGACCTCGGTAATTGGCGCGAATTAAACGCCGGCGCCGTTCAGGACGGTGGTGGTGCGGGTCATCGCGCCGCTGATCGAACCCTGCAGGGCAACGGCAGCAACGACGATACCGCCACCGATTACGGCGAGGATCAGCGCATACTCGGCGGCCGAAGCACCGGACTTGCTGACACGAACACGCTTCAAAAGCTTCATCATTTCAGGTACGCCTCTCTACATCACGCCGTCACCGACGTGTTACAAAAACTATCACCGGAAGTGGCGATAGTCGGTCGGACATGAAAGCTATTGTTGAGGTCGTGGCCGTTTGACCACGATTGCCCCCTCGAATACCCGGAAATTTCCGGAAGCCCCCTGCCCGTTACCTATCGATCTTAAAAACACGGCGCGTGCAACAAGTTTATAGCTAACGAACAGTTAACAGCTCGTCGTCCCAAATGCAGCCCTATGTGTTTGCCTCTGAAAAGCTGTTTCAAAGCCTATTCAAGCCATCAACGATGCGGCGAAGAAATCTGTCACAATCAGGTCGAGGTGCGGCCATTGCCAAGCATCAGCATTGCACGAAGCCTCGGTCAGGTCCTCAGCGACCTAGATCAATCAAGCATATACAACGGTTTATGCGACATCGACGACTGATTCGCGACCTGGAGAACGCGACGTTCCGTAGATTCAAGCCCCCGGCTACAAGCGAAAAATTTATTTCTTGGCGGTAACGGAATTGAAATCATTGCGTCGTTAGGTTGATGCGGGGCACTTGATTTTCTGTTTGTTAAGCTGAATCGTTTCATCCGTAGTGAGGATACGGGTGGCGTTGTTCTCACGATGGTGTTGACGGTTCGTAGTGCGGGGGTGTTTGTGGCGTATCCAAGAGTTTTGCGGGCAGTGATCCGCTGGCGACAATTGCCGCGTGATCGCAGGGGATCGGCGGCAGTCGAGTTCGCAATGGTCCTGCCGATGCTGATAACTTTGATGATCGGCACGTTTCAATATGGTCTGCTGATGTTCACCTACGCGTCGATGCTCGATGCGGCGCGCAACGCGACGCGCAAACTCGCGGTGGGATCGGCGACCGAGGCGCAGGCGAGGACCGGCGCGTTATCGGTCCTGCCAACATGGATCCCGGCGGCGAGCTGGACCATCACGCCGCAGGACAGCACGACGACGGGTACGACGTCGGTCCAGACCACGATCGTGGTGCCGAGTGCAAAAGCCTCGGTGCTGAACCTGGCACCGATGCCGGCATCGCTGACGGTCAAAGTCGTGATGCGAAAGGAAGCCTGATGCGCCGCATCCTGCAATCTTTGGTCGCGCTGCGCCGGGCACGATCCGGTGCGATTGCCGCGACGGTGGCGATCACCATTCCGGCAATGATCGGCGGGTCGGCGTTGGCGATCGACGGTGCGCTGCTCTACATCCAGCAGAACCGCCTGCAGGTTGCAGCCGATGCCGCTGCGCTCGCTGCCGCGCAGAAGTTGCCCGACAGCGCCACCGCCCGGACCATCGCGATCGGGATCGCCGATGCGAATATCCCCGTTACGGCAAGCGGTGCACACGTGCTCGTCGGCGCCGATGTCGTTACCGGCAACTGGATCACCCAGACGAAAACCTTCGTCGCGTCGGGCAGTCCGGTCAATGCTGTGCGGACGACGACGCGAAATTCGACCGCCAATGGCAACGCGGCGCGATTTTATCTTGGGCGCATCTTCAATCGCTCGACGATCAACCTTGCCGCGACTTCGACCGCGTTGTCGTTGTCGTCGTGCTCGACAACACCCACCGCCTTTCAACAGGGGACGGTGTTACCGACAACGACCAAGGTGATTACACAGGGCGTTTTCGACGGCAAGCCGGGCGAACCCGCAAGCTATCAAGAAACCCCCGATCACCATCCGATCGTGCGCCTCGACAACAGTTATGCGGGTCTGTCGAACGTCGTCCTAAACGCGACCGGGCTGGGTAGATTTACCATCACGGTGCCTGGGCAGGGGCAGTTTTTCGTCGTCGTGAGCGGCATCACCAATTCGGTCCCGCGGGGTGCGCTGACCACTGTGTTCACGGTCTTTTCCTCGCCGGGGCCCAAAAGCGGCGGTACCGCGACATGGGTCAACAATATCCGCACCGCCAACAGCATCATCGGCACCGCCTATTGCCCGGTGACCCTACAATCTGCCGGAGGGGCGAAATTGTTGAGCTAGGGTCAGGACCTGTACGAGGATTTCACGCGACCTGAGGTAGCCGCTCGATGAATTTGTCGAGGGTGATCGGATAGTCGCGAACGCGGACGCCGGTGGCATTATAGACTGCGTTGGCGATCGCCGCGCCGACGCCGCACAGGCCGAGTTCGCCAACGCCCTTGGCCTTCATCGGCGACGACACGGGGTCGGGTTCATCGAGAAACACGACCTCCTGATGCGGGATATCGGCATGGACCGGCACCTCGTAGCTGGCGAGGTCGTGGTTGACGAAATAGCCGAACCGCTTGTCGACCGCGAGCTCTTCCATCAGCGCCGCGCCGACGCCCATCGTCATCGCGCCGATCACCTGGCTGCGCGCCGACTTCGGGTTCAGGATACGACCGGCCGAGCAGACGGCAAGCATGCGGCGGATCCGCGTTTCGCCGGTATAGGCATTGACGCCGACCTCGACAAAGTGCGCGGCGAAGGTCGATTGCTGATATTGTTTGTCGAGGTCGCCATATTCGATAAAGTCCTCGGCCGACAATGCAGCGTCGCGTACAGCGTCGCCGAGCGGTACGCGGCGACTGCCCGACCGGACATGACCGTCGACGAAGACGATGTCGCCGGAAGTGAAGCCGAGTTTCTGCGCCACCTGCTCGCGGAGCTTGACGCAGGCGGCATAGACGCCGGCGGTGGAATTGTTTGCGCCCCATTGGCCGCCCGATCCCGCCGATGCCGGAAAGTCCGAATCGCCCAGTTTGACGGTTACCATGTCGAGCGGGACGCCCATCATCTCGGCTGCGGTCTGCGCGAGGATCGTGTAGCTACCGGTGCCGATATCGGTCATGTCGGTTTCGACGGTGACCATGCCCTTACGGTCGAGCCGAACGCGCGCCGCCGACTTCATCGATGTATTATTGCGAAAGCCGGCAGCGACCCCCATACCGACGAGCCACTTGCCGTCGCGCACTTGCGCCGGTTTTGCATTGCGCTTGCTCCAATCGAAGCGCTTCGCACCGTCGCGGAGGCATTCGATCAGCAGCCGCTGCGAGAATTTGCGACCGGGCTTTTCGGGATCTTCCTGCGTATCGTTGCGGATTCGCAGCTCGATCGGGTCGATACCCAGCTTCTCCGCCAGTTCGTCCATGGCGATTTCGAGCACCATCAGGCCCGGAGCCTCACCGGGTGCGCGCATCGCATTGCCTTCGGGCAGGTCCATCACCGCCAGCCGCTGTGAGGTCATGCGGTTGGCGCCCGCGTAAAGCAGCTTGGTCTGCGCAGTCGCGGTTTCCGGCTCGCCGTCGGGGAGGTTGCCCGACACGCTGTCGTGGGCAATCGCGGTGATGGTGCCGTCGCGGGTCGCCGCGAGCCGCACGCGCTGGACGGTGGCCGGGCGGTGGGTGGTGTTGTTGGCGATCAGCGGGCGCTGAAAGTTCACCTTGACCGGCTGCCCGGCGGCTTTGGCACCGAGCGCTGCGAGCACGATATCGGCCCGGATGAACAGCTTGCCGCCGAAGCCGCCGCCGACAAAGGGCGAGACGAGGCGCACCTTGTCGGGCGACAGGCTCAGCGTCTTGGCAAGGTCGGCCTTGCCCCAGGCGATCATCTGGTTCGACGTCCAGACGGTGAGGGCGTCGCCGTCCCATCGCGCCATCGAGGCGTGGGGCTCCATCATCGCGTGGCTCTGGTTCGGCGTGGTATAGTGCTGATCGAGCTTGATCGGCGCGGCGGCGAAGGCAGTTTCGAAATCGCCGACCCGGCTGACGGGAGTCTTGCCCTCCTTAGCTTCGGTCTTGCTCTGGTACGGTGGCGCCGATGCCGCCAGCGCGGCGAGATCATACTCGCCCTTCGCCCGTGCATAATCGATGCGAACCAGGGCCGCCGCCGCGCGTGCCTGCTCGAATGTCTTGGCGACGACGAGCGCTACCGCCTGATGATAATGCCGAACCTCGTCCCCGCCGAAAAGATGCGCGGTGTTGTGCTCCGACAACGGCAATTTCGGCATATCGAGCGTCGATACGACCGCAAGCACACCGGATGCAGCTTTGGCTTGCCGTGTGTCGATTGCGGTGATGCGGCCCTTGGCGATCGCGGCGCCGACAATATAGCCATAGGCAGGGTCGCGAACGACATCGTGACGCTCATACGCATAGGGCGCAGTGCCCGTCGTCTTGAACTTGCCGTCGATGCGATCGGTCGCTTTGCCGACGACCTTGAGCTGGTCGATCGGGTTCGGGCCGGCGGGGGTATCGAATTTCATGACGTCCTCGCTTCAGCCAAAACCGCGCCGAGCGTGCGCTCGACCAGCAGGATCTTGAACGCATTGTCGGGGGTCGGTCGCGCATCGGCGAACAGGCGCTTGGCGACCGCTTTAGCGCCGCGCGGCATCTCGGCTTCGGCAGCGCCGATGCGCCACGGCTTGGGCGCGACGCCGCCGACCGCGACCCGGCCACTGCCGTCGCGCTGAACGACTGCGGCAACCGAAATCAGGGCAAAGGCATACGACGCGCGGTCGCGAACCTTCTGATAAATGTGGGTACCGCCGATCGGGCGCGGCAGGGTCACCGCGGTGATCAGTTCGCCGGGCGCCAAATCGGTTTCGATGTGCGGGGTCGCGCCTGGCAGCCGGTGGAAATCGGCGATGGCAATGGTCCGTGCCGTGCCGTCGGGTCGTACCGTTTCGACCGTCGCGTCGAGCACGCGCATGGCAACCGCCATATCGCCGGGATACGTCGCGATGCAGGCCTCGCTGGTCCCAACCACCGCCAGCTGTCGCGCAAAGCCGCCGATTGCGGCACAGCCCGAGCCGGGACGGCGCTTGTTGCACGCTTGGTTGGTATCGTAGAAATATGGGCAACGTGTGCGCTGGAGCAGGTTGCCCGCAGTCGTTGCTTTGTTGCGAAGCTGGCCCGACGCGCCTGCGACGATTGCCCGTGACAGCACGGCATAATCACGCCGGACACGAAGATCGGCAGCGAGATCGGTATTGCTGACCAGCGCGCCGATGCGCAAGCCGCCATCGGACGTCGGCTCGATTCGGTCGAGCGCAAGGTCCTGAACGTCGATCAGATGCGCCGGCGTTTCGATCTCCAGCTTCATCAGGTCGAGCAGGTTGGTGCCGCCGGCGATAAATTTGGCGTTCGGCTGCCGCGCCACAGCGGCTGCCGCATCGGCGGGGCTCTTGGCCCGTGCATAAGTGAATGGCTTCATGCCTGTTTTCCTGCGACTTCGGCCATCGCCTCAAGGATGTTGGAGTACGCCCCGCAGCGGCAGATATTTCCGCTCATACGCTCGCGCATCTCGTCGTTGCTCGCCACTGGGGCGTCGATCAAGCTGGCGCTCGCATGGCTTGGAATACCGGCTTTGATCTCGGCGAGTACCGCGACTGCCGAGCATATTTGGCCCGGTGTGCAATAGCCGCACTGGTAACCGTCGTGCTTGACGAATGCCGCCTGCATGGGGTGCAGCCGGTCGGGTGTGCCGAGCCCTTCGATTGTGCTGATCTTGTCGCCCTGATGCATGACTGCGAGACTGAGGCATGAATTGATGCGGCGACCATCGACGATGACCGTGCACGCGCCGCACTGGCCGTGGTCGCATCCCTTCTTGGTGCCGGTCAGGTGCAGATGCTCGCGCAGCGCATCGAGAAGCGTGGTCCGCGTGTCGAGGTCGAGTTCGCGCGGCCGGCCATTGACCTCGAAGGTAACCATCGCGCGGGCGGGTTGACCGGTAGGCGACGGTGACGCTTCGGCCGTCGAAACCCCGGCCACTGCCGCCGTCGCGGCGGCACCAACGAGGATGCCGCGACGGGAAATGGGGACGTCGCCGAGATTGTTCATTCCATTTGATCCCTTCTCGGCTTCGGCGACATGCTTACGACTTCAGGCAGCCGAGCTTCGAGACTGACACCCAAACCCAATGGCGATGCATGACCGTGCCTGCGAAATGCCTGCGTGGCCCATGCGTTCCCTGCCGAATTTCGCCACCCGCCGCCGAATAAGCGTAACATACTGCATCATCGGCATTTTAAATTTTGGCTATTGGGTGGATTTGTATGTCCGTACTGCTGGTATCCAAGGCGCTCGACATGACGCCCCGAGCGGCGGGCGCTGAATCTGACGCCGCCGGAGCAGGGAGTGGCGGCGGGATGCCAGGTCCGCCGGCCAATGTCATGGGTGGCGCGGTATTCGGTAGGGGTCGCAGCGACGATGATCTGTCGAATCGTGTCGTTTTCATACAATCCAGCACAGCGTATTCAGTGCATCGGGGCGCAAATCTAGCCAGGGGTCCAAGGGCATGACGTACACGGTTGACGGGCGGGGCAACGCCAACGAAATCGAATTCTCCGAGACCAAGAACTTCGTGATTTTCGACGAAGACCTCGGACTGTCCGGGTTGGCGAGCAAGCTCGGTACGTCGCTCGGCGCGATCGCCGGTGCCTTGCCTTGGCTCGAATATGATCCGACACGGGTCGATACGCTCGAACTGCGGACGCCAACGGCATTCGGTTTCGGTCTGGGTGCCGATATCTCGTTCGGTTTCAAAGAAAAACTGACGTTCAGCATCGGCTATAATCTTGGCGGAATCAGTGGCAACGCCAGCCTCAGCCTGTCGCGTCCCGCCGACAATACCGATATCTACGGTGACTATTATCTCGATACCGGGGCCGCGGTCCCGAGCATTACCCTTAATTTGATCACGCCCGCACCCGGCGTCACCGACCACATCAGTTTGATTAGCGAAGGCAACATCAGCGGCGGCATAACCAACGCCGGGCTCTATTACGATGGCAGCCCCGTGTCTGGGTTGACCGAAGATATCGGTTTCGACAAAAGCCTCGACGATGTGTTGTTCGACTATAATGCCGTGCCGGGAGCGGTGGCTTTCGATTTCACGGTCGGCCCCGTCGTCGGCACGTTGGGGGCCCCGGTGCTGCCGACGGGCATGGTCACGTCGTCGGGCCTGCACAACCCGCAATCGACGTCGGACACCGGCCCCAACTTCGCCGCAGTGTCAGTCGATATCCCCGGACTGATTCCGATCGTCCGCGATATCAACACCGGTACGATCGATTTCGATAGCCCGATCATCGATGTCGGCTTTAGCTACCGCATCCTGACGGCAACGGTCGGTGTCAACCTCGCGCTGACCGAAGCGGTCACCGCTGAAATCACCAGCGTCGAGGTCAGCGCGACTGTCGAGGAGGTCAACCGCACCGGCGACCAACCGCGCATCGATCCGACTAAGGCCGACAACGCCTATATCGTCCGGGCGCAGGACCCCGCAGCGCATCAGCTCGGCGATGTCATCAAGCTGACGTTCACGCCCGGCGACCGCGCGGAAACGCGGATCACCGAAACTTATACGCTGCACGCCCATGTCCGGTCGGACATCGGCATCAGGATCGGCGGCGAACTCGATCTCGGCCTGCTCCACATCGATGCATTCATCAACCCGATCTTCATCGACCAGATCGACAAGAGTTTCGACCTGATCGCACCGCACGCTTTCTATCTGACCATCGCTGCAATCGACCTTGTCGGGCAGGACTATGACATCACCTTCACGCCGATTTCGGTGGTCAGCTACGTCCACACCCATAGCGAGTTTGTCGGCAGCGAAGCGGCCGACACGGTCAACATCGATCCGCCGCAGACCTTCTACGATGGCAAGGGCGGCGACGACATTGTCCACGGCAATGACCTTGGCGACAAGATCCTCGGCGGTGACGGCAACGACCAGATTTATGGCGGTGACGGCGAAGACTATATCGACGGCGGCACCGGCAGCGACGTTCTGTCCGGCGGTGGCGGGGACGACACGATCCTGAGCGGCACCGGCACCGGCGAGATCATCAGCGGTGGCGGCGGTAACGATACGATCATCACCAAGTCGGGGGCCATTCTCGTCACCGGCGATGACGGTAACGACCGGATTTCGGTGGTTGTCGCCGGGGGTGGCATCGCCCAACACTTCTATGGTGGCGACGGCTATGACACGCTCGTGATCGACGCCAGTGCGCTGGTCGCGCCGCTTGATCTGTCGGTCGATGTGGTCGATGCCAATGGCGAAGTCGTGGTTGTGGCGGGCGGGGGGCGCGTCGCCGACACATCGGTGACCTATGGCGGCTTCGAACGCTTCCTGATCACGGGCGGGTCGGGCGACGACGTCATTCGCGGCAGTGTCAACGCGACCCCCGATGCCAGCGGCAACCCAACCGGCGGCAACAACGACGTTTTCAGCGGCGGCGCGGGCGATGACCGGCTGTACGGCTTCATCGGCGACGATGTGCTGCGCGGCGGCAGCGGCAATGACCTGCTCGTCGGCGGCGACGGCAAGGACATGCTGTACGGTGACACCGGCAGCGACTTTCTCGATGGTGGCACTGGTGACGACAGGCTCGACGGCGGTAGCGGCAACGACGGGTTGAATGGCGGCGCGGGCGACGACACTTTGCTCGGCGGCGCGGGCAATGACGATCTGACCGGCGGCCCCGGCAGCGACCTGCTCTATGGCAACGACGGCGACGACACGCTGCTTGCCGATTCGGAACTTGTGTCCTCGCCGACCGATTTCGACCGCCTGTTCGGCCAGGATGGTAACGACACGCTGATCGCCGGGACCGGCAATGCCGCGCTCGACGGCGGGGCCGGTGACGACACGCTGGTGGCCGGCGCGGGCAACGCGACGCTGACGGGCGGCTCTGGCAATGATCGCTTCGTCCTGACCGCCGCCAGCGGGGTTGTCGTCATCAACGGTGGGGTCGATGCCTCCGACGATCCCGGCGTCAACACGCTGCAGCTCAGCGGTGCCGTTGGCTATGTCTCAACGGATACGGTCGATCCGGAGGTGGCATTGCCCGGGCCGCTGATTGTCCTCGACGAGACCGGATCGCTCGCCAATGGCACAACATGGACCAATATCGACACCTTCGACCTGACCCTCCCCGACACGGCAACCTACCTCTTCGTGCGCGGCAACGGTGGCGACGACATCATTCGCGGCGGCGCGGGCGATGACTATATCGATGGCGGCGCGGGTCGCGACACATTGTCGGGCGGTGGCGGCAACGACGTGCTGGTCGGCACCTTGGGCGACAAGTTCGACGGCGGCGACGGTATCGACACCGTTTATCTCGCGGCCAGCAGCGCGACGGCGGGCATCACGCTTGGGCTCACCGACAATGGCGTGGCGGGTGGTGCCGATGGCGGCGACAACCTCAAATTGACGCTGGTCAGCATCGAACGCATCGTCATGCTCAGTGGTGGCGATTTCAGCGATATCATCTCGGGCGGTGCGCTCGACGACACGTTGATCGGCGGCAACGGCAACGACACCCTGTCGGGTGGCGGCGGCAACGACATGATTACCGCCGGTGCAGGCCGCGACATCGTTCGCGGCGGCGCGGGCGATGACACCATCGACGGGACCGATCTTGGCAGCTACGGCGCGAACATCCGCAGCCCCGGCGGCGAGAAGTTCTACGGCGACGGCGGCAACGACCGGATCACCGCGACCAACACCGCCGAACTGGTTTCGGGTGGCAGCGGCGACGATATCCTCACCATTCTCGACGGCGGCAGCCATGCCGACCCATTCACCACGACCGTCGATGGCGGTGCCGGCAACGACCGGATCTATGGCAGCAATGCCGATGAAATCCTGATCGGCGGCATCGATCCGATCGACGATCGCCCGGCTGTACTCGACGACCCGCGTGTCGCGCCGGTGTTCATCGCCCCGGACGGCAATGACGAAATCCATGGCGGCGGCGGTGCCGACACGATCAAGGGCGGCGCAGGCGACGATCGGCTGTGGGGCGATGCCGGCAACGATACGATCACCGGTGGATCGGGTAATGACACGATCTATGGCGGCGCGGGCAACGACACCCTCGATGGCGGCAGCGGCAACGACACGATCTACGCCGCCGGATTGGCGGGCGGCGGCACCGAAGGCCCGGGCGGAATCATCGGCACCGGCCCCGGCGGCGGCTTCACCAATCCGAACCAAACCGACACCGCGCGTTCGGTCAACACGCTGAACGGCGGCGCGGGGACCGACACACTCGTCGCGTCGATCGGCACCGATACCCTGTCGGGCGGCACGGGAAACGACACCATCCGTCTCGGCGGCAGCGACCTCAACGTCGACCGCGTCCGGATCGACCAGGGCGACGGCAGCGACCGGATCGAAGGTTTTGCCTTTGGCGAGGACCGGCTCGAATTCAATGGCACCGGCATCACCGGTCCCTTGGGCGCAACGCAATCGACCGAAGGCGTTATCGTCACGGCCGGGAACGCCTCTGCCCTGCTGGTCGGGGCCATCCTGTCGACGGTACAGGCCGATATCGCGCTGGGCCACATCGCCATCGTCACTGCACCGACGCCGGGCACCGACCGGGTCATCGTGACCCAAGGCTCGGTGGCACATTTCTCAACGGGGTTCCTGTTCGGCAATGATCAGGGCGGCAGTCTCGACCTCGTCAGTGTCGATCATCTGAGCAACGTCACTGCAACGGTCGATAACAACGGAATCGAAAACTCCGGCGTCGCGATTGTGTCGACCTTCAACGGCACGGCGCTGTTCAACTACAACGCCGTCAACGCCGCAGGATCCGAAAGCGCGACGGTCCTTGTGTCGAGCCTCGTTGCCACCAGCGGCGACGATGTGTTGACGGTACCGACATCGCAATTCTTCGTCGATCAGACGGCGTGGTTCGAAGGCGGGGGCGGGAACGACACGCTCACCGGGGCCAGCGGCAATGATTATCTGGCGGGCGGAGAGGGCAACGACGCCCTGATCGGCAACGGCGGCGACGACACGCTGGTCGGCGGCTTCGGCAACGATGTGCTGCGCGGCGGCGCGGGGTCGAACATCCTGCAGGGCGGCTTTGGCGATGACACTTATTACATCGACAGCGCGACCGACCAGGCGAGCGAAAGCGGGCGGGGCGGCGTGGATACCGTCATCGCGACGGTCGATTGGGCGTTGGGCGACAACTTCGAAAACCTGACCCTGACCGGCACGGCGCGGAACGGGATCGGCAACGCGCTCGACAATGTCCTGACTGCCAGCCTACGCGGATCGACCCTGTACGGCCTCGGCGGCGACGACACCCTGAACGGCGGCGCGGGCGGCGATTCGCTGTATGGCGGCGATGACAACGACCGGTTGTTCGGCAACGGCGGCGACGACCGGCTCGATGGTGGCACGGGCGACGACCTGCTCACCGGCGGCAAGGGCAACGACGCCTATTATGTCGACAGCATAGGCGACCAGATCGTCGAGAACGCTAGTGAAGGCATCGATTCGGTGTTTGCCAGCGTCAGCTATGTGCTGCCGAACAATGTCGAGAAGCTGACATTGACCGCCGACCCGGCGGCGCGTGCCGCAACGGGCAACGCGCTTGCCAACACCATCACCGGCAATGATTTCGGCAATGTGCTCGACGGCGGCGCGGGAGCCGATAAGCTCATCGGTGGCACCGGAGACGATACGTTCATCGTCGATAGCACCGGTGACACGCTCTACGACAACGGCGGAATCGATACCGTCCAAACGACGCTTGCCAGCTTTGCCTTGGGGGCAGGCTTCGAAAATCTGCGGTTCAGCGGAACGGGCAATTTCACCGGAACCGGCAATGCCGCAGCCAATGTCATTACCGGCGGTGCGGGCAACGACGTGCTCGACGGCGGGGTCGGTGCCGACACACTGATCGGCGGCGGCGGCGATGACAGTTATACCGTCGATAGTCCGAACGATCGCGTGATCGAACAGATCGGCGGCGGCTTCGACGTCGTAACCGTCAAGACGTCATGGACGATCACCGCCGGATCGGAGGTCGAGCGGCTGCAGGCGGCAGCGACGTTCGCGGCAGTGAACCTGACGGGCAATGCCTTCGACCAGGAAATCATCGGCAACGGCGCCAACAACATTATCGATGGCGGTGGCGGTGCCGACCGTCTGGTGGGCGGCAAGGGCAACGACACCTATATCGTCGACAACCTCGGCGACCGGGTCATCGAAGACCCCGGCAACGGCACCGACACGGTGTATTCCGCTGTCGATTTCGATCTTGGTGCCAATGTCGAAAACCTGTTCTTCACCACCGACACGGCGCATTTCGGTCGCGGCAACGACCTCGCCAACAGCATCAGCGGAGCGGGTGACGACGATGTGCTGACCGGTTTCGGCGGCGACGACACGATCGTCGGCAATGGCGGGCTCGATACGCTCAACGGCGGCACCGGCAACGACACGCTGCGCGGCGGCGACGGACGCGATTTCCTTTTTGGTGGCGACGACAACGATAAATTATATGGCGATGCCGGCAATGACTTGCTGTTCGGTGAAAACGGCGTCGACAAACTATATGGCGGTGAGGGCGACGACACGCTCGACGGCGGCGCGGGGAATGATTTTCTGACAGGCGGCGGGGGAACCGATACGCTGACCGGCGGCCTCGGGGCCGACCGCTTCATCTTTGCGGCGGCCGACGAGATCGGCACCCGGAACTTCAGCGATCTCATCACCGACTTCAGCCACGCGCAGGGTGACCGGATCGATCTGCACGGCATCGACACGAATATCGCGCTAGACGGCAACCAGAGCTTCACCTTCATCCGCGGCAACGCCTTCAGTCACCAGGCCGGCCAGCTACGCTTCGAATATGATGCGACCGCCGACCAGACCAAGGTGATGGGCGATACCGATGGCGACGGCGTCGCCGATTTCATGCTGCTGCTGTCGCATTATGTGCCGCTGGTGGCGCAAGATTTCGTGATCTGACGACAGCGGCATCGGCGCGTTGCCCCACCGCGCCGATGCCGCCGTGCGTCCCACCTAACAGCGTTTGTAACTTGTTAAGACCTGTCGCGACCGGCACCTGTACCCCTGCCGTTTGATCGGTAGCGACAGGGGTGCAGTAGCGATGCGTGGAGTTTTCGGGACGGCCGGGTTGCTAGTCATTGCCGTATTGGCCGTGGTCACGGGCGCGTCCGCCAAAGCTGCGGTCTATACCGCGACGTTCACCGGCACATTTTCCGGAGCTGCCGATCTGGCCGGTCTGTTTGGACCGACAGGTTCCAGCCTCGATGGGCAAGCGTTTGCCGCAACATATCGGGTCGATACCGGCAAGCCGGGCGTTGTCGACTTCGTCTCGCTCGATCAACGTTATTTCTACAGTGGCGAATATTATGGCGGACTGCCGCGCGCGATGACGGCGACGCTGTCGGCGAACGGCCATAGTGTCGCGCTTGGCGGCAATTACAAAGGCATGATCGTCCAGGAAAATGGCCTGACGGCAGCCGGTCGGTATGGCAACGGCGATCAACTGATCTATGTCCTCGACGACTATGACCATGCCAATAAATACTTCAGCCTGCAGTTTTCGATCGACGATGTCACAACCGATATCTTCCCGACGCTAAGCTTTTCGGCACCCGGTCACTATCACTTCGGCGCGACGACGTATCAGGACAATCGGTTCTCGTTCTACGACGGCGGCAATCTTGGCTACGGCTCGCTCCTTGCCACCGACCTCGTCGTCAGCGCCGCCGGTGTTCCCGAACCCGCAATCTGGGGACTGATGCTCGGCGGTTTCGCGCTGACCGGCGCTGCGCTGCGGCGACGCCCGACGCTGCGCGTGGTGGCGGCATGACAACCAAACATCAACAAGGAGATCGTCCAGTGTCGGCTTCAGCGATTCGGTTTGCGATGGTGGCGGCAGCGTGTTGGGGAACCGCCGCGACGGCAGCGACCTATGACATCGTAACGCAGTTCGGTGCGTCGGTGTTCAGCTATGGCACGCTGTCCGCTGGTGGCGGCTTTACCGCATTTGCCCATGAACCTGCATTCGGCCGCTGCTCGGACCATCCCGAATGGGACTGCTTTGGGGGCACCGAGGACTATCACCACGTCGTCCATACCTATAGCAATGTCGTGCCGGGCACGATCCTGCTTCACACCGGGCCGGTATCGAACGTCGTCCTGCGCTTTACCGCACCGGTCAGCGGGACGTATCGCTTCGACGGCAGCGCGTTTTTGATCGATGAAGTCTGCAACGGCTTTCCTTGTGACGGGACGACGACGTACTTCCACAGTTCGACTGCGCCGTCGGTCTTTACGTTCGCCGCCAGCACGATTGTGCCGAACGTCGTCGCTTCCGTGTCGGCATCGTACACGCTGGCTGCCGGCGAGACCTTCGACATCGTCAACGACAAGAACAGCAATTATTTCTACGACGACACGTTGTTCAGCGGCAGCTTTACCGGCGGCGGTGTCCCCGAACCTGCCACTTGGAGCCTGCTGATTATGGGCTTCGGCCTGACCGGCGCGGCGTTGCGGCGGCGCGCTACCCTTCAGCAGGAGATTTGACGATGCGCCCGTTCCTCGCGCTTGCCGCTGCTCTGTCGTTCATTGCAGCGGCTCCGGTCGCGGCGACGCACTATATCGTCGATACCGGCGTCGGAAACGATTTTGCCTATGCGCCCTATCTATATGGCTTCGGTGGCCCGAGTTATCAGTTCGAGGCGGTTCAGTTCTACGTGCCGACGGCGACGACGATTCGGTCGATCGAGGCTACATTGGCACCGCGCGAGCTCGATACGACGTTGACTGTTCGCCTTTACGCCGTCGATCCGGTGACCGACGCGCCGCAAGCAGGCACTGCGTTTTTCGCGCGCGCCTTTGCGGTGCACAACTTCTACAGCGGCTTTCAGGGGGTTACGGGTCTGTCGGTTGCGGTGACTCCGGGCTATTATTATGCAGCCTTTGAGGTCGACAACGGTCAGACATTTAATGGTTATTTCGTGACCGGCGCGCCCAACCCGCAGGCGAGCGCATATGCACAGGGCTACCAGAAAAACGGCGCGTATCAGCGCATCCTGTTTCCTTATCAATCGGCCAGCCTTGGCCTGCGCATCGCCGACAGCGTCACCGCCGGTGTCCCCGAACCCGCAACATGGAGCCTGCTGATTATGGGCTTCGGTCTGACCGGCGTGGCACTGCGCCGGCGCTCGACGCTGACAAAGGCACTTTGACGATGCGCATCGCCCTGACACTTGCGGCGGCAATGGTGATTGCGGCCCCGGCGACCGCCAAAGTCTATATCGCCACCTATACCGGCAC
The DNA here is from genome assembly GCA_038229555.1 of Sphingomonadales bacterium. Taxonomy (GTDB): domain Bacteria; phylum Pseudomonadota; class Alphaproteobacteria; order Sphingomonadales; family Sphingomonadaceae; genus Sandarakinorhabdus. The sequence goes on from JBBROI010000001.1 coordinate 376,145, forward strand.
GGTGACCGGCGGGCCGCAGACCGCATATGATGTTTCGGGTGTGTTCGGGACGCCGTACACCGCGCTTGGCGGGCTGGCGTATCGCGCGGTGTTCCGGATCGATGATGCCCTTCCCGGCGCACCGATTTATATCGGCCCAGAAGGACCGTATCGCGATATCAGCGTGCTGCTCGGTGGCGTCGGATACGGCACCACCGCTGTGCCGGTCACGGCAACGCTGACGATCAACGGCGTTACGGCAACGGTCGATGGCGATGTCTATAGCGTGGCGAAACAGACCCATCACAATTTCGACCAGACGATCCACTATGTGCAGGGGCGTTATGGCGCCTCCAGCCAGACCGGCAACAACTATGTCTATCAACTGGCGACCCTGTTCGAACCGCGCGAATTCCTCACATCGGCGGACCTTCGTACAGCGCTTAATGTCGATCTGACGGGCTTTGCCGCGGGCGATGCGGGCGGCAGCTTCTCGATATATCAGCCGAACGCGACGAACGGGTTCGGTTACGACTACGCCTTGGGCGCGTTGCATGCCGAGCATCTGACGATTGCTGCCGCCGTCCCCGAACCCGCCACCTGGAGCCTGTTGATCGCTGGTTTTGGCCTGACCGGCGCGGCTCTGCGCCGGCGTGCCCGGGTGGTTCGGGCCTGAACGCGGTTTAACGCCGGGGCGTCGGCTGCAAGGCGCAATCGCGCCTGCGCGTCGAACCTATTTGATCACAATCGTATAGGATGCGGCTTTTAGTCCCGGATTCTTGAGATCGATGCGGTAGCGCGTCGTCCAAAGCGGCACCCAGTCGCACCGGCCGGCTGGGTCGCTTGCGCCGCATTGCGGCTGGCCATCGTCATCGGTCACCGCCAGCCGCACCGGCGCTGCGCCATGGCCGACAACGGCAATGCGCGCCTGCTGCCCCGCGAGAAACACCTGTTCGAAATGCTCGCTGCCGCCGCCATTGACCGCCACAGTCCGGTATCCGGGCCCCAGCGCGCGGTCGCGGTATGCCGTTTTGGGCTTCGCACCCCATGCGGCGGCAAGGTCGCGGGTGCCGTCGGCAGGGCGCGCACCAAGGTCGGCGAGCGTCTGCCCGGCGCTGCGGCGAACGGCGGCGCGCGGATTGTCGCCGCGGGCAATCGCGTCGACCACCTGCGTGAAATCGTCGGGAAGCGCCACGCCGATGGTCAGCGCGAGGGCAAGTGCAGCAGCGTTCATGCCGGTTCGACAATGAAGCGCGCGCCCGGGCCTGCGTCTTCGCAGCGGGCGGCGAGGCCGTGGCGAACCGCGATAACCCGGACGAGTGCCAACCCGAGGCCATGGCCGCTGCCTGCGGCAGTCGAGCGGCGAAACCGTTCGAAAATGGCGTCGCGATCATCGGGCGCGATGCCGGGTCCGTTATCCTCGACCATCAGTCGCGGTCCGGCCGCCACTGTCAGCAAGACCCGCGATCCCGCCGGTGCATATTTGAAGGCGTTGTCGAGCAAATTGGCGATCAGCCGCGTGATCTGCATTGCTTCTCCACGCATTTCAACTCCCGGTGCAATCCGCCAGACAAAGTCTATCCCCGCCTCTTCTGCGCTGGCGGCATAGAGTTCGGCAAGGTCGCTCGCCACCTCCGACAGGTCGAGCCGCGTACCCGGCGTCGCGCCGCCGCCAGCCGATTCGGTCATGGCAATATCGAGCAGGGCGTCGAACAGCGAGACCACCGATCGCACATCGGCGCGCGCTCGGTCGAGCGCAGTGGCGACCAGTGGATCGGTGTTGCGGTCCAAGGCCTCGAGCAGGCGGGTGTCGAGGTGCACCAGCGGCGTGCGCAATTCATGCGCGATGTCGTCGCTGATCTGACGCTGCGCCCGGAATAATTGTTCGATCCGGCCAAGATGCGCATCGACGTGCTGGCCAAGCAGCGCCACCTCGTCGACTCCGCCGATGGTCCCGGAACGCGCACCGAGATCGCCGCGATCGAACCGGTCGAAGGCATTGTTCAGCCGCGCGACGCGGGCGCTCAACCCGCCGGCGGCGAAAAACCCCACCAATAGCGCGGTCGCCAGGGTCGCCATCGCAGCAAGGGCGACAACGCTTTCAAGGTGCCGCACCAGCACCTCCATCGGGACGAGCGACCGCCCGACAACAAGCGTCAGGCCGCCGCGAAGCCGGGTCGCGCGCAGCAAGGCCGGCCCGGTCGGCGTCGCCACTTCGCCGCTCGCCGAGCGGGCGGCATCGAGCGGCGGCAATGCCGTCAGATTGCCAGCGAGGCGCGCGCCATGACTGTCGATCAGGAGGTACAGCGCCGGTGCCCCGGCCATCGGCGCAAGTGCGATGCGGTCGCCGATCCGCAGTCGCAGGTCGGCGACACCGCTACCGGCCATGACGTCGACGAGCCCGGCGATGTCGGTATCGATCGTCCGCAGCAGGTCGGCGCGCATGCTCGCTGCCGTCGTACCGACCGCCACCGCCGCAAAGGCCAACACCGCGCACAGGACGATCGCGGTCGAAATGAGCGTCTGGCGGACGGCGATCGACGCGAAGCGGTTCACCGCGCGATCAACCGGTAACCGCTGCCGCGCACGGTTTCGAGGCAGCCGGTGTCGAACCCGTCCTCGAGCTTGCGCCGCAGCCGGACGAGATTGACGTCGATGACATTGGTTTGCGGGTCGAAGTTGAGCTTCCAGACATTGCGCAGCAGCATCTCGCGGGTGACGACTTCACCGGCATTTTCCATGAGATATTTGAGCAGCTCGAACTCTTTGGGGCTCAGCCCTAGGTGGCGACCGGCGCGATGCGCGGTGCGTGCGCGAACATGAAGTTCGAGATCGCCGTGAATGAGCACCGGGTGGCGGGCCTGCACCGTTGTCCGTCGGTGGAGCGCACGCAGCCGCGCGATCAGTTCCTCGGGCGCGAACGGTTTGGCGAGATAATCGTCGACGCCGCTGTCGAGACCCTCGATTCGATGTTCGGCCCGCCCGAGCGCCGACAGCATCAGCACCGGCTTCTCGATCCCGGCAGCGCGGAGGCGCGCGACAACATCGATTCCCGACATGCCCGGCAGCATGCGATCGAGGATGATGACGTCGATAGCGGCATCACCGGCACTGGCCAGCCCGGTCTCGCCGTCGTCGGCACGGTCGAGCGTCACACCTTCGCGCGCCAGCATCGCAGCAATGGCGTCGGCGGTCTGGGTGTCGTCCTCGATCAGCAGGATGTGCAAGCGGTGGGTCTCGATGCGCGGGGTTTCAATTTCGCAGGAATCGGTCGGCGGACATAGTGACAAACCCTGTCACTATCGGTCGATCAACACGAACGGGGCCCAGATCGCCGGGTGCGCTGCGCCGGGAATGCGCGGATTTGTCATCAGACTCCGCATGGCCCGGCGCAGTGCCTCGGCGCGCGACAGACCCGCGCGGGTCCCGCGCAGCGTGGCAACGGTCAGCGCGGCCGCAGCATCGTCACGCACCGGCCAATGCGATACCAGCAGCGCGCGCGCGCCCGCAGCCAGAAAAGCGCTGGCAAGGCCGCTGTACGCCGGGCTTCCCGCGCCTGTCCCACTCGCCGTGTCGCAGGCCGACAGGATGACCCAGTCGGCATCGAGCCGGAGTGCTGCGATCTCGGACGCGGTGAGCAGACCATCGTCGTCGCCGTGCGGGTTCGTCGGCGGGGTCAGCACCAATGCCGGCTCCGACAGCCCGGCGAAATTACCGCCTGCCAGGCCGTGGGTCGCGACCGCGATGATGCCGTAGCGGTCGAGGGGTGCCGCCTTAATGTTGGCCTCGGTCGCGTCTGCCCCCAACATCAGCGTCGCTTCCGCACCGAGCAATCGCGCCATCGTGCGCAGCTCGGCATCGGCTTGTGGCAGCGCTGCCAAGTCGCGCAGGGTCGCAGCGTCGACCGTCCCGCCGCGAAAGGCCGAACCCGACCGCGCCACGACGGGCAGTATCGGCGCGCCGATGCCGAGAAAGCGCGCTTTTGCTGCCCGCGGTGCCGCTGCTGCCATCGCCAGGGTCGGCAGCACGGTCACGCTGTGGGTGTCGATCAGCCACCCCGATTGCCCCGGCTGCGTCGGCGCGGCGAGCAACGCTGGCGGCAGCGTCGCCAGCGGACCCGCAGCATAGTACAGCGCCTGCGAATGGTCGGCGAACCCCGGCGGCACGATCCCATCATATAGTCGCCGCGAAGCCGTCACTGGAAACGGCGTCGCCCTGCCGCGCGTGACGGCGGTGCGAATCTGCTGAACCAGATCGGTCGCCTGCGCGCGCGTCAACGGGGTCTTGCGCCATGTCAGGCCGCTGCGTGTAACCCCAATTGCCAGCGTGCCGTCATCGAGCGGCAGCGGCGCAAAAAGGATTTCGTTTTCGGCCAGACGGCGGCTGAACACCGCAAGCGGCACCGGGGTCGGTCGGCCCAGCGCGCGAAAGGCCGGAAAAATCCGGTCGAGCTCCTTGGTCGTTGCGGCGATGACGGTGTCGTTGGCGGTGATCGCCGCGTCGAGCTTGGCAAGGTCGGCCGGTGCGTTTGCCGAGGCGGCGAAACTGCGGGCGCGGTCGAGCGCCTGCCGTTCGCGCATTCGGTCCTGCAGGGTGCGCAACAAAGCCGCCGCTGCGGGCGCGTGGGCGGCGGTCCGCGCGGCGACGTCGGTCCGGACGAGCACGATATCCGACAGGTTCGCGAGCTGAAGCGCGTGAAACGCCGCTTCGTCACGGTTCGTCGCCAGCGCCAGCTCGGTGACCGCCGCAAAGCTCGCCGAAAACAACGGGCCATAGCGCAGCAGGTCGCCGCGTGCGGTCGAAGTGTCGAGCAGCTTCGTTTCCAGCCGTGCCGCAATCGGTGCGATGCGCGCGAACCCTGCCTCCGCGCCGGCAGTTGCCGCGAGGATGCGCGCATAAGCGATTTCGGCGGTCAGCCGCTTGACGTCGTCGGGGGCAAGCTTGGCCTCGACGATGGCGATCGCCGGCGTTGCCATCGCCAGCCCTTCCGGCGCGCGGTGGAGCAAGGTCAGGGTCAGCGCATATTCGATCCGTGCGCGCGCCACTTCGGGATGGTCGGCGGGGGCATCGTGCGCGACGAGCCGCAGACCCTCGGCGCGCCGCGCCAGCGCAAGGGCGAGGTCGCCGCGTGCCTCGGCGGCGTCGGCGGAGAACCGCAGCGGATAGGCCGGCGTAACCGGATCGCGCTTGAGCGTAGCGTGGGTATGGAACTCGCTCGCCTTCAGCCACAATGCTTCGGCTTCGACGTGGCGGCCCTGCCGGTCGATTACCGATGCGAAGTTCGACAGCGAGATGGCGCGGTAATACCAGCGGTCTTTTTGATACCGGCCTTCAAGATCGACGACGCGGCGCAGCGCCGCCTCGGCTTCGGCGTAGCGCCCGGCGCTGCGCAGCATCACCCCCAGATTGCCCAGCGCCAGCGTAATGACGGGATTATCTTCGTCGAGGTGCGCCAGCGCCCAGTTCGCCGCGCGCTGATTCTCGGCGAGCGCGTCCTCGCTCCGCCCGACCATGTACAGCAGCCCGGCATGCGAGGCCATTTGGTTGATGATGAAGCCGTCGCGCGCGGCGAGGCAGCGCACCGCGATTTCGCTCGCAAGACCATATTCGCGCTCGGCTTCGGCATAATGACCGCGTGCGTAGGCTGCCGAGCCGGTGGCATTATGGGCAAGGCTCGCCACGGCACTGTCGGGGCCGGACGCGGCCGCCCGCGCGAGCGCCGCCGCCGCATGGGCAGCACCGGCCGCGACGTCGCCGACATCGGTTTCGACCATCGACAGGTTCGCCAGGACCTCGCTCGATGTGAGATCGTCGAGGCTTGCTGCTTCGGCGACAGCCAAACCAGCCTTTGCCGCGACCAGCGCCGCATCGGTCTTGTCGAGATAATCGAGCGACCACGCCAGCCAACCATAGCTGCGGGCAAGCACGATAGCAGGCGCCCCGGGCGTAGCCTTTGCAGTCGCAATCAATGCCTGCCAGCGTTCGATATTGCCGGGAACATCGCGGAATTTGTCACGGGTCGACACGGCGTCGAACTGCGCTGCCAGTGCTGCGTCGGGTATTTGTGGTGTTGAAACGCAGGCGGCATGCGCCATTGGCGCCAGCAGCAATGCGACTATCCCTACCAGCTTGAAGCACATATCTTTTTTCCCGCCATGAGGCTGCGGGTGACACGGCGGGATGTCAATGCGCTTGCGTATCGCCGGCCCAGCCGATGCGAAACGAGCAGTCGATCGGGGGGTGGCTCGGCGTACCGACGTGCACGGCTGATCCGGTAACGGTTGCCCGCGCAAACTCGGGACCTGCGAATTGGCTGGTGCGGCCAAGAAGACTCGAACTTCCACGGCCTTTCGGCCACAACGACCTCAACGTTGCGCGTCTACCAGTTCCGCCATGGCCGCACAGCCAATTGTCCGGGTGCCGAGGCAGCCCGTCCGGTAGGAGCGGCGGGTTAGCAGTGCGGCGCGGCGGGGGCAAGCGCTTTGCGCGGGGGAATAGCAGTTGCCCGCGCGTATTGCCGGGTATGAGTTTCAATGCCGCCATCGCGCTCAACCGTTTCGGTCTTGGGGCACGGCCCGACGAAGCGGTCCCGGCCGATCCCCGGCAATGGCTGCGCGGCCAGTTCGAACGCTTCGATCCCAAGCCCGCGGTGCTGGCGGGTGTTCCCGGCAGCGGCGCGATGGCAGCCGAATTCCGCGACTATCTGATCCAGAGCAAATTGGCGCGGATGGATGGCGGAGTGTTCCGCGCCGCGTCGCCGCCCGTGATGGCGAGTTCGGCGATGAGTCCGACGGCGATGGCGGAACCCAAGGAGGATAATCCGGCGCTGGCGGGCCTGCCCAAGGAATTGCGCCAGGGCATCCGCAAGATGTACCGCGACAGCTATGGCGCGCTGGCGCGTGCCCGGTTGGCGGCGGCGCTGGTGACACCCGCGCCCTTTGCCGAGCGGCTGGTGCATTTCTGGGCCAATCACTTCGCTGTATCGGCCGACAAGCTGCAGACCATCGGCACGGCAGGCACGCTCGAATTCGAAGCGATCCGGCCGCATGTCGCGGGTACCTTCGGCGACCTGCTGCTGGCGGTCGAAACCCATCCGGCGATGCTGCTGTACCTCGATCAGGCGCAGTCGATCGGGCCGGAATCGTTCATCGGCCAGCGCGCGGCGTTGCGCCGCAACCCCAACGCCAAAAAAGTCGGGCTCAACGAGAATCTGGCGCGCGAGATCCTCGAACTCCATACGCTCGGCGTCGATGGCGGCTATGCGCAGGGCGATGTGCAGGAACTGGCGCGCGGCCTGACCGGGTGGAGCGTCGGCGGTTTCGTCAAGGCACCCATTGGCCGCGAGGCTCCCGACGGGGCGTTCGTGTTCCAGGACAGCTGGCATCAGCCCGGCGAGCGGGTGCTGCTGGGGCAGCGCTACCGCAGCGGCGGGGTCGAACAGGGCCGCGCCATGTTGGCGGCACTTGCGGTGCATCCGGCGACGGCGCGCCATCTCGCGACCAAGCTCGCCCGGCATTTCGTCGCCGATGTGCCGCCGCCGGCGCTGGTCGACCGGCTGGCGCGCGTCCATGTCGAAACCGGCGGCGATCTGCGGGCGCTATATCGGACGCTGATCGATGCGCCCGAAGCATGGGCGACGCCGCAGCCCAAGTTCAAATCGCCGTGGGACTGGACGGTGTCGATGCTGCGCGGCGTCGGGTCGCGCGACGTGCCCGATCTGAATGTCATCAACGTGCTGAACGAACTGGGGCAGCCGATCTGGCGTCCGGGGTCGCCGGCTGGCTGGGACGATAGCGCGGCGGCATGGGCGGCCCCCGATGCGTTGTTGCGCCGGGTCGAAGTGGCGCGGCGGGTGGCGGCCAAGGTCGGCGACCGTGCCGATCCGCGCCGGCTCGCGCCGTTGCTGCTGCCCGGCGTGCTCGGTGCTGGGACGACGCAGGCGATCGCCCGCGCCGGGTCGCCGCAGGACGGGTTGGCGCTGCTGTTCGTCGCGCCAGAGTTCCTGCGGCGATGACCAAGGACCCCATCATGCTGACCCGCCGCAGCCTTATCGCCCGCGCTGCGCTCGGCAGTGCCGCGCTCGCCATACCCGGCATTGCCTTTGCCGCCGCGCCGACCGACCGGCGGTTCGTCTTCGTCATCCTGCGCGGCGCGATGGACGGGCTGTCGGTGGTGATGCCGGTTGGCGATTCGCACTATCGCGGGCTGCGCGGGGCGCTCGCCGATCCGGCGGCCGCGCCGTCGAAGCTCGATACCAGCTTCGCGCTCCACCCGGCGCTGGCGGGAACGGCTGCGATGTATGCGCAGGGTGAGGCGCTGTTCGTCCATGCCGTCGCCTCGCCCTACCGCGAGCGGTCGCATTTCGATGGGCAGAATGTGCTCGAGACCGGTGGTACCGGGGCATATCTGCTCAAGGACGGCTGGCTCAACCGCGCGCTGGCGCTGCTGCCCGACGCCCGTGACGGCGTGGCGATTGCCCCAACCGTGCCGATGGTGCTGCGCGGCGCGGCGCCGGTGACGAGCTACGCCCCGAGTGCGCTGCCGGCGGCGTCGGACGATCTGCTGACACGGGTCGCGGCGCTGTATGCCGATGATCCGCTGCTGCACCCACTGTGGAGCCGCGCCATGGACGCGCGCGAAATGGCCGGCAGCGACGGCGAGAAAAAGGTCAACCCCGAAGCGCTGGGACGGCTGGCAGCGACGTTCCTGTCGAAGCCGACGGGGCCGCGCGTTGCGGTCATCGAACTCCAGGGTTGGGACACCCACGCCGGGCAGGCGGGACGGTTGAATACGCAGCTGAAGCAGCTCGATGCGCTGCTGGTGGCGCTGAAGACCGGGCTTGGCCCCACATGGGCGAAGACCGTGGTGCTGGCGGCGACCGAATTCGGACGGACGGCAGCTGTCAACGGCACCGGCGGCACCGACCATGGCACCGGCGGCGCGGCGATTCTGGCCGGCGGCGCGGTGCGCGGCGGGCGGGTCGTCGCCGACTGGCCGGGGCTGGCGGGGTCACAGCTGTACGAGGGCCGCGATCTGAAACCGACGCTCGACATGCGGGCGCTGATGGCGGGCGTGCTGGCAGGGCAGTTCGGCATCGACCCCGGCCGCATGGCGCGGGTGTTTCCGGGTGCGGCGGGGATCAAGCCGGTGGAGGGGTTGGTGCGCGCCTAGCGCTGCGAGAGTGGGCAGCCGCGGAGGGACTATGATGGATCGCAGTTGAGCGGCCTACCTGCTCAAGTTTCTGTCATCCCGGGCTTGACCCGGGACCCAGTTTTCTACGCGCGGTGCCCGAAGTAAACTGGGTCCCGGGTCAAGCCCGGGATGACAGATAACTAGGTCCCGAGGCGACCTCGGATGCCAGTGGAACAGATTGATCCGATTGCACCTCAGCATCCGCCGCAATTCTACCACTGTGCGTGACTGGCGAACTCCAATTTCTGTCATCCCGGGCTTGACCCGGGACCCAGTTTTCTATGCGCAGTGTCCGAAGTAAACTGGGTCCCGGGTCGAGCCCGGGATGACAGTGGGAGAGAACGGTCCGATGGCCGCCTAACGATAGCGCCGCCGTCCGCCTGAATGGCGAACTCCAATTTCTGTCATCCCGGGCTTGACCCGGGACCCAGTTTTCTATGCGCAGCGTCCGAAGTAAACTGGGTCCCGGGTCAAGCCCGGGATGACAGCGGAACAGTGCGGTGCGACAGCGCCTCAGTTATACCGCCGCAGTTCGTTCTTCGCGATTGCCTGACGGTGCACCTCGTCGGGGCCATCCGCCAGCCGCAGCGTCCGCTGACCGGCGTAGCCGCTTGCCAGCCCGAAGTCCTGCGATACGCCGCCGCCGCCGTGCGCCTGAATGGCGTGGTCGTGGATCAGGCAGCTCATGTTCGGCGCGACGACCTTGATCATCGCGATCTCGTTTGCCGCGGCCTTGTTGCCGACGGTGTCCATCATATACGCTGCCTTCAACGTCAGCAGCCGCGCCTGTTCGATGGCGATGCGGCTGTCGGCGATGCGTTCGTGCCACAGGCTGTGCTCGCTGATTGCCTTGCCGAAGGCGACCCGCGATTTCAGCCGCTTGCACATTTTTTCGAGCGCGCGTTCGGCCGCACCGATGCTGCGCATGCAATGGTGGATGCGCCCCGGCCCAAGCCGCCCCTGCGCGATTTCAAAACCGCGGCCCTCGCCGAGCAGCATGTTCGTCACCGGCACCCGGACGTTATCGAGGATCATTTCGAAATGGCCGTGCGGCGCATCGTCATAGCCAAAGACGCTGAGCGCGCGGACCTTGGTCATCCCCGGCGCATCCATCGGCACGAGGATCTGGCTTTGCTGAGCGTGGCGCGCGGCGTTGGGATCGGTCTTGCCCATGACGATCGCGACCTTGCACCGCGGGTCGCCGGCACCGCTCGACCACCATTTGCGGCCGTTGATGACGTACTCATCGCCTTGCCGGGTGATCGAGGTTTCGATGTTGGTGGCGTCCGACGAGGCGACGGCAGGTTCGGTCATCAGGAACGCCGAGCGGATTTCGCCCGCCATCAGCGGCTTCAGCCACGTCGCCTTCTGTTCGTCGGTGCCATAGGTGCGGAACACCTCCATATTGCCGGTGTCGGGGGCCGAGCAGTTGAAGACTTCGGACGACCAGCCAGCACGGCCCATTTCCTCGGCGAGCGGGGCGTATTCGAGGTTGGTCAGGCCGGGGCCCTTCCATTCGCCAGTGTCATGATCGGAGACGTTGAGGAACAGGTTCCACAGGCCGGCGGCGCGGGCGACGGGCTTCAGCTCCTCGATGACCGGCAGCACCTTCCAGCGTTCGCCCTCGGCGACTTCCTGGTGGTAGCGCGCTTCGTTGGGATAAATATGGTCGTCCATGAAGGCGCGGACGCGTTCGACATATTCCTTGGTCTTGGCGCTATATTCGAAAATCATCGTGCCGAACTCCCCATGGTGTTTGCATGGCTGATGTCACGCCCGCGCCGCCGAATCCAGCGGCAAAGTGCGCGGGGGGGTGGATTGGGTGGGGGCGTTGGCGTGGCACGTCATACGCTTTTAATAACCAAAAGGCCGTCACCCCCGCGAAAGCGGGGGTCCATCTCCCCGAATTTCGCGTGATGGACCCCCGCTTTCGAGGGCGGTGTCGAACGATACCCTATCGCAGCACTGCCACCGTCAGCGCCGTCGCATTGGGCGGAAACCCCGTCACCGTCGCGCTGAACGCGACGCTATGTCCCGGCGGCAACACGGCGACCGGCGGCGCGATGGTCCAGCGCAGCGCGACACCATCGGGTCCGGCGAGCGTCGCCGCAAGCGCCGGCACCGGCATCGGCGCGGGCGTCGGATTGCTGATCGTGCCGGTCGCTTCGAGCATCCTTTTGCCCGATGGCAGCGGCGTGACAGTGCCGTGAACGCTGAGTTTGAGCGGCGACGGTCCGGCGGGCGGCAGATAATCGGCGACGCCGGGGATTTGCGCCAGCAGGTCGGTCGCGGCGTCGCCCGCCCATAATCCGGCGGCGGCAACTGCCAGTCCAAGGCCGAGGACGACGGCGGCGATGGTCGCAAGGATGCGCGGGCGGCGAGGGTCCGGTTCGGGATCGTCGTCGGTGTCCGGTTCGGTAACGATTTCCTCAGGCGGCGGCGACGGCGTCGGTTCCGGGTCGGGCTCCGCCACGGTCGGCACGACCAGCGGCAGCGGCTCGTCATCCGCGCTGCCCGGCACCCAGCGATGGTCGCATTCGGCGCAGCGCATCCGCGCCCCCGCCGCCGGTGCCTGCCGCAGCCGGTACTGCGCGCCGCAATTGGGGCAGGTGACGATCACGACGCGGGTTTTACGGCGAAAGATGGGGTGGGGGGAAGGGGGCATTGTCCCCTCTCCCCGTGAGGGAGAGGGGTTGAGGCTTGCCCTCGCGCCGCCGGTCGGCGATAGCCGCGCGCATCATGCACGACATCAAACTCATCCGCGCCGACCCGGCGGCGTTCGACGCGGCACTGGAGCGGCGGGGGGTTGAAGCGCCATCAACTAAAGTCATGGAGTGTGATGGCACCGCCCGGCAATACCGTCGTTTCGAAGAAGAGACCGCCGCCCGCCGCAATGATATAGCAAAGCAAATTGGTCGCGCCATAGCCCAAGGCGACCACAAATTGGCGGAATCCCTGAAAGACAGCGTTGGCATTTCGCTTGCTGAAGCCACGACCGAACTTGCAGAGAAATACGAGCACCAGCGTCAAGAACTGCTCGCTGCACTCCCCAACCTCCCCGCCGCCGACGTCCCCGACGGCCTCGACGAAACCGGCAATATCGTCATCGCCGAACACGGCACCAAGCCCGCCTTCGCTTTCACTCCGCGCGAACACGACGCCGTCGCGGCCAGGCTCGGCTATGATCCCGAAACTGCCGCCAAGATCGCCGGGGCGCGGTTTGCCGTCCTCAAGGGCCCGCTGGCGCGGCTGCATCGCGCGCTCGGGCAATGGATGCTCGATGTGCAGACCGGCGAACATGGGTTCGTCGAGGCCAATGTGCCGTTCCTCGTTAAGCAGGAGGCGGTGTTCGGCGTCGGCCAACTGCCGAAGTTCGAGGAGGATTTGTTCAAGACCACCGACGGCCGCTACCTGATTTCGACGTCGGAAGTGTCGCTGACCAACCTTGTCCGCGAAAGCATCGTCGATGCCGACGACCTGCCGCTGCGCTTTACCGCGCTGACGCCGTGCTTCCGCTCCGAAGCCGGCAGCGCCGGACGCGACACCAAGGGGCTGATCCGCCAGCACCAGTTCGAAAAGGTCGAGCTGGTGACGATCTGCACCGCCGAGCAGGCCGAAGCCGAGCACGAGAACATGGTCCGCGCCGCCGAAACCATTCTCGAACGGCTGGGGCTGGCGTATCGCCGGGTGCTGCTGTGCGCCGGCGACATGGGCTTTGCTGCGCGCAAGACCTTCGATCTCGAAGTCTGGCTGCCGGGGCAGGGGGCATGGCGCGAGATTTCGTCGATCTCCGACTGCGGCGATTTCCAGGCGCGGCGGATGAACGCGCGGTGGAAAAAGCGCGGCGACAAGGGGACGAACTTCGTCAATACGCTCAACGGCTCGGGGCTGGCGGTCGGCCGCGCGCTGGTCGCGGTGATCGAGAATTATCAGATGGCGGATGGGTCGGTGGCGGTGCCCGAGGTGCTGTGGCCGTATATGGGCGGGGTGCGAACGCTCGTCCCTTGATTGTCATCCCGTCGACAAAGATTGTCATCCCGGCGAAGGCCGGGATCCAGCTTCTACACTGGGATTATAAGATCAACTGGATCCCGGCCTTCGCCGGGATGACAGGCAAAATCGGGCGTTAGCTTCGCCGGGATGACAGGAAGAAAAACAGGCATGCGCATTCTGGTCACCAACGACGACGGCATCCACGCCCCCGGCCTCGTCGCGCTCGAAACCATTGCGGCGCAACTCAGCGACGATATCTGGGTCGTCGCCCCCGCCGAGGAGCAATCGGGCGCGGGCCACAGTCTGACGCTGTCGCAACCCGTCCGCATCCGCGAAATGGGCGAACGCCGCTTTGCCGTGCGCGGCACGCCGACCGATTGCGTCATGCTGGCCTTGGGCGATCTGCTCAAGGATCACCGCCCCGACCTCATCCTGTCGGGGGTCAATCGCGGCGGCAATCTCGCCGAAGACGTGACATATTCGGGAACCGTTGCAGCCGCGATGGAAGGCTGCCTTGCCGGGGTGCGCTCGATCGCACTCAGCCAGGTGATGGCCGATTACGCCATCGGCAAGGAGGATTTCTCCACCGCTATCGCCTTTGGCGCGGATATCGTCCGCCGCGTCATCGCCGCCGATTGGGGCGACGCCCAAGGGCCGATGGAGCGCGTCCTCATCAACATCAATTTCCCGCCGGTGACCCCCGATCAGGTCGCGGGCGTCCGCGTCACCGAACAGGGCTTCCGCGATTACGGCAACATCCATCTGGTCAAGCGGATCGATCCGCGCGGCTTCCCCTATTACTGGCACGGCTATGGCCGCGAGGTCGATGTGCCGGGGCATGAAACCGACCTGAAGGCGATGCACCAGAAGTGCGTTTCGGTGACGCCGCTCCACCTCGACATGACGCACTATAAGACGCTGGCGGCGCTGCGCGATGTACTGGCGCCGATGGCGGAGACCGTGCGTCCGGGGTGACTGTCGGCGAATCCCGGGTTTGCCGCTCGGGGTCGGCTTGCCCTAAAGCCTGCCGGGTGAATCGCCGTGTCCTTCTGGTGTTGCCGCTGGCGCTGTTCGCCTGTGCGCCTGTGCGCCCGCGGGTGGCGGTGCCGCCGCCGCCCACTGAAGCGTACCGCGCGGTGCCGCCCAAACCCGTCTGGTCGGCGCGGCGAGTGGTGGCCGATGCCGTCGAGACACCGCAGGGGCGGGTGCACACCGTCAAGCCGGGGGAGACCGGCATTGCCATTGCGCGCGCCTATGGCATCGATTGGGGGCAGGTGCTGGCGGCGAACAAGCTGCGACCGCCGTACACGCTCGAAGTGGGTGACCGGTTGCTGCTGCCGTCGAAACGGGCGGTGGCGGCGATGTCGCCCGATCAGCGGGCGCGGGCGTTTCGGCTCGATATCGACGATCTGATTACCGGGGGGGAACCGGCGGCGGGCGGCGCGGTGGTCGCGGCGGTGCGGCCCCCACGGTCACGCGCGGCGACCCTCCCACCCCCGGCCCCTCCCGCAAGCGGGAGGGGAGTAGGAACGCCGCTGCCCGAACCGACGGGGGACGCGCCGCGCTTCGTCTGGCCGGTGGAAGGCCGGGTGATGTCGGCGTTCGGGGCGAAGCCGGGGGGGCGCTTCAACGATGGGGTCAATCTGAAGGCCAGCGCCGGGGCGGCGGTGCGCGCGGCGGGCGACGGCGTGGTCGCCTACGCCGGCGACGCCATTCCCGGTTTCGGCAATCTGGTGCTGGTCAAGCACGCCGGCGGCTGGGTTAGCGCCTATGGCCATAATGATGCGCTGCTGGTGGCGCGCGGGGCGCGGGTGCGGCAGGGCGATGTCATCGCCCGCGCCGGGGCAACCGGGGCGGTGACCGAACCGCAGGTGCATTTCGAACTGCGACGGGGAAGGGTGCCCGTCGATCCGGCAAAGGTGATCGGCGGGCGTTAGTGCCGTCTCTCTGCGTTGCGGGGAGAGGGGAGAGGCGCGCCGCTCGTGTCATCCCGGGCTTGACCCGGGACCCAGTTCTCTTTCGTCGATGCCGAAGGAAACTGGGTCCCGGGTCAAGCCCGGGATGACAGGTTGGTGGGTTGGCGAAGGTGATCGGCGGGAAATGACTCGCCCCTCTCCCGCTTGCGGGAGAGGCGAGAGACGCGCCGCATGGCGCGGCCCGGGTGAGGGTGTTCTTTCTGTTGGCACGAAAGGATCACCCTCACCCGCCGCGCTGGCGCGCGTTGAGCCTCTCCCGCAGGCGGGAGAGGGGGTGGTGGCTGGTATAGGTGGCCAATCCCGCCCCTATCGCGTATGGCCCCCGCTCCCATGACCCTTACCCTCGCCCAATCGCCCAAAGTCGGCATGGTGTCGCTCGGCTGCCCCAAGGCGCTGGTCGATTCCGAACGTATCCTGACGCAGCTGCGCGGCGACGGCTATGCGCTGTCGGCGGACTATGCCGGGGCCGATGTCGTCATCGTCAACACCTGCGGTTTCCTCGACAGCGCCAAGGCCGAAAGCCTTGACGCCATCGGCGAGGCGATGGCCGAAAACGGCCAGGTCATCGTGACGGGCTGCATGGGGCACGAAGCCGATGTCATCCGCGCGCGCTTCCCCGGCGTGCTGGCGGTCACCGGGCCGCAGCAGTACGACCAGGTTGTCGCGGCGGTACGCGAGGCCGCCCCGGCGCCGCGTTCGGCGTACCTCGATCTCATCCCCGATGCGGGGCTGAAGCTGACCCCGCGCCACTACAGCTACCTGAAGATTTCCGAAGGCTGCGACCATCGCTGCGCCTTTTGCATCATCCCGTCGTTGCGCGGCGATCTCGCCAGCCGCCCCCCGGCAGCCATCCTGCGCGAGGCCGAAGCATTGGTGCGCGGCGGCGCGAAGGAGCTGCTGGTCATCGCGCAGGATACGTCGGCGTACGGGGTCGACCTGCGCCATGCCGTGTCGTCGCTCGGCGGGCGGCCGCTGCGGGCACACATTACCGATCTGGCGCGCGAACTGGGTCAGCTCGGGGCATGGGTGCGGCTGCACTATATCTACCCCTATCCCCACGTCGATCAGCTGATCGGGCTGATGGCCGACCGTCTGGTGCTGCCGTACCTCGATATCCCGTTCCAGCACGCGTCGCCGTCGGTGCTGCGCGCGATGCGGCGTCCGGCCAACGACGCCAAGGTGCTCGAACGCATTACGAAGTGGCGGGCGCAGGTCCCCGATCTGGCGCTGCGCTCGACGTTCGTGGTCGGCTTCCCCGGCGAGACCGAGGCCGATTTCCAGTATCTGCTCGACTGGCTGGCGGTGGCGGGCATCGATCGCGCCGGCTGCTTCAAGTACGAGGCGGTCGCGGGCGCGGCGGCGAATGCGCTGCCGAATGCCGTTCCCGAAGCCGTCAAGGAGGAACGCTGGCACCGCTTCATGGCGGCGCAATCGGCGATTTCGGAGGCACGGCTGGCGGCCAAGATCGGCCAGGACCTCGATGTGCTGATCGACGCAGTCGACGATGACGGCGGCGCGACCGGCCGGTCGAAATACGACGCGCCGGAAATCGACGGCGAAGTCCATCTGCGCGATGCGGGCGGCGTGGCGGTCGGCGATATCGTCCGCGCGCGCATCGAAGACGCCGACGAGGCGGATCTGTTCGGGGTGCCGGTTTAAGCCATCCCGTCGGCGGCAATCGTTATTGGTTTACCCCGACCCTGCTACGCCAGATTCACAAACCGACCGACGAAATCGGCCGGCGATCGCGTCAGCAGTGGCAGGTGTTGCCATTGGGCGTGATGCACCAATTGCACTCTGGACCATTTTCGTATGGCGGCAATCCAACTTCTTGCCGGGCCTCTGGATCGATGCCGGCTTCGCGCAACGCAGCCGCAGAATCGCGCTCCCACAATTCGGCGAAAGCCGTGTCGTCGAGCAGGCGCTTCTGGAAATCCTCGGTTGTCTTGATTGCGACGCGCGCTTTTTCGAGAAAGCTTCCAACGTCGTTTGCCATTACCTGCGCGGACTTGATCGGCATTGCTGTCACTCCTACAGACAAAGCCAGCGTATCGTGTCGTTCACCGGACGGCAACACCCAATGCGTCGCTCGACAGGCGTACGCGCGGTCGATACGAATCTCGTTTCTCTGCTGGTGAAATCCGCATGACCGACTTCGCCGCCCTGCTGCTTCCCGACGACGGTGGTCCTGCCACCGACGTGACCGTGCTGCATGCCGCCGATCTTCCGGCGTGGCTGACCCGGCAAAGCGAGCGCACGCGGACCTTCGTTGCGGCGCAGTCGTTTGCCGCCAAGCCCGATGAGGTCGCGTTGCTGCCGGGCGATGGTCCCGGTGACTGGGCGGCGGTGGCGGGGCGCGACGATGGCCCGTGGGGGCTGGCGAGCGCGGCAGTGAAACTGCCGCCGGGGCGTTACCGGCTGCGCGACGCCGACGCGGCGGCGCTGGCGCCGGGGCAGGGGGCGCTCGGCTGGTTGCTCGGCCAGCACCGGTTCGACCGGTATCGCAAGGCGGCTGGCGAGGGTGGCACGCGCGTGTTGCTCAGCGCCGGCCCGCGCGGCATCGCCGACGCCGTCCGCCTCGCCGAAGCCACCGCGCTGGTCCGCGATCTCGTCGATACGCCGGCATCGGACATGGGGCCGGGCGAACTTGCCGCCGCGATCACCGCCGAGGGCTTGGCATTCGGGGCAAAGACCGTCGTTACCACGGGCGAGGCGCTGCTCGATCGCAATTTCCCGGCGGTCCATGCCGTCGGTCGTGCTGCTTCGCGCAGCCCCCGGCTGGTCGATTTGACCTGGGGCGATCCGGCGCATCCGAAGCTGACGCTCGTCGGCAAGGGCGTCACCTTCGATACCGGCGGGCTCAATATGAAACCCGGCGGCGGCATGGCGCTGATGAAGAAGGATATGGGCGGGGCGGCGCATGCGCTGGCGCTGGCGCGGCTGGTGATGCAGGCGGGGCTGCCGGTACGGCTGCGACTGATCGTGCCTGCGGTCGAAAACAGCATTTCGGGTGATGCGATGCGCCCCGGTGATGTGCTGGCGACGCGCGCAGGCAAGTCTGTCGAGGTGCTCAATACCGATGCCGAAGGGCGGCTGATCCTTGCCGATGCGCTGACGCTGGCGGTTGAGGACGCGCCCGATCTGCTGCTCGATTTCGCCACGCTCACCGGCGCGGCGCGGGTGGCGCTCGGTCCGGCGCTGCCGGCGCTGTTTTCCAACGATGCCACACTCGCGGCGGATTTCCTTGCGGCCGGGCGCGCGGCGGGCGATCCGGTCTGGGAGCTACCGCTTCACTACGGCTATCGCGACATGCTGAAATCGTCGGTCGCCGACCTCAACAATGCCCCCGAAGGTGGCTTTGCCGGGGCAGTAACGGCCGCATTGTTTCTGCAGGCGTTCGTTCCGGACGCGACGCCATGGGTGCACCTCGATACCTATGCCTGGACTCCGGCGGCAAAGCCCGGGCGGCCCAAGGGCGGCGAGGCATTGGGGCTGCGCGCGGCGTGGCATCTTGTCGCCGCACGCTATGGAAATGCGATATAACGTTTTGTCGTAATGAACCTTAATCCTCTTTGGGCGTTTGACCATGCAGTGAGTATATCCTGTATCGGAATTGCGTATGTCCAGAGTAACGGCACATGGTGCCACCAATAACGATCAACGCCTGTCGGAATGGATGGAAACCCTCCTCGGCTATGTCCGTTCAGGCGCGCCGGATCTGACCAACCGTCAGATGGCGCTACTGCTGGTCGTCTATCTCGAACCCGGCCCGCATACGGTGCGTGCCATCGCGGCGCGATTGAGCGTTTCGAAGCCGGTGGTGACGCGCGCCTTGAACACATTGGGCGCACTCGGCTACCTGCGTCGCCAGAAGGACGACAGCGATTTGCGCAATATCTTCGTCGAGCGTACCCCACAGGGGCAGGCGTTCCTAGGGGACTTCGCCGAGCTGATCGAGGGGGCCGACGGCAATAGTGACAATCACCGGGAGCCATCGCGCCGCGCCGCCTGAGGACGGCTTCACCGAAGTTCGGCTGACGGGGCCGTCGCCGATCCTCGATCGCCGCACGACGGCGATTAAAGGCGACATTATCGATATCGGGCTCGCGGGCCGCGTCAGTGCATCGCGCTATGTCCGGCCCGAGGCGATGCAATGCGCGCGACCAAGGGCGGCGCTGCGCGACACGCCCGACGCGGGCGCTGTGGCGGTCAGCGAACTGGTGTTCGGCGAAGGCTTCGATGTTTTCGATGTCAGTGGCGGCTGGAGCTGGGGCCGCTCGGTCCATGATCACTATCTCGGCTGGGTCGAAAGCGCGGCGCTCACGGTGCCCGGACTTAAGCCGAAACACCGCGTCGTCGCGCGCCGCGCCCCGGTGTTCGCCGCACCCGATATCAAGGCGGCGACCATCGCCGAACTGCCGTTCGGTGCCCGATTGCGGGGCGAGGTCGCGGGCGAATTTCTTGCGCTCGTCGATGGCGGTTTCGTCCACGGCCGCCATATCGCCGCCGGGTTGAGCGCCAAGCCGGCGATTGCGATGGCGAGCGTTTTCACTGGCGCACCCTATCTATGGGGCGGTCGCACACCCGATGGCGTCGATTGTTCGGGGCTGGTGCAGGCGGCGCTGGCGGCGTGTGGCATCGCTGCCCCGCGCGATTCGGACCAACAGTGCGCGGCGTTGGGTAAGGCGGTGGCGTTCGCCGATCGTCAGGCTTGCGACCTGATTTTCTTTCCAGGGCATGTCGGGATATTGGTGTCGCGCGATAAACTGTTCCACGCCAACGCCTATTGGATGACGACGCTCGAGGAATCGTTGTCCGATGTGATCGCGCGGTTGGAGGCGGCGGGCGTGGCAGAGCCGGTGCTGGCGGTGAAGCGGCTGTGACCCATTGTTATCAGCCACACAATTGTCATCCCGGCGCAGGCCGGGATCCAGCTTACTTGCTGAAATACGAAGTGTAGCTGGATCCCGGCCTGCGCCGGGATGACAGGGAGGTTGGAGGGATGACAAGATAGGATGGTCTGAAAGACCACGATCCAATCCTCAGCGCGCCAACGGCGGACCCGCATCACCACCGAATAACGTCGGCCACAAATCCTGCCACTCCGGATTCGCACACTCGATCAAATTGCATTTCCAGTCGCGGTGCCAACGCTTGATCAGCTTCTCGCGGTAGATCGGGTTGGCGATTTCGGTGTGCGCTTCGTACCAGACCAGATATTTACAGTCGTTTTGGGTAGTGAACCCGTCGATCAAGCCCTCGCGATGCTGTTGGATGCGTTGAGCGATGGTAGTGGTGACGCCGGTGTAGAGGGTTCCATTGCGCTTGTTGGTGACGATGTAGACGTAACCGTTTTTGTCCATGGTTGCCTGCGCGAAGACAAAGCTGGATCCCGGCCTGCGCCGGGATGACAATGAAGTATAGTGCCACCGATTTATGGTGCCACCGTTTTTTATAGAGCTACTGGCTTCAAATACCATTGTCATCCCGGCGCAGGCCGGGATCCAGCTTGCTTTTCAGTCAGGGAATAAAACTGGATCCCGGCCTGCGCCGGGATGACAGGGGAGGGTGGTCTGTGGGCTTGGCTTCGCGGCCTTGCCAGCGCTATCGTGGCAGCATGATCCGCACCACGCTCCGTCGCGCCATCGCCACCTTCGCCCTGCTGGCGATCCCCGTTCAACTGGAAGCTCAAGTGACCCTGAAACCACCCGTTGCCGACCGCCGCCCGCACACCATGACGCATCACGGCATCACCGTCGAAGACCCGTATTTCTGGTTGAAGGACCAAAGCTATCCCAAGGTCGATGACGCCGATGTGCTCGATTATCTGAAGGCCGAGAACGCCTATTTCGACGCGATGATGGCCCCGCAGGCGCAGCGCGTCGAAACGCTGTTCGCGGAGTTGAAGGGCCGGGTGCCGCAGGAAGATGCCAGCGTTCCGGCGAAGGACGGGGCGTTCGATTACTGGTGGCGCTTCGACAAGGGCGGGCAGTATCGCGTCTGGCTGCGCAAGGCGCATGCCGGTGGGCCCGAAACGGTCATCCTCAGCGAACCGGCGCTGGCCGAAGGCCATGACTATTTCCGCCTCGCCGGGACCGCCGTCAGCCCCGATGGCAAGCTGCTGGCCTATGCCTATGACGACAATGGCGCGGAGCGTTTCACGCTCAAGGTGCGCGATCTCGCGACCGGCAAGGATATCGAAACGGTGACCGCGAAATCGGTCGGGGTGCCGGTCTGGTCGGCCGATTCCACGGCGCTGGCGTGGACCGAGGTCAACGACAATTGGCGGCGGTTCCGCATCAACCTCCACCGGCTGGGGCAGGCAGGCGATACGGTGCTGTACGAGGAGCATGACAGCCAGTTCGGTGTCAGCGTCCAGCGGTCGACCGATCGCAGCCAGTTCGTCATCACCGCTGCCGACCATGTGACGAGCGAGGTGCGGTTGATCCCCACCGCCAACCCCGCGGCGACACCGCTGCTGATCGGCGCGCGCCGGACGGGGCGCGAATATGACGTCGATGTGCGCGGCGCGACGATCTTCATCCGCAGCAACGACGACCATGTGAATTTCCGCATCGCCACCGCGCCGCTCGCGAACCCCGGCCAGTGGACGACGCTGATCCCCGGCAGCAGCCGCCACTATCTTCGCGATGTCACGGCGTTCGCGTCGTATCTGGCGATCAGCGAGCGGGTCGATGGGCTGGACGCGATCCGGCTGCGGTCGGGCGACGGCCGCGACACCTATGTCAAACTGCCCGAGGCGAGTTACACCGTCAGTATCGACACCAACCGCGAAGCCGATGCGCCGGTGCTGCGGCTGAATTACAGCTCGATGGTCACGCCCACGACGGTGTTCGATTACGATGTCGCCGCCAAAACATTGACGCCGCGCAAGGTCCAGCAGGTGCCGTCGGGATACGATGCCAGCCAGTACGCGACCGAGCGGCTGATGATTACTGCCCGCGACGGGACACAGGTTCCGGTGTCGGTCGTGTATCGCAAGGGCTTCACGAAGGACGGCACCGGCAAGCTGCACCTGTATGGCTATGGGGCCTATGGCATCGCCATCCCGCCGTCGTTCTCGGCGAGCCGCCTCAGCCTGCTCGATCGCGGTTTTGCCTTTGCCATCGCGCACATCCGCGGCGGCGATGATCTTGGCTATCAATGGTATCTCGACGGCAAGCTCGCCAAGCGCACCAACACTTTCACCGATTTCGTCGATGCCGCAAAGGGCCTCGCCAAGGCCGGGTTCGCGCGTGAGGGCAATATCTCGGCGAGCGGCGGGTCGGCGGGCGGCGAACTGATGGGCGCGGTGGTCAACAGCGATCCCGGCTTGTGGCGCGCGGTCGCGGCGCATGTGCCGTTCGTCGATGTGCTCAATACCATGCTCGACGACAGCCTGCCGCTGACGCCGGGCGAATGGCCGGAATGGGGCAACCCGATCACCGACAAGGCGGCGTTCGAACAGATCCGCAGCTATAGCCCGTATGACAATGTCACCGCCAAGGTCTATCCGCCGCTGCTGATCACCGGCGGGCTCAACGATCCGCGCGTCACCTATTGGGAGCCGGCGAAGTGGACCGCCAAGCTGCGGTACCTGAAGACCGACAGCAACCCGCTGCTGATGAAGATCAACATGGGGGCCGGGCATGGCGGCAAATCGGGGCGCTTCACCGCGCTCCACGAAACGGCAGAGGAATATGCGTTCCTGATCGCCGCGTTCGAAACGCCGCGTGCCCCCGCCCCCTGACCGCACACCCTTCGGCCAGTCGGTGACGGCGGTCGCTGCCGACATCGACGCACTGGGGCATGTCAACAACGCGGTCTATCTGCGCTGGATTCAGGACATCGCGACGGCGCACTGGCGGGCGGTGGCGCGTGCCGAGGATGTGGCGCGTTTCGTCTGGGTGGTGACGCGGCACGAGATCGATTACCTCCGCCCGACGCTCGACGGCGAGACGGTGACGCTGACGACATGGGTCGGGACGCCGAAGGGCGCGCGCTTCGATCGCCATGTCGAGATCGCCGGGGCGGATGGCCGGGTGCGGGTCCGGGCGCTGACGATCTGGGCGCTGGTCGATGCGATAACGGGTCGGGCGCTGCGGGTGCCGGCTGAAGTGGCGGGGCCGTTTCTGCAATAATCCGTCAGGCGGCGACACTTCGGTCGCGCCGCCGTCGTATTGCCAGCCCGACAAGGCCGAACCCGGCGATCAGTGTCACCCATGTCGCTGGTTCGGGAACTGCGCCTGCCGCGCCCAGCGAATCGAATTCGAACGCCGCACCATCGGAGCGGAATGTCACCTTGCGGATATCCTCCTTGGGTTTGAAGGCCATGTACAGCCGTCGGTTGGCGTCTGCCGAGGTCCAGCTGCCATCGGGTATCGGCAGGTCGCTGCCGCCGATAGTGGCGACGCGGCGGTCATGGCTGTCGAACAGATCGACATAATTGTAGCGGTCGATCGACCCCCAGTAGAAGCTCAACGAGGCGAGCGGGCGGTTGCCGGTCCATTGTGAAAAGTCGAACGTCGTGCCCGATCCCCAGCCGATGGCGCGATAGGCGGTTTCGTCGCCTGCCGGAGCGGCGCGGACACCGCCGATCGAGCCCCTGCCGGTGCGCACCTCGGTGCCCCAGCTGGTTTCGACGATGCCCTTGGCGTTGGCGGCATCGAAATCGACGACCAGCGTTTCGCCTTTGGCGATTCCGGGGTCGGGCGCGCCGGGGGCGCTGATGACGACGACGGCGGCGGCCGGAGTCGTCGCAAGGACGATGGGCAGAATGAGCAGGCGTGGCAGCATGGACGGTCTCCCTCGCCGTCACCAACGGCACGGGGCAGCGGCGCTTGCCGATATTTACCAATTTCTGCGGATCAAACCGCGCCTTGTTTGACCAGCGTCAACAGGTGCGCGGCAGCAAACAGCGCGACGCCGACCGCGACGAACAGCGTCGCGCGCCACGGCAGATGCGCGTGCCAGGCGAACGGCTGCGACCGCCGCGCGCGATCGCCAAGGCTGGCGAGCAGCGCGACGAATATTCCGCCGCCGAGCCAGTACAGGGTTATTTCGGTCTCCATCGTTTTCGGCTAAAGCGCGTTGCATCCGCCAGCAAGCAAGGACCGCGTCGCCATGTCGTCATTCCCCGCCACGTCAGTGTATCGTCTGATCGCCACCGCTATCGCGGTTACCCTGGCGGTGCCTGCCACTGCCGCTACGCCGGGGCCGATTGCGGCTGCCGTCGCCGCACCGACCCGCTCCGACGCCAACAAGGCGCGCGACCAGTACCGCCACCCGGCGCGCACGCTCGCCTTTTTCGGCCTGAAGCCCGAGATGACGGTGGTCGAAGTCTCGCCATCGGGCGGCTGGTACACCGAAATCCTCGCGCCGCTGCTGCGCGACAAGGGCCGTTACTATGCCGCGCACAATAATCCGGCAGCGAGCGAAAATGCCGCCAAGTCGGTGCAGCGCTTCAAGGACAAGCTCGCTGCGGCGCCGACAGTCTATGACAAGGTGACGCTGACAGCGTTCGGTAAGGACGCCTATGACATCGCGCCCGCCGGGTCCGCCGACATCGTGCTGACCTTCCGCAACGTCCACAATTGGTACATCGGCGGTTATGCGCCGCAGGCGTTCAAGGCGTTTGCCAAGGCGTTGAAGCCCGGCGGCGTGCTCGGCATCGAGGAGCACCGCCTGCCCGAGGACAAGCCCGACGCCATGCAGACATCGAGCGGTTATATGAAGGTCTCGACGGTCAGGAAGCTTGCCGAGGACGCCGGGTTCAAGTTCGTCGGCGCGTCGGATATCAACGCCAACCCCAAGGATACCCACGACTATCCCAAGGGCGTGTGGACGCTGCCGCCAACCTTCGACGAGGGCGACAAGGACCGGGCGAAATATGCCGCCATCGGCGAGAGCGACCGCATGACGCTGAAGTTCGTCAAGAAGTAGGATTTCGCTTCCTCGCGGGGGAGAGCGCTCCGTCCTTGAACGCTCAGCCCCCACTCGTCCTGACCGCAGAAGAAACTGGGTCCCGGGTCAAGCCCGGGATGACAGTGAAACTTGGAGGTGACAGGCTACATCGCAAAAATCCCCGTCATCCCGGGCTTGACCCGGGACCCAGTTTCCTCCGGCATCTCCGTCGAAAGGCGTTCCCCGCACCCGCAGGTCGCGTTCCGACCGCGCTCAGGGTGAGCGGGCTTTGAACGAATTCCGTCAAGGACCCCGCATCACTGCCGCTGTTGCTTCCGCGCGTCCTGAGCGCAGGAGAAACTGTGTCCCGGGTCAAGCGCGGGATGACAGTGAAACTTGGGGCAACAGGATACATCACAAAAATCCCCGTCATCCCGGGCTTGACCCGGGACCCAGTTTCCTCCGGCATCTCCGTCAAAGCGTGAGCGGGCTATCGCCGACCCAACCCCTGTTCCCCCCGCCCGCTGCATTGGCTAAGCTGGCCCAATCGCAACAAAGGCCAACCCATGTCCACCCACGCCGATCGCCTCGCCACCCTGCGCGCGCAGCTCGCCGATGACCGCATCACCGGCTTCGTGGTGCCGTTGACCGACGAACATATGTCGGAATATGTCGGCGGTTATGCGCAGCGGCTGGCGTGGCTGACGGGGTTCGAAGGGTCGGCGGGTAGTGCGGCGGTACTGGGGGCGAAGGCGGCGATCTTCACCGATGGCCGCTACACGCTGCAGGTGCGCCAGCAGGTGGCGGGCGAGCTGTTCGATTATCAGGACGTGCCCAGCACCAGCGCCGCCGAATGGCTCGCCGCCCACGCCGCCAGCGGCGACCGCATCGGCTACGACCCATGGCTCCATACCAAGGGCTGGGTCGAAGCCACAACGCGGTCGCTGGCCGACAAAGGTGCCGCACTCGTTGCCGTTGCTGCCAACCCCATCGACCGCATCTGGCGCGACCGGCCCGCCCCGTCACCCGCCCGCCTCGAAGTCCATGCCGAGGAATTCGCCGGCAAATCCGCCGCCGCCAAGATCGCCGATGTCGCCGCGTGGCTCACCCAGCACCGCGCCGATGCAGTGGTCGTCTCGGCGCTCGACAGCATCGCGTGGCTGCTCAACATCCGGGGCCGCGACGTCACCCACACGCCGGTCGCGCTGGCGTTCGCCATCGTCCATGCCGACGCCAGCGTCGATCTGTTCACCGCGACCGCCAAGCTGTCCGACGATGTCCGCGCGCATCTTGGCCAGGGCGTGCGCACCCATGACCGCGCCGATTTCGAAGCCGCGCTCGGCGGTTATGCGGGCAAGATTGTCACCGCCGATCCGGCATCGGGAGTCGCGGCAATCTTTGCGGCGCTCGGCGCTGGCGGGGCGAAAATCATCGAGGCGCGCGATCCGTGTGCCCTGCCCAAGGCGATCAAGAACCCGGTCGAACTCGCTGGCACCACCGCTGCCCACCGCCGTGACGGCGCGGCGTTGACGCGTTTCCTGCACTGGTTTGCCGGTGAAGCCCCCAAGGGCCAACTGACCGAAATGAGCGCCGCTGCCAAGCTGCGCCAGTTCCGCGACCAGACCAACGTGCTCGAAGACCTCAGCTTCGATACGATTTCCGCGACCGGCCCCAATGGTGCCAGCCCGCACTACCGCGTCAGCGAAGCGAGCAGCCTGCCGATCACGCTGAATTCGATCTACCTCGTCGATTCGGGCGGGCAATATCGCGACGGCACCACCGACGTCACCCGCACCATGGCGGTCGGCACCCCGACGGCGGAAATGCGCGACCGCTTCACCCGCGTGCTCAAGGGCCATATCGCGCTGTCGTCGGCGGTGTTCCCGGTCGGCACGCGCGGCGCGCAGCTCGATACGCTGGCGCGGCAGTTCCTGTGGTCGGCGGGGCTCGACTATAACCACGGCACCGGCCACGGCGTCGGCAGCTATCTCGCCGTCCACGAAGGCCCGCAGCGCATCGCCAAGACGACCGGCGGGCAGGCCGGCGGCGACGAAGCGCTGGCCGCCGGAATGATCCTGTCGAACGAGCCGGGCTTCTACAAGGCGGGCGAATACGGGATTCGGATCGAAAATCTGGAAGTCGTCGAAACCCGTGACGTGCCGGGTGCGGAACTCGCCATGCTCGGCTTCCGCTCGCTGACGCGTGCGCCGATCGACCGCAATCTGATCGATGTAGCGCTGTTGAGCGATACCGAGCGCGCGTGGGTCGATGGCTATCACGCGACGGTGCTGGCGGAAGTGGGCCCGCAGTTGGACGATGCGGCGCGGGCGTGGCTTGAGGCGGCGTGCGCGGGATTGTGAATTAGCGCGGCGGTTTTCGACGCGACAGCCTTTCTATGCTGTCATCCCGGGCTTGACCCGGGACCCAGTTTCCTCCGGATACTGCGGGTAGAAAACTGGGTCCCGGGTCGAGCCCGGGATGACAGGGAGTTTGGGCGCGAAGCTCCCGCGAAGGTCGGGACCTTCATTTCGGGACCGCGGGTAGAAAACTGGGTCCCGGGTCAAGCCCGGGATGACAGGCGTGTGGGCGGGAACCCCCTTTATCTACCTGTCATCCCGGCGAAGGCCGGGATCCAGCTTGCTTTGGCCCGATGACGCAAAAGACAACTGGATCCCGGCCTTCGCCGGGATGACAGCGGCGTTGGTGGGCGAGGTCGCGGGGCGTTGCGGGTGGTTGTCGCGCCCCTTCGGAACCCCGCATCACCGCCAAGCCGCCAGCGCGTACAGCGACCGCGGTTCGGCCCGTCCCAACGCTCCCGCGTCGCGCCCGAAGTCAACCCGCCAGCGCTGCAGCGCCGCCGTTCGGCGGGCATCGCCAACCAGCCGCTGCTGTATCCGCAGCAACGCCGCGTCGCGTGCCGCAAGCCGCTGCCGCACATCGGCATTTCCCGCGAAGCGTTCGTCGAGCCGCCCCAGCGACGACCGGGCGGCGGCGATCAGCAGGCGCGCCGTCGCGGCGTCGGGGGCTGTCGTGGCGGCATCGATCGCCGCCAGCGTTTCGCGCACTTCGGCAGCAGCCGTTCGCAGTTCGCGCCCGTCGGAAGTAGCGTTGCGCGGTTCCACAGCGTCGGCATCGCAGCCCCCCGGCCCCAGCGCGCGGACATAGGCGGTCAGCCCGTCGAGCGCCGCCGCCGGGGGGTCGAGCCCGTCGAATTCCTCGACGATCAGGCCGCGAATGAAGGCGCGCAGTGCCGGGCTCGCGGGGTCGCGGCTGATCTTGGGCGTATCGACACCCAGATCGGGGATCGGCTTTGGATTAACCACCCCGTCGCCACGTTTGCTGCTGAACAGCGAACTGGTGACGTCGGCGGTACCAGCAGCACCCGAGACGCCGGGGAAGGCGAAATGCGGGTTGCCGCGACCGTTGCGGTGGCACGAGGCACACGCCACCCCAGCGCGTGCCGCCTGCCCGCCGAGCAGCAGCGGCGTGCGGAACAGCGCGCGGCCGATGGCGACCTGCGCCCGCGTCGCCGGATCTGCGGGCACGGTCAGGCATTCGACCGGTTGCGTCGTCGCCAGCCGTGCGATTTCGGCGCGCGGCAACGCCGGATCGATCCAGCGCATCTCGCGCAGCGGCGGCACCGGCAGCGCGGCCGCTCCGGCGAGTGCTAGAGCGAGTGCGGCGAATGCCCGGCGGCGATCCACGCGCGCAGCTCCTCCGCCTCGGTGCAGCCGAAGCGGCACTGCGCATCGAGCCGCGCCAGCATCGTGCGCGCGCCGCCGAGATCGCGGCGCTCGACCATCAGCTCGCCATAATATTCGGTCGCGCCGCGATGGCCGGGGGCAACCGTCAGCGCGGCGCGGTAAAACCCCTCGGCAATGGCGAACCGCCCGAGCTTGCGGTTGGCAAAGCCCAGATACGTCAGGATATCGGGGTGCGCGCCGAACGCCCGCTGCGCGGTTTCGAGCGCGACGATGGCGCGTTCATACTGGCGGTCGTTGATTAGCCCGACGGCGGCGAGATACTGGCTGTCGCCGAACCCGGCCGACGCGAAAAGCAAGTCACCGGCGGGCGTCGCCATCGCGGTGGGCGTTCCGGCCATGGCGGCAGTCACCGCGTCTTCGGCGGATTTGAGATCGGCGGCCTGCGGGCAGGTATCGGCGCAGGTGGTGCGGCGCGCCTGAATGGCGGCGAGGCTTTCCTGCGCCTTCACCGTGTCGCCGAGTTTGGCGTCGGTAACGGCGAGGTCGCGCCATGCGACGACCATATTGGCGTCGAGTTTCGCTGCCTTGGCGTAGAACTTGCGCGCGCTCTTGAGGTCGCCGAGCCCGGTGCGCGCGACGCCCGCCATATATTGCGTGTTGGCGTCGCGCGACGACACCGACAGCGCATGGTCGAAGGCGGTCTTGGCCTTGGCAAAGTCCTTGGCCGCGAGTGCCGCCACGCCCGTGCGGTATTCGGCGGCGGCATCATAGGCCGGGGCGCTTTCGCTCGGCGCCTGGCTGAAACTCCCGCCGCCACCACCACCGCCGCCCGATGCCAGCGCCGGCGCAGCGACGGCCAGAAGCGATATCGTCGTCAGCAACAGCGTGCGCATCGGCGCGTCCCTTCCGGTGTCCAATGCCGCAGACTATCATTGCGGCAACCCGTCGGCCAGTGGCGGTTTGCCGCTGCCGATTTGCCATAATGTGCCGGATCGGTTAGTATTTCGCTCCGTGATCGACAGCGTCACTTTATCGCTGGTCGAAATGACTTGAATATTTTTGTGTTGCGGACCTTTGTGACCTTTGCCGCCGCCGTTCAGGGAGCCTGTCGATGATGCTTGCCCGCTTTGCTCATTTCGTCGCCGTCTCGGGGGCCGCTGCCGGGATCGCGGTTCTCGCCATCGCCGCCGCACCTGCTGCGGCACCCGAACTGCTCGCCAATTCGGTCTATGATTTCAACATGACGACGATCGACGGCAAGCCGATGCCGTTCGCCCAGTACAAGGGCCGGGTGCTGCTGGTGGTCAACACCGCGAGTTTCTGCGGATTCACGCCGCAATATGAAGCGCTCGAGACGCTGTACGAAACCTATAAGGACAGGGGGCTGACCGTCGTCGGCATCCCGTCGGGCGATTTCGGCGGGCAGGAATATGCCAAGAACCACGAGATCAAGGAGTTCTGCGAATCGAAGTTCGGCATTCGTTTTCCGATGTCGGAAAAGAACGTCGTCACCGGCGACCAGGCCGCGCCGATCTACCGCTGGGCCAAGACGGTCATGGGCACGGGCAACGTGCCGAAGTGGAATTTCCACAAATATCTGATCGGCCGCGACGGGCGGTTGATCGCGGCGTTCCCATCGAAGAAGACGCCGATGTCGCCCGAAGTGACGGGTGCCGTCGAGGCGGCGCTGAAGGGGTAGTTTGCCGGTTGCTGCGCTGGATGACTGTGGGGGGGGGGCAAATGCTCCCCGCTAGTCCCTGTCATCCCGGGCTTGACCCGGGACCCAGTTTCTTCCGGAATTGCGGGAAGAAAACTGGGTCCCGGGTCAAGCCCGGGATGACACTGTATTTCCGGTTATTGTGCGCCATGTTTTCCCGGTTCGATTTTACGGCGCATTTTCCCGGCTCATTTTCCAAGCGATCCGGTTTTTCGCCGTCATCCCACCAACCCGTCATCCCACCCATTCCTGTCATCCCGGGCTTGACCCGGGACCCAGTTTCCCTCGGGAACTGCGCGTAGAAAACTGGGTCCCGGGTCAAGCCCGGGATGACACTGTATTTCCGGTTATTGTGCGCCATGTTTTCCCGGTTCGTTTCCCAAGTGATCCGGTTTCTCGCCGTCATCCCACCATTGCCGTCATCCCGGGCTTGAACCGGGACCCAGTTTCCCTCGGGAACTGCGCGTAGAAAACTGGGTCCCGGGTCAAGCACGGGATGACACGGTGTGCGGAGCGGTTGCGCGCCGCACGACCGCGCGTGTGTCGCGCAGTCGCTCCCCCCACTCAATCCTCGCCCAACTTTTCCGCCTCCGCCGCCAGCGCCCGCGCCTTGGCCTTGCGGCGCGCGAGATTCTCCCGCAGCGCGGCGGCGAGGCGTTGCTGGCGGAGATCGTCGGGTTTGGGTGGCGGGTTGGCCATGACGAACCCTCTAATCGACGCGGTGCTTTCTTGACAGCCCGCACCGCGCGCCGCATAGGCGCGGGCCTTCGGAATCGTGCTGTTGTAGCTCAGTGGTAGAGCGCATCCTTGGTAAGGCTGAGGTCGGGAGTTCAATCCTCCCCAACAGCACCATTCCGGAGCATCGCCGCAATTCCGGCACCGCCGCCGGGTGACAGCGCGGCCCGGACACCTTAAGTCCGCAGCCATGCTTACCCCGCCCCAGGCCCTCGACCTTCTCGATTCCGCCCTTGCTGCCGCGCGCGCCGCCGGGGCCGATGCCGCCGACGCCGTCTATGTCGGCGACGGCTCGACATCGGTCAGCGTGCGGTTGGGCGCGCTCGAGGATATCGGCCGCGCCGAGGGCGAGGAAATCGGCCTGCGGGTGTTCGTCGGCAAACGCTCGGCCAATGTCTCGTCGTCGGCGCTGACGGTGGCGGCGCTGACGCTTGCCGCCCAACGCGCCGTGGCGATGGCACGCGAAGCGCCCGAGGATATCTACGCGGGCCTTGCGCCCGAAGATCGGTTGCTGCGCGGGGCGATGGCCGATCTCGATCTTGACGATGGCGGCGATCCGGCCGCCGAAGTGTTGCGCGACATGGCGATGGCCGCCGAAGACGTGGCGCGGGCGGTTCCCGGTGTCACCAATTCCGAAGGCGGCGGCGCGTCGGCGGGGCGCGCGGTGACAGCGCTGGCGACATCGGCGGGCTTCCGCGGCGCGACGCGCTCGACGAGCTATGGCATGTCGGCGAGTGTGCTGGCGGGCGAGGGCGGCGATATGCAGCGCGACTATGCCTATCATATGGCGCGGCATTTTGCCGATCTGGAGGATGCGCAAGCGATCGGGCTGCGGGCGGGCGAGCGCGCGGTGAAGCGCCTCAACCCGATCAAGCTCGACACGGCGGCGATGCCGATCCTGTTCGATCCGCGGGTGTCGGGTGGCCTGATCGGGCATCTGGTCGGGGCGATCACTGGCAGCGCGATCACGCGCGGCACGAGCTTTCTCAAGGACGCGCTGGGGACGCAGGTGTTCGCGCGTGGCATCCGGATCATCGACGACCCGCTGCGGGTGCGCGGGCTGCGGTCGCGCGGCTTCGATGGCGAGGGGCTGCCGGTGGGGCAGTTGGCGTTGATCGACGACGGCGTGCTGACCGGCTGGCTGCTCGATAGCGCCAGCGCGCGGCAATTGGGGCTCCAACCGACCGGGCATGCGGCGCGCGGGGTTTCGGGGCCGCCGGGCGCGGGGACGACGAACCTGCACCTGGCCGCCGGGACCGATACGCCGGCGGCGCTGATGGCGGGGATCAAGCGCGGGTTGTACGTGACCGAACTGATCGGCATGGGGGTCAACGGCCTGACCGGCGATTACAGCCGGGGCGCGAGCGGTTTCCTGATCGAAGACGGTGAACTGACGGTGCCGGTCGCCGAGGTGACGATTGCCGGTAATTTGAAGGATATGTTCAAGGCGCTGGTTCCGGCGGACGACCTGCGGTTCCGGCAGGCGACCAACGCGCCGACGGTGCGCATCGACGGGATGACCGTCGCCGGTGCCTGACGCGGCGGCGACGGGGGCGGGGGAGAGCGATCTCCAGCGCGCCGTTCATGCCGCGCGAGCTGCGGGCGAAATAGCGCTGCGGCATTTCCACGCCAAATCGGACTGGTGGGACAAGTCGCCCGGCAACCCGGTCGGCGTCGCCGATCTGGAAGTCGATGCCTATCTGAAAGAACGGCTGACGGCGGCGCATCCCGACGACGGCTGGCTGTCGGAGGAGACTGCCGACACCGTCGACCGGCTGGGCAAGCGGCGGGTGTGGATCGTCGATCCGATCGACGGGACGCGCGATTTCATTCGGGGCCGCGACGGCTGGTGCGTGTCGGTGGCGCTGGCGGTCGATGGTGTCGTGACGGTCGCGGTGCTGGCGGCACCGGTGCGCGGGCAGCTGTTCGTGGCGGCGAAGGGGCGCGGTGCGCATCGCGACGGGGTACGGCTGCGGGTCAGCGGGCGGACGGCGTTACCCGGCGTGCGGCTGCCGATCGACGCGCCCAATCTGGCGGCGAGTTTCTGGCCGTCGCCATGGCCGGGGGAGGCGGTCGAAAAGCCCAACAGCCTCGCGCTGCGCATCGCCAAAGTCGCCGCCGACGAAGCCGATGCGTGGGTCGAAGGGCGCAGCGTCGCCGAATGGGACGTCGCCGCCGCCGCGCTGATCCTGTCGGAAGCGGGCGGCACGATCACCGACCGGACAGGCGCGCCGCTGACCTTCAACCAGCCCGAGCCGTTGATCCACGGGCTGGCGGTGGCGACACCCGCGCTCCATGCCGAAGTTCGCGCGCGGCTGGACTATGCGCTCAAGTCGCTTGCGGCGCGGCGACGGGCGACAGGCCCAACCGGCTGATCTCGATCTTCGGGCAATGGTCCATGACGACCTGCAGCCCCGCCGCTTCGGCGCGCGCGGCAGCGGCGTCGTTGACGACGCCCAACTGCAGCCAAACGGCTTTTGCTCCGGCGGCGATTGCTTGGTCGACGACTTCGCCGGCGGCGTCCGAATTGCGGAAGATGTCGACGATATCGATCGGCACGCCGATCTGGGCCAAGTCGCGGAAGACGAACTCGCCGTTGACATGTTCGCCGGTGATCGCCGGATTGACCGGAATGACGCGGTAGCCGTGCGCTTGGAGTGCCTGCATGACCTCATGGCTCGGCCGGTCGGGACGGTCGGATGCCCCGACCATGGCGATGGTGCGGGCACCTTCGAGCAGGGCGGCGATGTCGGTGTCGGAGGTCAGGGGCATGGGGGTTCCTTGCGGTTGCCGTGGCAACGTTTGGGAGGCGGAGCAGGGTCCAGTTACCTGTCATCCCAGGCTCGACCTCTTGGAGCGCGGCAGAAGGCAACTGGGTCCCGGGTCAAGCCCGGGATGACGGGGATTTTTGTGATGTAGGCGGTTACCCGGTCATCCCCTCTCTGCTCGCTCTCCCCACTCTCACTGTCATCCCGGGCTTGACCCGGGACCCAGTTGCTTCTTCACCTCAGCGTCGGGCTGGCGGCCCTGCTTCGCCGCCGAACAGCGTCGGCCACAAATCGCGCCACTCCGGATTCCCCGCTTCGATCAAGGCAAGCTTCCAGTCGCGACGCCAGCGTTTGATGGTCTTTTCGCGGCGGATGGCGACCGCCATGTCAGTATGCGCTTCGTACCAAACCACTATCTTGCAGTCGTGATCGGCAGTGAAGCCGGGAACTAGACCTTCGCGGTGCTGCTGGATGCGCCCGCCGATGTTGCTGGTTACACCGGTGTAAAGCGTGCCGTTGCGCGTGTTGGTGACGATATAGACATAGCCGGTTTTATGCACGGCGATATGCAAGAGAAAACTGGGTCCCGCGATAACGGCGCGAACCTACAACCCCAGCACCGCTGCCAACCGTTCCGCTACACCGGCAAACACCGCCGCCTGCGCGCCTTCGCCCGGACGGCCCGCGTCCGAACTCAGCCGCAGCGCGATGTCGAGCGGGATGCGGCCGAGGAAGGGTACGCCCATCGCCGCCGCTTCGGTTTCGGCACCGCCATGGCCGAAGGGGTCGCTCGATTCGCCGCAATGCGGGCAGCGATAGCCGCTCATATTCTCGATAACGCCGAGCACGGGCACGCCGACTTCGCCGAACATCGCCACCGCCCGACGCGCGTCGATCAACGCCAAATCCTGCGGGGTCGAAACGATCACCGCGCCGTCGGGCTTGAGCTTTTGCGCCATCGTCAGCTGAATGTCGCCGGTGCCCGGCGGCAGATCGATGACCAGCACATCGAGCGCACCCCAGTCGCTCTGTTCGACCATCTGCATCATCGCCGACGACGCCATCGGCCCGCGCCAGACGATCGCCTTGTTGGGGTCGGTCATCATCCCCATCGACAGCGCCTTGATGCCATGCGCATCGGCGGGTTGCAGGCGACCGTTTTCGATCCGCGCGCGGCCTTCGATGCCGAGCAACGTCGGCACCGACGGACCATAGATATCGGCGTCGAGCAGCCCGACCGCCTGCCCCGAGCGCGCGAGCGCAACCGCCAGATTGACCGCGACGGTCGATTTGCCGACGCCGCCCTTACCGCTGGCGACGGCGATCAGTTTGCGGATGCCGGGAACGGTCGAGGCGGCGGGCGGCGCGGCGCTCGATGCCGAGGCGCGGTCGGCGGTCAGGATGATGCGCGCCGTCGTGACGCCGGGAACCTTGCGGACGGCGGCCTCGACGGCGGCTTGCAGACGCTCGGCAGCGATCCGGTCGAGCCCGTCGACGGCGAGCACGAGGCCGACGGTGCCATCATCCTTGACGACGATCCCGGCGGCGCGGCCCGAGGCGATAATCGATCCGCCGCCGGGGTCGGCAACATCGGCCAATGCGTCGCCGACGCGGTCCTTCACACTCATGGTCTGCTGCCCTTCACTGGCGGTTTCGGCGCGACAACGGCCCACCCTCGCAATCCCGCCATTGCCTCCGTATATAGCGACGACGCAATGGTGCACGAGACTTGGGATGGCGAATGCCCTGGCAGAATAACAATGACGGCGGCCCCTGGGGTTCGGGTGGCGGCAGTGGTGGATCCGGTGGTTCGGGCGGCTCCGGCGGCGAAGGCGGCGGCGGCGGCAGCGGCGGTCCGCCGCGCAATCCGTGGGGCGATGGCCCGCCGAAAAAGCCGCAGGGTCCGCGCCCGACCGGCAATCGCGATTTCGACGACATCATCCGCCGCGGTCAGGAAAAGCTGCGCCAGTCGTTTCCGGGCAACGGTCCGCGCGGCGGTGGCAACGGGCTCGACATGCTCGGGCCGCGTCCATGGCTGGTCATCGGCGGCGTCGTCGGTTTCCTGTGGGTCGTGCTGACCAGTTTCTACCGCGTCGATGCGCAGGAACGCGGCGTCGTGCTGCGCTTTGGCCGCTACGTCGAATCGACCGAACCGGGGCTGCATATCAAGGCGCCATGGCCGATCGACAGCGTCGTTCGCCGCAAGGTCGAACAGATCAACTCGGTCGATATCGGGGCCAACGAAGGCTCGAGCGAGAATCTGATGCTCACCGGCGATCAGAACATCATCAACCTCGCCTATGCGGTGCGCTGGAAAATCCGCAATCCCGAGATGTATCTGTTCGAACTCGCCGAGCCCGAGCAGACCGTCCGCGAAGTCGGCGAATCGGCGATGCGCGCCGAAATCTCCAAGGCCAGCCTCAACGACGCCATCGGCCCGCAGCGCGCGCAGATCGCCGAACAGGTGCGTGAGCGCATGCAGGAAATCCTCGACAGCTATCGCAGCGGCATCGAAGTGCGCGGCGTCGACATCAAGCAGGCCGATCCGCCCGCCGCCGTCGATGATGCCTTCAAGGACGTGTCGGCAGCGCAGCAGGATGCCCAGCAGGACATCAACAAGGGCCGCACCTATGCCCAGCAGATCCTCAACGCCGCACAGGGTGCCGCCGCGCAGTTCGATGCGGTTTATGTCCAGTACAAGCTGGCACCCGAGGTAACGCGCAAGCGCATCTATCTCGAAACGATGGAGTCGGTGCTGTCGAAGGTCGACAAGACCGTCGTCGAGCCGGGATCGGTGCAGACGTATTTGCCGCTCCCCGAAGTTCAGAAGCGCGCGCGGGCGGCGCTCCCCGCTGCGCCGGCGAAATAGGGTTACCCATGTCACTCGCACGCAACCCCATCCTATGGGCCGGCCTCGCCTTCATCCTGATCGTGCTGGCGATGACCTCGCTCTACACGGTTCCCGAAAATCGTCAGGCGGTGGTGCTGCGGCTCGGCAAGCCCGAACGCATCGTCAACGCCTATAACCAAAAGGCTCTGTTCGGCACGTCGGGGGCCGGGCTGACGCTCAAGGTGCCGTTCATCGAAAACGTCATCTTCGTCGACAAGCGCGTTCTCGATCTCGACATGGAAGAACAGACGGTGCTGTCGACCGATCAGCTGCGGCTGGTCGTCGATGCCTTTGCGCGCTTCCGCATCACCGATCCGCTGCGCATGGTGCAGACCGTTGGCAGCGAGGAAAACGCCCGCGACGCGCTGCGGCGGATTCTCGGCTCGCGGCTGCGCAACGAACTCGGCAAGAAGAAATTCACCGAGTTGCTGAGCCCCGAGCGCACCGCGATGATGGACGATATTCAGCAGAGCGTGAACCGTCAGGCGCGGCAGTACGGTGCCGAAATCGTCGATGTCCGCATCAAGCGCGCCGATCTGCCAACCGGCGCGACGCTCAACGCGGCGTATGAACGCATGCGCTCGGCGCGGCAGCAGGAGGCCGCGACGATCCGCGCGCAAGGGTCGAAGCAGCGCCAGCTGATCACCGCCGAGGCCGATGCCAATGCCGCGCGCATCTATGCCGAAAGCTTCGGCAAGGACGCCGATTTTTACGCCTTTTACCGCGCCATGCAGGCGTATCGGACGACGTTCAGCGATGGCTCGTCGACGGTCATCCTGTCGCCGAACAACGAATTTCTCCGCGAATTCGAAGGCCGAAAAGGCGCGCGATGAATGTTCGTTCATCGGACGTTAGTT
Source organism: Sphingomonadales bacterium (assembly GCA_038229555.1). Taxonomy (GTDB): domain Bacteria; phylum Pseudomonadota; class Alphaproteobacteria; order Sphingomonadales; family Sphingomonadaceae; genus Sandarakinorhabdus. The sequence continues at coordinate 413,859 of JBBROI010000001.1, forward strand.
TCGCGCGCGCGATGAGCATTTTCGTGTCGCTTAAACGTTAAGTCTTCCAGCGCACTCTTCCACCCGTTCTGAAAGGTCCGACCGCCCGTGCGTATCGCCCGCAGCCTGATTCCCGCCGCCCTGATCCTTGGTGGAGCCGCCGCAATCTTCGTTCCCGCCGGAGCGCAGATTGCGACCCCGCAAGCGGCCGCCCCGCCCGCGCAGAATGCCGCGCCACCCGCCGTTGCGATCAACCCGCCCGGTGGTGCGCCGCGCAGCTTCGCCGATCTGACCGCCAAACTCGCGCCTGCCGTCGTCAATGTCTCGACGACGCAAAAGGTCGAAGTCGGCAAGCTGAAAGGGGTGACGCCGGGATCGCCGTTCGAGGATCTGTTGAAGCGCTTTCAGGAGCAGCAGGGCGACCAGGGCGAGCCGGTAACGCGTGAGGCAACCTCGCTCGGTTCGGGCTTCATCGTCGATCCGTCGGGCTATATCGTCACCAACAACCACGTCATTTCGGGCGAAGGCCGCGGTGCAAATAACAAGGTGCCGGTCGAAACCATCACCGTCACCTTGGCCGACCGCCGCGAATATACCGCGCGCGTCGTCGGGCGCGACGTGCTGTCGGACATGGCGCTGCTCAAGATCGAAGCCAAGGACCTGCCCTACGTCAAGTTCGGCGACAGCCAGAAGGCCCGCGTCGGCGACTGGGTGATCGCCATCGGCAACCCCTTCGGCCTTGGCGGCACCGTCACCGCCGGGATCGTCTCGGCGCTTCACCGCAACATCGGCTCGGGCCAGTATGACCGCTATATCCAGACCGATGCGTCGATCAACCAAGGCAATAGCGGTGGGCCGTTGTTCGATCTCGACGGCAATGTCGTCGGCATCAACACCGCGATCTTCTCACCGACCGGCGGCAATGTCGGCCTCGGCTTCGCCATTCCCGCCGAACTGGCGCGCCCGGTGATCGACCAGTTGCGGACCACCGGTGTCGTCCGCCGTGGCTATCTCGGTGTCGCCATTCAACCGCTGTCGGCCGATATCGCCGCCGGTCTCGGCCTGCCCAAGGATCGCGGCGAGATCGTCGCCGACGTGACGCCAGCTGGCCCCGCCGCCAAGGCCGGCATCAAGCAGGGCGATGTCATCGTCCGCATCAACGGGCAGGAAGTGACCTTCGACAATACGTTGAGCTTCGTCGTCGCCAACACGCCGATCGGGTCGACGGTGCCGATCGACATCATCCGTGGCACCCAGAAGCTGACGGTGCGCGCCACCGTTGCGCAGCGTCCGTCGGAAGCGATTGTCGCCAGCCGTGGCGGCGTTGTGGGCAACGATGCCGACGAGACCGATCAGGACAATCCCGCCAAGGTTGCGCCCGGAGCCGAATCGGCGCGGCAGAGCCTCGGCATTACCTTGCAGCCGTTGACCGAACAGGTCCGCCAGCAACTGCGCCTGCCCGCGACGGTGCAGGGCGTGGTGATCGCCGGTATCCTGCCGGGCAGCAACGCGACCGAAGTCGGGTTGCAGCGCGGTGACGTCATCCTGTCGATCAACCAAGCGCCGACGACGACTCCGGCGCAGGCCGCAGCGGCGGTCGATGCCGCCCGCAAGGCCGGACGCGACACGGTGCTGGTGCTGTTCCAGCGCGGCACCAACGCGCCGTTGTATCGCGGCATCAAGCTGATCGCCCCGAAGAAGTAAGGTAAACCCTCCCCCCCTTGAGGGGGAGGGACCGGCGCGAAGCGCCAGGGAGAGGGGGGAGTCGGTGGAGCATGACTCCCCCCTCTCCCTCGCTCGCTGCGCTCACATTTCCCTCCCCCTCAAGGGGGGAGGGTTTTCGCGCTATTTCAGCGTCGCGCCTTTCGGCAGGCAAAACCGCACTTCGGTGCCGATCGACGAATTCGCCTTGTATTTGGCGACGAACGCCTCCCATCCGGCGTCGCGCTTGGGCTCCTTGGCGCCATAGACGTGGAGGCTGACAAACCGCGTTTCCGACGCGCGCATCCCGCCCTTCGCCGGGTCGAGCGCCGGACCCATGGTGAAGCTGTCGGTCAGCCCCGCCTTGGCATACCACGCCTTATGGTCGGCAAAGGCCTCCATCAGCCCCGCCTTGGTCCCCGTCGCCGTCAGCTTCGATTCGCGCAGCGTCGCCATCGTGCCGTCACCACACGGCCCGGCCGCCTGCGCGGCGGTTGCGCCCGCCAGCAATACTGTCGCCACTATCGCCTTGATCATGCCCTGTCTCCCCGGTTGAACAGGTCTGAGACTAACCGCTTTGCGCCGCGCTTCAACCGCCGCTACGACCTTAACCGAGGGGATCGATCCGAATGGGCAGCGAAATCTACATCGGCAAGGGCGAGCAGCACGGTCAGGCGCTGGTGCTCAAACGTGCCAACCGCCACGGGTTGATCGCGGGCGCGACCGGTACCGGCAAGACCGTGACGTTGCAGACGCTCGCCGAAGGGTTGAGCCGTGAAGGCGTGCCGGTGTTCCTCGCCGATGTGAAGGGCGACATTGCCGGCATGGCGATGGCGGGGTCGCCCGACGCTGCATGGACCGCCAAGCGCGCTGCCGAAATCGGCCTGAGCGACTATGGTTACGCCGCCAATCCGGTGGTGTTCTGGGACCTGTTCGGCGCGCAAGGCCATCCGATCCGCACGACGATCAGCGAGATGGGGCCGCTGCTGCTGTCGCAGTTGATGCAGCTCAATGAAACGCAGGAAGGCGTGCTGTCGGTCGTTTTCAAATATGCCGACGATCTCGGGCTGCTGCTGCTCGACCTCAAGGATCTGCAATCGATGCTGGCGTTCGCCGCTGAAAATGCACCCGAATTGGCGGCCAAATACGGCAACGTCACCAAGGCGACGATCGGCATTATCCAGCGTCAACTGCTCCAGCTCGACAGTCAGGGTGGGGCGAACTTCTTCGGCGAACCGGCGCTCGATATTGCCGATTTCATGACCATCGATGCGAACGGGGTCGGCCAGGTCAACATCCTCGCCGCCGACCGGCTGATGCAGTCGCCGCGGCTGTACGCGACCTTCCTGCTGTGGTTGCTCAACGAGCTATTCACGACCTTGCCTGAGGTCGGCGACCCCGAAAAGCCTAAGCTGGTGTTCTTCTTCGACGAGGCGCATCTGCTGTTCGACGATGCCCCCCCGGCGCTGCTCGACAAGGTCGAACAGGTGGTGCGGCTGGTGCGCTCGAAAGGCGTCGGCGTCTATTTCATCACCCAGAACCCGATCGACGTGCCCGAAAAGGTCGCAGGCCAGCTTGGCAACCGCGTCCAGCATGCGCTGCGGGCGTTCACCCCGCGCGATCAAAAGGCGGTGCAATCGGCGGCGCAGACGTTCCGCGCCAACCCCGGCGTCGATGTGGCGACGGCGATCACTCAGTTGAAGGTCGGCGAGGCGCTGGTGTCGCTGCTCCAGGCCGATGGCGCGCCGACGCCGGTCGAACGTACGCTCATCGCGCCGCCACGCTCGCGGGTCGGGCCGATTACGCCCGACGAACGCGACGCGGTGATGGACGAATCGCCGGTGGCGGGGAAATACGCCGAAACGATCGACCGTGAATCGGCGTATGAAAAACTCAACGCCAAGGCGGCGGCGTCGGAGGCGTCGGCGGCGGCGAGTGCGGCCGAGGTCGAAGCAGCCAAGGCAGCGGCGCTGCAGGCGCGGCTTGATGCGCGCGCTGCGCCCGCCGGTAGGCAGGGCAAGTCGCTCGGCGAACAGCTGACCGAAGGCGTCGCGCGGTCGATGGCGACGAGCATCGGCGGGCAGTTCGGGCGCAAGATTCTCGGCAGCATCGGCGGCGCGGTCGGCGGCACGGTGGCGCGGACGCTGGTGCGCAATATCCTCGGCGGGTTGTTCAAATAGCGGCGGTGGTTTGCCGCGTACCGCTCGCCCCGCCGTGCCGCGCTGCAGCACGGGCGATGTAACCGATCGGCGGTTTTCTGCGTATATATGACCATGATAACCACCCGACGCACCTTCGCCGCCGCGCTTGCCGCCGTCCCGCTCGCCATCGCCTTCGCCCCGCGCGCCATGGCCGCTGCGGGCAAGTTCGAAGTCAGCTACCCCGATGCCGTCTGGAAACAGCGGCTCGACCCCGCCGCCTATGCTGTGCTGCGGCAGGAAGGCACCGAGCGGCCGTTCACCTCGCCGCTCAACGACGAACATCGCGCCGGAACCTTCGCCTGCAAGGGCTGCAAGCTGCCGCTATTCAGCGCGAGCACCAAGTTCGACAGCGGCACCGGCTGGCCGAGCTTCTTCGCGCCGCTGAAGAACGCCGTCGGGACGACCAGCGACCGCAGCTTCCTGATGGAGCGCATCGAGGTCCATTGCCGCCGCTGCGGCGGGCACCTCGGCCATGTCTTCCCCGATGGCCCGAAACCAACCGGCCAGCGGTACTGCATGAACGGTGTGGCGATGGTGTTTGCGCCGGCGAAGGTGTGACGGTGTAACCCTATTTGTCATCCCGGCGACTCAATTGTCATCCCGGCGAAACTATTGTCATCCCGGCGAAGGCCGGGATCCAGCTTTTCTCCGGCAAATCGAAAGGTAGCTGGATCCCGGCCTTCGCCGGGATGACACGAACAAAAAATGACACCGACAACCGACCCACCTAATCCCAAGACAGGAGTTTCCCCCATGTTGCGCACTTTCCAAATCGGTGCCCTGACCGCCGTTGCGATCGCCGTCACCGCCACCTTCATCCCCGGAATCACCACCGCCGGTGAACGCCCCATCGTCGCGCCGGTCGCAGCGGTCGATGCACCGCTCAAGGCCGGCACGATCCAGACGGCGGTGCTCGCCGGTGGCTGTTTCTGGGGCCTTGAAGGCGTCTTCGAACATGTGAAGGGCGTCCGCTCTGTGCGGTCGGGCTATGCCGGCGGCAAGGCGATGACGGCGCAGTATGAGGTCGTCGGCAGCGGGCTTACCGGCCACGCCGAAGCGGTCGAGATCAAATATGATCCGGCGGTCGTCAGCTATGGCACCCTGCTACGCGTCTATTTCTCGGTCGCCACCGACCCGACCCAGCTCAATCGTCAGGGGCCGGATTCGGGCACGCAATACCGCTCGACGCTGTTCGCCCAGTCACCCGAACAGGCGAAGATCGCGGGTGCCTATATCGCCCAGCTGAGTTCGGCGAAGCTGTGGTCGGCGAAGATCGTCACGACGGTCGAGACTGCCAAGCCGTTCTTTGTCGCCGAGGGCTATCATCAGGATTTCCTGAAGCAGAACCCCGATTATCCGTACATCGTCATCAACGATGCGCCCAAGGTCGCGGCGTTGAAGCGGTTGTTGCCGACGCTGTGGAGCGACCGGGCAGTGGGGTAACCTTACCTCTCCCATTTGGGGAGAGGTCGGACTCGCGGCGCTTGCCGCGAGCCGGGTGAGGGGTCTTTTTCCAAAGCACCCTCACCCTCCCACGCGCTGAAGGAGCGCGCGGGCCCCTCCCTCTCCCCAAGTGGGAGAGGGGCTTTACGGCCACTTGCTGAACAACCCCCTGAGCGCCGTCACGAACGCCAGCGGCTGATCGATCATCACATGGTGCGCAGCATCGGGAATGCCGATCATCGCCGTCTCCGGGCGGACCATGGCGCGGGTGCGGGCGATGCGGTCGGGCGGCATCAGGATCGATCGTTCGCCCCAGATGATCGTCACCGGGCAGTTCGGCGCGCCGAAGACGCGCGGATTTTCGTCGGGGTTGAAGCGGTGCCACAGATAGGGATCGAAGGCCCAGGTCCAGCCGCCGTCCTTTTCCACCAGCGACCCGCGCGCGATCATATCGGCGATATACAGGTTCTTGCACGATTGTTCGGGCGCGAAGCGGAACCGCGCCAGCGCCTCGGCCAGCGTTGGATATAGTTTATGCGGGCGGTTGGTGGCGTTAGGCGGGCGCCCGCCGGCCTCGCCGGGTTCGCGGAACGGCGTATCGACGATCACCGCGCCACCGAGCCGCTCGCCGTGGCGATGCGCCGCCGCCATCGTCGGGAAACCGCCGAAGCTGTGGGCGACAACCAGCGGCTTGGGCCCCAGTCCCGCCGCCTCGGCGACCCCGAACAGTTCGTCGATAAAGCCTTCGATCGTATAGGTTTCGCGATGGTCCGATCCGCCCATGCCCGACCAGCTGAACGCTGCGATCCGATGGGTGTGCGCAAAGAACGGCGCGATGAAACGCCACCAACCGGCGTGCGCGCCGTTGCCGTGGAGGAACAGCAGCCCGGGCTTGCCGACCTCGCCCCACGTCAGCGTTTCGAGCGATGCACCATCGATGACGACGCGGGATTCTTCGGGCGCGACCGCCATCGCGTCGCGGAACCAGCGCGGGGCGGGCGGCACATCGCCGTTGAACGGTGCCAGCGGCGAGCGGCGGTTGCGCGCGCGCGCGGCGTCGGCGGGATCGATTTCGGCGTCACTCATAGGTCGGCTCGTCCCACCATGGGAAGAAATCGGGCATGCCGGTGCTGACGCTGTCGGGATAGACCGGCAAGCGTTTTTCGATAAACGAAACAACGCCTTCCTTGGCATCGCCGGTGCGGCCGCGGGCGTAGATGGCGCGGCTGTCGACCTTGTGCGCGTCCATCGGATGCGCCGCGCCGGCCATATGCCACAGCATCTGCCGGGTCAGCGCGATCGACACCGGCGCGGTATTGTCGGCGATCTCCAGCGCCAGCGCCCGCGCGGCGGGGAGCAGGTCGTCGGGCGCATGGACCGAGCGCACCAGGCGGCCCGCCAGCGCCTCCTCGGCCCCGAATACCCGACCGGTGTAGCACCATTCGAGCGCCTGCTGCATGCCGACGAGTTTCGGCAGGAACCAGCTCGACGCGGCTTCGGGAACGATGCCGCGCCGCGCAAAGACAAAGCCGAAGCGTGCGGTTTCGGACGCCAGCCGTATGTCCATCGCCAGCTGCATGGTGACGCCGATGCCGACCGCCGGGCCGTTGACGGCGGCGATGACGGGCTTGAGCGATTGGAAAATGCGCAGGGTCAGTCGCCCGCCGCTGTCGCGCACCGCCGCATGGCCGTAATCGACGCTGCCATCGGCACGCACCGGCGAGGAGTCGCCGCGTGGATTGTCGGGCCGCGCGTCATAGTCGAAGGTCTTGGCCCCGGCGCTGAGGTCGGCCCCGGCGCAGAACGCCCGCCCGCGCCCGGTGACGATCACGGCGCGCACCGCGTCATCGGCATCGGTCAGGTCGAACGCGGCGATCAGTTCGGTGCACATCGTCGCGGTAAAGGCGTTGAGCTTGGCCTCGCGGTCGAGGGTGATGGTCGCGATGGGTCCATCGATATCGAGGGCGATTTGGGTGAAGGTCATTGTTTTCCTTTCAACTTCCCTCTCCCCTTGCGGGAGAGGGCGACTCGCGTCCCTTGACGCGAGCGGGGAGAGGGGTCCCTCTGCGCCAAAGCAACCCCTCTCCCCGGGCCGCGCGACGGCGCGCGTCTCTCGACCCTCTCCCTCAGGGGGAGAGGGTGACGTTCACAGCGCCTCGACAATCGTCACATTCGCCAGCCCGCCGCCTTCGCACATCGTCTGCAAGCCCCAGCGTTGCCCGCGCGCCCGCAGCGCATGAAGCAGCGTCGTCATCAGTTTGGTGCCGCTCGCGCCCAACGGATGCCCGAGCGCAATCGCCCCGCCGTTGACGTTCAACCGCGCCGGATCGGCCCCAAGCGCCTGCAACCACGCCATCGGCACGCTCGCGAACGCCTCGTTGACCTCGTAGAAGTCGATGTCGTCGAGCGTCATGCCTGAGCGTTCGAGCGCTCGCCGCGTCGCGCCGATCGGGGCTTCGAGCATGATCACCGGGTCTTCGCCGACGACCGTCATATGGTGGATGCGGGCGATCGGCGCGACGCCCAACGCCTTCAACCCGCGTTCGTTGACGATCAACACCCCCGACGCGCCGTCGCAGATTTGCGAACTCGTCGCCGCCGTCAGCCGTCCGTCCTCGGCGAGCAATTTCACCGCCTTGGTCGATTCGAGCGTCGCATCGAAGCGGATGCCTTCGTCCTGAACATGCGCCTTCGCAATGCCGTCGTGCGTCGTCACATCGACCGCGACGATCTCCGTGTCGAACGCTCCGGCCGTGGCAGCGGCGGCGGCTTTTTGCTGCGATCCGAAACCAAATTCGTCGAGCATGTCCTTGGTTAGATTATATTTCTTGGCGATCATCTCGGCCCCGGTGAACTGGCTGAACGAGACGCCGGGAAAGCGCCCCTTCATCCCCGGACCGCCGAACGGCGACCCCATGCCGGTCTCATGGCTCAGCTTGGCGGCGGCCCCCATCGGCACCCGCGTCATCGATTCGACCCCGGCGGCGATGACGATATCCATCTGCCCCGACATGACGGTGGCGGCGGCAAAGTGCAGCGCCTGTTGCGACGACCCGCATTGGCGGTCGACCGATGTTGCGGGAACGCTGTCGGGCAGTTTCGACGACAGCACGGCGTTGCGCGCGACATTGCCCGATTGCTGGGCGAACTGGCTGACGCAGCCCATGATGACGTCCTCGATCAGCGCCGGGTCGGCCCCTGAACGGTCGATCAGCGCATTCAAGACCTGGCCCGCGAGATCGGCCGGATGCCAGTCCCGCAACATCCCGCCGCGCCGTCCCCCCGCCGTCCGCGCCGCCGCGACGATATAGGCTTCGCTCATCGATAGTCTCCCCAAGTCCGTTTGCCGCGGCACTTTACGCTAACGTCAAGCGGCGGCAAGGTGAGGTTGTGAGAGGGGTGGGATTTTCGTTTTCGGATGGCAGGACGACAGCTGGATCCCGGCCTTCGCCGGGATGACAGGGGTAAGGAAGCGCGCAATCACGCCCAAAAATCCCCGTCATCCCGGGCTTGACCCGGGACCCAGTTTCTTCACGCACGGTGCCGCAAGAAAACTGGGTCCCGGGTCAAGCCCGGGATGACAGGAAGAGGGGCGGGATAATCGGTGCATGGTGTCCCACACAGCGCTGTTCGGGGCCGTCGCCACACTGATAAATAGGGTGGAGCAATCGCGCCAAAATCCCCGTCATCCCGGGCTTGACCCGGGACCCAGTTTCCTGCCCGCAGCGTCGCAAGGAAACTGGGTCCCGGGTCGAGCCCGGGATGACAGGAAGGGAGGAGAATGATGGGAGTATGGTGTCCCACACAGCGCTGTTCGGAGCCGTCGCCACACTGATAAATAGGGTGGAGCAATCGCGCCAAAAAATCCCCGTCATCCCGGGCTTGACCCGGGACCCAGTTTCCTGCCCGCAGCGTCGGAAGGAAACTGGGTCCCGGGTCGAGCCCGGGATGACAGTGAAATAGTTCATGAAAGACAGACGGTGATACCGAATAGCACTGTCATCCCGGCGAAGGCCGGGATCCAGCTTTCTTTCTGTGACCAATTGCGGGATGGAGCATCGTCGCGACGCCATAAACCAAACGGGGACGGACCATGCGGGCAATCGGACTGACCATCATAGCGGCGCTGGCGTTTGCCGGGGTGGCCGACGCCAAGCCGAAACCACGGGCGCATAATGCGACAGCGAAACCCATGGCAAAACCCGCCGCCAAACCGACAATCGCCACGCTCCCCGACACGCCCGAAGCCACCGAACTCAAGGCCGCGTTCGATTTCGCCTTTCCGATCTATGAGATCATGCGCACCCGCGACGCGGTGCTGACCAAGGTGCGCGGTTTCGGCCTGCCCAATGCCGTCAACATGCTGTTCCCAAGGAAGGCGCTCGCCGACGAGACGTCGCGCGACGTCACCACACCCAATAACGATACGCTGTATTCGAGCGGCTTTCTCGACCTTGCCGCCGGTCCGGTGACGCTGACGGTTCCGCCGTTGCCGGGACGGTACAATTCGGCGGCGCTGATGGCGTTGGGTGGCGACAATGTCGCCGTTCTCGGCACCCGCACCGGCGGCGCGGGCGGCAAATACCTCATCGTCGGTCCCGGCTGGAAGGGCACGCCGCCGCCGGGCGTCGAACTGGTGCGCAGCCCGACCAACGACGCGTGGTTGCTGGTGCGCGTTCTCGTCAACGGCCCCGAGGATCTCGACAATGCAAGCGCGGCCTTGTCGGGTTTCAGCCTCGATGGCGGCAGCGACCGCGGTGAGGCGGTACCGACCAAGGTTGCCGCACCCATCGCGCCGGACGGCGCAACGTTCGTCGCCGTCGTCAACGAAGCGCTGGCGCGGTCGGCCGCCAACCCCGCGCTGATGGCCAAGGCGCAGCGCTTCGCCGCGCTCGGCATCGGCAGCGACTGGGAAACTTTGTCGCCCGAAACCAAGGGCCTGTGGACCAAATATGCCGCCGCACTGCGCGACGGGCTGAAGGGCGGCATGGCCGACGCCGGGACCGTCGTGCAGGGCTGGTCGTATCCCGACAGCGCCATTGGCGACTATGGCGACAACGACCATCTGCGCGCGCTGATCGCGCTCGGCGGCCTCGGCGCGCTGCCCAAGGTGGAGGCGATGTACCTGTCGGCGCGGACCGACAAGGACGGTGCGGCGCTGACCGGCGGCAAGGCGTATCGCGTCCGCATCCCGGCGAGGCTGCCGGTCGGGGCGTTCTGGTCGCTGACGATGTATCAGGTCGAAGCCGACGGACGGCTGTTCTTCGTGCCCAATGATCTCAAGCGCTTTGCGGTCGGCGACCGCTCGAAGCATTTGCGCGCCGACCGCGACGGCAGCTACGAACTGTTCGTCCAGACCGCCAAGCCGAGCGGCGAGCGCGTCGTCAACTGGCTGCCGGCCCCCAAGGGCCCGTTCGTCATGGTGTACCGCGCCTATCTGCCGCGCGCCGAATTTTTGGACGGCAGCTTCCGCCTGCCACCGGTCGAGGTGGGGGAATTGATCGAGTAGTGAATGCCCCTCTCCCGCCTGCGGGAGAAGGGTTTCGGAGCGCTGCTTCCCCTCTCCCGCTTGCGGGAGAGGCGAGAGACGCGCCCCTTGGCGCGGCCCGGGTGAGGGTGTCTGTCACTCGGAGTTGGGGCACACCCTCACCCGCCGCGCTGGCGCGCGAGTCCCCTCTCCCGCAAGCGGGAGAGGGGTTGCAGGGCGCTAACCTTCCCCTCTCCCGCGTGCGGGAGAGGCGAGAGACGCGCCGCTTGGCGCGGCCCGGGTGAGGGTGTTCTCGTGTTTCGACGCTGGGGCACACCCTCACCCGCCGCGCTGGCGCGCGAGTCGCCTCTCCCGCAAGCGGGAGAGGGGTTGCAGGGCGCTAACCTTCCCCTCTCCCGCGTGCGGGAGAGGCGAGAGACGCGCCGCTTGGCGCGGCCCGGGTGA
>JBBROI010000002.1:0-420972 GCA_038229555.1 Sphingomonadales bacterium
CAAAATTGATCGTCGCACTGTCCAGTTTTAAACCTGCAACATCCGATAGGACGACGTTAGAAAACGTGCCCCCCTTTATTGTTACTGTTTTAGCGAAATGAACATGGTTTAGATTGAGCGATCCGTAGTTTCCCGCAGCTAATTGCAGTGTGTCGCCAGCTTTTATCGAACTGAGTTTCATCAAGAAGTCGCTAGTCGTCGCTTTGACGATGGCCATAAATTTTTCCTCTATAATTTCTGGGCAGTCGGTCGACGCAGAGAGACACTTACGCGAACCGATCACGCATTTTTTCTAACAATGAGTTCAGTCATTGGGTTGGCGCTTAGGCGCGCAGTAAAATTATCGGCGTTAGCTAATACGCCTGACTCGCCAGACGTTTTCCACGTCTTGGACGGCACGGTCGTGATCGAGCAATTTGATCGACCGAATAACTAAACGCATACTTCCCACCCGCACTGTGTGACTTGTCCGGCATAAGACCGGTCGCCTCCCCCCGGAGGCGAATCCACATCACGACGCTACGAGTAATAACCTCCACAACTCGTTAACGTTGCCGACCCGATCCAAAAGAAATAGTGCTAGCTGCCACCATGTGAGCCACAAGTGAGGTAGTCCGAAAATCTATGGTGAGCAGCCAGTCTTACCGGCACGCACAGTGTCGGTAATTTCGACAGTCCGGCATTTTCGGCAGAATCGATATTTCAGCGGCCTCTGAGTTCTGAAATCATTATACTTTATTGGATCAAGCGACGACGAGTTCGCTATCGACGTTTGCATGCGAGACGCACCCTTGGCTTAAAATAGCCGGGGCGATCACGCGTTAGGCAAGGTATCGACGCATTTAAAAGCGAAGCCCTGCAGTGTGGCAGGTGGGCGGGCGTGGGCATGGCGGTCGTATTCGACCGGCGTTCGTCAGTCGAAGTCGGACCGGCGCAGCGAGCGAGCGGCGATGGATCGTTCACATACTTCCCACCAGAACTGGTCGGTGAAATTCGGACCAGAATTGGTGGTTTCGGCATGAGCCACGATTAAACAACGCACACTCAAGGGGTTTTTGAAACGCGTGACGCTGTAGACGGCCACCGACACCGCGCACTTAAGGTTGACGCAGGCTTAATAAGGGCCGTAAGAGAATTTGCATTCGCGCGCGCTAAGGACTGGCAAGGGGCTCGGACATGGGTGGATTGAACTCTTTGAAGGTAGGCGTGTTGGCCGCCCTCGTGGTCAGCAGTCAGGCGGCGTTTGCCGCACCAACTATCGAGACGCTGGCCGATGATCTCGCCACCAACTCCACCTGCACGCAGACGCTGCCGGATGGCACTTGTGCTGATGAACCACGGACGCGTCAGATGGTCGTGCCGGGCGCCAAGATAATGAAGGCTAGTGTATCGCGTGCTGCCACATCGGTCGGGCGTGCGATCCGGCGTGATATCAGCATGACTTTTCTTGTCGGCTCTGCCGAGCTGAGCGCCAATGCGAAGGCTACGCTCGATCGTTTCGCAAATCGCCTGGTTCAGGTCGTTTCGTACCGGGCCTTTACGGTGGAGGGCCACACCGATCGCAGCGGTGCGGCGGACACCAATCTTGCCTTGTCGAAAGCGCGCGCCGAGTCAGTCGTGTCTTATCTGTCGGCCAAGGGCGTCGACAAGAATAAAATGACTGCCCGGGGCTATGGCTTTGACAAGCCGCTCGCCGGAACACCGGCGGAAAGCCCGCGCAATCGCCGGGTCGAGGTCGTCGCAGAGTAAGTCTAATTTGGTACAGGTTCAATAGTAGTTACAGTAGTTTGGGGCCTGTTACGAAGCTATAATTAAAGAATGCGCGGCATGCCGCGTTAGTTTGCTGCGGGGGCATGCGATGGGCGTTGGGGGTTACCGGTTTCGGCAAGGGCTGGCGTTTTCTGCAGCCGCATCGCTGCTTTCGCAGGGGACAGTGGCGCAACAATTGCCCAATGTACGTGCGCCGTCTTCCGAAGAAATAAATCGAAAAGCGCCCGTTGGCACGGCCCCCCGCGCGAACGTAACGGTCCGTACCCGAGGCACGATCACCGCCGGTCCCTGCCCTTCCCAGTTGCTCGAATCACCGCTGACTGTACCACTGTCATCGGTCGATTTTGTCGGCACGAAAAACGCCGACGGCCAGCGCCGAGAATTGCCGTCGGGTATCACGGCAGCCCTGATGGGGATCGGCCAGCCGGTCAAGGGCACGACCCAGCCCATCCGAATTGTCTGCGACCTGCGCGACGCCGCGAATGCCGCGCTGACCGATGCTGGCTATGTCGCTCAGGTCCAGGTGCCACAGCAGACGGTTGAAGGTCGTCTGGTGTTCGAGGTCGTTACTGCGCGCATTACCGAGTTACGGGTGCGCGGCGACCCTGGCCCGTCGCGGGCGCGAATCGGAGCGTTGCTCGACCGGTTGCAGGCGCTCGAACCCTTTAAAAAGGCGGATGCCGAACGGATCCTGTTGCTTGCCGCCGATATACCGGGTGTGTCGGTTACGCTTGAACTCAGTCCGGCCCCGAATGGCCAGCAAGGCGATCTGATCGGCGACATCACCGTCGAACATTCGGTTGGGACTTTATTACTCAATGCCCAAAATTTCGGGTCGGAGCAGATCGGCCCGTTCGGCGGACTGGTTCGCGGCGAACTTTACGGCCTCACCGGCATGGCCGATCGCACTTTCGTCAGCGTCTTTTCGACGTCCGACTTCAAGGAGCAACAGGTCCTGCAACTGGGCCATGATTTCGCGCTCGGTTCCCATGGTCTGCGGTTTGGCGGGCAGTTCACCTATGCTTGGACGCATCCCACCCTCGACGCTGTCGGCGGCACGGTCGATCTGCGGTCACGCGCGCTGCTCGCAACGATCGACGCCAGCTATCCGCTGATCCGCAGCCTCGACGGTAATCTGTCGATCAGTGGCGGATTCGGCCTGATCAATCAGCGGGTCACCACTTCGGGAACTCTCATCAATCTCGATAAGCTGCGCATACTGTTCGTTCAGCTGAACGGCGATTCCGCGCAGCGGCCAACCCCGGGGCTGGCACCCACCTGGCGCGTTGGTTTCGATCTCGAAGCGCGCAAGGGGATCAATGTCTTCGATGCGACCAAGCAAGGCGGCAACGGCACGGTTATTCCGACGCGATTCGAAGGCGATCCCGAAGCGTTCGTTGTGCGCGGCGACGTGCAGACCGAACTCCGCGCACGCATTGGCAAGGCAGATCCGAAAGTCGGCAAGCCGGTGTGGGCCGCGACCCTGGCGACCGAATTCCGGGGACAGTGGGCAAACCACCCACTGCTGTCATTCGAAGAACAAGCCGTGGGCAACCTATCGATCGGGCGCGGCTATGATCCGGGGGCGACTTCGGGCGACCGCGCCGCAGGGGTTATCGTCGAAGCGCGTCTCGGCAAGCCGCAACCACTCTCCCGCCGCGATACCTCGTACGAGGTGTTCGGCTTCTATGATGCCGTCCGCATCTGGAACCTCGATACAGGCTCGACCGAAACCAACCGAACGCTGGCAAGCGTTGGCGGCGGCATCCGACTGGCGTGGGGTGACCATGCCCGACTCGACGTGACCTACGCGCATCCGCTCGACAAGGCATTGTCGACCGATAGCCGCCGGTCACCCGACCGGGTGTTGTTTTCGCTGGTTATCCGCGCCTTTCCGTGGCGGAACTGAACATGCGTGAGGACCGGGCGATGATGAACCAACCTACTCGCAGCCGCCGCAACCTGTTCGCGACGACGGCGCTTGCCGCCGCGCTGGTTCATGTGCCGCTGATGGCCGCGACCCTGCCGGTCGGTGGCCTCGTCGGCGGCACCGCGGCAACAGTCAGCAACGTCAGCACGACCGTCGCGGCTGGCGGTCAGGCAACATCGCTCGGCGGTGCAACAGGAAGTTCATTGTCGGCCGACCCGACACAGGCGGCCGTCACCTTTACCGTCAATACGGACAAGAGCGTCGTCGAGTGGTCCGAATTCAACATCGGAGCGGGCAAGACCGTTAGTTTTGCCAATGGAACCAGCAACGCCAATTTCTCGGTTTTGAACCGCGTTACCGGAACGACCGGCAGCGATATCCGCGGCACACTTGATGGCGGCGGCGGCTCGATCTGGCTGATCAATGAAAACGGCATCGGCCTCGTTGGCGGGACGGTGACCAACGTCGCCGGTTTCGTCGCTTCGACGCTCAATGTCACCGATGGCGATTTCCTCACCCAGCCATCGACAGGGTACCGCTTCGTTTGCTCGATCGTGGCAGCATGCGCGACTCCACAGTCGCTGACCATCGATGGCACCAGCACGATCACGACGAGCGGACCTATGGTGCTCGTCGCGCCGAAACTTACTACAGCGGGCACGCTCGCCAGCGTTGGCGATGTCGCGCTGGTCGTCGCCGCCGATGCGCGGGTGCAGTTGGCCGGAAACAGCATCATCGGCGTCAGTATCGCGGCCGGGACGACGGTGGGTAACACGACCGATGCACTGTCTGTCTCGGGCGGCGCGATAACTGGGAGCAGTGTCTACGCTGTGGCGGTTACACCTGCTGCAGTGCTCAATACGCTGCTGAGAATCGATGGCACGATTACGGCAACTGCGACTGCAACCGGCATTGTGCTAACGAGCGGTACGACGGCGGCAAACGTGACTGTTGATGGCGGGCTGGGTGGCGGGGCAGCCGTCGTCTCAAGCACAATCGCGAGCAGCGGAAATTATTCGGTGACGGGTACAACGGTGACGCTCGGCGCCGCGGGCGCGACAGCGGCGGCACCGGTGTCGCAATCCGCAGTGGGCGACATAGTCATCCGTTCAACGGCGGGCGATATCGCGGCGCTCGGCACCACGCCGAACGCACTCGCCCTTTTGTCTAACAGCGCTGGTACCGGCAACCCGCGTCTCATTCTCGACAGCGCCGCCGCAATCACAGGAAAACCAAAACTGACCGGCGGCACCGCGGCACAGCGGAGTTATGTCAACCTCCGACTCAATGACCCGACCAAAGCGATCGACCTTGGTGATATCACCGGCGCGGGTTTCGGCAGCGCCGATTATGTCATCGCCTCGACCCCGTCCGCGGGCTATTCGTTTCAAACAGCACTCACGACTGCCGGCGCGATTACTGCAGGCACCATCGTTACGTCGCAGGCGCTGACCGTTCATTCCACTGGGAACGACGTAGCAATTGGTTCGGCCAACAGTCTCGACACTATTGTGGGCGCGGTCGATATCGAATCGGATACCGGGGCCGTCACGCTTGGCAGCGCGAGTTCGGGCAATTTGGACGTCAGAATTGTTGCCGCTGCGGGAGCGTCAGTCACCGGCGGAGTTACCAGCGCTCGGGATTATTTCGTCAGCGGATCGTCGGTAACACTGGCAAACGATGGCGCAACCCAGTCCGCCGTTGGGGATATCCTCATCCAGTCGGCAGGCAATATTTTTGCCAGCGGCACGCTCGTCGCTGACAGCATCGGGGCCGGCAACAAGCGCTTGGTGCTCGATGCGTCGGCGGGCGGTCTGTTCAATTCTGCTGCGGGACCGGTCAACCTGATCGCTGGCTCCGGCGCGCCAGCGACCGCTGCCAACCGCTCCGATATTCTGTTGAGCTTTGCGTTGGCGCACAATCTGACGCTCGGCGCGGTCGATGCCGACGTGTTCAGCACTGCGACGCATGGGGCTGCACCCACGACGGTGGCCGATTACTCCCCGGACGTTCAGGCCGTGACGCTTGTTCCGACATTGGTCATCGATGGTGCAATAACGACCGGCGCGATCGACACCGTTCAATCGACAATCATCGGCTCAACGGGCGCCCTTGCAGGGGCACGCGACGTTTCGATCGGCGGCATCGCGAGCAGCACTGGCAGTGTCGAGGTGTTCGCGACAAATGGTGACGTTACGCTGACCGCACCGGTTGCGGCGGCGACATCGGCCTATTTGCATGCCGATGCCGGGGCGACATCTGCTGGCGACATCAGTGCGTTGAACGGCAATGTCACGGTTGAAGCCGCAACACTGGCTACCGTCAGCGGCACGGTAACCGCGACCGCCGACTATATCGTTACCGGTGATAACGTCAGGCTCGGAACGGTAGTTGCCTCGACGCAAGCCGCTGCCGGGGCCGTGTCGATAACGGCAACGACCCGGATCGTTGGTCAATCGGGCCTGACGCTGCAGTCGAACAGTGATGGTACGACGGGCGCGACGGCGGAAGCGATCACGCTGACGGCGGGCGCAGCAGCACCGCTTTTGCCGGCTGACCGGTCGATAGATTTTGCGTCGGGATCGCGATTGATTGGTGGCAGCGTCGCCAACCGTGAATCGGACGTGCTCATCGTTCAGAACGCCAATGCCCGCGGCCTGCGGCTTGGCGACGTCGATGCACGTGGCCTGTTGGGGAGCCCGGTTGTTGCGGATGCTTTACTGACCGTAGCCGGCGGCGGCGACCTCGATGCAGGTACAATAACCGTCAGCGAACAGCTAAATCTCGCAACGACGGGTACCGGAGCAGCAACGCTCACTGCAGCGAACGTCCTAGGTCGCGGCGCGAGCGTTACGCCGGGCTTCACCGGGACGGATGACAATCTGCTAATCACCGCCGATACGGTTAACATCACGACTGTCCGCAATTTCAGCAGCGATGCCAGCGGCGGGGATATCGTGCTCACCGGGGCGCACGGCGTGACCGTCGGAGACGCGCGGGCCGCGCGTGACCTGACAATCAGCGCTGTGAGCGGAAACGTCGCGGCGACAACGCTCCGCACTGGCCGGGATCTGACACTCGGTGCCGCCAGCATCGGTGCGCCCACTCCAGCCGCGCTGCGCGCAGGCCGCAGCATCACTGCGATCTCGACTGCGGGCGATGTCCGGATCGATTCGGCGACAACGACCGGTGTGACGCTGCTGGCCGATCTCAGCGGCGACAGTTTAGTCCCGACAGCCGGCAACGGTTCGATTATCGCAAGCGCAACAGGCGGACTGACCGATGGTGATGCAGAGGTCACGACGTTCGATGTCGTCGGCTCTACGGGCGACTTGCTCGTCAGCGCCACGGGCAATGCGACAGCGGGAACGGGCAACGGCCAAGCGAACATCGCAGGACGCGACATTTCATTAACAGCGGGGGTCAACAAGACCGCGACGCTCGGGTCGGGTACGGCCGGGCGCGACGTGACACTGTCGGGTGGCACCGTACAGGTCATCACCCAAGCGCAAGCGGGTGACGATATCGTCGCGGTCGCATCGACCGGATCGGTCGCTGCGACACAATTGACTGCGACCGGCTTGGGTCCCGACAGCGAAGCGAGCAGTGAAGTGATGCCGACGGTCGGCGTGACCGGCCTTGCCGTATCGAACATCGTCGTGGAGGCGGCAACCACGGCAACGGTCAGTGGTTTGGTTTCCTCCGCGCGTGATTATCGGGTTACCGGGACGTCTGTAACCTTAGGGTCGGCATCACTCGTTGCGCCGGTAACGCAAAGCGCCGGCGGCAAGGTGGTCATCACCGCGACGTCAGGCTCGGCGAACCTGTTGCTTGGCGTCGACGGTGGCGCTGCCGGAGACCTAATTTCCAACTTCAGCGGCGCTTCGGCGCTGACGGCGGGCAGCTTGACCGTGACCGCTGCGACGCTGGTCGATGGCGCGACTACGCGCTTGACCGCGCGGCGGATAATTCCCCTGACAATACAGGCTCAACAACCAGGGGTAACGGTAGCCGTCGCCGCTGCGGGCAGCAACCTGACGCTGGCTTCGGTCAATGGCGGCACCGTCGATATCGGTGCCCCCGGCGTCATCTCCGTGCCGTTCATCACCGCGAGTGGTAACGTCAACGTCCTCGGCGTGCCGGTTGTGGCGAACACTAACGACACGGCAATGATCCTTCCGACGATTGTTACAATTGACGCGACGGGCGTCATGACGCCGCCCGCCGCCAACGTTACGTTGTCCGCGGGCTCGGGTGTGACAGCCACGACTGCAGTCGTCGGGACCGGCACCTTCAACGAGCTGAAGCTATTGAGCGATACCGGACTTGCGCAATTGACCGAAACGCCCGCAGTTTTGACTGCGACCGCATCCATTCTTGTTGAATCCCAAACCGGGACGGCGCGCATCGTCACGGCGAATGCCGGCACGATCACCGTCGCCGGACGACAGGCCGGTTCGATTGCCGAGGTAACTGGGGAGGCGCATGCGGCAACCGCCTTGACCCTTACCGGCCCGATTGCCCAGATCCATAATAGCGCGGGGTCCGCACAGGGCACCGTCGATGCCGGCAACCTGATCGTAGCGGGCATCGCATCGGCAACACTCGATAACGGTGGCACACCGGGCGGCTCAATCGACGTGTCAGCGTTCGGCAGCGCGGCAATCGGGTCGGCAACGGCAGCAGGCCATGTCGTTGGCGTCGGGGATGGCGTGACCGTTAGCGATGCCGCAACGGGCGACGACGTCGCTTTGGTCGGCAATTCGACGTCTGCATCGGTGACAGTAAATTCCGGTGCAACGATAACCGCCGGAGGCAGTGGCACAAGCGACCTGCAAGCCGGTGATGACGCGCAGACTATCACCTACGCGACGTTGGTTGGCGCGGCAGGCACCGGTTACGGGACCGGGAAAACCGTGTTTGCGCTGGGTTCGACGGTACTGGCAAGTCCACTTACCGGCAGCGCGCTAAACCAATTCGGCGGCAATAATATCGTGCTAACCGGCCTCGACGTTACGACGACCGGAGCGACGGGTACGGCATCTCGCGACATTCGTATCGAGGCAGGACGCAGCGCGACGCTGGGAGCCTTGACCGCAGGGCGCACGCTGATCGCCATTGCAGGACTGCAGTCGGCGGGCAATCTGACCATCGATTCTGGCGCGACATTGCAGGCCAATGACGATCTTGTGCTGATTGATGCCAACGGCAATATTCTGGCTGGTGCGACAGCACTGACGGTGACCGGAACCGGGACCGACGCCCAAGCGGGCAACGATTCGCTCGCCGCGCTGCGTGCCGACGGATCGGTCGTTGCCGATCCGACCGGCAGCGGTTCGATCGTGCGGCTGGCCGGCAGCAACATCATCGTCGCGGCGCAAGGCTCTGCTACTGTGGGTACGGCGCTGGCGACCGCCGGGGCGTCGCGTGACATCCGCATTGCCGCGCTTGACACAGCAACATTGGCAACATCGGCGACCGCAAGTCGGGATGTCCTGCTCCTCGGCAGCATCGCGATTTCAGGTGGTGCGGCAATCACTGCAGGTGACGATGCTATCCTTGTCGCGCGGGGCGGCAACGTGAATGCTGGCACCATAACGACAACCGGATTGACCGCGAGCGATGAAACGCTGGTTACCGATACCGCTCTCGACCTGTCCGGCAACGCACTCGGGCTCCCAGGCGAACTCTCCTTAACGCGTCTCGACGGTTCGAGCGTCGTCCTCGCCGCCAGTGGCCAGATCATCGCCCCTGCCACAATCGGCAGCGCCGGCCGCTATACGGTGATCGGGCGCAGCGGCGTAACGCTCGGCGATGTCGGCAACGCCGTCGTCCAAGGTGCGGCCCGCGACATCGTCATCGAGGCATCGGTGGCACCGGCAGCAAACGTCCCGCTCGCCGACATCCGACTGCTGGGTAGCTTCGCGCTGACGGCGAACAGCGACGGTGTCGGCGCGAGTGACGGTATCGTGTTCAGGCTCGGTAACGGCTCAATCCTTGGCGCGGCGGCAAGCGTGACGGTGGGTCGCTCGGCGCTCGAAACGCTCGCCAACCAAGGCAGCGTCACTTCGGTCGCTGCGGTGACCAATGGCGTCAAGAGCATCGTTATCGGAACGGTCGACGCACCGACCGCCGATTTGCGCGCGCTCGGCGATGCGGCGTTGCCCGAACTCGCCGATGCGACCGTGACCAACGCCATTTTTGACGGAGGCTTTGTTCTCGTCTCGCGAACCGGACAGGCAAGTCTAACCGACGCGACCGTGAGTGCCAGCGTGCCCTTGATGACGGCAGCCGAACTCAACGCCGTCGATCTGAAAATCATCGGTGCCACCGGTGCCGCGCTTAACACGGCCAACGATGGATTGCTGCGCGATATCACCGTTGCGACCGCTACCGGCACTGCCCGTATCGGCACGGCGAGCGCCCGCGATGACATCGTCCTCGCAGCGAGCGCAGGCAATGCGGTGGCGACAACATTGACCTTGGTCAGTGGTGGAACCGATTCCGAAGTCGGCGACGCGACCGTAACTGCAAAAAATGCCGATAATGTAGCGCTGGCTGACGCCTACCAATTCGTCTCCGGAGCAAGCCTTGCTCCGGCCGGCACATCAATCGCCAACCTCAACGGCCGCAATATCGTCATCTCCGGCGCCTCCGGTGCGTCGCTCGGAACTGCAACGACGGTGGCGGGCGCCAATTCCGTGCGCGTGCAGACGCTTGGCGGTGACGCCGTGCTGGGGGCCGCCGTCGACAGCGCAAGGTTGGTGTTTAGTGCCAGCCGCATCAACAACGCGTCGATTTCGACCGCAGTGGCCGCCGAAGACATCGCTGTGTTCGCGGGCACCAATGCGTCGCTGGGGAGCGGCGTTGCCGGGCACGACGTTCTCGTTACCGGTGGCACTGCATCGGTCGGGACAGCAAATGCGGGCCAGGATATCTTCGTCCAAGGTACCGGTATTGTAACAGTCGGGTCGGCGACCGCGGGCAGCGACATCACGATAGTCAGCGTAAGCGGCCCGAGTGTGACCATCGGATCAGCTAGCGCAGGCGATGATATCGTTGTCGCCAGCGCCGGAACCGTTGGCGTAACGGGAACACTGACCGCGACCGGATCGGGGATCGACAGTGAGGCCGGTACTGACGCCACCCTCGCTCGACGTTTCTCCGGAAATGCGGTTTTTAATACCATTCTCGGCAGCGCCACGATTAACGATCCCGCTGCGATGGCGCGAGGGCTGACAAAACTGACTGGACTGACGATCAATACCCTCGGTGGCAGCAATATCACTGTCTCGGGAGGCGGCGCGGTTACGATCGGCACCAACGCCGCGATCACGACGTTGAGCGCGGCGCGAACGGTGACGCTGCTATCGAATACCACGCTGGCTGTAACCGGCTCGACGGTTGCCGCAGCAGCGGCGGGCGATATCATCGCGGTTGCGCCCCAAGGCCTGACCATGAACGCCTCCGGTGCAGCACCGGTCCAGTCCGCCGGCCGGGATATTTTCGACGCGACGACGACAGGGCCGTTATCGATTACGGGAGCATTTCTGGCTGCGGGCGATATCAAAGCTGGCCGCGACATATTCTTCGAAACGGTCGGCGCTGTAGCAGAACCAACAGGGTCGCTTTCAATCGCTGCAAACGTAATGGCCGGGCGCGACGTGACGGTGACAAACACCAGTCAAGCCGCTGTATTGCTTGCTACGGCGGGAACGGTGAGCGCCGGCGACGACATCGTCATCACCAGTACCGGAGCAGTTTCGACCGGGGCTTTGATATCGACCGCTGCTGTCGGTCAGGACAGTGAAAGCAGTGACGCCATCACGGCTAGCCGGTATGCGACCGGTGCAGCAATCGTCGACCCCGCAACCTGGGCCGTACAAGCCGCCCGCGATACGGCCTTGAAAACCTTCCAGACAGCCACGCAACTCGCCGCACTGGGCAATGGTCCTGCGGTAACGCAACTTGCGGGCGCCAATATCGTCGTCGCCGCCAACGGTGCCGTGACCGTCTCCCGTCCGGGCGGCGCGGCCATTACTGCCCCGAAACGCATCGCTATTTTGTCGAATGCCGCAGTGACAGTGAACGGCGCGGTTACGGCGGCAACGGGGGATTATACGATCGTTGCCGGCCAGATCGTTACACTAGGTGGCGTCGGGCAGACACAGACCAGCGGTACCCGGGTGACGGTGGTGGCGCCCGATCTGGCATTGACTGCAGCACTCACGACGTCTGTCGGGAACGGCAACCGGATCGAGTTGCTGCCGCATGACAGTAATGGCGGAGCGGCGCTGACGGCAGTCGCCATTGGCGACCCCGCTGCTTCAGCGGCGGGCACTTTCACCCTGTCAAATTTAGAGCTTGGTCTGCTCTCCTCGCCCAACCTCGAGATTGACGCTCTCAGTGGGGTGGCGTTGCCAACCCGAGTCGTTACGACCTTCGGATCGGCGACTGTACCCGCGACGATCCAGAACTTCGCGGTCCGTACGACTGGCGATATCGTCCTTAATGACCGCCTGACCTTCACGACGACGTCGGCGTTGCGGACATTGATCCTCGGCGGTGCGCTGGTGGGCGGAACGGTGGAAACCGGCCCGTCCGATACCAGTGCCAGAAATGTCTTTGCCAATTCGGTGCAAGTCGTGACCGCGACGGGTAACACTGCGGCAACGGTCAAAGGCAGCATCGACGCCGCCGGTTCGACGGTGGCCCTGCGCGGTAACTTCATCGCACTGGGCAAGGCCAATGGTCTGCCGGCCACGACGAATGATCCCAACGCGGCCTTCAATACCGGGCTGGGAGCGGCAGTCGGAACCAATCCATTGCTATCGCAAGCATCGGTTCGGACGCTGTATTTCCTCAACCCGGCGTCGACATTCTATCGGGTCAATCCGCAGTTCATCGCTGCGACGGCGACCTCCGGGCCGCCCGTCGTTACCGCCACCGGTACCACAACCGGCACCCTCGTCCTTGCGACGGGACAATGGGCGCTCGTTCAAAACACCGGTCTGTCGACGCAGGGTGCCGGCGGAATCGATGTCCAGCGTCTGCAACTGGTCAAACTGGCCGGTACCGACCCAATCGTCGGGGTGTTCGGCAGGATCGCCGGACAGGGCGGCTTCGTCGCCCCGGTGAAGATCGCCCTCGCCGACCTTGGCGGCATCAGCCCAAGCAACGTTCGAATCAATGGTTGCGTGGCGCTGCAAGCCGCGAGCTGCATTATCACCGGAATCACCCAAACGCCGATCGGCATTCAAGATCCGGCGCGAGATTTGCCGTTGTCGATCAATCCGCCATCAGCTCTGCCGTTCGAACTCCTTATCGGCGCGTCGAATGACTCGCTGTGGACCGACGAAGAGTATGAAAAGCTATTGGGGCCGCCGGCGCCCGAAGACGCGGTCGAAACCCCGACGGAGAAGAAATGATGGCTGGGTATCGGCACTCGCTTTTCGTCGCCGCGCTTGCGGCTACGCTGCCACCGGCCGCAGCATATGCCGCAAGTCCGCTGGCAGCGACGTCGTTCGAGCTCGGTCGCGCGCCGTCGGGCGAATCGTGCCGCGCGGACAGTTCGTGGGAAGATCCAGTGACGAAGGCGCGTCGCTTCGACCGCGCATTCGAGGTGCAGTGTCGCGGTTGGACAGATACCCAGACCGCCGGGCAACTTTATGCCTTAGGCAATACGCCAGCGGCCAAAGCCGCGCTGGCCAGCGCACGCGGCGGCCGTCTCAATTGCGGGGGCGCCGTCGAGATCGACATCCCCGGCATCGGTCGTGCGGAAGCGTCGCGCTGTACTGACCGGGAGGGGAATTTCCCGGCATTGGCAGTGACCGTTGTTCGAGGCGGCTCAATTTTTGTTGCCGAGGGTCTCGAACGTTTCAGCGGCAACCTCGCAGCCGGGCTGCGAATAATCGCTGCCCGGGCATCGGCTCCCGCCGCGAACAGCGTCGCCAACGCGGCGTTTGCGCTCGGTAAAGCGCCCGATCCATCACCCGGCGGAAATCTGACCGGTGCCGATTCGAGTCGGCTCACCGGACGTTGGCGTGAGGCCGTCGGCTATTCGGTGCGTGGCCAAAATATCGAGGCGCGAGAGATCGTCTCTCGCTCCGAAGGCCGCTTACCGGCCGCCGCCGCCTTGGCCGATCGCGCAACGTTGAAACTCGAGGCGGCCCTGTCCGAATCGAACCTCGGCAACAATGATTCAGCGATCGCGCAACTTGACCAAGCCGCCGCGCTATTGGCCACGGCCGGGGCGTCGACGACTGGTTTTCTCGCCACCAAGCTCAGGGTCTATTCGGCGATGGTGGCGCTCAACCGCCGCGATTACCCGACCGCTCTCGCAAACGCGAGCGCAGGGTTAGCGGCCGCCACGGCGCTTTCGGAAGTCGGCGGGGCCGATCCCAGCAGCACGAGCAATCCGTTGCTTACGGCTGTAGTGCTGCGTGAACTCAACGCGCAACAAGGCGGCAATCGCCCGGAACTCCTGCGTGCCGGGGCTCAGTACGTGCGCGGCGCGGCGTTTCGCCAGACCGGCAAACTACGTGACGCGCAGGCCGCTCTGTCGCTCGCCGAAGCCAGCATAAGAAGGATCGAGCGTTCCGGTGTAGAACCGTCGAACCTGCAATGGCTGCGCAGCCAGATCGCCGTTGAACAGGCTCGTGCACTGATGGTCCAGGGCAAGGTCGACCCGGCAAAGCGTTCGGAAGTCGAGTCGCATTTGCGGGATTCGGTCGAGTGTCTTGAAAGATCCGGCGGCTATGGCGGGTCGCCGCTGCTGGCGCAGCGCAAGCTCGGCTATGCTGGATTTTTGGCAGAATACGGGGACCAACAAAAGGCGCTTCGGCAATATGACGAGGCGATCGCAATCATGCGAGCGGCAGGCCCGTCGGCTGTAACGAGCGGCGAACCGCTGGAGGCCTATTTCCGTTTGTTGACTGCAACTTCCGCCGGCCAGGGGAACGCGAACGCTGCTGCACAGGCAAAGTTTTTCCTGGCATCACAGCTCGTAAATCCACCTTTGGTAGCCGCCCAGATCACTCAGATTCAAAAGATCTTTGAAGCCAGCGGGTCGCAAGGTGCCGTGCTCGCCAAAACGCTTCAGGACCTCGACCGCGAAGGCCGCCTGCTCCAAGCCCGGAGTGCGGCATTGAGGCCGGACGCGAGCCGCGATCGCGAACGCCTGACGGCCGCAATCATCGCAAATGACGCACGCATTGCCGAGGTCCGCGGTCAACTCGGCAAAGACGATAAATATCTTCAGGCCAATGACAGTCCGGTAACGTTGACCGACCTGCAAGCCGCGCTGAAGCCCGGCGAGGCCTACCTGAAGATCGTAACGCTGCCGCGAGCAACCTATGTATTGGCAGCAACGCGTGACGCCGCGACTGTATATCAAGTCGCTGGAACCACTGCGGAACTCACCAAGCTCGAGAAGCAGGTTCGTGCCTCGATCGATGGGAACGTCTCGAAGGTAACAGGGTTCGTCGTGCCTTTGGTATTCGACGTCGATGCGGCACATCAATTGCATCGCCTGCTCATCGAGCCTGCGCAGTCGATCCTCAAAGGCGTTACGGCGCTGATCGCCGAACCGACCGGAGGATTGAACGAGCTGCCAATCGGTGTGCTCGTCGCCGACCAAGCCAGTGTCGATAGCTGGAAGGTCACGATAAAGAGCAATTCGCGCGACTATACGGGAGTCGCATTCCTCGCCAAGGCCTTCAACCTTGGCACCAGTGTTTCACCGCGCGCTTTTCTGGTTGGCCGTAACCAACCGGCTTCGCGCGCGCCGCTGCCCTATGTCGGCTTCGGCAACCATGCACTGGCGACTGACGCCGAGCTAGCAACACTTGGAACGCGCGGAGAACTGGCGAACCGCTGCGCAGTCCGCGCCGAAGCTGTCCGCAGCGGCTACGCTTCGCTTCCACCGCTCGGTGAAAAGGAGTTGGCCGCCGCCGCAGCGGTCGCGGGGAGCGGAAGCATGCTGGTTGAAGGCGAGAGCTTCACCGACACCGCACTCACCAGCGCCAAGCCGGGTACCTACGCCCAATATGCTGTCGTGCATTTCGCTACGCACGGCATCAAGGAGGGCGAAATGGGCTGTGACAATCCGCCGGCCCTGATCACCTCGATCGCCCCCGACGGTGTTTCTGACGGCCTGTTGAGCTTCGAAAAAATTGCCAACATGCAGTTCGATGCCAATTTGATCGTCTTGTCGGCGTGCAACACGGCGGCGCAGACTCGCGTCTCGAGGGCGATCGCGGCGGGCGGTTTTCGCTCGGGGGCAGCAGGGCAGTCGGCCGCGTTCAACGGCCTCGTCAGGGCGTTCTTGACAGCTGGGGGGCGCGCCGTTTTATCGACTCACTGGGCAATCCCGGACGCTTTGAGTACGCGCAATGGCCCAACGCTGGCACCATCGACGTTGTTGATCGGTAAGCTTTTCGAAGGCGGCAAGACGACGACCATCGCGGGCGCTTTGCGGCAGGCGCAGACCGAACGGATCGGCCAGGTTGAGACTTCGCATCCCTATTATTGGGGTGCATTCGCGATCGTCGGCGACGGCGAAAAGTTCATGTTTGCCCGCGCGTCGTAGGGTTCAGCATGACGTCGCTCGACCTCGATCGACTGCTCGCACCGCTCGACGGCGCGCCGTGTGGACCCGACTTGCGCGGCGAGCCCGATTTTCGCGACATCGAGGACGCACCGGGAACGTTCGCCAACAAGAAACCCGCCGAGCTCAAACAGACGGTCGAGGCCTGTCTGGCGTTTCTCGATCGAAGCAAAGACCAAATGCCGGCAATCGTCCTGTTGCAGGCGGCGGTGCGCTCCGCAGATCTATCGATGTCGACCGACGCTCTGACGTTGATCAAAGGCTATGCCGAGCAATATTGGGAAGACTTCCATCCCGGCCCGGCCGAAGACATGCTAATCGGCCGCATCAACGAACTGTCGGCGTTGACCCGCCCAGCCGCAATGACCCTTCCACTTCAACGGCTGGTTTTGGCGCGCTTGGCCCATCCCTCGACGATGGAATTCAATACCCAAATGATCGCCCAAGCTTGCCAGCCGACGCTGGAATGGAGCGACGCTGACGAAGAAACGATAAAGACCCAAGTCGAATCCGGTCAACTTGCCGCTGCCGCAGCGCGCTCGATGCGTCCTATCCGCGAAGGTGGCCGCGCATTGCGGACAGTCGTCAGGGTGCTGTCCGCCACCGAACGGAGTGCCGATGATGCGGCCGGGGTGACCATCGATGACCCTCGCGAACCCACGCAAGCGCGCCTGCAAGCGCTGGAAATCCGTAGTCAGATAGCGGCAATGCGCGCCAACCTCGGTGCGATTTCCGACCTGTTCTACGAAATTGCCGAAATCTATCAAAGCAAGGGCGGCGACAGCCCGGGCTTTGGGCCCGTACTGAGCCAATTGAACGCAATGACCGGAGAATGCGACCGGTTTCTTGCGGCCTTTCCGGAAGCCGAAGGCGGCGCAGAAGCCTCGACCGACGGCGAGACTGATGGCAGCGGCGGCGTAATATCATCGGCGGCAGCATCCGCGGCCTTCACCGCCGGGGTGCCGCGTAACCGCGACGAGGTCGCGTCCGCACTCGACTCTATCATTCGCTACTATGCCGAAGCCGAACCAAGCAGCCCGGTGCCGATCATCCTGAAGCGCATTCGCGGTTGGGTGCATAAAGATTTCATGCAACTGATCAAAGACATTGCGCCAAACGGCGTCGATGAGGTACGGAAGCTCTTGGCAAGTCCAGACGAATGACGCAGACTTAGCAAGGGAGTTGCGGTTGCCAGCAGGCACCGCAAGCTAGTGTGGGGGAACGGCCATGGCGCAAGACGGTCAAAAATTCATCAAGCGAAATCGCTCGCCGCGGGTGCACATCGAGTATGAAGTCGCGACTTATGGTTCGGTCGAGAAAGTCTCCCTGCCGTTTGTGCTTGGCGTTATGTCGGACCTTTCAGGTAAATCTGAAAAGGAAAAGAAGTCGATGCAGGAGCGCGATTTCGTAAATGTCGATATGGATAATTTCGGCGAGTTTCAGAAAAGCATTGCGCCACGCGCGACCTTCGCAGTCGATAATACGCTGACCGGTGAGGGCAAGCTTTCGGTCGATCTAACGTTCAATACGATGGACGATTTTACGCCCGGCGGCGTCGCCAAGCAGGTACCGGCGACCAAAAAACTTATGGATGCCCGCCAAGAGCTCAGCGATTTGCTCGCCTACATGGATGGCAAGGACAAGGCCGAGGACGTCATCGACCAGTTGTTGAAGAATCCCGACCTGCTTACAACCCTCGCCGCCGAATCCAAGGCGCGTGTCGGCAGTGAAGCAAGCGAAGCATAACACCGACATTCGGGAGCACTACAATGGCGACCACTCCAGAGACTGCAACCCAGACCGCAACAGCGGAAGCGGTCACCGTCGATGATTTTTCGGCGCTCCTGCAGAAGGAGTTTAAACCCAAGAGTGACGAGGCCAAAAGCCGCGTCGAACTTGCTGTGCGAACCCTCGCCCAACAGGCATTGGAGGGCTCGAACGTTGTTTCCGGCGACGTCATCAGCACCATCGAAAAGATGGTGGCGGCGATCGACCGCAAACTGACCGAGCAGGTCAACCAGATCATCCACCATGCAGATTTCCAGGCGCTCGAGTCGGCTTGGCGCGGGCTGCACTACACGGTGTTCAACACCGAAACTTCGACTGACCTGAAGATTAAGGTGATGAACGTCTCCAAGGACGAGTTGCGGCGGATGTTCAGCAGCTACCGCGGTGCGGCGTGGGATCAGAGCCCGTTGTTCAAACGGGTCTATGAGGCAGAATTCGGTCAACTTGGCGGTCAGCCCTATGGCGCGCTGATGGGCGACTATTATTTCAGCCAGACCCCGACCGACGTTGAAGTGCTTGAAGGCATGGCGAAGGTATCGAGCGCTGCGCACGCACCGTTCATTTCGGGCACCTCGCCAGCGTTGTTCGGCATGGATAGTTGGCAGGACCTTACCAAGCCGCGCGATCTCGGCAAGATTTTCGACACACCGGAATATGCGGCGTGGCGTTCGCTGCGCAACAAGGACGATTCGCGCTACATTGCGCTCACCATGCCACGCGTGTTGGCGCGTCAGCCCTATGGTAGCAAGGCCGAGCCGGTCAGCGAATTTGCTTTCGAAGAGGACACTGCGGGCGATCACGACAAGTACAGCTGGATGAATGCTGCCCATGCGATGGCAGTTCGCATCACGGCTGCATATAAGGAATTCGGCTGGTGCACGCGCATTCGCGGCGTCCAGTCGGGCGGCACGGTCGAAGGGCTGCCGACGGCGATGTTCCCGACCGACGACGGCGATACGGCGGTAAAATGCCCGACCGAAGTGGCCATCAGCGATCGTCGCGAAGGCGAGCTCAGCGCCGCTGGATTGATCGGACTTATTCACCGGAAGAACACCGATCAGGCGACCTTTATCGGCGGTCAAACGCTGCACGCGCCCAAGGAATATGTCGACAAGGGTGCTACTGCCAACGCGCGGTTATCGGCACGACTGCCGTATATCTTCACCAGCGCGCGCTTTGCCCATTATCTCAAGTGCATGGTACGCGATTGGGTTGGCGGTACGCCGACCGCGTCGCAATTGCAGAGCCGCTTGACGAGTTGGGTAAGCCAATATGTCGATACGATGCCCGATATGTCGAGCGAGGAGCAAAAAGCACGCAAGCCGCTAAAAGCGGTCGGCATCGAACTCGCCGAAGACGAGGAAAATCCGGGTTATTATCGCGCCAATTTCCAGTTTGTGCCGCATTTCCAGATGGAAGGCATGGATATTTCACTGAGCATGACATCGTCGCTGCGCCAAGCTCCGGGTTGAGGGCTGGCGAAAAAGGTAATGCACCAATATCAACCGTAACCACACCGGGAGAAAAACAATGGCAATGGATATGTTCCTCAAGCTTGAGGGCACCGAAGGCGAATCGCTCGACAAGGACAAAGGTACAGTCGGTTCAATCCAGGTCTTGGCCTGGTCGTGGGGCCTGTCGCAGAGCGGCACCTTTCACACCGGCAGCGGCGGCGGCGCCGGCAAGGCCAACGTCCAGGACATTTCGATCACAAAGTATATCGACAAGTCTTCGCCAAAGATCATGCTGGCCTGCCTTACCGGCAAGCATTTCACGGGCGACTCGGTCCTCAGCGTACGCAAGGCGGGTGACAAGCCTTATGTCTATCTGAAGATCACCATGACCAAGCTGCTGATTTCGTCGGTTTCGACCGGTGGATCGGGTGGCGAAGACCAGCTGACGGAAAATGTCAGCATCAACTTCGCCAAAGCCAAAGTTGAATATTTCAAGCAAGCTGCCGATGGTACAGTCAGTGCCGATGGCGACTTCACCTTCGACATCGAAGCGAACGCCAAGGCTTAAAAGCGACCCAGCGGGGCACGCTATGAAGGCTGAAGACCTGTTGCGCAGCGGCGATCTCGCTGGTGCGCGCGCTGCACTCGCCGGGGAGCTTCGTCGCTCACCCGGCGACGTTCAGCTACGTCAGTTTTTCTGGCAGTTGATCGCCATCGCAGGTGAATGGGATAAGGCCGAACAGCAGTTGCGCGCGCTTATTGCGGCCGAACCAAAGGCTTTGATGCTGGGCAGTGTCTATGGTCAGGCAATCGCCGCGATGCGGCAGCGTGACCGGGTGATGGCGGGTACCGAACGGGCAACGTCACTCGTCGGCAGCGAACCATGGGTCGAGGCGCTCATCGACTCGCTGCAAGCGACGGCAGCTGGCGCAGACGGTGCCGGGGCACTCAATGAGGCAGCACTTGCCGACGCGCCGGCAACGCCTGGATCGATGGATGGTGAGGCGTTCGAATGGATCGCCGACGCTGATTTGCGCTTCGGACCGATGCTCGAGGCGGTCATCGGCGATCACTATGGGATGGTACCGTTTGCTGCGCTGAAGCGGCTGAAGGTCACCGAACCGGTCGATCTGCGGGACAAGGTGTGGCTGCAAGTCGAACTGGAAACCAAAACCGGCCAGACATCGATGGCCTTTGTCCCGGTCCTTTATCCCGGCACGGCGGCGACGGGCGATGCTGCACTGATGCTTGCGCGACGGACCGACTGGATTGAGCAGGCGGGCGTCGAAATCGGCTTCGGCCAACGCATCATTAACACCGATGGTCCCGAATCGGACATCTTGGGCGTTCGCGACATCCGGTTCGGCTGACACTCAGCCATGGCGAATGACCTTCCGCTCAAGGCTTCGCTGCTCGACAAGCTCATCAGCGACATTGGGCACGACCGGGCAGACGCAGGCCGCGACCGGCTGCCTTATTATATTCCAAACGTCGATCGCTTCGACGAGCGTGAACTGCGCAGTTGCGTTCGCCGTGACGTCGCGTGGGTGATGAATGACATCAACTTCGCAGCAGCCGTAAATCTGGCGGATTATCCAGAGGTCGCGACGTCGGTGCTCAACTACGGTCTGCCGGAACTGACCGGACGCTCGCTTGATCGCAACGCAATGCTGGCGCGCACCGACGAGATTACCGCCGCCTTGATTGCGTTCGAAGAACGCCTCCGACCGGATTCGGTTCGCGTCATGTTCGACGAAGGACTGATCGAACATGAAAACAAATTACGCTTCTCGATCAACGGTGAAATGCGCAATGCGGTCGAGGAAAGCTGGATTGAGTTGAAATCGACGATCGATCTCGATGACGGCCATGTCGATGTGAACGC
The DNA here is from genome assembly GCA_038229555.1 of Sphingomonadales bacterium. Taxonomy (GTDB): domain Bacteria; phylum Pseudomonadota; class Alphaproteobacteria; order Sphingomonadales; family Sphingomonadaceae; genus Sandarakinorhabdus. The sequence goes on from JBBROI010000002.1 coordinate 21,435, forward strand.
ATGAGCGCGATCGATCCGCGGCTCCTGCGCCTTTATAACCGGGAACTGGGCTATTTGCGCCGTCGGGCGGTCGAGTTCAGCGAAGACCATCGGCAAGTCGCCGGACGGCTCGGCATCGATGCCCCAACCGATCCCGATCCACATGTCGAGCGGCTGCTGGAAGGCGTCGCCTATCTCAACGCCCGGGTCCAGCTGAAGCTGGAGGACCAGTTTCCGGCCTTTACCCAATATCTGCTCGACGCGCTTTATCCGCATTATCTCGCGCCGACGCCGGCAATGGCAATCCTCGAATATAAGCCGCGTGACGGCGACGAAGCGCTGGCCATGGGGGTGATGCACCCACGCGGATCCGAAATCCGCGCGACGCTCGACGGCGATACGTCGGCCCCAGTCGAATTCCGCACTGGCTTCGACGTTAAATTATGGCCGCTGAAGGTCGATCAGGTCGAATATCTGCCAACCCGCGCGGCGGTGGCAGCGGCCACGGGTGAGGCCGTCGGCGCTGCCGGTCTGCGTATTCGACTGGCGATCACCGCACCGACAACGCTCGCCGCCCTGCCGATCGACGAACTGCGGCTCTTCATCGACGGTGGAGAAGATGTACCGAACCTGTTGTATCAGCAGTTGCTCGGCGATTGCGTGGGGGTGCGGCTTTGCTCGACCGACCGAGGTCGCCGGAGCCAGTGGTCGGTTCATGCCGGACCGATCGAAGCTGTGGGCTTTGCCGCCGACGAAGCCCTGCTACCGGGCGAGGCGCGGTCCTTCCGGGGTTATCGTCTGCTCTGCGAATATTTTGCGATGCCGGAGAAATTCCGGTTCGTCCAACTGACTGGCCTCGCGGCGGGACTGAAGCGAGGCGACACCGAAATCGATATTGTCATCCTCTTCGACCGTCCGGTGCCGGTCCTTACCGGGGCAGTTTCAACCGACAGCATCCGCCTGTTTACGACTCCGATCATCAACCTGTTCGAACGCCGCTTCGATCGGGTCCTTGTCGATCGGCGGCACGACGAACACCTCGTCATCCCCGACAGGGTCGCGCTGCTCGATTACGAAGTGTATCGGCTCGACACTGTATTGGCATATGCCGAGGGCGATGCCGATGGTGCCCCTGCCCTGCCGCTCTATGCCCGGCGGGCACAGCGAGGGGTAAAGCCGCTCTTCTATTCGCTGCGGCGGCGGCTGCGACGGCTATCGGAAGCCGATACACGCCGGCGGCGCGAGAGCGACTACACCGGCACCGAGACATGGATTGCCCTGTCGTCTCCCGACGAGCCGATGTTGGCACAAAACATCATTGAGCTGAGCGTGCGCGGGCTCGTCACCAACCGCGCGCTGGCGACGCGGCTGCGCCCGGGCTCAGCCAATCTCACCCTGACGCTCGATGTCGCGACAAGCGTCGATTCCGTCCGCATCCTGCGCGGTCCGACCCGGCCCCAGCCGCCGCTCGGCCTCGGGGATTCGGCCTGGCGGATCGTCAGTCATCTGGCACCGGGCCACCAAGGCTTTGTGCGGCCAGACGGTGCCCCCGACCTGCTTGCCGATCATCTGTCACTCTATCTGCGCGACGAGGCTCCGGCCTTACGGCGCGAAATCCAGGGCATCACCGCGATCACCAGTGAAACGGTGACCCGGCGCGCCGGAGGACAGGCGCGGCTGGCATTTCAGCGCGGCCAAAAGCTGGTCATTTCATTGGCGGCGGACAGCTACGAGGCCGGCACCGGCTATTTGTTCACCAGTATTGTCGCCCGCTTCCTTGCAGAGTTTGCGACGATAAACAGTTTCGTCGAAAGCGAAGTTCGTGCCGACAACGGCTTGACGTGGGGGTGGGGAACATGTCCCGGCGCGCGCCCGACGATCTGAGCCGCCTGTTCGATGCGGTGGCAGTTGATCCGACCGCGTGGGAGCTGTTCGCGCTGATCCGCGCCATCGAAGCGGTGCGACCCGATGCCCCGCCCGTCGGGACCGCACTCGATCCCGCGCTGGAGCTGGTCGATCTCGCCCATCTTCCCAGTGCCGGTTTCCCCCGCACGACTGTTGCCGAACTGAAGCGCGCAAAGCGGCGTCCGGTCATCCGGTCGCAACACCTTGGCCTGACCGGTCCAATGGGTCCGCTGCCGAACCATCTGACCGAGATCGCAATCTTCGAACGGCGCATCAAAGGTCCAACACCGTTCGCTGATTTCCTCGATTTGGTTTCGTCGCGCATGCTGCAGAGTTTTTACCGTGCGTGGGCCGACGCCAACCCGTGCGCCCAAGCTGACCGCCCCGCCAACGACCAGTTTGCCGCGCGCCTCGGGGCCACCAGCGGCGCGACAGATTTGCGTTTCGTCAGCGCCGCCGAGCGGCCCCCGCATGACAGCGAAGGCTTTAACGACTGGCGGCGGCTCGCTTATGGCGGGCATTTGGCCGCGCTGAAAAGTGCCGCTGCCATTGCCGATCTGTTCGGCCATCTGCTGGAACGCCCGGTGACTGTTTTCGAAGGTGTCGGGCGGTGGCACATCATTCCGCATGATGCCCGGACGCGCATCGGTCGGACCGGCGCGCACAACCGTCTGGGCATCGGCGCGACTCTGGGGAAACGGTTTTTCGCCGTCGAATGGAATGTTGCCTTTGCGGTGCGCGCCCGGTCGATGGACGACTTGACCGATTTTCTGCCCGGCGGCCTTGCCAACACGTTGCTGAGCGAGGCTGCCGAGACGGTGCTACCGCAACATTTACAATGGGATGCGTGGATCGAAATCGGGGAGGCGCAAATTGCCCCTGCCCGGCTCGGGACGATGCGGCTCGGCCACACAAGCTGGGTCGCGCCCGGCAAGAAAACATGTGTAAGATCGGATTTGCGACTTGGGGGGAGGAAGCCCGTTCGCCGGGCGGCCTGAAGAGGGGATGATATGACCGAGATCAGTAGAGGTGCACTTTTCGGCCGGCTGGGACCGAGCGCGCTAAAGGCTATCGAAACGGCGACCGGGTTCTGCAAGATGCGCGGCAACCCGTATGTCGAGCTTGTCCACTGGCTTCATACGCTCAATGCCGATGCCAATGGTGACGTCGCGGCGATCAAGACCGCGTTCGCGCTCGATGACGGCATTGTCGCGCGCGACATCGTCAATGCGCTCGACGCGCTCCCGCGCGGGGCAAGCGCCATTTCGGATTTCTCGGCGCATATCGAAGACGCGATCGAAAAGGGCTGGCTCTATGCGTCGCTGCAGTTCGGCGCTGGCCGGGTGCGCTCGGGGCATCTCGTCTATGCGATGCTCAAAACGCCCAATCTGAAGAACGTTCTGACCGGTATTTCCAGCCAGTTCCGCAAGATCGACGCCGACAAGCTCGGCGAGCAGTTTGCAACGCTGACGGCCAACAGCAGCGAAGCCAATGAAGGCGGCGCATTGGGATCGGGCGCGACCGGCGGCGGTGCGGCAGCGGGCGATTCCGCCACAGCGGCCGGTGGCGAAGGCAGCGCCCTGCAGAAATTCTCGATCGACCTGACAGCCAAAGCCCGCAGCGGCGAGATCGACAAGATCGTCGGGCGCGATGCCGAAGTGCGGCAGTGCATCGATATTCTGCTTCGCCGCCGCCAGAACAACCCGATTCTAACCGGTGAGGCAGGCGTCGGCAAAACCGCCATCGCCGAAGGCTTCGCGCGCCGCATCGCCGATGGCGACGTACCACCGGCGCTGCAAGGCGTCACCCTGCGCTCGCTCGACATCGGGCTGTTGCAGGCCGGGGCCAGCGTCAAGGGCGAGTTCGAGAAACGACTGCGCCAGGTCATCGACGAGGTCGAAGCCAGTCCGACGCCGATCATCCTGTTCATCGACGAAGCGCATACCCTCGTCGGCGCTGGCGGCGCGGCAGGCACTGGCGACGCCGCGAACCTGCTCAAGCCGGCACTGGCGCGGGGCAAGCTGCGTACTATCGCCGCCACCACCTACGCCGAATATCGCCAGTATTTCGAAAAGGATCCCGCGCTGACGCGGCGGTTCCAGACCGTCAACGTCGGCGAGCCCGAAACCGAAAAAGCCATCAACATGCTGCGTTCGGTCGCCGACATCATGGTCAAACACCATAAAGTCATCGTCCTCGACGAAGCGCTTGAGGCTGCCGTCAAACTCAGCCAGCGCTACATCCCGGCGCGGCAATTGCCCGACAAGGCGGTCAGCCTGCTCGACACCGCGGCGGCGCGCGTCGCAGTCAGCCAGCACGGTCGCCCGGCGCAGGTCGAAGACCGGGCGCGGCGGGTCGAATTGCTTGAGGTCGAACGCGAAATCGTCGAGCGCGAAGCCAATTCGGGCATGGGCAACCCCAAGCGCGTTGTCGAGGTCGATGACCAGCTCGTCGATGCCCGCGCCGCGCTGGCAACGGTCACGCTGAAGTGGGACGCCGAAAAGGCCGCGGTCGAAGCCGTCATCGCCGCCCGCACTGCGCGCGGCGATGCGGCAACCACAGGCGAAGACACCGACGTTCACACCCAGGCGATCAAGGACGCCATGGCGGCGCTCGATACCGCGCAGGGCGATACGCCGATGGTGTTTGCACAGGTCGATGCCAATGCGGTCGCCGCCGTCGTCGGCGACTGGACCGGGGTTCCCGTCGGCCGCATGGTCAAGGACGAGATCGCCGGGGTCCTCAAGATCGCCGACAATCTGAAGAAGCGCGTCATCGGCCAGGACCATGCGATGGAGGCCATCGCCAAGCGCATGCAGACCAGCCGCGCCAAGCTCGACAACCCCAACAAGCCCGTCGGCGTGTTCATGCTGTGCGGCCCGTCGGGCGTCGGCAAGACCGAGACGGCACATGCCCTCGCCGAACTGCTCTACGCCGGTGACGATTCGATGATCGTCATCAACATGAGCGAGTTCCAGGAGGCGCATACCGTTTCGACATTGAAGGGCGCGCCCGCCGGTTACGTCGGCTACGGCCAGGGCGGCGTGCTGACCGAAGCTGTGCGGCGGCGGCCGTATTCGATCGTCCTGCTCGACGAGGTCGAAAAGGCCCACCCCGACGTCCACGAGATGTTCTTCCAGGTGTTCGACAAGGGCTATATGGACGACGCCGAAGGACGGCACATCGATTTCAAGAACTGCCTGATCCTGCTGACGTCGAACGCCGGCACCGACCTGATCACCGAAATGGCCGCCGATCCGGAGACGGCACCCGATCCGGAGGCACTGGCATCGGCGCTGCGCCCCGACCTGCTCAAGGTGTTTCCGCCGGCGCTACTCGGACGGCTCATCGTCCTGCCTTACTACCCGCTGTCACCCGAAATGCTCGGCGGCATCGTCAAGCTGCAGCTCGGCCGGATCGTCAAGCGCGTCAAGGAGAACCACAAGATCGCGCTGACCTTCGACCCGACGGTCGTCGATTACGTCGTCTCGCGCTGCACCGAACTGGCGAGCGGCGGCCGAATGATCGACAATATCCTGACCAATTCGATGCTGCCGACACTGTCGACCGAGTTGCTGGGCCGGATGGCGGATGGGGAGCCGGTCGAGCGGATTGCGGTGAAGGCGGACGGCGGGGAGTTGGCGTATGAGTTTGGCAGTTAGGGCTATTTTGCAGTCTGGATAATTCGCTATGGGCCAACTCCCAACACCCAAAGCCAAGCCCGCTTTTGATGCGAGCAAATACGCCTATGTCGGCGCATATGACCATGTGAAGGTGGTTGCTGGTTTTAAGAAGGCCTTTTCAGGCGGCAAATTTGCCCAGACGACTCCTGATGATTTGCTTACCTTTTTGGCATTCATAGAGGCCGATGCCGGTATCGCCGATCTGCGGTGGGCAGCCTATATGCTGGCGACTGTCCATAAAGAAGCCAAAACATTAGTTGAGGAACGCATAGTTTTTGACAAAAAAGGGAAATTGCTGACCGACAAAAAGGGAAATCCCACCCCACGCATTGTGCACAAGTGGCAGCTCATGCACCCTGTTGAAGAGGATGGGCATGGAGCAAACAAGGGCTATTACGAACCAGTAAAGACCGCGCTGCAGACCGATGGCACTATATTAGTTACGGAACATGATGGTGATCAATTTATAGTCAATGTTATCGGAACAATTCGGGATTACGATCCAACTGCACGCGGTGCAATCTTCAATGGTAAAGCGGCGGCGACCTATATAAAAGCGAGTGGACAGGAAAACAGCTATTTTGGACGAGGCTACGTACAGTTAACCTGGTGGGACGGATATTTACGCGCGGGGAAAGAACTTGGAATGGGGACCGAGTTGCTGACCAATCCGACTCGGGTTCAGGAACCAAGTCTAGCTTATCGGATCATGTCTTATGGTATGATTAATGGCAAGATATTTGCCAATGGCCTGAAGTTCAGCGACTATTTTACTTCGACATCAACAAATTATAAAGGCGCGCGAGCGATGGTGAACGGCACCAACAAGGCTCAGGAAATTGCTGGTATAGCGGAACTGTATGAAGCCATTTTGCTCGATAGTCGAATCTCGGTGAACCCCGCGCCTACTGGAGTTAGTCCGCTCGCGACACCAACTTTCTCGGGGTTGCGTTAGTGATCGGACTTAAAACACCATTTGAAATTATCGCGACGGTTGCGCTGTTGATAATGTCGGCAAACGCGGCTGCGGACAGTGGCGCGACCCCGTCGCAAACAATACATTTGTGTGGCTGGTGGAGTAATCCCACGCCGAACAACGCTTGGCTACGTGACGGAAAAGTCGAATACGCTGCCTCGATCCAGGGCGATTTTACCGCGCATGGTGACTGGCCCGAATTCCCGAAATCGCGCTGGGTGGCAGTTGGCTATGGCGGTTATGGCTATGGCTGCGCCTGCTTGGATGCTGTCGTCGACGGCAGTCGGATTGCGTCTCTCAAAAATGCGCGCTCGCGACCTTTGAAAGCGTGTCGATCGAGCAGAATCCTGCGCCGCGCTGAACCGGTAGTTCGATGACGATCTTGGTCATATTGGGCCGATATATGAATCGGCATCCGGATGACGAAAGCGCCGCCGCCGTGCCAATGTCATATTGTCCGGCTGCCATCGGCAAACGGAGCGTAACAGTTGCGGTTGGAGCGTCTCGTTAAAAAGGATCGGTACATGAGCTCACCCTTCGTCCTGATGCTGAGCGGGTCCGCCAAGCGGGCTTGCATCGATGAGAAGATCATCAATCGGCAGGTGATCGAGTTGCAGGACACGCGCAAATTCGTGTCGACTGTGCGCGACGACATCTCCGGCACCCACCGCAGCCTGCCGGCGATGGAAATGATCGGGGTGCTGCTCGTCGTCACGGTCATTGTCACCGATGTCATCATGGATACCGCCGGACGCGCGGTCGAGAAGGAATTTCCGCAGTTCAAGGCGGTCAATTGGGTTTATGAAAAGGCGCGCAAATACCGGAACGACAATTCCCACAACAAGTTCAAACAGGAACTCGACGGCATTGAAAAGGCCATCGGCCATGTCAAAAAGGGTCTGCCGAAGGGGACGGGTGGCGAGGCGATCAACATGACGCTCGACACGTTTCTCAATCTCGCGCGCAACACGACGCTGTTGATGACCCAGATCGAGGACAACGCCGAAACGAGGCGTTCGGTGGTCCAAAGCCTCAAAGGGATCGAGGGCGTGCTGGCAAAGCTCGACAAGCAGATTGCTAATCTTCAAAATTGGCAGTCAATAGGCGAAGGGGCGGGCAACATCGAACGCATGTCGCGCATCCCTGTCGCACCAAGCTTGCCGTAGGGAGCGTTGTTTGACCGCCAATCCAGTCTGGTCCGAAGGGCTGTTCCTGCGTCCGCAGCATCTGCAGGCGGCGGGTGGAGCGGCGGCGGCGGCGTTACAGGCGCGGCTGGGTGGCGCACTTGCCTATCCGTGGGGGCTGGTCGAACTGGCATTGTCGGAGCCGCTGGCGCAGGGGCAGCAGATTGGTGTTGATCGGCTCATCGCCGTGCTTCCCGATGGCGAAGTCGTCGCCATTCCCGGTGGTCAGCCACCGCCGCTGCCGTTCGACGTCGATGATCAGGTGCGCGGCGAAATCGTCTATCTGACGATCGCTGCCGATCAGGAGGGCGCGGTCGCCTATGCCTATCCCGACGCGCGTGACGCCGGGCTGGCCCGTTTTCTGGTCGTCGAGCAGAATATGATCGACGCGACCGACCCCGACCGCGCCAGCGAGGCGATCGAAATTGCCCGCGCCAATGTGCGGTTCGGAATCGAAGCCGCCGATCTGGCGGGTCGTATCAAGATCGGCATCGGGCGGATCAAGGAGGTGCAGGGCAAGCGCATCGTCTGGGACGAAGCCTATATCCCGCCAGTGCTCGACATCCGCGCCAGCCCGACCCTGACCGGCTTCCTGATCGACATCATCGGCCGCGTCGATAGCCGTCAGGACGAACTCTCGTCGCGCGCTGTCGAAGGCACCGACGGCGGCAGCGAGACCTTCGCCGCCTATCTGTTGCTCCAGTTGCTCAATCGCTGGCACCCCGAGCTTCGACACCTGTCACGACTCGACCGCGTCCATCCCGAACGGCTGTTTACGGCGTTCGTCGGCTTCGCCGGTGAACTGGCGACCTTCACCCGCGCCGACCGTCGGGCGCAGGCGTTCCCCGATTATGATCACGAAGACCTTGAAATGAGCTTCAAGCCGGTGGTCGAGGCCCTGCGTGCGGCGCTGTCGACGGGCTTCACCAATTCGGCCGTGCAGCTGGAGCTGAAGCTGCTGCAGCCGGGGGCGTATGTTTCGACGATCACCGATCGCGGGTTGTACGATCAGGGACGCTTTTACTTGGCGGTTTCGACGCGCAAACCCGCCGAGGAGGTGCGCCGCGCGCTGCCATCGGTCGTCAAGATCGGTTCGGTCGCCAAGATGCAACAGCTGGTCCAGGCGGCGCTGCCCGGCGTGCCGCTATCGGCCATTCCTGCGCCGCCGTCACAGATTCGCGCGATGCCGCACTATATCTATTTTGAGCTTGATCGCTCGGCCCCGGACTGGAAGGATTTTGCCACAGCACCGGCGCTTGGCCTGTATATTGCAGGCGACTGGCCCGAGCTGCAAATGGAACTCTGGTGCGTGAAGAGGCAATCCCGATGACGCCCGAAGACGATGGATCCAACGGCCCGCGGGGCCAGAAAACGGTGTTTCGCCCGTCGCCGCTGGCGGCACGCGAGGGGGCCGCGCCTCCTGCCCCGTCGCCTGGCGCTGCGGCACCTAACGCCGCGCCGCCGGCAGCTGGTCGGCCACCGGTTTCGTCGCTCAACGACGATGTGCCGCCGCTGTCCACGCCGATGCGGGTTCGCAATCCCGTCATGGCGGCGGCGGCGCGTATTCTGGCTTTGGCGGCTGCCGTGCAGGCCGAGCGACAGGTGAGCGACGCCCCTGCCCTGCTGAAGACCGCGAGCGCCGAGGCCAAGGCCTTTGAAAAGACGCTCAATCAGCTCGGGCTTGGTGCGGAAGACAATGCCCGCGCGCGCTATGCCGTGCTAGCGACGATGGACGACATCGTCCAGAACCTTCCGGGCGGTGCGCAGAGTGATTGGGCGCGCCAGAGCCTTGTCGTGCAGAGTTTCGGCCAGGCGTTCGGCGGCGACCAGTTCTGGACGATCCTTGATAATATGCTGGCACGGCCCGCTGCGTACCGTGACCTGCTCGAACTATACCATGCCTGTCTCGCCGTGGGTTTTCAGGGAAGGTACCGGGTCATGCCGAACGCGCATGCCGGACTGACCGAGCGGATGAGTGCCATCTATGCGACCCTGAATGATATCCGTCCGCGCCCCGAGGACGATCTTGTTCCGCAGTGGCGGGGCAAGCCCACTCCAATGCGGCGCATTGGTTGGCTTGTGCGGTTCGCGATCGCCGCGGCGGCATTATTTGCGGTTTTGCTGCTGATTTTCGTGGGGTTGAAGTTCTGGCTCGATGCGAAGGACGAATCGGCGCGGCTGGCTTTGCGACAAGTGCCGTCGGTGGCCCTCGCCGCAATTGACCGCGCTGCCGCCGACGTCGCCATTCCCGATTCGAACCAGTTGGCACGAATCAGGGCCCGGATCACCAGTTCGTGTATCGACGCCCGCGACGATGGGGCGACGATCCGCTTGGTCGTTGCTGCCTGCCCCGGCCTGCCAGCGGGAATGTTCGATAAAGGCGCAACCGAAGTCGCCCCCGATTATGCCGCGCTGCTGACCATGGCGGCGTCGGCACTGGCTCCCGAATCCGGGCAGATTGTCGTTGTCGCCCATACCGACAGCGACCCGATCGGCGGCGCGCTGGCGGCGTCATATCCCGACAATCTGGCGCTGTCGCAGGCGCGGGCCGAAAATGTCGGGACGTTGCTGGCCCCTGTCGTCAACGATCCGGCACGGCTGTCCGCGCAAGGGCGCGGCGACCGCGAACCGATAGACAGAGGCGAATCGCCCGACGCGAAGGCGAAAAACCGCCGTGTCGAGCTCATCATCCCGCGGAGCGAGTAACGCCAATGCTGAAGCGGGTTTTCACCAATTGGTGGGTGCTGGCGGGGGTGGCAGCGTTGCTGACCTCGCTGATCGTCTTTCTGGTGTGCGGTCTGCTGGTCCGCTCGCTCCTCGGCTGGCGCTGGTGGCTGATCCTTGCAGTCTGGCTGATCTTCGGCATCGCTGCCGGTATCCGCTGGTTCATGCGTCGCCGCGCGTCGGCGGCGCTCGCTGCTGCAATGGCTCCGCCGCCGGACAAGGAATCCGAGGCGATCGGCGAGAAAATGCAGGCAGCGCTCGCGCGGGTAAAATCTGCTGGACGCGATTCGCTGTATGCTTTGCCGTGGTACGTCATCATTGGGCCGCCGGGAGCGGGAAAGACGACGCTCATCCAGAAGTCCGGACTGCGGCTGATCAATGATGAGGCCGCGCAAGGCGTCGGCGGCACCCGCAACTGCGATTGGTGGTTCACCGACGATGCTGTGCTGATCGACACTGCAGGACGCTACACAAGCCAGGATTCGGAAAGCGAACGCGATCAAAAGGGCTGGCAGGCGTTTCTCGGCACGCTAAAAAGGGCACGGCCGCTGCAACCGCTGAACGGTGTCATTGTCGCCATCGGCCTCGACGAACTAGCAGGCGTGCGGGCAGACGCACTCGACAGACATGTGGTCGCTATCCGCGCTCGCATCGCCGAATTGTCGCGCATTCTCGGCCTTGAATTGCCGGTGTACGTGATGTTCACCAAGGCCGATCTGATCAATGGTTTCGTCGAGTTCTTCGACGATCTGACCGTTGAAGGACGGCGCTCGGTCATTGGTTATACCCGGCCGGTCGATGCCGGCCCGCCCGATGCCGCCGAGCTGGCGGCAGGGTATGATGACGCCGTACAAGCGCTCGCCGACCGGATTCCGGCGCGCCTGCAGGCAGAAAGCGATCCCATCCGGCGTGGCGCGGCACTGACGCTTCCGGCGCGCTTCATCGATCTGCGCGCCCGCGTCGTCAGGCTGCTGGAAGGCGTGTTCGACGCCAAGGGCGCGCCGGTGCGGTTGCGTGGCTTTTATTTCACCAGCGGTGTCCAGCAGGGTACGCCGTTCGACAGGCTGCTCGGCGACCTTTCGGGCAAACTCGGCCGCGGTCTCCGCCCGCGCACCTCCAACCCGCGCGCCTTTTTCGTCAACCGCCTGCTCAAGGACGTTGTCATCGCCGAAGCGGGCCTTGCCGGTCCCGATGCCAAGCGTCGCCGCCGCAGCAAGAGCCTGCAGCTGGCCGCCTATGCCGGCCTGGGTGTTGCCGGTGTGTTGCTCCTCGGCGCGTGGGTGACGAGCTTCTTCGCGAACAGCGCCGGACAGCGTGCCACTGCCGAAACGGCGCAGACCATCAGCACGAGTGCTCGGGCGTTCGATGCGGGCGATCGCGTCTCGACTTCGGCGACGACCGGCGAGGTCCTCGACCTCCTCGACTCTGCTCGCGACAAGCTGCCCTATGGTGTCACCACCGCCGCTCATCCGGCGCTTTCGCAGCGGTTTGGCCTGTACCGAGGCGCACTCGCCGATGAAAGCGACCGGGCCTACAAAGATTCGCTGCAGCGCTATCTCCTGCCGCGCTTGATCGTCACTGCCGAACGGACGCTGCGTGCCGGTGGATCCGATCCGGTGGCGGTCTATGAACCGCTCAAGGTGTATCTGATGCTCGGGAACCGGGCCGGGGCACCGCGAGACGCCGATTACATCGTTCGCTGGCTCGATACCGAACTGGCCAAAGGCGATCTGCCTGGGCCGGAAAATGCCGCGATTCGCGGCCGGGTCATCGATCATGCCAAGGCGTTGTTCGCCGATTCGGGTCGCTTTGGCCGCGATTTGACCGGGCCCCTGCTCGATGCGTCACTGGTGCAAACGGCCCAGGCGACGGTCGCCGCCATGTCCCCGGCGCAACGCGCGCTGGCCCTTATGAAGCAGCAGGTGACAGGACAGGATTGGCAGATGGTCGGCGATGCGCTGATCCCCGGCGAGGCCGAAGCCTTTGGCAACCCGCAGGAAGTCGCCGCCGCCCATGTGCCGTTCCTGTTCACCAAAAAGGGGTTTCAGCAGGGCTTCGTCAAACAGGCCTCGACCATCGCGCTCGCGCTCGACAAGGATCGGTGGATGCTGGGCCAGAGCGCGGCGAGCCAGGCGCCGCTGAATACCAACGAACTCGGGATGCTCTACGCGGCCGAATATACCAAGTTATGGACCGATATATTGGCGCTACCGCGGCCGGGGAACTATGCCCGCGACACGATGGCGCTGGCGCGTGTTGCCAATACCAGCACCTCACCATTGAAGAAGGTTGCCGAACAGACAGTCGCGCAAACCGTCGACCTGCTGCCAGGCATCAAAAACGCGCCGACGCTGCCCGGCGGAATGCTCGGGAAGCTGGCCGGCTCGGCATTGCAGGGAGAAATGAAGGCATCGGCGACCTCGATCGCTGCCACAACAATTCAGGCGAATTTCGCTGGTCTGCGCCAATACGCCGGTGGCGGTGCCGAACCGCTGAAACAGTTGCTTGGCGCGCTTGGCAAGTATCAGCTCGCCCTAGCGCAAGCTGCTGTCGCCAGTAGCGGCGGCGGTGGTGGTGGCGGTGGTGGCGGTGCTTCGGCAGCGATTGCCGGTGCGGCAGCCGAACTTCAGGTTGCAGCCGCCAATGCCGGAGCGGCAGCCCCCGCGCTCGCCAGCTTTGTCACCGATGTCGCCAGTGGATCGTCCAAGGCCGCGGAAACGACCAAAACGACCGAACTGCGGACGGCCTATAGCCAGAACGTTGTGCCGACCTGCCGGACGGTGTTCGGCAAGGGGTATCCCTTTGGCGGGGGGGCCGATCTCCAACCCGCCGATGTGTCCCGCGCGGCGAGCACCGTCAGCAATTTCGGTCATGACCAGCTCGGCGTCTACCTCAGCCGTGACGGTAAGGCGTGGAAATGGATCAGCGAACCGACGGTGAAGGGCTTCACGTCCGACGCGGCGCGGACCTTTCAGCGCGCGGATCAGGTTCAAGCGATGATGGGCGGCAATCTGGTCCTGCGGATCGCCGCCGCACCATCGACCAAGGGCGGCATCAGCCTGCGTGCGGCGGGCGTACCGATGACACTCAGCCCGACGACACCCGCCGAACGGTTCAGTTGGTCGACCGGTGGCAGCCAGGTCGCCGAATTCGCCGCGACCAATGGCGGCGTTGCCCCGCCGCTGCGTGAGGAAGGTCCATGGGCGCTGTTCCGCCTGCTCGACAAGGGCAGAAAATCGCTGCTTGGGCCGGGACGGTATCGCTTCACCTTTTCGCCCGACAGCGCGGTGGATGTCGAGGTTGCAAGCGGTCCCGATCCTTTCGCCGCCGATGGCCCCTTCGCGCTGCGCTGCCCTGACCGGATGTAAGGTGTTGACCCCGGGCCTTTTCGGCAAGTTGCCAGCGCATGGCGATTTCGTCCAGCGCGGCTGGGATGCGGCGACAATTGCAGCGCTCGATGACTGGCTGACGGCGGGAATTGCCGCCGAACGCGCCGCTCGTGACGATGATGCATTCGCGGCTCGGATGACGTCTGCACCGTTATGGCAGGCGTATTTGCCGCCGGGCTGGGCCGGGCCTGACGCGCTGCACATTGCACTGACGCCCTCGATTGACCGCGCAGGCCGCTATTTCATGTTGACCGCCGGCGCCGCCGGACCTGCCAACGCCGTCTGGGCGGCAGCCATCGCCTATCCCGATTTTTCAACGGAAGTTGAGGCTGCAGTCTATGCGGCGTTGGGCGGCGACGCGGATGCCGATGCGCTGCTAGCCCGTCTGGCCGATGCTGCGCCACTACCCGATGCACGGTCGCAACTGCTTGCCGGGGAAAGTGCGCCGCAAACCGCGGTCTGGTGGCTAGAACCCGCCGAGGGCGCACCGATCGTCTTGAGCGCCGGACAGGCCGATCCTCACCTGCTGATGCAATTGATCGCCGGGAGCGTGCAATGACCGCGTTTCGTTATCGCTCGACCGCGCGGACCGATACGGGATTGGTTCGTAAGCTCAACGAAGATTCGATGCTGGTCCGCGATAATGCCGCGCTGTGGGTGGTCGCCGACGGCATGGGCGGGCATGACAATGGCGATTGGGCGTCGCAGACCGTCGTTGGCTGTTTCGCCGCTGCCGATCTGACCGTCGATCGTGCGGCGCGCGGAACGGCGCTAATCGATGCCCTGACACGCGGCAATCGCACCGTTCATGACGCGGCGCAGGCCGCGGGCAAGCAAATGGGTACGACCTTGGTGCTCATCCATCTCGATGGCGATGACGCGCTATGCCTTTGGGTCGGCGACAGTCGTATTTATCGCAGCCGGGGCGGCACGTTGACCCAGATCAGCCGCGATCACAGCGTCGTTCAGGACCTTGTCGATCGCGGATTGCTGGAAGCGGACGAGGCTGAACTCCATCCGATGAGCCATGTCCTCAGCCGCGCCGTCGGTGTCGCCGCCGAAGCGCAGCATGACAGCGTCATCGACAAGGCGCGCCCCGGCGACCATTATCTGCTATGCAGCGACGGTTTGACCAAGGTCGTGCCGGAAGACATGATCGGACGTTTATTGGGACGGGGCAATATCGATATGGCGGCCGACGCCCTTATCGCTGAAACGCTGGCGCGCGGTGCGCCCGACAACGTGACCTTGGTCATCGTCGCCGTCGAAGAGACGACGGCCCTGTTCGGCGGTGAACCGTGAGCGGTGAAGACGCCAAGGGCGGTGAACGCACCGTCATGGCGACGGCCGAGGAACTCGCGGCAGCGCTGGGTCAGGCTGCCGAACTGCAAGCCAGTCAGACCGGCGCGACGCCTGCACCTGCCGATCCGTTTGGAACCTATACTCCTGTTTCGATCCCCCCTCAGCCCGCGCCACCGCCTGCTGTCGAAGATCTCCCGCCGCCGCGTGCCGCCACCCCCGCCGTCCCCGCACTGGGCAATGGCGCGCCGGGGGGCCTTGTCGGTTACCAGCTCAACGACTTGTTCGAGATCGTCCGCTTCATCGCTCGCGGCGGCATGGGCGAGGTCTATGAAGGGCGCAATCTTGCGTCGGGCGAGCGCGTAGCCATCAAGGTCATCCTTCCCCAATTCGCCGCCGACGAGCAGTTCATGGCGCTGTTCCGCCGGGAGGCAACGTCGCTCGAGCGGCTGGGCCATGATGCGCTGGTCAAATATCGCGCCTTGGCGTTCGACCGCACATCGCAACTCAACTATCTCGCCATCGAATATGTCGACGGGCCGCCGATGTCGGACGTGCTTGACGGCATGCCGGCCGATGCTGCCACGATCCGCGCAGTTCTCGCGCGCTTGGCGGCGGGGCTGGCAGCGGCGCACGAAACAGGAGTCGTTCACCGCGACCTTTCACCCGACAATATCTTGCTTCCCGGTGGCGAGTTGCGCCGCGCCAAGATCATTGATTTCGGGATCGCCAAGGACACCAACCCCGGCGAAAAAAGCGTCGTCGGTTCGGCATTTGCTGGTAAATTCGGTTACGCTGCGCCGGAGATCTTCGGCAAGTACGGCCACGAAGTCGGCCCATGGACCGATGTCTATTCGCTTGCGCTGGTGGTGATTGCACTCGCTCGCGGGCGGGCGCTCGACATGGGCATTACTATCGTCGATGCGCTGGAGGCGCGTGGGAGCGTTCCCGACCTATCGTTTCTGCCGCCCGAGTTGGTGCCGGTGTTTACCGCCATGCTGCAACCGGATCCTAAGCAACGGTTGCGCTCGATGCCCGACGTGCTGGCAATGCTCGGTGAAGGCGGCGGCGCGACCCAGTTCGGGGTCATCACGAGCCCGCCGCCACCGGCATTTGTCCGCGCCGATGCTAAGCCGACCGCTGTATCCGAAAAGGCGCAAAGCAAAACGGCGCTATATGCCGGGATCGCTGGCGTCGCCGTCCTGCTGCTGGCGGGTGGAGGTTATCTGGCGTTCGGAGGTAGCAAGCCTGCTGCGACTCCCGAAGTCGCGGCTGCAACACCGGAACCCGTTGCCAGCGCGCCCGCCGTCGCTGCACCTGCGCCTTGGGCCGTCGCCAAGCCGCAGATCGACACCGCCCTCGCCGCCATTCCGTGCAGCGACCTTCGTGTTGTTGGGGAGCCATCGTCGGGCGCAGTGCGACTGGCAGGGTGGCGACCGTCAACGGCAAGCATACCCGCCATGATCGCAGGATACCGGATCGACCCGGTATCGGCAGCCAGTGTCCCGCAACCAAGTTCGCGGACGTGCGCGATTTTGGGGCAAATGCAGGGACTGGTCCCTGCACGGTCTGAAACGTTTGCGCTCGCGGGCGATCAGCATGTTAGCTATTCGGGTAAAGTCGATCCTGCCAAGCATTTCGCTGTCGACTTGGGAGTCTCCACACCGCCCGCAGGCAAGGAGAAGTTGCTGTTGGTGACGATCGACGATCAGCCGGTGTCGGAGGATGCGCGCACCGCCTCGGCGCGTCCGGAAGACGGCATCAACCCTAACGCGGTCGCTTTCGATGCCAAGCCGGCACGTTTTCTCGCTGTCATCGTCGCCGGCCCGACAATGGCAAAACCGCCGAAATTCATATTCGATCCCGTCGGTCTGGCGCGGTCATGCACCGGTGGTTCGTGCGTCATGGCAACCGGTTGGGTGACGATCACGCCTTGATCGGACCAGTACCTGTGGAAGAGTCCCCGTGAGCAACCAGATCCTGTCTCTCAATCCGGCTGGCGACGTCACCATTCTAAAGGCGATTGTCGGTGTCGTCGCGCGCGAACTGGAGCTTCGGCTCGGCTATGGGGCTGGTCGGCTCGACCAGGGTTATAGTGTCCTGTTCCTGCTCTCGCAGATCGATCCCTCGGATTTTATCTGGGGGGATCAGACGAAATTCTCCGGTCGATGGCAGTTCATCGATAATCTCTACACCGATGCCGCCGGCAACAGCGTCGGAGAATCGGTTCCGGTGACGGCCTTATTACGCGACAAGTTCGGCCGCCAGTTCAACAACGACGAAGCCAAGGTGGATGCTGCCCTTGCCACCTTTCAGGACGAACAGACACGGTTGCTCAATTCCAAGACCGGGTTGAACCGGATCGTCAAGATATTGCCGGTCAAGACTGCGCTTTACGATCCAGCCAAGTGGTGGGAGACATACCCCAATTCAGAGCGTCACGGCATCCCGCAATGGACCATAAACGCCAAGAAGCCGATAGATTTCGAAGTCGTTGCGAAAATCGGACCGGGCGGCATCTTCGCCGGTTAACGCCGCGGCCTATTTATTGATAATCACCGTCGGAAAACCCAAAACAATAGTCCCGCCGTGCGCTGTCAGATCGCCGATGCGCGCCGCCGGCAAGCCGCCGACCAAAGTCGTGAATGCCCCCAACGCGATCATATCGGGCGGACCGACGCACACCGCGATGTCGGTTACCCGCGCCTGAGGCAGCATGCCTGTCAGCACCGTGAAGCAACCCAGCGCGATCGGGCCGCCGACATGGGGGATGATGCCGGTGACCATCGGGCAGACGTGCATGTCGGTGATGCGCGAGGCAGGAGGCATTGGCTATCCGGACTTACTGATATTGCGTTCATACGCCTTCTTGAACTGTTTGGCGAAGACATCGAGATAGGCCGCCTCGCTTTCGTCGGCGAAGGCGCGGAACTCACTTTCATAGGCGCGCCACAGCGTCGCCTCGCGGCTGCCCGGCAGCACCGAATTAAGCCAGCCGCGCGCCGAAATGCGTTTTTTGATCGCATCGGGAGCAAATCGTTCGATGGTCGCCTGCATGGCTTCCTGCATGGCGGCAATCAGCGCCAGTTCGTGCGCCTGAAGATCCTCGAATGCGCCGCGTATTGCTTGCGGGCCCGGCAGAAAGCCGCTTTCCGGCTCACCAATCATTTGTTTGAGTGCCGTTTCGGGCGAACGCGTCCATTTTAACGGGTTGTTGCCGCTGCGCTGATAGGTGGTGACCTGCCCGCCGACGCCGAACTGGTGACGAACGCGCGTCCGCGCATCAAGCATACGAATGAGCCCGTCGGCAGTCTGGCGCAGCAGCGCACCCGCCGCATCAAGGACTGCGGTCGGGGTTGCCGCACCGATGTCGCTACGCGCCAGGCCCGCCGCCGCGAGAAATCGCTCGAAAGGACCGGCATCAAAGGCTGGAGCTGGAGACGGAACGGGACTTATGGCGGCGGGTATTGCGGCTGGAGGCGGTGGCGACGGCACCGCTGCCGCCTGCGAACCAAAATCGACCGTACCGAAATTCTGCAGCGCAGCCCATGGATCGCTTGGCGGCGGCGCAGCAGGCGCGGCGGGCGAGGACCGGGGTATATCGCTGCCACCGATGCCGAACGGATCGGCAGACGCTGGCGGCGGCGGCGGCGAGGGCGCAAAATGAGGTGCTGCCGGGGAGTTCATGCCGAACGGATCGGACTGGGCGGCGGCTGGCGACGCACTGCCGCCGCCAATGCCAAAGGGATCGTTGCCGGAAGAGGTCGCCGCTGCGGGCGGTGCATAGGCGCGCATCAACGGGTCGTCGGATGATTGAAAGACCGGGCGCGCGGGTTCGCGCCCGAAGGTATCGCTGCGCATCGGCTTCGACACCACCGCAGGGCCGGCTTCGCCCTGCGTCCAGTCAAGGCCGGCACCATAGGATGGAACGAGGTTCTCGGCAGAGCGGCCCGACCCGTTACCGCCCTCGGAAATCTCCTCGATGCGGATCTGATATTGACCGATCTGCACGAGATCACCGTCGCGAAGCTGGACCGGCCGGGTTGGCCGCTCGGTGCCGCCATTGACGAAGGTGCCGTTGGTACTGCGGTCGGTCAGGAAATACCCACCATCACGGTAATCGATCTCGCAATGCACCGAACTGACGTGGTTCCGGGGATCGGGTAGCGTCCAATCGGCGTGCGCGGCGCGCCCGATGACCAAACCGTGCTGTTCAAGCACGACCTCAATCGGGTCTCCGGACGTCAGCGAAGGAACATTTTCGATCCGTAATCGCAGGCTCACGCCTTGGTCTCCCCGCTCAGCCCTTTTGGCTGACCAGCAGCGAATCCGTCTGCAAGATCGAGAAACACCGATAGCTGTTCGTCGAAACGCTGCGGGCCGTCCTGCAATGCCGCCATCAGCACGGCGCCCGCTGCAGCTTGGCCGAACGCACTCGGCGGCGGATTGACCGGCTGTTCCTGCTCGGCCGGGGCCATCGAACCTCCGGACAGAAAAATCGCCAGACAAGCCGCGCCTTCGGCCGAGCCAAAGCCCGCACGTTGCCCGGCGTCAAAACACAGGCGGCGCACCTTGTCCGACGGATCCTGCACCCAACGCAGGACGAGATTGCGCGCTTCACGCAGTATCGGACCATCGGGCTGGCTATTGAGTTGCAGGCACGCAGCGACCCATTGCACCGCGTCCATGTGCGGTAAGCAATGCGCGATGAAACGCGCGGCCTGCGTCCTGTCACTTTGCCGCATCGTTGCAAAGGCTACCGCAGGCGGCGTTTCCTCCAGCCCGTCCAGATCAGCCAAACCATCGAGAAATGGCGCAAGCTGCCCAGCCCGTGACCATTTCACGCGTGTCCATTGCCGCGCCGCCATCGAAGGTGCGTGTGTTGCCATCAGTTGATCATCACGATGCCGCCCTTGACGATATGAACCGCCGAGGCTTCCTGCTGAACCATCAAGCCCTTTGTCTCCAGCATGATCGAACCCTCGATCTTGACCATCATCGACTTGATCGTGATCGACG
Source organism: Sphingomonadales bacterium (assembly GCA_038229555.1). Classification (GTDB taxonomy): domain Bacteria; phylum Pseudomonadota; class Alphaproteobacteria; order Sphingomonadales; family Sphingomonadaceae; genus Sandarakinorhabdus. The sequence continues at coordinate 41,593 of JBBROI010000002.1, forward strand.
CCGGATCCATCTTAATCGAACTCATCCCGCATTTGAGTTCGATAGCCTGCATCGCTTCAGTCTTGTGAGACCCAAGGTCGACCTTGATATCGACGTTACCCATCTTAACGGTTAGCGCCTCGTTGCCCATATTGATGGTCGCCGAACGATTCCCCATCTTTACTGTCAGCGTCTCGTCCTGCTGAATCGTTGTCGTGCGCTTGCCGAGTTTCAGCGTCCTGGTTTCGTCACCCTTGTCGAGCGTGGTCGTCAGATTACCGGCACTCAGCGTCAGAGAATCATTGCCCTTTTTAAACAACGTCGTACGATTTCCTTCGTCATACTGCCGCTCTTCATTGGCGTTGACCACATGAGCCTTGTATTCGCGCTCAGCGCGAAACCACACGACCTCGTCGCCCTTCTTGTCTTCAACCCACCAGTGATTATAGCCGCCGCCGCCCTTGGTCGATCGACTGCGGAGGCCATGTTGCGTCTGGTTGTCCGGCAAAGCGGCAGGCGCCATGTTGTCGGCGTTATAGACAGCGCCCGTCACCAGTGGTCTGTCAGGATCGCCGTCAAGAAATTCAACGACGACCTCTTGGCCGATCCGTGGCAGCGTGAAACTGCCCCAGCTCTTGCCGGCAACCGACTGCATGACCCGGATAAAGCAGCTGCTCTTTTCGTCTTGCTTACCTTCCCGGTCCCAATGGAACTGGACCTTTATGCGCCCGTATTGATCGGTATAAATTTCTTCACCTTTGGGCCCAACGACAATTGCCGTTTGAGGCCCCAGAATGCGTGGACGCGGCGTGCGGTGCGCAGGGCGATACTGCTCGGCAACCGGCATGAGTTCGACTTCGACAGTCAGCGACTCGGATTCACCCGCACCGCGCGTATGGTACGGAGGCGATGAATAGCGATGGGTCGTACCAACGATCAGAAACTCGGCTTCGGTCGACATGTCCTTGAACTTCAGCTTCAGCTTCTTTCCTACGGTCGCGCAAAAAAGGTCGCCTTCGGCAAAACTGCGCGCCATCTGACGGCGTTGAGCGTCCAGCCACGCTTCGTTGAAACGGTCGGCGTTCGGTGCCGTCTTGGTCTCATATTTCGCCGGATAGGTGTAGATTTCTGCCGAATCCGCCCAGCTACCGGCCGTTCCCTTCGCTGTTTTTTTCCAGCGCCCGGCGGGCACGCCAAGCTTTTCGGTCGCCGGCCGCGTCTTTTTCAGATCACGCGAGGGAGTCTCGAAATCATAGTCGCTGACGGTATATTTGACAGGGCCAACACCCCGCCGCTCAACAACCGACCAAAAATGGGCATGTTTGTGCTGCGCCGCGCGCGGCAGGACGTCGGCCGATGCCGGTGACAGCGGCGTATGCGCGGTCCGGTTGTCGACCAGATGCATCGTATGCTTGCCATCGCCATGTTCGAAATAATAATAAATGCCCTCGTGTTCCAGCAATCGCGAAATGAAATCGAAGTCGCTTTCGCCGTATTGCACGCAATATTCCATCGCGGTATAGGCCGCGTTCAGCGCAAAAATCTTGTCAAAAGTTAGGGTGCTGTTGGCGATATCCTTGGCTGATTTCTTTTGGAAAATTCGGCTCCGACGGTTCAGCGTCATGAACTGAAAATCGGGACGCAGCGTCAACCGGTAGTGAAACCCCTGCTCGTCACGCTCTAGCTCGACATATTCCCAAACGCGTCCGCTAAACCAACGATTATGTTCAGTGCTCGACGCCGAAAAATATCGCACCGAAACGATCTGACCGAGAATTTTATGCAGGTCTTGCGGGTCTTCGCTGACGCAATCGACGATCACCGAATAGGGTTCGCTAAGCCGCTCAACAGCGGTCATGCGCAGCAGCAAAAGCCGATCTGTGCCCAGCGGCGTGTGCAACTGGCCTACCCGGCGTGCCTGCGAATATCCAGCCAACCCTTTATCCCCACTGACGTCCGCTTGTCGCTGGTCGCACGATAGCAGTGCCCGCCATGTCCGCCAAGACTAACACACGCCAAACTCTAACAGTCAGCCTGGGCCGATTTTGGCAGCCCAAATATTCTCGAACTCCTCCGTTCGAGGCCACGCAATCGCCGCGACGCAATCGGACGCGCATTTTTGGCAAGATCGGTGCGCCAGTTGAAATCGAATTGGTCCGCGCACCCGAAAAGGCGTTGGGTGGCCCCTGCGATCCGTGCTGGCCCGCAACGGGCACGGTCCAGCCAAACGGCTGGTCAAGGAGCCGGGTGTCCCGCTCAATTACGGACTCTAGCGTGGGTGGTGCCCCTGGCCGGACTCGAACCAGCACGGATTTCTCCATTCGATTTTGAGTCGAACGCGTCTACCATTTCACCACAGGGGCACGGTTGCAGCCGATAGCCGATAAGGCGGCAGCTTGCCAAGCGGGCGCATTGGCCGCAAATCAGCGCGGATGCGACCACCCCGTAAACCCGACGGCCCCAAACCGCCCCGCCGTCCACCAGCACGTCCACCAGCGCGCCCCATTGCCCGCGATGCCGCCGGACGCCCGCGCACGCCTGCCGCCGGAGCCCGCCCGCCGCGCGCCGAGGCCCCGCGTGAGGACCTGCTGACGTCCAAACGCGATGCCGAGCGGGTCGATTCGCGCGCACCCGTGCGTCCCAAGCGTCCGCCGCGTGCCAAACCCGCGCCGCGCACCCGCGCTGCACCGGCCCCCCGTGCCGATGCGCCACCGGCGATCAACACCGGCCGCCGCGGTCGCGGCGACGCACGTGTCGCCGCACGCGCCGCTGAAAAGGCCGGGGTCAACGTGCCCATCGAACCACAGCGCATCGCCAAATTGCTGGCGCGAGCTGGGATCGGCTCGCGTCGCGATATCGAGCGCTTCATCACCGAGGGTCGCATTGCGGTCCACGGCACGGTGTTGACCTCACCGGCGCTCGTCGTCGCCAGCCTCGACGGCATTACCTTCGATGGCAATCCGGTGGCGGCGCTCGAGCCGTCGCGGCTGTTCCGCTTTCACAAGCCTGCCGGGTTTTTGACTACGGCGCGCGACCCCGGCGGTCGCCCGACGATCATGGACATCCTGCCACCCGGCATGCCGCGCGTCGTGCCCGTCGGGCGGCTCGACATGAATACCGAAGGGCTGCTGCTGCTGACCACCGACGGGGCGTTGAAGCGGGCGCTCGAACTGCCGACCAATGCCGTGCCGCGCCGCTACCGCGTGCGTGCCTATGGCGAGTTCACCCAGCCGATGGCTGAGGCGCTGATCGAGGGGCTGACCATCGACGGCATGCGCTATGGCCCGATCGACGCCGAGATCGAACGGCGGACCGGGCGCAATCTGTGGATCACCATGACGCTGACCGAAGGCAAGAACCGCGAGATCCGTCGGGTGCTCGAATATCTCGGGCTACAGGTCTCGCGGCTGATCCGCGTCGCCTACGGGCCGTTCGAACTCGGCGATCTGGGCGCGCGCGATGCCGACGAGATCTCGGACGGGCAAGTGGCGGCGCTGCGCAAGTCGCTGGCCAAGAGCGGCTAGACAATGCGCATCATCGCCGGGCTTTGGCGTGGTCGTGCCATTGCCGCACCGCCGGGTGCCGCCACCCGCCCCACCGCCGACCGCGTCCGCGAGGCACTGTTCTCGATGCTGACCAGCCGCCTTGGCAGCTTCGAGGGGTTGCGGGTGCTCGACGGGTACGCCGGCACCGGCGCGCTCGGGCTCGAGGCGCTGTCGCGCGGTGCGGCGCAGTGCACCTTCGTCGAACGCGATAGTGCCGCGGTCAAAGTGCTCAAGGCCAATATCGCCAAGATGTCGGCTCCGGCATCGGTGCTGACATCGCCCGTCGAAAGCCTCGGCCCTGCGCCGGCCCCGTGCGACCTGATCCTGCTCGATCCGCCCTATGGCGAGGGCCTTGCGCTGCCCGCCCTTGCCCGCCTGCTCGCCCACGGCTGGGTCGCGCCGCACGCGCTGGTGTCGGTCGAAACCGGGGCCAAGGAGGTGCTCGACGCTCCCGGTTTCGAAGCGCTGGTGACCCGCAATCACGGCAAGGCGCGGTTGCATCTGCTGCGAGCGCTCGCCGGATAAGGGGGTTTTGCGCCGTCGTTCGGCCGCCAATACCCGTCGAAAGTGACGAAAGAGACTCCAAAACGTTCAGCGTAACGCTCGGGACCCGGCTACGAGGGCCTTGATCTAACTCTCGCTACCATGATTGTATCCTATTTGGTTTATTGTGTCAATCCGATTATGCACGGGCCGCTCATCCTCCGTCATCGCCGCAAACAATTTAACCCCACCGGTCACACCAACCGATCGGCCCGGTCGCGATTGATGAAGGGCGCTCAAGCGGCGTGCGCCGAACGCTGTTCCGCTATTCGCTGCGGCATCCCCAAACTGGATCCCGGCGAAGGCCGGGATCCAGTTTGCTTCGGTGTCGTCGCACGAGAAGGAAGCTGGATCCCGGCCTGCGCCGGGATGACAGTGGGGGGCCGTGGTATTGCAGCTTATGGTCGCAGCTTGTAGTCGCAGCTCGCGGTCATTGCGGTCATCCGCAAGTAATCGGCGTGCGCCGAACGCTGTTCCGCTATTCGCTGCTGCATTCCCGAATTGTCATCCCGGCGAAGGCCGGGTTCGAGTTTGCTTCGGTGTCGTCGCACGAGAAGGAAGCTGGATCCCGGCCTGCGCCGGGATGACAGGTAGGGTGCTGGTGCATCCGGTGCGACCATCGGCGTGCCGCCGCCGCCCGCTAACGCCCTCCAACCCGGCGCTAGTCCTTTACCAAGCGCACATCGGCAATCTCGAGCGTGAACGGTCCTGCCTGCTGGGTTGCACCGATCAGCAGCAAGGTCGCATTGGCCGGCTCGAAGCCCTTGAGGTCGGCGAATTTGACCGTCACCTCGTGCCAGTCCTTCGTCACCGGTAGCGCCGTGACCGACGGTAACGGCCCGCCGGCGGTCGAAAAGCCCATGACTGCAAAGCTCTTGCCCTCGCCGCGCACTTGCAAGCGCAGCCCCTTGGCGGCGGCGATGTTGCCCGGCTGGAACGGTTGCGTGCCGGGGCTGAAGCTGATCCCCGCCCATGGCGCGACGAAGGTCGATTTGATCTCGCCGGTCATCACCAACGCCGGCTGGCCACCGGGTGCCGCGCCGGTCACGGCGATCGCAATTGTCGAGGTGCCGCCAGCGATTGAATCGGTCGATGGCATCCATCCCGACCCGAACGGACTCTTCAGCACCGGCTTGCCGTCGACGGTGCCGAACAGGCCGATCCGGCCATCGGCGGGCAGTTCAACCGGCAGCAGCACCTTCGCCACCGCCCCCTTGGCGATTTCGGCGCGGCGGGCGGCACGCGCCGCGCTGACCGGCTGGCCGTCTTTCCAGATTTCGGCGATGTCGTGGATGCGCGCGATGTCGGCGGTCGGATCGCCATCGACCAGCAGCAGATCGGCCTTCAACCCCTTGGCGATGCGCCCGCGGTCGGCAAGGCGAAACGCCTTCGCCGGTGCCGATGTACCCGCCACCAATGCCTGCGTCGGCGTCAGGCCACCCTTGACCAGCAGATCGAGCTCACGATGCAGGCTAATCCCGTACCAGGTGCCGGGGTTACCCGAATCGGTACCGGCGAGGATCGGCACGCCCGCCTTGAGCAGATGCGCCAGATTGGCGGCTTCGATCGTATCGAGCGCCGGCGCGCGGTCGGTGCCGAAACTCTGCTGCAGATTGGCGATCGCCGGTTTCGGCAACAGGCCCTTCAGCGCCGGTTTGTCGAGCATCGTCGCACTGCCCGAGCGGCCCTTGAAGACTTCGAAGACGGTGTAGGTCGGGACGATGAAGGCATGTTTTGCCTTGGCGAGCGCTGCGAATGCCGCACCACCATCCTTGTCGGTGAATAGGTGGACAAGCCCATCGGCCCCGGCATTCATCGCGATCGTCGCCGACGCGAGGTTCTGAACATGGACCACCGCCAGCTTGCCGCGCTTGTGTGCTGCGACGACCAATGCCTGAATCGTTGCGGCATCGAGCGTCGGTAGTGGTCGTGCGACCGTTCCGGGCTCGTCGATGATCTTGATATAGTCCGACCCTTCGGCGATCCGCGCCACGACAAAGGCATCGGCCTCCTCGGGCTTGGTCAGCGTCGGAATCGAAAAGCCATATTCGGTGCCGTGGCCCTTGGGCACCGTTGCGAGGATCCCCGAAGTGAAGATGTCGGCGGCAGCGGCATTGTCGCCGCGCGCCATGCGGGTGCGGATATCCTGTGTCGATTGCGGCGAACTGAACATGTCGAGTTGGGTGGTGACGCCGAACAGCAGCGCGTCGTCCTGGCCGGCAAAGGCATGGACATGGCTGTCGATCAGCCCCGGCAGAAGCGTCTTGCCGGTCCCGTCGACGACCTGCATTCCCGGCACGACCGCGCCGCGATAGTCGACATCGGCGATCCTGGCACCCGTCAGCAGAACCGAATGACGCCCAAGACTGCGCGCCCCATCGAACACCATGACGTTGCGGATAAGGGTTTGCGGCGACGGCGCGGCGAGTGCCGAAGTCGATGTCAGCAGCGCACCCAGGATCAGCATCGGTTTCGTCGCCGTCATGTCGGTTTCCCCATCATCCCACGCAAACTTGCCACAGGCGTATTGGAACAGCAATACAGTAAATGCCGCTCAGGAAGATGGTTGGCATCGGGCGCGCCGTTCCCTAAGTGTTCACCATGGCGTCGCTCCCCTCCCCTACGCACGAGCCACCGTGGCTGACCGGCCTCAACGCGCCGCAGCGGCAGGCGGTGCTGACGACCGAAGGCCCGGTGCTGATTCTGGCGGGGGCCGGGACCGGCAAGACGCGGGCGCTGACGTCGCGGCTCGCGCATATCCTCTATAGCCGCCTTGCGTGGCCGAGCGAGGTATTGGCCGTCACCTTCACCAACAAGGCGGCGCGCGAAATGCGCCACCGCATGGAGATGCTGCTTGGTGACATGGTCGAGGGGCTGCCGTTCCTTGGCACCTTCCATGCCATTGCGGCGCGGATGCTGCGGCGGCACGCCGGGCTGGTCGGGCTCGATTCGAACTTCACCATTCTCGATACCGATGACCAGTTGCGGCTGTTGAAACAGGTTATCGCCGAAGCCGGGATCGAGGAAAAACGCTGGCCGGCCAAACAGCTCGCCGGCCTCATCGACAGCTGGAAGAACAAGGCGTTGCGACCCGATCAGGTGCCGCCGGGTGAAAGCCATGCCTATGCCGACGGCAAGGGCGCGGCGCTCTACAAGCGGTATCAGGAACGGCTGGCGGCGCTCAATACCTGCGATTTCGGCGACCTGCTGCTCCATATGCTGACGATCTTCCTCGAGCATCCCGACGTGCTCGGCGAATACCGGCGGCGCTTCAAATACATCATGGTCGACGAATATCAGGACACCAATGTCGCGCAGTATCTCTGGCTGCGGCTGCTGGCGCAGGAACGCCGCAACATCGCCTGCGTCGGCGACGACGATCAGTCGATCTATTCGTGGCGCGGCGCGGAAGTCGCAAATATCCTCAAGTTCGAGAAGGACTTCCCCGGCGCAGCTGTCATCAAGCTTGAACAGAATTACCGATCGACAGCGCATATTCTCGCGGCTGCCAACGGACTGATCGGCCACAACAGCAACCGGTTGGGCAAGGCGCTGTTCACCGATGTGGCGGGCGGCGACAAGGTATCGGTCATCGGCGTCTGGGATGGCCCCGAGGAGGCGCGGCTGGTCGGCGACAAGGCCGAGCAACTCAGCCGCGACGGCGCATCGCTCAACGCCATGGCGATTCTGGTGCGCGCCCAGTTCCAGACGCGAGCGTTCGAAGACCGTTTCATCGCCACCGGCCTGCCGTACAAGATTGTCGGCGGTTTCCGCTTTTACGAACGCGCCGAAATCCGCGATGCGCTGGCATATTTGCGGCTGGTCGCGTCGCCCAACGACGCGCTGGCGTTCGAACGCATCGTCAACGTCCCCAAGCGCGGGCTGGGCGACAAGGCAATGGCGCGGCTGCATGCGATGGCGCGCGCGCTCGACCGGCCGCTGCCGGTGGCGGTGACGCAAGCGGTCGAAACCGACGAACTGACCCCGGCGGCGCGGCGGTCGCTGCGCGCCTTCCTGTCCGACATCGCGCGCTGGCGCGACCAGACCGAAACCCTGCCGCATGCCGAACTGGCGCGCATCGTCATCGAGGAATCGGGGATGATCGCGATGTATCAGGCGCAGCGCTCGACCGAAGCCGATGGCCGCATCGAAAACCTCATCGAACTGACCCGGGCGATGGAGGAGTACCCGTCGCTGACGGCGTTCCTCGAACATGTCAGCCTGGTGATGGAAAATGACGCGTCGGACGCCGCCGAAAAGCTGACGATCATGACCATCCACGCCGCCAAGGGCCTTGAATTCGATCACGTCTTCCTCGTCGGCTGGGAGGAAGGCGTGTTCCCCAGCCAGCGCGCGATGGACGAAGGTGGCACAGCGGCGCTCGAGGAGGAGCGGCGGCTGGCCTATGTCGCGATCACCCGCGCCCGCCAGACCGCGACGATCATCCACGCCGCGAACCGACAGATTTATGGCCAATGGACCTCGTCGATTCCGTCGCGGTTCGTCTCCGAACTGCCGCCACCGCATGTCGAGGTAACCTCGACGATGTCGGGCGGCCCGAGTCTTTGGCGTGCGGCGCTGTCGGGCAGCGATCCCTTCGCCGATGTGGCGCGCGGTGGCGGACGCGGCCCCGGCTGGTCGCGCGCGGCGCAGAACGGCGGCATGGGTGGCGGCGGGCGCAACACCCCGGTGCTCGATGTTCGCGCCAGTGCGGTGTCGGTCGGGCTGAAGGGCCGCAGCGACGTCGCCGTCGGCACACGCGTCTTCCATTCGAAGTTCGGCGCTGGCGTGGTAACGGCGCTCGACGGCAACAAGCTCGAAATCGATTTCGAACATGCCGGAGCGAAGCGAGTGCTCGATTCCTTTGTCGAGGTGGTCGGTGACTGAGTTTGCACCGCATCGACCCGCCGCTTAAGCCCAAGCTGTGACCCGTATCCCCGCCCCGTTCCTGATCGCCAACTTCCGCGCCTTTTGGGCGGCCCGGCTGTTCGCCACCATCGGCGGCACGATGTTGGTGATCGTCATCGGTTGGCAGGTGTACGACATCGCCCGCGCCACGATGGCGCCGCGCGACGCGGCGTTCCTTCTTGGCATGGTCGGGCTGGTGCAGTTCCTGCCGCTGTTCGGGCTGACGCTGGTCGTCGGTTATGTTGCCGACCGCTTCGACCGCCGCATTATCGCCCGCGCGGCAGTGGCGCTCAACGCGCTGTGCGGCGCGGTGTTGGCGGTACTCGCAGCAAACGGCACGATGACGCTGACCGCGCTGTTCGTCGTTTCCGCCGTGCTGGGCGTTGGACGGGCCTTTTCCGGCCCGTCGTTCTCGGCGCTTGCCCCCAACCTCGTGCCGCGTGCCCTGCTGCCTTCGGCGATCGCGCTCAATTCGATCAGTTGGCAGGCGGGCGCGATCGTCGGACCGCCGCTGGGGGCGTATCTCTATGCCGCCGCACCGGTGCTGCCCTACGCCATCGGGGCGGCGCTGTTCGCGCTTTCGAGCGCCGCAGTGTTTCTGATCGGCCCGGTGCCGCGCCCCGAACCCTCGCGCCTGTCGCCGTGGCGGAGCATGATCGAGGGATTGGGCTATGTCCGGCACAATCGCATCGTGCTCGGCGCGATCAGCCTCGATCTGTTCGCCGTACTGCTCGGCGGCGCGACGGCGATGCTGCCGGTTTATGCGCGCGACATATTGCATGTCGGCGTCGAGGGGCTTGGGCCATTGCGCGCGGCCCCGGCGGCGGGTGCGGCGGTAACGGCGCTGGCACTCGCGTTCCGCCCGCTCAGCCGCCGGGTCGGCCCGGTGATGTTCGTCTGCGTCGGGCTGTTCGGCATTTCGACGATTGTCTTTGGCCTGTCGACCAACCTGATGCTGTCGCTCGCCGCGCTGACCGTATTGGGGGCCGCCGACATGATTTCGGTGTTCGTGCGCTCGTCGCTGATCCAGTTGCATACCCCCGATGCCATGCGGGGTCGCGTGTCGTCGGTGTCGATGCTGTTCATTTCGGCATCGAACGAACTGGGCGAATTTGAAAGCGGGGTCAGCGCGGCGTGGCTCGGCCCGGTCGAGGCGGTCGTCGCGGGCGGCATCGGCGCGGTTCTGGTGACGGTACTTTGGGCGTGGGGGTTCCCCGAACTGCGCCGCGCCGACCGGTTCATTACGCGCGAAACGGGTTAGGAAGCGCTTTCGCCCGTCGCTGTATTTGCGCTACGGAACGTCGCAGCACTGTCCCGGAGGACGCGATGAAGTTCAATTCCATCCTCGAAACCATCGGCAATACGCCGCATATCCGCGTTTCGCGGCTGTTCCCCGACGCCGAAGTCTGGATCAAGTCCGAACGCTCGAACCCCGGCGGATCGATCAAGGACCGCATCGGACTCAGCATGATCGAAGCGGCCGAAGCGAGCGGCGATCTCAAGCCCGGCGGCACCATCGTCGAGCCGACGAGCGGCAATACCGGCATCGGGCTTGCGATGGTCGCGGCGGTCAAGGGCTATAAGATCATCCTCGTCATGCCCGAATCGATGTCGCTCGAACGCCGTCGCCTGATGCTCGCCTATGGCGCAACCTTCGACCTGACGCCGCGCGAGAAGGGCATGAAGGGCGCTATCGAACGCGCCAGCGAAATCGTCGCCGCGACCCCCAATAGCTGGATGGCGCAGCAGTTCGAAAACCCCGCCAACATCGCCGCCCACCACCGCGCGACAGCCGAGGAGATTTTCGCCGATTTCGCCGACACGCCGATCGACGCGATCATCACCGGCGTCGGCACCGGCGGGCATATCACCGGCGTGGCCGAGGTACTCAAGCCGCGCTGGCCCCAGCTCAAGGTGTTCGCCGTCGAACCGACGCTGTCGCCGGTAATCTCGGGCGGCCAGCCGTCGCCGCACCCGATTCAGGGCATCGGCGCGGGCTTCATCCCAATGAATTTGCACACGCAGTTGCTCGACGGCGTCATCCAGGTCGATCCGGGCGAAGCCAAGGAGATGGCGCGGCGGGCAGCGACGGTCGAAGGCATGCTCGTCGGTATTTCGTCGGGTGCGACCTTGCAGGCGATCAAGCAAAAGCTGCCCGAACTGGCACCGGGGGCGCGGGTGTTGGGCTTTAACTACGATACCGGTGAGCGGTATTTGTCGGTGCCGGATTTCCTGCCAGCGGAATAGGTTGATCTTGGCCGCGCAGGCTCCTGCTGGCCGGATCACCCCCCTACCTGTCATCCCGGCGAAAGCCGGGATCCAGCTTCACTTGGTGTGCCAGCAGCAAGCTGGATCCCGGCCTTCGCCGGGATGACAGTTTTTGAAATGCAGCTGCCGATGGCACTTACCCGCCAATAGCCACACCCGACGCGCGTCGCAGCAAAGACACCCCCCTCACCTGTCATCCCGGCGCAGGCCGGGATCCAGCTTCACTTTGTGCGCCAGCAGTAAGCTGGATCCCGGCCTGCGCCGGGATGACATTTTTTTGAGATGTTGCTGCCGATGGCACTTACCCGCCAATAGCCACACCCGACGCACGTCGCAGCAAAGACACCCCCTCACCTGTCATCCCGGCGAAGGCCGGGATCCAGTTTCACTTGGTGTGCCAGCAGCAAGCTGGATCCCGGCCTGCGCCGGGATGACAGTATTTGAGATGTTGCTGGCGATGGCAGATTACCCGCCAATGGCCACACCCGACGCCCGTCCCAGCAAGGACACCCCCTCGCATGTCATCCCGGCGCAGGCCGGGATCCAGTTTGCTTCGATATCGACGGACGAGAAGAACAACTGGGTCCCGGCCTTCGCCGGGATGACAATGTCTTGCCCGCCCCTAAACCTTCGGCACCAGCGTAATTTCCACGATCTCGGGCGGCACACCAACGCGCACCGGAATGAGCGACGTGCCGATACCCGATGAGACGATCAATGTCTGGCCGTGTTCGAGGAATTGCCCGCGCCAATGGCCTTCGGTGAACGGGTCGGCGCGGATGCCACCAAGCAGCGGCAGCCGAATTTGACCGCCATGCGTATGCCCCGCCAGCATCAGATCGACGCGTTTCGGCAGCCATTGGAAAAAATCGGGTTCGTGGCTGACGAAGATCAGCGGCTTGGCGGTGACGATCGACCCCGCCAGCGCCCGTGTCTCAGCAGGGGGAGCGAATTGATTGGTGATGTCGTTCGACCCGGCGAGAACCACCGGCCCAGCGTCGGTGACCTCGGCGACGAGCACCCGGACATGGGTTTTGCGCAGCACAAAGCGCGTCCAGTATACGGTGTCGTGGTTGCCGACGACCGCATACACCCCCAGCGGCGCGGTCAGCCGGTCGAACGGCAGCAGCACCTTTTCCAATCGGATGTGCGGCCAATCGATGACCTTGCCGCCGATATAGTCGCCGGTCAACACGATCAGGTCGGGCTTGAGCGCATTGGCCTGCGCGACAATCCGCTCGAGCCGCACTGGTGGCATATCGATCCAGCTGCCGTGCGTATCCGAAAGCTGGACGATGCGGATCGGCTTCGAACCCGGCGGCAGGCGATCGAGCGCGACGGTGTAGCGGACAATGCGCGGGTCCTGCACTGCCCCCGCGACACCGAAGATCGCCAGCGCCAGCAGCCCGGCGACGATGACTATCAGGACCCTGCGCACGGCGGTGCCTAGCCCCAGACCTCACTGAACAGCCGGGCAAAGTTGCCGCCAATGAGCTTTTCGACCCGCGTCGTCGACCAGCCCCGCGCCAGCAAATCGCTCGCCAGCGTCTCGAACCGCCGCGGCGTGTTATATTCGGGGACATACAGGAACACGTCGTCCTGTTCGCCCGGCGCGGCGATCCCGGCCTTGTGGCGCGCCACGTTGGTCGCGGCGAAGTCCTTGCGGAACCGCGCGTCGAGGGTGATGCCGGTGATCGGTCCATCGGTGCCGAGCCCGACATGGTCCTCGCCCATGACATTCACCGCATGTTCGATATGGCGGATCAGGTCCTCGCCGTGCGGCTGCCCGGCGACGCGCAGGAACGGCATGAAGTAGATGCCGGCCACGCCGCCCTTGTTGGCCAGCGCCTTCAGCACATCGTCATTAGTGTTGCGCGGATGGTCGGCGATGGCACGGCAGCCGGTATGGGTGATCGCCATCGGCCCCTTGCACGCGGCGAGCGTATCGGCTTGGGTGCGTGCCCCGGCGTGGCTGGCATCGACGAGAATCCGCTTGGCGTTGAGCCGCGCCACCAGATCGACCCCAAGCTTGCTCAGGCCACCGTTCGCGGGTTCGAGACAGCCGTCGCCCATCAGGTTGCGGCGGTTGTACGTCGGCTGGCAGATGCGCAGCCCCAGCGCATGGAAGACATCGACCCGGTCGAGATCGGCGCCGAACGCGCTCGAATCCTGAAAGCCCATGACGATGCCGAGCCGCTTCGATGCCTTGGCAGTGGCGATGTCGGCCTTGCTGCCAATCGCCATCATCAGATCGGCGTTGGTGGCGATTTCTTCGAGTTGCTGAGCGAAACCGGTTACCGCCTGCTCAAAGGCATCGGGGATATTGCCGACCGCGCCGACGGTCTTGCTGACGAGGGTAATCCCCGACTGGCGCACATCGGCCTTGTTGCGCGGCGTCAGTTCGGTCGCATCGGGAGCCGCCGGATCATAGCCGCCCGGACCACCCTGCCCTTCGACGACGATGGTGCGGTTATAGACTTCGGTGGCGGTCGCCGACACCGCTGCCGTGGCCGGCATCGCCGCGAGCGCCGCCGTTCCCGCCAACCCCGCAAGCGCCGCCCGACGATTGAACTTTGGCCAACCCATCGCGTCCATATTGGCTCTCCAGTCCGTCAGATATCGGCGAACATGTGCGTTTCGGCAGCACCGCCGGGATGCGTCACCGCCCCTGACCGCGCCGACCCGACGTTCTGGGCGTACCGCCACAGCGCCCCCGACTGGTAGTCATGCGCCCGCGGTCGCCACGCCGCCCGACGGGCGTCGAGCGTTGCCGCATCGACCACCAAATCGATGGTTCCCGCCTCGGCATCGATGGCGATGGTGTCGCCGTTTTCGACGAGCGCAATCGGCCCGCCGTCGGCGGCTTCGGGGCCGACATGGCCAATGCAGAAGCCGCGCGTCGCTCCCGAAAACCGCCCGTCGGTGATCAACGCGACATGTTCGCCGAGCCCCTGGCCATAAAGCGCTGCCGTCGTCGACAGCATCTCACGCATGCCGGGTCCACCTTTGGGGCCTTCGTAACGGATGACGACGACTTCGCCCTTGGCAATCGATCGCGCCTCGACTGCGGCGAAGCAATCCTCCTCGCAATCGAACACCCGCGCCGGGCCGGTAAACTGCAGCCGGTGCATTCCGGCGACCTTGACGATGGCGCCATCGGGCGCGAGCGAGCCCTGCAGCCCGACGACGCCGCCGGTCGGCGACAGCGGCGCGGTGACCGGATAGATGACCTTCTGGTCCGACCGCCAGCTGATCTCTTCAAGGTTCTCGCCGAGCGTCCTGCCGGTGACGGTCAGGCAATCGAGGTGGAGAAACCCGCCATCGGCGAGCGTCTTCAACACCATATAGACCCCGCCGGCATCGTGCATGTCTTTGGCGACATACCTCCCACCGGGTTTCAAGTCGGCGATATACGGCGTTGATTTGAATATCTCGGCGACATCGAACAGGTCGAAGACGATTCCCGCCTCGTGCGCCATCGCCGGCAGGTGCAGTGCGCCGTTGGTCGATCCACCCGTCGCCGCCACCACTCGTGCCGCATTCTCAAAGGCTTGGCGCGTGCAGATGTCGCGCGGGCGGATGTTGCGCTCGATCAGCGTCATGATCTGGCGCCCGGCGGCGATGGCGATATCGGCGCGGCTGGCATAGGGGGCCGGGGCCATGTTGCTGTTGGGCATCGACAGCCCGATTGCTTCGCCGACGCACGCCATGGTGTTGGCGGTGAACTGCCCGCCGCACGCGCCATGTCCGGGACAGGCGACCTTTTCGAGCGCGGTCAGTCGCGCCAACGGACACGACCCTGCCGAAAACCCCCCGACCGCTTCGAACACATCGACGACGGTGACGTCCTTGTCTTCGAAGCGTCCCGGCAGGATCGAACCGCCATAGACGAAGATGCTCGGCACATTGAGCCGCAGCATCGCCATCATCATCCCCGGCAACGACTTGTCGCATCCGGCAAAGCCGATCAGCGCATCATAACAATGGCCTCTGACCGAAAGCTCAACCGAATCGGCAATAACCTCGCGGCTGACCAGCGACGATTTCATCCCCTGATGGCCCATGGCGATGCCATCGGTCACGGTGATGGTGTTGAACCGCCGCGGCATCCCGCCCGCCTCATTGACGCCGATCCGGCAGACATCGGCCTGCGCATCCAATGTCGTATTGCACGGCGCGCTGTCGTTTCCCGCCGACGCGATCCCGACGAATGGCCGCGCGATCTCCTCCTCGGTCAGCCCCATCGCGTAATAATAGCTGCGATGCGGCGCACGTTCGGGACCGACACTGACGTGGCGGCTCGGCAGGCGCGATTTGTCGAAACGGGTCATCTTCGGCCTTTTTGGTAACGTTGGCGTTTTGGTCACTCCGCCGGTCATGGTCAAGGAAGCACTCGGTTGCCAATTTTTATCGGCGCATTTACTTTGAACACAGAATGCCGGATGGAAGCGGGCCATTATTCTAGTCTATATGGTTAGTTTCGCGCTTCCATGGAGAGTGTCTTATGATCCAAACAGATTTGTGGATCCGCACTCCCTACTTCGGCATTGCCAAATGCTGCTTTATCGCCGCTTCGACCGCCGCCAGATCGCCGCTCGACAGTGTCCCGATCTGCCCTTTCAGCCGCGCCTTGTCGGCCGCCATGATCTGGTCGGCCATCGCTTTGCCGGGCTGTCCGGCCACCGTCACCAGTGCTTCACCGGGATAGATGCGGGTGGTGTTCGACGACAACGGCACGACGACGACCCGCGCCAGATTGCGGTTGGCGGCATCGTTGCTGACGATCACCCCCGGACGTGTTTTACGCACCTCGCTGCCGACCGATGGATCGAATTGAACCCACCAGACCTCACCGCGCCGCATCGTCGCCATCGGGTAGCAGACCTTCGATCCACGCGGTCGCATCGGCTTCACGCACCGAATCGGCTGCCATGGCGCGGTATCCACCGTCGAGTGCGCTGTCCGATACATGCGGGCGCAGCAGATCCTCGATGAACTGACTGATCTGCCGCTTACCCACCGTTCGGTACAACCCGTGATAGACGGCTTCGTCGAGCGTAATTGTCATCCGCCTGTGCATAACAAACTCCGATTGTGCACAGTGCATAGCACAATCGCTAAATGTTATCCACCACCGCCACCACCAATTGCGTCAGCCGCTCCGTCCACGCCGCCACGCCCGCCGCATCGGCGACCCCGTCCTGCCGAACCTCCAACCCGAGATACGGGATTCCCGCCGCCTCGGCGTGGCGGTTCATCGTGTAGTTGAGGTCGCGGCCCGAATAGGGCGCGTTGTCGCCGACAGTGATATCGCTGTCGGCCAGCAAGCTCAGCGCGATGCGCGCGGCGCGGTCGTCATGGTTGTAGAGGATGCCCAGTTCCCACGGTCGCGCCTCATCGGGGCGGGTCGCCAATTGCGGGGTGAAGCTGTGCAGGCTGAGGATCAGTTGCGGGCGGGCGCGGGCGATTTCGGCGGCGATGGTGGCGTGGTACGGCACATGGATCGCCGCGATCCGCAAGTCGCGTTCGGTGGCACTGAGCGCGATGTTGCCGGGGATGACATGGCCGTCGCTGGCCGCCGGAATGACGCCGTCGGCCTCGGGCTCGCGGTTGCAATCGATGACCAATCGCGACACCGTCGCCATGATGGCGCGTGCATCGAGCCGTGCCGCCAGCGCTTCGGCCAACGCGGCGGTGCCGATGTCGATGGCGATATGCGTGTCGAGCAGCACCGGATCGATGCCGAGATCGATGCCCGGCGGGACAGCGTTCGACGCATGATCGACGATGATCAGCAGCGGCGCGGCACCGGCAATGACGCGCGGCAGGGTCATCGGTCCATCACCCGCCGAAGACCGGCTTGCGCTTGGCCATGAACGCCGCGACGCCTTCCTGAAAATCGGCGCTGGTGAAGGCTGCGTCGAACCCGGCGGATGATGTCGCGTCATCGTCACTTGCCCCATCGAGGATGCGGCGGACGATCGCCTTGGTGGCGCGCTGGCTGGCGGGTGACGCGGCGGTGATGGTGGCGGCGAACGCGGCAACGGCGGCGGCGAGGTCGTCGGCGACCTGCTGGACGATGCCGATGCGCGCCGCCTCCGCCGCATCGACCAGCGCGCCGGTGTACAGCAGCCACTTCGCCTGCGCCGGACCGACGAGATCGACGAGCAATTTGGTATCGTGGAGCGGATAGACGAGGCCGAGCTTGGCGGGCGTTATGCCGAACCGCGCGCGCGGGCTGGCGATGCGGACATCGCAGGCCAGCGCAATGCCGCAGCCGCCGCCGATGCAATCGCCATCGACCGCCGCCAGCGTCGGCTTGGGGGCCCGGGCAAGGGTGATCTGCGTCGCGCGGATCGCGGCTTGGTTGCGCGCGCGCCAGTCGGGATCGGTGGCACCGGTGGCGAATTCGCCGATGTCGGCCCCGGCACAGAATGCCCCACCCTGCGCCGCTTCGACGATCAGCAGCCGCACCGAAGCGTCGGCCATCGCGGCCTCGACGAGTCCCGGGAACGCCTCCCACATCGCCTGGTCGAAGGCGTTGCGTTTGGCGGCGCGGTCGATCTGCAACCGGGCGATGCCGTCGGCGATGTGCAGCTTGAGATGGTCGGACAATCGCGCGCTCCTGCCGTGGATCGACAGGTCTTAACCGGCGATGCTGCGCTGCGCCAAGAAAAAGGGGCCGGCGGGGATGCCGGCCCCTTGAGGCGTTATCCTGGGGTCAGGATTTCGAAACGGCGCGGGCCTTACTGCGCGGTCGGGGCCGGCAGCGAAGCGAGGTCGGTACCGAGCACCTTGGCGGCGGCGGCGAACTTCTTGCCGGCATCGAAGGTGCCACCCTGCTCGCACATCTTTTCGGCCGTCGCGACCATCAGCAGTGCCTTGCGCGCGGCGTCGGGGTTGGCGGTGGCGGCAGCGGCGCGGATCTGGGCCGGAGCAATCGTGCAGGTGGCGGGAGCGGCCATCGCGGGGCTGGCGGCGGCACCGATGAAGGCGAGGCTGACGGCGAAGGCGATCGGGGCGGCGATGAAGAAACGTGCGTTCATGGGTCTTCTCCTGGGCTGGGTGGGGAACCGGGTTGAGCCTTACTCAAAACAACTGAGTGCTGCTTTAAGTGCTACTCAAAACGCCGTCAACAAGAAAATTGAGTGGTGATCAAATTTTTCGTTGCACGACAGCAAGGGAGACTATCGGCGCGATTGTGCAGTGCAGCAATAGCTGCGGGCGGCGGCCTGCGCAAAAGGTTCGGGATGGGCGTCGAGGCGGCATGGGGCGAAGGACTGGAGTAAGCGCCTGACTCCGCAGCGATTGGATGATTGTCTGACATCGCTTGAAACGCAGGAATCTAGAGCGACCGCTTTGGCCCACTTGCGAACATGCAGTGAGCAATGCAGGTTCGCCGAGAGCGGGACGTTGGGATAGGTGGCATAGCTAATGCTTCGAAGTTTTCTTATCGTCGGCGTTTATTTGGCTGGCCACATCGCGCTGGGCGGCGAAATGGCGTCTGCTTCCGCGTCGCCCGCCCCATCCCCAATGCAGTGTATGACTGGGCCTGCAAAGAGGTCGTTCGGCGGTACACCATGGCTTGTTTATAGCTGCACCGACGGCGCTACGATGGTCGTTGTTTCCGACATCGGCAGTCCGGCCATGCCATTTGTCTTCTACCTGCGGGAAGGAGCAAGTGGCTATTCGATTTCCGGTGAAGGTCGTGGTGATAAGCGATCGAGCGACGCTGCGGGCGACGTGCTAGCGACCATGAACGCAGCCGAGCGGGCAGCGCTTTTAGCGGCGACAAAGCAGCCGGTCCGATAACCACCAGAATCAGCAGTCCGCGTCCGATTCTGCAGACGATGCAACCGCCGAAAGACAAAATTGAAGCCCGGCTTTCGCCGGTATAAAACTGTGCCGGTTCGCGCGACGGCCTAAAGCAGCGTCGTCGCGCTGACCCACCAGAGCGGCGACCGTTGGCGGATGCCCTCCGCAGCGGCGTCGCGGTCGGCGGCGCTGGCATAGGTGGCAAAACACGTTGCGCCGGAGCCGCTCATGCGCACCAGCGTCGGGGTTCGGGTTGCTTCGAGCGCCGCCAGTACGTCGGCGATCACTGGCGCGATGGCGATGGCGGGTGCGGCGAGATCGTTGCGCAAGGCGGCCAGCGGTGCGCCGGCGTCGATCCCGCCCCGGTCGACGCCGTCCCACGCCTTGAACACCGGTCCGGTCGGCACGGCGACGCGCGGGTTGACCAGCAGGACGGGAATCCCGCTGACCGCCTCCGCCCATGGCAGCAGATCGTCGCCCTTGCCGAGCCCGAGGCAGGTGCGGCTGGCGACGCACGCCGGGACATCGGCGCCGAGCGTCGCGGCAATCGCCAGCAGGTGCGCCTCCGCCCAGTCGAGGCCCCAGAAGCGGTTGAGCAGTCGCAGCGCCGCCGCCGCATCGGCCGAGCCGCCGCCCATGCCCGCCGCGACGGGAATGCGCTTGACCAGATGCAGTGCGGCGCGCGGGGCGATGCCTGCCGCCGCCGCCAGTGCGCGGGCGGCGCGCAGCACGAGGTTGTCGTCGCCCGCCCCCGCTGCGCCGCTAAACTCGCCCTCGATGGTCAGCGACAGCGCGGCGCTGGCGGCAACGTTCAGCGTGTCACCGAAGTCGGTGAAGGCGAAGATGCTGTCGAGATCGTGATAGCCATCGCCGCGCCGCCGCCGGACGTGGAGCGCGAGGTTGAGCTTGGCGGGGGCCGGTTCGGTCAGGTCCATGAGTCGAGCGGTTAGCGCGGCGGTGTTGCTATAACCGGGGGCATCGCCGGAGCCATCGCCAGCGCCGCATCGAGCCCGAAATCAAGCTTGGCGTTCAATTGCGCCTTTTGCTTGTCGTTTGCGCCGGTATCGCGCGCCTCGCGCCAACGAAAACGCGCCTCGATCCGGCGTCCGGTGCGCCAATAGGCGTCGCCGAGATGCTCACCGACCGCCGGATCGGTCGGTTCGAGCGCCACGGCGCGTTCGAGCGTCGCCACCGCATCGTCGAAGCGGCCCTGCCGAAACTGGCTCCAGCCGAGCGAATCGATGATGCCGCCATCGCCGGGGCGCAGTTTGGCAGCGCGGTCGATCAGCACCGAAGCTTCGTCGAGGCGCTCGTTGCGATCGAGCAGCGAATAGCCGAGATAGTTCAGTACGGCGGGTTCGTCGGGGGCACGCTTCAGCGCCTCGCGCAGATCGGCTTCGCCGCCGGTCCAGTCGCCGCCGCGTTCGCGTGCGCCGCCGCGCAGGAAATACAGCGTCCAGACGTTTTCTTCGGGCGATGCCAGCGCGATGGCGCGCGTATAGGCGCTGGCGGCATCGGCATGGCGTTCGGCGCGCCGATGCCAGTCACCCAGTCGCACCCAATCATCGGCGCGCGCGCCGGGCGCTGCCGCCGCTGCCCTGAGCAGCGCGCCAGCGTCGTCGCCACGCCCCAGCGTCTCGAGCACTTCGGCGCGCCGCGCTGCCGCCGATTGGGCCAGCGCATCGTCGGCGGCAACGCGACCATAGGCGTCATATGCCGCCTGTTCCTGCCCGGTCCGCGCCAGTACGTCACCGCAGATCAGCCATGTCGCCGCGACATCGGGCGCGAGAAACGTGCCGACGCGGGCGAACACCAGCGCCAGCGCCACCGGCTTGTCGCGCGCCAGATCCGACGCCAGCCGCGCCGCCAGCCAGCCGATGGCGCGGCGTGGATCAGGCGCCAGCGCGCCGATGCGCTTGCCCGCCGCCAGCCGCTTGCGCGCGTCGATCACCGGACCGTCGACATTGCCATTGTCGAGCACCTTCGCCGCTGCGACACGGTCGCCCGCCATCGCCAGTGCATCGGCCTGTCCGACGCGCAGGAAGTTGATGCCGCCCCCGGTTCCGGCGAGCAGATCGCGATACGCCAACGCAGCATCGGCATAGCGCCCCGTCGCCGTCAGCATATGGGCGCGCTGTTCGGCGACATAGCTACGCGCAAAGCCAGTGAACGCCGCCGGATCGAGCTTCGCCAGCGCATCATCGGTGCGGCCGCGTCCGAACAGCGACCATGCCTCGACAATCGGCGCGACGACCGAGGCAAAGCCCGCATCGGCCAGCCCGCCGCGGCCCTTGTCGACCGCCGCCCAGTCGCGGCGCAGGATGGCATCGGTCAGCCGGACGAGTGCAACGGTCGAATCGCTCTGTTCGGTTCCAGACAGTGTATTGGCCAGCGCCATCGCGCGCGGCTTGTCGCCCGCCGCCAGCGCCAGATCGAAGGCGCGCCGCGCCAAGCGCACCTCACTCGGATCACCGGCGCGCGCGGCGTCGAAATAGCGCGCGGCGCGCGCCAGATCGTCATCGGCAGCGGCATAGCGGCCAAGGACATAGCCGTGGAGCGGCGACGCCGCGACGGCGGTCGGACGCGCCATCGCGGGCGAGGCGGCAAGCAGGGCGAGGAAAACGAGAGCGTGGCGCATGAAGGGACCCTGACGCGGAAGCGAGCGGGAGTCGAGGGAGGGGAGATGCGGGGAGGCTCGTCTGGCTAAGGCCTTTGATCGTTTGTATAGCTGAATTTCGCGGTAAAGAATTGCGATTTCATTTCGCTGGGGAAGGTCAATCGTAATCCTGTCATCCCGCCATCCCGGCGAAGGCCGGGATCCAGTTTGGTTCAATCCGGTGGCAGAGAAAACTAACTGGATCCCGGCCTTCGCCGGGATGACGGCCAAATGGATGGCTGCAAACAGCACCTTCAAAGCGTGGACCGACCGCCGCCCCATCACTCACATATTCGGATAGTTCGGGCCGCCGCCGCCTTCGGGGACCACCCAGGTGATGTTCTGCGACGGGTCCTTGATATCGCAGGTTTTGCAGTGGACGCAGTTTTGAGCGTTGATCTGGAAGCGCGGCTCGCCGATGTCCTGCCCGACGATTTCGTACACGCCCGCCGGGCAATAGCGTTGCGCCGGTTCGTCGTAGAGCGGCAGGTTGACCCGGATGGGGACCGTCGGGTCCTTGAGCGTCAGATGGACCGGCTGGTCCTCCTCATGATTGGTGTTCGACAGGAACACGCTCGACAGCTTGTCGAAGCTGATGACGCCGTCGGGCTTGGGATAGACGATCGGGTGGACGTGCTCCTTGCGCTTCATGTGGGTGTAATCGGGCGACAACTTCATCGTGAATGGCAGCCGGATCCCAAGGTGCTCCGCCCACATCGTGACGCCGGCAAGTCCGGTGCCGATGAGGTTACCGAACTTCTCGACCAGCGGCAGCGTGTTGCGGACTCCGCGCAATTCCTTTTCCACCCAGCTCGCAGCATAGGCATCGCCATACGCCGTCAGTTCGTCGCTGGTGCGCTGCGACATGATCGCGTCGATCGCCGCGTCGGCGGCCATCATGCCGGTCTTCATCGCAGTATGGCTGCCCTTCAACCGCGGCACGTTGAGAAAGCCCGCCGAGCAGCCGATCAACGCGCCGCCGGGGAAGGTGAGTTTCGGCACCGCCTGCCAGCCGCCATCGTTGATCGCCCGGGCACCATAGGAAACCCGACGTCCGCCTTCGAGAATCGCCTTGACCGCCGGATGGGTTTTCCAGCGCTGGAACTCGTCGAACGGCGAAGTGTAAGTGTTGTCGTAATTGAGCCAGACCGAGAAGCCGAGCGCGACCTGGCCGTTGGCCTGATGGTAAAGGAACGCGCCACCATTGGCATCGGTCAACGGCCAGCCCTGCGAATGGATGACGCGCCCCGGCACATGCTTTTCGGCCGGAATGTCCCATAGTTCCTTGAGGCCAATGCCGTAAATCTGCGGCTGGCTGTCCTTGGCGAGATCGAAATGCTTGATCAGCTGCTTCGACAGATGCCCGCGCACGCCTTCGGCGAAGAACGTGTATTTGGCGTGGAGCTCGAGCCCCGGCTGCCAGCTCGGCTTGCGGGAACCGTCCTTGGCGATGCCCATGTCGCCGGTGGCGACGCCCTTGACCGAGCCGTCATCGTTCCACAGGATTTCGGCAGCGGCGAAGCCGGGGAAGATTTCAACGCCCATCGCTTCGGCCTGCCCCGCGAGCCAGCGGCAGAGATTGCCAAGGCTGACGGTGTAGCAGCCCTTGTTGTGCATGAACGGCGGCATCAGCCAATGCGGGAATTCATATTTGCCGGTTTGGGTCAGGATCCAATGATGGTTCTCGGTGACCTCGACCGTCAACGGGCTATCGAGATCCTTCCAGTTCGGCAGCAGCTCATCGAGCGCGCGCGGATCGACCACGGCGCCTGACAGGATATGCGCGCCGATTTCAGACCCTTTTTCAAGGATGCAAACACTGATTTCGATTCCCTTTTCGGCGGCCAGCTGTTTGGCGCGGATCGCTGCCGACAGGCCGGCGGGGCCGCCGCCGACGATGACGATGTCATAGGGCATGGATTCGCGGTCGGTCATCGTGCTGCCTTCAAGTACCGGTGGCGACCACCGCGCCGATCATACCGTCGCGCTTTCGCCAGTGTTCATCAGATACGCAAGCGTCCGGGCGTTGACCAGAGCGCGCGCTGCCGCATGATGGAATTGTGACGGGGACACTTACAGCAATCGACACGCAAAGCGCGGCTGCAGCGCTGGCGTGGCTGGTACAGGCTGGCGTCGATACGCCCGTCGATGCGACGCCGCGCAACTGGCTGGCCGAACCGGCGGCGCCCATGCGGCCGCTCGCACCACGGCCGGTCGAAGCCCGCGCACCCACTCCCGAGGCGACCGGGGCCGTGACGCTGGCAGCAGCCGCTGACTCGGTCGAGGCACTCGCGGCCGCCGTCGCCGAATTCGTCCATCCGCTGCGTCGCGCCGGGGTGGCCCCGCAACTTGCTACCGGCACCGCCAACCGCCGCATCCTCATCCTCACCGACATGCCCGACGCCGATGCCAGCCCCGCCGCGCGACTGGCCGAGCGGATGCTGGCAGCCATCGGTCTCGACATGACGGCGGCGCGGCTGGTGCGGCTGGTGCCATGGCCGACACCGGGCGGGCGTTCGGTGACGCCGCGCGAAGTGGCTGAGTTCGCGCCGTTCATTTCCCGGCTGATCGCGCTGACCACACCGCGCGCCGTGCTCGCCTTCGGGGCTGCCGCCGCCTCGCTATCGGGCGAGAGCGGCGGCATCAATTCGCTGCGCGGGCGGTGGCTGAGCATCGCCGGAACCGATGTGCCGCTGCTCGCGACCTGCCATCCGCGCGCATTGCTCACCCTCCCTGATCAAAAGCGCCTTGCCTGGGCCGATCTCCAGTCCTTTGCCGCGCGCCTCGACAAAAGCGAACCATGATCAAAACCAGTTTTCTCGCCATCGCCCTGCTCGCACCGCTGGCCGCACACGCTGCCGAGGCGGAGGCCGAAAGCGCCGGTGCCGCGACAATCACCGTCACCGCCAACCGCGATGGCGGCATCACCCCGCGCCAGCGCGCCGTCCCGCCGCAGCTCAACCTGTCCGACCGCGCCGCCTATCGCCAGATTTTCCTCGACATCGACGCCGGGCGCTACGCCAAGGCCGAAGCTGCGCTGACCGCGATCAGCGACGGCCTGTTGAGCGGATCGGCCAAGGCGCAACTGTTGCTGGCACGCGGCACCGGCAAGTTGGGGCGCGCCGCGCTCGCCGAATGGCTGACCGCCAACACCGACCTGCCCCAATCGCCGCGCGTCGCGCAACTTGCCGCCCGCCTGCCCGCCGCCGACGGACCGCCGCTGCCGGTGATGCCGGTGCAAAAGCAGCTGCGGCAGGTCAGCTATCGCGCTTCGCTCGACGCCGAAACCCCGTCGTCCGCCGATACCGCGCTGATCGCCACGTTGAAGCCGCTGCTCGCCGCCGACCGCAATGCCGATGCCGAAGCGCGCTTTGCCGCCAGCGCCGGATCGCTTTCGGCGGCGACGCGCACCGAATGGGCGCAGCGCATCGCGTGGAGCTTTTACGGGCAGAATGACAATGTCGCTGCGCTGCGGCTCGGCGATCAGGCGGCGCGCGGCAGCGGGCAATGGGCAGCGCTTGGGGCGTGGGTTAGCGGGCTCGCCGCCTTCCGCACCGGCGATCATGCCCGCGCCGCGCTGGCCTTCGATACTGTCGCCACCAAATTCGCCACCGAGGATCTGGCCGGAGCGGCAGCGTTCTGGGCGAGCCGCGCCTATCTCGCCTCGGGCCATGCCGAACTGGTGGCCGACCGGCTCGAGACGGCGGCCAAATCGTCGAACAGCTTCTACGGCCTGCTGGCGCGGCGCTCGCTCGGTCTTGCCCCGACGCAACAATGGGCCGAACCCGATTTCATCACTGCCGACTGGAACTATCTGAAATCATTGCCGGGAGCCAAGCGCGCGGCGGCGTTGATCGAAATCGGCCAGATCGGGTTGGCGGATCGCGAACTGCGCTATCTTGCCGTGACCGCGCCCGATGCGAGCTTCCCGGCGCTGCTGCGGCTGGCGGCGCGGCTCAACCTGCCGGCGACGCAATATGCGCTGGCGGTGCGCCCACCCATCGGCGTCGAGGCACCGCTGTCGGCACGCTATCCCGCCCCCGACTGGGTTCCGGCGCGCGGTTGGCGGGTCGATCGCGGGTTGGTGTTTGCGCATGCGCTGCAGGAATCGACCTTCGTCACTACCGCGACCTCGCGCACCGGGGCCAAGGGCCTGATGCAGCTGATGCCGGGAACCGCGCGCCAAGTCGCGGCCGAAATGAAGGCCGCCGAACTCGCTGCGAGCACTGCCTTGACGCTAACCGGCAACCCTTCGACGGCGCCCATCAATCCCAACGCCAGCCTGACCGATCCGGCATTCAATATCGAGGTCGGCCAGACCTATCTCGAAGCGTTGCGCGACATGAGCTACACTGGTGGCCTGCTGCCCAAGGTGGTCGCGGCGTACAATGCCGGGCCGGGATCGGTGCAGCGCTGGAACGCCAGCCTCGACGATCGCGGCGACCCGCTGCTGTTCATCGAATCGATCCCGTTCAAGGAAACCCGGCACTATGTGAAGACGGTGCTGCGCAACTACTGGATGTATCAGCTGCGCGACGGCGTACAGCCGGTGGCAATCGACGCGCTGGTTACCGGGCAATGGCCGAAGTTCCCGGGCATGCCGGGGGCACAGGCGGTGCGTCTGGCCCCGCACGCGGTCCAAGCCGCCCCCATCGGCCCGGCACCGATGCACCCGCTGATCGATCTCGACGCCGATACGACGGTGACGGCGGGGTTGTAGGGCTGTTGACGGCACCTGCGGCCGACATATATATGTGACAGGTGATCACAATTCTTGAAACGAAAGAGTTTGGGGATTGGCTAATTGGCCTTCGTGACCAAGTCGGTCGACGGCGGATTTTGCAAAGACTGACATATTTGCGACGTGGGAATTTCGGCGACGCGAAGCCTCTTGGCGATGGCCTCCATGAACTGCGATTTCATTTCGGGCCTGGTTATCGCGTGTATTACGCCCGGCGAGTGAGCGACAACGCGATTGTGCTGCTGCTTGCAGGTGGCGACAAAGATAGTCAGCAACGCGATATCCGCTTGGCGCGAACACTCGCCGACAGGGAGATGTAACATGACGACACGCGTTTTCGATGCAGCCGAATATCTTCACTCAGAAGACGATGTAATCGGCTTTCTGGATGCGGCGGTAGAAACCGGCGATGTTGCGCATATTGCCGATTGTCTAGGGATCGTCGCCCGCTCCGCCGGGATGACCGAGATCGCCAAGCGCACCGGCGTCAAACGGCAGGCGCTGTACCACGCGCTGTCCGAAGCCGGGAACCCGACGCTGGCGACGCTGACCGCCGTCCTCGACGCCCTCGGCTTGCGCATGCGTATCGAGCGCAAGGCCGCCTGATGCCCATCGACGAAAGCCGCACCTTCATCCCCGTCCGCATCGCCGTGCTGACGGTGTCCGACACCCGCACTGCTGCCGATGACCGGTCAGGCGATACGCTCGTCGAGCGGTTGACGCTGGCGGGGCATGTGCTGGCGGCGCGCGCCATCGTCACCGACGACGTGCCGCGCCTGGTTGCGCAGCTCGACGCATGGATCGACGACGACGCCATCGACTGTATCATCTCGACCGGCGGCACCGGCGTCACCGGGCGTGACGTGACGCCTGAAGCCTTCGCGCAAGTGTGGGACAAGGAAATCCCCGGCTTTGGCGAACTGTTCCGCTGGCTGAGCTTCCAGAGCATCGGCACATCGACCGTGCAATCGCGCGCCACCGCCGGCGTCGCACGCGGTACCTATCTATTTGCGCTGCCGGGATCGACCGGGGCGGTTAAGGACGGCTGGGACGGGATCCTGCGCGATCAGCTCGACAGCCGCCATCGCCCGTGCAACTTCGTCGAGCTGATGCCGCGCCTGACCGAGCGTTGAGGAACACGCAGCAGGTCGTTGCGTTGACCCAGCGACGGAATATGATGGCCGACGATAACCATCCTCCCGCCGAAGCCCCGACAGACAGCGGCTATCGCTGCGCGGGTGCCGGAAAGGACCGGGCCATGAAAACTCTTTTGATGACAACCGCACTGTTGGCGCTGCTCGCGCCATCGCTGACCGCCGCACAGGAGCACACCCGCCAGGGTGGCGGCGACGGACCAAATCCGAAGCACAGCGAGGGTGGTGGACGCGAACAGCGCGGTCCATCGGCAGCAGGCGTTACCATGCCACAGCCATCCGAGCGACGCGGCAATACGGGCATGGCCATGCCGACCGGCGAACGCGATCGTCCCGACACGCGCCGCGCCAGCGACCCACGTCCGGGCGAGCTGCGCCGCGAGACCATGCGCCGTGACGAAGCGCGTCCCGCCGAAATTCGCCGCGAAATCGTTCGTGACCAACGCGAAAATGCCTATGATCGGCGCGACAATGCGCGCGACCGCCGCGACATCGTCCGCGACCAGCGCGAGAATGTCCGCGACCAGCGCGAAACCTTCCGCGACCAGCGTCACAACGACCGCGACCATCGCGACAACGTCCATAACGCCCGTAACACCGCACGTTGGAACAATGGTCGCTGGGGCGGACGCCCGGTGTATGCGCCGGCGTACAGCTATCCGCGCGGCTATTCCTACCGCCGCTGGCATTCGGGCGGCATCCTCCCGGCGCTGTTCTTCGGCAGCAGTTATTACTACAACGCGTTCGACACCTTCGGCCTGTCGCGTCCGCCATATGGCTTCCGCTGGGTGCGCTATGGCCCCGACCTGCTGCTGGTCAACATCCGGACCGGGCGCATCCGCGATGTCCGTTACGGCGTCTTTGGCTAACCGATCAGGGCATCTTTTCGAGCCGCTCCAGCCGGGGCGGCTCGGTCGCCCATTTGCCCGCTTTGCCGACGCCTAACCCGTAATCGAACAGCCGCTGCATATCGACAGGGTCGAACTTGATCGGGTTGGGTTCGGCGACGTCGTCGGGCAAATACGCCAAGCCGAATTTCGCACCCCCGTTGCGCGCCATGACATATGTCCGAACGAGTGTGCGATACGTGATGGTCCGCAGCATCTCGGCAATCGAGCGCCCGACGATCGACGGTGCGTTGGCCCCCGCCTTTTCCTCGGCACCGCGATAGCTGATGTGGCCGTTGACGATCGTCCAGATTCGTTCGTTGGTCCCCTTGGGATCGATCATGAACGACCGGAACGCCAGCGAGACCTTGGCGCCGCCATCGACATTCATCACCGTGCGGTCGCCGACCCGGATATAGACCGGCTGAAACACCCCCGGTACTGCCGCCGACGCCATCAGCACCTGGCGATACAGCCGCAACCGATCGGGCGACGGGCTCGCGGCAATCCGCCCCATGTCCCAGAACAGCGTCACACCGGCATCGAGATCGGTCGAGGCGACGTACAGCCGCCGCCCCTTGCGCCATTCGCGCGCCACTGCGGTCAGGGTGTCGTCGGTAATCACGCTGGCAATCGTCGCTTCGAGCGGGCGGCGGTCGTACAGCGCGCCATTCCGCGCCAGACCGAACAGCCCGCGCTTGCGCAGCACCTGCCGCTGCGTGATCCCCGTATAGGCGCGGCGCAAATCACCATCGTGATCGGGCCCGAGGAAGGCGAGCGTCGCCATCAGCGCGCCCGTCGAAACCCCGGTGACGACATCGAACGACGGCCGTTTGCCCGATTCCGTCCAGCCGACCAGCACTCCCGCCCCGAACGCCCCCACCGATCCGCCGCCCGATAGCAGCAGAATGTCGTGGCTCGCGCCGATCTGCCGCGCCGGGGCCGTTGGATCGACCGGCATGTCGTCATCGATGTTGGCGATCAGCGCCGAACGCGCCAGCGCCGGATCGCCGGGGGCGTTGGCCAGCCGCGTCGCGCAGCCGCCTGCCAGCAACGCCATACCAAGCCCGATTGCAATCGTCCGCATACTCTCTCCCGTAACGAGTGCCCCAACGCCACAGCGTACGGTTGTTTCCATGGCGTATCGAATGAGCACCATCGGCATGTGTTCGCGCCAATGTTCTTGATCCGTTCCGTTCGTCCGGGTACACCAAAGCCATGGCCGAACCCTTGCCCCTGCCCGGTCGCGGCGCGCCGACGAACCGCGTCAGCGGGCGGTTCGATGTGCAGGCGCGCGAGGCCGATGGCGACTGGCTCGACGATCAGGGTGCGGTCGATGGCGGGCCACCGCCGCTGCGGACGACTGTCACCGTCGAGCAGCCGAAGACGATCATCACCCGCAACCAGTCGCCCGATGTCCCGTTCGACCGGTCGATCAATGCGTACCGGGGGTGCGAACACGGCTGCATCTATTGCTTCGCGCGACCGACCCACGCCTACCACAACCTGTCGCCGGGGCTCGATTTCGAAAGCAAACTGTTTGCCAAGCCGTCGGCCCCGGCGCTGCTCCGCGCCGAACTGTCGAAGCGCGGTTACCAGTGTCGCCCCATCGCGCTCGGCACCAATACCGATCCTTATCAGCCGATCGAGGCGAAGTGGCGGATCACCCGCGGCATCCTCGAAGTCCTTGCCGAATTCCGCCATCCGGTGACGATCACCACCAAGTCGGACCGGGTGACCCGCGACCTCGATATTCTCGGCCCGATGGCCGCCGACGGCTTGGCTGCCGTGATGGTGTCGGTAACCAGCCTCGATCCCGCCACCGCCCGCAGCCTCGAACCCCGGGCCCCTGCCCCGCACCGCCGTCTCGCCGCCATTGCCAAACTCGCCGCCGCTGGAGTGCCGGTGTGGATTTCGGTCTCCCCGGTCATCCCGGCGATCACCGATCACGAGATCGAAGCCATTGTCGCCGCCGGAGCGGCAGCCGGTGCGCGCGGTGCGTTCTCGATTCCCGTCCGCCTGCCCCACGAAGTCGCGCCATTGTTCCGCGACTGGCTCACCGCGCACCACCCCGACCGCGCCGCCCGGGTGATGCACCACATCACCACGATGCGCGGCGGCAAGGACAACGACCCCGATTTCTTCAGCCGCTTCCGGGCGCAGGGGCCATACGCCGAACTGATGCGGCTGCGCTTTGCGAAGGCGGTGGCGAAGCACGGGATGTCGGGTGAGCGGATGACGCTGCGGATGGATTTGTTCCGGGTGGTGGGGGATCAGGGGGTGTTGTTTTGAGGCGAATACCTATGCCGCTCGCCACCCCTCGAAGCGCCGCCGCAGCTCGGTCTTCAGCAACTTGCCCGTCGCCGTGTGGGGCAGTTCGTCGACAAACACCACGTCGTCGGGCATCCACCATTTGGCGATGCGGCCGTCGAGATAGGCCAGTACATCGGCCTTTTCGACCGTTGCTCCGGGCTTTTTGACCAGGATCAGCAGCGGGCGTTCGTCCCATTTCGGGTGGGGGATGCCGATGACGGCGGCCTCCTGCACCCCCGGCGCACCGACGGCGGCGTTTTCGAGTTCGATCGACGAGATCCATTCGCCGCCAGATTTGATGACGTCCTTCGAGCGGTCGACGATCGCCATATAGCCCAGCGGATCGATGGTCGCGACATCGCCGGTATCGAACCAGCCGCTGTCGTCGAGGATATCGCCGCCGTCGCCCTTGAAGTAGCTCGCGACGATCCACGGCCCCTTGACCAGCAGTCGCCCGAACGCCTTGCCGTCGCGCGGCAGGTCGGCCCCGTCTTCGTCGATGATCTTCATTTCGACGCCGAACAGCCCTCGCCCCTGTTTGCAGATCGCATCGATCTGGCCTTCGACATCGCGCGCCGCGACTTCGGGGCTGTGCCGACCGGACGTGCCGATCGGCGACATTTCGGTCATGCCCCACAGGTGGCTGACGGCGACGCCGTGGCGGTCGCGGAAGTGTTCGATCATCGATCGCGGCACCGCCGACCCGCCGATGGCGACGCGGTCGAGCGACCCCAGCCCCTCGCCGCTGCGCTCGAGATGCTGCAACAGCGTCAGCCATACCGTCGGCACGGCGAGCGAAAAGTTGACGCCTTCATCGACGATCAGCCGGTGGAGCGTCGGCGCATCGAAGTTCGGCCCGTTGAGCACCAGCTTCGCGCCGGCCATCGCGGCGATATACGGAATGCCCCAGCTGTTGGCGTGGAACATCGGTGCGACCGGCATGACGATGGTCTGCGCGCTCATCGCAAACGTATCGGTCATGCACGCCGCCATGGCGTGGAGGACGTTCGAGCGGTGGCTGTACTGGACGCCCTTGGGGTTGCCGGTGGTGCCGCTGGTATAGCAGAGGCCCGCCGGCGCATGTTCGTCGAGATCGGCCCATGGCTGCGTCGGATCGGCGGCAGCGAGCAACTCCTCATAGCACAGCAGGTTGAGCGGCGACGCGGCGGGCATGTGGGCGCGGTCGGTCATCAAGATGAAGTGTTCGATGCTCGTCAGTTGCGGCGCGAGCGCTTCGACCATGTCGATGAAGCTGATGTCGAACGCCAAAACCCGGTCTTCGGCATGGTTGGCGATATAGACGATCTGGTCGCGGAACAGCCGGGGATTGATCGTGTGGGCAACGGCTCCCATGCCCGAAATGCCGTACCATGCCTCGACATGGCGATGGGTATTCCACGCCAGCGTCGCGACGCGGTCGCCGTGCCGAATGCCGAGCGCAGCAAGTGCACTGGCGCAGCGGCGGGCGCGGGCGGCGATGGTTGCCCAGTTGCTGCGGACGGTTTCGCCTTCGCAGGTCAGCGCAACGACTTCGCGATGCGGATGAGCGATTGCCGCATGGTCGATGATTCGGCTGACCAGCAACGGCCATTCCTGCATCGTCCCCAGCATAATCCCTCCCCTTGTGGTCTTAGTGCCAGTGATAGCGCGATGGGTAGTGGATTGACACAAGGAACAGATCAGGAACATACGACGCGTCCGAAACAAAGAACAAACGGGGACCGGACATGTATATGATCGTCAGCGCCACCATCGCTGGAGCAACGGCTGCCACTTTGGGCGGCATCGCCCTTATGCTCCACGACCGCTCCGGTGCGATCCTTGCCGCACTGCGCGGCACCGCGACTGCTACGCGGCGACCAGTGCAGCCTGCCTACGCTTGAGCCGCCGATAGCTGCGGATGGCGAACGGGATCGTCGCAGCATAGGCCGCCGACACCAGCGTCAGCGTCATCCATGGCGCAGAAAACAACGCCCCGGCAAACAACCCGACGATGATCAGCGCCGGCAGGCGGTACGCCGGACGCAGCCGCACCGACGACCAGCTGTAGGTCGGCAGGCTCGACGCCATCAGCGTGGCGACGATGATGACGACGGTGGTGACGATTGCCGCGCGCACCCGCGCATCGTCGAGCAGCGGCGTATCGAGCCAGAAGCTGAGAAACAACGGGCTGAGCGTCAGCCCCGCCCCCACCGGTGCGGGGATGCCAGTGAGATAGCCCGCCTGTTTATGCGGCTGTTCATCGAGATCGAGCTGCGCGTTGAACCGCGCCAGTCGCACCGCGCAAGTGACGGCGTGCGCCAGCGCGATGACCCAGCCGACGCCGGGCAGCACGTGCAGCGACCAGAGATAGACGATCAGCGCCGGAGCAACGCCGAAGGCGATGACATCCGACAGCGAATCGAGTTCGGCCCCAAAGCGCGTCGCGCCCTTGAGCAGCCGCGCAATGCGACCGTCGATGCCGTCGAGCACGCCGGCCACGACGATCGCCGCCACCGCCTTTTCCCACTCACCCGAGATCGCAAACCGTACTCCGGTCAGCCCGAAGCACAGCGCCAGCAAGGTGATGGCGTTGGGGATAAGCGCCCGCAGCGGGATTGCCGCACGGCGCGGCGCGCGGGGGGCGGGTCGGTCGATTCTGGTGCCTGAGGCCGCGACGGGGACTTCGGCTGACCCCGGTTCGCTACCGGCTTGGGAGTCGGGGTCACTCACCGCAAGCTGTCATCCCGGGCTTGACCCGGGACCCAGTTTTTCTGGCGACGAGGCAAAGGTAACTAGGTCCCGGGTCAAGCCCGGGATGACAATCATATATGCCGCCGCATAGCACTCCACCGCTGCGCCCAGTCACTGTGCCGACCCGATCAGCACCGGCGCTGCGTTCAACCGCGCCAGCACGGTTTCACCCGCCGTTGCACGCTGCCCGACGAGCACCGAAGGCGTATAGCCGGCGGGCAGATAGACATCGACCCGGCTGCCGAAGCGGATCAGCCCGATGCGCTCGCCAGCGCCCACCCGCGCGCCCTCCTCGACAAAGCGCAAAATACGCCGCGCCACCAGCCCGGCGATCTGGGTAAAAGCGACCCGGGTCCCGTCGGCGGCCTCGACGATGAAATACTGCCGTTCGTTATCGTCGCTCGCCTTGTCGAGATCGGCGTTCAAAAACTTGCCCGGCACATAGACGATGCGGCGCATAATCCCGGCGATCGGCGAGCGGTTGATGTGGACGTCGAAGACACTCATGAACACCGAAATCCGCAGACACGGTCCCGGCGGCAGCCCGCCGTCGCCGACCAGCTGGCGCGGCGGCTCGACGGTGGCAATCAGGCTGACCAACCCATCGGCGGGCGACACCAGCACCCCGCCATCGCCCGGCGTGACGCGCACCGGATCGCGGAAGAAGGCGACGATCCACGCGGTGATCCCGGCGAGCAGCCACGCCAGCGTCGTCCACCCGAGCACGAACGCCGCCACCAGCACTGCCACTGCGGCAGGACCGGCAAACTTGCGCCCTTCGGGGTGCATCGGCGGGAATTTGTACCGCGCCGATTCTCCCGGCACGACGGGCAACGGATATTCGGGGACGCTGTCGAATTCGGTCGGGAGCTCACTCATGTCGGTGCTTTAGCGGGCTAGGACGGCGGGGGCAAATCGATGCCCCCTCCCCGAAACGGCAGCGGCACTGTAGGGAGGCGCAATGATCGCCTCGCTCCTCCTGTTCTGCGGCTCGCGGACCGGCACCGACCCTGCGCATGCCGAAACTGCCGCTGCCTTCGGGACGTTGCTCGCCGCGCGGGGCATCACATTGGTCTATGGCGGCGGCGGCGTCGGGCTGATGGGGATTGCCGCGCGCGCGTGCCTCGCCGGTGGCGGCACGGTCATCGGCATCATCCCGCAAAGCCTGATGACCGCCGAAATCGCCCAAGCCGGCCTGACCGAAATGATCGTCACCGAGACGCTCCATGCCCGCAAGGCGATCATGCACGCCCGCGCCGATGCCATCGTCGCGCTGCCGGGCAGCATCGGCACGCTCGACGAACTGTTCGAAACGATCACCTGGCGCGAACTCGGCATTCACGACAAGCCGGTCTGGCTGCTTGGGGCCAATGGCTATTGGGACCCGTTTCTGGCGTTGCTGGCGCACCTCGATGCGCAGGGCTTCGCGCCACCCAACCTTGCCGACCTGTATCAGCCGCTGGCGGGGTTGGAGGATCTCGCGGCGCGACTGTAGCGCCGCTTCGCTTGACCCGCCGCCGCCGCGCCCCCTAGAGGTTTCGCAGACGCAGCACCGCTTATTCCGAGGGTTCCGATGGCCAAAATCAAAGTCGAAAATCCGGTCGTCGAACTCGACGGCGACGAGATGACGCGGATCATCTGGCAATGGATCCGCGAGCAGTTGATCCTGCCGTATCTCGATATCGACCTCAAATATTTCGATCTTGGCATGGAAAGCCGCGACGAAACCGACGACAAGATCACCGTCCAGTCGGCCAATGCGATCCGCGAATTCGGCGTCGGCGTGAAGTGCGCGACGATCACCCCCGACGAAGCGCGGGTGAAGGAATTCGGCCTCAAGCGGATGTGGAAATCGCCCAACGGCACCATCCGCAACATTCTGGGCGGCGTCGTCTTCCGCGAACCCATCGTCATTTCGAACGTGCCGCGCCTTGTCCCCGGCTGGACCGACCCCATCGTCATCGGGCGCCACGCCTTCGGCGATCAGTACCGCGCCACCGATTTCCTCGTCCCCGGCCCCGGCAAGCTGATCATGCGCTGGGAGGCGCACGACGGCAGCCAGACGATCGAACATGAAGTCTTCGAATACCCTTCGGCGGGCGTCGCCATGGGCATGTATAATCTCGATGACAGCATCCGCGATTTCGCCCGCGCCTGCCTCAATTATGGGCTGCAGCGCGGCTGGCCGGTGTATCTGTCGACCAAGAACACCATCCTCAAGGCCTATGACGGCCGCTTCAAGGATCTGTTCGAAGAAATCTACACCAATGATTTCAAGGCTGCGTATCGCAAAGCTGGCATCGTCTATGAACATCGCCTGATCGACGACCTCGTCGCCAGCGCGCTGAAATGGTCGGGCAAGTTCATCTGGGCGTGCAAGAATTACGACGGCGATGTGCAGTCCGATATGGTCGCGCAGGGCTTTGGCTCGCTCGGACTGATGACCTCGATCCTGCTGACGCCCGATGGTCAGACCGTCGAAGCCGAAGCCGCGCATGGCACCGTCACCCGCCACTTCCGCATGCATCAGGAAGGCAAGCCGACGAGCACCAACCCGATCGCATCGATCTTCGCGTGGACCGGCGGGTTGAAGCATCGCGGCAAGCTCGACAACACCCCGGCGGTGACGGCATTCGCCGAAACGCTCGAGCGCGTCTGCATCGAGACGGTCGAAGAAGGCAAGATGACCAAGGACCTCGCCATCCTCATCGGCCCCGATCAGGCATGGATGACAACCGAACAGTTCTTCGAAGCGGTAAGGTCGAATTTGGATCGGGCGATTTCGAGGGGGTGAGGTGGCCTGCGCGCTGTCAGGCCGCCCTTGTCAGGGACCACACATGTGATAGAAACAAAGTGTGAACACCCGCCGTTTCTTTGAATTCTTCGCCGGCGGCGGCATGGCACGCGCGGGGTTGGGTAAGCACTGGCACTGCACCTTCGCCAACGACTTCGATCCGATGAAGGCAGACGTATATGAAGCCAATTGGGGCGACCGCCCTTTGGTGCAGGACGTCAACAGGATTATTGCCGCCGACTTGCCGGGCTGCGCCGATCTGGTCTGGGCGTCGTTTCCCTGTCAGGACTTGAGCCTCGCCGGAAACAACGCCGGAATTGGTACGGAGAATGAACAGACACGATCCGGTGCCTTCTGGGCATTTTGGCGGCTGATTGAGGCAATGCGCGCCGATAACCGGGCTCCGCCTGTTGTCGTGCTTGAAAATGTTTATGGCAGCCTTACTGCAAATGGCGGTCGGGATTTTGCAGCTATTGCCCGGTCATTGGCGCTTGGTGGTTACAGGTGCGGCGCAATGCTGATCGATGCGGCAGCGTTTCTGCCCCAGTCTCGACCCCGTATTTTTATAACTGCAGTAAGAAACGATCTTTTCGTTCCGCGCCACTTGCTAGCGAGCGGGCCAACTGAGCACTGGCACCCGCCAGCCATGGAAAGGGCAGTCAATCGACTGGCCGAGGATGACCGATCGCAATGGCTGTGGTTCAATCCGGCTCCGACGCGGCAAGATATCCCTCTGCTTGAAGCCCTTATCGACGACGCGCCAAGCGGTGTGGAGTGGCACACATCCGCCGAAACGGCCCGCTTGCTGGGCATGATGTCGGGCTTGAACCAGCAGAAACTGGCTTCACTGCAGCGTGATGGCCGACGGCGCGTGGCGACGATTTATAAACGAACCCGGCCCGGCCCCGATGGTATTCGCCGCCAGCGCGCCGAACTCCGTGATGACGGCATTGCAGGCTGCTTACGCACGCCGGGCGGCGGCTCGTCACGGCAGGTCATCGTGCTGGTCAAAGGCCAGACAATCCGCTCGAGGCTGCTCGCACCGCGCGAAGCGGCCCGGCTGATGGGACTCCCCGAGACGTACAATCTGCCGCCACGCTACAATGACGCATATCATGTCGCGGGCGACGGATTGGCGGTGCCCGTGGTGCGGTTTCTGGCGGCATCGGTTATCGAGCCTATTCTTGCGGCGAACACGGTTCCCGCCCACGCCATCGCCGCCGAATAGGATGGCAATCGATCTCGACTACCGGCGTCGCGCCGTCCGCACGCTGACCAATCAAATCGGCTGCTACATGCTCTGCGATCTCGATGGAGTGCCGATCTATGTCGGGCAGTCGGTCGATGGCATTCGCGCGCGGGTCAACCGGCATCTCACATCGGCGCGTTCGGACATCATCGCCAATCGACAGGTCGATGTGTGGGAAATTGCATGGGTTTGGGCATTTCCGGTTGTCGGCAAAGATGAAATTCAGCCGCTCGAAGATGCGCTCTACCACTATCATCATAGCCGGTCGCCGCTGATGAACGGCAAGGTGCCAAAACCGTCGTCGCTGACGGAAATCCCGGAACCGGCGCAAGTCGTTCAAGTCATGTCCGATCCCGAAATCGTTGAAAAGCGCGATCCGGCGCTGCGGCTGCCGCGTCAGGCCGAACATTATTCCCAGATCGTCGGGCATTTTCTGGCAGTCAAGAATTCGAAGGAGATCGCGCTCGCTATCGATGCGCATTTCGTTCGCTTGCAGAAATACCACCGCCGCCTCCTCAATCTCGCCCAGACGGTCGAAGGCGACACAGCGTCTGAATAGTTCGACCCCCTTCCCCCCTACCCTCAACCCGCCTACAGTGCTCCTGTCCCCGGGGGGCCGGTGTTACCGGCTGAGAGGCGGTTTTGAACCGCGACCCGCTGAACCTGATCCGGTTTGAACCGGCGGAGGGAGGGCGCGGTTCAGGCACCCGCACTCCGTCCGATCCACTGGAGTGCGCCGACATGGCCGACATCGCCTCGAAGATCGAAATGCCCGTCACCACCGGGCCGTTGCCGGGCAGCCGAAAGGTCTATGTCCCCGGCGTCCTCCACCCCGAAATCCGCGTCGCCATGCGCGAAATTCCGCTCGAAGCCTCGGCCAACGAAGCCCCGGTGCGGGTGTACGATCCCTCCGGACCGTTCACCGATGCCGACGCGCATATCGATATCGCCGCCGGCCTGCCGCCGCTGCGCACCCCGTGGATCGAAGCGCGCGGCGATGTCGAACGCTACCCCGGGCGCGACGTGCAGCCCGAAGACAACGGCATCTTCGGTGGCAAGCAGCAGCCCGAAACCGCCGTCTTCCCCAACGTCAACCACCTGCCGTTCCGCGCTAAACCGGGGCAGGCCGTGACCCAGATCGCTTATGCCCGCCGCGGCATCATCACGCCGGAAATGGAATATGTCGCGATCCGCGAAAACCTCGGTCGGGCCAAGGTCGAAGGACTGATCCGCGACGGCGAGGATTTCGGTGCCGAAATCCCCGATTACGTCACCCCCGAATTCGTCCGCTCCGAAATCGCGCGCGGCCGCGCCATCATCCCCGCCAACATCAACCACCCCGAAGCCGAGCCGATGGCAATCGGCCGCAATTTCCTCGTCAAGATCAACGCCAACATCGGCAATTCCGCCGTCGCCAGCAGCATCGGCGAGGAAGTCGACAAGATGGTCTGGAGCACCCGCTGGGGAGCCGACACCGTCATGGACCTGTCGACCGGGCGCAACATCCACAACACCCGCGAATGGATCCTGCGCAACTCGCCGGTCCCCATCGGCACCGTGCCGATCTACCAAGCGCTCGAAAAGGTCGGCGGCATCGCCGAAGACCTCAACTGGGACATCTACCGCGATACGCTGATCGAACAGGCCGAACAGGGCGTCGATTACTTCACCATCCACGCCGGCGTCCGGCTGGCGTATGTGCCGCTGACCGCGACGCGCGTCACCGGCATCGTCAGCCGCGGCGGCAGCATCCTCGCCAAATGGTGCCTCGCCCACCACAAGGAGAACTTCCTCTACACCCGCTTCGAGGAAATCTGCGAGATCATGCGCGCGTACGACGTGTCGTTCAGCCTCGGCGACGGCCTGCGCCCCGGCTGCATCGCCGACGCCAACGACCGCGCGCAATTCGCCGAACTCGAAACCTTGGGCGAACTGACGCAGGTTGCGTGGAAGCACGATTGCCAAGTGATGATCGAAGGCCCCGGTCATGTCCCGATGCACAAGATCAAGGTCAACATGACCAAGCAGCTTGAAACCTGCGGCGAGGCCCCCTTCTACACGCTCGGGCCGCTGACCACCGATATCGCCCCGGGATACGACCATATCACCAGCGGCATCGGTGCGGCGATGATCGGCTGGTTCGGCTGCGCGATGCTGTGTTACGTGACCCCCAAGGAGCACCTCGGCCTGCCCGACCGCGACGACGTCAAGGTCGGCGTCATCACCTACAAGCTCGCGGCCCACGCGGCCGACCTCGCCAAGGGCCACCCCTCGGCGCAGGCGCGCGACGACGCGCTGAGCCGCGCGCGCTTCGATTTCCGCTGGCGCGACCAGTTCAACCTGTCGCTCGATCCGGAAACCGCGTTGAAATACCACGATGAAACCCTGCCGGCGGAGGGCGCGAAGGTGGCGCACTTCTGTTCGATGTGCGGGCCGAAGTTTTGCAGCATGAAGATCACGCAGGAGGTGCGGGATTATGCGGCGAAGCAGAATACCGCCGAGATGCTGGAGGCCGAGGCCGGGATGGCGGAGAAGAGTGCGGAGTTCCGGGCGAAGGGTGGGGAGATTTATTTGCCGGCTGTTTGACTTTCCTCTCCTGCTTGCGGGAGAGGCGAGAGACGCGCGCGTTTACGCGTGGCCCGGGTGAGGGTGTTCTCGTGTTTCGCCGCTGGGGCACACCCTCACCCGCCGCGCTGGCGCGCGAGTCGCCTCTCCCGCAGGCGGGAGAGGGGTTTGGGGTGGCGACGCGTTGGTACGAGCGACGGGATCGGCCATGCGCCCCCTCTCCCGCTTGCGGGAGAGGCGAGAGACGCGCGTGTTTACGCGTGGCCCGGGTGAGGGTGCTCTCGTGTTTCGGCGCTGGGGAACACCCTCACCCGCCGCGCTGCTGCGCGAGTCGCCTCTCCCGCAAGCGGGAGAGGGGGTTATTCGGCGAGATGGTGCAGGATTGTCGCCAGCACGTCATCGATCCCGGTCAGCACCTGGGCATTCCAGAACCGCACCACCCGCCAGCCCTGCGCCGCCATGAACGCCGTGCGCTGCGCATCGGCTTCGGTGGCGAGCGCGTGCTGCGACCCGTCGAGCTCGACGACCAGTCGCGCCGCGACACAGGCAAAATCGGCAATATATGGCCCGATGCCGTGCTGCCGCCGGAACTTGTGCCCCATCAGCCGCCGATCACGCAGCCGGTGCCATAGCTGCGTCTCCGCCTCGGGCATGGTCTGGCGCAGCGGCCGGGCGTGCGGACTGACAACACGGGTGACGCGTGAAATCGCCCGAACCTACAGCGCCGAAACGATGCCGCAAGCCCCTCTCCCGCTTGCGGGAGAGGCGAGAGACGGCGCAGCCGGCCCGGGTGAGGGTGGTCTTTTGTTTCGCCGCTGGGGCACACCCTCACCCGCCGCGCTGGCGCGCGAGTCGCCTCTCCCGCAGGCGGGAGAGGGGGTTGTCGTGCGCGGCGCGTGGGTTCTAACGACGGCATCGGCCATGCGCCCCCTCTCCCGCTTGCGGGAGAGGCGAGAGACGCGCGTGTTTACGCGCGGCCCGGGTGAGGGTGTTCTTTTTGTTGGCACGATAGGGACACCCTCACCCGGCGCGCTGGCGCGCGTCTCGCCTCTCCCGCAGGCGGGAGAGGGGTTTAAGGCGTTAGTTTCGGATCGTCGGCCGCCTTCCGCGCAGCCCGCCTCCGGCCCCCCTGTCCTACACACAACCAAATCGGTTACACCGAGTCGCATGAGCGATCCTGACTTCATCCCCGCCCCTGCCCTTGATGCGCATGGCTTCGATCCCGGCGATTATGATTGGCTGCCGGTGCCGCGCGCGCCGCGCCATGATGGCTGGTCGATTTCGCTGCAGCGGCAGTTCATCGAAACCCTCGCCGATACCGGATCGGTGGCGGCGGCGGCGAAGGCGGTGGGGAAGCCCAAATCCAGCGCCTATCGCTTGCGACGCGAGCCCGGGGCCGAACAGTTTGCGGCGGCGTGGGATGCGGCGCTCGCGGAGGCGTCGAAACAGCTGACCGATGTCGCCTTCGACCGCGCCTTCAACGGGATCGAGGAGCCGGTGGTCGATAAGGCGGGCAACCATATCTACACGCGCCAGCGCTATAGCGACCGGCTGCTGATGTTCCTGCTGCGCGCGCATCATCCCGAACGCTATGGCGCGCCGAACGAAGGCCGCAGCGGCGCGGCGCTGATGGCTCCGGTGGCGCGGGCGCTGGCGGCGCTGGCACCCGTTCCGCCGGCCGAGCCGCACCTGTTGATGGCCCCCGATGTGCTCGCCGACCTGGCGTGGAACAGCGACGTGATGAGCGGCGACGCTGCGGCGCTGGCGTTGCCGCAAACTCCGGCGTCAGCAGCATTGCCGGAGTACAAAACTTTCGATTTCAGCTTGGTACAGCCGGTTTGTGTATCCGATGATGAGAAGACGCCAGCGTCACGCTGAGCGTTTTTGGAGTCTCTTTCGTCACCTTTGCGAGCGCCGAGCGCCGCTGCGACGCCGTGCGTCACGCCGCGCGCATCGCCTCCTGCACCACCAGTTCCTGCGCGATGAGCACGGGGACGGCGGCGAGATCGGGGGCGAACGGCGTGCTGCGGTCAAGGCCATAGTCGCGGCGGATGTCGGCGAGCGGCCGGTCGATCATCGTTTCGAAGGCGATGAACTGGATGCTTTTGGCGCGGCGACCAAAGGCCCAGCCGTCGGTGATGGCGTCGAGCGCGGGCTTGATCAGCAGTGGGTCGACAAGCGTCGCATGGCTGAGGATCGTCGACAGCGTCATCGCGGCATAGGGGAAATCCATCTGCGCGAGGCCGAACGCCTGCAACGCCAGTTCGTGCGGCGGCGCGGTGGTGTAGCCGGTAAGGACATGGTGGAGATCGTGGGTCTGATAGCCGCGCAACACCTTGTAGCGCATGACCGGCGGCATGCGGTCGAGCTTGCCGCTGGCGGCGAATGTGTCGGTCAGCGCGCGGTAGCCATCGGCAAGCGCTTCGGCGAGGCCGTTGTCGACCATGTGCGCGCGCCACGCCGCGCCGAGCGTTCCCGGCGCGCAGTGCGCCAGCTGGCCGAGCGCGAAGGGTGGCGCGAACCAGGCGGCGCGCGCCAACGGCCCGTGTTCGGGATGGTCTTCGATCGCCGCGACATATTTGGCGATGACATCGTCGGGGGCCGCGTCCCACCATTCGTTGAACAGCAGATGGGTGCCATAAGCGTAGAAGTCGTCGACGCTGGTCAGGAACTTCTCACCGAACGCCCGGTCTACCCGGTGCAACATGGCCGCTCTCCCCACGGTCGCGCTTTCATGGCGCGATCGTGGGAATGTCAGCGCGGCGGCGCGGCCAAGTCAAGCCACGCCGCCGATGCCACTACCGGCGCGGATAACCGCTGTCGTTGGGGCGGTAGTTGGGATCGCGGGGATCGAGCGTGCTGCGGTCGCCATAACGCGGGTCGCGCTGGTTGTTGTAGCGACCGTCGTCGTTGTAACGCCCATCGTCGTGGTGATCGTCGCCGTAAGCGGCATTGGTTTCATGGCCGCGCTCGTGGGCGATCCGCATCCGGCCGAGGAGGTTATCCATCAGCTGCGCCGTTCCGCGCGGGTCGAAATAGCCGCGCTGCTGCTGGATATAGGCACGGTTGCGGATCTGGTCGGCGGTGCGGCGGAACACCCGCGCCTGGCGGCGGTCGTAGGTGCCGTCGCGCAGACCATGGTCGATCCGGCGCAGCACACGGCTGTACTGGTCATTGAAATCATCGAAGTTGCGATAGTAACCACCGGCGTTGCCGCCATATGCTGCTGACTGCGTGGCATATTGCGTGCTGTAATACCGGCCGTAATTCGGATCGGCCTGCGCCGAGGCGGCAAGGCCAACACTTGCCAACGCACCGGCAAACACAATCAAGGCGAGACGTTTCATGGCGAACACTCCTGTATAATCCCGCTGAGGGGATGTAGCGATAAAGCCA
Source organism: Sphingomonadales bacterium (assembly GCA_038229555.1). GTDB lineage: Bacteria > Pseudomonadota > Alphaproteobacteria > Sphingomonadales > Sphingomonadaceae > Sandarakinorhabdus. The sequence goes on from JBBROI010000002.1 coordinate 85,139, forward strand.
CAGCACAGATGTCATATTGCTGAACGCCGCACTTATGTTCCGTTCATCGACCACCGACGGCCGCTATCACCCACGCGGCGGCCTGCGGCTGACCTTCTGAGCCCATGGGCGGCAGTCCCTTGCGGACCGCCGCCCACCCGGCGACCATGCGCCATTCGCAAGACGGAGGGCGCGGCATGGACATACGAACAATCGGGCGGCGGCTGGCAACGGTCGCCGCCGTTTTGTGGGCAGGCAGCGCGGCAGCGGAGACGGTGTTGGTCCATGCCGGGCGGTTGCTCGATGTCGCCACGGGTAAGGTGATTGCCGACCAGACAATCACCGTGACCGACGGGCGGGTCGTGCGGATCGCGCCGTGGCAGGCAACGCCGCCGGACGCCCGCGTCATCGATTGGTCGCGCTATACGGTGCTGCCGGGGCTGATCGACATGCATACGCACGTCGCCGACGGCTATGCCGAAACCGACGATCCCGCCGAAGCGCTGAAGCATGATGCCGATGACATTTTCGCCGCCGGATCGCGCGCTGCCAGGGCGACGCTCTTGGCGGGCTTCACCACGGTGCGCGACGTGGGCGTCTATCGCGGGCTGAGCGACGTGCGGCTGAAGCGTGCCATCGACGCAGGCAGCATCGCGGGTCCACGCATGGTCGTCGCGGGCGGCTATATCACCAAACCCGGCGGCGGCGGCTCGGTGACGGGAGCCAAGCCGGGAACCATCATCGGTCCCGAATTCCGCATCGGCGAGGTGCGCGGCGCGGCCGCAGCACGAGCGCGGGTGACGTATCTGCTCGGACACGGAGCGGACTTCATCAAGCTGATCGCGACTGGCGCGGTGTTGGCTGTCGGTAGCAAGCCGGGCGAGTTGGAGTTGACACCCGCAGAGATGCGCGCCGCATGCAGCAAGGCCAACCGGCTACGGTCGTACTGCATCGCCCATGCGCACGGCGCGGCGGGGATTATCGCCGCGATCAATGCGGGTGCCCGCTCGATCGAACACGCTTCGCTGATCGACGCACGCGGCATTGTGCTCGCCAAAGCCAACGGCGTCTGGCTCGACATGGACATCTACAACGGCGACTGGATCGATACCGAAGGCCGCAAGGCGGGGTGGCCAGCCGAATATCTCGCCAAGAACCTCGCGACGACCGAGGCACAGCGGCAGGGCTTTGCGCGCGCCGTCAAGGCGGGCGTCAAGCTGAGCTTCGGTACCGACGCCGGGGTTTACCCGCACGGGCTCAACGCGCGGCAGTTCGCTTACATGGTGCACTACGGGATGACACCGCTGCAGGCCATACAGTCGGCGACAATCGTTGCAGCCAACCTGCTTGGGCGGACGGGCGATGTCGGGTCGCTCACGCCCGGACACTTTGCCGACATGGTGGCGGTGGAGGGCGACCCGCTGAAGGACGTGACGGTGCTGGAGCGAGTGAAGGGCGTGATCAAGGGCGGAGCGGTGGCAGAATGACCTCGTCATCCCGGGCTTGACCCGGGACCCAGCTTTCTTTCCGGACCGTCGACGCGAAAGACAACTGGGTCCCGGGTCAAGCCCGGGATGACGGGAACAATTTAAGCCAGCCGGCCCTCGTGCAATGTCACCACCCGGTCCATCTTCGCTGCCAGCGCGATATTATGGGTGGCGACGAGCGCTGCACTCCCCTGCCCGCGCACCAGCGACAGGAACTCGGCGAGCACCTTGGCCGCCGTCGCCTCGTCAAGGTTGCCGGTCGGTTCATCGGCGAGCACCAGTGGCGGGCGATTGGCCAGCGCGCGGGCGACGGCGACGCGTTGTTGCTCACCGCCCGACAGTTGCGCCGGGCGATGCGTCAGCCGGTCGCCAAGGCCAAGATCGGTCAACAGCGATGCTGCCCGCGCATTGGCCTCGGCGGGCGTCTTACCGAATACCAGCTGCGGCAGCACGACATTCTCCTGCGCGCTGAAATCGGGCAGCAAATGGTGGAACTGATAGACGAAGCCGAGCTTGTCGCGCCGCACCCGGGTGCGGCCGGCGTTGTCGAGCGCCTCGACCCGTTCGCCGCCGATGCTGATGCGACCCCCAAAGCCACCTTCGAGCAAACCAACCGCCTGCAGCAGCGTCGATTTACCCGAACCCGAAGGCCCGAGCAGTGCGATGATCTCGCCCGCGTTGACGCTGAGATCGATGCCACGCAGCACCTCGATCGTCGCCGACCCTTGGGTGAACGCGCGGCGCAGGTCTTCGACAATAAGGACGGCGTCACTCATAGCGCAGCACCTGTACCGGATCGGTGCTCGCGGCCTTCCACGCCGGATAGAGCGTCGCGAGGAACGACAGCAGCAGCGCCAGAACGACGATGCCGACGACCTCCATCGGATCGGTCTTCGACGGCAATTCGGTGAGGTAACGCACCGACGGGTCCCACAACGGCGTTCCGGTCAGCGCGCCAAACCCCGCCGCAATGCTGGCGCGGAAGTTGAGCAACGCAAACCCCAGCACGCACCCGAGCGAGATGCCGAGCCCGCCGATGATGGTGCCGACGGTCACGAAGATGCGCATCAATGCAGCACGGCTGGCCCCCATCGTCCGCAAGATCGCAATGTCGCGCGTCTTGGCGCGCACCAGCATGATCAGCGACGACAGGATGTTGAACGTGGCGACAAGGATGATGATCGCCACGACCCAGAAGGTCACCAGACGATCGACGACCAGCGCTTCGAACAACGAGGCGTTGGTCGATTTCCAGTCATTGACTACGGCTTGCCCGACGATCTTGGGCACGATCGGCGCAAGGATGTCGCCGACGCGGTCGGGATCGTTGGTGACGACTTCGACCATGCCGACGGCATCGCCCATCATCAACAGCGTCTGGGCGTCGGCCATCGGCATGACGACAAAGGCCTTGTCGAAGTCATAGATGCCGACTTCGAAGACGGCGACGATCCGGTACGCGACGATGCGCGGCACGGTACCGAAGACCGTCGATTGTCCCTGCGGGCTGATCAAACTGATCGTGTCGCCAACCCGCGCGCCGAGCGCTTCGGCCAGCCGTGCGCCGATGGCGACGGTGTTGGTTCCCGGCTGCAGATCGGCGAGTTTGCCAGCGCGAACGTTGGACGCGATGACCTTGGTGCCATTGATATCGGCCAGCGTCATGCCCCGGACCAGCACACCTTCGACGCGGTTACCCAAACTCGCCATCAGCGGCTGTTCGATCAAGGGCGTCACCGAGGTTACGTTGGGCAGGCTGCGAACCTGCGCCGCCAGTGGCTGCCAGTTCTCCAGTCTGCCGCCATAGCCCTGGATAACCGCATGGCCGTTCAGCCCGAGAATGCGGTCGAACAGTTCGGCGCGGAAACCGTTCATTACCGACATCACGGCTATTAGTGCCGCCACGCCCAACGCCACAGCAATCATGCTGATCGTCGCGACAAGGAAGATGAAGCCCTCGCCCTGCCCAGGCAGAAGATAACGACGGGCAATCATGCGTTCATAACGGGTGATCAAGCGGCAAGCCTCGCAACTGCCGCTTCAACCGAAACCTCTTCGCGCTCGCCGCCGCGCCGCTTCAACTCGACGACTCCGGCTGCGATCCCCTTCGGACCGACGACCAACTGCCACGGCAGGCCGATCAGGTCGGCGGTGGCGAACTTCGCTCCGCCTCGCTCGTCGCGGTCATCGTACAATACCTCGACCCCGGCAGCTGTCAGCTTGGCGTACAGATCGTCGGCAGCGGTGGCGCACGCCGCATCATCGACGCGCAGGTTGATCAGTGCGACCTTGTAGGGGGCAACAGCCTCGGGCCAGACGATGCCGTCCTTGTCGTGGCTGGCCTCGATGATCGCTGCCATCAGTCGCGACACGCCGATGCCATAGCTGCCCATCAGCGGGCGTACCGGCGCACCATCCGGCCCCGTTACTGCAAGATCGAAGGCATCGGTGTATTTGGTGCCAAAGAAGAAAATGTGCCCGACTTCGATCCCGCGCCGCGAGCGCAGGCGTTCGGGCGGAACCGGGCAATCGGCGACCTTGGCATGCTCCTCGGCTTCCATCGCATAGATTGCGGTCAGGCGTTCGGTGGCGTCGGGGGCATCGAGCGCGATGTCCTCGAGCGCCGCATCGTAGAAGATTTCGCTTTCGCCGGTATCGGCGAGGATGTGGAATTCGTGGCTGAGATCGCCGCCGATCGGCCCGGTCGGCGCGCGCACCGGCACCGCCTTCAACCCCAGCGCGGCAAACGTCTTGAGATACGATGCGAACATCGCCCGATAGCTCGCGCGCCCGCCTTCGGCATCGAGATCGAAGCTGTAGCCGTCCTTCATCAGGAACTCGCGCCCGCGCATTACGCCGAAACGCGGCCGGACCTCGTCGCGGAACTTCCACTGAATATGGTACAGGGTGCGTGGCAGGTCGCGGTAGCTTTTGACACCGCCCATGAAGATCTGGGTGATCATTTCCTCATTCGTCGGACCGTACAGCATCTCGCGGTCGTGGCGGTCCTTGATGCGCAGCATCTCGGGGCCATAGGCATCGTAGCGTCCCGATTGCTTCCAAAGCTCGGCCGACTGGATCGTCGGCATCAGCATTTCGAGCGCGCCCGCAGCAGCCTGCTCACGATGAATGACCGCCTCGATCTTGCGCAGCACCCGCAGGCCAAGCGGCAGCCACGCATAAATGCCTGCTGCCGTCTGGCGGATCATGCCGGCACGCAGCATCAGCTGGTGGCTAACCACCTGGGCATCGCCCGGCGTTTCCTTGAGAACGGGCAAGAAGTAACGGGAAAGGCGCAACGTCGGAACTTTCAAACAGGCATTCGCCGCGCCGTGTAGCATGGCGCAAGCCCGGCGCAATGCGGTCCCGACCCTGGCGTTATGGCCGACGGTTAACGACCTGTTGCAGCAACAGCACAGTTGTCCGGCAAGTGTCAGGCGACGTTCGGTAATTCATGACAAGTCCGCGAAACGCCAGTATTCGCATTTCCGTCTTCCAGTCGTTCGCGGTCGGGGGTTCGGGGAACAAGACAGCCGTCAACGGCTGCGTTCTTAGGGTCGGGTTACGGTACGTTCGCCGGAGGGGCATTCCGGTAAACGTCGGCAAGTAAAAACAGGTTCAGGTCTCGTCACGACCAACGCCCGGATCGCAAGGTCCGGGCGTTTTTCATTGATCGTGTCGTCCCGCACAGGCTTGCATCAGGGACCGTCAGCGCGGACACTCCTGCATCATCGGGAGGCCGAACAATGCATCTGTATATGGCGTCGAGCGATCTTGCGCCCAACCCGCGCCGCGTGGCGCTGGTCTGTAAATTGAAGGGGCTGACCATCCCCGAAACCAATTTCGACCTGTTCAAGGGCGAACATCGATCACCCGAGTTTCTGGCGATCAATCCCCGTGGGCAGCTGCCGGCGCTGCGCCTCGACGATGGCCGGACGCTTGCCGAAACTGTCGCCATCTGCCGCTACCTTGACGAGCTTCATCCCGAACCGCCGCTGTTCGGACGCGACGCCTTCGAACGCGCCGAAACCGATATGTGGATCCGCCGCATCGAATTGCTGCTGGGCAGTGCGGTGTCGGGGGCGTGGGTGCACGGCCATGCGATCACTGCGACGATGTTCCCGCAGATCACCGCCTACGGCGACTTCAGCAAAGGCAAGGCGATCGAGGCGCTCGACTGGATTGACCGGCAGCTCGCGGAAAAGACCTTTGTGGCAGGCGAGCGCTTCAGCATGGCCGACATCGTCCTTTTGACGACGGTCGATTTCGCCGACTGGATCGGGTTGCGCCACGACGGGGCGAACCTTGCGGCATGGCGGGCTGCCACCAACCGACATCTGGGCATCGCGCCATCGGTCGATTCCTGACTTGTCAAAGACCTGGCCCCGGTTCACCACTGGCTTCGGGTCCCGCGCCGGGCGACGACAACGGTATCGATAACGGGTCCACCTTGGGGGAGGTTTAATGGCCAGCATTGGCAATAGGGTTGTCGGCGTCTGGCTGCGCATGGGCACGCGCTTTCTTCCCTTCGCCGATGCGGCGACTGAGGAATTGCCGCTCGGTCGGCTGCTGCGACTATCGCTGATTCAAGTGTCGGTCGGCATGTCGCTGGTGCTGCTCGTCGGCACACTCAACCGGGTGATGATCGTCGAGCTCGGTGTTCCGGCGGGGCTGGTCGGGATCATGCTGTCGCTGCCGCTGCTGTTCGCGCCGTTCCGGACGATCATCGGCTTCCGTTCGGATACCCATGTCTCGGCGCTCGGCTGGCGGCGCGTGCCGTATATCTTCCGCGGCACGATGATTCAGTTCGGCGGGCTTGCGGTCATGCCGTTCGCGCTGCTCGTGCTGGCCGGTGCCGGAAACTCGGCACACCTGCCGCCGTGGATCGGCCAGTTGAGTGCCGGCTTCGCCTTTCTCCTCGTGGGCGCGGGCATCCACATCACCCAGACCGTCGGCTTGGCGCTCGCCACCGATCAAGCCCCCGAGGCGTCGCAGCCCAATGTCGTCGGGTTGATGTACACCATGCTGCTGCTCGGCATGATTATTGCGGCGCTATTATTCGGTGCAGCGCTGGCGGATTTCACCCCGGGGCGGCTGATCCAAGTCATTCAGGCATCAGCGGTCATCACGATTTTCCTCAATATCATCGCGCTGTGGAAGCAGGAGGTGCGACGGCCGCACCGCCTCGGCGACCCCATCCCGCCACCGCCGCCGACCTTCCATGATTCGTGGCAGAAATATATTGCGCAAAGCCATGCCATGCGGCGGCTGATCGCGGTCGGGCTGGGTACGCTGGCATTCAGCATGGAGGATATTCTGCTCGAGCCCTATGGTGGGCAGGTCCTCGGCCTCGGTGTTGGCGCGACGACCAAACTCACCGCGACCTTTGCCGGCGGCGGTCTGATCGGTTTTGCACTCGCGTCGCGCATTCTCAGTCGTGGGTTCGATCCGTTCCGCATGGCAACGAACGGCGCACTGCTTGGCATTCCGGCGTTTGCGATGGTGATCGCCGCAGCCCCGTCGCAGTCGGTCCCGCTGTTCGTCACCGGTGTACTGATGATCGGCTTCACCGCCGGGCTGTTCGGCCATGGGACACTCACCGCGACGATGAACTTCGCCCCCAAGGATCAGGTCGGGCTGGCGCTCGGGTCATGGGGCGCGGTGCAGGCGACGGGCGCCGGTATCGGCGCGGCGCTCGGCGGACTGATCCGCGATTTCGCGACCCGCAAAGGGCTGACCGGACCATGGCCCCCGGCGGCGACCGGCTATATCTACGTCTATACGCTCGAAATGCTGCTGCTGCTGGTGACGCTGGTCGCGATGTTTCCGCTGATGCGCCAATCGGCGGCGGCAATCGGGCTGGGGCGCGAAGTGCGCGCGCGCTGATGGTGAAACCGACGGTGGATGCCCTCAACTAAAAAAAGCCGGTGTCCGAAGACACCGGCCCATCGCTTGACTGACACCCGGCCGAAACCCGGTGCGTTCGCTCAGCTTACTTCGCAGCCGGAGCCATTGCATCGGCTGCGGGCGCAGCTGCTGCCGGAGCAGGAGCGGCCATTGCCGGTGCAGCCGGAGCCATTACCTTGGCGCCGCCCTGCCAATAGCTGCCGAACCACGTGGTGTGGGTAAGCACTGCAGCATGCACCAGAAGCACCGCCGTGATCAGGGCGATGAAAAACAGCGGAATGCCAACCGACGGGTTGACGTACAGCCAAATTCTTCCCTCGTTCATGGTCTATACCCTCCTAGTGCATCCACGGCGAAAACATGTACGCCAGAATATGGGCGAACACGGCAATGCCGAAGAAAATGCGGGAACCCCACATCAGGCCGCCTTGGATTTCCTCGGCTTCACGGGCAGTTAGGCCCGTGCGGTACACTTTTTCACTGTCGTCTGCCATGGCATATCCCTTTACAGACTTGCGATGTTCGCCATGCGGGCGGTTGCCGTTCCACATGACCAGACCGGTTACCCCCACGGCAACCGCCCTGTCGTCACACGAGCATCGCGCCCTTTGACTGAGTGACGGCCGTTCGCGCCGCTTCGCTCTCCCCGTGTCGGTGTCAACTTATCGCAACACTTCGATGTGTCAATAAGTCGCGACACTTTCGTTTCGGCGAAATTCGCCTCAGACGAGGCGGCTTTGTCGTACCGCAGCGGCGATAAAGCCCTTGAACAACGGGTGGGGCTCAAAAGGTTTGGATTTCAACTCGGGATGGAATTGTACGCCCACAAACCATGGATGGTCGGGCCGTTCGACGATCTCGGGAAGCAAACCGTCGGGCGACATACCCGAGAACATCAGTCCGGCATTTTCCAGTGGCTCGCGATAATGGACGTTGACCTCATAGCGATGCCGATGCCGCTCGCTGATGTTTGTGCCGCCGTATAGCGATGCCGCGACGCTGTTGCCCGCCAGAACCGCATCATAGGCCCCCAGTCGCATCGTTCCGCCAAGATCGCCGCCTTCCTGCCGGGTCTGCAACCCGTCAGTGCTCATCCATTCGGTGATGAGCCCGACGACCGGTTCCGTCGTCTCGCCAAACTCGGTCGTCGAGGCATCGGCGATCCCCGCCTGATTTCGCGCCGCCTCGATGCACGCCATCTGCATGCCCAAGCAAATCCCGAAGAACGGTACCTCACGTTCGCGAGCGAACCGCACGCTGGCGATTTTGCCCTCCGACCCTCGCTCGCCGAAGCCGCCAGGCACAAGGATGCCGTGCATCGGTTCAAGCAGCGATGCGACGTCGTCGCGTTCGAAATCCTCGGCATCGAGCCATTTGATATTGACGGTAACCCGGTTGGCGATACCGCCATGCACCAGCGCCTCGGTCAGCGATTTGTACGCGTCCTTCATCCCGACATATTTGCCGACGACGCCGATCGTGACTTCGCCTTCGGGGCTGTGCAACCGCTCCGAAATGCCCGTCCAGCGACCGAAATCGGCCGGCGGCGCGTCGGTAATACCGAACGCCTCGAGCACCTGATCGTCGAGGCCCTCGGCATGGTACTGCATCGGCACGTCGTAGATGCTCGGCGCATCGAGCGCGGCGATGACCGCCTCCTTGGCGACGTTACAAAACAACGCGATCTTGGCACGGTCGCTGTCGGGGACCGGATGTTCGGACCGGCAGACGAGAACGTGCGGTTGAATACCGATACCGCGCAGTTCGGCGACGCTGTGCTGGGTCGGCTTGGTCTTCAACTCGCCCGCAGCGGCGAGGTACGGGACCAGCGTGCAATGGATATAGACAGCGTTGGTGCGTCCGACATCGGCACTCAATTGCCGGATCGCCTCGAGAAACGGCAGCGATTCGATGTCGCCGACCGTCCCGCCGATTTCGCACAGCATGAAATCGATGCCGTCGACCGCGTTTCGGGCGAACGCCTTGATCGCATCGGTGACATGCGGAATGACCTGCACGGTCGCCCCGAGAAAATCGCCGCGGCGTTCCTTGGCGATTATGTCGGCGTAAACGCGACCCGAGGTGATATTGTCGGTCTGCCGCGATGCGACGCCGGTGAAGCGCTCGTAGTGCCCAAGGTCGAGATCGGTCTCCGCCCCGTCGTCGGTGACATAGACCTCGCCGTGCTGATACGGCGACATCGTTCCCGGATCGACGTTCAGATACGGATCGAACTTGCGGATACGGACGGAATAGCCACGCGCTTGCAAAAGCGCCGCGAGCGACGCCGCCATCAGGCCCTTGCCAAGCGAGGAGACCACGCCGCCGGTGATGAAAATGAACCGGGTCATGGGAGGAATGGCATAGCCCGGATGCAGGCGCGGTGGCTAGGGGGTTGGTGGCGAATGGTGTGGATAAGACAGCCCGCGCGTTCCGCTATCGGTGCGTCCGCCGCCGCCGTGCTGCACGATCCCGTATTGGATTTGGACCGTGGAGGAAAGCGGCGGCGAAGCGATGACCCGTCCGTCAAGAGAGGCCAATTCGAGACCGGTAGCGGTACCCGTCGTTTGCGATGGATTTCGACGCACGCTCACGCCGTGACGATGCGCAGCCCTCCATGACGCCGCCGCATCGCGGCCCCGGTCAGCCCGAACCCGGCGATCAACAGTGCCCAGCTTTCGGGTTCAGGGACACCGCCGACGGCCGGCAGGCTCGTGGCGGTGAAGTTGAGCCCGGTGGAGTCGAAGCTGTAACTACCGTTCGAGTCGATCACGAAGCCGTAGATATCGCCAACGCCGAAACTCCTGACGACGCTATTGGTCACCTGCGGAACGTTCAGGACGAAGCGCGGATTGATCTGGGCGGGCTGGCCGAACGCTTGGAAGTAGCTGGTGATGCCCACCTTGTTGCTAAAATTCTGCGAAAAGATGTCCTGCCACGAAAATAGCGAATCGATGCGATAATCGGCTGCCACCGGCGCGCGGAAGGCGACGAGATTGAAGGTCGAAGGGTCGGCACCCGGATGCGTAAAAATGCGGTCGCCGGGGATGATCACCGTCCCGGTGATATGGGCCGGCCCGACGCCGAACACTGGCGGCGCGCCGCCAGTGCCAAGGCAATAGGTCAGATTGACGTCGCTGCAATGGGCGAACTGGGTGAACATGCCGTTGTGCAGGCTGCCGTAAAAAAAGTTGCCCGCACCCTGCGTTCCGTTGAAGCTAGTGAAGGCATCGTAGGTCGTCGCGGCCGCCGGCGCTGCCAGCAGGGCCAAACTCAAAGCGATTATGCGCACTGTCCTGTCTCCCCAATCATACGACCGCGCAGCGGTAGCGCAAGGTCGCCAATACGTTATGGCGTCGATCAGGCTTGCACCCGGCATCACCATGATCGACACTGTATATTAACGCTGCGCGGCAAGCGTGGCATCGGCCAGATGGGTGAGCCGATTGGGCGGGGGACGGATGACGCAGGACAAGGCCATCGAACTCGCGACCGACCGGAAGGATCTGCGGGCGGCGCGGACGCACCTGCCGCTGGCGTTCGGCTTCGTGGCGATCACGTGCGGTTACATCTTCGTCCGGATGCTGCCGCTGGCACCGGATTATCTGGTCTTGCCGTGGGGATTGGTCGTCGCGGCCAAGCTGATCGTCTGGTTGGCGGTCCTCACGGTGGCGGAGCGTCAAGGCGATGGGCGGCAGTTGCAGGCGGTACGGCAGATCATCACCGTCTCGGACGCCGCGCTCATCGCGGCGGTCGCCGGGGTGGCTTGGCTGTTCATGCCCTATGCCGATCCGGCGCTGCGCATGCTGCTGGCATTCTTCGCGCTCGGCTTCGTGATCAATTACGTCGTGATGAGCCCGGCGACGATCGACCTGACAGGCTTTGCCGTCGTCGCGATCCTCGGATCGTTCGGCGTCTGGTACCTCGCCTCGGACGATCCGATGCGCCTGCCCGGCGGGCTGTTCGCACTGTCAATGGGCGCGGGGCTGATGCAGACCCGCCGGGCGCTTGCGCGCAACGTCCGCAAAGCCTTCCGCGACCGCATGGCGGCCGAAGCGGCGCGCGACGAACTGGCGGTGGCGCTCGCCGAAGTCGCGGCGGCGCGCGATGCCAAGACGCGCTTCATTGCCGCGGCGAGCCACGATCTCGCGCAGCCAGTGCAGGCGGCGGGGCTGTTCTTCGAAGCCGCACTGGCGACGGGCGATATGCCGGCGCGGGCGCGGGCGACGGACGGGGTGCGCGAGGCACTGGCATCGGCATCGGCGCTGCTCGGGCAGATGCTCGATCACCTGCGGCTCGAAGCGGGCGGGATGCGGGGCAAGGCGCGCCCGCTGGCCGCCGGGCCGCTGGTGGCGCGGATTGCCTCGGCCCATGCGCTGACGGCCAAGGCGGCAGGACTGCGGCTGAAGGTGATGCCCACCGCACGCTGGATCGTCGCGGATCCGCTCCTGTGCGAACGCGCGGTCGGCAACCTGATCGCCAATGCCATCCGGCATTCGAAAGGGGCGCGGATCGTCGTCGGGGTGCGCGTCCATGACGACCGGGCACGCATATGGGTTATCGACGATGGACGGGGTGTCGCTGCCGCCGAGGCCGCCGATATCTTCGCGGACTATTCGCAAGGCAGCAGCGATGCGCCGGGCGGCTTCGGCATCGGCCTGCCATCGGCAGTCCGCGCGGCAGCGGCGATGGGCGGACTTGCCGGACTCGACGCACGCTGGGTCCATGGTGCCGCCTTCTACATCGATCTGCCCACTGCTCCCGATCCGGAACTGTTGTGCGAAGCTGCCTGATCGCCGACGATCATCCGTTAATGCGTGCGGCGCTGGCGGCGACGGTCGCCAGTGGCTGGCCAGACGCAACGATCGCCGAAGCGAGCGACTTCACGGCGGCGTTGAGGCTTGCTGCGGACGCCCCCGACCTCTGCATCGTCGATCTCGCGATGCCGGGGGCAGCACCGGTTGCCGGGATCATGCAACTGCGTGCCGCCGCGCCGGCCACACATATTCTCGTGGTCAGCGGCATCGACGACGACGCCGTGATGATGGAGCTGCTCGATTGCGGGGTTTCGGGCTTCGTGCCCAAATCGGCGCCACCGGGAGTTGTCGCAGCTGCGCTGGCGCTCGTACTGGCGGGCGGGCGCTACCTTCCCGAACGCGTCGCCGCCATCGCTGCCAACCGGCCCCAACGCACGCTCTCGGCGCGCCAGATCGAGGTGCTCCGTCTGATGGCGGCTGGGCAATCGAACAAGGCAATCGCGCGCCTTCTTGGCCTTACCCCTGCGACTGTGAAGAGCCACGTCGCTGCAACCTTGGCCGGCCTTGCGGCCGCCAACCGCACCGAAGCAGCGGCGCGAGGGCGCGAGCTCGGCCTAGTGTAACGTTAGGCCGCGCTGCGCCTGACCCCCGGCAGCCGCCCCGCCCGCCGCATTGCTGCACCAGTCAATCCGAACCCGGCGATCAGCAGCGCCCAGCTTGCCGGTTCCGGAACGCCCCCGCTGCCGGGGACAAGGTTGCTTCGCAGCGCCGCGATCGCCGGCTGGCCGAGTGCCGGATCGAGGAAGGTGGTGAAGGTGCGCGACGCATCGACGAAGCCGCCTCGGTTGACGAACAGCGACACGTTGGCGTGGACGACGATTTCCTGGCCCGTGTGCAGCGTCAGGCTGCCGGGTGCGCAGGCGCTGGTGGTCAGGCCGACGCTATACGATCCTCCGGTTGTGGGCCCGGAGGAAAAGCCATAGCCGAGCAAGCCGCTGAACGAATTGCAGGCGGCGTCGCCGCCGAAGGCGGGCAGGTTGAAGAATGGTGGCGCGTTGTTGTTGACCGGAAATGCCGCAGCGTCCCAGATCGCAATGAAGCTGAAATAGCTGCTGCCGCCGGGCAGCAGCTCGTTGACCGGGCTGGCGCGGCTGTCGACAAAATGCAGCTGCCCGCCGAGGCTGAACGCTGTCGGGTCGGTGCCGCGATAGGTGAAGCTCTGCCACGCCTGTGCGCCGCCGACGAGCCGCGAGGCGTTGCCCGCCGCAAAGGCGCTGCCCCTGATCTCGGGCAGGCCGATCCCGCGCAACCGCGCCGAGCCGGTGGCATAAGACCCCGCCTGCGCGGTGCCGACATTGGCTTCGAGCCGCCCCGAGGAGAAAGTCGATCCGGCGCTGCCCGGCCGCACCGCCTTTAGCAACTGTCCGCCGGGGCAGTTGTTGACCGGACCGGCACCGTTGCACGACCGCAGGCTGGTGTTGACTGCTGTGCCGAATTTCGCCGCAGTAACGGCCGCCGCCGGAGAACTGGCGAGAGCAGCAAGTCCGAGGCCGTGGAACAGGAATTTCGGGCGCATCGCGTCACTCCATAGTGGCTAAATTTTATTAACTGCCACTCGCCAACCGGCACAACGCCCATTTGGGCGACCGGGCGTCAGCCAATCGGACGTGCGGATCATCGGCCGATCGCGAGACGCTGCAGTATGGTTTCGCCAGTCCCGACGCGCGTCAGCGCAGTCGCATAGCCGCATTTCCATCGCCAATTCGCATTCGCAGCAAAAATAGGGCATAGGCTGCCAAATGCCCTTTACATCCTTGCCGCCGCTTCTCGCCGAAGCGCTCACCGCCCGTGGTTATGCCGCTCCCACTCCCGTCCAGGCTGCCGTCCTGCAACCCGATGCCGAAGGGCGCGATCTGCTGGTTTCCGCCCAGACCGGATCGGGCAAGACCGTCGCCTTCGGCCTCGCCATGGCCCCCCAGATGTTGGGCGAGGACGGTCATGCCGGTCGCGCCGGTGCGCCGCTGGCGTTGGTCATCGCACCGACGCGCGAACTGGCGCTGCAGGTCAGTCGCGAGCTAATCTGGCTCTACGGCAAGACCGGCGCGCGCATTGCCGCCTGCGTCGGCGGCATGGATGCCAGCAAGGAACGCAAAGCGCTCAATATGGGCGCGCACATTGTGGTTGGAACGCCGGGACGTTTGCGCGATCACCTCGAACGCGGCGCGTTGAACCTTGCGCAGATCAAGGTAGCGGTTCTCGATGAAGCCGATGAGATGCTCGACATGGGGTTCCGCGAGGACCTTGAGCAAATCCTCGACGGGACGCCGCAAGAACGCCGCACCTTCATGTTCTCGGCAACAATTCCCAAGCCGATTGTAGCCCTCGCCAAGCGCTACCAGCGCGATGCGCTGCGCATCTCGACCGTCGGCGAAGATCGCGGCCATGGCGACATCGCCTACCAAGCCGTTGTCGTCGCCCCGGCCGACATCGAAAATGCCGTCGTCAATCTGCTGCGCTTCCACGAAGCGACGACGGCCATGCTGTTCTGCGCGACGCGCGACAATGTCCGCCATCTTCACGCTGCGCTGACCGAACGCGGCTTCGATGCGGTGGCGCTGTCAGGCGAGCATTCGCAGTCGGAGCGCAACGCTGCTTTGCAGGCGCTGCGTGATCGCCGGGCGCGCATCTGCGTCGCCACCGACGTCGCGGCGCGCGGTATCGATCTGCCGCACCTGTCACTGGTCGTACACGTCGAACTGCCACGCGATGCCGAGACGTTGCAGCACCGTTCGGGACGCACGGGCCGGGCCGGCAAAAAGGGCACCGCGATCCTAATTGTCCCCTTCCCTGCCCGTCGCCGGGTCGATGCCATGCTGCGCGGCGCGAAAATCAACGCCGAATGGGTGCAGGTCCCGACGCCTGCCGACATCCGCCGTAACGATCATGAGCGGTTGCTGACGGTGTTGTTGGAAATCCCCGCCGATCTCGACGACGAGGATCGCGCGCTCGCTGCGCGACTGCTCGCCGAACGCTCGCCCGACGATATCGCGGCAGCGCTGGTGCGCGCCCATCGGTCGAAGATGCCATCGGTCGAAGAGATGCTCGACATCACCAGCCCGCCGCCGCGCCCCGACCGCGCCAAGGATGGCCCGCGTCCGGGATTCGAGGAGACCGTCTGGTTCCGCATAGATGTCGGGCGGCGGATGAATGCCGATCCGCGCTGGCTGCTGCCGCTGATCTGCCGCCGGGGCCATATCACCAAGAGTGAGATCGGCGCGATCCGCATCGCGCCCGACGAAACGATGTTCGAAATTCCGCGCGCCATGGCGGCACGCTTCGTCGATTCGCTGAAGCGCACCGAGGGTGAGGACCGGTCGCCCGAAGGCGGTATCCGCATCATTCCGGCCGATGGCCCGCCGAGCGGCGGCGAGCGTCGTCCGTCGGGTCCGCGGCCCGACCGTCCCCAATCCGATCGTCCGCGCCCCGGTGGGGCAAACCGACCGACGCCGATAACGATTCGCCCGCTCGGGCCGGGTGGCTCACGTCCGCAGGGAGCCGGTCCGCCACGCGGGGCGAAGCCCAATGGCCCGATCCAGCGCGGGAAGTTGCGGACGCCCTGAACCGGGCGTCCGCAACGCCGTCAGGCCTTGGCGAGTGCGCCTTTGACTTCACGGATCGACCGGTCGACCGCACCAAGGGCGTGGGTGCGTTCGGTCTCCGGGAACACCGCCGATGCCGGTTGGCTAGCGATCGACGCGCGCATTGTCTTCAGGCTGGCGAGGCCCTCGCCGAGCGTCGCCTTGACCGACGCCGGGCGGGCGCTTGCGCACATCACCGAATAGGTCGTGATGCTGCCCGAACCCTTGATGAGCATGGCGCGGGGCTGAGCCGCCGGCTTGAGGTCGCAGCCGCCCGCGGGGTCGAAATCGCCGGGCAACGTTGCACCACCGGGTAGCGGTGCGCCGGGCGCCACCGATGCGCCGCCGACGATCAGGGCGTAGCTGCCGGCACCATCGGGCTTGACGCCGATGGTCACCGCTTGGCGTCCGCCCGACGCTGCGGCCGTGCTGGAAACCGAAAGCGTCGCGGCCAATGCAGTCACGGCGAGGACCGTCAGGGCGCTGCCGCCGAGCATTGCGCGGCCTTTGGACAAGGGTTTTTGAGCAAGCATGATCAATCTTCCTTTCAGGTTGGAACGGGCGTTGAGGTGACAGGCTGACAGGCCGCCCAAACCTGCGGCCTTGGCGAGCACATGGGCATAATCGGGCCGGGCATCTGCGCCGGATTGCGCCAGAACCTGCGCGTCGACGGCAAATTCCTGGTCATCGCGAAAGGCGCGGATCGCCACCCAAGCGACCGGATTCCACCAATGGACCGCCAGCACGATGAGCGAGATCCAGTTCGCGATCAAATCGCCACGGGCGTGATGCGCATTTTCATGCGCCAACGCGAGTTGCTGCTCGCGCACCGTATAATGATTGGCGAAATCGCGCGGCACGGCGATGAAGCGTCGGACAACTCCAAAGGCGAGCGGGCCATCGATTCCCGCAGTAACCACGCGCGTCGCACCGTTCCTGCCAAGGTCGGTCGCGTCGGCAAGCACCCGATGGCGAAATAACAGGTAACGCAACAGGTGGAGGCCGAGCACCCCGACGGCACCGGCGAGCCACAGCGACCCAACCAAGCCACTGCTTTGCCACCACGCCGCCGTCGGGTCTGCCAATAATCCGGTGCTACTTGCCCCGACGAACAGCCACGCTGTGCCTGCGGTTTCAGTGGCCGGGATTGCGGCGAGCACGTCGGCAGGCAGCGGCGGCACGATCATCCGCAGTACCGGCAAGGCCCAGAGAGCATAACCTAGCTGTGGCCCAACCCAGTGCCGAACGGGCACGCGCACCGCGAGCACCACCAGCATCAATACGGTCGACCCGAGCGACGCGCCGACAGCCCATGCCGCAAACGCGTTCATCCCTTCAATCCCTTCAACAGAGCTTCGATCTCGGCGATTTCCTGCGGACTGACGGCGTTGCGTTCGGCCAAATGTGCCACCAGCGGCGTCAGCGAGCCGCCGAACAATCGGTCCATCCAGCGCCGCGATTCGGCCGCGACGTAATCTGCCTGGGCGACCAAGGGGCGATATAGATAGCGGCGTCCGTCGGCGTCGTGCGCGATGGTTTTCTTGGCAACTAGGCGGGCCAACAGCGTCTTGACGGTATTTGCCGACCAACCGCGTTCGCTCGGAACCCGCTCGGCGACTTCCTGCGCGGTCAACGGGCTTTTGTCCCACAGCACCGCCATGACGGCATATTCGGCATCGCTGATCCGTTCCATCGCGACTCGGCTCCTATCGACTATGGTTGTAGTTAACACGCCTACAGATGTAGTCAATAACCGTGTTTGCTGGTATCTGCACCGCAGACCGCATCCAAGACTCTTCAGACGGAAACCAGCTAGAGTGGCGCGATGCCGATCCAAATTCTCATCGATGCCGACGCTTGCCCGGTGAAGGACGAAATCTACCGGGTGGCCATCCGCCATGGTGTTGCAGCGATCGTCGTCAGTAATTCCGGCATGCGCCTACCCGGTCACCCGCTGGTGACCCAGATCGTCGTCAGTGATGCGTTCGATGCTGCTGATGACTGGATCGCCGATGCCGCCAATGTCACAACCATTGTCATCACCGGCGACATCCTGCTTGCTGATCGCTGCCTCAAGGCGGGTGCAACAGTCATGAGCGGCACCGGCAAACCTTTCACCACCAGTTCGATCGGTGCTGCCATCGCCACCCGCGCGATCATGGCGGACCTGCGCGCCGGCGGTGATGTCATCGGCGGACCGGCGGCCTATTCAAAAGCCGACCGCTCGAACTTCCTGCAGGCGCTCGACACCGCGTTGGTGCGGCTCAAGCGGGTTGCAGACTGACGCGTTACAGCGGCTTCTTCGTCGCCAGAATACGGAACGGCGGCGCGGGCGGCAGGTCGAGATCGTCGATCAATATCCCCGGTGCGCTCGCGCCGCGATCCCATGCGCAGGCTCCGCCGAAATGTCCCGCCTGCACCGGCACCGTCAGGATCGGCACCGGCAAACCAGCACTGTCGCGCACCAGCGTGCCGGTCGACAGACTGGCGAAAGGAACCGCGATACAACCCATATAAAGGCCACTACCATTGTCGGGCGTGACGAGTAGCAACGGGGCCGCACCGGGGCGCGGCAGCAGCGCCGGGGCGTTAAAGAACGCCGCACCCGGGACAATGGCGGCGTCGGCGGGCGCCAGCAAAGTCGCCACGTAAGCAAAGCTCGTCGCGTGAGTGGTCGAGCGTAGCAAGACGATTTTTGCAGCGAAGCCGCTACCCTGCGTAATGGTGCAATTGAAGGCAAAATCCAACGTGTCGCCCGTCACCGAGGCGCTGCCTTCGGTCACCAGCAGACATGGAGCCAACGCCGTATCAAGGCCGTTGATCGCGGTGCCGCCCGGGAGTTCGGGCGGCGTGTTGGTCCAACGCAGGGCGACGCTTTCGGTTGACCAACGACTATCGGGAGCAGCCGCCGTCCACATCACAATGGCACCGAGCGCTGGTTGGGTTTCGGGTGTTTTCGCAGGATAGAGAAAATATTTGTGCGCAAACAGCTTGAACCGCTTGGGGGGGTCGGGATCGGTTGCGTCCTCGATCAAGAAGGGCACTTCGTAAATCCAGCGCCCCGCGCACGTCGCCGCGCCGCAAACGCTGTGCGTCGTGTCGGTAACCGTCACCGGCCCCTGCGCCTGACCAACCGTTTGAACATAAACAAAGATTCGCCCGCCATCGGCGCTTTTGGCGATGCTCGTTGAGACATCCTGTACGACCTGTCCGACGGCGTTTGTGGCGTAATTGACACTTGAATAGGCAAGCCAGACGGTGCCGTTGCTGGCGGCAACCAGGGACGGGTCGAAGAGTCCCGACGGGGCATTCGGATCGCCGGGGATCGTCACCGGCACATAGGCGCGGGCATCGGCGGCGACTGGCGTGACGGCAATAGGTGACGAAGCAGGTCCCCGTCCGGCTGCAGTGATTGCCGAGACCGCGACGGAATTGGCAATCGACGGGTCGAGGCCGGTGACGACACCTACCGTTCCAGTTACGATCGTCCGAGCCGCGCCACCGGCCGGGACCACCGTTACTGCATAGCCGGTGACCGATGCCCCGCCGTCGCTGAGCGGCGCGCGCCAGCCGAGGCTCAGCGCGCCGCCGCCAGCATTGACCTCCACGCTCTGCGGTACGCCCGGCAGTACCG
Organism: Sphingomonadales bacterium; assembly: GCA_038229555.1. Taxonomy (GTDB): domain Bacteria; phylum Pseudomonadota; class Alphaproteobacteria; order Sphingomonadales; family Sphingomonadaceae; genus Sandarakinorhabdus. The sequence continues at coordinate 104,541 of JBBROI010000002.1, forward strand.
GCCCGACCGGTCCACCGCTGCCGCCGCTGCCGCCGCTGCCGCCGCTGCCGCTGCCGCCGCATCCGGCCAGTAGGGCCGCCATGACAACAGCGGTGAAGTTGAGCACGTGCGACATGGCACCGTTGGTAACAGACTATCCGTCGTCTGACACGTCCCGGAGCGGCTAGACTGAACTGTCTTGGTCACCCGCACCATGTCGCAAATGCTTACCGAGCGATTACTTCACCCCGATAAACGGCAGTGGTGCGCTGCCGCCAGTGTAGGTTGGCAACCGGCCGTCCCATTTCTCGACTGCGCGCAAGGTCACGATCTCGGGGTTGGTGCGGATCGCGGCGGCTTCGACCTCCATCGACTTGGCATCGCCTTCGGCCTTGGCCAATCGCGCTTCGGCATTGGCGCGCGCGGTGGCGACGTTGGCCTGTGCCGCGAGTGCCGCCTGCTCATTGGCGATCTTGGCGTTGATCTGCGCCAGTACTGCATCGGGAACGATGATGTTGCCTGCCCAATACAATTGTTCGACCTGCAGCCCGACCGGCGTGAAATAGCGCTGCACATCGGCGAGCGCGCCGTTGACCAGCGCGGCCTTTTGCGGGCCGTAGATCTCCTCCACCCCAAGTCGTGAGGCACGCTCGACAATGGCGTTGCGGATGGCATTGCGCAGCGGCCCGGTGATGATCGCGTCCATATCGGCGCGGTAACGCTGGAACAGGATCGGCGCACGGGTCGGATCGACATGATAGGCGACCGAAATATCGGCACGCAACGCAAGGCCGTTCTTATCCTGAAAGTTGAAACTCTCATCGATTTCATTCTGTTCGGTCTTCGACGAGGTCCAGCTATAAGTGCGCGTGAACACCGGATATTCGTACAAGTTCACACCCGGCGGGGCAAAGTACCAGCCGACGGGCAGCGCGCTCGATGCGACACCGGCATCGGTGCCGATATTATTGACACGGATACCGACATAGCCGGGGAGAACCCGGAAGAAGGCGTTGCTGAGAAAACTTGACCCAGCGAGTGCCAGCACGGCGACGCCTGCAATCCAGCCAATCCGCCTCAGCGGCGAGCGGCGTTTGGTAATGAAACTATCTTCGGTCATTTGAGGCGATCCTTTGGATCAAGAAAGCGCTTGATGCGCATTGCGCCCCAGCCAAGTCCCGCCGGCACGCCGAGATAGAGCATCACTGCAAGCACGAGCGCGGCGTCGCTATGGGCGTTGAACAACCATGGTCCGGCAAACAGCAGCGACCACAGCGCGGCACTCACAGCGGTGCCCGCGACGATGGCGATGGAAAGGCGATGCCCAACGGTGATCATGGTGATCGTCGTACAGTTTAGGCGTGTTGCGGGGCCGAAACATCTGCAATCGCTGCAACCAAGCCATGCAGATTTGCGATAGCTCGCGCAGGGGTCAAACCGCCTCGATCTTGGAGTTGGCTTTGGTATCGGGGAGCGAAATGGCGGCGATCAATGCTACGGCGCTCATCGCGCTGACGTACCAGAAAAAGCCGCTTTCGGCGCCGGCCCCCTTGAACGCCAGCGCTACATATTCGGCCGAACCGCCGAATACCGCGACACCTATGGCGTAGGGCAGGCCGACGCCGAGGGCCCGGATATTGGCGGGGAACATCTCGGCCTTCACCAGACCCGAAATCGCCGTATAGCAGCTCAGCACCGTGAGTGCCGCAACGATCAAGACGAAGCCCGTCGCGGCATCGGACGTCTGTCCGATGGCCGTCATCACCGGCACCGTCAGCAGCGTGCCGCCGACGGCAAAAGCGATCAGCAGCGGTCGCCGTCCAATACGATCCGAAAGCGCGCCGAACAGCGGCTGCAGCAGCATGTAAACGAGCAGCGTCAGCGCGGTCACGCTTGCCGCCTGCCCCTTGCTCCAATGCGCTGACAGCACGAGATATTTCTGCATGTAGGTGGTGAAGGTGTAGAACGCCAAACTCCCCCCCGCAGTCAGCGCCAGCACGGTAAGCAACGCCCGCGGATGGGCGGCGAGGCGCGTCATGAGGCTGGTGTGTTCGGCTGCTGGCAGCGCCTTGAACTGTTCGGTTTCGACAAGCGAACGCCGCAACCAGAACACCACCAGCGCCGTTGCCGCGCCAATCGCAAACGGGATGCGCCAGCCCCATGCGGTCAATTCGGCTTCGCTCAGCACGGCTTGCAGCACCAGCAACACGCCGAGCGCCAGCAATTGCCCGCCGATCAGCGTCACATATTGGAAGCTGGCGAGAAAGCCGCGATGCTTCGGCCCGGCAACCTCGCTCATGAACGTCGCCGATGCACCATATTCGCCGCCGACCGACAGCCCCTGCACCAGTCGCGCGACGATGAGCACAATCGGTGCGCCGACGCCGGCCAAGGCATAGGTCGGAGCGCAGGCGATGGCGAGCGAACCCGCACACATCATCGTCACCGATAGCGTCAGCGCCGCCTTGCGCCCGCGCTTGTCGGCATAGGCGCTGAGCAGCCAGCCGCCGATGGGCCGCATGAGAAAGCCCACGGCGAACACCGCCGCATTATTGAGCTGCTGCGCCAGCGCATCGCCTTTGGGGAAGAAATTGGCGGCAAAATACAGGCCGAACGCCGAATAAGCGTACCAGTCATACCATTCGACAAGATTACCGGCAGCACCGCCAACAAGTTGCCGGGTTTGCGACGGCCGCGCCGGTTGCTGCGCCGCCATTCTGCCTTAACGCGCCAGCGGAACGCCGGTGGCGGGAACGGGTTCGACAGGAGTCGGTGCAGGCGCTGCGGCACCCGGAATACCCGGCAGCGCGCCGGGAACGAGCGGCACGCCGCCCGGAGCGGTCGAGGCCGGGGCGGTCGATGCTGGGGCCGATTTGGCGAGGCTAGTGTCGATCGGCTTCACGCGCTGCGTCATGCCAGCGAGAAAGGCGAGCGTGATCGAGGTGGTAACGAACAGCGCCGCGAGCACCGTCGTCGAGCGCGTCAGCAGGTTCGCCGCACCGCGCGCCGTCATCAACCCGCCACCGGTACCGCCGCCGATGCCAAGCCCGCCGCCTTCCGATTTCTGCAACAGGATGACCGCGACCAGCGCGATGGCGATGATAGTATGAATAACAAGGACGAAGGTGAGCACGGAGTTAGGGGCTTTCGAACCGGAACAAGAGGGCGATGTAGCGATACGATGACTGAAGGGCAACGGGGCGCTGCCATGAAGCGGATCGCAGAGTCACACTCAGGCTTCGTCGGTCCGATTCCTGACCGAACAATCACCCGGCCTTGGGATGCCCGTCGAACCGCTTGGCATCGTCGCCAATTTCATACCATGCCGGCTTTTCTGCAACGAACTCGTGAAACCGGTTGCGAATGCTCGGTTCGACATCGAGCGCGTTCGCCGCAATCGGGAAACTGTCGCTGTCCGATAAAATCTCCCCAAGTGCCGTGCCGCAAATACGACAGAAGCACCGCGCGTACGTATAGGCCGCACCCGGTTCGAAGCGTTCGACATGGTCCTGCCCGGCCAGCCAGCGCAAATCCTCACGCTTCACGAATACAAAGGTGCTGGCACCGACTTTACGACATCGCGAGCAATGGCAGGTCGCCATCATCGACGGCGGTGCGAGAAGTTCGAATTGAACGGCACCGCAGCAGCAGCTTCCGCGCATGGCATCCTCCTGAAAACAAGAACGTTACGGGAACATTGCTCATCTCGTCAAGCAGGCTAGACGGCGACGGAACTACGAAACTGCCGCCGCAATCGCCAGAAGACTCGCCGCCGTCAGGCTTGCCCCGCCGACCAGCGCACCGCCGACATCGGGCTGACCCAGCAGCAGCGCGGCGTTCTCGGGCTTGACCGAGCCGCCGTACAGGATGCGCAGCGCCGATCCATCTGCGCCGAACCGCGCGGTCAGCGCATTGCGGATCGCACCGTGCATCGCGGCGACATCCTGCGGAGTCGGAGTGCGCCCGGTGCCTATGGCCCAGACCGGCTCATAAGCGACAATCAGGCCGGTCGCGGTATCGGGCAACGATCCGGCGAGTTGCCCGCGCACGACATCCTCGGCGCGACCGGCATCCCGCTCGGCTTCGATTTCGCCGACGCAGACGATGACGTCGAGCCCGGCGGCGCGGGCGGCCAGCGCCTTTGCCCGAACCAGCACATCGGTTTCACTATGGTCGCCGCGACGCTCGCTATGGCCGACGATGACGAAGCGAGCACCAAGATCGGCAAGCATCGCGGCGGCAACATCGCCGGTGTGCGCACCGCTGACACCATGGTGGCAATCCTGCCCGCCGATCACGAGGCGACCTGCAGCGGTACGAGTGGCGGCATCAACCAGCGTGAAAGGTGGGGCGATCCACAGGTCTGCGTCCGTCACTGTCGCCGCGGCGATTTGCTCGATCTCGCCGAGGGACGCGCGCAGGCCGTTCATCTTCCAGTTGCCGACGATCAGGGGACGGGGCATGGGTGACGCTTTCTGCCGGGGGTTGACCGCGCGCCTTGTGGCAAGCTGTAGCCGCCGTTACAACCGCGCGCCTTCGCCCTTTCTGACGGACACTCATGCTCGGCTTTATCCGCAAGACGTTGACGAGTTGGCCGGTGCTGGCCTTGCTCGGACTTATCCTTGTCGCTTTTGCGGTGACGGGCATCGGCGATCCGTTTGGCAGCGGCTCGGCCCCCACGGGCTCGATCGCCAAGGTCGGCGGCACCGTCGTCACCGAAAATCAGTTGCAGCAGCAAATCGATCGCGTCGTCCGCGCGGCCCGCCAGCGCGACCCGGCAGCGACGCAGACGCAACTTGCCAAAGAAGGCGGCGTGCCCGTTCTCGCCGAGCAGCTTATCGGCACGACGGCGATGGAAGTGCTGGGTCGCAAGATCGGCATCAGCGCCAGCGACCGCGCCATCGGGGCCGAAATCGGTAGCATCCCGGCGTTCCAGTCGGGCGGCAAGTTCGACGACGCGACCTATCGCCGGGTACTTGGCGAAAACCGCATGAGTGATCGCGAACTGCGGAGCAGCATCACTGGCGACCTTGTGCGTCGTCAGCTGGTCGCCCCGATCACTGCGGCGTCGCAGGTGCCGCTCGGCATGGCGCTGCCGTATGTTCAGCTGCTCGCCAACGTCCACAAGGGTGCAATCGCCATCGTGCCGCTTGCACCCGGTGCTGCGCCGACCGAAGCCGAACTCGCTACCTATTATGCGGCCAACAAGGCACGTTTCACGCTGCCCGAACGCCGTGCCTTTCGCTACGCACTGATCGACCGTGCTGCCGTCGCTGCCAAGGCCGCCCCGACCGACGCCGAAATCACCGCCGCGTTCGATAAGGACCGGGCGAAATACGGCGGCGATGCCGTCCGCACCCTGTCGCAAGTCGTTGTTCCCGATGAAGCCAAGGCACGCGCGGTCGCCGATGCGGCAAAGAAAGAGGGCTTTGCCGCCGCCGCGCAGCGCATCGCCGGTTTTGCACCGGCAGATACGACGCTCGGCGAACAGACGCAGTCGAAGTTCGGCGCGGCAACCAGCAGCACTATCGCTGCTGCCGCATTCGCACTGCCCACGGGCGGCATCACCGCACCGATCAAGAGTGATTTCGGTTGGCACGTCGTCAAGGTCGATGCCATTGGCGCCAGCGGCAAGACGCTGGCGCAAGCCCGTCCCGAGGTTATTGCCGACTTGTCGAAGCGCGCCGCCGACACCGCGCTCGCGGCACTCGTCAACAAGATCGAAGATGGTGCCGAAGCCGGCAAGAGTTTCGCCGACATCGCGCAGACGACCGGTATCACGATCCAGACTTCGCCGCCCGCGACCAAGGATGGTCGCACCGGCGCCGATGCCAAGACGGTTCTCGCCGCACCGCTCACGGCGCTGGCGGCCAAGGCATTCGGGCGCGAACCTGCCGACGGTGTGGGGGTCGAAGACATCGGCGGTGGCACACTTGCGGTCATCGAGACGACGCAGATCGTTCCGCCGACGCCGCAACCGCTGGCCGAAGTCCGTGATCTGGTCACTGCCGCCGTCGCGCGCGACAAGGCGCTGAAGGCTGCCAAGATCAAGGCCGATGCCGTTGTTGCCGCCGTCAAGAAGGGCACGCCATTTGCAGCCGCAGTCGCCGCACAGGGCCTCGCGGTGCCGCAGCCGGTCGCGGGGCGCAAAATGGACGTGCTCAACCAGCAGAATGTGCCGGGCGTCATCACGGCGTTCCTCGATACGCCGGTCAACACGGTGCGGGCGCTGCCCGGCGACGGTGGCTGGGTGCTCATCCACGCCGAAAGCATCGAACCCGGCGCGCCTGCCGCAATGCAGGCAGTGCGCGAGTCGACCCGCCGTGACATCGCCGCGCAGGCACCCGGCGAAATCGCCCAGGCTTTTGCCGCTGCAGCCGCCAAGACTGTGGGCGTCGAACGCAACGCAGCGCAGATTGCCGCCGTCGTCCGCCGCCTGACCGGCCAAGACGCCCGCTAAATTGAGCGTCGCCGCCGCCAGTTTCGGCACGATTACGCCGGCTGCCGACGCCTTTGCCGTTGGGCTGGCAGCGGGCCGCGCGCAACTCGTATGGACCCGCGTCGTTGCCGATACCGAAACCCCGGTGTCGGCGATGCTCAAACTCGGGACCCCTGAAAGCGGCAGTTTCCTCCTCGAATCGGTCGAAGGCGGTGCGGTGCGTGGGCGTTATTCGCTGATCGGACTCGATCCCGATCTGGTCTGGCGCGCCACCGGCAACGCCGCTGAAATCAATCGGCAATGGCGCACCGACCGCGATGCCTTCGCCCCCTGCCCCGGCGACGCGCTGGCGGGTTTGCGGGCGCTCGTCGCTGAAGTGCGCGCCGATATGGACCCGGCGCTGCCCCCGGCGCTCGCCTGCCTTGTCGGCTATATCGGCTATGAAGCGGTGCGACTGGTTGAACCCAGCGTCCCGGCCAACGCCCCCTCGCCGCTTGGCCTGCCCGACATGGTGTTCGTCCGCCCGACCCTGCTGCTCGTCTTCGACCGGTTGAAGGACGAGCTGTTCATCGTCGCGCCGGTGTTTGCCGCCAGCGACTCCGCTGCGGCCTATGCCGACGCGATCGACCGGATCGAGGCCGTGCAGGCGCGGCTCGCCCGGCCGTTTGACGCCACCCGTGCAACACCCGCCGACTTGCCCGACGGCACGCCAGTGCCGATCGTCGGTGCCGAGCGCTATGCCGCGATGGTGGCGCGCGCCAAGGAATACATTTTCGCGGGCGACATCTTCCAAGTCGTGTTGGCGCAGCGCTTCACCGTCGATTTCCCCTTGCCCCCGTTCGATCTTTACCGGGCGCTGCGGCGGATCAACCCGTCGCCGTTTCTGTATTTCCTCGATCTGCCGGGGTTTGCCGTCGTCGGTTCATCGCCCGAAATTCTCGTGCGGGTTCGCGATGGCGACATTACCGTTCGCCCGATCGCCGGGACCCGCCCGCGCGGGCGCGATGCGGTCGAAGATGCCGACAACCGCACCAGCCTGCTCGCTGATGCCAAGGAACAGGCCGAACATTTGATGCTCCTCGATCTCGGTCGCCACGATGTAGGGCGGGTGGCGCAAGCAGGAACGGTCACTGTCACCGACCGTGCCGGGGTGGAATTCTACAGCCATGTCATGCACATCGTCTCGAACGTGCGCGGGCGGCTCGATCCGAAGTATGATGCCATCGATGCACTGCTCGCAGGCTTTCCGGCAGGAACCGTAAGCGGCGCACCCAAGGTTCGTGCCATGCAGGTCATCGCCGAACTTGAACCCGAAGCGCGCGGGGCATACGCTGGCGGCGTTGGCTATTTCTCACCCGATGGCGCGATGGATTCGTGCATCGTGCTGCGCACGGCGGTCGTCAAGGACGGCGTCATGCACGTGCAAGCCGGGGCAGGAATTGTCGCTGACAGCATTGCCGAATACGAACAGCGCGAGTGTGAGGCGAAGGCGGGCGCGCTGATGGCCGCGGCGCGTGAGGCGCTGCGCGCGGCGGCGGTACCGGGATTCGGGCAGTAACGCCGCAGCCCCTTGGGATTTGCCGCGGCTCGGATTAAGTCTGTCTTCTCGGCAGCAGGAGAGTGGCGATGACCAAGGCAGAATGGAACGGCGTGACGATCGCCGATACCAGCGACACCGTTGTCGTCGAAAACAATCATTATTTTGCAGCCAACAGCATCGACCCGGCAATTCTGACGCCCAGCACGACGACGAGCGTCTGCGGTTGGAAGGGTACCGCGAACTATTACAACGTCGTCGTCGGCGGCGCGGTCAACAAGGACGCCGCGTGGTATTATCCCGAGCCCAAGGACGCAGCCGCGAACATTAAGGGGCGGATCGCGTTCTGGAAGGGCATTAAGGTCGCCTAGGTTTGGGAAAGTAGTTGACGCCGTCGATGCCATGAAAGTCGGAGTCTTGGGTCCAGACCAAAGCGTCCAAACGGCGCGCCGTCGCCAGAATGATACTATCTGCCATTGGCAGCCGGTGCTTGGTTGAAAGCAGGGCTGCCGCCAAGGCGAGATCGGCATCGAGATCGACAAGACCATGGCGTCGCATGATTGCCGCAGCGAACTGTGCCTGTCGGACGTTGGCTTTTGCTAGCATCCAGCGGGTGGTTTCATAGAGTACGATAGTCGGCACTATTACCGCGTTCCCACCGTCCAGCGCGGGCGCGAATGCGGCGGCGTTTGCGCCGTCGGTCAGCCATTCAATCCAGCCACTTGAATCGACGACGGCGATATCCGCGTTCGCCATCAGAATTCACGATCCTTCTCGCGCTCGAAGTCGTTCGGTATGCCTCTCAACATCCCTCGCGCCTCCGCTATCGGCACGATCGGCACCAACGTGATGACGCCGTCCCAAACCATCACATCAACCTGCTGACCCGGACGGATCGACATGGTTTTTCGTACCGCCTGTGGGATCACCACCTGATATTTGGGCGAGATAGTCACTAAAGTCATCGCACTACTCCTCGATCGATACGGCACACGTAACACGGGCTGCAATTGGCTCAAAGTGCATGCGTGACGCCTCTGACATCCATTGCTATGCAATTGCCATGATCCTCGTCATCGACAATTACGACAGCTTCACCTTCAACCTCGTCCATTACCTCTTGGAATTGGGGGCCGAGGTCGAAGTCGTGCGCAACGATGCGATCAGCGCTGGACAGGCGCTGTCGATGCGCCCGCAAGCCGTGCTGCTGTCGCCGGGCCCATGCACGCCGAACGAAGCTGGCGTGTGTCTCGATCTCATCGCCGCTGTTGCCGATGCGAAGCTACCGCTGCTCGGGGTCTGCCTCGGCCATCAAGCGTTGGGGCAGGCGTTCGGCGGAGCGGTGGTACGCGCCGAACAGGTCATGCACGGCAAAACCTCGCCCGTCGACCATGACGGCAGCGGAGTCTTCGCCGGACTGCCCTCGCCGTTCACGGCGACGCGCTATCACTCGCTGATCGTCCGTGATGCCGATCTGCCCGACAATTTCGTCGTCAATGCGCGCACCGCTGATGGCACGATCATGGGGATGCGTCACTGCGAATTGCCGTTGCATGGCGTCCAATTCCACCCCGAAAGCATTGCCACCGAACACGGCCATGCGCTGCTGGCAAACTTCATGACGCTGGCGGGCATGATTCCCAAGCAGCTGCAAGCCCAGGCGGCATGACGCTCCCCGATCCGTCGCGGCCGCTCGGTGCCGATGCTGCCGCTGCCGCATTCGGCGCGATCCTCGATGGCCGCGTCGAGGATGCCGAACTCGCGCGCTTTCTGGTGGCCCTCGCCGATCGCGGCGAAACCGTCGACGAAGTTGTTGCTGCCGCCCGCGCGCTCCGCGACCGCAAGATTCCCGGGCCCAATGCGCCCAATGCTATCGACGTCTGCGGCACCGGCGGCGATGGACGCCACAGCCTCAATGTCTCGACCGCCGTCGCAATCGTCGTCGCCGCCTGCGGGGTGCAGGTCGCCAAGCATGGCAATCGCGCCGCCTCGTCGCGCAGCGGCGGAGCCGATGTGCTGGCCGAACTCGGCCTGCCCGAGCTGCCGCTGGAGCGCTCGCAGGCGTGTCTCGATGCGACCGGCATCGTCTTTCTCCACGCGGCGCGTCACCATCCGGCCATGGCGCGGGTGGCCCCGGTACGGCGCGCACTGGGACGGCGGACGATCTTCAACCTGCTGGGGCCGCTCGCCAATCCGGCAGGAGTTAAACACCAACTTGTCGGTGTGTTTGCCCCGAAATGGCTGCGCCCGATGGCGGCGGCGTTTCAGGCGCTGGGCTCCGAGCGCGCGATGATCGTTCATGGCGATGGTTTCGACGAACTGGCGGTATCGGATGTAAGCCGTTTCGCGCTGCTTGCCGACGACGACATTGCCGACGGCGGGGTCGAACCGGCACTGTTCGCCCTGCCCCGCCACCGTGCCGAGGCACTGACCGGTGGCGATGCAGCCTATAACGCCGCTCGCCTGCGCGCGCTGCTCGGTGGCGAGACCGGGGCCTATCGCGACATTGTGGTCATGAATGCAGCAGCGGCGCTGATCGTCGCCGATCCGGCACAGGATTGGGCAGGCGGCGCGGCAATAGCTGCGAACGCTATCGCCAGCGGTGCCGCCCGCGACCTGTTGGCCCGATGGGTGGCTTTCCGATGACCGATACGCTGACGACGATCATCGCCGACAAGCGTGAGCGCATCGCAGTGCGTAAGCGCGAACGCCGCCTCGCCGATCTCGAAGCCGCCGCCGCCGCCGCGCCGCCACCGCGCGGATTCATTGCCGCCATAACCGCTGCCCATGCCGACGGACGCCTCGCGCTGATTGCCGAAATCAAGAAGGCCAGCCCTTCGAAGGGGTTGATCCGCGCGGACTTCGTTCCGGCCGATCTCGCCCGCGCCTATGCAGCCGGCGGAGCCACGTGCCTGTCGGTGCTGACCGAAGAGCGTTGGTTCCTCGGCAGCGACACCTATCTCGAATCCGCGCGCGCCGCGTGCGCGCTGCCGGTGATCCGCAAGGATTTTATCGTCGATCCGTGGCAGATCATCGAGGCGCGGGCCATCGGGGCCGACGCGGTCCTGCTTATCATGGCGGCGCTATCGGACGCGCAGGCGGCCGAACTCGAAGCCGTGGCGCTGGCATATGGGCTCGATGTGCTGGTCGAAGTCCATGATGCCGTCGAACGTGACCGGGCGCTGGCGCTGAAAACGCCACTACTCGGTATCAATAATCGCAATCTCAAGACGCTTGACGTGGATCTGGCGACCTCATTCGCCCTAGCCACCACACCGGGCCGAGTCCTTGTCGCCGAAAGCGGGCTGGGATCGCATGCCGACCTCGCCGCACTTGCTGCCGCCGGGATCAAGACTTTTCTTGTCGGCGAATCGCTGATGCGGCAAGCCGATGTTGCCGCTGCGACGCGGACGCTGCTCGGGTTACCATCATGACGCTGACCCATCTCGACGACCACGGGGCTGCCCGCATGGTCGATGTGTCGGCCAAGCCGCTGACCCGCCGCGAAGCAACCGCCGAGGGCCATATCGGCATTGCCCCACCTGCCTTGCAGGCCATCCGCGATCAGGCCGTTGCCAAGGGCGACGTGCTCGCCGTGGCGCGCATTGCCGGAATCATGGCGGCAAAGCGGACACCCGACCTGATCCCGCTGTGCCATCCGTTGCCGCTCGATGCGGTGACCGTCGATCTAGCGCTCGAAGTCGACGGCATCCGCGTCACCGCCACCGCCGTCACAACCCATGGCACCGGGGTCGAGATGGAAGCGATGACGGCCGTTTCGGTCGCGCTGCTGACGATATACGACATGGTCAAGAGCATGGACCGCGGCATGACCATTGGCGGGGTTCACCTGCTCGCCAAATCGGGCGGGCGTTCGGGTGAATGGCGTGCCTGAATCGTTGCTGAGCGTCGCGGCGGCGCTGGCGCAGCTGCTCGGGAATACGGCTTCCTTGCCTGCCGAACACGTCGGGCTGGCGCAGGCGCGCGGCCGGGTGCTCGCTGCGGACGTCACCGCATTGCTGACGCAACCGCCGTTCGATGCGTCGGCGATGGACGGTTATGCGATCCGCTGGGCCGATCGGCCGGGACCGTGGCGCATGGTGGGCGAAGCGGCGGCGGGGCGGGGCTGGACAGGCACCATCGGCGCAGGCGAGGCGGTGCGGATTTTCACCGGCGCACCTTTGCCTGCCGGTGCCGATACAGTGGTCGTGCAGGAAGAGGTCAGCGCCGCCGATGGCCTCGCGCATCTCACCGGCGAAGGACCGCCGCGACAAGGGGCCCACATCCGCCGTGCCGGCCATGACTTTGCCGCCGGTGCCGCAATCGCGCGCAGCGGCACGGTCGTCGGCCCCGCACTGATCGGCCTGCTGGCGGCGGCGGGTCATGGCAACGTCGCTGTCGTTCGCCGTCCGCGCGTCACATTGATGTCGACGGGCGACGAACTCGTGCCGCCGGGTGCGCGCCCCGGACCCGGCCAGATCGTCAGCTCGAACGGCGTGATGCTCACGACCCTGCTCGAAGCCGCAGGGGCGATGGTGACCGACCTAGGCATCATTCCCGACAGCGCCGAGGCGCTGGAGACGGCGCTATCGGACACAGGTGCCGACATGATCGTTACCGTTGGCGGGGCGTCGGTGGGCGACCATGATCTTGTCGTGCCGGTTTTGCGATCGCTCGGCGCACGGATCGATTTCTGGAAGATTGCGATGAAGCCCGGCAAGCCGATGGTCGCAGGCGTGTTCGGTGGGACGCGGGTCATCGGCCTCCCCGGCAATCCGGTGTCGGCGTTCGTTTGCGCCATGGTGTTCGTTGTACCGGTATTGCGTTCGCTGGGAGGGCGCAGCGTGGAGCGCAGTATGCGGCGATTGACACTGGCGACGGCGTTACCCGCGAATGGTGCCCGTCAAGACCATCTCCGGGCTCGCATTGAAAACGGTGCAGTGGTCGTGGCCGAGCGCCAAGATTCAGCGATGTTGATGGCGCTCGCCAGGTCCGATGTACTGGTCGTTCGCAAGCCGCACGCACCCGCAGCGCTGCCCGGCGAAATTGTCGATTGCATCCCCCTTGACAGTATCGGGGACGTTTCCTAAACGTTCCGCATGTGTTCCCCAAGGAGCTGGCCATGCTGACCCGGAAACAACAGGAACTGCTCGCGTTCATCGATGCGCGACTGCGTACCGACGGGGTATCGCCGTCGTTTGAGGAAATGAAGGATGCGCTGCAGCTGCGTTCGAAATCGGGCGTCCACCGCCTGATCAGCGCGCTCGAGGAACGCGACTTTATTCGCCGCCTGCCGAACCGCGCCCGTGCGCTCGACGTGCTGCGGATGCCCGAAGCGATGCGTGCGCCTGCACCGGTGCTGAAGCCACTCGCCGCCAACAAGCGCATCCTGCCCGTTGCCGCCAATGACAGCATTATCGTCCCGCTGCATGGCCGAATCGCGGCCGGCCTGCCGGTCGAGGCGCTCGAAAGCGACCGCTCACTCGCGGTGCCGTCGTCGCTGCTTGGGCCGGGGGATCATTATGCGCTCGAAGTGTCGGGTGACTCGATGATCGACGCTGGAATCTTCGACGGCGATTACGCCCTCATCCGGCGCTGCGAAGATGCGCGCGACGGTGATATTGTCGTCGCACTGATCGACGACACTGAAGCGACGCTGAAGTATCTCCGCCGTGAAAAAGGCGAAATTCGCCTTGATCCGGCAAACAGTGCCTATACCGCTCAACGCTATGCGCCGGCCCGCGTGCGCGTGCAGGGTCGGCTGGCCGGACTGCTGCGGCGCTATGGTTAGGTCCGCGCTTCACCCATAAGGATCTGCGGTCTTCCAGTCTGGCGGAGCAACTTTGGGGGCGGGTGTTCGGCGACGCACAATTGGCGGCGGAACCGGTCGCCATGGATGGTCACCCAGGCGCTCGTGGACAGTTTCCACCCGGCGATCGGCAAACCAGATGGCAACGGCCCCGCTCTGACCGAGCGTGGTGCGATCCAGCTTGAGCCAGCGCGGCGCACACCAACCCGGCAACCGCCGGTCACTGACGACGATATCGGCAGTGCCACAGCTTTCGGCAAACACCGGTTGATCGATCCGGTCGCGTGACAGGGTTGCCAACAAACGCCAGCGACGGCCATCGCGCGCAATGTCGGTGACACACGCGTCGAGGGTGCATCGCGCCGTCGCCAAATCGACTAGCGCTGGTTGGGCGGTCGCCGCCGTCGCGTCGCCCCACATGTCACGGATATAGTCGCCGGCGCGCTCGCGCAGAAATGCTAGACTGCCGTCGGCAAGCACCACCGCAGCGTGGCGCCCGTCACCACTGACGATCAGGTCCGGGGGACGCGCTGTGGCCGCCAGTGCCATGCCAAGCGCCGCCACTGCCGCACCCGCGACGCGCCAGCGACTTTGCCACAACGCCAGCCACAGGCACCCGGCAATGAAGATGCCATAGGCGAATACCGGCGTGGCGGGCATGACAAAGACGCTGCCCGGCAGCGACGCGGTATAGTCTGCGATATCGATCAGCCGGCGCATCGACCAGCCAGCCAATGGATAGGCCAGATGCCCTAAGCCCAACACATCGGCGATCAATGCGAGGATGAGCGACGGCATGATGACAAAGCTGGTGAGCGGGATAGCGATCAAATTGGCAAAAATGCCGTAGAGTCCGGCCCGGTTGAAATGGAACAGCCCGATCGATCCCAGCGTCAGTTCGGCAACGACGCCGCTCGCCAATAGCGACAGTCCATGCCGCATCAGGCGCCGCAGCAGCCCCTCTTCGGCGCGCGCCGTCGTCAACCAGCGCCCGATCGGCGATTCATAGAGCGCGACAATGCCAACCACGGCCGCAAAGCTCAGCTGAAAACTCGGGCCCAGCAGCGCCTCGGGACGAATCGCGATGATGATGAACGCACCTGCTGCGAGCAGCCGCAGCGAAAATGCCTCGCGCCCCAGCACAATGCCGATCAGCACGATCAGCGTGGCGAGACACGTCCTAACCGTCGGCACCTCGCCACCCGCAAGGATTGTATAGGCGATGCCGGCGAGCGCGGCGAAGGCAACCGCAATCGTCTTCACCGGCCAGCGCAGCGCGATCCACGGCACCAACGTCAGAAGACGCCGTACCAGCCACATTGTGCCGCCGACGACGACGGCGATGTGAACCCCCGAAATCGATAACAGATGCGCCAATCCTGAATCGCGCATTGTCTGCGCTGTATCTTCGGGGATGGCACCCTGATCGCCCGTCACGAAAGCCGCCGCCAGCGTCCCGGCTTCACCACGAATCTGCCCCTGTATCCGTGCGGTCAACCGGTCGCGGGCGGCTGCGAGCCATGCGAGCGTGCCGTCCTGCGACGGCGGGGGCGCGACAATCGCGATCGGGCCAAGCGGATAGCCCGTCGCACCAATGCCCGCAAACCATGCGCGACGCGCAAAATCATAGCCGCCGGGAAAGCTCGCAGCCGCCGGCGGTGTGAGTTGCGCCTTCAGCGTCACCCGGACACCCCGGACGACGCCCGGCGGCGGCTTACCCTTGACGCTGATCCGCACCACCCTCGGCAAGACTGGATCATCGGGCCGCAGCAGGAACCGCGTCTGATCGCGGCCGGGACGCAATTCGACTTCGGTAACGATCCCGGTCAATGCCACGATTTGCCGGACCGTCAGGACAGCATGTAACACATCGCGGCTCCGCCATTCGGCGGCACCCATGCCCGCCAGCGCCAGCACGCCAACGACGATCAGCGGACGCCAGCGCGCGGCGACTCCCGCAAGCATCACGCCGCCGCACAGCGCCGCCGCGGCCATGCGTTGCCCCTGCCACGGCAACAGAAACCACAGCGCCACCCCGCTGGCGAGGAATACCGGCAGCCACAACGGCAACTGGTTACGTTCGTGCTCGAAAGCCGTTCGCCAAAACGATTGGCCGATACGGTGGAGCGCGGCGGCAACGGTTTGAACCGCTCCCACCGTTCTGCTAGTCAGCGCTGCGGTATCCGCCCCCGGCACCCAAACCGCCTCTTGCAACCGGCTCAAAGAATTGGACAGATCGCCGATGGGCGCAAGCCAGACTGACACACATGGCGCGGTGGTAACGCGCTTTGCGCCATCACCGACGGGTTTTCTGCACATTGGCGGGGCACGGACTGCGCTGTTCAACTATCTGTTTGCGCGCCACCATGGTGGGAAGTTCCTGCTGCGAATCGAAGATACCGACCGGGCACGCTCGACCGAACCCGCCATCGCGGCGATTCTCGACGGCATGCGCTGGCTCGATTTCGAATGGGACGGTGAGATCGTTTACCAGTTTGCCCGTGCGGCGCGCCACGCCGAAGCGGCGCAGCAATTGCTCGACACCGGCCATGCCTATCGCTGCTTCGCCACCGCCGACGAACTCGAAGCCATGCGTGCCGAACAGCGCGCGGCGGGCAAGCCGATGCGCTACGATGGCCGTTGGCGCGACCGCGATCCTGCCGAAGCTCCGACTGGAGCTCCTGCAGTTATTCGCCTGCGCGCCCCGCAAACCGGCAGCGTCACGATCAGTGATCTGGTTCAGGGTGACGTCACCGTCGCCAATGCCGAACTCGATGACATGATCCTGCTGCGATCCGACGGCACTCCGACCTACATGCTCGCCGTCGTCGTCGACGATCATGACATGGGTGTCACCCACGTCATTCGGGGCGACGATCACCTTAACAACGCCTTCCGTCAGCTCGCGCTGATCCGCGCGCTCGGCTGGGCCGAACCGTCCTATGCCCACATCCCGCTGATCCATGGGTCGGACGGGGCGAAACTGTCGAAACGCCATGGCGCACTCGGCGTCGACATCTATCGCGATGTGCTCGGCATGCTGCCCGAAGCGGTCGAAAATTATCTGCTGCGCCTTGGTTGGGGGCATGGTGACGATGAGTTCATCAGCCGCGAGCAGGCAATTGGCTGGTTCGATCTGGCGGGCGTCGGTCGCGGCCCGGCACGTTTTGACCAGAAAAAGCTCGAGTCGGTAAACGGCCATTATTTGCGTAGCGCCGACGATGTGCGGCTCGTTGAATTGATCGCGGGCCGTGCAGAGGCCGCACTGGGACGCGCGCTCGTTGCCGATGACCGGGATATCTTGCAGCGCAGCATGCCCGAATTGAAGAAGCGTGCGAATAATCTCAATGATTTGGCCAGTGGTGCACTGTTCTACCTTCGCATCCGCCCAATTCCGATGGACGACTCAGCGCTGCGGCTGTTAGCATCGGCTCCGGACGGCTTGTTGGGTGCGGCGCATGGGGCATTCGCGGGCATCAACGACTGGACGACAGAATTGCTCGATGGGGCGGCACGGCGATTGGCTGAAGACCTTGGCGTCAAGCTCGGTCAGGTGGCCCAACCGGTACGGGCTGCGGTTACCGGATCGACCTCGTCGCCGGGTCTGTTCGAGGTTCTGGAAACGCTAGGACGTAACGAAAGCCTTGGTCGAATCGAAGACGCATTGGCACGGACACAGCAACCCGAGGAAGGGGTAACGGCATGAGCGGTTTAGCGAAAATTGGCTTGGGCGAACTGTCACACGATTATCCGGTCCTGTCCGGCACGGTCGGACCCGATGTCATCGATATCCGCAAGCTTTATGGCAACACCGGGGCCTTCACCTTCGACCCTGGTTTTACCAGCACGGCGGCGTGCGAATCGAAAATTACCTATATCGATGGTGACGCGGGCATTCTGCTGTATCGCGGCTATCCGATCGACCAGCTCGCCGAACAGTCGAACTTCCTCGAAGTCTCTTACCTGCTTTTGCACGGCGAACTGCCGGGCACCGAGGAGGGCAAGACCTTTGCGCGCAACATCACGCGCCACACGATGATCCACGAGCAGATGGTACAATTTTATCGGGGTTTCCGCCGCGACGCCCACCCGATGGCGATCATGACCGGCGTCGTCGGCGCGATGGCGGCCTTCTATCATGATTCGACCGACATTCACGATCCGCAGCAACGCATCATCGCCAGCCATCGCTTGATCGCCAAAATGCCGACGCTTGCGGCAATGGCGTACAAATATGCTGTCGGGCAGCCGTTCCTCTATCCGGACAATTCGCTGAGCTTCTGCGGAAACTTCCTCCGCATGACCTTTGGCGTTCCGGCCGAACCGTACATCGTCGATCCGGTGATCGAAGATGCGATGGAAAAGTTGATGATCCTCCAGGCCGATCACGAACAGAACGCCTCCACCTCGACCGTCCGCCTCGCCGGATCGTCAGGAGCCAATCCGTTCGCCTGCATCGCTGCCGGTATTGCCTGCCTCTGGGGTCCCGCGCATGGCGGCGCCAACGAGGCGGCGCTTAACATGCTGCGTGAAATCGGTACGCCCGACCGCATTCCTGAATTCATTGCGCGGGCAAAAAATAAGGACGACCCGTTCCGCCTGATGGGCTTCGGTCACCGGGTCTATAAGAATTACGATCCGCGCGCGAAGGTCATGCAGGGCGTTGCCAAGCGGGTGCTCGACAAGCTCGGGATCGATGATCCGATCTTCGACGTCGCGCGCGAGCTTGAACACATCGCGCTCAACGACCCGTATTTCATCGACAAGAAACTGTATCCCAACGTCGATTTCTACTCGGGTGTCGTCATGTCGGCGATCGGCTTCCCGACGTCGATGTTCACCGTCCTGTTCGCGATTTCACGCACCGTCGGCTGGATCGCGCAATGGACCGAGATGATGGAAGATCCGGAGCAGAAAATCGGTCGCCCGCGTCAGCTGTACAAAGGCGCGATGCAGCGGGATTACGTGCCAATGGGTGCCCGCCTCTAACGTCAGGCGCTAGTCGCCAGCCATCGTTCGGCCTGCGCCAGCGCGCGCGGGTCGTCGATATCGATCCAATCGTGTGCCGAGACGTCGACGGTCGCGGCGCGACCTTCCCGCGCCAATGCGCGCACGCCGTCGGATAGGCCCGGCGACGGCAATGATGCCAGCGCCGCCATCAGGCCCGGCGTCACTAGAAACACGCCAGTGTCATAGGCATTATAGACGGCGATTTGCTTGCCGATGGCGGTAATCATGTCACCGCGAGTGGCAACGCGGGTGACGTCCTCTTCATCGATCCAGGGGTGGCCGAGGCGGCAGTCGATGCCAAGCGTCAGGCCCGCCGGATCGACCGTCGCGGCCGCGACCGCTGCATACAGCGCCGGCGAAGCAAGATGGTCGGCCATAACCAGCAGTGCGCGGTCTTCCAGCGCGGGCGCTGCAGCGAGCACTGTCACCCCGTTCGGCTCGGCCCAGCGCGGATTGAACAGCGTCACTGCGTTGCCGCCGGACCATGCCGCAGCAGCTGCTTCGACCGCTTCGACACCATAGCCGGTTACCACCAGCGGTCGGGTAACCCCCGCCGCCTGCAGCCGGTCAAGGACGTGATGCAGGAGCGGGCGCCGCGCGAGTTTGGTCAGCGGCTTGGAGGGCGAGACTGATCGCAGCCGCATCCCCTGCCCGGCTGCGAGAATGATCGCCTGCATCAAAACCCCGTCGCGACCGCAGGTGGGTTATCAGTGCGTCACCGGCCCTTTGATAAAGACCTCGAGCGCATCATACGCTGCATCGTCGGTCGACTGCACCGGCGGGTGCTTGCAGAAATACGCCGACGGTTCGAGTACCGGACCAGCAAGGCCGCGCTCCAGCGCCAGTTTCGCGCAGCGGATCATGTCGATCGCGCAGCCGGCGGAATTGGGGCTGTCCTCGACCGACAATCGCATTTCGAGATGCATCGGCACGCCGCCGAACATACGGCCTTCCATGCGCAGGAAGCAGACCTTGTTGTCGTTTTGCCACGCGACATAATCCGACGGGCCGACATGGATATTGTCATCGTCGAGACGCTGATGCGCCACCGACTGGACCGCCTCGGTCTTTGATTCTTTCTTCGATTTCAACCGGTCGCGGTTGAGCATGTTGAGGAAGTCAGTATTGCCGCCGGTGTTGAGCTGATACGTCCGGTCGAGCGTCACGCCACGCTTGGCGAACAGGTCCGTCAGCGTCCGGTGGACAATCGTTGCGCCAAGCTGCGCCTTGATATCGTCGCCCAGCACCGGCACTCCAGCGGCGCGAAAACGCTCCGCCCAGACCGGATTGCTGGCGATAAACACCGGCATGTTGTTGACCAGCGCGACGCGCGCCGTGATCGCCGCATCGGCATAGAATTCGGTAGCTTCCTGACTGCCGACCGGCAGATAATTGCACATTACCTCGACTTCGGCGCGTTTCAACGCTTCGACAACGTCGGCCTTCGACGGTTGCGGGGCGTCGGACACGATAAACCGTCGATCCTCGTGATACTCGGCCATGTGCGCCGAAACACCATCGAGTACGCGCCCCATCTGGACCATGGCCCCCGTAGGCCCGACATGGTCGCAAAACGTCACGGTGTTATTCGGCTTGGCGAAGATCGCCGCGCCGACATCGCGTCCGACCTTGCGCGCATCGATATCCCAGGCAGCAGCGATGCGAATGTCCTTCGGACGATACCCGCCAAGGTCCCAGTGCATCAATCCCTGTTCATCATTCGACCCACCATTGGCGTAATGCGAAAGGCCTTGGACCAGCGAACTGGCACAGTTGCCGACGCCGACAAGGGCGACGTTAATAGACGGCATTGATGCTTGTTCCTCTCGAGCGCGCCCCCGGCTACGCTATGATGCCCGTTGGCATTGTCATTTAGACGTAACAGTTTTGTACGGCAAGAAGTCATAATCGGTGGCACGAAAATTGTCGGCCACGGCTGCCGCGTGGGTTCGGCTATAGTCGCCGATCCGCCGATAAAACCGCCATTGGGCAATTCCGGTCGTCACGATGCTGTAGGCCGCAAGGACGACGAACCCGGCCAACCATGCTCCGGCAGCTGCAAACACGAGCCATGTCCACAGGAAGGTGTTTCGACGCCCCGCAATCAGTCGAATACGCCGTTCCAACACTCCGGCATCGTCGAGTTGGCGACCGGTAAAGCGCCGGAAGAATTCGCCTTGAATTGCTTCGCAGAGCGCCGGCAGGATGATCAGTGCTGCAATGGCCCATGGCAGAGCGCTGTGCATCGTCGTAGCAAAATGCGCACCGATACATAGATACCAGGCGTATTCCAGTGACTTGTCGAGTAAATGTTCAAGGTCGCCGAAGCGTGAGTATTCGACCCGGGTGCGCGCTAGTTTGCCGTCGACGCCATCAAGCGGGCCAGTGAGCAGGGCAAGGATGAGACCGAGCCACAGCCAACCCGTGGCGAAGGCGAACGCCGCACCGATGCCAACGACACCCGTTGCCAACGTCACCATGTTCGGCGTGATCGAGGTCGGTGCGAGCAGGCGGACGAGAAAGTTCTCGATCGGCGGGTGGATGAACCGCGCCGGCCAGTCGAGACACCCTTTCTGCGCGGCAGCGACAATGGCACCGTCGAGTGCGGCGGCATCGATCTCCGACTGCGGCCTTGCCCAGAGCATCGGCACCTCCCGCCGCCGCGCTGGGGCATAGAGCGGCAATGACGAGAATTCGACTCGGGTGGCGGTTGAATCGGCGGCGAGCGTCCGCGTCACCACGGCCTCGAGGTCCCAATCACCAAGCGTCCGCGCGATGGTGGCGAGCGTTGCCCCGTCGACCACCGCAACGCCGCTGGCCAATGTCAGGGCATCGAGCCGCTCAACCCCTTGCGCGCCGGATAGGGTCGCGTCCGCCACGAGCAGCGCCGGGGTATTTGCCCGCGCCATTGCCGCCAGCACCCGCTCATCGACAACCAGCCCGCGACTGAGAATCAGAACCCGGTCGGTCTCCGCAATGAGATCGGCCAATTGCGGCACCGTAACGGGTTCGGACCCGACCGGGATGACCGCCAGCGGCGGCATGTCGACGACGAAGATGGCCGTTGCTCCAGCGCGGCGCAGCAGTCGGACTTGGCGTTCGAGCACCGATATGCCGCCGATCACCAAGGCGGCAATTGTTGGTTCGGGCATGAATACAAGGCCGAGGGTTCGCATAGGGCTCCATAAATGTGGCGCGTCTCGCAGCGGCCAACGGCGGCGTACCGCTTGCCAAGACGGTCCGTTGCTGGCCATGACCTATGACAGAATGATTGCAGCGCCTCCACTACTCGCGCGCCCGATCGCGATCGAGGACCCCAGTAACCGCTGGCTGATCCATCCGGTTGCAGAGCGACTGCTCGCACCGGCCATTCGCAGCGGTATTGCGCCCAATACCGTGTCGTTCATCGGAATGGGATGCGGCGTGGCCAGCGGCGCGGCCTATGCGCATTGGCGTACACCCGGCTTTGCCGTTCTGGGCCTGTTGTTCATGTTGTGCTGGCATGTCGCCGATGGTCTCGACGGCAAGCTGGCACGTGCTACCGGGCGAACGAGTGCGCTTGGCCGCCTGATCGACGGCATCTGCGACTATGCGGTGTTTTTCGCGGTGCTGATACCGCTGGCGCTTGGCTACGCCAATTGGCCGCAAATGTTGGCGTTGTGCCTGACGGCGGGTGTCTTTCACGCGGTGCAATCGGCTTGGTACGAGGGCGAACGCGAAGCGTGGCGGCGGCGGGCGAACGGCGTTTTCGCGCCCACCCCGCGCCCGAAAACCGGGTCGATCCTCGAAAAGCCGCATAATTGGCTCGAGGAGAAACTCGGCAACGGCCTGCGTCCAATCGATACTGCGCTCGCCGCACGGCCCGACCTGCTACCCGCCTACCTTACCAACAGCGCCCCAATCGTCCGCGCGATGGCAATAGCGGGAGCAAATGGTCGAACCGCCGGAATTTTCATTGCGGTAAGTGCGGGCGCGCCATGGGCCTATTGGGTCTGGGAAATCGCCGGCGTAACAGCATTTGCAGGGTTGCTGGCGTTCTGGTTACGACGGCGCGAAGCCACGTTCGTAGCGATGGCGTAAGCACAGCTCGCAGTGATAAGGCTGGCAGAAGCGCCGGGGGACCCATGGACGACCAAGAATTGACCGCACCGCGTCGTTGGCCGCTCATCCTTGCGGCCGTTGCAACGCTCGTTTGGATCGCCATGGTCGGGGCACTGATCATCGAAGGCGTGCAGCCCAATGCGATCCAGCGCTTGTTGGGCGTTGATATGCAGGTGCTCGACGCGATCGCCAATCTGTCATTCGGGGTGACAGCGCCATTGGCGATACTCTGGCTGATTGCGTTGCGCCTGCGCGACCGCAGTGGCGCGCGCGCCGAGGCGGCGGCCCATTTGGCACTCTCGCTCGATACGACCGACGCTCGGCTGGCCTCGGCCCATGCCGCGTTACAGGCATTGCATGGCAGCATCGATCAGCTTGGCGAACGGGTCGCCGCTACTGGAACAACGCTCGCCGATCAGGCGCGCGCACTGGGCACCGCACACGAATCGTGGAGCGCCACCTCGACCGCGCTGGGCAGCGCGAGCGACGCCGCATCGGCTGCGGCTGCTGCACTGACCGCGGCGGCGCCGATGGCGCTGGGTCAGGCGGGCGACCTGGCGGCGCTACTGACGCAGGCAGAAGCCGATATGCGGCGACAGCAAGGCGAAAGCGCCGCGATGATCGCCACGCTCCACGATGCGCTGCGCGCTGCGAGCGATGCGGCATTGCAGCGGGCTGCGCAATCGGTAGAAGCGATCGAAGCACTGGCTGCTGCCAGTGGTCGTGCGACGTCGGCGCTTCAGGGCCCTGCCGAGCAACTGACGATCGCTGTCGATGCGGCCTTCACCCGGACCGCCGCCGCCATGGACGCCAGCCGCGACGGTGTTCATGCCCAAACCAGCGCGCTGCTGACGAGCGTCGATCAGGCGCGGATCACCCTCGATCAGATCGGCGGCGAAGCAGCGCGCGAGATTCACAAACGGCTCGAAACCCTATTGCGGGCGGCCGAGGACCTTGGCGCGCAGCTTGAAACCCAGCAAATCCGGTCACGCGACATGGTCGATCAGGTCGAACGCGGCTTCGGGGTACTCGATGCCAAGCTCAGCAACTCCGTCGCCAGCGGCAATGTCGCGCTCGACACGTTCACGGCCAAGACAACGGCGGCGCGCGATTCGGTGCACCGCCTCGTCGAACCCGTCGGCGAAGTGCATTCCGCTTTGGTCGCGGTCGAGGCGCGGGTAGTGGCACTTTCAGGATCGACAACACAGGCCATCGACGCGCTGGCGTCCGCGCTGCCTGCCGCCATCCCCCACATTTCCGCCATCGCGGCCCAGCTCGATGGCCTGTACGACCGGGCGGAAGCGCTTGCGGCCCCGATCGAAGATGGCCAATCGGTGATCGCGGCGTCGCAGGCCCAGATGGACGCAACCCGTGCTGCCATGGAAACGGCAGCAGCGCGGCTAACCACTGAACTCGGCACAGCGCGTGAACATCTCGACGCCATCGAGCAGCAGGCGGGTAGCACGGCGCTGTCGGCCTCGGCGCAGTTGATCGACGTCTTCGCCCGGGTCCGCGAGATTGCCGCGCAAACCAGCGGTACGATGCGTGAGACCCTGTCAGGTGTCGTCGACGAAGCCGAAGCGGCGCTCGACAAGGCCGGAACGGCAAAGGCCGAAAGCGCCTTTGGTGCACCGGTGCGCGCCAGAATTGCCGAACTGGAAGACGTTTCGGGGCGTGCCGCGAAAGCCGCACAGGCAGCATCGGAGCGCTTGACGCGACAGCTGGTCGATCTGACCAAAACCGTGGCGACCGTCGAGGCGCGGATCGACGAGGTCGATGCGCATTACGATGTCCGTTTGCGCGACGACATTGCCCATCGATCGGCAGCGCTGCTTGAATCATTGAAAGGCACAGCGGTCGATATCGCCGGACTGCTCGCCATCGAAGTGTCCGATACCGATTGGGATCGATATCTGAAGGGCGACAAAGGCCTGTTCGCCCGGCGGACGGTGAAGCTGATCGATGGCGGTACGGCGCGCGTGATTGCTCGCCATTTCAAGCATGATCCCGAATTTCGCGTACAGGCGACCCGTTACATCGAGGAGTTCGAAACTCTTATCGGGCGAGCGCAGGGCAGTCGCGACGGCAAGTCGCTGGCGGTGACGTTGCTATCGTCGGATATCGGCAAGCTGTACGTCGCCTTGGCCCAAGGGACCGAGCGCATCCGATGAGACGAACGCGGATCAAAGTCTGCTGCATGGCATCGGTCGCCGAAATGCGCATGGCGGTCGCAGCAGGTGCCGACGCCGTCGGACTGGTGGGCGCGATGCCGTCGGGGCCGGGGCCGATTGCCGACGACCTTATCGCCGCAATTGCCGCCGAGACGCCGCCGCCGATTGCGGCGTTTCTGCTGACAAGTGAATCGACCGCCACAGCAATCGCCGCCCATGTCCGGCGAACCGGCGTGTCGACCGTTCAGATCGTCCGCCATATCGATCCCGCCGAAGCGGCAGCGCTCGCAACCCTGATCCCGCACGTCAAACGGGTGCAGGTCATCCATGTCGAAGGTCATCATGCCCTCGAGCTATTGCCGCTCTACAGCCCGCATTGCGATGCGTTCCTGCTCGATTCAGGCAAGCCCGGTGCGGCGCTCGAAACGCTCGGCGGCACCGGCGATATCCATGACTGGTCGATCAGCGCGGCTTTCGTCGAACGCTCGCCGCTTCCGGTGTTCCTCGCCGGCGGGCTCAATCCGGGCAATGTCGCCGAAGCGATTGCAACGGTACGTCCGTTCGGCGTCGACCTTTGCTCGGGCCTTCGCACCGACGACCGCCTCGACGCCCTGAAGCTGATGGCGTTTATCGACGCTGTCGCCGCTGCGGATCAGCGCCCCGGACCGTAATGCGCCCAGCCCGGGATGTCGTCGAGCCCGATCCAGCCCTGCGTATAATTCGCGTAAAACAGCGCGAACAGCGCCGTCGCAATGACCGTCGTCCACACCAATTTCTTGCCTATCATCGGGTTTGCCGGTGCCGAATCGGCCTCCCCCGGCACCGGCTCGTGCCCCAGTTCGCGCGTCGTCCGCACGCCGAACGGTAGAACGGCAAACAGGGTCAGCGACCAGAACAGCAGATAAATGGCGGCCGCCGACCCAAGCGTCATGATCCTACAGCCTGATGATCTGGACTTCGGTCACCGGCTTTTTGCCAGTCCATTCACGCGCCACTTTGCGCACCGCGATGCGGATGGCGTCGCTGTACTTCTCGACATTGCGCTGATCGCCCTTCTTGGCGGCATCGCTGGCGGCTTCGGCGCATTCGGCAAGGAAGTCGCCCTTGTCCTCTTCGACCGGAACGCCCTGTGCGATGATCGCTGGGGTCGCTGCGAGCCGACCATCTTTGGCCAGAACGATCGTTGCCGACAGATAGCCGTTGATCATCAGCCGCCGTCGCTCGACGATCGTTGCGCCATCGGCGGGCAGGATCACATCGCCATCGAGGACCAGACGCCCGACCTTCTCATGGCTGAGCAGCTTCGGGCCGTCGGGAGCAAGCCGGATCGCCGTACCGTTGACCGGCACCATCGCCTTGGGGACGCCGTTGGCCAGCGCCAAGGTCGCGTGCGCTTCCATGTGGCGGCGTTCGCCATGGACCGGAATGGCGATTTCCGGACGGATCCAGCGGTACATCGCTTCGAGTTCGGGGCGGCCCGGATGACCCGAGACGTGAACATGCGCCTGCTTCTCGGTGATCACCTCGATGCCACGCGCCGCCAGTGCGTTCTGGACGACTCCGATTGCGAGTTCGTTGCCGGGAATCTGCTTCGATGAATAAATCACCAGATCGCCGGGCTGCAGCTTGATCGCCGGATGACTGCCATTGGCAATCCGGCCGAGCGCCGCCATCGGCTCACCCTGCGCGCCGGTGCAGGCGATCAGCAGCTTCGACGGATCCATCGACTTGGCTGCATCCCATGACAGGATCGGCGGCATATCCTTGAGGTAACCAGTCGCCTTGGCGACCTCGGTGATGCGGTCCATCGACCGCCCCGCAAGCACCAGATGCCGCCCGGTATCGCGCGCCACCTGTCCGATGGTGCCGAGCCGCGCCGCGTTCGATGCGAAGGTCGTCACCACGACGCGCCCGGTCTTGCGCGCCGCCACGACCGCCCGCAGCCCGTCGCGAACGCCGGTTTCGGAGCCCGAGGCTTCCATGTTGAAAACGTTGGTCGAATCGCCGATCATCGCCAGCACGCCGCTGTCGCCAATGGCTTCGAGTTGCTGCGCGCTCGCCGGGGTTCCCATCAGCGGGCCATCATCGAGTTTCCAGTCGCCGGTATGGAAGATGCGACCATAGGGTGTATCGATGACCAGCGCATTGCCTTCGGGAATCGAGTGCGCCAGCGCCACGTAGCGGAAAGCGAAATCGCCGAGCTTCAGCGTACCGTCCATCGGTATGACGTTGAGCTTGACCTCTTTGGACAGTCCTTCCTCATCCAGCTTCTTGCGGATCAGGCCTGCGGTGAACGGCGTCGCGTACAGCGGTACGCCAAGATCGTTGGCGAGGTACGGAATTGCGCCGATATGGTCTTCATGGCCATGCGTCAGCACGATGCCGAGCAGATCCTTCGACCGTTCTTCGATGAACGACAGGTCGGGCAGGATGAGATCGACACCGGGATAGGATGGGTCGGCAAAGGTCATGCCGAGATCGACCATCACCCATTTGCCGTTGCAGCCGTAGAGATTGACATTCATGCCAATTTCTCCTGAACCGCCAAGCGGCAGGAAAATCAGTTCTTTACCGGGTTTCATTCAGTTCTTTTCTTATTATTGAGTGCGTGGATGCGGATCAAACCGCGAATGGTGAGGTCGCCATCGACCATATCGATGGCCGTAGTATGGCGATTGAACAATGTGGCAAGACCGCCGGTGGCGATCACGAACGGCTTGCGCCCAACCTCCGATGTAATGCGTGCGACCAGACCTTCAATGAGCCCGACATAACCCCAGAACACGCCCGACTGCATGGCGTGGATGGTATTCTTGCCAATGACGCCAGCGTTGCCGGGTGGCGGCTCGACGGCGATGCGCGGCAATTTGGCGGCCGCTTGATATAGCGCATCCATGCTGAGATTGATACCCGGCGCAATGACGCCGCCTTGATAGCCGCCATCCGCCGACACGACATCGAACGTCGTCGCCGTGCCGAAATCGACGACAATCAGATCGCCGGGGTGGGCGGCATGCGCGGCAGTCGCGTTGACGATGCGGTCGGCGCCGACTTCCGACGGATTGGGCAGATCGATCCGCACTCCGAAATCGATGCCGTTTACCGCGACGACGGTCGGCTCGGTATTGAAGTATTTCCGGCATAGCCGCTGCAGGTTGAACAGCGTTGGCGGCACGACGGTGGCGATGATCGCTGCGTCGATATGGGTGCGTTCGACCCCCTCCAGCTGCATCAACTGATTGAGCCAAACGGCGTATTCGTCGGCGGTGCGCTGGCCATCGGTACTGATGCGCCAACGCCACTTGATCGCCTCGCCGTCGCAGATAGCGAAGACGATGTTGGTATTGCCGACGTCGATGGCAAGCAGCATCAGGCGGGTCCCCCAATCACAACGCAAACACCTCACCGGCATGGATCGCGCGAAGGCGACCGTCATCGAGTCGCAATGCCAGCGCACCGTCATCGCGTAGCGTTTCGAAGATTCCTGTCAGGGTTTCCGTGCCGAGACGCGCGACGACCGGCGCACCGACGCCCGACGCCTGCGCCAGCCACGCGTCGCGGATAGCCGAAAACCCCACGTCCCGCCATGCCAGACGGCGAGCGGCGAATGCGGCGGCAAGGGCATCGAGCAATGACGACGGTAGTGGTGAGTCGATTCCGGCAGTCGCCAGCGCAATCGCCGGTCGTTCGCTATCGTCCGGCGCATCGACAATATTGACGCCAAAGCCAATGACCAGCGGGTCGCCCGAGCGTTCGAGCAGGATGCCTGACACCTTCGCCCCGTCGAAGAGCAGATCATTGGGCCATTTGAGGAGAAGGCGCTCACTACCGGTAAGCGGCGCAAGGGCATCCCACAGCGCCAGCGCCGCCACGAACGACAGTTGCTGCACCGGCCCCTCACCCGGCTGCGGCTTGACCAGCACCGATGCCATCAAATTCCCCGCGCCGTCGCGCCAGGCTCGTCCACGGCGTCCGCGTCCCGCCGTCTGGCGATCGGCGACAATCCAATGACCGTCGGCCAGTGTATCGGCGCGTTCCAATAGCCAGTCGTTGGTCGATCCGACTTCGGGCAGATGAGTGATCGTCAGCGTCAACCCGGGAACAGCGCCCGCGCGGCGTTTCCAGCAGCGGCGACCAGCGGCGTAATCGCCAGCATGCCGACCGGCGAACAGAACAGCGCCGCAGCGGCAATCAATCCTCCGTTGACTGCGCCGCCGTGGCTTTCCACCGCGACACCGGCATCGTCGAAATACATGATCTTGACGAGGCGGAGGTAGTAATAGGCCCCGACCACCGAGGCGACGACGCCGATCACGGCAAGCGCGAACATCCCGGCATCGACGGCAGCAGTGAATACCGCAAACTTCGGCCAGAAGCCGAGCAGCGGCGGGATGCCGGCGAGCGAGAACATGAAGATCGCCATCGCCGCAGCGATGCCGGGGCGCACTTTCGACAGTCCGGCAAGGTCGCTCATCAATTCAACCGGTGCGCCATCACTGCGCTTCAGATGGAGAACGACGAGGAAGGACCCTAAAGTCATCGCCAGATAAACCGCCATGTAGAACAGCAGTCCTTCGATACCCTTCTGCGTCCCCGCCGCCAGCCCGACGAGTGCAAAGCCGACATTGGCAATCGACGAATAGGCCAGCAGTCGCTTGATGTTGGTCTGGCCGATCGCCCCCACTGCGCCAAGCACCATCGAAGCGATCGACAGGAAAATGACAATCTGCTGCCAGTCGCCGGTCATCGGGCCGAACGGCGTCACGAGCACGCGGACGAGCAACCCGATCGCCGCCGCCTTGGGTGCCGCCGAGAAGAACGCCGCGACGGGAGTCGGCGCGCCTTCATAGACATCGGGCGTCCACATGTGGAACGGCACGGCGCTGATCTTGAAGGCGAGACCGGCGAGGATGAAGACGATGCCGATCAGGATACCGAGCGACCGGTCATGCTGCGCGGCAAGGACAGTGCGGATGCCATCAAAGCCGGTCGATCCGGTGAAGCCGTAGACGAGGCTGACGCCGAACAGCAGGATGCCCGACGCCAGTGCGCCGAGGACGAAGTATTTGAGGCCAGCTTCCGACGACCGCGATTCACCGCGATTGAATGCCGCGAGCACATAGGCCGCAAGACTCTGCAGTTCGAGGCCGATGTAGAGCGACAGCAGATCGTTGGCGCTGACCATCATCGCCATGCCGAGCGCCGACAGCAGCAGCAAGACCGGATATTCGAAGCGCGCGCCGGTCGAATTGCGCCAATAGGGCAAGGCGAGCGCCATCGACACGCCAGCGGCAGCGAAAATCAACACTTTGAGGAAAGCCGAAAAGCTATCGGCGATATAGAGTCCACCGAACGCCACGCCACCGGGTGCCGTCGCGACGATGACACCAGCGAACACCAGCAGGCCGACGCATACAGCGGTCAGCGGCGCGAGGCTGCGGTCGCCGCGAAACACGCCGATCATCAGCGTCAACAGCGCGCCCGTCGTCAGGATCAATTCGGGCGCGGCGGTCTGGATCGAGGCAAATACGGGGTTCATTTCGGCGTTCCGGTCACGGTCGCAGCCTTGGCCGCACCCGGCGTCAGCGTCAGCCACGTCGGCACGGTTGCCAGTTCGCGGCCACTGGTGCGCGCGACAATGGCGGCGATGGCGGGCTTCATCGGGCGCTGGAAGCTTGCCGGATAGACCCCCATCCACAGCACCGCGAGGCCGATTGGGACAAGAATGGTGAGTTCACGCGCCGACAGATCGGGCATGGCGCGCGTATCCTCGCCCGCCGCCGCGCCGAACACCACCCGCCGATACAGCCACAGCATATAGGCCGCGCCGAGGATGATGCCGGTCGTCATGACGAATGTCGCCCACGTCGATGTCTGGAACAACCCGATCAGCACGAGGAATTCGGCGACGAAACCACTGGTCGCGGGCAAGCCGACCGACGCCATGGTGAAGAACATCAGCAATAGCGCGTACCGCGGCATATTGTTCGCCAGACCGCCGTAGCGCGCGATCTCACGGGTGTGCAGCCGATCGTATATCACCCCGACACACAGGAACAGCGCCCCCGAAACGAGCCCGTGGCTGAGCATCATCAGCAACGAGCCTTCGATGCCCTGCGTGTTGAGCGCGAATAGCCCCGCCGTGACAAACGCCATATGCGCGACGCTCGAATAGGCGATGAGCTTTTTCATGTCGGCCTGCACCAGCGCGACGAGCGAGGCATAAACGACCGCCACCATCGACAGTGCGAAGACCAGCCAGATCAGTTGCGCCGACGCATCGGGGAACATCGGCAGCGAGAAGCGCACGAAGCCATAGCCGCCAAGCTTGAGCAGCACGCCAGCAAGGATCACCGACCCCGCAGTCGGAGCCTCGACATGCGCATCCGGCAACCAAGTGTGGACCGGCCACATCGGCATCTTGACGGCGAAACTCGCGAAAAAGGCGAGGAACAGCCATGTTTGCGCGCCTTTGTCGAAATTGAACCGGCTCAGTGCGCCGATGTCGGTCGTGCCGGCGACGCCGACCATGTAGAGCATGGCAATGAGCATCAGCACCGACCCAAGCAGGGTGTAGAGGAAGAATTTGTAGCTGGCGTAGATGCGCCGCCCGCCACCCCAGATGCCGATGATGAGAAACATCGGAATTAGCCCGCCTTCGAAAAATAGGTAGAACAGGAACAGATCGCGGGCGGCGAATGTCCCGATCATCAGCGTTTCCATCAACAGGAACGCCGCCATATATTCAGGCACGCGCTTCTGGACCGATTCCCACGACGCAAGGATGCACAACGGCATCAGGAAGACACTGAGCAGGATCAACATCAGCGCGATGCCATCGATACCGAGGTGCCAATTGAGATAGGGGGCGAACAGGTCGAGTTTCTCGACGAACTGGAACGCCGCGCCGCCATTGTCGAACCCGGCCCAAAGCCAGCAGCCAAGCACAAATTCGATCAACGTCGTCACCAAAGCGATCAGCCGCGCGCGTCCGGCATCGCCACCGGGCAGCATGACGATTGCCAGCGCACTGACGACCGGCAGCATAATCATCAACGACAGGATCGGGATCATCGCCCGCCCCCTATCGGCATGAACCATGCGGCAGCGGCAGCAACGCCGACGAGCATGACGAGCGCATAGCTATAGACATATCCCGTCTGAAACCGTTTGGCAGCGCGCGATGAGGCTTCGACGGCGGCCGAAATTCCGTCGGGACCGAAGCGATCGATGATGCCCTGATCGCCACGCACCCAGAACAGGCGGCCGATGGCGAAGGCCGGTCGGACGAAGACGAGATCGTATAATTCGTCGAAATACCATTTGTGCGTCAGGAAGGCGTACAGGCCGCGCGTGCGCGCAACGACCGCCGCCGGGGCATCGGGGCGCCGGATGTAATAGTACCAGGCGGTCAGCAATCCGAGGAAGAACACAACGCTCGGGGTCCAGACGACCCAGGTCGGCACATGTTCGGCAGCTTCGGCAAGCTGTTCGCGGAAGGCAAGGCTGCCGCGCCAGAACCCGGGGCCGTCGGGGCCGACGAACAAGCCGTGGAAGACATAACCCGCCAGCAATGCGCCTGCGCCAAGGATGAACAACGGCACCAGCATCGTCCACGGGCTTTCGTGCGGGTGGTAGCCACCGTCGCCAGCAGGTGCGTGGCTGTGGTCATCAGGCGCATGGTCGTCATGCCCGTGGGCGTCGTGGAGCGCGTGCTGAATATGCTCGCTTCCGGCCCACCGTGGCGCGCCGAAGAAGGTCAGGAACACCAATCGCCACGAATAGAAACTCGTCAGCAGCGCGACGAATGCGCCGACGAAGAACGCCACCATCGCATGCTCGCTACCGTTGGCGAAGGCGGCTTCGAGAATGGCATCCTTCGAATAATAGCCCGCGGTGAAGAAGAACCCGGTCAGCGCCAGCGTGCCGACCGTCATCAGCGCGAAGGTGATCGGGATATGTTTCCGCAGGCCACCGTAGAAGCGCATGTCCTGCTCATGGTGCATCGCGTGGATGACCGAGCCTGCGCCCAAGAACAGCAGCGCCTTGAAGAAGGCGTGAGTGAACAGGTGGAACATCGCCGCGCCATACGCGCCCGATCCGGCGGCAAAGAACATATAGCCGAGTTGGCTGCACGTCGAATAGGCGATGACGCGTTTGATGTCGGTCTGGACGATGGCGACCGAGGCGGCGAACAGCGCGGTCGCGGCACCGACATAGGTGACAACGGCCTGCGCTGCGGGTGCCGCCTCGAACATCGGCGACAGGCGGCAGACCATGAACACGCCCGCCGTCACCATGGTCGCGGCATGGATGAGCGCGGAAACCGGCGTCGGGCCCTCCATCGCATCGGGCAGCCAGGTGTGGAGGCCCAACTGCGCCGACTTGCCCATGGCGCCGACGAACAGCAACAGGCACAGGCACGTCATCGTGTCGACACGGGCACCGAGGAACGAGAACCCCGCGCCCTCCATGCCGGGGACCGCCGCGAGGATGGCCGCAATGTTGACGGTACCAAACGCCAGGAACGTCCCGAAGATACCAAGCGAAAAGCCGAAATCGCCGACGCGGTTGACGACGAATGCCTTGATCGCCGCCGCATTGGCGCTCGGCTTGTGGTACCAGAAGCCGATCAACAGATAGCTCGCCAGCCCGACGCCTTCCCACCCCATGAACATCTGGACGAGGTTGTCGGCAGTCACCAGCATCAGCATCGCAAAGGTGAACAGCGACAGATAGGCGAAGAACCGCGGCTGGCTTGGGTCTTCGTCCATATAGCCCCAGCTGTAGAGGTGGACGAGCGCCGACACCGTGGTGACGACGACCAGCATGACGGCGGTCAGCGTATCGACTTTCAACGCCCAGGCGAGGTGGAGCGTGCCGGAATCGATCCAGTCGAGCACCGGTACCGTGTAACCGACGGCACCATTCAGCCAGAATTCGACGAATATCGTCCACGCGAGCACCGCGCTGGCGAACAACGCGCCGGTCGTCAGCAGCTTGACGGCGGTGTTGCCGAGCATCCGGTTGCCAAGGCCACCGATCAGCGCCGCGACGAGCGGCAGGAAGACGAGAAGCTGGATCATCTCAGCCGCGCATCCGACTGGCGTCATCGACTGCAATTGTGCCGCGATTACGGAAGTAGATAACGAGGATCGCAAGGCCGATCGCCGCCTCGCCCGCTGCGACCGTCAGCACGAACATCGCAAAAATCTGCCCGTTGATGTCGTGCAGATACGCCGAGAACGCCACGAAATTGATGTTCACCGCGAGCAGGATCAGTTCGATCGACATCAGGATGATGATGACATTCTTGCGGTTGATGAAGATGCCAAGCACCCCAAGCACGAAGAGTGCCGACGCGACGACGAGGTAATGCGTGAGCCCGATCACAGGTCGACCCCTGCGCCGACGGCGGGACGCTGAGTGTGTATGGCGTTTGCCGGTGTCCGTGCCACCTGATCGCTTATGTTCTGCCGTTTGGTGCCAATGCGCTGGCGATGCGTCAGCACGATCGCCCCGACCATCGCGGTCAGCAGGATCATGCCTGCCGCCTGAAAGACAAACAGGTATCGGGTATAAAGCACCGAGCCGATCCACTGCGTATTGGTCATGCCGACCGGCGGCGCGCCTGGCAGCGCAAAGATCGCCACGCCGGTCGCCGGTTGCCACGCCCCGACAGTCGCCACCAGCTCGGTCAGGATGACAACGGCAAACAGCAACCCCAGTGGCAGATATTTGACGAATCCCGCGCGCAGCCGGGCAAAATCGATATCGAGCATCATCACGACGAACAGGAACAACACCGCGACCGCGCCGACGTAAACTATCACCAGCAGCATCGCGAGGAACTCGGCGCCAAGGATCAGGAACAGCCCGGCGGCGTTGAAAAATGCGACGATCAGCCAGAGCACCGAATGCACCGGATTCTTCGACAGGATCACCATCGTGGCGGCGGTGAGCAACACCCCGGCGAACAGATAAAAGGCAAAAACGGCGGTGGTCACGGATACTCGCTATCTGTCATCCCGGGCTCGATCCGGGACCCAGTGGCCTTGGCGATGGAAGCTGGGTCCTTGGTCGAACCAAGGGTGGCAGTTCCGAAGTGCGGCGCTGTTACCGCCACGGCGCATCCGCCGCAAGGTTGGACGCAATCGCTCGTTCCCATTTCTCGCCGTTGGCGAGCAGTTTCGCCTTGTCGTAGATCAGTTCTTCGCGCGTCTCGGTCGAAAATTCGAAGTTCGGCGTTTCGACGATCGCATCGACCGGACAGGCCTCTTGGCAGAGGCCGCAGTAAATGCACTTGGTCATATCGATGTCGTAGCGCGTCGTCCGGCGGCTGCCATCTTCACGCGGTTCGGCCTCGATAGTGATCGCCTGCGCCGGGCACACCGCCTCGCACAGCTTGCAGGCGATGCAGCGTTCCTCGCCATTGGGGTAGCGGCGCAGCGCGTGCTCACCCCGAAAACGCGGCGACAGCGGACCCTTTTCATACGGGTAGTTGAGCGTCGCCTTGGGCTTGAGCATGTAGCTGAAGGTCAGCGCCATGCCGCGCACGAACTCGATCAGCAGCAGCGATTTGGCCGCGCGGAGGATGTTCACCGCGTCGTCTCCTTTAAAGCCGCAAACGCGGTGGCAAGGTTAGGTGCCTCCTCGACGGCGCACTGACCTTGCAGGAATTGCCCTGGCGCAAGCGTCGCGCCGTCGGCGTTGATGACCCCCGCGGAACCGGTCGCGCGGCCAGTGGCGGGATCGACATTGCCGATGGTGATGAACGCCCGGCGACCGTCTTCGAGCCGGGTCAGAAACTCGAGCTGGTCGGGCCAGGTATCGGCGACGGTACCGACATCCGTAGCCGCGAGCACGTGACCGGGATCATGAATCTGCACCAGCGCCGCCGACCCAAGCGGCTTGGCGGGGCGTTCGGCATGCTCGACGGCGCCATCGGGTTGCAACACCACGACGGCGAACTTGCCTTGCAGGCCTAGTTCTGCCGGCGTTGCCGCCGCCAGATTGGTGACACGACCGAACTCGCAGCGGATCAGTCGGTCGGGGCCGGGCGCAACGGGCAAGGCCGTCGAAACGACAAGAGCGGCGAGAGCGACAATCATAGCGGCGCACTTGCAAACTTGTCGGTGAAGAACATCAGATAGCCGCTGACGACGACGACCCAACCGAGCGACAGCGGCAGGAACACCTTCCAACCCAACCGCATCAGTTGATCATAGCGGTAGCGCGGCACCGTCGCCTTGACCCAAGCGAACAGGAAGAACATCGCTGCCATCTTGCCCAGCATCCAGACGAAGCCGGGAATGATGTACAACGGAGCCCAATCGACTGGCGGCAACCAACCGCCAAGGAACAGCACCGGCACCAATGCGCACATGAACAGCACGTTGGCGTATTCGCCGAGAAAAAACAGCGCAAAGGACATCGACGAATATTCGACCTGATAGCCTGCGACGAGTTCAGCTTCGGCCTCGGGAAGATCGAACGGCGGGCGGTTGGTTTCGGCGAGCGCGGTGATGAAGAACATGATGCCCAGCGGAAACAGCAGCGGGTTGAAGATGTTGCCGTTCAGAAACCCGAGCACATTGCCCTTCTGCGCCATCACGATCGTGCTGAGGTTGAGACTCTGCGCGTACATCATGATGGCGACGAGGATGAACCCCATCGACACTTCGTAGCTGACCATCTGCGCTGCCGACCGCAGCCCGCCGAGGAAGGCGTATTTCGAGTTCGACGCCCAGCCCGACATGATGATGCCGTACACACCCATCGACGACATGGCGAAGATGTACAGCAACCCGACGTTGAGATCGGCCAGCACCAGCCCCGCATCGAACGGCATCACCGCCCAGACCGCGAGCGCCAAGATGAAGGTTATCATCGGGGCGATCAGGAACACCGCGCCCGACGCACTCGACGGAATAATGGTCTCTTTCAGGAACAGCTTGGCGGCATCGGCGAAGGTCTGCAAGATTCCGAAGGGACCGACCACATTCGGCCCGCGCCGCAACTGCATGGCGGCCCAGATCTTGCGGTCGGCATAGACTGCAAACGCCACGCCGAGCATCACCGGCACGATGATCGCCAGCGTCAGGATAAGGTTGGCGACGAGCCAGCCCCAGCCGGTACCGAGGAACGATTCCTCGAAAAAGCCGGTGAAGGTCATTCGGCCGCCTCGAGCAGCGGCTGCCCGCCACCCAGTATCTGTTCGACGCATTCGGCCATCGTTGCGCTGGCACGGGCGATGGGGTTGGTCATGTAGAAATTGGTGGCCGGCAGATTGAAACCGCCGGTCGGAAGTGGTGTGGCAGGCGCGAAATCGGGCCGCCAATCGGCCGCGGTCAGCCCCTCTTGGCCGAGATGCGGCCACTCGTTGGCGATCCGGCGGCGAAGACCGGGAAGATCGTCATACGGCAGCGGGTTGCCGAGTACCGCCGACAGCGCGCGGAAGATTGTCCAGTCCTCGCGCGCCTCGCCCGGCGGGAAGGTGGCGCGCAGGCTGCGCTGCACCCGGCCCTCCATGTTGACATAGGTCCCGGCCTTTTCGGTATAGGCAGCGGCGGGCAGGATAACATCGGCATGCGCGACACCATGATCGCCGTGGGTGCCGATATAGATGGTGAAGGTATCGGCGAGCGGGGATGTGTCGGTCTCGTCGGCTCCGAGGAGGAACACCGCCTTCAGTTTTGCCGCATCGGCCATGATGCCTGCAACGCCGCCGTCGGTGACGAGCCCCAAGTCCATCGCCCCGACCCGCGCCGCGGCGGTATGCAGGATATTCCAGCCGTTCCAGCCGTCGCGGACGATGCCGTAGGTATTCGCCAGCGCCAGTGCGGCGGACAGCACCCCTGCCCCGCCCTCGCCGGTTAAAGCGCCGGTGCCGATGATGATCGCCGGGCGCTCGGCGGCCGTGAGGGCGTCGG
Source organism: Sphingomonadales bacterium (assembly GCA_038229555.1). Taxonomy (GTDB): domain Bacteria; phylum Pseudomonadota; class Alphaproteobacteria; order Sphingomonadales; family Sphingomonadaceae; genus Sandarakinorhabdus. The sequence continues at coordinate 142,519 of JBBROI010000002.1, forward strand.
TGACTGCGGCTGGCAGATCGGCCATGAACTTGACAGAGTTGACGACCCAATCGACTGGGTACGTCGTGTCAACCTCAGGTCCGATGGCAAAAACCTTCGATAACCCCTTGGCAGCGCGCTTTCTTAAGCGCGTGTTGACCAAAGGCGCCTCGACGCGCGGGTTGGTGCCGACAAGCAGCACGACATCGGCCGTTTCGATCCCCGCCAAGGTCGAGTTGAACACATACCCGCCGCGATTGCCCGCAACCAGCGCCGCGCCGTCCTGCCGTCCCTCGATCCGCGTCGCACCCAGCGACAGCAGCAGATCCTTCAGCGCCACCATATCCTCGACCGCGCACAGGTCGCCGGTGATCGCCGCGATTTCGTCGCCCGATGCCCCGGCGAGTGCATCGCGGATCGCGGTAAACGCCTCGACCCATGTTGCGGCGACCAGCTTGCCGCCGCGCCGCACATAGGGGCGGTCGAGCCGTCGCTCGGCCAATCCGTCGATGGCAAAGCGCGTCTTGTCCGAAATCCATTCCTCGTTGACGTCGTCGTTGATGCGCGGCGTGATGCGCAGCACGGCAGGGCCGCGCGACCCGATGACGATGTTCGCGCCCACCGCATCCATCACATCGATACCGTCGGTCTTCTTCAATTCCCACGGCCGCGCCTGAAAGGCATAGGGCTTGGCGGTCAGCGCGCCGACCGGGCATAAGTCGATGATGTTGCCGCTGACTTCGCTGGTAATCGCGTGTTCGAGATACGAGGTGATCTGCATGTTCTCGCCGCGCCCGGTCGCGCCGATTTCCTCGACGCCGGCGATTTCCTCGGCAAAACGGATGCAGCGGGTGCAATGGATGCACCGCGTCATCACCGTTTTGACCAGCGGCCCCATGTACTTCTCGGTCACCGCGCGCTTGTTTTCCTGATAGCGGGTGAAGCCCTTGCCATAGGCGAGGCTCTGGTCCTGCAAATCGCATTCGCCGCCTTGGTCGCAGATCGGGCAATCGAGCGGATGGTTGATGAGCAGGAACTCCATCACCCCCTCGCGCGCCTTCTTGACCATCGGCGAAGTGGTGCTGACCGCTTGGCCATCGGCGGCGGGCAGCGCGCACGACGCCTGCGGCTTGGGCGGGCCGGGTTTGACCTCGACAAGGCACATCCGGCAGTTCCCGGCGATGCTGAGGCGCTCATGGTAGCAGAACCGCGGAATCTCGACGCCTACAGCCTCGCACGCCTGCAACACGGTCGCGCCTGCAGGGACTTCAACCTCGACGCCATCGACGGTAAGTTTGGGCACTCGCTTACTGCCTTCATTCGCGCGCTGTAGCGCAGCATCGGATTCCGACTGCCTATAGCGGGGAGGAAGCGCGGCTGTCACCCCGCGATGGCAGAATTTTGCTTGAGCACTTAGTAGCTTAATGCTACACAAAAGTGTGGAAATTCGATTGCTGCCGACTGCATTCAAGGCGTTCAAGCGTCTTGATCTCGTCTGGCGTGACCGGATCGATACCAAATTGCGTGACTATGCCGCTGACCCGAAAAGCCTCGGCAACATGGTCACGCGCTTGAAAGGCGACGGCAAGTTGCGGCTGCGCGTTGGTGACTACCGGGTGATTTTTACCGATGACGGCATCGTCCTTGCGGTCCACCACGTCGGGCACAGGCGCGAAATCTATCGGGGATTACAATGAGCGTTCAATTCATCGTTACGCCCTCGGGCGACGAAATGGCCGTACTGCCGAGGGCTGATTTTGAAGCCTTGGTTGAACAGGTCGAGGATGCGATCGACATAGCGACGATCGAGCGCAACGAAGCCGCCTACCGAGCTGGCGAAATCGAAGCCTTCCCGCTCGATCTGGTGACGGCGATGAGCCATGGCGAAAACCCGGTGAAGACCTTCCGCGAATACCGCGGCATCACCGCCGATGCGCTCGCCGCCAAGGCAGGCGTCAGCCGCGCCTATGTCACGCAGATCGAAACCGGGGTGCGGACGGGCAGCGCGGCGACGCTGAAAAAGCTCGCCGCGGCGTTGGGGGTAGATGTGGATTTGCTGATCTGGGATTGAGCGAGCGTTGCCGATCAAGCCTGTTGCACGGTCGTGCCCGCCAGCATTGCGACTTCGACGCCATCGACGGTAAGTTTGGGCATCAGCTGTCTCGCTGCACGGGGAGAACGCCCATCGCGAGCGCGCCCGGTGTCGTCGGGTTTTCAGGATTGGGGATCAGCCGATGGCGGGCAGGATCGACCAACACATCCATCGATTCCATCGGGACAGCGCCGAGAAGAACTTGGTCGCCCATCACGAGCGCGCCGATGATGGCGCTTCGCCCGAAGCATTCAACCTTGATCGCCCCGACATAATCGACCCGCTGCTTGCGACCATCGGCGGTCGTGACTTCGCGTTCACCGACCTTGGCGAGCTTGAGCTGCTTGGCGATGAGCGGCGAAATGCAAAGCTCGAGCGCCCCAGTATCGACCAGCGCTTTCGCATCGACTTCACCAATTTCGGGCCGACCGAAATTCGATAGGCGAATGTCCTGATAGACAATGCCCATCGTTTAATCCCCAACCGTTCTAGGCCAGCGCGCAAACGCAAAAATCCAGAGTGCAACGACGTTGACGACCGGAATAAATGCCAGAATCGTCAACCACTTGCTAAAACCGAGGCGTCCAAGAATTCGGCTTACCGGTATCCCTATAACCACTAGATACAGGATCAGGATAAGCCAATGAATGATCGAGAATGATCCCATAGTCGCTACTCCGCCGCCTCCAGCATCGCCGGAACCTGCACGAACCCCTTGCGCCGCGCGATCCGTGCCTCGACCTCGGGGCGGAAGTGGCGCATCAGGCCCTGAATTGGCCAGGCTGCGGCGTCGCCAAGCGCGCAGATGGTGTGGCCTTCGATTTCGGTCGTCACTTCGAGCAGCAAGTCGATCTCGTGGGGTTCGGCGTCGCCGGTGACGAGCCGTTCCATCACCCGCCACATCCAGCCGGTGCCTTCGCGGCACGGCGTGCATTGGCCACAGCTTTCGTGCTTGTAGAAATAGCTTAGCCGGGCGATGGCGCGGACGATATCGGTCGATTTGTCCATGACGATGACCGCTGCGGTGCCAAGGCCGCTCTTCAATTCCTTCAGCGCGTCGAAATCCATCGGCGCGTCGATGATCTGCGCGGCAGGCACCAGCGGCACCGACGAACCGCCGGGGATGACCGCGAGCAGATTGTCCCAGCCGCCGCGCACGCCGCCGCAATGGGTTTCGATGAGCTCGCGGAACGGCACGCTCATCGCCTCCTCGACAACGCACGGCTTCACGACATGGCCGCTGATCTGGAACAGCTTGGTGCCTTCGTTCTTCGGGCGACCGATGGCGGCGAACCACGCCGCGCCGCGCCGCAGGATGGTCGGCGCAACGGCGATCGATTCGACATTGTTGACCGTCGTCGGATTGCCGTACAGGCCCGCGCCCGCCGGGAACGGCGGCTTGAGGCGCGGCTGGCCCTTCTTGCCCTCGAGCGATTCGAGCATCGCGGTTTCTTCGCCGCAGATGTACGCGCCCGCGCCGCGATGGACGACGACGTCGAAGTCATAGCCCGACCCGCAGGCGTTCTTGCCGATCAGCCCCGCCGCATAGGCCTCGCGGACGGCGGCGAACAGCGTTTCGGCTTCGCGGACATATTCACCGCGGATGTAGATGTACGCGGCGACCGCGCGCATGGCGAACCCGGCGACGAGCGCGCCTTCGATCAGCTTGTGCGGATCGTGGCGGATAATCTCGCGGTCCTTGCACGAACCGGGTTCGGATTCGTCGGCATTGATGACGAGGTAGCTCGGGCGACCGGGCTTGGGCTCCTTGGGCATGAACGACCATTTCATGCCGGTGGGGAAGCCCGCGCCGCCGCGCCCGCGCAGGCCGCTGGCCTTGATCGCGTCGATGATCGCGTCGGGGCCAAGCGCGAGTAGGCTGGCCGTCTCCTCCCAATCACCGCGTTTGCGCGCGGCGTCGAGGCTCCACGGCTGGAAGCCGTAGAGGTTGGTGAAGATGCGGTCTTTATCGGCAAGCATCAGGGCGCTTCCACCAGATCGAGCCGGCGCTTAATCAGCCGGACGTCCGACCGCATTTCGTCCAACTCCTCGCGGATGCCCTGCAAGGTCACGACGACATTGACGAGGTGGCCTTCGACCACAGTCTGTCGGACTTCAAGCCGGTGCACGTCGCGCTTGATGTCGCCGATGTCGGCACGTATTTCGCGCAACATCTGTGCCAGGAAAGATTGATCGACTTCGGTCATGCCGCAGCCTCCAGCAAACTCGTCCGCCCGCCCTCGGGGCAACTCGCCTGCCGCCCGATCTGCGACCCCGGCGTCGGCGTCTCTCCCCGCGACAGCGCGTCGAGGATGGCAGTCATGCTGTCAAAGGTCAGGTCTTCGTAATTGTCGGCGTTGATCTGCACCATCGGCGCATTGGCGCAGGCCCCGAGGCATTCGACTTCGCTGAGGGTAAACAGGCCGTCGGCGGTGTTGGCGCCCTTAAGCAATCCTTTGTCTTTACACGCCTTCATGATGTCGTCGGAGCCGCGCAACTGGCACGGCGTCGTGCCGCAGACCTGAACATGGAAGCGGCCGACGGGTTTCAGATTGTACATCGTGTAGAAGGTCGCGACTTCGTACGCCCGGATGTAGGGCATGCCGATCTGCGCGGCGACGAATTCGATCACCGGCACCGGCAACCACGCCGACCCGGTGGCGTCCGCCATCTGCCCCTGCGCCAGCCACAACAACGGCATCACCGCCGACCCCTGCCGCCCTTCGGGATACAGCGCAATTATGCGCCGTGCTTCGTCGGCATTGGCCGCAGTCCAGGCGAAATCGGCGTGTTCACGCAATGGCTTGGCGGGCTTTTGTGCCGCTACGGGCGCGTAGGTTCCCGCCGTCATGCGACGACCGGCAGATTGGCCCGGCGAAGCGGTGCTTGCTGCGAGCCCGACAGGGTGAAACCGGTCAACACGATACTCTTCACTGGAGCAGGACGATCCGCCCCCGAACCAGCGCTAGGCGTCTGAATCGGCAGCAACGCGGCGATAGCAGCAATCACCGCGTTGCAACACAAAAACCGCTAAAAATCTGTCACTGCGCCGTCCGCAGCGCAATCACATCTTGTCGAGCGACTTCTTGACGATGCTCCAGACGAACCAGCCGAGCATCAGCAGCAGCAGCAGGTACGAACCGGTCGACGGATAGCTATGCGACGCCCAGAACGCGAACGCGCTGCACAGCCCCGAAAGCCAGACGGATTCGTCTTGTGCCCGATCCAACATAGATGCCCCTTCCCAAATCATATCGTTACGGCCTGACTCGTCAGGTCCACCGCCAGCATATTGCGCTTACAGCAGAAGTCCAATCCCTTGCACGCGATGGGTCGGATGGCCGTGTTCGCTGCCACTAAGGCTTGGCGGGTGTCAGTCGCTGGGCTGGCAGGAAATCGACGCGGTCGATGCGGTCGCCACTGACATGGTAGATCGCGACCGACTGGCCGCGCGCCTGACCGTCGATCATCAATACTTCCTCATCGATGACATAGTCGCCCGAAACGATGCGCTTTGGGATGGTGACGCCGATCTTCGGCTTCGATGCGAACTGCTTGGCATATTCGGTCCGCATCGCCGCAGCGCCCGAAAGCCAGACCGATCCCGGATGATCGTAAAGCACAGCGGTCGGCGTGTAGCGCGCCATAAACCGGTCGAGATCGCCCGCATTGAACGCCTCGACCTGCGCCTGCACGACCTGTTCGGGCGTTGCGGCAATCGCCGGAGCCGCCATGAGGGCCACCACTGCGACGAACCGCTTCACCGGTCCACCTCCCCGAACACGATATCGAGGCTCCCCAAAATCGCCGGCGCATCGGCGAGCATATGCCCCTTGCAAAGGAAATCCATCGCCTGCAGGTGCGCCATGCCGGTGGCGCGGATGTGGCAGCGCCAGGGTTTGTTGGTGCCGTCGGCGACCATGAAGATGCCGAATTCGCCCTTAGGGCTTTCGGTGGCGACATAGACTTCGCCCGCCGGCACGTGGAGCCCTTCGGTGTAGAGCTTGAAATGGTGGATCAGCGCTTCCATCGAACGCTTCATCTCGCCGCGTGACGGCGGGCTGACCTTGCGGTCGAGCGTCGCGTGACGCCCCGCTGGCATCTGATCGAGGCACTGGCGGATGATCTTCATCGATTGGCGCATCTCGCCCATGCGGACCATGAAACGCGCGTAGCAATCGCCGTCGTTCGACACGACGACGTCGAAATCCATGCGGTCATAGACGTCGTAGGGTTGGCTTTTGCGCAGGTCCCACGGCACCCCCGACGCGCGCAGGCACGGGCCGGTGAAGCCCCAGCCGATCGCATCGTCCTTGGAAATCACCCCGACATCGACATTACGCTGCTTGAAGATGCGGTTGTCGGCGACAAGGCCCTGCACATCGTCCAATTTGTCGAGATACTGGTCGCACCAATCCTTGATGTCGCCGAGCAGCCCGTCGGGCAGGTCCTGATGAACGCCGCCGGGGCGGAAATAGGCGGCATGGAACCGCGCGCCCGACACGCGTTCATAAAACCCGAGCAGCTTCTCGCGTTCCTCGAACAACCACAGGATCGGCGTCATTGCGCCGACGTCCATCGCGTGCGCGGTGACGTTAAGGATATGGTTGAGGATCCGGGTGATCTCGGCGAACAGCACGCGGATGTATTGCGCGCGCAGCGGCACCTCGATCCCTGCCAGCTTTTCGATCGCGAGAACATAACTGTGCTCCATGCACATCGGACTGACGTAATCGAGCCGGTCCATGTACGGCAGTGCTTGGAGATAGGTTTTGTATTCGATCAGCTTTTCGGTGCCGCGATGCAGCAGGCCGATATGCGGATCGCAACGCTCGATAATCTCGCCATCAAGCTCCATCACCAGCCGCAGCACGCCATGCGCAGCGGGGTGCTGTGGGCCGAAATTGAGCATGTAATTCTGGATGGTGTTGCCGTCGCGGATGACAGGCAGCACGTCTTCGGCACCAGTGTGCGCCCAATGTTCAGGCGGAACGAGATCAACCATTGGGCTTGCCCTTCGCAGCGGCGGGCGCATCGGATGTCGTTGTCACCGGTGCTGGCGGGACAGCCTTTTCATCACCGGGCAGGATATAATCGGTCCCTTCCCACGGCGACAGGAAATCGAACGAGCGGAAATCCTGCGCCAGCTGCACCGGTTCATAAACGACACGCTTGGCTTCCTCGGAATAGCGCAACTCAACGTACCCGGTCAGCGGGAAATCCTTGCGGAACGGGTGACCTTCGAAGCCGTAATCGGTCAGGATGCGACGCAGATCGGGATTGCCGTCGAACAATATGCCGTAGCAGTCGTAGGTCTCGCGTTCGTACCAGCCGGCGTTGCGGTACAGGCCGGTGAGGCTGGCCACCGGGGCGCGACCGTCGGTCGTCACGGTGAGCCGCAGCCGCAGATTATGCGTCATCGACAGCAGGTGATAGACGACCTCGAAACGCTCGGCGCGGTCGGGGTAATCGACCCCGCAGATATCGATCAGCTGGTTGAAGCGCAGGTCGGGCGCGTCACGGAGCTTTGCCACGACATCGACAAGGGCGTCGCGGTGGAGCACCACGGCGGTTTCACCGGCATGTTCGACGATGCCGACGACGGCGTCGCCAAGCAGATCGCGCAACCGGTCGGGCAGGCCGTCGACCTGCGCCATCGCGGGCCAGCTATGCTTGCCGAGTTCGGGGGCGATTGCGGTCACATTTCACCTTTTTCTGTCATCCCGGCGAAGGCCGGGATCCAGCTGGTTTCTGTGGCGCCACAAGCAAGAAAACTGGGCCCCGGCCTTCGCCGGGGTGACACGGTTTGGAATGGCGGGCGGCACACCCTCACCGCTCGAAACTCCCCGTCCGGCGGATTTTGCGCTGCAGCGCGAGGATGCCGTACAGCAGCGCCTCGGCAGTCGGCGGGCAGCCGGGGACGTAAATGTCGACCGGCACGATCCGGTCGCAGCCGCGCACGACGCTGTAGCTGTAATGGTAATAGCCGCCACCGTTGGCGCACGACCCCATCGAGATGACGTAGCGCGGCTCGGGCATCTGGTCGTAGAGGCGGCGCAGCGCCGGGGCCATCTTGTTGCACAACGTGCCGGCGACGATCATCACATCGGACTGGCGTGGGCTCGCGCGCGGCGCGACACCGAAGCGTTCGAGGTCATAGCGCGGCATGTTGACGTGCATCATCTCGACCGCGCAACAGGCGAGGCCAAACGACATCCACCACATCGATCCGGTCCGCGCCCAATGGAACAGGTCTTCGGTCGAGGTGACGAGGAAACCCTTGTCGGTCAGTTCCGAATTGACGTCGGTCAGGAAGCCGTCGCGCGCCGCCGGGTCGAGCGTCAGTGCCGACGCGGGGGACAGGCCGAGCGCCCGCGCCTGCCCGTCCTCGGTCAGCGGCGAGATCATTTGATCGACGGGCGAGGTCACTCCCATTCAAGGGCTCCGATCTTCCACGCATACACCAGGCCGATGGCGAGTTCGGCCAAAAATTCCATCATGGCCCACCACGCCGGCGGCCCGCCCCAATGCAGGCTGACCGCCCAAGGGAATAGAAACGCCGCTTCGAGATCGAAGACGATGAACAGGATGGCGACGAGGTAAAAGCGCACATCGAACTGCGCGCGACTGTCGCTGAATGCCGGGAAGCCGCTTTCATACTCGCTGAGCTTGACGGTGTCGGGGTTCGACGTGCCGGTCAGCTTCGATACGAGGATCGGCGCGCCGACGAACAACACCGCAAACGCCACGGCGACCGCGAGGAACAGCAGGATGGGTAAATACTGGCTGGCGATGGCGGACATGGGCGCTTTCGGGCGGGCGGAGTCGGGTTGCGGCTCCTTCTATGCGCCGGGTCGCCGAGGGGCAAGGGTGGTGCACTGCGGCACGACGGCCTTGACCGGTCGCATTATGTAGATACATATGTGGTGTGGAGATCAGCTATGATCCAGCCAAGCGCGATGCGACATTGGCCAAGCGCGGGTTGGATTTCGCCGATGCGCCGAGGCTGTTCATCAGCAGGAGGTTATCGATGTCGGTCTTGGATGAACGCGACGACGCGCCATTTTTGACACGCGAGATGGCCGAGCGAAGCGAACGCTGGGTTGGCGGCAAGATGGTTCGCGCGGCCACTGGTACTGTCACCAAAGCCGGTCGCCCCCCGCAAGGCGATGCGCCGAAGCAACTCGTCAGCGTTCGCCTCGATGCGGACGTCATCGCCCACTTCCGCGAACCCGGCGCGGGCTGGCAAACCCGGCTGAATGCAGCACTACGCAAGGCGGCGGGATTACCGGGTTAGCGGATCGCCCCTGCCACCAACCGATGCAGCTTCGATTGGATATCGCTGTTCGCCGCGACGATTTCGGCGCGGGCGACCATGGCGTCGCCGCCGCGGTAATCGGTGACGAAGCCGCCGGCTTCGCGCACCAGCAGCAATCCGGCGGCGACATCCCAGTACGACAGGCCGCTTTCCCAATAGCCGTCGAAGCGCCCCGCCGCGACCCATGCCAGATCGAGCGCTGCCGAACCGAAGCGGCGGACTCCGGCGACTTCGGGCATGACGGCGCTGAGCACCTTGCCGAATTCGTCGCGGTTGCCGTGTCCGGCAAACGGAATGCCGGTGGCGATGACGCAGTCCATCAGGTCGCGTCGTGCCGACACCCGGAGCCGTCGGTCGTTGAGCCACGTCCCCCGGCCCTTTTCCGCCCAATAGCTTTCGCCGGTCAGCGGTTGGTGAACCAATCCTGCGACGACTTCGCCATGGACTTCGGCGGCAATCGAAATTGCAAAATGCGGCAGGCCGTGGAGGAAATTCGTCGTGCCATCGAGCGGATCGACGATCCAGCGCGCCTGCCCGTCGCCGCGCAGCGTCTCGCCGCCTTCCTCCATCAACAACCCCCAATCGGGCCGCGCATGGGTCAGCACTTCGGCGATCGATGCCTCGGCGGCGCGATCGGCGTTCGACACGAAATCGGCGGGACCCTTGCGCGATACCTGCAGCGCATCGACCTCGCCGAAGTCGCGACGCAGGCGCGGGGCGGCCTTGCGCGCGGCCTTTTCCATGACGGTAATCAGGGCGGAATGGGCGACCATAGTAACTCCTATACCCTCTCCCACTTGGGGAAAGGGAGGGGCCCGCGCGCTCCTTCAGCGCGTGGGAGGGTGAGGGGTATCGCTCGCGCCTTGCCCTCACCCGGCTCGCGACACGCGCCGCGAGTCCGACCTCTCCCCAAGGGGGAGAGGTAAATTCAGTCCGCGCGCCTCACATACTCGCGCTCGTAGGTATCGACGACGATCTTCGTGCCGACACCGATGAACGGCGGCACCATGACGCGCACGCCATTCTCCAGCCGTGCCGGCTTGTAGCTCGATGACGCCGTCTGGCCCTTCACCACTGCCTCGGTCTCGGCGATCACCGCTTCGATGGTATCGGGCAGCTGCACCGAAATCGGCTTTTCGTCATAGGTTTCCATGACGACGTCCATGCCATCCTGCAGGAAATCGGCGGCATCGCCGAGCAGATCGCGATTGAGCGTCGTCTGGTCGTAGGTCACCTTGTCCATGAACGTCAGCATGTCGCCGTCGGCAAACAGGAACTGGAAATCCTTGGTATCGAGCCGCACCTTCTCGACCGACTCCGCCGAACGAAAGCGTTCGTTGGTCTTGCGACCATCCATCAGGTTTTTGAGTTCGACCTGCATGTACGCCCCGCCCTTGCCCGGCTGGGTGTGCTGAATCTTCACCGCGCGCCACAGCCCGCCCTGATATTCGAGGATGTTGCCGGGACGGATTTCGACGCTGTTGATCTTCACGGGGTCTGTCTCACGAATGGGAAGCGCGGCTCTTAACGGCTTGGGCCGCGTCTGCCAACCATGAGGCTATTTCGTCGCCGCCGCCCGCTTCAGGTACGGCATCACATCGACATTGACATACCCCGGCACTTCGCGGGCGAAATGGCGCAGCCAGTAACCATGGCCGGAACCGTACACCACCAGCACGCGGTCGCCCGGTTTCGCCACCGACATCAGCTTGGCGAAAATCTTGGCGTTGCGCAGATACCAGGCGGCGTTCAGATCAGCCCCTGCCTGATTGTCATGGTCGCCAATGGTCAACATGTTGTAATAGCTGGCCATATCCGCCCAAACCTCGGTCGGCGAGTTTGTCCGCATCAAAAGTTGCGCGACGCTCAGCGTCTTTTGCGCGGCTTCGAACTTCTTGACCTCGGCGGCAATCGGCGCGTTCCCGGCGGTCAGCACTGCGGTTTGGCCGAATTTGGCTGCGGCTTCCTGAACCTTGTCATAGGGATAGTAATCGGGTTCGCCGGTCTTGGGCTGTTCATCGATGCCATAGACCGTCTTCAGGCCGGCGACACGCGCGACGCGGTAGCCAATCTGAACGACTTCATTGGCGCGGGTCTTCAGCATGGCATCATCGAATTTGGCGTAATCGGCAAAGGCGAGGTCGGGTGCCTCGCTTTCGCGTTCGACCATCACCCGCGTTGGTTTGAAGGTGGCGATCGATTTGGCGACGGCGGCGAGTTCACGCTGGCGCTGCGGCGTCAACACCGAATCGACCTTGATATTGTTGGTGTCGAGCCCCGGATTGCCGAAATGGTACATGCCAAGGACCATCACCGCGACGGGCTTTGCCGGGGCGGCTGTGGCGGCTGACGTCATCAGCAGCATGGTTAGTGCAACGACGGACTTGATCATCGACGGCTCCCTTGTGTATTATTCCAATAGTACGCCTAGCAAGCGCGGCGCGATTGTCAATCAACCCCAGTCTAGTACCGGGCCGAACGCCGCCACCCCTGCCCCGGCCCCGCCCGGATGATCCCAGACTGCGCGCACCACAGCGATGAAATCGGCACCGGCTTCGACGAGCGGGGCGGCGTTTTCGGGGAAGATCCCGCCGATAGCGACGCAGGGCAACTGGCTGAGCGTCGTCCACCAGCTGAGGATCTCGGGGACCGGGCGGTAGTGGCTGGGTTTGGTCGTCGTCTCGTAGAACGCCCCGAAGGCGACATAATCGGCCCCCTGCTCGCCCGCTTCCATCGCAAGGTGGCGACTGTCGTGGCAGGTGCGGCCGATCTGCGCGTCCTTGCCTAGCAGCGCGCGCGCCTCGGCAATCGATCCGTCCGACTGGCCGAGATGGACGCCGTCGGCACCGGCCTTCGCCGCAAGATCGGCACGGTCGTTGAGGATGAAGGCAACATCGGCCGTCTTACACACCGGCAGCAATGCTTCGCACGCCGCGAGGATCGCATCGTCGGATACGTCCTTCAGCCGCAATTGAAACGCGGCAACCGGGCCAGCGTCGAGCGCCGCCTTCAACGTTTCGGCAAACGTCGGAATGGCGATAGCCGGCGGCGAGACGATATACAGCTGACACGGCGGGCGCTTTTCGCGGGCAAAGCGCGTCCCGAAGTCGGTGGGGAGCGGGATCATGTCGTCGATGTCGGTCATGGCCCTGCCATAGCCGAGAGTATCGCCGACGCAAAAGTTTGCGAGTGCCGACCGCCGGAGGTAGCGTCGCGCCCTCATGGCGGAGGCGCAATTGGCTACCAACCTGCTCGAAGACCTCCATGCGGCGCTGACACCCGATGTCGTCACGGCGCACGCCGATGCCACCGGTGCCACGCCGTCGATGGCCGCCGACTTGCTGTCGGTCGCGGTCCCGGTGCTGGCGGCCAGCCTTGCCCAAGGCGCAACACCTGCCGGGTTCACGGCCTTCGTCGCGTCGGTGCCGTCGGGTGCCGCATCGAGCGACACGGCTCAGCCTGCCTTGGCCCAGCCCTTGCTCGCCCAACTTTTCCCGGGGCAAACCGACGCACTGGCGCGGCTGATCGCCGGTTCGGTGCGTTCGACGATCGGTGCGGGGGAAGCGACACTCGCGCTGCTGCTGCCGCTGTTCGCCGAAAGGATCGGGCACCGGCTGGGCGCGACCAGTGAGCCGGTGACCGAAGACAATGTCCGCGCGCTGCTCCGCGACACGCACCCGCTCGCCATGGCGGCGCTGACCCCGCCGACCCGCAGCATGATGTCGGCCTTGCCCGCTGCCGCGGCGCTGATGCGCGCCAAGAAGGTCAAGGCAAAGCGTCAGGGCAGCCTGATCCTCGCGCTGTTCCGGTCGATGCCGCGCGGCCGGCGTTCGGCGAACTGAGCACGCCGACTCGACCGCCTATACGGCTGTTACCAGCGCGATCAGGAAGCCATCCCAATGCTTGGCACCGACAGTTTGCAACGCTGTGGCATCCAGCCTTGGTTCGGCAGCCACCGCATCGAACAGCGCACGGGTGCCGATGATGCGTGGGTCGTCGCTCGCTTCATCGAGAACGCCACCCTCGCGCACGACATTGTCGACGATGATTGTGGTGCCAGGGCGTGACAGTGCCAATGCCGCATTGAGATAATTGGAATTATTTGGCTTGTCGGCGTCGATGAAGACCAGATCGAATGCCGGTTCACCCTCGGCGATCATGGCATCGAGCGTCTCCATGGCCGGCCCGACACGGACATCGACGCGGTCGGCGACCCCCGCCCGTGCGAGATTGGAGCGTGCGACCGCAGCGTGATGCGGTTCGAGCTCGCAGCTGATGAGCATGCCGCCGGGCGGCAAGGCGCGCGCCAGACAAATCGTCGAATAGCCGCCGAGCGTTCCAATTTCCAGAATGCGCCGCGCCCCGGCCATTCGCGCCAACAGGGTGAGGAATTTTCCAGACACCGGCGACACGTCGATTGGCGGCAATTCCGCCAATGCATTGGCCGCAAGCGCCGCTGCAAGATCGGCGTCATCGCCGAGCAGCTTGTCGGCAATATACACGTCGACCTCAACCGGAGTTGCGCGCACGCCCGTTACTCGGTGCCCTGATAAATCCCGACGATCTTATCCAACATCGCCAGTGCTTCGGCCCTTGGCCGCTGGAAGGTGTTGCGCCCGATGATCGAGCCGTTGCCGCCGCCGTCGCGGATGTCGCGCGCATCCTGATAGACCGCATCGGCACCCTTGGCCGCGCCTCCCGAGAACACCACGATGCGCCGCCCGTTGAAGCACGCCTTGACAACGTGCGCGACGCGCTTGGCCTGGGTCGACCAGTCGCCGCCCTCATAGGCCTTTTTGGCGTCCTTTTGTTCGATATGGTCGGTTGGCAGCTTGACCTTGATGATGTGTGCGCCGGCCAGCGCCGCCATGTGCGCGGCGTATGCCCCGACGTCCAACGCCAGTTCGCCCGATTTGGAGATTTCGCCGCCGCGCGGGTACGACCAGATGACGGTGGCGATGCCGACAGCCTTGGCCTCCTGCGAAAGTTCGCGGATTTCCTCCATCAGTTCGAAAATATCGTCCGAACCCGGATAGATGGTGAAGCCGATCGCCGAACAGCCAAGGCGCAGCGCGTCATCGACCGTCCCGGTCACCGCCTGGTTGATCGACGTCGACCAGCTGTTCGACGAATTGACCTTGAGGATCGTCGGGATCTGCCCGGCAAACGTATCGGCCCCCGCCTCGATCATGCCCAGCGGCGCAGCATAGGCGCTGAGCCCCGCATCGACGGCCAGCTGATAATGGTAGTGCGGATCATAGGCGTCGGGGTTCGGCGCAAAGCTGCGCGCCGGTCCGTGTTCGAAGCCTTGATCGACCGGCAGGATGACGAGCTTGCCGGTGCCGCCGAGCCGCCCCTGCATCAGGATGCGCGCGAGATTTGCCTTGGTACCCGGATTATCGGATTCATAGTTGGCGAGAATGGCACGAACGGTTTTGGTCATGGCGGTCATGGGAACTCCCGAAGTCGGTGACTAAAGATCGAACCAGCGGCGAAGGGCGAAATCCACGGCCTCCATCACGGTGTCATCGGCGTGGCCAATGCGCTGCCCAAGCCGCTTCGTCCAGACCGCTTGCACCTTGTCGATTTCGATTTCGCTCGCCGCGCGCAGTCCGTTCGGCACATCGGGCGCAATCGCGATGCGGTAAATGCCATCGCCCGTTAGTTGGCTGGTCAGCGGACACATTGTCACCGTCGGGTGGAATTCATTGAACACGTCGCTTTGCACGACAAGGCCGGGCAGCGGCTTGCCGGAAAAGTCTCCAGCCCCCGCAATCGCATAAATGTCGCCGCGGATCATGCGTCGGGCACAGAGATATCATCGCTTGCCGCCACTGCCTCCCACCCGGCGTCCTCGTCGGTGCGTCCGCGCCGCGCGGCGTTAAGCGACTGGCGCCGCGCCTCGGCACGAAAGGCCGGACTGTGGTGATCGATGTACCGCTGCAGGGCATCGCGAACGATCTGGCTTTTTGTCCGGCCCTCGGCACGCGCCGTCATTGACAGCGCGGCTTCAAGCTCCGGGTCCAGTCTCAGGCCAAGCACCGTAACTCTCCTGTTCAACATGTTTTACATGGCTTATGGCCCGGCAACCGTCAAGGAATTGGCCCGTGCCCGATCTCGCCACGACTATCGCCGCCATCGCCGCCGACATGGCGGGCATCGCCGAACGCGGGCGGGTGGCGGACTATATCCCCGAACTCGCCAAGGTTTCGTCGGCGCATTTCGGCATCGCTGTCGTCACCGCCGATGGTGCCGAACATGTGGCGGGCAACGCCGATATCGTGTTTTCGATTCAGTCGGTCAGCAAGGTGTTCGCCTTGACCGAAGCGCTCAATGTCCACGGCGAACGCGTCTGGGACCGGGTCGGACGCGAGCCATCGGGATCGGGGTTCAATTCGATCATCCAGCTCGAGCTGGAAAAAGGCCGCCCGCGTAACCCGTTCATCAATGCCGGGGCGATTGCGATTACCGACCTTGTCGCGCAAGGCCATGAGCCGCGCGAGGGCATCGGCGCGATCCTGCGGTTGATCCGCCGCCTCGCCGACGACGACAGCATCGCCGTCGACGGCGCAGTGGCGTTTTCAGAGGCTGCGACGGGCTTCCGCAACGCGGCACTCGCCAACTACATGCGGGCATTCGGGGTGATCGACGGACCCGTCGAGACGAGCCTCGAAGTCTATTTCCACCAGTGTGCCATCGCCATGTCGTGCCGCCAGCTGGCACGCGCCGGGCGTTTCCTGATGGCCGGCGGAATCGATCCGGTGAGCGGCAAGGCCGTCGCCAGCGCCGAACGCGCGCGGCGCATCAACGCCCTGATGCTGACGTGCGGCCATTATGACGCCAGCGGCGACTTCGCCTTCCGCGTCGGGTTGCCGGCCAAAAGCGGCGTCGGCGGTGGCATTTTGGCGATCGCGCCGGGGCGGGCGAGCATCGCGGTCTGGTCGCCGGGGCTGTCGCCGGAGGGCAATTCGCTGCTGGGGACGCTCGCGCTCGAACGGCTGGCGCACGCGATGCGGTGGAGCGTGTTCGAGCCCGATGTGTGAAACGGTCCGATTAGGCTAACCCACCAGCGCCAGTCGCGGCGGCCCGACCGCCAGCGCCTCCGCCGTCCCGAACCGCCGCGCCACCTGCGCCTGGAGTTCGGCATCGAACAGATAATCGCGCCCCAGCACCAGCCGCGCGACGCCGCTCGAACACGCCACCTCGGCGATCAGTTCGCCGCGACCCTTGCCCTTGGCATCCGCCATCAGGTCGGCAAGCGCTCGCGCCTCGACCGCGTCGCAGACCTTGACCACCAGCCGCGCGCGTGATTTTTTCGCCACTTCGGCGAGCAGCGTCACTTCGCGCAGCGTGACGCGCGGGGTTTCCTCGCCTTCGCGCCACATCAGTTCGACGCGCAGCAACACTGGCGCGCCGTCGGCGACGATCGCTTCGATACGCTCCTGGACGTGTTCGTCGAAGCAATTGGCTTCGAACTGGCCCGAACGATCCGACAGGCTGATGGTCAGGAAACGGCTGCCCTTGCCCGATTGCGGCGTCCGCCACTTCACCCCCTCGATCAGCCCGGCCATCGTGCAGCCCTGCCGCCCGCCGCCTTCGGGGGCCGCCATCGCCGCAACTTCGGCAAAGGTCTTCGCTCCCTGCGCCGTCGTCAGCGTGCTCCACGCCTCGACCGGATGCCCCGAGAAGTAAAAGCCGAACGCCTCCTTCTCCGCTGTCATCGTTTCGGCCATCGTCCAGGTCGCGGCGGGGACGATCATCGCAAGGCCGCGGTCGGTACTTTCACCGAACAACGCCGTCTGCGCCGAAGCGCGCGCGTCGGCTGCCGATTGCGCAGTGCCGAGAATAGCTTCGGCGAGGAGATAGACGCCTGCGCGGTTCTTCTCGATGGCGTCGAAGCACCCTGCCCCGATCAGGCTTTCCAGCTGGCGCTTGTTGAGCAGTTTCGGGTCCACCCGCCGGGCAAAATCAGGGAGCGAAACATAGCCGCCCTCGCGACTTTCGACCGCAAACTCCATCGCCTTTTCGCCGACATTCTTCAGCGCCGCGAGGCCATAGCGCACCGCATAGCCATCGCCATGCGGTTCGACGGTGAAATCGGCCGATGAGGCGTTGATGCAGGGCGGCAGCATCCGGGTTCCCGACCGCCGCGCATCTTCGGCGAACACCGCCAGCCGATCGGTGTTCGTGATGTCATACGCCATCGACGCGGCGTAGAATTCCACCGGGTGGTGGGTCTTCAGCCACGCCGTCTGGTAGCTGACGACGGCATAGGCCGCCGCGTGCGACTTGTTGAAGCCGTAGTTGGCGAACTTGAGCACCAGATCGAAGATCGCGCTCGCCGTCTTCTTGTCGATCGCGTTCGCCGCCGCGCCTTCGGCAAAACGCTCCTTCTGCGCCACCATCTCGGCATGGATTTTCTTGCCCATGGCGCGCCGCAACAGGTCGGCCTCGCCGAGCGAATAGCCCGCGAGCGTCCGGGCGATCTGCATCACCTGTTCCTGATAGACGATGATGCCATAGGTCTCGCGCAGGATCGGCTCCATCGCGGGGTGCAGCAACTCGACCGGTTCGCGGCCATGTTTACGGTTGGCAAACGACGGGATGTTGTCCATCGGGCCGGGGCGATACAGCGCACCGAGCGCGACGATATCGGCGAACGCCGTCGGGCGCACCTGCGTCAACGCGCGGCGCATCCCATCGCCTTCGAACTGGAACACCCCGACGGTATCGGCGCGGGCGATCAGCGCATAGACCTCGGCATCGTCGAGCGGGATGGCGGTCCAATCGACCGTCACCCCGCGCGCCGCCAGCAGCTTTTCGGCGCGGTCGAGCACCGACAGGGTCTTCAGCCCAAGGAAGTCGAACTTCACCAGTCCGGCCTTTTCGACCGCCTTCATTTCGAACTGCGTCACCGGCATATCGGAGCGCGGATCGCGGTACAGCGGCACCAGTTGCGACAGCGGCCGGTCGCCGATGACGACCCCGGCGGCATGGGTCGAGGAGTGGCGCGGCAGCCCTTCGAGCTTGAGCGCCACGTCGATCAGCCGCGCCACCTTGGGGTCACGGTCACGCTCGGCGATAAATTCCGCCAGTCCAGGATAGCGCCGCCCGTCCTTATCCTTGCCGATCCCCAGCGTGCGTTCGAGCGTCCACGGATCGGTCGGATGACTCGGCACCAGCTTGGCGAGGCGATCGATCTGGCCATAGGGCATCTGCAAAACGCGCCCGACGTCCTTCAACACCGCGCGCGATTTCATTTTCCCGAAGGTGATGATCTGCGCGACCTGATCGCGGCCATAGCGTTCCTGCACATATTTGATCACTTCGATGCGCCGCGTTTCGCAGAAATCGATATCGAAATCGGGCATCGACACGCGGTCGGGATTGAGGAAGCGTTCGAACAACAGGCCATGTTCGAGCGGATCGAGATCGGTAATCGTCAGCGACCAGGCGACGACCGAACCCGCCCCCGATCCGCGACCGGGGCCAACCGGAATCCCCTGCCGCTTCGCCCAGACGATGAAGTCGGCAACGATCAGGAAATAGCCAGGGAAGCCCATCGATTCGATGACGTTCAATTCGAACGCCAGCCGTTCGTGGTACGGCGTCGCGGCATCGCCGAGGATGTTCGCAGCGGCAAGGCGCGCCGCGAGCCCGGCACTCGCAGCGGTGGCCAGCGCTGGAGCTTCGCTTTCCGCATCCCCCGTCATGCGCGGCAAAATCGGCTTGCGCGACGGCGCGGCGACGGCACAGCGTTGGGCCACGACCAGCGTGTTGGCGATGGCTTCAGGCAGGTCGGCGAACAGGACCTGCATTTCCTTCGCCGATTTCATCCGGTGTTCGGGGTTCGACCGGCGACGCTCCTCGGCCTCGACATACGCCGAATCGGCGATACACAGCAGCGCATCGTGCGCCTGATGAACGTCGGCGGTCAGAAACTTGACCGGGTTTGTCGCCACCAGCGGCAGCCCGCGCGCCTCGGCGAGGCCGAGCAGCGCCGCCTCGGACCGCTTCTCCACCGCCTCACCCGACCGGCTGATTTCGACATACAGCCGTCTGGGAAACAGCCGTTCGAGCGCATCGGCATAAGGATCGGCGTCCTGCCCTTCGGCGAGCAACCGCGCCAGTGCACCATCGGCCCCGCCGGTCAGCGCGAGAATATCGCCGGTGCGGCCTTCGAAATCGGCGAGCATCAGGTGCGGATCGTCGGCAGGGTCGCTGTTCAGATGCGCATCGCTGACAAGGCCGATGAGGTTGCCATAGCCTTCAGGTGTCTGCGCAAACAGCGGCAGCCAGTCATAGACCGCGCGCGTCATCGCCGTCCGCGAGCCCGGTCGTTCGACGGCGACCAACGCGCCGATCAGTGGCTGAACGCCCGCATCCTTGCAGGCGGCGGAAAAATCCATCGCTGCGAACATGTTGCCACGGTCCGCCAGCCCCGCCGCCGGCAGCTTCGCCGCCCGGCATGCCTTCGCCAGATCCTCAGGCTGCGTCGCGCCTTCGTGCATCGAATAGGCGGACTGCAAGCGAAGGTGAACGAATCCGGCGTGGGGCATCGCGCATTGTCGGACGATGCCCGATCAAACGAAAGGGGGAGCGTTGCGCAGCGCTCCCCTGTCGGCTTGAATTCTGGGGATAAGCCTCAGGCGGGGCCCGACCGCCACCGCATCACCGCGCCTTCAGGCCCAGATCGAAATGCTCAGGTTCTGGCCCGGTGCCCAGCTGCCGCGCAACAGTTGCGCTTGAAAGCAGTCGGGCTGCATCCGAAACGCTTGCGGAGTCATCCCGACAAAGCGTTTGAACTCGCGAATGAAATGCGCCTGATCGGCAAAGCCGCCAAGCGCCGCCGCGTCGCGCCAGTCGGTGACCTCGCCGACCGCGATACGTCCGGCGGCCTGCAAGCTTCGATATTTCGCTGCTAGCCGTTTGGGCGTGGAGCCATGGGTGCTGGCGGTCAACCGTTCGAGCGAGCGCCGCGACAAGGTTAGCGTCGCCGCCAGTGCATCGACGTCCCACCGGTCGCCTGCCACCACCCATGCATCGATGGCGGTAATGCGCGGATCGGCGGGAGGCGATGCCGCGAGCCGCTCCCCCAGAACCCTATCGAGGGCATCGAGCCATGCATCGCTCCGCCCATCCGCCGTCACGCCATCCAGCGCCGCACCAAAAAGCTGCCCCGCCGGGACCACATGATTGGCCAGCGTCTCGTCACCTCCCAGCCGGTTCCACCCCGCCGGGGTAAAGCCGCTGCCGACGCCGATGAAACCCGCCGGGGCCTGCATGCGCGACCACCGGTCGGTCGGGCCGATAATCGACTGTGGCGGCACCGCTTGCGCGACGCCGTGCATATGGAACACCGCGGGCCCGCCCTGCCCGATCTGCACTTGCCCGAGCAGTGCGCACAGCGGCGCGTCGAACGCTGCATCGCCGGTTTCGAGGACATAGTGGAACGCCACGAAGCCAGCGAGCGCCGGACTTGGCGTTACATACCGAAAGCGCGCGGGCGTCACCGTCCAGTCAACCGCGCTGCCCCTCGTCCTGATCGCCGAGCGACCCTAACCGATTGCAACCGGGGGTAAAGCTGCAATCGGTCCTCGCCAAAGTCGGGCGACTCAGGCCGCCTTGTCCTTCAGCGCCATGCGCACCGGCTGCT
This sequence comes from Sphingomonadales bacterium, assembly GCA_038229555.1. Classification (GTDB taxonomy): domain Bacteria; phylum Pseudomonadota; class Alphaproteobacteria; order Sphingomonadales; family Sphingomonadaceae; genus Sandarakinorhabdus. The sequence goes on from JBBROI010000002.1 coordinate 163,564, forward strand.
TGGTCCCGGCAACGACATCGCTGTCAACGACGATTTCCTCGACGCCCTCCATGCCCGGCAGTTCGAACATCGTATCGAGCAGGATCGATTCCATGATCGACCGCAGGCCGCGGGCACCGGTCTTGCGTTCGATGGCGCGCTTGGCGATCGCCGACAGCGCGTCGGTTTCGAAACGCAGGTGCATACCCTCCATCTCGAACAGCCGGGCATACTGCTTCGACAGCGCGTTCTTGGGCTCGGTCAGAATCTTGACCAGCGCCGATTCATCGAGATCCTCGAGCGTCGCGATGACCGGCAAACGCCCGATGAATTCGGGGATCAGCCCGAAACGCAACAAGTCCTCGGGTTCGCACTGACGTAGCAATTGTCCGACGCGGCGCTCGTCAGGCCCGGCGACATGCGCGCCAAAGCCGATCGATTTGCCCTGCAACCGGTCGCCGATGATCCGGTCAAGCCCGTTGAACGCCCCGCCGCAGATGAACAGGATGTTCGTCGTATCGACCTGCAGGAACTCCTGCTGCGGATGCTTGCGGCCACCCTGCGGCGGTACCGAGGCAGTGGTGCCCTCCATGATCTTGAGCAGCGCCTGCTGGACACCTTCGCCCGACACGTCGCGGGTGATCGACGGATTGTCGGCTTTGCGGCTGATCTTGTCGATTTCGTCGATGTAGACGATGCCGCGCTGGGCGCGCTCGACGTTGTAATCGCTCGCCTGCAACAGCTTGAGGATGATGTTCTCGACGTCCTCGCCGACGTAACCGGCTTCGGTCAGGGTCGTTGCATCGGCCATGGTGAACGGCACATCGAGGATGCGTGCCAGCGTCTGGGCGAGCAGCGTCTTGCCGCAGCCCGTCGGCCCGACGAGCAGGATGTTCGACTTGGCGAGCTCGACCTCGGCGCCTTTGGCACCATGGTTCAACCGCTTGTAATGGTTATGGACCGCCACCGACAGAACGCGCTTGGCGTGGTTCTGCCCGATGACATAATCGTCGAGCACCTTGCAGATTTCGCGCGGGGTCGGCACGCCGTCCTTGGTTTTAACGAGCGCAGTCTTGGTTTCTTCGCGGATGATGTCGTTGCAGAGTTCGACGCACTCATCGCAAATGAACACGGTCGGCCCTGCAATAAGTTTGCGAACCTCGTGCTGGCTCTTACCGCAGAAACTGCAATAGAGCGTACTCTTCGAGTCCCCGCCACTCAACTTGGTCATGGGTATCCTTTCACGCGCGGACGCAAGTGTAGCGGGCTTTGCCGGGATGCGGCAAGCCTGTGTTCGTTAACGGCGTCACATTAGCGCAATGTGCGGTGCACGCTGAGATCGCGACCGTTACGCCGCCTTGAGAATTTCGCCATCGGTCGGCAGCGGGCGCTTTTCGGTCACTTCGTCGATCAGACCGAACGCCTTGGCTTCGTCAGCCGACATGAACTTGTCGCGCTCCATCGAACGTTCGATGGTGTCGATGTCCTGCCCGGTATGCTTGACGTAGAGTTCGTTCATCGATTGGCGGATGCGCAGGATTTCGCGCGCCTGGATTTCGATATCCGTCGCCTGACCCTGAGTGCCGCCCGATGGCTGATGCACCATGATGCGGGCGTTCTTCAATGCGACACGCATGCCGGGCTCACCGGCGGCGAGCAGGAAGCTGCCCATCGAAGCTGCTTGCCCGACGCAAACGGTGCCGACCTTGGGGCGAATATATTGCATCGTGTCGTAGATCGCCATGCCGGCGGTGATCACGCCGCCCGGCGAGTTGATATACATGTAGATGTCTTTCTTGGGATTTTCCGATTCCAGAAAGAGCAATTGCGCGACGATCAGCGACGCCATGCCGTCTTCGATGCCGCCGGTGACAAAGACGATGCGTTCGCGCAGCAGCCGCGAAAAAATATCGAACGAGCGTTCACCGCGGTTCGATTGTTCGATGACGATGGGGACGAGACCGGCGTGAATATCGAGCATGGGGTTCTCCGTTAGACCGGCAACGTCGGATGTTTGAGGGGAGAGTTCAAGTCCCCCCTCACCGTCTCGCCTCCCGCAAGCGGGCGGCGGGAGACGTTACTCCGCCGCCTTCTTCGCGGCGCGCTTCGGCTTGGCTGGCGCTGCCTCGGCGGCAGGTGCCTCGGCAGCAGGCGCTTCGACGGCGGGCGCTTCGGCTTCGACGACTGCTGCTTCGGCCTTGGCCTTCTTCGGTGCGGCCTTCTTTACCGGTGCTTCCACAGCGGCTTCGGCTTCGGCGACCGGTTCGGCGGCCTTGGCCTTGGCGGCCTTTTTCGGTTTGGCTGGCGCGTGATCATGATCGCAATCCGGGCCGTGGACGTGCGCCGGCGATTCGTCTTCGTCCTCGATTGCCGCTTCAAGCTCGGCGCGCGTGACCGAACGCTCGGTGATCTCGGCCTTGCCGATGAGGAAATCGACGACCTTGTCTTCGTACAGCGGGGCGCGAAGCTGCGCGGCAGCCATCGGGGTTTCCTGGAAGTATTTGACGACCTTCTGCTGCTCGCCGGGATATTTGGCGGCTTCCTGCCCGATCAGCCGGTTCATTTCGGCTTGGGTCACCTGGATATTGTTGCGCTGGCCGATCTCCGACAGAAGTAGCCCCAGACGGACGCGGCGTTCGGCAATACGGCGATAGTCAGCGCGTTCGGCCTCGATTCCGGCCATGGCAGCCACCGGATCGGCATCTTGGCCGGCTTCATTCTCGAGTTGCTGCCAGATCTGGTCGAATTCAGCATCGACCATCGATTGCGGCACTTCGAAATCATGCGCGGCCGCCAGCGTATCGAGCAGCTTGCGCTTCATATGGGTGCGGCTGAGCGTTCCCAGTTCCGCGTCGAGCTGATCCTTCAAGATTTCCTTCAGCGCATCGAGGCTGTCGATGCCGAAACCCTTGGCGAATTCGTCGTCGATCGATGTGGCAACGGCGGTTTCGATACCCTGCACGGTGACCGCGAATTCCGCCGGACGGCCCTTTAGGTACGCGACGTTATAGTCGTCGGGGAAGGTCACCTTCACCGTTACTGCGTCGTTGGCCTTGACGCCGACAAGCTGGTCTTCGAAGCCGGGGATCAGCTGCCCCGAGCCGAGCGTGATCCGCATGCCGTCGCCCTTGCCGCCGTCGAACAGTTCGCCGTCGACGCGACCTTCGAAATCCATGACGACGGTATCGCCCTTGGCGGCCTTGTGCTTGGCAGGCGCTGGCTCGGTCTTGGCCGATTGCTCGGCCAGCCGCGCGAGCGCTGCGTCCATCGCGCTGTCGTCGGCACCGACGATCAGCTTTTCGAGCGCGATGCCATCGGTGGTGACGTCGCCAACCGTCGGCAGCACTTCCATCGAGACCTTGAGGCCGACGTCCTGGCCTTCGGCGGGTTCACCGTCGAGATCGATCTGCGGCTGGGTCGCCGGACGCAGCTGCTTTTCGCTCAGCAGCTGCTGGACGGACGCGTTGACCGCCTCCTGCAGCGCTTCGCCGAGCAACGCCGGGCCGTGCATCTTTTTGACGAGGTTGCGCGGCACTTTGCCGGGACGGAAACCCGGCATGCGGATCTGCTGCGACACTTCGGCGAGGCGCTTGTCGACCTTGGCAGCGATTTCGGCGGCCGGAATGGTCAGCGCATATTCGCGCTTCAGGCCCTGGTTCAACGTTTCGGCAATCTGCATCAGGTCAAACTCGTCTTTCAAATTCGGCGTAAAAACTGGTGCGGGCGAAGGGACTCGAACCCCCACATCTTACGATACTGGTACCTAAAACCAGCGCGTCTACCAATTCCGCCACGCCCGCATACGTGAAGGCGGGCGGTCTAGTCGAAAGCAGGCGCGTCGCGCAAGGCGGAGCGTCAGTTGCCCGCAACCGCCGCTGCCAAGCCCGGAGCAAATTCGGCACCGTGTTTCACTTGCGCCGTCGATGCCTTGATCGTGCCACCGATCGCCTCCGACCGGCCACCGAGGCATTTGCCAAGGAAGTTCTCGGCGACCGCATTGAACGCAATATTGTTGACCGGGCGCTGGAAGCCATGGCCTTCGTCGGGGAAGACGACATACGTCACCGGGATATTCTTGGCCGCCATCGCCGCAACGATCTGGTCGCTTTCACGGACGTTGACGCGCGGATCGTTCGCCCCCTGCCCGATCAGCAACGGCCGCACGATCTTGTCGGCAGCAAATAGCGGCGAACGTTCCTTGAGCAACGCCTTGCCCGCCGTCGTCGTCGGGTTGCCCATGCGCTGATAGAATTGCTGCTTCCCGGCCTCCCAATATGGCGGGATTGTCTGGAGCAGGGTGAACAGGTTCGACGGGCCGACAATATCGACCCCGCAAGCAAAGGTCGTCGGGGTGAACGCCATCCCGGCAAGCGTCGCGTAGCCACCATAGCTGCCGCCATATATCGCAACCTTGTCGGAGGTGGTCACACCCTGCTTGACCGCCCAGCCGACGGCATCGAGCAGATCGTCGTGCATCTTGCGGCCCCATTGCAAATTGCCGGCCGAGATGAATTTTTTGCCGAAGCCGGTCGAGCCGCGATAGTTGACCGACAGCACCGCATAGCCGCGATTGGCAAGCCATTGGTGCGCGCGGTTAAAGCCATATTCGTCGCGCGCCCATGGTCCGCCGTGAACCAGCAGCACCATCGGCACCGGCGCATCGGCCTTGCCATCGTTGTTGGCGTCGCTACCCGGCGGCAAGGTCAGGTAACCGGTCAACGTCAGCCCGTCGCGCGTTCCGATTTCGTTCGGATACATCGCCACCAAGGGGGCCGCTTCCAGTTCGGGGCGACTGGCGAACAATTTGGTTACTGCCTTGGTCTTCCGGTCGAACAAATAGGTCGTCGCGGGCTGTGTTGCCGACCCGGCAACGACGATCCAACGATCGTCGGCATCGGTGCGCGACTGAACGTCGATGTCGGCTTGCAGCTTCGTCTTGAGCAAGCCGAGATCGGCCCCAACGGCCTTGTCGATGCTATGCCATTCGTTGCGCAAATAATCGACGCCATAGGCTTCGACGATGCCGGTTGTGGGGTTCGTCAGCACGGTGCCGATATCGGCGCGGGCGTCCTGCGCAACGACGGTCGATTTGCCCGATGCCACATTTTGCGCGATCAATGCCGCTGTGTCGCGACCGCGCGAATCCTGCCAATACAGCGTCTTGCCATCGGCGGTGAACCCCAGCGGCGCCGTCGTCAGCGAATCATCGAGGCCGATGGTGGCAAACGGCTTGCTCTCGATGGTCGTACCGGTCATGCGAAAAAACTGCTGCCCGCCAGTGTCGGTCGCCTTGGCAGCGACCCGCAATTTCAGGTCCTCGTCGGCCTGAAAACCGGCATAGCCATCGTTTTTGAACAGCAAAGTCGATTTGCCGGTGGCGAGATCGAGGCTGTAAACGTCGTGCCACTTCGGATCGCGGTTGTTGACGCCGATCAGGATGCGGTCTTTGACCCGGCGGCTAAGGCCAACGATTTCGACCCGTGTCTTGTCGAACGGGGTCAGGGCAGTCAGCGTCGCGGTCGCGATATCGACACTATACAGCAGGAAATTCTCGTCGCCGCCCTTGTCATTGATGAACAGGATGCGCGACGAATCGGGACCCCAGAAATATTCGCGGATCGGGCGCTGCGTTTCTGCTGTCAGTGCCTTGGCCTGTGACGGATCGCTCGCCGGGGCGACCCAAACATTCAGGACACCGTCACGCGGCGCAATCCACGCCAACCACTTACCATCGGGACTGATCTTGCCGAGCGTTCTGGTCGGATTGCCGAACAGCTTGGCGCGTTCGATCAGCGGCACTTCGGCCAAAGCTGCGCCCGGTATCAAAGCGGCAAGCGCGACGGCGGCAAAGACAGAACGCATGTGAATCTCCTGATTTCAGGCGCGCACAATTCCCGCGCAAACCTGCCCGGTCAATGCCCGATCCACGACCGCAGCAAAAACGCTACCGCGCCAACGCTGACGACGCCCAGCACCCAAAGTGCGACGAACCACACAAGCTTGCGAGTCATCGCGCGCGGCTCTCAATGATAACCCTCATGCCCAACCTTGCCGCGGAAAACCCAGTACGAATAGGCGGTATAGGCGATGATGATCGGCAGCATGATGCCGGTGCCGATCAGCATGAAAATCTGGCTGTTTTCGGCGGTTGCGGCGTCGAAGATGGTGATCTTGCCCGGCACCAGCCATGGATACATGCTGATCGCGAGACCCGTGAAGCCAAGGAAAAACAGCCCAAGTGCCAGCAGGAACGGCTGCAACTCGCGCCGTTGCGCCAACGATCGCCAGAATAGCAGCGCGGTGATGCCGACGAGGATCGGCACCGGCGCGACGAAATACATCCCCGGAGCGGCGAACCAGCGGCCGAAATAATCGGTGTTGAGATAGGGTGTGGCGAGGCTGACCGCGACGACGGCAACCACCGTCAGGACGCCGCAGATCTTGGCCAGACCATAGGCCTTGTCCTGCAGTGCGCCCTCGGTGCGATAGATCAGCCAGCAGGCACCGAGCAGCGCGTATCCGACAACGACCGATGCGCCGGTCAGGATGCTGAACGGGCTGAGCCAGTCCCACCAGCCGCCCGAATAGGCACGACCCGTGACCTCCACTCCCTGCAGGATCGCGCCGAGAATGACCCCTTGCGAAAACGCTGCAAGGATCGACCCGAAAGCAAAGGCGAAGTCCCAGATGTACAGCCGCGTCGTCCGCGCCCGAAACTCAAAGGCGACGCCGCGGAACACGAGGCCGAGCAGCATGGCAATCACGGGCGTATAAACCGCCGGCATGATGACCGCATAGGCCAGCGGGAACGCCGCGAGCAGCCCGCCGCCGCCGAGTACCAGCCAGGTCTCGTTACCGTCCCAGACGGGCGCGACGGTGTTGATCGCGGTGTTGCGCGCCTCACCCTTGTCGAGCACCGGGAACAGGATGCCGAGCCCGAGATCGAACCCGTCCATCACGACATAACCGAACACCGCGATGGCGATGATAACGGCCCAGATCAGCGTCAGCGTATCGTTCGACATCGCGCTTACTCCGCCATCGCCGGATGGGCGTCAGGTTCTTGTGCCGCGCCGGGAACGATGCCGGCGGTGCGGGTGACATCGCCGCGCGGCGGGCCGGTTTCGCCGGGATGCGGTTCGTGATTCATCAGCTTGAGAATAAACCAGATGCCAACGCCGAACACCGCGAAATAGACGATGACGAACGCCGTCAACGACGCCGCAACTGCCGGTGCGGCGAGCGGCGAGACGCTCTCGGCGGTCCGCAGCAAGCCGTAGATGGTGTATGGTTGCCGCCCGACCTCGGTAGTCGCCCAGCCAGCCAGCACCGCGACGAAACCGCTCGGCCCAAGCACCAGCGCCAGCCGGTGGAGCCACGGCCAGTCGTACAATTGGCCGCGAACCCGCGCGAGGAGGCTCCACAGCCCCAGCCCGAGCATGGCAAAACCAATGCCGACCATGATGCGGAACGACCAGAAGACGATGCCGACCTGCGGGCGATCCTTGCGTTCGACCGTGTCGAGCCCGGCGAGCGCAGCCTGACTGTCGTGCTTGAGAATCAGCGACCCGGCTCCCGGCACCTCGATCTTGTGGCGCATGACCTGCGCCTTGTCGTCGGGAATGCCGAACAGAATCAGCGGTGCACCACCGCCGGGGCCGCCGGGGAAACTGCCATAATGCCCCTCCATCGCGGCGATCTTCATCGGCTGATGGGCAAGCGTGTTGATGCCGTGCAGGTCGCCCGCGAAGATCTGGATCGGCGCGACGATCGCCGCCATCCACATCGCCATCGAGAACATGATCCGCGTGCCCTCGGTTGTCGGGCGGCGTTCGCGACGGTCCTTGAGCAAATGCCATGCGCCGACCCCGCCGACGACCAGCGCCGTCGTCAGATAGGCGGCAAGCAGAACATGCGCGAGCCGGTAGGGCATCGACGGGTTGAAGATGACCGCAAGCCAGCTTTCGGTGACGAATTGGCCCTTAGCGTTGACGCCGTAACCCTGCGGCGTCTGCATCCAGCTGTTGACCGCAATGATCCAGAAGGTCGAAATCGCCGTGCCGACGGCCACCATCGACGTCGCGATGAAATGCAGCGTTTTGCCGACGCGCTCGAGCCCGAACAGCATGACGCCGAGGAATCCGGCTTCGAGGAAGAAGGCGGTCAGCACCTCATAGGCCATCAGCGGCCCGATCACCGGTCCCGCCTTGTCCGAAAACACCGCCCAGTTGGTGCCGAACTGATACGCCATGACGATTCCCGACACGACGCCCATTCCGAAGACGATGGCGAAGATCTTCAGCCAGTATTTGAACAGCTGGAGATACACATCGCGGCCCGAGCGCAGCCACAGCAGCTCAAGGACAGCGAGAAAGCTCGCCAGCCCGATGGTGAACGCCGGAAACAGAAAGTGGAAGGAAACGGTAAAGGCGAATTGCGCCCGCGCCAGATCGATTGCCGAGATTGAGTCGAGCACCAGTTATCCTAGAAGCGACGCCTGCAGCCCATAGCACATAGACCGCAACGCGCGAACCAGCCGGACGCCGCATCGGCAAAGGCGATTGTTTCACGCGCACGTCTGTGACAGGCGACATCGATGATCCGCCACCTCGCACCACTGTTTTTGTTTGCCAGCGCGCCCGCACTGGCGGCCGACTTGCGCGACGTGTGCCCCGACCGGCCGGGACGCGGGACCCCGCCCTGCATCGTCGATGCCGGGCATATGCAAGTCGAAACCGGACTGATCGATTGGTCGCGCGACCGGCGGGGCGGCATCGCCAGCGACCAGATCGCGTGGGGCGCGACCGAAGTGCGCGTCGGCCTGACGCGTCACCTTGAGGTAGAGGTCAACTGGTCCCCGTTCAACACCTCGACGATAACCGACCGCGCCACGGGCATCCGCCAGCACGTGCAAGGCACCGGCGATGCGACCTTCAGCCTGCGACAATCGCTGGCGAACCCCGACGGCAAGGGCTTTTCGCTCGCCGTACAGCCGTTCGTGACCGCGCCCATCGGGCATAGCGGTATCGGCGGCAACGGCTGGGCGGCGGGCGTGCTGCTGCCGCTGGCGGCCGATATCGGCGGTGGATTCGGCGTGGGCGCGACACCGCAGGTCGCATGGTCGGTCAATGCAAACGATGGCGGCCATCACGCCAGCTATGGCGGTGTCGTCAGCCTTGGCCACCCCATCGGCGGCGTTCAGGTAGGGGCCGAACTTTACCTTGTCCGCGACGACGACCCGGCGGGACACACGACGGCGGCCAGCGCCGATGTGACACTGGCGTGGGTCCCGCCACATGCAAAGAACCTGCAATTCGATGCCGGGGTGAACGCCGGGTTGAACCACGACACGCCGCAGTTGGAATTCTACATAGGTGTGGCGCGGCGGTTTTAGCGCACCCGCGATTTCGCCCTCATGGCACGAAAACACCGCACCGATTGTTTCTCCCGGACACAAGGCGCATGATTGCAAAGGACGATAAAGGACAGTATTGTTGACCTAACTCGAACCTTGGGATCGCATTGATGGTTGCTGGCCTGCCGCCTGTTTCGCTCGACGACAAATACCGCTTCACCGAGGGTCGCGTGTTCATGAGCGGGGTGCAGGCGCTCGTCCGTCTGCCGCTGGTGCAACGCCGCCGCGACCGCGCGGCGGGGCTCAACACCGGCGGGTTCATTTCGGGCTATCGCGGCTCGCCGCTGGGCAATTACGATCAGGAGCTTTGGCGCACCAAGAAACTGCTTGCGGCCGAGAACATCGTCTTCGTGCCCGGCGTCAACGAGGAACTGGGGGCAACCGCCGTCTGGGGGTCGCAGCATGTCGGGATGCATCAGGGTGCGACGGTCGATGGCGTGTTCGGCATCTGGTACGGCAAGGGCCCCGGCCTCGACCGCGCCATGGATGTGATCAAGCATGCCAATGCGGCAGGCACGTCGCCCAATGGCGGTGTTCTGGCGATTGTCGGCGACGACCATGGGGCGAAGTCCTCCACCCTGCCCCACCAGTCCGACCATAATTTTCAGGCGGCGTTCGTGCCGTTCCTCGCCCCCGCCTCGGTTGCCGAATTCGTCGAATACGGCCTGCTCGGCATTGCCATGAGCCGCTTTGCCGGAACCTGGGTCGGCTTCAAAGCGACCGCCGACACCGTCGAAACCTCGGCGACCATCGACCTTGCGATCGAACACGCGCCGATCATCCTGCCGCCGTTCGACTTTCCCGAAGGCGGCATCCACATCCGCGGCGGCGACATCTGGCGCGAGGAAGACACCCGCCTGCAACGCTACAAGGGCTTCGCGGCGCTGGCCTTCGCCAAGGCCAACCGTATCGACAAGGTGATCTGGGATACGCCGCGCCCCCGCATCGGCATCGTTACCACCGGCAAGGCGCATGCCGACACCATGGAAGCGCTGCAGGAACTCGGCATCGACGCCGCCGTCGCCGCCGATATTGGCCTGCGGGTGTACAAGGTCGGCATGCCATGGCCGCTCGAGCCCGATGGCATGCGCGGCTTTGCCGAGGGTCTGGAGGAAGTCCTCGTCATCGAGGAAAAGCGTGAATTCATCGAACATCAGCTGAAGTGGCAGCTGTACAATTGGCGCGAGAGCGTCCGCCCGCGCGTCACCGGCAAGCACGACGAGAACGGCCAATGGCTATTCTCCCCCGATAACGAACTCACCCCCGGCGTCATCGCCCAAGTCATCGCGGCGCGCATCCAGAAGTATCACGATACCGATTCAATCCGGGCGCGGCTGGCGTTCTTCGCCGATCAGGGCATCAAGGCCGACGCCTATGAGACGCCGGTCAAGCGTAGCCCCTATTTCTGCTCGGGCTGCCCGCACAACACCTCGACCAAACCGCCCGAAGGCGCGCGCAATCTGGCGGGCATCGGCTGCCACATCATGGCGCTGTGGATGGACCGGGCGGAAACCTTCACCCAGATGGGCGGCGAAGGCGTGACATGGGTCGGCGAAGCGCCGTTCACCAGCGAAAAGCACGTCTTCACCAATTTGGGCGATGGCACCTATTTCCATTCAGGCCTGCTCGCGGTGCGTCAGTCGATCGCTGCCAAGGTCAATATCACCTATAAAATCCTGTTCAACGACGCCGTGGCGATGACCGGCGGGCAGCAGCACGATGGCGAAATTTCGGTGCCGCAGATTGCCGCGCAGATGGTGGCGGAAGGGGCCAAGAAGGTCTTTGTGCTGACCGAAGACCTGTCGCGATATGCGGGTATCAAGCTGCCCGATGGCGTGCCGCTGCTCGACCGCTCGGCGCTGCCGGCGACACAAGACGAATGCGCCGCGACCGCAGGCTGCACCGTCATCATCTTCGACCAGACCTGCGCCGCCGAAAAGCGCCGCCGGCGTAAGCGCGGCAAGATGGTCGATCCCGCCCAGCGCGTGTTCATCAACACCGCCGTCTGCGAAGGCTGCGGCGATTGTTCGGTGCAGTCGAATTGCGTTTCAATCGAACCCGTCGCAATGGAATTCGGCCGCAAGCGCCGTATCAACCAATCGAGCTGCAACAAGGATTATAGCTGCCTCAAGGGCTTCTGCCCGAGCTTCGTCACGGTCGAAGGCGCGACAGTCAAGAAGGCCAAGGCGGCGACCTTTGCCATGGACGGCGTTCCCGATCCGCAGGTTCCCGCTGCGGGCCACGGCTTCAACATCATGGTCACCGGTATCGGCGGCACCGGCGTGCTGACGGTGTCGGCGCTGCTCGGTACGGCTGGGCATATCGAGGGGCTGGCGGCGACGACTGCCGACATGGCGGGCCTCGCGCAGAAAGGCGGCGCGGTCTATTCGCACGTCCGGCTGGCGGCGACCGAAGCCGATTTGCTCAGCCCGCGCATCATGTCCGGGACCGCCGACCTTGTGCTCGCCTGCGATGCCGTGGTCGCTGCCGACAAACCCACGCAGACGCTGATGGTGCCCAATCGCACCGCCGTTGTCGCCAACGCCGATATCGCTCCAACGAGCGACTTCGTCCGCAACCGCGATTTCGATTTCCGCTCGGCGCAGGTCGAGCGAGCGATCCGCAAGGCTTCGAACCCCAATGCCGCCGATTTTATCGCCGCCGATACCATCGCGACGACGCTGCTCGGCGATGCGCTTGGGGCGAACGTGCTGCTGATGGGCTATGCGTGGCAAAAGGGGCTGATCCCGCTTCAGCGCGCCTCGATTGAAAAGGCCATCGAGCTGAACGGCGTGGCGATCCCGTTCAACATGAAGGCCTTCGAGCTGGGTCGCCTGCTGGCGCACCGTCCCGATGTTGTGACCAAGATGGTCGATGACGCGCGGGGGCCGACGGTCGAACCACCCGCAACGACGCTCGACGAGATCATCGCGCGGCGGATTGCCGACCTGACCGCCTATCAGGATCGGGCGTATGCCGAACGCTTCCGGGCGTTCGTCGACCGAGCGCGCACGCAAGGCGGCGACGAATTCGGCGAGGCGGTCGCGCGCAGCTACTACAAGCTGCTGGCGTACAAGGACGAATATGAGATCGGCCGCCTGTACAGCGACGGCCGCTTCAAGGCGGCGTTCGCCGCGCAGTTCGATGGCGACGTCAAACCCCGCGTCCAGCTCGCGCCGCCGATCCTGTCCCGCCTCGACCCCGCGACGGGACGCCCGAAAAAGATGAGCTTTGGCCCTTGGGTGTTCACGCTGTTCGGGATGCTGGCGAAGTTGAAGCGGCTGCGTGGCACGGCGTTCGACCCCTTCGGCTATACCGCCGAGCGCAAGTCCGAACGCGCCGACATTACGGCGTTCGAGGCAACCGTCGACCGTTTGCTGGCGGGCCTAACGCCCGACAATCGCGGGCTGGCACTGGCAATTGCACGGTTGCCGATGGATGTGCGCGGCTTTGGTCCGGTCAAGGACAAGGCGCGGGCAGACGTGGCGAAGCGCGAGACGGCGCTATGGGCGAAATGGCCGGGGGCGGCGTTGGCGGCGGCGGCGTAATCGTAGTTAGCTGTCATCCCGGGCTTGACCCGGGACCCAGTTTCTTTTCGAGGCGAGTGCGGCAGGAAGCTGGGTCCCGGGTCAAGCCCGGGATGACAGGGAGGTTTCGCACTCACTCCAGCACCGCCGCACTCGCTGCAATGCGCTCGACCGATGGCAGCCCCGCGTCGAAATAATGCGCCGCCACCGCGTCGAACAACAGCAGATATAGCCGGTCGCCGATCACGGCCCCCGTCGCACGCCCCTTGCGCGGCACCGCATCGGCGAGGACGAAGTCATAGTCGACGGTGAAGCCTAGATAGCCGGCGAATTCGTCGGGAAAGAGTCCGTGGGTGCGAAACCCGCTCGCGGCAGCCGTGATGCGGTACTGGCTCTCGATCATCGCGACGATGTCCTGCGGCGCCATGTCGGCGCGGAAGACGGGCACCCGACCGCTGGCGCGCGACCGCTGCCGCACCATCGCCTGCCCATCACGCAAGCCACCGATCAGCACGATGCGATCGAGCGCCTCGCCGTTGCGGGTCCAGACTTGCGTCACCGGCAGATCGTCGCGACTGCGCGGAGCACGGTTCCACGCCGCATCGGGCAGCACCACCAGCGCCCCCGCCGGGGTCGCCGCGACGCCGCCCCTGACGATGTGATAGCGCGGCGCGCACGCCGCCAGAGCGAGCAATAGCACCGTGGCCAGAGCGCGATGCACAGTCATTGGTTGAGCGTGAATTCGACCATGGCGCGATCGTCGGCATCGGGCGCTTTGGCAAGGTAGGTCCGCAACTCCGCCGTCCCCGCCTCGCCCTGTCCCTTGCGCAGCAGACCATAGCCATAGGCCCGATGCGCCAGCGCGGGGGCATCGGGCAGCGCCACCGCTGCCGCAAAGGCCACGAATGCCAGATCATTCGCACCCCGCAACCGGTGCACTTCACCCTGCTGGTATCGCAACGGTCCCGTCCAACCGTCCTCGGCCAAACGGTCGATAATCGTCAGGCTCGCGCCCGGATCGTTGAGCTTCACCTGATCGTCGAGGAATGTGAGCTGGTGCGTCGCCATTGCCTGTCGCCACGGCGCGCGACCGAGGTCTCCCTGCGGTCCGAGCTTTGCCACGATCTTCGCAAGTGCCGCCAACCGCGCACTATCCGATGGATGCGACGCCAACAGCAATGACGGTGTCCCCGTTCTGCCGCCGCGCATGCGTGTTGCCGCGTCGTGCTCGGCGATAACGTCGCGCCAGAAATCGGCTGCCGCTCCGGGCGGATAGCCGGCCGCCGCCATCAAGCGCACGCCATATACATCAGCCTCGGCCTCCTGCTCGCGTCTGTAGCGGAAGATCGACAGCGCGAGCGCATTGTTGATCGCGTTGATTTCGCGACGATTGTTGCCGCCGACAACCCCGGTTGCAATCGCCAGCCCGATAGTCAGGAATGCCATCCACGCCGTCGTTCCGCGCGTCTGCCGCCAGCTCGCGATCTGGTGCCGTCGCAGATAATGGCCGCACTCATGGCCAAGGATGGTGGCCAACCCCGCTTCGTGGCGCAGCCGCAGCAGCGCACCCGAATAGACCAACAGCATCCCATTGGGGGCCATGGTGGCGTTCAACGCGGGGACGCGCACGATGTAGCAGCGAATATCACCCGAATAGTCGGGCGCGAGTTTACCCATTACCCCGCCGACATAGGTTTCGAGCGCCGGGTCGTGAACCCGCAAGGGGGAGTCGGCGATATCGCGTTCGGCGCGGTCGAGGCTCTGCCACAGGCCCTTTTCGTCCTTGTCGGCAGGACGGAAACCGGGATCGAGCAGCGGCGCTAAATCCAACGCTGGCGCTGCCGCTTGCAACGACCCGCCGCAGCACAGGCACCCGCCGATGCCGCCGATAAAGCCCCGGCGCGATACCATGGTCATGGCGCGGGCGGCGGCGGCTTGGGCTGCTCAGGGAAGGTGTCGAGCAAGTTGGCGACCATCCGCGCCGCGCCCTTCTTGCTCCGCATGTCACCCACCGACGCGCCGAGCACATTGAACCAGACGAGTTGCCCGGTCTTCAGATCGACCAGCGACGCAAATGCCGTCAGCCGCCCGCCCGGCACCGCGACGCAGGCAAGGACGATGCACCCCGCATAACCCAGCACCTGCAATGCACGTCGTCCGCCGCTCGAAAAACTATCGCGCGCGTAAACGAACAGGGCGTAGTCGGCATGCGTCGCTGCGACCAAGGGAGCGGTTCCCGGGCCCAGCGTCCAATCGAAGATACGCTTTTTCGTCGGCAATTCGGCACCCGAATATTTGTGTCGCAGTACCGCCATTCCCACCGTCCGATGCAGCCGGACGATCTCGGAGATTTGCGCGCGTAGCGGCGGTTCGGCGGTGCTGTCGGCATAGATGCTGAGCGTGCCGCCACGCTTGGCCTCGCGTGCAGTGAGCGCTGCGGCGATATTGAGTTCGGCGCTTTGGGTCCAATCGGCCCGAACCTCGAAAAGGCCGCCTGCTGTCATCTGCCCGGCTTCGATATCGGGTCGAAAAACGACAATTGTAAATGGTCGATCAGGCGGCTTGAATGTCCGGTCGGCAACCTTCTTGGTCGTTGTACATGCCGAAAGTAACAGCGCGGCCAGTACTATGGCTCTGATCATTGCCGCCCCCAGATGCCGACAACACAGGTTTACATGGCTGTCACTGGATAACAAGTCCAACAGCACAATACCGAAATGCCATTGAATCTGAAATCAATCAGTCGCTGCAGCGGTCTGAGATGAAGCACAGTCTTAAGCAACTTGGCCGCCCGCCAACACCCCACCGAGCATTCGGAATTCAGCGGCACGCGGGCTCCCGGCGCGCCACGCCAGCGCGACCGTGCGCGCCGGCGTCCCGTTCAATGGTCGGGCGATCAGGCCGGTCCCATCGAGCAAGCCGGAATCAAGTGCCAGCTGTGGCACCAAAGTCTGGCCGAGCCGACCGGCGACCATCTGCACCAGCGTCAGCAGCGACGTCCCCCGCGCCTGTGGATCGGCGCGGAGTTCGGGGCGACCGCATGCCGCCAGCGCCTGGTCCTTGAGACAATGACCATCCTCGAGCAGCAGCAGGTGTGTATCGTCGATGGCGCTGGGCGCAACCGACGGCGGCGGATCGATCATGTCGTCGGGGTGGAATACCAAGCTGAACGGGTCGTCGAACAACGGCATGATATCGGCCTGGCCACAATCATAAGGCAGCGCCAGCAGGACGGCATCGAGGGTTCCGCGTGCCAGCGCCTCGCACGCCGGAGCGCTCATGTCCTCGCGCAGATAGAGCTTCAATTCGGGAAAGGCCGCGCGGACCGACGGGAGAACCTTGGGCAGCAGGTACGGCGCGATCGTCGGGATGACACCCAGCCGCAGCGCCCCGGCAAGCGGCCGACCGGCGTCCTTGGTCAGCCCGGCGAGCGTATCGGCCTCGCGCAGCACATCATAGGCCTTGGCAACGACACGCTCACCCAATGGAGTAAAACGGACCACCCGGCGATTACGCTCGACCAACTGCACACCCAGCAGCGATTCAAGCTCGCGCAATCCGGCCGACAGCGTCGATTGGGTGACAAAACAGGCATCCGCCGCTCGCCCGAAATGGCCGTGAATATGCAGCGCAGTCAGATACTGGAGTTGCTTGAGCGTCGGCAGAAATGTCATCGAGCCAGTCGATTTGTAACGTGAAGATAATTCATTGGATTAATAACCGGCGCAGCGGCATCCGGCAATCCGAAACCCAAACCGGAGATAGACCATGGCGCTCACCGTTGGCGATAGTGTCCCCTCGTTCACCCTTCCCGTCCAGCAAGGCGTCACGGCACTGCCCGGCGGCGAGACGCTCGACATCACCACCGCCTATCCCGGCAAATGGAAAATCCTGTTCTATTGGCCGAAGGACTTTACCTTCGTCTGCCCGACCGAAATCATCGGCTATGGCGATTTGAAGGGCGATTTCGCCGATCGTGACGCCGTGCTGATCGGCGCATCGACCGATACCGATTTCGTCCACTTCGCGTGGCGCAAGGCCGATGAACGCCTCGCCGCCGCCGACTTCCCATGGCTCGCCGACAACAGCAAACATCTGGCCAACGCGCTTGGCATCATCGTCAAGGACGCGGGCGTTGCGCTGCGTGCGACCTTCATCATCGATCCTGACAATATCATTCAGCATGTGACGATCAACGGCCTCAACGTCGGCCGCAATCCGCAGGAAACCCTGCGGATTCTCGACGCATTGCAAACCGATGAATTGTGCCCCTGCAACTGGAGCGAGGGCGAAGACACGCTCAAGCCGGCGGCCTGAGCCCATTACCCCCTCTCCCTTGCCGGAGGGGGGACAAGGAATAGTCATGCTTTTCACCGAACTCGCCAAGACTCTGCCCGATTACGCCAAGGATCTGCGGCTCAACGTCAGCAGCCTTGCCGCCGAACAGCTGCTGACCGACCAGCAGAAGTGGGGCACCTTCGTCGCTTGCGCGCATGCCTGTGCGTACAAGCCGCTGATCGATGCGGTCGAGGCCGAAGCGGCGACGAAACTTGCGCCCGAAGCGATGACGGCGGCCAAGGCCGCAGCGTCGATCATGGCGATGAACAACATCTATTATCGCTTCACCCACCTCGCGTCGCGCCCGGACTATCGGACGATGCGCGCCGGACTGCGGATGAATGTCATCGGCGCGCCGGGGATCGATAAAGCCGATTTCGAGCTGTTCAGCCTTGCGGTGTCGGCAATCAACGGTTGCGGCATGTGCATCGATTCACACGATAAGGTCCTTGCCGCCGCAGGGGTTTCTGCGGAAAAGATTCAGACCGCAGTGTGCATCGCCGCCGTCGTTCATGGTGTGGCGCGAACCCTGCAGGCCGTTTGACGCCAGCCGGGACGCGCGTTGGACATGCAAAGGGCGGGCAACACGCCGTTGCCCGCCCTTCGCTATTCAGACGAACGCCGCTCCAAAACAGCGATCAGGCCATCAACCCGGCCGTCCCGCCGATGCCGCTCGATGGCATCGTCGAACTTTGGGTAGCCTGACGACCGTACCAATCGTCGATTTCGCGTCCGCGAGTCTGATAATCATAGGCGTCGACTTCATCGCGGCTGTAGTTCGGCGCGTCGCGCATTGCATCGGTGCTCCGGTCGACCCGGTACCCGCCGAGATCGGTATCGTACGATAGCGTATTCCACGGCAGAGGTTGATAGCGTTCGCCAATGCCAAGGAAACCGCCCGAGGCCATGACGGCATAGGCCACTTTGCCTTGGACCTTGTCGATCATCAATGAATCGACTGTGCCGAGTTTGTCGCCGCTGGCGTCGTAAACCGCAGTACCCTGCACTTTGTCGGCCGAAATAAGGCTGCGCGTTTCATCGGTATCGCCAAGTGTCGCGCCGTCAGTCCCGGCGCGCTCGACATCGATTTCGGCATCGGCGGTCGGCGTATGCCCGGCACCATCGGTGACATCCTGAACCGTCAGGCCGTCGCGGTATTCGGGGCTGGCAGCGCCATCGACACGGCTGGCGGAATCGAAGTCCTGGGGTCGGTTGTTCATGATGATCTCCCGTAAAAGCGAGTGGTGTCTTCTCAACGGCTTTGGGCCGTCGGCGTTCCGGTGCGATGAAGTGTTTCGCCGCAAAGCTGCACCAAAACCACGGGCTAGCATCGGCATCCCGAAAAGTTTAAAACTGCAACAAAGTCGCACTCAGAGTCGCGACGCGGAGACTGTCCATGGCGCTCATCGCCTATCTCGATTCGATCAAGGCGCGCGATCCCGCGCCGCGTTCGCGCTGGGAAATCCTGACCTATCCGGGCGTCTGGGCGCTCGGCCTGCATCGCTTCGCCCATGGCCTGTTCGGCGCGCGACTGTTTCTGCTGGCACGAATGGTCAACCATTTCGCGCGTTTTTTGACCGCCATCGACATCCACCCCGGGGCCCGCATCGGCCGTAATCTGTTCATCGATCACGGGTTCGTGGTGATCGGCGAGACGGCGGACATCGGCGACAATGTGACGATCTACCAATGCGTGACGCTGGGCGGTACCGATCCGGCCAACGGCGTTCCCGGCAAACGCCACCCGACCTTGGCGGACGGGGTCATTATCGGATCGGGCGCGCAGGTGCTTGGCCCGATCACCGTTGGGCGACGTGCGCGCATCGGCGCCAATGCCGTCGTCACCCGCGACGTTCCCGAGGGCGCGACGATGGTCGGCATTCCGGCGAGGCCCGTGCTGGTCGAGGCAACCGATTATGCGCGACCCTTCATGCCGTACGGCACGCCGTGCAGCCAGAAATACGACCCCGAGACGCAAAAGCTCGAGTTGCTGCGCTGCGAGATGGAGGTGCTCAAGGCCAGACTCGACGCGCTGACCGAGGAAGAGCGCCGCAAGGCGAGCTAGGTCAGCTTGGACAATATCACGCCCCTGCCCGCCCGCGCCCCGGTCCAAGTTGCCTTCGACCGGCTCGAACTCGACCGTATCCTGTCGCTCTATGGCCGAATGGTCGCGGCCGGACATTGGCGCGACTATGCCATCGAACTCGGCGCCAAGGTCGCCAGCTTTTCGGCTTTCCGCCGCACCGCCGAAAATCCCGAGGTGCGGATTGTCAAAGACCCGACGCTGCGCCTGAAGCAGGGCCAATGGACCCTGTACGGCGAGGGCGGCGTCGTCTTGAAACGCGGCCATGATCTTCCCGGCGTGCTCGCGCCCGTCGAACGCCGATTGCTGAAACTGGTAAGCGACTAGGCCGCCGTCAGACCGCCGCCGTGACCGGCAGGCGGCTGGCGATAGTGCCCGGAAGTGTCGCCACGACCCGCGCCCGGATCGGCCGCCATGCTGCCGACAGCAGGACGAGGAACAGGCCGATGACCAGCGCCGTCACCCCGAAGCTCGTCGTGACATTGTCGCCCCGACCGATCAGCGCCTGGGTCGCATAGATTACATAGCCCAGCGCCGAGACCAGCAGCGCACGCCGGTCAATGGCGAGCGCCAATAGCGTCAGCGCGGCATAGACGACGATGACGATCGCCGCGGCAGCGTGAGCTGGCGTCCGGTCGAGCAGGCCGGCGAGCGAGAACACCGGGTGGACGATCAGCGGCGCGGCAAGCAGGTGGAGCCAGAACGCGACGTCGGTGCGCCGCGTGACCCGCGCCCGGTCGCTGGTATCGAACCACATCGCCACCGCGAACACGCCGCACCCGGCGACAGCCGTCGCTGCGAGCACGGCGTCGCGATTGCCATGGGTAGCAATTGCAGCGCCGGCAATCGCCATGACAGCGACAGCTCCGGTGCCGGCGGCGACCGTGATCGGCACCATGAAGCGCTGCCAATGGGCATATGCAGCGACTGCGCCGAGCGTGGCGGCAGCGACCAACCCCGGCGGCACACCTTCGCCCGCCTGCGTCTGAATACCAACGACGCCGGTGAGCAAGATGGTCCCGCACGCAAACACCGCACCGACAAAGGCCAGCAGCAACACAATGCTCGGCAAGGCCATCCGGCGCTGGCGGGTGAAATACTCCGCCAGACCCCAACTCGCCGCCGCGATAGCCACTGCCGCCAGCGCCGGACTGACAAACCCGACAAGGACCGCGACCGCCCACAGCACCAGCCCGATGGCGATGGTGACGAAGATGTCGTTGAACCCGGTGAGCAGGCGGAACTGTTCTTCATCGGGGCCGGCAGCGCCGCGGCGATGATCGCGCGCGAAAGCTACCAGACGGTCGCGCGTCACGCCATCAAGCACGCCGGCAACGACTGCCGCATCAAGGTCGCGTTCGTCGATCATTTCGCCCCCGGCTCTTACTGTATTACTGTTACAATACGCGAGCGCGGGCGAGGCGTCAATCAATAACCTTTTTTCGGCCTAGCGCATGGCCCCCAGCGCCATCGCACCTTGCGCTGCGCCGGTATCGGGTACGATTTCGCCGGTACGGTCGCTGATTTCCTCGAACCGCGCTGCGATGGTTTCCGGCGTCATGTCGGCGTGATCGACATGGATACCGCGCGTCAGCGTGACATAGGCGCGCTCGAACCCGCCACCGCCAGCGTTGACGATGGCGTTCGTCGGCGCATCGTCGCTGACGAGGTAGAGCGCTGCCGGCGCGACCGTCTCGGGCCCCATCTTGGCAAGCATTTCGGGCGGCAGCAGGTCCTCGGTCATCCGGGTCGCTGCAACAGGAGCAATGGTGTTGACCTTGATATTATACTTGGCACCCTCGAGCGCCAACGTCTTCATCAGTCCAACGAGGCCGAGCTTGGCGGCGCCGTAGTTGGCCTGACCGAAATTACCGTAAAGCCCCGTCGACGACGTCGTCATCAGGATGCGCCCGAAGGCCTGCTCGCGCATCGTCTCCCACACGGCCTTGGTGCAGATGACACTGCCCATCAGATGCACGTCGAGCACCTGGCGGAAGTCGTCGAGGCTCATTTTGACGAAGGTCTTGTCGCGCAAAATGCCAGCGTTGTTGACGAGGATGTCGATGCGCCCCCAGCGTTCCTTGACGACCGAAACCATTTTTTCGACGGCAGCAGAATCGGTGACGCTCGCACCATTGGCCATCGCTTCGCCGCCTGCCGCGACAATCTCGTCGACGACGGCCTGCGCTGCAGACAGCGAACTCCCCGAGCCGTCGCGTGCACCGCCGAGGTCATTGACGACAACTTTGGCACCACGTGCCGCGAGGCCAAGGGCATAGGCCTTGCCAAGTCCGCCGCCTGCGCCAGTGACAATGGCGACGCGATTTTCAAAACTGATGGTCATTGCAGCGGCTTGCCCCTGTTGTTGCGCCACCGCCTTTATCCGACGGAGCACCCGCAGGGAAGGTCGCGAATCAGCGCCGGGGCGTGACGATTAAGCGCGTACTGCGACGACGTCGGCGTCGAGGGCATAACCCGCCGACCGGACGGTACGGATAACATCGGGCAGGTCCTCGCCGTTGACCGCCTTGCGTAGCCGCCGGATGTGGACGTCGACCGTCCGTTGTTCGACATAAACGTCACGACCCCAGACGGCATCGAGCAGCTGTTCACGGCTGAACACTCGGCCGGGATGTTCGAGGAAGTGGCGCAGCAAGCGAAACTCGGTCGGCCCGAGCTGCACACTGGTTCCGTCGCGCGTCACCTTGTGCGCCGAAGTGTCCATGATGATCCCGGCATAATCGAGATTTCCTCCCGACAGCGCCGGACGCAGGCGACGCAGCACGGCACGTACCCGCGCCACGAGTTCGCGGGGCGAGAATGGCTTGGTGACATAATCATCCGCGCCGGTTTCGAGGCCGCGAATGCGATCGGCCTCCTCGGCCCGCGCAGTCAGCATGACGATGGGAAGATTTGCCGTTGCCGGCGCACGCCGGAGACGACGACAGACTTCGATACCCGACAGATTGGCGATCATCCAGTCGAGGATCACCAGATCCGGCTTGTCTTCTTCGGCAAGTACAAGCGCTTCCTCACCGTCGCCGGTGCGGATGACGTCGAAGCCCTCTTTTTCAAGGTTGTAGCAGACGAGTTCGACGAGGTTGGCATCGTCTTCGACCAGCAAGATTTTTGGACGCATGCGATCCCCCTCAGGCGCCGGACGTATAAAGCGCGGTGTCGTCAGATTTGGGCCGATCGATGATGTACTGACCGGTAACCGAGAAGTGCACCATCTCGGCGACATTGGTGGCATGGTCGCCGATGCGTTCGAGGTTTTTGGCGACGAACAGCACGTGCGTCGACGGCGTGATATGCTGAGGATTTTCCATCATGAAGGTCAGCAGCGACCGGAACAGGCTGTTGTAATAATCGTCGACGCGCTGGTCGCGCTCCCACACCTCGACGGCAAGCGCCGGATCGCGATCGACAAAGGCATCGAGGACGTCCTTGACCATCGTCGCGACGATCCGCGCCATTTCGGGAACGATAACGACCGGCTGGATGCGCGTTGTCTGCGCCAAGGCCGACGCACGCTTGGCGATATTCTTCGCGTAGTCACCGATACGCTCGAGAACGGCTGCAATCTTCAGTGCTGCGACAATCTCGCGGAGATCATCGGCAAGGGGTGCCCGCAGCGCAATGATCCGGACCGCCAGCGCCTCGACCTCGGTTTCAAGCGCATCGATACGCCGATCGTTGCCGACGATTGCCAGCGCAGCATCCGCATTGCGATCCGATAGCGCATCGATCGCGCCGACGATCTGCGCCTCGCACAGGCCACCCATCTCGCTGATCAGCGAACGCAGCTGGGCGATATCGTCATCGAACGATTTGACAGTATGTGCGGTTGTTTCGGCCACTGCTACTCTCCGCAACTCAGCCGTACCGGCCGGTAATATAATCTTTCGTCCGCGATTCGACGGGGTTGGTAAAGATGGTCGAGGTGTCGCCATATTCGACCATCGTTCCAAGGTGGAAGAATGCCGTCTTCTGGCTGACCCGCGCCGCCTGCTGCATATTATGGGTGACGATGACGATGCCATATTTGCCGCGCAGTTCGTCGATCAGTTCCTCGATCTTGGCGGTGGCGATCGGGTCGAGCGCCGAACAGGGCTCGTCCATCAGGATGACCTCGGGATCGACGGCGATGGCGCGGGCGATGCACAGTCGCTGCTGCTGGCCACCCGACAGCGCAGTGCCGCTTTCCTGCAGCCGGTCCTTCGCCTCGTCCCACAGGCCGGCGCGCCGCAGCGAGCCTTCGACGATATTGTCGAGATCGGCCTTCGACTTGGCGAGGCCGTGAATTTTCGGACCGTAAGCGATGTTTTCGTAGATCGACTTCGGGAACGGATTCGGCTTTTGGAAGACCATGCCGACGCGGGCCCGCAACTGGACGACATCCATCGAGCCGGCGTAGATATCCTCCCCCTCCAGCTTGATCTCGCCGGTGACCCGCGCCGAATCGACCGTGTCGTTCATCCGGTTGAGGCAGCGCAGGAACGTCGACTTACCGCAGCCCGACGGACCGATGAAGGCAACGACATTTTCCTGCGTGACGTCGATGGAGACGTTCTTCAGCGCCTGCTTGGCACCATAGAATACGCTTACGTCGCGCGCCGTCATCTTGGTGGTCACCTGTTCGGCGGCCTTGCCTTGGGCGACCGGCACATTCTGCGCCGAGAGCGAATTTTCAGCCACTACCAGCGCCTCTCGAATTTGTTACGGAGATAAATCGCGACGCTGTTCATCAACAGCAGGATGATCAACAGCACGATGATTGCCGCACTGGTCTTTTCGACGAAGCCGCGCTGCACATCGTCGGACCACAGGAATACCTGCACCGGCAGCACCGTAGCAGGTGACGACAGACCCTGCGGCGTATCGGTGACGAAGGCGCGCATGCCGATGAGCAGCAGCGGTGCGGTTTCGCCGAGCGCGCGCGCCATGCCGATAATCGTCCCGGTGAGAATGCCCGGCAGCGCGAGCGGCAAGACATGCTGGAACACCACCTGAATCGGTGAAGCGCCGATGCCGAGCGCCGCATCGCGGATCGATGGCGGCACCGCCTTGATCGCAACGCGTCCGGCAATGACGATGACCGGCAAGGTCATCAATGCCAGCGTCAGGCCGCCGACAATCGGCGCCGAGCGCGGCATGTTGAAGAAATTGAGGAACACCGCGAGGCCGAGCAGCCCGAAAATGATCGACGGGACCGCGGCGAGATTGTTGATCGATACTTCGATGAGGTCGGTCCAGCGGTTCTTCGGCGCGAACTCCTCAAGGTAGATCGCGGCCAGCACACCGACCGGAAACGACAACCCGATGCACACCGCCAACGTCATCAGCGAGCCGAGTGCCGCGCCCCAGATGCCGGCAAGTTCGGGGTTGGTCGAATCGGCCTGGCTGACGAAAACCGAATTGAAGCCGGTACGGATCAGCCCGCGCTTCTCGACCTCGGTGTATTGGGCGACATCGGCATCGCTTACGCCGCGGGTTTCGGCGGGTTTGGACAGGTCGAACTTGCCCTTCGCGAGCATGTCGATGCTGCTTTTGACCGGCACCCAGATATCGACCGTTTTGCCGAGCAGCGACGAATCGGCTTCGACCGCCTTGCGTAGTTCGAGCCAGGCACCTTCGCTGACCACATCGGCATCGGCACCAAGTTTGGCCGCCGACCTCGTCATCAACCCAGTGAAATCGGCGTTGCGGAGCGCTTCGGCGGCACCCGGTCCCTCGAGCTTGGCAGGATCGATCCCAAGTGCGGTCGGGTCATAGGTGACCGCGACCTTGACCTCGGTATGCTGGAATCCCGTCCAGCCGGCGCTGACAATGGTGAACAATAGAAACGCAAGGAACGTCGCCGCCAGCACCAATGCGAACAGGCCGGCATATTTGAAGATCGCCTCCGATCGGTAGCGGCCCGCGATACGGCTGCGCATATCGTTGGACGCCCAGTCGGTCGGTGACTTGACGTGCCGGTCGACTGACGGCGTGGCGGAGGACGCGGTGGCCATGATGCTACTCATAAGCCTCCCGATACTTTTTAACGACCGAGAGGGCGTAGATGTTGAGCAGCAGCGTGATGAAGAACAGTACCAGACCCAGCGCAAACGCCGAGAGCGTCTTGGGACTGTCGAATTCCTGATCGCCCGTCAGCAGCGCGACGATCTGGGTGGTGACCGTAGTCACGCTCTTGAAAGGGTTAGCGGTAAGATTGGCGGCAAGCCCTGCTGCCATGACAACGATCATCGTTTCACCGATGGCGCGGCTGACCGCGAGCAACACCCCGCCGACAATGCCGGGAAGCGCTGCAGGAACCAACACCCGGCGCACCGTTTCGGACTTGGTTGCGCCCATTGCATAGCTGCCGTCGCGCATCGCGCTTGGAACGGCGTTCAGCGCATCATCGGCCATCGACGAGACGAACGGAATGATCATCACCCCCATGACGAGGCCCGCGGCGAGCGCGCTTTCCGAACTCGCATCGCTGATCCCGATCGACACGGCAAAGTTGCGGACGGCAGGGGCCACCGTCAGCGCCGCGAAAAAACCATAAACCACCGTCGGCACGCCCGCGAGCAATTCGAGCAGTGGTTTCAGCACCTTGCGCACACGCGTATCGGCATATTGGGTAAGATAAACCGCCGACATCAGGCCGAGCGGAATGGCGACGATCATGGCAATGATCGCGCCGATGAAGATGGTTCCCCAGAACAGCGGCACGGCACCGAATGCCCCCGACGAACCGACCTGATCGGCCCGTAACGCCGTTTGTGGCGACCATTTGGTGCCGAACAAAAACTCGATCGCCGACACCTTGGTGAAAAAGCGGAACGATTCGAAAATCAGCGACAAGACGATGCCGAAAGTCGTCAGGATCGCGACCAGCGAAGCGGTGATCAGCAGCCATTTGACCGCACGCTCGACCGTGTTGCGCGCTCGGAAATCAGGCCGCAGTTGTGAATAGGCCCATAGCCCTCCGACCGACGCCAGCGCCGCAGCAAGTGCCCCGGCAATCAGATTATAGTTCGACTGCGTCGCGGTGTAGAGCTTTGCCGCGGGTTCGGCGGCAGGATTGAACGCCGCTTCGATTTCGCCCGACGCCAGTCCCTTGACCTCGTTGATGAACGACGACCGGTCGAGATCGGTCTTGGGCCGATCGGCTTCGGCAACCGAAGCGATGACCGTATCGGCAACAATTCCGTCGCCCATCAAGCCCCACGCCGACAACAGCAATAGGGCCGGGACCAGCGCCAGCAGGGCGACAAAGGCCCCGTGATAGTTGGGGCGCGAATGGACTGCGCCAATCCGTTCTGCGGCCGTCGTGGTATTGGCCGGAATGAACGCCTTGCCGCGCGCGCGGCCCATGACGAAGGCAACAACGCCGAGGGCGAAGATGACCAGAAAGACTATGGGCAACGGCATTTCGGCTTCTGGCCCCCCGGACAATCATTCCGGCGGCGACGCCGAAGCATCGCCGCCGAAAGTTGCAGTCGCTTACTTGACGGTTGCCGCGTCGAGCAGCGTCAGCTGCTGGGCGACTGCAGCATTCTTCGCGCGAACCGCGTCGGGCGACGACACCAATCCGCGCTTGGCCAGATAGCCGCCCTTACCCCAAGTCGATTCCTTGACGTATTCGGCCAAGAACTCCTTCATGCCGCGAACCGCACGGACGTGCTGCGCCTTGACATAAACATAGAGCGGACGTGACGCCGGATATTTGAACGAGGCGATGTTGTCGTAGGTCGGCGCGACACCTTGGATCGTCAAACCCTTGATCTTGTCGCTGTTTTCTTCAAGATAGCTGTAGCCGAAAATGCCGACCGTGTTCGGGTTGGCGGCGAGCTTCTGGACGATCAGATTGTCGTTCTCGCCGGCTTCGACATAGGCACCATCCTCACGCAGCTTGGTGCAAGCAGTCTTGTACTTGGCTTCGTCGGACTTCTTCAACGCGACCATCGACGGGTTGGTTTCGCAGCCCTTGGTCATGATCAGTTCGCCGAAAGCATCGCGCGTTCCCGACGTCGGTGGCGGCCCGAGAACTTCGATCTTGATCGCCGGCAGCTTGGCGTTGACGTCTTTCCACGTCTTCGCCTTGTTCGGTGCACCGCCGAAGGGATTTGCCGCGAGCGCTTTGTAGATATCGAGCTCGGTCAGCGCCAGCGACGGACCGTTGCGGCCTTCGGCCATTGCAATGCCGTCAAGCCCGACCTGCACTTCGACGATACCGGTAACACCGCTTGCCTTGCACTGGGCGACTTCGCTCGCCTTGATGCGGCGCGACGCGTTGGCCATGTCGGGGAACTGCTCGCCGACACCCGAGCAGAACAGCTTGATACCGCCGCCCGTTCCAGTCGATTCGACGATCGGCGCCGGGAATTGCGGGTT
The DNA here is from genome assembly GCA_038229555.1 of Sphingomonadales bacterium. Taxonomy (GTDB): domain Bacteria; phylum Pseudomonadota; class Alphaproteobacteria; order Sphingomonadales; family Sphingomonadaceae; genus Sandarakinorhabdus. Next base: position 191,294 of record JBBROI010000002.1, read on the forward strand.
GGTGCGCTTGAATTGCTCGGCGACCGCTGTGGTGAACGGGTACACCGTCGACGACCCGACAATACGAATTTGAGTCCGCGCTTCGGCGGTGGACGCGGCACCGATCGCCAGCGCGGCGCAACCGGCGGTCATCAAAATCTTGTTGATCATGGAAATCTCCTTACTCTCGCTGGCAAGCCGCCAGCGCGCTTTGAGCCAAGGCAAACCTTAACTCTGACTGCGCCGCTCGTAACGACGCGCCATGTGGCCTGTATGACGAATATGTTGCAGTCACGTGACACCAACTATGATGATGGCGAACTAAGCCGCACTCTGATTGTGCAACACCAGCGTAGCTGCATCGGCCTGTTGCAGGGTGAACGACACCTGCGTCCCCTCGCCTTGGCGGCTATCGATCTCAAGCTTGCCGCGATGCCGTTCGATAATATGTTTGACGATTGCGAGGCCAAGCCCGGTGCCGCCCATCTTCCGCGACCGCAGCGAATCGATCCGGTAGAAGCGCTCGGTCAGGCGCGGCAAATGTTCAGGCGAAATGCCTTCGGATATATCGCTCACGGTCAGTCGCACCATTCCGGCATCACTGCCACGGGTCGTTTCAACCGCAGCACTGACGCTGATCGGTGTGCCGCTGCGGCCATATTTCAGCGCATTCGAGATCAAGTTGTGCAGCACCTGCAGGACCTGATCGCGGTCAGCGATAACGGCCGGAAGGTCCGGGGCTTCGCGGATGATCAGTTCGCGTTCGTCGGCCTCGAGCCGCATTGCCAGCGTCTTGCCCACATCGGCAATCAGGCCCGGTAGTTCGAGCACGCCTTGCGGTCGGACATGCTTGTCGAGTTCGATCCGCGACAGCGACAACAGGTCGTCGATGAGCCGCGACATCCGCGCCGCCTCGCGCGCCATGATGTCGAGAAACCGCCGCCGCGCCGGTTCGTCTTCGGCAGCGGGACCCTGCAGCGTCTCGATAAAGCCTGACAGGGTCGCAAGCGGCGTCCGCAATTCGTGGCTGGCGTTGGCGACGAAATCGACCCGCATCCGCTCGGTCAGCCGCGTCTGGGTAATATCGGCGAACACCACCAGCGTCCGTCCCAACCCGGCATCGACTGCGCGCACACGGTAGGCGCTATTTCCTGCGCCGAGCCCCAGCACCTCGCGTTCGACGGTGACGCTGCGGGTCCGCGCCTCGACGATGGCATCGAGCACCGCCGGATGCCGCACCGCCAGACGCAAGTCTCCGCCTTCGACACGCGCGCCGAACAAGCGTCGCGCCTCGGCATTCGCGGCAATCGTCCGATCACCGGAAACGATGAGCGCCGGGTCGGCAAGCGCTTCAACGCTGATACCGTCCGGGGACAATGGTGGCGGTTCCGCGCGGGCGGCGGGTTCCGGAACGCTTGCCGCGAGCTTAGCCTGATCGCGGCTTCGGCCACTGCTCCATTTCAGGCCGATCGCGACGCCGACAGCCAGCGCAAGAACGACAAGGCATGCCAAGGCTACCACGCTGGAGCCCGATGTCAGCACCTGCATAGACGTTCCAACGTCGGCACAAGGTCATTGAAATGGCCGATGACCGCGTCGGCACCAAGGTCTTCCACCGGACGGTCGGAAAAGCCAAAGCCAACAACGATCACCGGAACTCCTGCGGCGCGCGCGGCGCTGACATCGGTAATCGAATCGCCGACGAAGATTGTGGTCGCAGCATCGCCGCCAATAGCAGCGATTGTCGCGGCGACATGTCCCGCATCGGGTTTTGCTGCGGGCACGCTGTCGAACCCGAGATTGGCGGCAAAACGCTCGGTCCAGCCGAGTGCGGCGATCAACGCCACCGACAGTGCCACGGGCTTGTTGGTGCAGATGGCCAGACGGCAGCCGGCGGCGGCAAGGGCATCGAGCGCTGCCTCGACGCCCGGCCATGGCCGCGACCCGTCGGCGATATGGTCGCGGTAATAGGCAATGAAGGGGGCGAACCCGGACTCGACGAGCGCGGGCGACACGGTGCCGGTCATTGCCAGCCCGCGTTCGAGCAACTTGCGCGCGCCATGCCCGACGAGGTGCCGCACCGTTTCCGGCGGGACCGGATCGCGGCCCAGAACGCCAAGCGCATGGTTCAGCGCTGCGGCGAGGTCGGGAGACGTATCGACCAGCGTGCCGTCGAGATCGAAGATGATGGTTGCAGGCAGCATCGGCACGTCATGCGTCGCGCGCGCTTCCCAACGCAAGGCCGATATGGCAGGTGCCGAGCCGTGACCGACCCTGCCCGCCCGCTCGCCGCCATCGTCCTCGCCGCCGGGCAAGGCACCCGCATGAAATCGTCGCTGCACAAGGTTCTGCATCCCATCGCGCATAAGGCGATGCTGTTGCACTTATTGGACAGCCTCGCGACTTTGTCGCCGTCGCGCACGGTCGTTGTTGTCGGTTCGGGCCGCGAGCAGGTCGAGGCGGTGGTCGAACCGCGCGGCGTGGTGACGGCATTGCAGTCGCCGCAGCTTGGCACCGGCCATGCAGTGCTGCAGGCCAAGGACGCGCTTGCCGGGTTCGAGGGCGATGTGATCATCCTCTATGGCGACGTACCGCTGGTCGCAGCAGCGACGATGCAGCGGATGCTTGCGGCGCTGACGCCCGATGTCGCGGCCGTCGTCCTCGGTTTCCGACCTGTCGATGCCGCTGCCTATGGCCGGGTGATTACCGACGGCGACGCGATCGTGAAAATGGTCGAGTTCAAGGACGCGACCGACGCCGAACGCGCCGTGACGCTGTGCAATTCGGGCCTGATGGCGGTGCGTTCGGTCGATCTCTGGCCGCTGCTGGCGCGGGTCGGCAACGACAATGCGGCGGGCGAATATTATCTCGTCGATCTGCCCAACCTTGCAATCGCCGACGGTCGGGTCGCGTGCGTCGTTGAAACCGGCGCCGACGAGGTCGCCGGGGTCAACAGTCGCGCCGAACTGGCCGCGATGGAGGCGCGCTGGCAGACCGCCCGCCGCGCCGCAGCGATGGCCGACGGCGTGACGCTGACCGATCCTTCAAGCGTGTTCTTCGCCCATGACACCACAGTGGCGCGCGATGTCAGCATCGAACCCAATGTCGTCTTCGGCCCCGGTGTCACCGTCGCGTCGGGTGCGGCGATCCGCGCGCACAGCCATATCGAAGGCGCTGTTATCGGCGAGGCTTGCGAAGTCGGGCCTTTCGCGCGGCTGCGTCCCGGCACAGTTCTAGGCAACGGCGCCAAGATCGGCAATTTCGTGGAGACCAAAAAGGCTGTGTTCGGCGACGGGGCCAAGGCCAATCACCTCAGCTACCTTGGCGACGCCACTATCGGTTCAAAAGCTAATATCGGCGCGGGCACGATCACCTGCAATTACGACGGCTTCTTCAAGTACCGGACCATCATCGGCGACGGGGCCTTTATCGGGTCGAACAGCGCGCTGGTTGCTCCAGTGACCATCGGCGCGGGTGCCATCGTCGGTGCCGGTAGCGTGGTGACCAAAGATGTCGAAGCCGACGCGCTGGCGCTGGTCCGCCCGCCCCAAACCGCCAAGTCGGGTTGGGCGGCAAGGTTTCGTTCAGCCATGCTTGCCAAAAAGGCCGCGCAAATCCGGAGCATCGACTGACCATGTGTGGCATCATCGGCATCCTGTCCCCGACCCCCGTTTCTGCCCGTCTGATCGATGGCCTGCGACGCCTCGAATATCGCGGCTATGATTCGAGCGGCGTCGCCACGGTGCATGACGGTATCATCGACCGACGGCGCGCGGCGGGGAAGCTCGACAATCTGGTCGCCGTGCTTGCGGCCGATCCGCTGCCGGGCAACGCCGGGATCGCCCACACGCGCTGGGCGACACACGGCGCGCCGACGACCGACAATGCCCATCCGCATGCGACCGAAGAGGTTGTGCTGGTCCACAACGGCATCATCGAAAATTTCAAGGCGCTGCGCGAGGAAGTGATCGCTGCCGGTCGGACGCTGACTTCGCAGACCGATACCGAAGTTGTCGCGCATGTGCTGACCTTGGCGGTGCTGGCCGGGGCAACGCCCGATCAAGCTGTGGCGCGCACATTGAAGCGCCTCCACGGTGCCTTCAGCTTCGCCATCCTGTTCCGTGCCAACCCCGATGTCATGTACGGCGCACGGCGTGGGTCTCCGCTGGTCGTCGGCACCGGCGCTGGCGAGATGTTTCTCGGCTCCGATGCGCTCGGCCTCGCCCCCTTCACCAACCGCATCGCCTATCTCGAAGAAGGCGATTGGGTGAAGCTGACGCGCGACGGTGCCGAGGTTTTCGACGCCGACGACCAACCCGTCGAACGCGCGACGATCACCTCATCGGCGTCGGCCGCGGTGATCGAAAAGGGCAACCATCGCCACTATATGGAAAAGGAGATTTACGAGCAGCCGATTGTCGTCGCCCAGACGCTCGGGGCCTATCTCGACCCGCTCGCCGAAACCGTCAGCCTGCCGCCGGTGCCGTTCGATCTTGCCGCGATCAAGCGCGTCCAGATCGTCGCTTGCGGCACCAGCCTGTATGCTGGCCAGGTCGCCAAATACTGGTTCGAGGAGCTCGCGCGCATCCCCACCCACCTCGATAACGCCAGCGAGTTCCGCTACCGCTCACCGGTCTATGAGGACGGCGGCCTCGCGCTGTTTATCTCGCAATCGGGCGAGACCGCCGACACGTTGGCGGCATTGCGCCATGCCAAGGCGGGCGGTCAGGCGATCGCTGCTGTCGTCAATGTCGCGACCTCGTCGATGGCGCGCGAGGCCGATCTGCTGTTGCCGACCCATGCCGGACCCGAGATCGGCGTCGCGTCGACCAAGGCCTTTACCTGCCAGTTGGCAGTGCTGGCGGCGTTTGCTGTCGCGCTCGGCAAGGCGCGCGGGCATGTCTCGGCCGCCGAGGAGGCTCGGCACGTCCATCTGCTCACCGAAGTGCCCGCCGCGATGAATGCCGCGTTGAAGGCCGAGGCGCATATCCACACGCTGGCGCAACCGCTCAGCAAGGCACGCGACATCCTCTACATGGGTCGCGGACCGGATTTCCCGATGGCGCTGGAAGGTGCGCTCAAGCTCAAGGAGATCAGCTACATCCATGCCGAAGGCTATGCGGCGGGGGAGCTTAAGCACGGCCCCATCGCGCTGATCGACGAAAATGTGCCCGTCATCGTCATCGCACCGTCGGGGCCGCGGTTCGAAAAGACGGTCAGCAACATGCACGAGGTTATGGCGCGCGGCGGGCAAGTCTATCTGCTGTCCGACGCCGCAGGCCTTGCCGAAGCGGGTGACGGCGTTGCCGCGACGGTCGAAATGCCGAGTGTCGATCCGTTCATAAGCCCGTTGATCACCGCCATCCCGGTGCAATTGCTGGCGTATTACGTCGCACTCGCCAAAGGCACCGACGTCGATCAGCCGCGCAATCTGGCGAAAAGCGTGACGGTGGAATAGCGCGCTCGCGACCATTGCGCGGCAGGCTTCCGCTTCCGGCATCCTGCGCTACAGTCCGACAAAATCCTGGGGGACATTCGACCATGCGCCATATCGTCATCAGTGCGGCCCTGTTGCTCGCGACACCTGCGGCAGCGCAGACCGCTGCACCGTCGGCACCGCCCGCACCGGCGTACACCGCACCCGATTATACGCAGGACGCCAACTGGCTCTGCCGCCCAGGCCACAAAGATGCCTGTGCCGGGGATATTGCGACGACGAGTGTCGCTGCGAACGGTACGACCAGCCCCGTCGCGCAGCCCGTTATCAAGAAACCCGCCATCGACTGTTTCTACGTGTATCCGACCGTATCGACCGATTCGACCGCCAACAGCGATATGATCGCCGATCCAGCCGAAACGCGCGTCGCCGCCGTCCAGTTCGCTGCCTTTCGCAATGTCTGCCGCACTTATGCGCCGCTGTATCGGCAGGTAACGCTCAAGGCATTGCGCGACGTGCTGCTCGGGATGCCGACGACCGCCGATCGCCTGATGGCCTATCGCGATGTCGTCGCCGCGTGGAACGACTATCTGGCACGCGACAACAAGGGGCGCGGCGTCATCCTGATCGGGCACAGTCAGGGCAGCGGCGTCATCAAGGCGCTATTGCAGAACGAAATCGAGGGCAAGCCTGCCGCCCAGCACCTGATCGCCGCCTATATTCCCGGCCATAATGTCATCGTGCCAGCGGGCAAGGACGTCGGCGGCGACCTGAAATCAACGCCGCTTTGCCGCTCGGCAACCCAACTCGGCTGCGTCATCGCCTATGTCTCGTTCCGCGACACCTCGGTGCCGCCCGCCGACAGCCGCTTCGGGCGCGTCGCCACCCCCGGCATGGCGGTCGGCTGCACCAACCCCGCCGCGCTTGGTGGCGGTCGCGCCCCGTTCAACGCGATGCTGCCGACCGCGACCAACATCGTCGACAACGCCAGCCCCGGCAGCAGTTGGGCCAAGGATGCCACAATCACCACGCCGTTCGTCACCCTGCCCGGCCTGCTGACGGGCGAATGCGTCGATAGCGATGGCGCGCAGCGCCTGTCGGTACGCACCGAAGCCGATCCCGCCGACCCCCGCACCGATACGATCGGCGGCGATGTCGTCTATGGGGGCCAGATCGTCCCCAGCTGGGGGCTGCACCTGATCGACGTCAACGTCGCGCTCGGCAACCTCGTCGATATCGCGGCATCGCAGGGCAAGGCGTGGACAGCTGCGCATCGCTGACGGCGGCGAGTTAGTCAGTATAATTCGTATGGCCGCCTGACAGTACAGAATGACTGTTGGCAATACCTGCCGAATACAATTAAATGAATTTTTTATGAACGTACACATGCGCTGAATGTAAATTCTCGACTATCGGTTAATTGTCGGATAAGAAACGACCATCGATTCGATCAATTAGTCGAAGGGGTTCTTGTGAAAATTTCTCAGCTAGCGTGCTTAGCACTAATCGGAAATTTAGGCTCTGCTTCATTAGTTTACGCCGGAACAATATCCGGAACCGTTGGAGCTCAAAAATCAACAAAGCTGGGAAATGTTACGTATTTTACTTTTTCAGTCAATGGGACCGAGGCGGACGCGCCAGTATGCAATTCGACCAAATCATTTAGTCTTCCGATCCGGACAAAGATTCAAAAAGACACCATGACCTCAATATTAGCTGCGAAGGATTTTGCGGCGGTAGTGGTTGTTAAAGGCACCGGGAATTGCGGTTATTTCCGGGATAGTGAAGACCTTTCCTCTTTCGTAGGTTCGATTGGACCGCAGGGACCTGCTGGCCCTGCAGGGGCGCCCGGACCTACCGGCTCTCAAGGACCGATTGGTCCAACCGGACCTACGGGGCCGTCAGGAGCATCACTATCATTGCCCGCGTGCTCCGGTATTGGTCAAGCGCTCCAGTCGGGTGGCGGCAGTCTTGTTTGTACTGATATTTCTGTCGTAACAAGATCCAGTGGCGGTGTTGCGGATTCTGCGCAAAGCTTCGGCTGCGCAGGCTCCGGCTGGGCAGGTGTAAGGTATTCGGTTTCAAGGAATTTTCTTAAAACGTACGTTGTAAATCTCTATGCTATTGATTTGAGAGCCGATTATAGTTATGCTGGAAGGAATTTTTCGGCCCAAGGCATAATTGAAGGTGGTATAGCAACGGGCTTTCCTGTAACGATTAGTTTTGCTAGTAATCGTGACAATATCCAGCTGCGTATTACAACTAATGGTATTTTAGAGGGCGCTTGTAAAACCGGCGGTACATTTTACACCTTAGCCACAGGCTTAATATTTTAATAGGTGGGTCCGCGATTCTTGTGATGGTCAACCCGAACCCGGCGAAACGCACACTTGGATTCCCGCTGCTTCGACAGAGCGGCGCTGATATCGGCAAGATGGATTATCTCGGGCGCCCGTAACGATCGCAGGCGGCGGGCTCTTGCAATCGTCGGGGGCTCGCGCAACCTATGCCGCCATGTCGAACGCCACGCCGCACCACGCTTCCGATGCCGTTCCGGACGTCGCCAGCCCATCCGATCCGTACGAACGCGCCGAGCAGACCTTCCCGACGTTGAGCGACGAGGCGCTCGACCGGGCAGCAGTCTATGGTCATGACGATGTCGCGACCGACGGCACGATATTGTTCGAACGCGGACAACGCGGGGTCGATTTTCTGTTGATCCGCAGCGGTTGCATCGAGGTGTTTGCCGCAACCGATCACGATACCGACGCGATGATTGTTGCCCACGGCCCCGGCCATTTCACCGGCGAAGTCGATCAACTCAACAACCGTGCCATTCTGGTATCGGGCCGTGCCAAGGGTGAAACGCGATTCATCCGCGTCCCCCGCGCCAACTTCCCCAAGCTCATCGCCGGGGAGCCCGATATCGGCGAAACGATCATGCGCGCCTTCATCCTGCGCCGGGTCGCACTGATCGGCCATGGTCAGGGTGGCGTCGATCTGGTCGGGCCCGGCCATGGTGCCGACACGCAGCGGCTGCGGCAGTTCCTCACCCGCAACGGCCATCCGCACCGCCTCGCCGATACCGAAAGCGATACCGATGTCTGGGCCTGCCTTGGCGAACTGGGGGTCGAGGCAGACGAACTGCCCGTGGTCATCCTGCCGGGCGGGCGCATCCTCCGGGCACCGTCGAACACCGATCTCGCGCAGGCGCTGGGGCTGATCGAAACGCTCGATCCCGATCATGTCCATGATCTCGCGATTGTCGGTGCCGGACCGTCGGGCCTCGCCGCTGCGGTCTATGGCGCGTCGGAGGGTCTCGACACCATCGTCCTCGAAGGTCTGGCGCCCGGTGGTCAGGCGGGGACGAGTTCGAAGATCGAGAACTATCTGGGCTTTCCAACGGGTATCTCGGGGCAGGCGCTGGCCGGCCGAGCCCAAGTGCAGGCGCAAAAGTTCGGGGCCAAGCTCGCTATTGCCCGCACCGTCACCGGGATCGACTGCGGCAGCGCGCCATACCGCCTGTTGCTCGATGACGGCGAATCGGTTGCTGCCCGCGCCATCGTCGTCGCGTCGGGCGCGCGCTATGCCAAGCTCAGCGTTCCCGATTATGACCGGTTCGAGGGCAATGGCATCTATTACGCCGCGACGGCGATGGAGGCGCAGCTGTGCGCCGGAACCGAAGTCATCGTCGTCGGTGGCGGCAACTCGGCGGGACAGGCGGCGGTGTTCCTGTCGCGCCATGTCTCCCACGTCCATATCCTTGTTCGAGGCCCCGGCCTTGCCGCGACGATGTCGGACTATCTGATCCAGCGCATCGAGACATCGACGCACATCACCATCCATGCACATACCGAGATCGTGGCGTTGCGTGGCGACCCATTGCTGACCGAAGTCGACTGGGTAACCGACGGCGGCGCGCCCGAGACGCATGCCATCGGCGCACTGTTCGTGATGATCGGCGCCTCCCCCAACAGCGATTGGCTCGACGGCTGTCTGGCGCGCGATAACAAAGGGTTCATCCTGACGGGGCAGGACGGTGCGGGAACCTATGCGACGTCGAAGCCCGGCATCTTCGCCGTCGGCGATATCCGTGCCGGATCGGTCAAGCGCGTCGCCTCGGGTGTCGGCGAGGGCTCAGTGGTCATCGCCTCGGTTCACCGCTTCCTCGACCCGTCGCTGGCATGACCCGGACGGTTCATGGCGGCTGCCACTGCGGTGCGGTGCGCTTTGCGGTCGCCCTCAGTGAGCCGGTGACATTGCTCGATTGCAACTGCTCGATGTGTAGCAAAACCGGGTATTTACACCTGATCGTCGACAAGCCCGATTTCGTGCTGGAGCGCGGTGCGGAGGCGCTCGGCGACTATCGCTTCGGCTCGGGCACTGCACAGCATCTGTTCTGCCGGACATGCGGGATCAAGAGCTTCTACGTCCCGCGCTCGCACCCAGACTGTTATAGCGTTAATTGGCGGGCGGTAGCGGATGTCGACGATCTCGTGCCGACAATGGTGCCGTTCGACGGGCGTGATTGGGACGGCGCGCGCGCCCGATTGGAGTAGGCTTGCAACGTACCAAGCGGTCGGTTAGCGGCGCGGGTCATGAGCCATGTCGTCCCTGACCCCCATGCTGCTGCCGCGTCCATCATCGCCTTCGACGACTGGCTCCGCGCCGATGTCCGCATCGGCACCATCGTCAGCGCCACACCTTTCCCAGAAGCCCGCAAATCGGCGCTGAAGCTGGTAATCGATTTCGGCGCGGTGATCGGCCAGCGACGATCGAGCGCCCAGATCACCCGCCATTACGATATCGACAGCCTCATCGGCCGTCAGGTCATCGCAGTGGTCAATTTCCCGCCGCGCCAGATCGGAAAATTCCTGTCCGAGGTATTGACGCTCGGCGTTCCCGATGCCGATGGGGAGGTGGTGCTCCTCGCCCCCGATCAGCCTGTCGCGAACGGCGGGCGGCTGTTCTAGCGCCCGGTCTGCCCGCGCTGCAGCAGTTTGGCGTCGGCAAGCACCAGCGCCACCATTGCCTCCATCACTGGCGCCGCGCGGATGCCGACGCAGGGGTCGTGACGGCCCTTGGTGACGATCTCCGACGCTTCGCCGTCCCGCGTGATTGTCGGCACCGGCGTAAGGATCGACGACGTCGGTTTGAGCGCCATGCGCACAACGATCGGCTGCCCGGTCGAAATGCCACCCGCCGTGCCGCCGGCGTGGTTTGCAAGGAACTGCGGCCCATCGGCACCGGGGCGCATCGCATCGGCATTGTCCTCACCACGCAACCGCGCCGCGCCGAAGCCGTCGCCGATTTCGACGCCCTTGACCGCATTGATCCCCATGCAGGCGTGCGCCAATTGGCTGTCGAGCTTGGCATAGACCGGTGACCCCCAACCAGCCGGAACGCCGGTCGCGACGCATTCGACGATTGCGCCCAGCGACGAGCCTACCTTACGCGCTGCATCGAGCGCGGCTTCCCATTCTTGGGCGGTTTGGGCATCGGGGCAGAAGAACGGGTTGCGGTCGATCTCGGCATCGTCGAAGCGCGCACGGTCGATGACGATGCCACCGAGTTCGACGAGATACGCCCTTACCCGTACCTCTGGAATGACCAGCCGCGCCACCGCACCCGCCGCGACCCGCGACGCCGTCTCGCGCGCCGATGACCGCCCGCCGCCACGCGGATCGCGCAGGCCGTATTTGGCGTCATAGGCATAATCGGCGTGGCCGGGGCGATAGGCATTGGCGACCTCCGAATAATCCTTTGACCGTTGATCGACATTCTCGATCATCAGGCTGATCGGCGTGCCGGTGGTGCGGCCCTCATAGACGCCCGACAGGATACGCACCTGATCGGGCTCTTGCCGCTGCGTTGTGAAGCGCGATGTGCCGGGCCGCCGCTTGTCGAGCCAAGGCTGAATGTCGGCTTCGCTGAGGCCGAGGCCGGGAGGACAGCCGTCGACCACCGCACCAATGGCGGGTCCGTGCGATTCGCCCCAGGTGGTGAAGCGGAACAGGTGGCCGAAGCTGTTGTGGCTCACGCCACCTGTCGAACGTTTGGCGCTCCAAGGCCGACAATGATCGATTCGACCGATATATCTTCATCAAGCGTATCCCAGTGGATGCCGCTCGGGGACAAAAACATGTCCATGCGTTCAGCGGACGTGCCGTGCATCAATCGCGGATACCATGCCAAAGGCACTCCAACGGTGCGGCCATCGTCCAACGATACCCACATCGAGTCCTCATCGAAGCGGATCTCCGTCGGCTCCGGAAAAGAAATTATACCAAGCATCTTCGATTTCCTGTCGTCGCATTATGGCGACATCAATCGCCCAATGCAATTCGGTTGCGGTCATGCCGCGATTTCTCGCCACCCTCACGACCGGCGCAAGCCAAATTTTGGCATCGCCGCCCGCACGGGCGACATGGACATGGATTGGTTCGCGCGGGTTACCTTCGAAGGAATAGAAGTGAAAGCGGAACCCGCGCTCGCGGAAGATAACAGGCATCGAAGCTCATTTCTCAGTAGAACTCATCAGTCCACTGCGCGTGAACCCAAGCGACTTCTTTTTCGGGATCGCCATCGACACCCTCAAGCAGCGGCTCATGATTGATAAACATAATTTGTAGATTTTGAACCCTGCCACGATAATCTGTTATGGAAATCTTATCGTTAGGTGCTGGAAGTTGCGCAAACTGAAAATTGCCCCATAATCGCTTTTCGCCATAACGGTAGACAAGCAAGGGAGCGACAATCATTGACTCACGCCACCGACATATCTGGCGCATCCTCGGCCTTTATGCCGATGACGATGTCGCTGGCATCGAAGACCCCTCCGTCTGCCGAGGTGGGAAAGGGAATTAAGGTGCTTCCAACGTCCACTCTCCCATTTGGGGAGAGGGAGGGGCCCGCCGCCTCCTTCAGGCGGTGGGAGGGTGAGGGTTCTGCCTGCCCGAGCGCGCAATGGATGGCGTACAGCACCCCATCGATATTGGTCAGCACATCGCCGTTCCAAAACCGCAAAACCCGATACCCCTCCCGCGCCATCCACGCCGAGCGGCGCGCGTCGTACTCCTCAGCCTCGGAATGTTGCCCGCCATCGGCCTCGACCACCAGCCGCGCTTCGACACACGCGAAATCGGCGATGAACGGCCCGAGCCACATTTGCCGCCGAAACTTGTGCCCGTCCATCTGGCTACCGCGCAGGTGCTTCCACAACAGTGTCTCGGCAGGAGTCGCCTCACGCCTGAGCGCCTTGGCGCGTTTCAACGCTTCGGATGCGGGCGGGCGTTTCAAGGCAGAACCCTCACCTTCCCACGCGCTGAAGAAGCGCGCGGGCCCCTTCCTCTCCCCAAGTGGGAGAGGAGAAATCAGGCAACGCTGATATCCGGCGCATCCTCGGCCTTCATGCCGATCACATTATACCCGGCATCGACATGGTGCACTTCGCCGGTAACGCCGCTCGACAGGTCCGAAAGCAGGTACACGCCCGCCCCGCCGACATCCTCGATCGTCACGTTCCGCCGCAGCGGCGAGTTATATTCGTTCCATTTCATGATGTAGCGGAAGTCGCCGATGCCGCTTGCCGCCAGCGTCTTGATTGGCCCCGCCGAAATCGCGTTGACCCGAACCTTGTCGGGACCCAGATCCATCGCGAGGTAGCGCACGCTGGTTTCGAGCGCCGCCTTGGCAACGCCCATGACATTGTAATGCGGAATGACCTTTTCGGCCCCGTAGTAACTCAGCGTCAGCAGCGCCCCGCCGTTCGGCATCATCGCCAGCGCACGCTGCGCCACGGCGGTGAAGCTGAACACGCTGATGTTCATCGTCATCGCGAAATTGTCGAGCGATGTGTCGACGTACCGCCCGCGCAGTTCGTTCTTGTCCGAAAAGCCGATGGCGTGGACGACGAAGTCGATCGTCTCCCAATGCGCCTTCAAATCGTCGAAGCAGCGGTCGAGCGAGCCGAGGTCGGATACATCGCATTCGATCAGCAACGGCCCGTTCGATCCGCTTCGACCGCCGCCCGGCAGGCTGGCGGCGAGTGGACGGACGCGCTTTTCCAGCGCCTCGCCTTGGAACGAAAAGGCGATTTCGGCGCCTTGGTCCGACAATGCCTTGGCGATTCCCCAGGCAAGGCTGCGATCATTGGCGACGCCCATGATCAGTCCGCGTTTGCCGTGCATTAGTCCGGCCATGAAAGTCCTTTTGTCATGCAGCCGAAACGGCTTGGATGACTGCCTTTAGCCGCACTGACCGGGCCTTCGCCAGTGCCGCGTTCAAATGCGCCCCGACAACCAGCCCGAGACCGATAATATAAAAGAACAGCAGCGCCACGATCACACCGGCAAGTGACCCATAGGTGAGGTCGTAGCTGCCAAAGCGCCCCAGCACGACCGGCAACAGCAGCGTTGTACCGATCCACACGAGGGTCGTCACCGCCGCGCCGGGCCAGATCGGGATGCGCAAGCGGCGAAACCGCTGCGGCGTCAGCACATAGAAGATCATGTACAGCGCGAAGAACAGCACCGCCGGCGGAATGAACCGCCCGATGCGCAGCACCCCGAGCACCTCCTGCGCCATCGGCAGCAATCCTTCGACAAACTCCTTGGCCCCGGTCAGCACGACCTGCGCAGTGAAGGCGATCAGCATGGTGATCACCGCGACGATGACGATGGCGATCGAGCCGATCCGGTAGCGCCAGACCGGTGCGTCGCCCGGAACCCCATAAGCGCGACGGATAATGTCGCGGATCGTTTCCATGAAACCGCTGACGGTCCACAGCGTCACGAGGATGCCAAACGTCAGCAGCCCACTCGATGTGCGGGCGTGGAGCACGTCGCTGACCGGTTTGGCGACCAGCGCCACGACATCGGGCGGCAGGGTCGCTAGAAAGGCCTGAACGGCGCGCGTTCCATCCTCGGTGCGCCCCAGTGATCCGGCGATCGTGGCGATGACGATGAAGAATGGGAACAGTGTCAGCAACGACAAATAGGCGAGGTTCCCGGCGTGAACAAAGCCGTCGTTGACGACGCCGGTGACGACGTCGCGGACCACCGACCACAGCCGCCGGTTCCGCAGCAAGAGGCGGCTCAGCAATGTCACAAGCCCACCATTGCGTCGGTCAAACCCCCAAATCACTCCGCACATTGCGGGCGTCGGTCCAGCGCTCGGCAAAGCCAGTCAGTTCCGTGTCCTCCGACGGCAAGACGATCATCGCGGTCGCCAGCTGATCGCCGCGCGAACCATCGGCGCGGCTGAAGCCCTTGCCCTTCAGGCGGAATACCCGCCCCGAACTGGTTCCCGGCGGCACCGTCAGGGTCACCGGGCCATCGACCGTCGGCACCCGCACCTTGCCGCCCAGCACCGCCTCCTGCAGCGCCAGCGGCAGATCGAGCCGGACATCGTCGCCGTCGCGGGTGTAGAACCGGTGGCGGGCGATCTCGAGGGTCACCAGCGCATCGCCATTGCCGCCGGGGCCAGCGTCGCCCTGCCCGCCCATGCGCACCTGCCGCCCGCTTTCGAACCCGGCGGGCAATTTGAGGTCGAGCGCCTTGCCGTTACGCAAGGTCACGCGTTGCGGCTTAAGAGCCGCCGCATCTTCGAACGGCACCGACAGCCGATAGGCGACATCGGCGCCCTTGGCGGGCGGTCGTCGCGCGCCGCCACCGCCACCGCCGAAGGGGCTACCGCCGCCACCACGTCCGCCGAACAGCTCGGCGAACAGATCCTCCGGCCCGCCGCCGCCGAATTCGAAGTTGGCCTCGGTGCGCCCGCCGCGTCCGAACGGGCTGCCGCCACCGCCGAACGGCTCGCGCCCGCCGCCGGGGTTGAAGCCGCCGCCACCGAAGGGCGAGGTCGGGTTGCCATCGGGGCCGATCTCGCCCCGGTCGAAGCGGCCCTTTTGTTCGGGGTCCGACAGCATCGCATAGGCGCTGTTGGCTTCCTTGAAGAGCTCGAGTTTCTTGGGATTGTCGGCGTTGCGGTCGGGATGGTTGTCCTTCGCCAACCGACGATAGGCCTTTTTGATATCGGCTTCGCTGGCGGTGCGGCCAACGCCCAAAACTACATAGGGATCGCGCATTGTCATCCTGTCGTGTCACATGCCTGTTGCAGGTGTGCAACACGGCATCGCTGCGCAAGGGGCAACTTCGCATTCGACCGCCGCGTGCCCCGTCGCCAGCCTGTCCCGCATCTGGCATAGGCGGCGGCATGCGTATCCTGCTTTGCCTGTTCCTTGCCCTTGCTCCAGCGCCCGCACTCGCCTGGGGCGAATATGGGCATAAGGTGATTGCCCGTACCGCCATGCGCGACCTGACGCCGCGCGCCCGGCGCGCGGTCGCCGCAATCCTTGCCAAGGGTGCCGCCGTCGATACGCCCGCCTGCCCGCTGGCGACGTTGGAGGATGCATCGGTCTGGCCCGACTGCGTGCGGTCGCTGCCCGACCGCTTCACCTTTAGTTTCCCGTGGCACTATCAGAACATCGATATCTGCAAGCCCTTCGACGCGCAGGCCAATTGTGCCGATGGCAATTGCGCCACGGCGCAGATTACGGCGCAGCTGGCGATTGCCGCCGACCGCAACCGCCGCCCCGCCGACCGCGCGCAGGCACTGGCGTTCGTCGTTCACTTCACCGCCGACATGCACCAGCCACTGCACATCGGCGACAAGCATGACAAGGGTGGCAACGAGGTCAGCGCGGCTTATGGCGTCAAGGCCCCGCCGAAGATGAACCTTCACCGCATCTGGGATTCGGACCTCGCCGAACGGACGCTGACCGAACCACCGGCGATCGGCCCCGCCTCGCCGACGCGGGCGCAGCGTCGCGCCTGGTCGCAGGGCAGCATCAGCGACTGGGCGCGCGAAAGCTGGGAGCTGTCGCGCACCCTCTATCCGGCGCTGACGGGCTACCCCGACACCTGCACGATCAAATCGCCCGCCCGGGCCCAGGTCGACGAGGCCTATATTGCTGCATCGCGCGACGCGGTGCGGACCCAAACGATGAAGGCGGGCGTTCGGCTGGCGATGCTTCTCAATACCGCGTTCCAGCGTTAAACCCGAAGCACAAAGGGAAACGCCATGCGCCTCGACGACGAACGCGAAAGCGACAATATCGAAGACCAGCGCGGTGGCGGTGGTGGCGGCTTCGGCTTCCCCGGCATGGGCGGCGGCGGCATGCAGCTTGGCGGACGCGGCCTTGGTTGCGGCGGCATCGTCGTCGTCATTGTGCTGGCGCTGGTGTTCGGTATCAACCCGATGCAGCTGCTGGGCGGCGGCGGTGGCGTGACTCCGGGCCAGCAGATCGGCCAGCCGCAGGCCGCGCGCCCCGCCAGCGGCACCGAAGCGTCGAACGACCGCTTCGTCCGCAAGGTGCTGGCAACGACCGAGGACAGCTGGACCGCGCTCCTCCCCGAACAGGCCAACATCCAGTACAGCAACCCCAAGCTCGTGCTCTATTCGGGAACCGGGCGTTCGGCGTGCGGCACGGCGCAGTCGGCGATGGGGCCGTTCTACTGCCCCAACGACCGCAAGCTGTACCTCGACCAGAGCTTCTTCGACGAACTGACGACCAAGTTCGGCGCGCCCGGCGACTTTGCTGCGGCGTATGTCATCGCGCATGAAGTAGGGCACCACGTCCAGAACCTGCTCGGCGTTCTCGACAAGGCCAATGCCGCACAGGATCGCGGGTCGAAGCGCGACGGCAACGCCATTCAGGTCCGCGTCGAACTCCAGGCCGATTGCTTCGCCGGAGTCTGGGCCAATGCGAACCAGAAGCTGCTCGAGCAAGGCGACATCGACGAGGCGATGACGGCGGCGGCGTCGGTCGGCGATGACCGGCTGCAGCAGCAATCGCAGGGCGTCGTCGTCCCCGACAGCTTCACCCATGGATCGTCGGCACAGCGCACGCGCTGGTTCCACCGTGGCTATGAAAGCGGCCGGATCGACCAATGCGACACCTTCCGGGCGAGCAGCCTGTAAAGCGGCGAAGGTGACGAAAGAGACTCCTAAAACGGTTTGAATCATGCTGATGAGATACTGAGGTTGTTCCGTCAATGCACTGATTTGCATGGATAATCTGTTTGGGATTAACTGGTTCAACTTTCGTTCGTCACCCCCGCGAAGGCGGGGGTCCATCACCTCAAAATTGGCGTGATGGACCCCCGCCTTCGCGGGGGTGACGGCTTAAGTATGCAACGTGCAACCGTCACTTACCGACGATGGCAATCGTCCCCGCCGTCCCGCCATCCTTGTTCGGCAGCGCGGCAATCACGAAATCGTCGCCGTCCTTGCTCTTGCCGGTCAAGGTATTCCCCGCACGGGTAACAGCCAGTTTCTTGGCTTCGAACTGCTGCTGATACCAGTCGGCGACCGCCGCCGGATCGGACTTTGCAGCAAACGCCATATTGACCGTTGCGTGCTTGTCACTGTCGCCCGACGCATCGACCTTGACCTGGACGTTGCTGACCTTCGCCCCCGGATACAGCCCGACGCCATCGATATCGACGTGCGTCGAATCGTTGAAATTGTGCGGCCCCTTGACGTTCGCCTCAAAGCCGCCGGGCAGTTTCAGTTCGACCGACGATGCCGTCGCGCTACTGTCGCCGTTCTCGCTACTGGTGCTGGTCGTCGTCGTCTTGCCGTCGTCGCTGGTGCTGATCGATACCGACGATCCGCCGTCGTCCTTGTGGCGATTGCACCCCGTCAGCGTGACGAGCGCCGCAGCGGCGAGCAACAGGGCAGGACGGATCATCGGCGAGGCTCCTAAGTGTATTGTTTTAATAATACGCCGTCGTGGCGCGGCGTCAAGCGGCGATCTTACAACCCCGCCGCGGCAACGAACGCATCGATCGACCGCCGCACATCGGTCGACAGCGCATCGTGCGTGCCACCGCCAAAGGGGTCGCTGCCGCCATACCAATCGGCCTCGTGCCCCGGCGCATCGACCAGCGCCGACACCGTGCGGTTGAGTTCATAGCCCGCCACCGGCAGCCCCGCCGCCTGCATCGCGGCATAGGTGATGACCGCAAGTAATGACCGCAGCGTCACATAATCCTGCGGCTGCGAAATCGCATCGGGGCCGCCCGCCGCCGCCGCCACACAGGCGCGCACATCGAACGAGGCGAACATCCGGCAGGTCATCGGCCGCCGCGCATAGGCCGAACAGGCACTATCGACGAGGAAGGCACAGCCCACTCCAGCCAGCCGCCGCGCCGCCAGGTCCATCGTCGCCTGCGTCGCGACATGGCCCCGCAGCCGATCGTGCAGCGCGCCATGCTTCGCGGCCCCGCGCACGGCGCGTGCAAGCGCGAACACCTCGGGCGCCAGCACGGTGACATGGGTGCTGCAGCAATAGGCACAGCCCTTCGCGCACGCCAGACGTGGCCCCTGCCCCGTCCGCACCGCGCTTTTGTCGGTGATCGCGTGGAGCGTCCGCACCAGTTCGTCATTGGCCTCGGGCGTTCGCAACACCAGCAAGCGGTGGAACCAGCGCGTCAACGCCACTGTCTCCTCGCTGATGGCCGGGAGCGTCAGTCCGGTATCGAGAATCGTACGCACACCGTGCGGCGGCTTGGGAAGGGGCATGGTGGCTCCGGACGGCGAATGCGGTTGTGTAGGCGGCGAAGGTTGCAGTCTCAATCGGGATAGCGTCGCGACGGGCGGGCTCCCCGACCTTTGCCGCAGTGACAAAAGCTGTTCCGGATTCCGCCAGCATTGCGGCGGGGTTCTGATAGGAGATGTCGATGATCCCCGACCAGCCAACCGCCCGCATCGCAGCCCATGACTGGTCGGCAACCGAAAGCACGCTCGATGCGCACGGCTCGGCGGTGCTGCAGTCGCTGCTGTCGCCGCCCGAGTGTCGGGCGATCGCTGCGCGCTATGACGACGACGCGGCGTTCCGCAGCCGGGTGGTCATGGCGCGGCATGGCTATGGCCGCGGCGAATATCGCTATTTCGCCTACCAGCTTCCCGATCAGATCGCCGCATTGCGCACCGCGCTGTATCCGCGCCTCGTGCCGCTCGCCAACCGCTGGAATGCCACGATGGGGATCGACGTCGCCTATCCCGCCACCCACGCCGAGTTTCGTGATCGCTGCCACGCCGCCGGCCAGACCAAGCCGACGCCGTTGCTGCTGCGCTATGACGAAGGCGATTATAATTGCCTGCATCAGGACCTGTACGGCGTGCACGTGTTCCCGTTGCAAGTCGCGGTGCTGCTGTCGGACCCAGGTTGCGACTTCACCGGCGGCGAGTTGGTGCTGACCGAACAGCGCCCGCGCATGCAATCGCGCGTCGAAGTCGTCCCACTGACGCAGGGCGACGCGGTCATTTTTGCGGTCAATACGCGCCCGGTACGCGGCAGTCGCGGCAGCTACCGCGTCGCGATGCGCCACGGCGTCAGCCGCATCCGCTCAGGCCGTCGCCACACGCTCGGCATCATCTTCCACGATGCGGCGTAAGCGGTGGTGAAATGGTGCGCCCGGCTGGATTCGAACCAGCGGCCTCAGGATTAGAAGTCCCGCGCTCTATCCAGCTGAGCTACGGGCGCCCGGAGTATGCCTTATCTGAAATTATCGGCGTAGGCCTGAAGCTTTAATGTCTTCGGGCCAAGCGGCACCACCGCATAGGCGAGGCCGTGCGCGTCGGCATAGGCGATCGCGGCATCGCGGCTGTCGAAGCGCAACTGGATCTGCGTTTCGGTTGCGCCCGAACCCGGCCAGCCGGTCAACGGATCGGGGTGCTGCGCCTCGTCGCGTTCATATTCGAGCAGCCATTCGCCGGTGCGCGCTTTGCCCGATTGCATGGCGCTTTTCGGACGCTGGTAAATTCGAGCCATCATGATGCGTCGTCCTTGGGGCAGCTCCGGTGCCCCGGTCAACATCAATACGCGCGGTGGATGGCAAACTCGACTGTTTCAACAAGCGCCATATAGGCCGGTCCCTTGGGAAAACCGGCGAGCGAATCGATGGCGCGGGTGCCATAATGGCGGGCGCGTGCCAGCGTATCGGCAATTGCGTTGCTGTCCTTGAGCAAGGTCCCCGCGCGCCGAAGATCGTCATCGCTGACGGCGCGACCCGCCATCGCGGCGCGCCAGAAATCGCGTTCCTCGGTGTTGCCGCGCGCATAGGCGAGAATGACCGGCAAGGTAACCTTGCCGTCGCGGAAATCGTCGCCGGCGTCCTTGCCCATTGTCCCGGCGTCCGAGACATAGTCGATCGCATCGTCGACGAGCTGAAAGGCGATACCGAGGTTGCGGCCATAGGATTCGAGCGCCGCCTCGGTCGCGGCGTCGCGTTCGGCGACGACAGCAGCGATCTGACAGGCCGCCGAGAACAGTACGGCGGTCTTGGCGGAGATGATCTCGAGGTAACGATCCTCGCTGGTTTCGACGTCGCGCTGCGCGGTCAGCTGCGCCACTTCGCCTTCGGCAATGATCGCCGACGCATGGCTGAGAATTTTCAGCACCCGCAACGACCCGTCTTCGACCATCAATTCGAACGAGCGGCTGAACAGAAAATCGCCGACGAGGACGGTCGCGGGATTGCCCCAGACGGTGTTGGCGGTGACCCGGCCGCGCCGCAGGTTCGATCCATCGACGACGTCGTCATGCAGCAGCGTTGCGGTGTGAATGAACTCGACGGCAGCTGCGAGCTTGTGGTGCCGCGTCCCGGTATAACCAAGCAACTGCGCGCACCCGAGCGTCAGCATCGGGCGCAGCCGCTTGCCACCCCCGGCGATCAGGTGCCCGGCAAGTTCGGGGATCAGCGCCACCTGGCTCTGCATCCGGCTGACGATAACCTGATTGACGGCATTGAGATCGGGACCGGCAAGGGTCATCAATGCGGCAAGCGACGGCTCTGGCCGCGCACTGCCTTTGCGGATCATGTGAATGGTGGCGCTCACAAGCGTCTCCTTACCCCGTCGCGGTGCCGGCGCAAGGCCGCGCTTGCGTCCGCGCCGATCGGTCGCGATGGTGAGGGACGCAAAGCGGGGAGCGCATGTGGCCGACGAAACCTTGAATGGCTATCGCGAGAGTATCGACAACATCGATGCAGCGCTGGTGTTCCTGCTTGCCGAACGCTTCAAGGTGACGCAGGCGGTCGGGCGCTACAAGGCCACCGCCGGACTGCCCCCCGCCGACCCCGGCCGCGAGACAGCACAAGTGGCGCGGCTGCGCGCGCTGGCAGAAACGGCAAAGCTCGACCCCGAATTTTCCGAAAAGTTCCTGCGCTTCGTCATCGACGAGGTGATCCGCCACCATACGGCGGCGGCGGGTTAGGCGGCGAGGGTTTCGATCGGCACGCCGCCGTCGGCGGCATCGGTGGCACGATCATTCCGGGCAGATCGAGTGCGGCCATCGCAGACAGCGTCTGTGCGTTGTCGCCTAAGACCAACACAGGGATAAGGAGCGCTGCATCGAGCGATCTTACTGCCGCCGATCCCGCTCCAGCGCGTCGGCCAGCACAATCTGCTCGATCTCGCCGCGATCGACCTTGGGTCCGCCTGTCGGCGACTCGGCCCAAACCTTTGCCAGAGCGTCGACAGCCCTGTGAGCGCCCACCTCTAAACCATGCCGGTGCAGCATCGCCTGCGAGGCGACGATCTGGCCGTTGGACGACATCCTGAGCTTAGTTGGCACTAGGTAAGACTGTTCCATTTACCGCCGAATGGCAATGTCACCCCGCCGCCGGCAAGGTCAGCCGGACCAGCAACCCGCCCAGATCCTCCGACTCCTCGAGTGCCACCGAACCGCCGTAGATTTCGGCGACGTCGCGGACGATGGCGAGGCCGAGGCCGGTTCCCGGTTTGTCGGTATCGAGCCGTTCGCCGCGCTCGAACAGCTTCACCCGGTCGTCGGGAGCGATGCCGCGACCATCGTCCTCAACCAGAATTTCGACGGTGTGCGGTCCGCCGCCGATCGTCACGAACACCCGCCCGCCACCATGCAGCGCGGCATTGTCGATGAGGTTGCCCGCCATCTCGTCGAGATCCTGCCGCTCGCCGCGGAATACCTTGCCATGATCGCCCGCCAGATCGATCGTCACGTCGCGCCCGCCATGGATGCGCCCGACGGTCCGGGTGATTGCCTCAAGCGCCGGCCAGACCTCGGTACGCGACGCCGCTGCACCCCGCCGCCCGGCCGCCCGTGCTCGTGCTAGTTGATGATCGACATGCCGCCGCATGACGCTGACCTGCTGGCCGACGGTCTGCGACAGGGGGTCGCTACGCCCCTCGATCTCACCGATCAGGACGCTCATCGGCGTCTTGAGCGCGTGGGCGAGATTACCGGCATGGCGACGTGCAGCTTCGGCCTGCATCTCGGTATGATCGAGCAGTTCATTGATTTCATTGACCAGCGGTTCGATTTCGCGTGGGAAGTTCTGCGCCACGCGACGCGATTCGCCCGAACGAATTGCCGCCACGGCGCGGCTGACCCGGCGCAATGGCCATAGGCCATAGGTCGACTGCAGCGCGGCCAGCACCAGCAGTCCGAGCCCGAGCACCGACAATGACCAGAGCAATATCTCACGCAGCTTGTTGATCTGCTCCTCGAGATCGCGCGTCGATTGGGCGACCTGAAAATGGAACGGCGTCTTCGATCCCGGCAGGCGGATGTCGCGCCCGGCAATCCGCAGCGGCTCGCCCGGGAACCGCTCGCTGGTATAGCGGCAGGCGTCCTGACACCCGCCCGACGGATGCGGCCCAAGTTCGCGATCCCATAGCGAGCGCGAGCGGAACGGCTCCTGCCCCGTCGCCGATACCTGCCAATAGAGCCCCGAATAGGGTTCGAAAAAACGCTGGTCACCGAGCGCGCGCGTAAAGCGCACCTCGCCGGCCTCGCCGATATCGGCGGACCCGATCATCGCCGTCAGGGCATAGTCCAACTGGCTATCGAAATTGCGCGTGACCGCTTGCGTCAGCACCCGGTCGAGCGCCACGCCGCCGATCAGCAGCAGCGGGATGATCCACACCGCCGCCAGCCCGATCATGCGGAAAATCAACGACCCCCACAGCGACTGCCAGCGGCTGCGGCCCGTCACCGTCGGCAATGGGCCGCCGTCAGGCGGTGTCGTCGAGACTGTAGCCAAGACCGCGGGTCGTGCTGATCAGGTCGGCGCCGAGCTTCTTGCGGATACGGGTGATGAACACTTCGATGGTGTTCGAATCGCGGTCGAAATCCTGATCGTAGATATGTTCGATCAATTCGGTGCGGCTGACGACTTTGCCTTTGTGGTGCATCAGGTACGACAGCAGCTTGAACTCCTGCGCCGTCAGCTTGACCGGTTCGCCGTTCAACGTGACGCGGCCCGAGCGACCGTCGAGACGCACGCCACCGGCGATCAGTTCGGACGTCGCCTGCCCCGCCGCGCGCCGAATCAGCGCGCGCAACCGGGCGATCAGCTCCTCGGTCTGGAAGGGCTTGGCGAGATAGTCATCGGCCCCGGCATCGAGCCCGGCGACTTTGTCCGACCAACTGTCACGCGCCGTCAGCACCAGAACAGGCGTCGTCTTGCCTTCCTTGCGCCAACGGTCGAGCACGGTCAGGCCGTCGATTTCGGGCAGACCGAGGTCGAGAATGACCGCGTCATAATTCTCGGTCGATCCAAGGTAATGGCCG
The DNA here is from genome assembly GCA_038229555.1 of Sphingomonadales bacterium. Taxonomy (GTDB): domain Bacteria; phylum Pseudomonadota; class Alphaproteobacteria; order Sphingomonadales; family Sphingomonadaceae; genus Sandarakinorhabdus. The sequence goes on from JBBROI010000002.1 coordinate 215,332, forward strand.
TCTTCGCCATCCGACGCCGTATCCACGGCGTACCCCGCACCTTCCAGCGCCGCCTTGAGCTGACGCGTCAGGTTCGGCTCGTCCTCGACAACCAATACTCGCATGGTTCGATTATGCCCTAATAATGGCCGCGCGAGAGGCGCGCGCCGGTCTTTGCATTCACATCAACGTTCACTACATCGCCATTGTTCATAAAGCGCAAACGATAGATGCGCGACTGGACGTCGAGGTCGGCACTGATGAAGGTTCCGGCGACCTGCGGCCGGACGATCCGCAAAATGTCTTCAAGGCGCATGATCTCGCCCGACTCAACCAATTCGAACACGGTACGCTGGTCGGCCGCCGCCGCGGCCGGGGCAGCAGCGGCGAGAAGCAGTCCCGCGAAAAGGCTAAGAAAACGCTGCATCGAACACATCAAACCTAACGAGCAAAGGCCAATGCCCGCAAGCCACTGAATGCGGCCTGAATGCGGCACGGCACAGGTGTTGCCCAAACACCGCTTGCCCCCGCCGCCGATCCGCGCCACTTCCCCGCCCGCAATGGCATCTCCAATTCTCACACTCGAAAACGCCGGACTGCGGACCGGCACCGGCTGGCTGTTTCGCGGCCTTGATCTCACCATCGACGCGCGCGACCGGCTGGCGCTGATCGGGCGCAACGGCGTCGGCAAGACGACGCTGCTCAAGTTGATCTCGGGCGAGATCGAGCTCGACGAAGGCCGTCGCGCTGTTGGATCGAGCCTGCGGATCGTCCGGCTCGAACAGGATCCGGCGCTGACCGGCTTCACGACATTGGGCGATTATGTCCGCGCTGGCCACAACGCCCCGCCCGACCATCTGCTCGAATCGGTCGCCGACCGGCTTGGTGCCGACCTGTACCGCGAAGCCGCCACGGCATCGGGCGGCGAACGCCGTCGCGCGGCGCTGGTGCGCGCGCTTGCCGAAGCCCCCGACCTGCTGCTACTCGACGAGCCGACCAACCACCTCGACATCGCCGCGATCGAATGGCTGGAAAACTGGCTCGATCGTTTCGGCGGCGGCTTCCTGTCGATCAGCCACGATCGCACCTTCCTCACCCGGCTGACGCGCAATTGCCTGTGGCTCGATCGCGGCACTTTGCGGCGCGCCGAAGTCGGCTTCGGCGGCTTCGAAGCGTGGTCCGAACGGCTGGCGAAGGAGGAGGAAAAGACCGCCTCGCGCCTCGATGCGCGGTTGAAGCAGGAGGAGCATTGGCTGCTACGCGGCGTCACGGCCCGGCGCAGCCGCAACGAAGGCCGTCTGGCGAAGCTCATCGAACTGCGCGCCGTGCGCAAGGCGATGACCACCGGCGACGCCGTGGCCAAGCTGACGACGAGCAGCGACGACGGCAAGACCAAGGTGCTGATCGATGCGGCGCATGTCGCGCTGAGCTTCGGCAGCCGCCCGATCCTGCGCGATTTGACGCTTCGCATCCGGCGCGGCGACCGCATCGGCATTATCGGCCCCAATGGCGCGGGCAAATCGACGCTGATCCGCCTGCTGCTCGGCCAGCTTGCCCCCGACAGCGGCCAGATCAAGCGCGCCAAGACGCTCAACCCGACGATCATCGATCAACGTCGCCAGCGCCTCGATGCCGAGGACGGCGTCGGCAAGACGGTGCGCGATGTCCTTGCCGACGGCGGCGAATGGCTCGAAGTCAACGGCGTGCGCAAGCACATCGCGGGTTATCTGAAGGAGTTCCTGTTCGATCCCGGCGTCGTCGATGCGCCGGTCGACGGTTTTTCGGGCGGCGAACGGTCGCGGCTGCTGTTGGCACGCGAATTCGCCACGCCATCGAACCTGCTGGTGCTCGACGAGCCAACCAACGATCTCGACATGGAAACGCTCGACCTGCTCGAGGAGGTGCTCGACGACTATGCCGGAACGGTCCTGCTCGTCAGCCACGACCGCGAGTTTCTCGACCGCGTCGTGACGATGGTCGTGGCGCTCGACGGCGAAGGTAATTCGGAGACGGTCGTCGGCGGCTGGTCGGACTGGGCGGCGCTGCGCAATGAAAAGGCCGCAGCGGCGCGCGATGCCAACCGGCCCAAGGCGAGCAATGCCAATGCACCGGCAACGGCAAAGCGCGCCCCGGCGAAACTCAGCTACAACGACGCGCGCGAACTCGTCGAACTGCCCAAGCAACTCGAACTGCTGACGGGTGCTATCGCCCGCCACGAAGCGACGCTCGCCGACCCGGCGCTGTACACGCGCGACCCCAAGCGCTTTGCGGCAGTGAACAGCGAACTCGACAAGGTCCGCGCCGATCTGGCGAAAGCCGAGGAACGCTGGCTGGCGCTGGCGGAAAAGGAAGCCGCGCTGGCCTCGTAGCGCGCTCCCCTCCCGCAAGCGGGAGGGGAATCCGACTATTCGGCGTGGACGACCGCCAGTTGCGGTGCCTTGCTTTCGACGGCACCGGCGTGTTCGCGCACAAACGCTTCGAAGATCGGCGCAATCACGTCGCGCCACTTGCGGCCGTTGAAGATGCCGTAATGGCCGACCCCCTCGGCCAGATAATAATGCTTGCGGTCGTCGGGCAGGTTCGTCGCGAGGTGGAGCGCCGCCTTGGTCGCCCCCAACCCCGAGATATCGTCGCGTTCGCCCTCGATCGCCAGCAACGCCGTCTGGGTGATCGCTTGCGGGTCCGCAACCGCGCCATGATGGACGAATTCGCCCTTGGCGACGAGCTGACGCTGGAACACCTGATCGATCGTCTGCAGGTAGAATTCCGCCGTCATGTCGGACACCGAACGATACTCATCATAGAATGCCTTGGCCGCCTCGGCCGATTCGTCGTCGCCATCGACGAGGTGGCGGTACATCTGCCAATGCGATTTCATATGGCTGGCAAGGTTCATCGACATGAACCCGGCGAGTTGCAGAAATCCCGGATAGACCCTGCGCCCCGACCCCGGATACATCGCAGGCACGGTGGCAATGACGGTTTTTTCGAACCAGCTATACGGCTTGGTCATCGCCAGATCGTCGACCGAGGTCGGCGTGCAGCGCGTATCGATCGGGCCGCCCATCATCGTCAGCGTGCGCGGGGCACACGGATCGTTGGCGGCATTCATCAGCGCCGTCGCGGCATAGGTCGGCACAGCAGGTTGGCAGACCGCCAGCACATGCGTCCCCGGCCCGATAACCCGCAGGAAATCCATGACATAATCGACATAGTCGTTGAGATCGAACCGCCCATCGGCCAGCGGCACCAGCTTCGCATCGCGCCAGTCGGTAACATAAACATCGTGCTCGGGCAGCAGGCGCTCGACCGTACCGCGCAGCAGCGTCGCAAAATGCCCCGACATCGGCGCGACAACGAGCACCTTGGGATCGTTGCGGCCCGACACCGCGCGGACGAAGCGCTTCAGCTGACCGAACGGCTTGCGGACGATGATGTCTTCGCTGACCGCGATGCTGTGGCCGTCGATGATCGTCGTCGCAAAGCCGAATTCGGGTTTGCCGCGCACTTCGTTGGCGTGGGCGAACACTTCGAGCCCGCGCGCCATCGCCGGACTGACCCCCGCGTAGGACAGCGGATTGATCGGCGACAGCAGCCATTCCGAACTTGCCTTGGCGACCGAGCTCATCCCGGCGAGCCAAGCGCGTTGCCATTCGTAGGTGGTATAAAGCATCGAATATCCCTGTCTCGTCGGCGCGCAACGGCAACGTGGCTACAGTGTTGCACAACGCAGGTGCAGCATAAAGGGCTAAACGGCCGCATTACGAAAGATTGAGTATCGCTCAATTGCCTGATAGGAACGCGCATGACCGATACCCCGCGCGCCGCCGAGCTTCCTTCGCCCGTTGAAACCTCCCCTGCCGCCAAGCCTGTCGAAGAGCGCAAGCTCAGCCGGCTGGCGTTGCTGTGGCGGTTCGCCAAGGCCTATCCGGTTCAGCTGACTGCCGCGCTGACGGCGCTGGTGATTGCAGCGCTATCGACGCTGGCGATCCCGCAGGGACTGAAACTCGTTGTCGATCACGGTTTCGCCAAGGGCTCCGACCCCTCCTCGATCGCCCCGTATTTCTGGATCATGCTGGCGATTGTCATCGTACTCGGTATCGCCACGGCCTTCCGCTTTTACTTCGTCAGCTGGATCGGCGAGCGCGTCGTCGCCGACCTGCGGCGCGCCGTGCAAAGCCATCTGCTGACGCTCGATCCGGTATTTTTCGAGGAAAACCGCCCCGCCGAAATCGCCTCGCGGCTGACCAGCGACACCGCTATCATCGAACAGGTTGTGTCGTCGGGCGCGTCGATGGCGTTGCGCAACGCGTTCACCGGCATCGGCGGCATCGCCTATATGGCGGTGCAAAGCCCCAAGCTGACCGCGCTGATGATGCTGGTCATTCCAATCACCATACTGCCGATCATCCTGCTCGGTCGCCGCGTCCGCAACATGTCGCGAACCAGCCAGGACAAGATCGCCAACGTCGGCACGCTGATCGCCGAGGTGCTCGGGGCCATCAAGATCGTTCAGGCCTTCACCCAGGAACGCCGCGAAACCAACCGCTTTGCCGATGCCGTCGAAGCCGCCTTCGCCACCGCCAAGCGCCGCATCCGGCTGCGCGCCGCGATGACCGCCGTCGTCATCATGCTGATCTTCAGCGCGATCACGCTGGTGCTATGGCAGGGCGCGCTCGACGTCATTTCGGGTCGGCTGTCGGGGGGGACGATCGCCGCGTTCGTCTTTGCCGCCGTCATCGTCGCCGGGGCGTTCGGGACGTTGACCGAAGTCTATGGCGACTTCATGCGCGCCGCCGGAGCCTCGGGCCGTATGGAGGAATTGCTCGCCGCCCGCCCCGGTATCCGCGCGCCCGCGAAGGTGACACCGCTGCCGTCCCCAGCACGCGGCGCACTGTGCCTCGACCATGTCACCTTCCACTATCCGTCGAAGCCCGAGGGCGCGGCACTGATCGATTTCTCGCTCGACATCGCGCCGGGTGAGACGGTCGCGGTCGTCGGCCCGTCGGGGGCGGGCAAATCGACGTTGTTCCAGCTTGTCCAGCGCTTTTACGATCCGCAGTCGGGCGAAATCCGCATCGACGGCGTGCCGTTAACCGCTGCCGACCCCCATGATGTGCGCAGCCGTATCGCGGTCGTGCCGCAGGAAACGGTGATCTTCGCCGCATCAGCTGCCGACAACATCCGCTACGGTCGCCCCGACGCCAGCGATGCCGAAGTCTGGGCGGCGGCGGAAGCGGCCCATGCCGATCAATTCCTCCGCGACATGCCCGATGGCATCAACAGCTTCCTCGGCGAGGCCGGGACCCGCCTGTCGGGGGGGCAGCGCCAGCGGCTGGCGATTGCGCGCGCCATCCTGCGCGACGCGCCGGTGCTGCTTCTCGACGAAGCGACGAGCGCGCTCGACAGTGAAAGCGAACGCCTTGTCCAGCAGGCACTCGAAGAATTGATGCACGGTCGGACGACGCTGGTCATCGCCCACCGCTTGGCAACGGTGCGCAATGCCGACCGGATTATCGTCATGGATGGGGGGCGCATCGTCGCCGAGGGCACGCATGAGACGCTGATCGCCGGGGGTGGGCTATATGCCAAACTCGCCCGCTTGCAGTTCGAGGCGAACGAGCCCGAGCCGGTCGCCGCCTGACCGATCGGGCGACGACGCTGGCGGCCTTGCGGCTGCGCAATGATACAGTGCCGCCGACAGTCGCACCGCCAGCCGCGCACGGACTGTGCCCCATTAGACCGTATCGTCAGCGTTCTGCTGCACCGCGTCATCGAACCCTCACGGGTAAAGCCATCCGACTCCGGGGGTTTCGACCCTGTAAATGCATGGCCGACCGGCCAACGTTTATGGCAGGAACCGACAGCCCATGTCGCTGCCCAAATCAGCCGCCCAACGGAAAAGGGCGGCACCTTTCGGTACCGCCCCGTTGTCGCCCGTTGAATCCACTTTAGTGGGCGTATACCTCGTTACCGACAAAGCCCATCTTGGTGACGCCAGCCTGCTGGGCCTCGGCCATCACCTTGTCGACGACTTCATACTTGGCGAGGCCTTCGGGATGCAGCCGCAGCTCGGGCTCCTCGGGCAACGCCACCGACTGCTTGAGATACGACCGCAGCGTCGGAAAATCGATTTCCTTCTTGTTCCAGTAGATGTTGTTGAGGAAATCGATGTCGATCTGGTTGAACACCGGATCGGGCTGGTTCTGCGGATTGGGATTGGGCGGCGGCAGATCGAGCTTCACCGCGTGCGTCTGCACCGGAATCGTGATGATGAACATGATCAGCAGCACCAGCATGACGTCGATCAGCGGCGTCGTATTGATGTCCATCATCGGGGCGCCGTCTTCGCCTCCGCCTACTGTCATTGACATTCGAAACTACTCCTGAACTTTTCTGTCGTCGTCGGCCCGGCGGGGGACGGATCTCGCCGCCCCCAACCCCGTATCAACCCGGCAGCACCGGATTGGACACAAAGGCGATCTTGAGGAAGCCTGCACGCTGCATGGTGAAGATCACACCGCCGACGCAGCGATATTCCATGTCCTTGTCGCCACGGATATGGACTTCCGGCAGCTCGATCTTGCCGCCGAGCGCTTCCTGCCGCTTGATCTCCTTGCGGAGCGCGGCGACACCACGATCGAGCAGTTCCTGCTTCGTTTCGACCTTCGATTGACCCCAATAGGTGTCGCAGTTCTGATCGACCGAAAGCAGGACGTTCTCGGGCTTGGTCGTCGTCGGCAGGTTATTCACGATCGGCAATGTCAGCGGCACCGTCTGGATCACGACCGGAACCGTGATCAGAAAGATGATCAGGAGCACCAACATGACGTCGACCAGCGGCGTCGTATTGATGTCCGACATTGCCGATTCATTGCCCTTTTCGTCGGGCGAACCGATGTTCATCGACATTGAGTAAGGGCCCTTTCCTGGCCTCGGTCGCGCTTAGCGCGCGACCGGTGCGGCAGGCTTGGCGGCAGCAACCATCGTCGGCATGGCCGGAGCGATACGGTTGCCGGTGATCATCGCGCCGTGAACGTCCGACGAGAAGTTGTTGAGCGTGTCGGTGACGTCCTTGTTGCGACGGATCAGCCAGTTGTAGCCAAGCACGGCGGGGACGGCGACGGCAAGGCCGAGCGCGGTCATGATGAGCGCTTCACCGACCGGGCCGGCAACCTTGTCGATCGACGCCTGACCGGCGAGACCGATGTTGATCAGCGCGCGATAGATGCCGACGACGGTGCCGAACAAACCGATGAACGGCGAGGTCGAACCGACCGACGCGAGGAGCGCGAGACCGCCCTGAAGCTTCGACGAAACGCTCGAGTTCGAACGGTTGAGCGCCATCGTGATCCACTCGTTGCGGTCGATGCTGTCGGTCATGCGGCCTTCGTTGTGGTCCGAGGCGCGCAGGCCGTCATCGACGATCTGGCGGAACGGCGAATTCTTGTCGAGCTTGGCGGCACCGGTCTTGAGGTCAGGCGCGTTCCAGAACTTCTTCTCGAGGTCCTTGGCTTCGCTCAACACCTTCCGCTGGTCGAAATACTTGGTGAAGATGATGTACCACGAGGCGAGCGACATGATGACCAGCAAACCAAACACGAACCAGGCGATAACGCCGCCCTGTTGCAGCGCCGGGATAAGGCCGAATTTGTTTTCGGGAGCTTCCTGCGCAAAGGCCGGAGCGGCTGTGGCGGCGAGCGAGGCGGCTGCCAGCGCACGGTAGGAGATGGAACGAATGGTCATTGTTGCTTTCCCTCGATCGTGTTCGTGTCTGTTGTTCGGTTGGAGAAGACGCTGAGAGCGCCCGCCCGGCTACTTGGTGTTGATAACCCACTTCACGCTGCGGATGACTGTCGCCTCGACCGGCGTCCCGTTCTGAAGAGCGGGCTTCGAACGCCAGCGTGTCGTCGCCAGCTTGCAGCTTTTCTCGTCAAGGCGCGGGAAGCCGCTCGGCTGGACGACTTCGCAGGCGGTGACACGGCCATTGACGCCGGTCGTCACCTTAATACGGGTCGAGCCTTCTTCGGCGGCACGCAGCGATGCCGGCGGGTAATCGTCTTCGGACACCGCAAGACTGCGGGGATCGAAGACGGCACCCTGCGTCGGGCCGGTTGGCGGTGCGGGCTCGGCACGCGGCGGAGCCGGCGGCGTGAACTTCGGCGGTTCGGGCTGCGGAACAGTCGCCTGGGTGGTAATCGTTGGTGCCGGGGCGTCCTGAGCAACCGTCACTTCGGGCGGTGGCACGTACGGCGGAATTTCGATGTCCTTCGGAGGTGGCGGCGGCGGCTCATCCGGCGGCGGCGCCTTTTCCTTGATGTTGACCGCTTCGACCTTGTTGACCACGGCCTTGATCGCGCTGAGCGCCAGACCGGTCACAAAGGCGTATCCGAGACCCACGTGGATCAGCGCGACAACACCGATCGCAATCATGCGATTCCGGCTCATTCCTTGATCAGCATATGCCATGGGCTGATTAACACTCCCTCAAGTGCGACTGTACATCTTAACCACGCGCCACGGGAGCGTATGTTCCCCAACTACCCGTAAGCGTGCCTTCGTCGGTAAGTACTAAGCGCAACGCGAGCGCCGCCGCAACCGCTTTGTGTCGGGAAAGCGGCAGTTTGGCGTCGAAGCGTTGGCAGTGCGGGTATAAGCGCGTAGGTCAGAGCGCGGTCGAGGAGCGTAAAGGCAATGCACGGCAACTGGATGAAAATGCTGATATTGGCGTGGATTGCCAATGCGGTACCGGCCGTTGCCGGCTATGCCGACCTTGCCGATCTGGCGCTTGCGGCACCGATCGTTGCCCGCGGTACGGTTGCCGACAGCGAGGCTTTGTCGCCCGCCAACAGCCCGGGCATTGCCCCCGGCAGACGGCGATTGTTGATGAAAATCCGCGTCGATAGCGCTTTGATCGCCCCCGACGTGATTCCAGCGACACTCAATTATCTGTGGGATGCGCCGTCCGATGGTCGTGGCAAAGCGCCAAAGTTAAAGGGCGAGACTGTCCTGCTGTTCCTGGCGAGCGTCGCCGCCGACGGTAAGGCGCTGCTGATCGGCAGCGGCGGTCAGCGGCCTTGGAACGCCGCCGATGAGGCCCAAGTGCGCGCGATTGTCGCAGAGGCGCGCGGTGGCACTGTGCCGGTCATCACTGGCATCGACCGCGGCTTTCGCGACGTCGGTACACTTGCTGGCGAAAGCGAAAGCCAGTTCTTCCTGACCACCGCCGACGGCAAGGGCGTGACGCTCGTCGTTATCAGCCGCCCCGGCGAGCAGCGCCGCGTGGCGCTGGCGCGCGGCGACATCATCGATGAATCGGCCGCACCGGTACGGCGCGACACATTGCTGTGGTATCGGCTCGCCTGCGCACTGCCGCCCGCGCTTCCATCCAAAGCCGGAACCGATCCGGCGCTCGTCGCCGACTATGCCGGAGCGATTGCCAGCCTTGGCCCATGCGGGCGAACGAGGTGACAAGCGCCGCGGCTTGCCGCACAACGCCGCCATTCAGCTGAGGGCCAAACCATGTCGCGCTATCGTCTGTTCGTCCTAGCCAAATGCGAACTCGGCCAGGCCGAAGCGGTCGGCACCCATATCGCCGACCATCTGCCCGAAGTCGCCGAAGTCTATTCGATCACCGGCGACCATGACCTGCTGCTCAAGGTGCCGTTTGACGAGATCGCCGATGTCGAAGCGGTCATCCAGAACAAGCTCCACAAGGTGCCGGGGTTGCGCGAGACGCAGACGATGCTGAGCTTCCGAGTGTACGGCGAGGATATCGGCGATTTTGTGCGTTGAACTAACACCTCTCCCGCTTGCGGGAGAGGCGACGCGCGCGCCAGCGCGGCGGGTGAGGGTGATCCCCAACTCGGAGTGACAGACACCCTCACCCGAGCCGCGCCAAGGGGCGCGTCTCTCGCCTCTCCCGCAGGCGGGAGAGGGTTTCAGAAACTCGCGATCTCGACGCCCACTGACCGGCAATCGGGGTAGATATCGGGCTTGCGCGTCGACACCCGGATCGCCGTCACGCCGAGCCGCGCGGCGATCAGATCATACACCGCATGCGCCACGGTTTCCTGCAAATTGAACCGCTTGCCCGCAACCAGCGCGATCACCGACGAGCGCAGCCAGTCGTAATCCCACGCTTGCGCAACCGTATCGCATTGCGGGAACGACGCCGCATCGAGCCAGACTTCGATGTTCACCCGCAGCGTCTGCGGCGTCCCGATTTCAAAGTCATGAAAGCCGATATCGACCGGCAGGTCGAAGTCCTCGAGCATGATCTTGTGGGTCTTGGGAGCCAGCGCCGGGGGCACGAGGCCGGTCAGCACGGGGCGTTCGGTCAGTTCATCGATCATCGGTTTTCCAAAAAGGCTACATCGCGCGGCAGGCCCATCAGCCGCTGCCCGCTATCGAGCAGCAGCGTCTGGGCGTTGAAGGTCGGGGTGGCAATGATGAATCGCAGCGCCGCGACAATCTCCTCAACCGTCACCCCCTGCCCCAACGGGTTGATGCCGTGCACCGCCTCGAAATTCTCACGAGTCTGCGGTCCGCTGACCAGCGTCACCGCCGGGGCAATCGCCGCACAACGCAGCCGGGGAGCATAGGCGCGCGCCGTCAGTTCGGTCAGGCCCTCGAGGCCGATCTTCGACAGCGTATAGGTGAAATAGTCGGGGTTGAGCGCCGCCAGCTTGGCATCGAGCAGATTGACCACCAGTGCGCGGTCGTCGTCGGGCACGGCAGCAGCAAAGGCGCGGGTAATTAGCGCGGGCGCGCGCAGGTTGATCGCCATATGCGTGTCGAAACCGGTGGCGGTGAAATCCTCGATCCGGTCATAGTCGAAGCGCGAGGCGCTGTTGACCAGCAATCCCAGCGGCGGCAATCCGGATGCACACGCCACCCCGATAATGGCATCGGCTGCGCCCGGATCGGCGAGATCGGCGCTGACGACACTCGCCCCTTCCCCTGCGCCGCGCAACTCCGTCGCCAGCGCCTCGGCGGCGTCGCGCGATGTGTTGCAATGGATGACGACATGCCAGCCATCGGCCGCCAGCGCCCGCACCAGCGCCGCGCCGATGCGCTTGGCGCCGCCAGTGACGATGGCGGTTCGAGAGGGTGATCGTGCGGGCATCCGGACTTTTTGCTAAAGGTCTTGCAGCGGCTTGTCATCCAGTCAGGGCGATTGCCGCCCGGGTCACAACGTCGCTTACTTCGCGAAGAACGCGCCTGCCGGACCCGGAAACTCGATCGGGCTGGCGTGACCATCGGCGCTGACCGCCGAAACCCCGAAGAACCAGCTGTCGATGATGATCCCCGGCAGCGTCAGCGACGTTGCCGGAGCGGCGACGCGGCGGCTGAACTGCCATTGCGGCGCATCGGTCTTGCGCCACCAGATGTCGTAGAATACCGCCCCCGCCACTGGCGACCAGCTGACCTTGGTATCGGGCGACACTTGACCGTCGATCGTCACCGTCTCGGGTGGCGGCGGGGCGGACGCCAGTGCGACGAGGCTCAAGACGTTCAGCCGCGTGACCTGCGCCAGATAGGCGAAGTCGACTCCCGCGATAACGTCGCCATAGACCCGGCCCCCTTGACTGCGGACATTCTGGTGCTGGCGGTCGTAGTGTTCCTGCGCTTCGGTGATGCGCACCGCCGGAAAGCCCGCTTCGAGCATCGGTACCTGGTCGCCGCCGCGCCCGTAGCGATCGGTGCGATAGACCATTTCGACGTCGAACGGCTTCATGTCGCGCGCCGCGATGGCGTCGATGAAGCGCGCGAGGTTGCGCGCCGGGCTGTCGGTTTCGCCGCCATTGTAGCGCCGGGTATTGGCCTGTTCGGGGGTCTCGGTCGCCTTGGTGCCCTCTGAAAAAACCCGGACGGTCTTCGCATCGGTCGCGCCGCTCGAGCCGTGCGAATTGCCGATGATGTCGTTGTTGAGGACGGCCTCGACCTTCCAGCCCTGTGCCTTGGCGTAGCGTGCCAGCACGCCGCCGCCTAGCAACCCCTGCTCCTCGCCCGACAGGATGGCATAGACGATGGTGCCGTCGAACTTACGGCCCGACAGCACCCGCGCCGCTTCGAGCACCGCCGCCGTGCCCGAGCCATCGTCATTGGCCCCCGGCGCATCGCCCTTGGCATCGAGCGGATCCGAATTGCGGCTGTCGATATGCGCCGAGATGATGACGACGCGGTTCAGGTCGCCGGTACCTTTCTGGATCGCAAGGATGTCCATGATCTCGGTCGGCGTCGCGACACGTTTCGAGGTCAGCGTTTCGGACGGCGTGACGATCGTCAGGCAGTTGCCGCACGTCGCGCCGATGGCGGTGAACCGCCCCTGTGCCCAGCGCCGCGCCGCGCCGATACCGCGCGTTGTCGACACCGTATCCGACAGGCTGTGGCGGGTGCCGAAGCCGACCAGAGTGGTGATGGTGGCGCGGAGTTCGGTTGGTGACACCTGCTGCATCGGCGCCGCAACGGCGGGAACGGCAAGTGCAGCGAGAAGAAGGGTCAAGTGGCGCAAAGCGGACTCCTGCAGGCTTTACGCAACAGTGGCGGGTGCAGCCCCCGGCGGCAAGCGGATCAGCGTTCGGGGCTGAGCGTCTGGCTGCTGCCGTCGGCGCTGCGCGCGGTGATGGTGGCGGGCGCGGTGCCGCGTTCGACCCAGTTGTTGAGTTCACCGATCCAGTTGACGCCGGTCGGCGACGCACCGCCGATGCAGTGCAGCATGCCGGGAACCATGAACAGCCGATAGAAATCGTCGCTCTTGCCCATCTTGGCGGTCACCGCTTTGTGATAGGCGATGCTGTATTCGGGCGAAATCGCCGGGTCGTTCCAGCCATGGTATTGGATCAGCTTGCCGCCCCGCGCCTTGAATGCCGACAGGTCGGGGTTGGTAGCGTTGAGGTCGCCGGCAAAGCTCTGGTTACGCACGAAATCGCGACGATTGAGCTGATCGATGCGGAACGCCACATCGCCGCGCACGACATAGGCAAAATAGGTTTCGGCGTAGCCCGACGGCTTGTTGCCCGCCGCCATCGGCGCGCCGAGCAGCCAATCCTTCCAGCTGCCCGGCAATGCCTCGGCACCGGGTTTGAGGCCCGGCAGAGCCTCGCCGGTCGCCGGGTTGCGCGCGCCGTTGTAGATCGTCCGCGCCGCCGAAACTTCGGGCCGGGTCAGGCACTGGTCAGTCGCGGTGCCCTTGCAAGCGAGAACGACAGGGTCGAACCGGCAGAGACGCGGGTCGGCAATCCATGGCTTACCCGGTGCACATGCCGACAGTGCCGCTGCCTGCAATAGCGGCAGCTTGGCCGCTGGAAAGCGCCCGGTTTTCAGCGATTTTTGCTGGATAAGTGCGGCACTCGCCATCAGCGCCGTCCAGTTATAGGCGGGAGCGCCGGCGACAATGCCGTCGAAATCTGCCGGATAGCGCTGCGCCGTCATCAGCGCCTCGCGACCGCCGTCGGAGCAGCCGAAGAAATAGGATTTGGCGGGCTTGGCCTGTTTCCATGCCGCGAACACTGCCTTGCCGACATCGGTCGTTGCCTTGACGGCGCGATAGCCGAAATCGGTGACGCGCTCGGGGTGGCCGAGCGCCCAGCTGGCATCGGTCGCATCGGGCGAATGATGGCCGTCATCGGTACCCGCCGTGGCATAACCGCCGCCGAGCCCGAGGCCGAGCAGCCGATACGGAATCTGCCCCGCCAGTCCGCCGTTGCCGACTTGTAGGAACTTGCCGTTGCCACCGTTGGCTGGCAGCCAGACTTCGATCCGCACATCGGACTTAGGCGTCGGGCGCGCTGTGACGCTGACCCGGCACATGTCGGCGGGCGTCGGCATCTGGCCCGCAGCAGGCACGGTGCCCCCCTTGACGAAGCTGGCGGCGGTGACGGTCGCATCGGCAAGGGTCAAATTGGCCAGCGCCGAACACGCATCGGTTTGCGCCAGTGCAGGCGTTGCAGCCATTGCCGCCGCTGCCAGAAATGCTGTCCGGATCATGTTTGTCTCCCCCGCTTTGGCCACTCGTTACGCGGAGAGCGGCATTGGCGGCAAGGCGGCAAAGCGCGCCGCTTGCCGCGCCAGTTCGGCCGCAAGGCCAGGATCGGCAGCGCGGTCGGCGTCGGCGTGTGTCGCGTCGAACAGCCCGTTCGGGCAACGGCGATCATCGTCCCAGCCGGGATGGCTGAGAATGGGGTAGAGGCAGATGCCATCGACCGGCGTGCCGTCGGCGCGCGCCACGGCAACTTGGTCGGCGACATAGTGCAGCCATGCGGCGCGAAAGCCGCCCTCGGTGCCGGTTTCGGCGACAATGAGCCGCTTGCCATAGCGCCGATGCACCTCGGTCAGCATGTCGGCCAGCGCACGGTAGCTATGATGGCCCACAGGAATAGTGCTGCCGCCGTCGGTCCATTGGTTGGCGACATAAAAATTTACGCCGTAACGGTCGATAGTGTCGGGCGCGCCGCCAAGTTCGGGACGAACCCTGCCGGTGAGCATGTCGACCGCTTCGAACTGCGATTCGGTGTAGGCGCGTGCCGCCTCGACATCGCGGCTGTCGTGCGATTTCGGTGCAACGCGGATCAGCGGCTCGGCGCAGATAAAGCGCGCGCGCGGGTCGACATCGCGGCAGGCCTGCGTCGCGGCGATGGCGGCACGCACCAATTGCGCCTTCAACTCGCCGCCGCGCTGCTCACCGAACGGAAAAAATCCGCCGACATCGCCAGCAATCCATGCGAAAAAACTGATCTCATTGACCGGGCACCACCACGGCACAGCATCGGTTTCGTCGCGCACCAGTTGCGCCACGGCGCGCGCATAGCGTCCGAAATGCTCCGGGAACGACGGCTTCCAGACATCGACCCAGTTCGGCCAGCCGTAGTGGAACAGGTCCCAGATCACCTGCGTGCCGGTGTCGCGCGCGGCGCGCACCATCGGTAGCAATGACGCGAAATCGAACTGACCACGCCGCTGCTCGACCAGATGCCAGCGCACGCCGTCGCGCACCGTCTGCAGGCCATGGTTCGCGAGCAGGCGATAGTCGCCCGCCGGATCGACATCGTGCCGCGTCGCCGCGATGACATCCAAGCGGATGCCATCGCGGCGCTTGTGGGTCGAACATTCGAACCCACCCATGAAAAACGACTGAAACGTCATCGCGGTCGCCTATTCGGCCGCAATCGACTCCGGCATCGCGCCCGCCTTCGGCATCACCACCGTCAGCGGCAGCGCGTCCTGAATGCGCTTGAAAGTCGACAACGCCTGGCCCGTCACCTGATCCATATTATAATAGCGATAGGTGGCCAACCGCCCGACGAACCAGACATTCGGCGTGTTCATCGCAAGGCGTTCGTACTTCTTATAAAGTTCGGCATTTTCCGGTCGCGGGATCGGATAATAGGGGTCACCGACGGCGCTGGGATATTCGAAGGTTATTGCCGTCTTGGGGTGCTTTTGCCCGGTCATGTGCTTGTATTCGCTGACGCGAGTATAGGCCTCGGTCTGCGGGTAATTGACCGTGCCGCACGGCAATGCCTGTTCGACATCAAGCGTGTCGTGGCGGAACTGCAGCGAGCGATACGGTAGTTTGCCGAAGCGAAAGCCGAAATATTCGTCGACCGGGCCCGACCAGATCAGCCGCTTGAAGGCGATATGATCGCGCACGTCGGCATATTCGGTGCTGGTCATCACGGTGATGTTGGGGTGGTCGAGCATCGCTTCGAACATCCGCGTGTACCCGTGTTTGGGCATATATTGGTACGTATCGGTGAAATAGCGATCGTCGCGGTTGGTGCGGGTCGGCACGCGCGCTGTCACCGACTTGTCGAGCTCGCTCGGGTCCATGCCCCACTGCTTGCGGGTATAGCCCTGAAAGAACTTCTCATACAGTTCGCGCCCGACGACCGAAACGACGACGTCTTCCGAGGTCTTGATCTCGTCGACCTGATCGGCGCGCGCGGCGAACCACGCCGGCAGCTCCTCACTGGTCAGGTTGAGACCGTAGAGCGTGTTGACGGTATCGAGGTTGATCGGGATCGGCACCTCCATGCCATCGACCTTGGCAAGCACCTTGTGCTCGTACTTCCGCCATTCGGTGAAGCGCGACAGGTGGCGGAAAATCTGTTCGCTATTGGTGTGGAAAATGTGCGGGCCGTACTGATGCACCAGCAGCCCGTCGGCATTCAGCCGGTCATAGGCGTTGCCGCCGACATGATCGCGCTTGTCGATCACCAGCACCTTGTCGCCACGCACGCTGGCGAGGCGCTCGGCCAGCACCGATCCGGCGAAACCCGCCCCGACGATCAACCAATCATACATGTGCAAGCTCCTTTGCCGGGGTGGTGGATGGGGGAACGGGGTGGCCGACAGCGGCGATTTCGGCCTGCATTGCAGCCCAAGTCTGGTCCCATGACGATTTCGCCAGCTGCGCATCGGTCCGCGCCCGCCAGTCCGCCGCCGGGCCATCAAGCAGCCGGTCCATCGCCGCGATGGTGGCCGCAGCGTCGGTGGCAATTTCGACAAGGCCGAGCTCGCCATAAGGCCGCACAACATCGTGGATCGCAGTCGAAACGACGGGTAGTCCAGCGGCCAGGAATTCGGGCGTCTTGGTCGGGGAGATGAACTTCGTCGATTCGTTGATCGCAAACGGCATCCAGCCGAGATCCCAGTGTGCCAGATATTTCGGCAGATCGCTGTAATTCTTGCCGCCGAGCCAGTGGATGTTGGCAGCCTTCGGCAGCGACGCCGGATCGATTTTCACCACCGGACCGAGCATGACGAACTGCCATTCGGGCTTCGCTGCTGCGACCTTGCCGAGCACGGCGATGTCGAAGCGTTCGTCGATCACGCCGAAGAAGCCGATACGCGGATGCGGCAGCCCTTGCTGATCGTCGGGATCGGCCAGCGTACCCGTCCGCGCCGCGCCGAAATGCGCCGTATCGATCGACGACGGAAAGCAGTGAATATTGGCATGGCGGTGTGCTGCCGCCTCATGCATCGACGCGCCGCCGGTGAACACCACATCGGCGAGATCGAGCAATTCCTGCTCGAGCGCCAGCAATAGTGACGGCGCGTTCCGGAACGCCGACAGCTCGTCCATCTTGTCGAAAACGATCACCGACGCTTCGATATCGCGCGCAAAGGCCAGCGCCATCGGCGTGTAGAACCACAGCACGGGCGGGGTCATCGCTTGACCGGCATGGAGTTCGACGACGGCGCGCTGATAATCGACGGCGTCGGCGTCGCTGAAACTGTGCGGGATGTGCGGCTGAACCACCTCGACTCCGCCGGGGCGCATGCCCGCGACGATGTGCGGCGTGCTCTCATCGGTGCGGATCGGTTCTTCGATGAAGATCACCCGATATCGTTGCGCCGCGCGAGTCAGCAAATGCTGCGGGCGTTGAAACACGAAATCCCAGCGCAGATGCGACAAGGCGATCAGCACGGGGCGCACATCGGCGGCAGCAGACTCCATCATCGGAAACCGACCCTTAAACCAAGGATGTGAGTGGTTTGCTGGGGCAAACCCGTGCCGGACCCGGCACATTCACCTAACGGTCAGGTTCGGCGGGAGTTCCCGAAGTCCGTGTCGACAGCGCCAAACCACGCTAACGCGCGCAATTGTCGCAGTATCTTAACGCTTCGCCAACAACTTCGGGCAGGAGATCAACAACAGTTTGGTGCAGTTTCGGACGTTGCAACACGGGCCAAGGTCGCGATGCGACCGCGTGTTGGCACTACAGACGGAAACTGGAATACGGCCTTCGCGCGCGGGCCCGGTCTGACGATGTTGGCGCGCGTATCAGCGTTGCCCGCGCACATGGGCGCTGTAATCGTCAGCCAACTGCCGCGTCAGTGCGCCGACCTCGAAGTTCCATGGCCCGATTTCAGCAAGCGGCGTCACCTCGGCGGCGCTGCCGGTGAGGAAGGCCTGTTCGAACGATTCGAGCTCCTCGGGCCAGATCGCGCGTTCGATAACTTCGATGCCGCGATCGCGGGCAAGGCCCATGACGGTGCGTCGGGTGATGCCATCGAGAAAGCAGTCGGGCGTCGGCGTGTGCAGCTTGCCATCACGGACGAAGAAGACGTTCGCCCCCGTCGCCTCGGCGACTTGCCCGCGCCAATCGAACATCAGCGCATCGTCATATCCGGCATCGGCGGCGGCATGCTTCGACAGGGTGCAGATCATGTACAGCCCCGCCGCCTTCGAATTCGTCGGCGCGGTATAGGGGGCGGGGCGTCGCCACGGCGCGATGTTGAGACGCAGCCCCTTGCGCAGTGCCTCTTCACCGAAATAGGCGCCCCATTCCCAGCAGGCGATGGCGAGATGCGGCTTGGTCTTTTGCGCCGCGACGCCCATCTGCTCCGACCCGCGCCACGCGATCGGGCGCATATAGGCATTGCTGAGGCCGCTCGCCGCCAGCGTCTCGTTGCACGCCGCATCGATCTGCTCGCGCGACCATGGCAGTTCGAAGCCGAGGATGCGCGCCGAATCGATCAGGCGCTGACTATGCTGCGCCAGTTCGAAGATCCGGCCGTTGTACGCCCGCACCCCTTCGAATACCGCGCTGGCATAGTGCATGGCATGGGTGAGGATATGGACATTCGCCTCGCGCCACGGACGCAGCGCACCATCGAACCAGATGAAGCCGTCGCGGTCATCGAAAGTTACGTCCATGATCGAACCCCGGGAATATTATTGCCGTCAACGGTCAATTGACTTGTTGCAAACTGCTAGGGTTCCGTGGCAAATATGTCAACATGACTGCCGTAAATTTTCGTGGCTCTGCCGCTGTCGCTTCGCCGCTATACCTGCGCGAGGATGAAATCCGGCGCGGCATCGAGCTGCTCTATTTCGGTTATATCAACATGGTGCGCGGGGCCGATGCCATCCTCGATCGCGAGGGGCTGGGCCGCGCCCACCACCGCGCACTGTACTTCATGGCGCGGCGACCGGGGATGCCGGTCGGTGACCTGCTCCGCCTGCTGGCGATCACCAAACAGTCGCTCGGGCGGGTGCTATCGGACCTGCAGACCCGTGGCCTTGTCGAACAGAGCATTGGCACCCGCGACCGGCGACAACGCCTGCTCCGCCTGACGGCCGCGGGCGAAACGCTGGAAACCGCACTGTTCGCCGAACTGCGCAAGGGCATGGCGGGGGCCTATGGCGAAGCCGGGCAGACAGCGGTGACGGGATTCTGGGCAGTGCTGACGGGGCTGGTGCCGGTGGCGGACCGGGCGCTGGTGGGTGGGTTGCAGGGGTAGGCTAAGGATCTGGAGTCGGCCCGCGCTCACGATGAAAATTCTGTACCGATAGAAGTATCGTCACCAGTAGACGGCAGATATTTGGTGGCAAACCAAGGGTTGCCAAACTGTCGAAATTTTACCTCAATTTCACTTACTTCGTATGGTGCGCAATTAAGGATGTCAGCATCATCAATGTTAAAAATCGCTACGTTAAAACCCTTTTTGCCAAACTGACTTTTGTAAACGATCGCTTCATAGCCAGCATCGCGAAAAAGTTCAGCTAGAATCTGGGTCGGAACATAATCCGCCCGATCGTCAGACGGCGTAACAGGGCGAGAAAACGCATTATCAATGTCAATCCATACGGCTTTTTCTTTTGCATCAGCGCTAGGTGAATCACCACCAAACAGATGACCAAAACCGATTTCACTAAAAGAAGACTTGCCATGACCTCGCGAGAGATCGAGCGCCTTCAACCGCTTCAGTGTCTTGAACTGGGCGACCGATACAGACGCACCTACCCACGGTCGCACTTCGGATATAGCTGTCTGCTCGGTTGTGCCGAGATATAGAACAGGGATCCCGGCTGGATTTGCTCTACCCTCATTCGCACGATTTACGCGGGGTTTCATTCTACTTGCGCTGAAACCGACTGGTTCTTCACCATCCTCCTTGCCATCTTCATCGGTCTGCTCTTCCCACTCGATCCCAAGTTGAGCGCGATATAGTACCATTCCTTCTAGTAAAAATACATCGCGATCCCTTACGGTTGCAAGGACCGTGCTTAGAAATCCAGTCTCTTTGATGCTCCAGACATAACGTCGCGAATGGCGAACCAATTGAGCAAAGCGATTGTAACTATCCCAAGTACCAAATTCCGGCTTAGCGGGATCGTCGATAACCATTTAAACCTACCTAAGTCTGTGAACAATCAAACAAGCGCCCGCGACCGCTCCGCCGCCGCCGCCACCGTCGCCACCATCAACCCCTCCAGCTGCGGCTGCAGCACTGCCAGCCCCGCCGCGGTCGTGCCGTTCGGGCTGGTTACGGCGGTGCGGAGTTCGGCGGGGGTGGCGTGGCCCTCGGCCGCCAGTGCCGCCGCACCCGTGACAGTGGCGAGCGCGAGGGCTTCGGCGAGTGCCGGGGAGAGCCCGGCGGCGGTTCCGGCATGGGCGAGCGCCTCGATCATCGCGAACACATACGCCGGTCCCGAGCCTGACAGGCCGGTAACGGCGTCGAAATCGGCCTCGGCGTCGAGCCAGACGGTGGCTCCGGTGGGGGCAAAGAGTGCTTCGGCCTGCGCTCGCGCGTCGGAGTCACCGGTCGTGAACAGCGCCGTCACCCCCTGCCCGATCCGCGCCGGGGTATTGGGCATGGCGCGCACCAGCGTTGCGTCGGGGAACGCCGCGCGTAGGGCGGCGATGGTCACCCCCGCCATGATCGACACAACGAGGGTATTGGCCCCGATGCGCGGGGCGAAGGCGGCAACGCTGTCGCGCCAGACCTGCGGCTTGACGGCGAGGATGAGGATGTCGGGAACACCGGTCGCGGGGGCAACCCGTTCGACGGTCACGCCGGATGGCGTCGCCACCGGATCGACGACGGTGATCGCACCGAACCCCGCAGCGTGCCAGCGCGCGCGCAGCGCTCCGCCCATGTTGCCGCAGCCGATCAGCCAGAGCGAGGTCGTCACTTTCATCTCCCCTCAAGGGAGAGGGCGTTACGCCTCGCCAACGGTATCGAGCAGCGCTCCCGCCATCGCGTCGGCGGGGGCCTTGTCGGCGAACAGCACCAGCTGGAACACCGGGTAATAGCGTTCGAACTCCTCGACCGCCGCTTCGACGAGCATTTCGGCTTGGCCGATGGTCAGATCGGGTTCGTCCTCGTCATCATCATTATCGAGGATGGTGGCGTGGCGGAACAGCAGCGTGCCATCGGCCGACCACATTTCGAAATGGCCCATCCACATCTGTTCGTTGATCAGCCCGAGCGTTTCGTACACCGCCGCGCGGCGTTCATCGGGAACCGTCAAATCGGCGCGCGCGATGAGCTGGAGCACGCGCTCTTCCTCGCGCCACAGCGCACGGAGTTGATACGTCGTCCAGCCACCTTTGATCGACGTGGTGATTTCCTCGTCACCATCGCGTTCGAACGCCCACCCATTGGCGTCGAAGACATGTTCGAGCATGTCGATGGGCGCGGCCGGGGCCGGGGCGTATTCGAGATCGATCAGGCTCATTGGGCCGGTCCTCCCGTCATCGACGATGCCCGACGCTGGCCACCCGCCGACGATTCGGCAAGCGAACGACTCGCCCGTCCGGTGAATAAAGCTGTGGATAACACCGGGATCATTTGGCCGCGGCGATCTCGGCCCGCAGCGCGGCGAGGTCGGCGCGCAGGCTCGCGACTTCTTCGCGCGCCATCGCGGCGCTGGCTTTCACCGCCTCGAACTCGTCGCGCTCGACCATATCGGCCCCGCCGGCCATCTCGCGGACCTTGCGGCGGACATTGTCCTCCACTTCACGCCCGACACCGGCCATGGTACCCATCGCCGAGGTGGCGACCTTCGACAAATCTTCGAAAAAGCGGTTCTGGGTCTGCACGGTTTACACTCCCAATTGAAAGGCGTCGGCGGTGGGGTTGAGCATCAACACCCGCGCATTGAGCACCGACGCAAAGACGATCCACACCAGATAAGGCACCATTAGCCACATTGCCAACCGGCTAACGCGGCCGAACGCCCATGTCGTGGCGGCAGCGGCGACGAACAGCGCGCCGATGATCGCAAGCGCCGGCAGGATGAGGTGCGCCTTGAAGAACACTGGTGACCAGCTGAGGTTGATGGCGAGTTGGACGACGAACAGCCCCAACGCCAGCGCGCGGCCGGGCGCGCCCTTGTGCGCCCAGACCAGTGCGACAGACACGCCCATGAGCGTATAGAAAATCGACCAGGCAATGCCGAACACCGGCCCCGGCGGCTGAAACACCGGCAGCACCAGTGACTGGAACCATGGATTGGTGTCGGTCGATCCGGAAAGCCGCGCCGCGAGTCCGCCCAGCACGAGCAACAACGGGACAGCGACGATGGCGGCGCGCCAAGCCGAGCCGCGATGGATGGCAGTGGTCATTGGGGGTCGTGTAGCGGGTTTTTGTGCGGCGCAATAGTGGGGGGATGCCGCATGCCCGCCAGCAGAAATTCGACATTTCCCTCCGGCCCGGTGATCGGCGACCGCTCGATGCCGACGACCCGCCACCCGGGCTGCGCCGCCAACCAGTCGGCCGCCGCCGCACAGACGCGGCCATGGACCGCAGGGTCGCGCACGACGCCACCCTTCCCCACTTCGTCGCGTCCCGCCTCGAACTGCGGCTTGATAAGCGCCAGCAAGCGGGCGGCGGGTTTGGCGAAGCTCAGCGGCACGTCGAGCACCTTGGCCAGGCCGATGAAGCTCGCATCGCAGACGATGAGATCGACCGCTTCGGGGATATGCGCCGCCGTCAGCAGCCGCGCGCTCGTCTGTTCATGGACGACGACTCGCGCGTCCTGCCGTAGTTTCCACGCCAGCTGATTGGTCCCGCTATCGACGGCATAGACCCGTATCGCGCCCCGGCTCAACAGCACATCAGTGAAGCCGCCGGTCGACGAACCGACATCGATCGCCACGACGCCTGCGACATCCCAGCCGAAATGATCGAGGCCATGTGCCAGCTTGACGCCGCCGCGCGACACCCACGGATGATCGCGCCCGCGCACATCGATTGCGGCATCGTCGGCGACGGTTTCGCCCGCCTTGGCCACCTTGCGTTCGCCGACGAAGACCAGCCCGGCGAGGATCAGCGCCTGCGCCCGCGTCCGCGATTCGGCGAGACCACGGTCGGCGATCAGCTGGTCGATACGCACCTTGGCCATGCCCGCCTTTGTCGGGCGTCGGTGGCATGCTGGCAAGCGTTCACAACTTCGCTGCGCCGGTCGCTGGTCGGGCGAGCGATGTAACAAAATTCCATTTGGCCGCGAACTACCGGCATGTTTCCTTTGGAACCGTTGTCGATTGAGCGTGCACCGGTGACTGCCGCTGTGCGGCCGCATCGCTGTTTCCGTGCGACGGGGCACCCGGTACCGATTGCTGCCGTCGAACCGCTGCGGCTTGCCGATCCGGCGGCGCAGGCGCTGGCCGAACTGATCGCAGTGCTCGGCTGCGGCGAGGAAGCCGCGGCAATCGCCTTTACCGGGCTCGCGGCCAGCGACAGCGATCCGGCGGCGGCGCGCGCGCTGCAAGGCATCGCCGACGAGGAACGTCACCACGATGCGCTGCTGGCGGGGTTGGCGCTTCGGCTTCCGACTGCCAGCGATGCGCCGAAATGGTTGCGCGCGGCGCGGCGTTTTCACGCGGAAGTCGGGCGTGGCAGCATGGTGGATCATCTGGCGCGCGTCGCGGCCATCGATGCAGCGGTTTGCACGGTATTGGCGCGGGTGACGGCGCGGCAGCGACCCGTGGGTGCAGACCCGGTCGCCCGCGGCATATTCGGTCGAATCCATCGCGATGAGGCGCGGCACGTGCGAGTGTCGCGGCGGCTCGCCATCGATCGTGCCAACGGTCGGGTACTGGCCGATATCGCGATTGCCGCGCGCCGGTCGCTCGCCGATGTGCTGGCGCTTGGCGGCGGCGCGTTCGAAACGCTGGGGGTCGATCCCGACGCGCTGTTGCGCGACATCCGCGCTCTCCCGCCGCGACTGGTTTGCGCGTGAGCGATCCCGGCGGACAGTCGTGGCTGTCGCAAGGGGCGCTGGCGGTGCTCGGCACCGGCTCGGCATTCCCCGGACCCGCCATCGATTCCGAGACGCTGCTCGATCGCATCGAGGGCGGTTTTGGCCCCATGCCGCGCCGCGCCGCGCTTGCCGTAGCGCGGCGGCTTGGTATCCGCACCCGCCATGTCGCGCGGGACTGGACCGCCCGTGGCGAGGGCCCCCGGGCGGGTTCCAGCAACCCCGATCTCGCGGCGGCTGCGGTGCGGGGCGCGCTCGCGCAGGCGGGCATCGACGTCGGCGATCTCGGCTTCCTGATCGGCCACACCGCAACCCCTGCGCAGCCGCTGCCCGCCAACATCGTCCATGTCGCCGACCGGCTGGGCTATCGCGGACCCCACCTTGAACTGCGGCAGGCCTGCACGGGTTTCGCCAGTGCGCTGACGATCGCGTTCGGCCTGTTGGCGCGTGCCGACGCGCGCCCGGTCGCTATCGTTGGGTCCGACGTGGGCTCGGTCTTCTTCGATCCCGCGCGCATCGCCGACGACCACGGGCAACGCGTCAACCTGATGCAGATGGGCGACGGTGCCGGTGCGGTCATCCTCGGCCCGGCGGCGACGGCAGGCAGTTCCATCACGGCGGCATGGTTTGGCGCGACGGGACTAGGTCGCTCGCCCGGGCTGCAGATGCGGCGTGGCGGATCGGACGCTCCGGGCATGTCGGGCGTTTTGGACGCCGATCATGATTTCGCCGCCATCCTCGCGTCCGGCCCCGCACTGTTCGATGCCGGATTGATGGCGGCGGCGCGCCACGGCGTGTCGTCCGATGCCGTGGACTGGATCGTGCCGCATCAGGTCAGCGGACGTATCGGCGCGCAGCTTGCCGGACATATGAATGTGCCGGAAAGCCGGTTCTTCGTGAACGCGGACCGCGTCGGCAACACCGGATCGGCTGCGATCTGGATTGCGCTCGACGCCTTGCGAGCGCGCGGTCTTGCTTCGGCATCGCGCACCCTCGTGCTTGGTGCCGAAGCCACCAAGTTCATGCACGGTGGGTTCGTGTATGTTCACTGATATCGCGCCGCTGATCGATGTCCGCGGCCTTGGCAAAACCTATGGCAGACGCACCGTGGTCGCCGGGGTGGCGCTGCGGCTTGCGCCAGGGACGCTGGTTGGGCTGGTTGGCGCGAATGGCGGGGGCAAGACGACAACGTTGCGCATGCTGGCCGGCCTGACCCGACCAAGCGCGGGCGAGGGCAAAGTGCTGGGGGAGGATATCGGTCGCGCCCGGAGACCATCGCCGATGATCGGTTATATGGCGCAGTCGCTCGGGCTTTATCCCGAACTAACGGCGCGTGAAAATCTGCGGTTTCGCGCCGATGTGCATGGCCTGAGCAATCCGCGTGACAAGGTGACCGCCGCCGCCGCGCAGTTCGGGATTGCCACGGTCCTCGATGCCCGCTTCGAAACGCTTTCGGGCGGCTGGGCGCGGCGGGTGCAATTCGCCGCCGCGACGATCCATGCGCCGCGCCTCCTGCTGCTCGATGAACCGACGGCGGGGCTCGATGTGGCGACGCGCCACGCGCTCTGGGCGTGGCTGGGTGCCTATGTATCGCAGGGCGGCGCAGCGGTGATAGCCACCCACGATCTCGTCGAAGCCGAACGCTGCCCGGTCGTCATCTACTACGCCGATGGGCGCGCCGCACCCGCCGAACCGCTGACAGCACTGCTGGCGCGCGCCGGGGCACCGACGCTCGAAGCGGCGGTGCTCACACTGGCCATGGACGCATGAGCGCATTGCGGCGGATCGGCGCGGTCGCGCGCGTCGAACTGCTGCGGCTGCTGCGGGCGCGCATGACGCTCACGCTTTTGCTGCTGGTGCCGGCAATGCAGGTAATGCTGTTCGGTTATGCCATCCGTCCCGCCGACGGGGTGGTCACGGTCGCCATAGCCGCCGCCGACCCGGTCAGCGCGGCGCGTGTGGCAGCGATCGTGGCGCGCGCGCCGGGAGTGCGGATCGTTGCGCAAAAATTGCCGCGGGGGGGTGCCGAACGAAGCGTGCGCGACGGTAGCGCCTTGATCGGTATCGAAGTGCCGCCGTTCGCCGGATTTGCCCAGCTGCTCGCACCGCCACCGCCGGTTCGGGTCATTGTCGATGCGTCCGATCCAGCGCTGACGCGCACCGCCGTCGCGACGATCGAAGCGGCCTATTGGCGCGCCCGTGCCGAGCGTGGCGGCGGCAACACCGACGGTCCTACGCTCGCGGTCGAACAGCTATACAATCCGCAGGGGCGCGCCGATTGGGCGTTTCTGCCCGCCCTTGCCGGGGTGACGGTGATGATCGCGATGATCATGCTCGGGGCGCTCGGCCTCGCGCGCGAACGCGAAACCGGCACTTGGGAAAGCGGGCTGACGCTGCCGATCAGCGCAGCCGAAGCGATCCTCGGGCAGATCATGCCCTATGCCATCATCGGCACAATCGAAGGCGGGCTGGTGCTGGCCGCCGGGGTGCTGCTGTTCGATCTGCCGATGCCACCCGGTGCCATTGCCGTCGTCGCCCTATTGCCGCTGTTCGCCGCCGCGCATGTCGCGCTGGGCCAGGCGATTGCAGCACGCGCGGCCAATCAGCTCGCGGCGCTACAGGGCGCGGTGGCGTTCTACCTGCCGGCGATGTTGCTTTCGGGCTTCCTCTATCCCTTCGCGACCCTGCCCGGCTGGGCGCAGGCGCTTGGGTCGGTCTTTCCGCTGACCCACTTCATTCGCGCGGCGCGCGGCGCGATCTTGCGCGGTGACCCTGCCTCGCAGGTTCTTACCCATGGCCTGCCGATTCTGGCGTTCCTTGCGGTGGCGGGCGCAATTGCCGTCGCGGCGCGCGCGCGTCGGTTGGATTGACCGTAACCAAAGCGTCCCGGACGGCGAATGACATGATGCCCGCGCCGTCACTCGTGCGCCCTGAGCCTTATTGCTGGAGAGCCGTCGATGTCCCCAATCCGTCTTGCCCTTGTCGCCATGGCCGCGACGATTGCCGCCACCGCCCCGGTTGCCGCCGCCGAGTTCCGCGATTTCGACCGCGCCACCTTCGACGCTGCGCAAACCGCCGGTCGCCCGACGCTGATCGATGTCCATGCCTGGTGGTGCCCGGTCTGTGCGTCGCAAAGCCGTACCGTCAAAGCCGCAAGTGCCGACCCGAAATACGCCAAGCTGCTGGTACTGCGGATCGATTACGACAAGCAGAAGCCCGAATGGAAAAGCTTCAACGTGACCAAACAGGCGACGCTGATCGCCTTCAAGGGCGGTCACGAGATCGGCCGCGTCGCCTTTCAGACCAACAAGGACATCATCAACGGCCTGCTTGCCTCAACGGTGAACTAACGCTGTACGTTGAGCCGATGGCGCGCCGTGACGCGTGCGCTATTGTAGCCCCCATGATCGCCAACATCGCCACCATCTTCGCCGCCGTATCGGCCGTCGCTTCGGCCACGGCGGCATTCGGCGCGCTGTTCGAAGTGCGAAAATCGGCGCAAGCCAGCGAGGCCAACGCCTATCTGCAGTTACAGGACCGCTATTCGGCGCCCGAAATGCGCGAATCGATCGTTGCGCTGGCCAAGCTGTGGCAGGTGGCGAAGGCGCGGCAGACAACGGTGCTGGCGACCTACATCCACCTGCTCGATGCCGACAAGATCGTCGCCGACACGCTGTTCGCGCATTGCCGACGGCTGTCGTCGTACTTTATCGATACGACACGGCTGTACACAGCGGGGCTGATCTCGCGGAAGGTCTTCGTGCTGGCGATCGCCCACCCCGGCCTCAACGTCTTCTACGAGGTCGCGTTACCACTCAACGAACACAAGGCGGGCGGGCATAATTCGGCGTGGGCAGCAGCGATTTTGCGCAAGGTGACGCCGGTACATGGCGACGGGATGTATTAGGCAGCGATGCGCCGAGCGATCCACTGGTTGAGGCTCAACCCCTCGGCCTGCGCGCGGATAGCGGCGGCGCGGTGGAGTTCGGGTTGCCCTGCGCGCCACCGTGGTTCGCTCGATCCTCCCCACTTCTGGGGAGGGGGACCATCGCCCTTCCGCGATGGTGGAGGGGCCGCCGTTGCTTGACGGCGGAAGCCCGCCGCCCCTCCACCGCGTGAAGAACGCGGTCCCCCTCCCCGTGAAGACGGGGAGGAATTAGAAGATGTGCTGCAGTTTTTGACGATGCGCCCGCCACCGCGCGTGAGCGCGTTCGGGAAAAAAACTCGGCCGACAACACGGATAGCGCAGATTTTGTGTCGATACAGCAGAATCGTCTAACCAAATTAAGCGATTCGCTTCACATAAGCCGACAATTTAATGCCCTTATGAAGCTCCGTTCCTAAAGATTCTTTCAAACCAGCCTTGTCAGCAATCGTCTTACACTCTGCTACAGTAAAATCTTGAAGCGCATGTCCGTGTTCGATACCGAACAGGTGAACAGCAGGAATTCTATGGCCCGCGCCAAATGTACTCAAATGATCGCGCATCAAAGAAGCTAGTCTTGAAATCTCGTCAGACCTCGCACTCACGCCCGCGCGCCTTCAACCAACCCCACGCTGTTATGCCGCAACGCCTCCAGCACCGCTGCCACAATCGCCGGAGCGTCCAGCCCTGCCTCGGCATATTGCTTCGCCGGGGCGTCATGGTCCTGAAACACATCGGGCAAGCGTAGTGTCCGCACTTTCAGGCCGGCGTCGGTCAGGCCTTCGTCGCTCAGCCAGGTCAGAACATGCGCGCCGAAGCCGCCGGTGGCACCTTCTTCGACGGTCAGCACGACTTCGTGGGTCGACGCGAGCTTGCGGATCAGGTCGTGGTCGAGCGGCTTGGCGAAGCGCATGTCGGCGACGCTGGTCGAAAGCCCCTTGCCCTCCAGCTCATCGGCGGCCTTCAAAGCATCGGCCAAACGCGTGCCGAGCGACAGGATGGCGACGGTTTTGCCTTCGCGCACCAACCTTCCCTTGCCAATTTCGAGCCGGGTGCGTTCGGCGGGGATCGCGACGCCGGTGCCTTCGCCGCGCGGATAGCGCACCGCGCTCGGCCCGCTGTCGTGCAGCGTCATGGTGTGGACCATGTCGTACAGTTCCGCCTCATCCGACGGGGCCATAACGACGAAGTTCGGCAGCGTCGCCAGATAGGTCACGTCGAACGACCCGGCGTGGGTGCAGCCATCGGCCCCGACCAGCCCGGCACGATCGATGGCGAAACGCACCGGCAGGTTCTGGATCGCCACGTCGTGGACAACCTGATCATACGCCCGCTGCAGGAATGTCGAATAGATTGCGCAGAACGGCCGCATCCCCTGCGCCGCCAGCCCTGCCGCAAAGGTCACGGCGTGCTGTTCGGCGATGCCGACGTCGAAGCTGCGTTCCGGAAAGGCTTTCTCGAAGCGGTCGACGCCGGTGCCGCTCGGCATTGCCGCAGTGATCGCAACGATCCGGTCGTCGGTCTTGGCTTCGGCGACGAGCGCATCGCCGAAGACATTCTGATAGCTCGGAGCCAGCGGCTTGGCCTTGACCTGCGTGCCGCTGATTACGTCGAACTTCTGGACGCCGTGATATTTGTCGGGCGCAGCCTCGGCAGGCGCATAGCCCTTGCCCTTTTGCGTCACGACGTGGACGAGAATCGGACCTTCTGCCGCGTCGCGGACATTCTCCAGCACCGGCAGCAGATGTTCGAGGTTATGGCCGTCGATGGGGCCAACGTAATAAAAGCCGAGTTCCTCGAACAGCGTGCCGCCGCCCTGTGCCATGCCACGGGCATATTCATCGACTCGCGCTGCCGCCTTGGCGAGCGGGGTCGGCAGCGCCCGCTTGGCGAGTTGCTTGACCGCCTCACGCAGTTCCAGAAACGAACGACTCGACAGCAGCCGCGCCAGATATGCCGACAGCGCACCGACCGGCGGCGCGATCGACATGTCGTTGTCGTTCAGGATGACGACGAGGCGATTGCCCGCCGCGCCGGCGTTGTTCATTGCCTCATAGGCCATGCCCGCCGACATCGCACCGTCGCCGATGACGGCAATGCCCTTGCCCGGGCGGCCTTGCAGCTTGTTGGCGACGGCGAATCCGACCGCCGCCGAAATCGACGTCGACGAGTGCGCCGCACCAAAGGGATCATACTCGCTCTCGCTGCGCTTGGTGAAGCCGCTGAGGCCCCCGCCTTGCCGCAAGGTGCGGATCCGGTCGCGACGACCGGTCAGGATCTTGTGCGGATAGGCCTGGTGTCCGACATCCCAGATCAGCCGATCTTCGGGCGTGTTGAAGACATAGTGCAACGCCACCGTCAGTTCGACGACCCCGAGTCCGGCCCCGAGATGCCCGCCCGTCGTCGAGACGGCATCGATCAGTTCGGCACGCAGTTCGTCGGCGAACTGACGTAGCTGATCCGGGGCCAGCTTGCGCAGGTCACCCGGCAGTTCAACGGTATCGAGCAATGGAGTCGAAGGGCGATTGGTCACAGATTTCCGCCAAGATTATTGATCTATGTGTGACAGGCTAGCGACTTCGCAACCGGCTGTCGATGCGCGCGTTATGCGCAGTTGGCGCAACGCCCACGGACCTCGAGCACGGGCTTGACGGCGGTGAACCCGGCACCATCAGCCGCCGCCCGTACCCCGTCCGAAACGGCATCGTCGTCGATATGGGTCGCCCGACCGCAGGTATCGCACACCAGCAGGATGCAATCGTGGACGCAATCCGGGTGGACGTTGGCGATATAGGCGTTGGCGCTTTCGACCCGCAGGGCGACGTTGTTGGCAACAAACAGGTCGAGGATGCGATAGACGCTGTTGGCGGCGATGCGACGGCCCTGCGCCTTGCTGACGGCGTCGGTCACATCATAGGCGCTGGCTGGTCGTTCGAACCCGGCCAGCACATCGAAGACCGATTGGCGCATCGCGGTCCATTGTTCGCCATTGGCGGTCAACGCATGTTCGGCGGCGGCGGTCAGCGCCGGGCCGGACGGCAGACGATGGTCGTGATCGTGCGCGGTCGTGTCCATGCGACCTCTATCGGCCGAATGGCCCCGAACGGCAACACTAAGTGCGGAGCGCCCTTAGGTTACGCCAGTGCGCCGTCCCCAGCAGCACAACGCCGACCACCGACGTGAATATTTCGAAACCGCCGCCTTCGCGCATCGCAAGCGACGCGGCCATAAAACCGATGCCCAAGGCACCCTGTAGCGCAATCGACAGTTGACCGTGGCAGGTGACCCCGCGCCAAAGCGCGACGGCAGCCAGCGGCAGGGCGATCAACAGACCGACGAAATGGACCGTATGGCCCAGAAACGCCGTCGAGAACGACGCCGCCGTCAACAGCAGCGAACCGGCGATGCAGTGGATGACGCACAGGCCCGACAGGGCCATGGCCGACCGGTCAAAAATCGTCGTGCGACTGCGATCCATGACTGAGTGTTATGTTATTACATTGATCGGCACAAGAGACAACTCGCCGCACGGCTTGGCGGTGCGCCGGTTTTTCGCCAAAGGGCATCGTCATGGCCACCATCGCCGCCGTCCAACACATAATACCCGTCACCGACCGGTCGCGACCCCGCGCGCTGGCCCTATGGCTGTTGGGCGTGGCCGCGCTGGTGTTTGCGATGGTCGTTGTCGGCGGCATCACCCGCCTGACCGAATCAGGGCTGTCGATTGTCAAATGGGACGTCGTTGCGGGCACGCTGCCGCCCTTGACCGATGCCGATTGGCAGGCGCAGTTCGATGCCTATCGCGCGTCGCCGCAATATCGGTTGATCAATCAGGGCATGACGCTCGCGGCGTTCAAGGGCATTTTCTTCTGGGAATATGTCCACCGGCTGCTGGCGCGGGTGATCGGCATGGCGTTCGCGCTGCCGCTGGCATGGTTCTGGCTTCGCAGCGCGATTCCTGCCGGTTACAAGCCACGCCTGCTCGCTCTGCTGGCGCTTGGCGGCCTGCAGGGAACGATCGGCTGGTGGATGGTGGCGAGCGGGTTGGTCAACCAGCCGTCGGTGGCGCACGAGCGGCTGGCGGTACATCTGGTAACCGCGCTGACGATTATGGCGGGCTGCGTCTGGACGGCGCTCGATCTCCGCCGCGATGAACGCGACGTGGCGGCGGACCGTCCGCGCCGCTGGGTCGTACCGTTTGCCGCGCTGCTGCTGCTGCAAATCGTCTATGGTGCCTTTACCGCCGGGTTGCGCGCCGGCCATGTCACCGCCGCATGGCCGACGATGTTCGGGCAGTTCATCCCAGCCGGGCTGTTCACCGAAGCGATAGCCCTGCTCGACGACCCGGCGACCGTCGTTTTCATTCACCGCAGCATTGCCTATGCCGTCGCCGCGGCGGCACTTGCTGTGGCATGGCGCTGTTGGCGCAGCGGGGCGGGCGTTCGCGCCTTGGCGCTTGGCGGGATGGTGCTGGTGCAGTTCGCGCTCGGCGTTCTGACGATCGTCAACGGCGTCCCCGTGGCGCTCGGCGTTGCCCATCAAGGCGGCGCGGCGTTGATGGTCGCAGCAAGCGTCTGGCTGGCGCATTGGGCGGTGGAGCGCCCGCTGCCGCAACGATGACC
The DNA here is from genome assembly GCA_038229555.1 of Sphingomonadales bacterium. Lineage (GTDB taxonomy): Bacteria > Pseudomonadota > Alphaproteobacteria > Sphingomonadales > Sphingomonadaceae > Sandarakinorhabdus. Next base: position 247,856 of record JBBROI010000002.1, read on the forward strand.
TGGGACGGCACGCCGTTTACCGGGGCCAAGCTTGCCGCCTTTCTCGGCGACGACATTCTCGTTTATCGCCGCGACGACCGCGACGACATTCCATTCCCCGGATTGCTCGACTTGCCCGGTGGCGGACGCGAGGGCGACGAAAGCCCTGCCGCGTGCGTGCTGCGTGAGCTTGCCGAGGAGTTCGGGCTGACGCTGCCGGCAAGCCGTCTCCACTATGCCCGCGCCTATCGCCTCGGCGACGACCTGACGACCGCCCATTTCTTTGCCGCTTATATTACCGAAGACGAGGTCGCAGCGGTGCGGTTCGGTGACGAGGGCCAGGATTGGGCGATGATGGCCGCCGCCGATTTCGTTGCCGATGCCGATGGCGTACCCCGGCTGCGCGATTGGCTGGCGCAATATCTGGCCACCGATGCAGTCATACGGTGTTTGAATACCGGGTCTAAAACTCCCGGAAATCCTTGACGCAATCGCCTTGTTCTGCGAATGCACCGCTCAACCGGCCGGGTGTTCCCCGGCCGTTTCGCATTTGCAGACCGGATCCGAACTATGCTCACCCGTCAAACCGCCTCGATCAAGCCCGCCGAGGTCGTGAAGAAATGGCTGATTATCGACGCCGAAGGGTTGGTCGTCGGTCGCCTTGCCAGCCTGATCGCCAACCGCCTGCGCGGCAAGCACAAGGCGAGCTACACCCCCCACGTCGATTGCGGTGACAACATCATCGTCATCAACGCCGCCAAGGTGCGCTTTACGGGCAAGAAACTGACCGACAAGATCTATTATCGCCACACCGGCTATATCGGCGGCATCAAGGAAATCTCGCCGGCGAAGATCCTCGAGGGGCGTTTCCCCGAGCGTGTCCTTGTCAAGGCCGTCGAGCGCATGGTCCCGCGCGGACCGCTCGGTCGCGCCCAGATGCGCAACCTGCGTGTCTTCGGCGGCACCGAACATCCGCACACTGCGCAGAACCCCGAAGTGATCGACGTTGCTGCGATGAATCGCAAGAACTCGACGCTGACCGCCAACGAAGCTTCCGACAAGAAGGCCGCCGCATAATGTCCGATAACCGTCAGTCGCTCGCCGATCTCGGTGGGATGCAGGAAGCCGCGTCCACCGGTCGTGATTATGGCCGCGAAGATCGTGGTGAGCGCGGAGAACGCGGCGAGCGGGTCGAACGCCCGATCCACACCGGCGGCGGCGGACCCCCTGCCCCGCTGCGCGACAAGCAGGTCGATGCGCAGGGCCGGGCCTATGCCACCGGCAAGCGCAAGAACGCCATCGCCCGTGTCTGGCTGAAGCCCGGCAGCGGCAAGATCGTCGTCAACGGTCGCGACCAGACGGTGTATTTCGCGCGCCCGACCCTGCGGCTCGTCATCAATCAGCCGTTCGATGTCGCCGAGCGCCGCGACCAGTACGACGTCATGTGCACCGTCGTCGGCGGTGGGCTTTCGGGCCAGGCCGGTGCGGTCAAGCACGGCATCGCGCAGGCGTTGTCGCGGTTCGAGCCGGAGCTTCGTCTGGCCGTCAAGCAGGCCGGTTTCCTCACCCGCGATCCGCGCGTCGTCGAGCGTAAGAAATACGGTAAGGCCAAGGCCCGCCGCAGTTTCCAGTTCTCGAAGCGCTAAGCATCGTACCAGATTGCCGATCGGGCGGCGGAGGGTTTCCTTCGCCGCCCTTTTTCATGGCTGTATCGTTTGACCCGATGGCGACGAAGGGAAGGTACTGCGCCGCTTTGATCTTGCGCGGGGGCGGAGCATGATACCGGAATGATTCGCTTCCTGTTCCTGATCGCATCGCTGATCTTCGCCGCGCCAGCGGTTGCTGCGGCCAAGGTCGACAACCCCCACACCAGCATCGAGATCATCGCCGAAAGTAGCGTCCCCGCTGCGGGCCAGCCACTGAGCATCGGCCTTGCACTGACCCCCAAGCCCGGCTGGCACACTTATTGGCAGAACCCCGGCGACGCAGGTGCACCGACACGGGTGAAATGGACGCTGCCCGAGGGCACCCCCGAACCGCCGCCGCTCGCCTATCCGGTGCCAAAGACGCTGATCGTCTCGGGCCTGATGAACTATGTCTACGACACCACCAACGTGCTGGTGACAACAGTCATGCCACCAGCCGGGCTGGCCAAAGGCACGGCCTACACGTTGAACGCTCGGGTGGAATGGCTGGTGTGCAGTCTCGAGCTTTGCGTTCCCGAATCGGCGACCATCAGCCTGCCGCTGACCATCGGTAATGGCGCGGCCGATCCGGATAGCGGCATTCGCATCGCGCTGGCCAAGGCGGCCATTCCGCGTGGCGTCAACTGGGCCGCGCACTGGGCGGCAACCAACGGCCGTTTCGTCCTCGCCGTTCCGCTCGGCAGTCCCGAAAAGGTGCGCAGCGCCTATTTCTTCCCGGGCGAAGACGGTGCAGTCGATTATTCGACACCGCAGGTTGTGACCGTTTCCGGCGATCTGTTGCGCATCGAAACCAAGGCGGGACTCAGCCCCAAGGGCCCGGTCAGCGGCGTGCTGCGCATCGAACGCGAAGGCGAAGACGCGATCGGTTTCGCCATCACCGCGCAACCCGGCGCCGTCCCCGCCGCCGGTGCCGCGCTCGCTCCCGAGCGCCCGCTCGGCGAGGGGCAGACGCTGCTACCGGTCCTGCTGGCCGCGATCCTCGGCGGCATCATCCTCAACATCATGCCCTGCGTCTTCCCCATCCTTAGCCTGAAGGCACTGAGCCTTGCCAAAGGCACAGTCGAACCCGCCAAGGCGCGCAGCGACGCCATCGGCTATACGCTCGGCGTCGTGCTGGTCTGCACCGCGCTTGGCGGCGCGGTATTGCTGCTTCGCGCCGTCGGAACCCAGGTCGGCTGGGCGTTCCAGCTGCAGGATCCGCGCGTCATCGCCGCGTTGCTGCTATTGGTCACCGCCATCGCGCTCAACCTCGCCGGTGTCTTCGAGGTCACACTCTCGACATCGGCAGGCGACAACCTGACGCGGCAGGGCGGTTTCCTCGGCAGCTTCTGGACCGGCGCACTCGCCGCGTTCGTCGCGACGCCGTGCACCGGGCCGTTCATGGCGGGCGCGCTCGGCGCGGCATTGGTGCTGCCGCCCGTCGCGGCGCTGCTGGTGTTCGCCGGATTGGGCTTTGGTCTGGCGCTGCCCTTCCTGCTCATCGGGTTTAGTCCGGCGCTGCGTCGCCTTTTACCCAAGCCCGGGGCGTGGATGGTGCGCTTGCGTGCCATCCTGTCGGTGCCGATGTTCCTCACCGCGCTGGCCCTAGCGTGGGTGCTGGGGCGGCAGGCGGGCGTCGAAGGCATGACAGCAGGGCTCGCCGGAGCGCTGGTTCTCGGGCTCGCGCTATGGTGGCTCGGCGGACGGCAAAGCGGTGGACGATCCCGCTGGTTGCCGCTCACCGCCGCACTTGCCGCCACCATCGCCGCCGTCGTCCTGTTACCCGTCGCGCCCCCGGCGCAGGCATCGGGCATAACCGGACCCGCCGGTCTCGCCGCCGAACGCTTTACTACCACGCGTCTGGCCGACCTGCGGGCGAAGAAGGCCCCGGTGTTCGTTTACCTGACCGCCGACTGGTGCCTGACCTGCAAGGTCAACGAACGCGGCGCGATGGCCGACCGCAGCGTCGCTGCCGCCTTCGCCAGGCGCGGCGTCGTCACGCTCGAAGGCGACTGGACTCGCGGCGACCCCGCCATTTCGCAGTTTCTCGCCGAACAGGGCCGCGCCGGGGTGCCGCTCTACCTCTTCTATCGCGCCGATGGCCGGGTCGAGGAGTTGCCGCAGATCCTGACGGTCGAGAAACTGGTATCGCTGGCAGTTTGAGCCGCGAGGCCGAGGCGATGGCGCACGCAAACGTCGGGACTCACCCGTTCTCGCATTTCAAAAGTCACAAAAGTCCGCGAAATCGAAAAAAAACACCACATTTTCCGCGTGGCAATCGCAGCGAACCGCCATCAGGCGCGCATTGACGGCTGCCGGATCACGATCCTTTCCAGAGTTACAAGACATTCTGGAATGATAGCCATATAGGCACAAAATGTCAATTCGTGCCTAACCCCTCCGGCGATATACCCGACCGCCGGCCAGCCACGTCTCGTCGACCTGTACCTTCCACAAGTCGCCCGGCGCGGCGGTGAACGGGTCGCGATCGACCATGATGAAGTCGGCCCATTTGCCCGGCGTCAGCGTGCCGACCTTGGTTTCGGCATGGCCTGCCCACGCGGCACCCGTCGTGAACGCCGCGAACGCCTGTTGGAAGGTCAGTGCCTCGCCCTTGCGCCAGCCACCGGGTGGATTGCCGTCGCGGTCCTGCCGGCTGACGGCGGCGTGGAGGCCGTAGAAGGGATTGGGTGGTTCGACCGGAAAGTCCGATCCACCGGCAATCCGCGCACCACTGTCGAGCAGCGTCTTCCACGCATAGGCTCCGGCGAGTCGGTCCGGCCCGACGCGGGCTTCCGCCATGGTCTTGTCGCTGGTGGCGTGCGTCGGTTGCAGCGAGGCGATAACGCCCAGCCGCGCGAAACGCGGCAGATCGTCGGGCGAGACAATTTGGGCATGTTCGATGCGCAGTCGCAACGCCGCGCGGGTCTTTTCGGGAACCGCCGCGAACGCCCCGAGGACCGCGCCGTTGGCGGCATCGCCGATGGCGTGGACGTTGACCTGAAACCCCTTGTGCGTCGCATCGAGCACCATGCGGCGCAGATCGCCTTCGTCATGAAAGCGCAGCCCGGTCTGCCCCGGCGCATCGCTGTACGCCGCCTTCATCCACGCGCCGCGCGAACCGAGCGCACCATCCTGCTGCAGCTTCATCGCCATCAGCGCCAGCCGGTCGCCGTACTCCCAGCCGATGGGGCCGTTGGGTGCGGCGGCGGCGAGATTGTCCGGCCCGAACGCCATAGCGTAGATCCGCGTTGTCATGCGCCCGCTCCGGGCGAAGCGCTGGTAGCGCTCCCAAGTCGCCTTATCCATGCCGGCATCATGGACCCCGGTCAGCCCGACCGACGCAATGATCTGCAGCGCCTTGGCGAGCGCGGCATCGCTTTCCGCCGTCGTCGCGGCAGGAACCTTGCGCTCGACGAGTTCCATGGCGCTGTCGACCAGCACACCCGACGGGTTGCCTGCGGCATCGCGCTCGATACGACCGCCGACAGGATCGGGCGTTGCCTTAGTGATGCCCGCCGCCGCCAGCGCCCTGCTGTTGAGCCAGCGCGCATGGCCATCGATCCGCGTCATCACGGCAGGCCGGTCGCTGACCGCTGCATCGAGCTCGACTGCAGTAGGAAACCGCCCGAGCTTCCAGATTTCCTGGTTCCAGCCGCCGCCCTGCACCCATGCCGACGTTTGCGCTTTCGCCCCGGCGCGCACCGCCGCCTGTGCCGCCGCAAGATCCGATGTACCGGTGAGATCGACCGCCAGCGCCCGCTGCCCGAGGCTCATGACATGACCGTGGGCGTCGATCAGGCCCGGCAGCAGCGTCCGGCCCTTGAGGTCGATGCGCTTTGCCTTGGGAATTGCCGCGCCTGCTGCAAGCGTCGCTTTCACTCGGCCATCGTTGCCGACAACCAGCGTTGCGAAACGGCGAACCGCGCCGCTGGCGTCGAGCGTATAGCCGTTAGCGTGGGTGAACGCAGTGTCGGCCACGGCGGGAGCGGCAGCGAGTGCCAAGACGACGACGAGGGTGCGGGAGATGATCATGGCGCCAAGGTTAGCGCGGTGTTGCGGCGGGCGCGAGCGCCCTTTTTGGGCTTAAACCGCAGCCCCGAACAACCGTCCAATCCCCGCCGATGCCGCCATTGCCAGAATGCCCCAGAAGACGACCCGCAGCGTCGGCTTGCCGACCGGCGCTCCCCCTGCCCGTGCGCCGACGACACCCAGGAACACCAGCGCAGCGATCGACGCTGCCGGAACCGACCAGCCAACCGCGGCCCGTGACACCAGCACCGCCGCCAGCAACGGCATTGCCGCACCGACGGCGAACGAAGCGGCGGAACTCAGCGATGCCTGAATCGGACGCGCGGCGAGCGCATCGGTCAGCCCGAGTTCGTCGCGGGCATGGGCACCAAGCGCATCGTGCGCCATCAATTGCGTTGCGACTTCGGCGGCAAGCTTTGGCGTCAGCCCGCGACCGACATAGATATCGGCCAGTTCCTGATGCTCCCCGTCGCGGTCGAGCGCGAGTTCGGCCGCCTCGCGCGCCAGATCGTTGGTTTCGGCATCGGCCTGCGACGATACCGAAACATATTCACCCGCCGCCATCGACATCGCCCCGGCGACAAGTCCGGCGACACCGGTCAGCACGATCTGCGCGTGCGCGACATTGGGAGCCGCAGCGACGCCGACGATCAGGCTGGCCGTCGACAGGATCCCGTCATTAGCCCCGAGCACCGCCGCGCGCAGCCACCCGCTGCGCGACAGCGTATGGCGTTCGGGCGACATCGTCATGGTGTTCACACACACTGTCCTTGCCGGAGGCGTTTGCCCCGCAACGTCGGGGCGGGTAACACGGGGGCATGACAACCGCCACCGCCTCGCGCTCCGCCACGCCAACCAGCGCCGCGCTGCCGATTAGCCTCGCCGATGTCGAGGCGGCGGCGCGGGCGATCGACGGGGCGGTCATCCGCACGCCGTGCCTGCGCAGCCAGACGCTTTCGACGCTGACCGGCGCCGAAGTCTGGTTGAAGTTCGAGAATTTGCAGTTCACCGCTGCCTATAAGGAACGCGGCGCGCTCAACAAGCTGCTCAGCCTGACGGTGGACGAGCGCGCGCGCGGGGTGATCGCCGCGTCGGCCGGCAATCATGCGCAAGGTGTCGCCTATCACGCCCGCCGCCTCGGCATTCCGGCGACCATCGTCATGCCGCACTTCACCCCGACGGTGAAGGTGCAGCAGACCGAAGGTCATGACGCGCATGTCGTCCTCGCCGGCACAAGCGTCGATGAATCGCTAGAACATGCCCGCGAGCTGGCGGCCAAGCGCGGCTTTGTGTTCGTTCACCCGTTCGACGATGCACTGGTGATGGCGGGTCAGGGCACGGTCGGCCTCGAAATGCTCGAACAGGCTCCCGATCTCGATACTTGGGTGGTTCCGGTCGGCGGCGGCGGGCTGATTTCGGGAATGGCGACGGTGGCGCGCGCGCACAAGCCCGACATGGAAATCATCGGCGTCGAAGCCGAACTCTACCCGTCGATGTACGCCAAGCTGAAGGGCGAAACGCCGGTGTGCGATGGCGACACGCTTGCCGAAGGCATCGCCGTCAAGACGCCCGGCGTGCTGACCTTCCAGACCGTGCAGGCACTGGTCGATGAGATTTTGCTCGTTGGCGAACGCAGCCTCGAGCGCGCCGTGGCACTGCTGCTCAATATCGAAAAGACCGTGGTCGAGGGCGCGGGCGCGGCGGGGCTGGCGGCGCTGCTGGCGCATCCGCGACGCTTCCGCGGGCGCAAGGTCGGGTTGGTGCTGTGCGGCGGCAATATCGATACGCGGCTGCTGGCGAACGTGTTGCTGCGCGATCTGGCGCGGTCGGGGCGGCTGGCGCGGCTGCGTATCCGGCTGAAGGATCGCCCCGGCCAATTGTTCGAAGTGGCGCGGATCTTCGATCAGCAACAGGCGAATATCATCGAAATCTACCACCAGCGGGTATTCACGACGCTTCCCGCCAAGGGCTTGATCACCGACATCGAATGCGAAACCCGCGACCGTGATCACCTCGAACGACTTGTCGAGGCCTTGCTGGCGGCGGGGTACGATGTGCGGATGACCGAGCTCGACTAGCGCCCTGCGCAAATCAAACCGCGTAAATTAACCACCAAATCGCTATGGTCTTTCGCCGCGCGGTCGCATTAGACTGTGCCGCGACGCTCCGGGAGGCCAGGCAAGCGACGTGACCGACCAGAGTTTCCGTTTCCCGCGCTTCTTCGTGACCGCGCCGCACCCGTGCCCCTATGTGCCGGGGCGGATGGAGCGCAAGGTTTTCGCCGAATTGAAGGGCGACGACGCCGGCGAGATGAACGAGGCGCTCGGACGCATCGGGTTCCGCCGCAGCCAGAATGTCGTCTACCGCCCAAGCTGCGACGCCTGTCAGGCGTGCGTTTCGGTGCGCGTCGTGGCGCCGCGCTTCATGCCGACAGCAAGCCAGAAGAAACTGCTGCGCCGCCACCATGATCTCGAGGTGCAGGCATGCGAGCCATGGTCGACCGACGAGCAATGGCGGCTGCTGCAGACCTATCTCGCCGCGCGGCACCCGGTTGGCGGCATGGCGTCGATGGATGGGTATGATTACGCCGATATGGTCGAACAATCGCCGGTCGATACCGTCGTCGTCGAATATCGCGAGCCCTCGCGCGACGGCCGCCCCGGCGCACTCGTCGGCTGCTGCCTGACCGACAAACAGTCGGACGGACTATCGATGATCTACAGCTTCTACGACGCCAGCAACCCGACACGGCGCAGCATCGGCAACTACATCATCCTCGATCACATCATGCGCGCCGGACGCGCCGGGCTGCAATATGTCTATCTCGGCTATTGGATCGATGGCTGCGAGCGGATGGCATACAAGACGCGCTATCGGCCGGCGGAGCACCTGCGCGCCGGGGTGTGGAAGCGGGCGGTTTAAGGCTGAGGTTTGGGGAAGTTGGCGTTGTGCTGATGGCCAGTTTGTGTCGTTCCCGCTGCGGCATTCGTAATAAGCTATTGTGCATCGATTTGCCGTGATGCTTCGGTCGCAATTGGGCCGACTGCTGACTGACAGGTCTCAGGCGACTGACCCGAGATAGCCGCTATTTCTTGTTGCACCAAAGAGGTGGCCGGCGCCGATCAGTGCACGACGTTCCCCGACCTATGAGAAAGCGGCAACACCCTGAACGCTGGCCGGAGTTAAGGCCCTGCAAGTGTCGCTGGGATCGGCGACGAGAGCTGATACAATGCCCTATGGAGACAATTCACGAAAACTGGCCAGATATCGTCACCGCCATGGCGGCGGTGATTGCATTAGTTTTGTCAGTTTTTAGTATTCACTATACGCGAGCCAGCCTTTCTCTGTCGAAGGAGCAAGATCGCCGCAGGCTCCCGAGACTGACCAGCACCTTTCTTCAAGGGGATTACACGGCGGATGTGACTACTGGCGCCCGTGTCTATCGGTTTGAAATTTCTGTCAACAATCCGACTGATTCGGACAATGCGTTAGTGCGGGCCGAGCTTCGCCTGACCTATCGATTGAAAGATGGGATCGAAATGACTGCTCGGCTCGGCCAAATAGGTGGTGACGGACAGTTACGATTGCCGATGCGCATCGCTGCCCATGAAGCGGTCGCGGGATGGTGTCATTTTCAGGTGCCCTCCGCGATTGTCACCTGCAATATCATCGACCAGTATGTGATCGAACTCACGGATACGCACGACCAAATCGCTTCCGTGACGCCCCTTATCCTTTCGGAGCGTCCATCTTGATCCGCAGGCTGAAGCTCACCAAAATCCCGGTCTATCATCCGCGCGAATCGACCCCTGTAGAGATCGTCGGAGATGGGGCGATATCCACCGCTAGAGTGGGCGACGGTCGTATGTTGCCGGTGCTGATCCTCGGCACCGATCAACGGCCCGATATTGTCGAATATATACAGGTTCACCAAGATAGCGGCCCCGGCGACGTGAACGTGCAGTGGGGCAAAATGCCTGAGTATTCCGATACAGTGATGCTTATTCTGAGCTTTATCCGCCCGGTTCAGATGAAAATGATTGTGGCCTTCGATCTGGGCCGCAATCACGGCTTTTTGGTCGAGCAAATTCTCTTTACCAACGGCGTTTACATTCAGGCGGGCGCAAGCGGCGACAGGCTCAGGAACACGATGGATCGGCCTCGTATCGTGATTGAAATTCCTGATACGGGGTTCCGGCGGCTCTGGGACAAGCTGTTCCTCCAACATACGGTAAAAATGCTGCGCGAGCGTGGCTTAGACCGCAAACAAGCTAAAGCAACAGCGCCAGAAGCGATTGCTCAGCTTCGCGAAATCGGCGCGTTCCGGATGGGCTCGGCCTCGCGCAGCAATGCAGCAGGAGGGCACGAACCCGGGGAGACTGTCGAATGACCGATCTATCCGTCGCCATCGCCTGTCTTGGCTGGGGATCGCTCGTTTGGCAGCCGAAAGACTTGCCAGTCGTTGGTGAGTGGCGCCATGACGGGCCAGCACTGACGATGGAATTTGCGCGCCACTCGGGCCAGAAGACTGGCGAGGATCGGTTGACGCTGGTGCTCACCACGTCTGGGCCGGTCGTTACGTCGCGCTGGACAACGCTTGGTGTCTCCGAGATCGATGAGGCAAAGAAGGCTTTGCAAAGGCGTGAGGGCTGCAGATTGCGGGACATCGGCTTCTACCCCGGCGAATCGTCCAGTGAGTTTGCGTGCGAAATCGCCGAATGGGCGAAGACCAAGAATTTGAGGGGTGTCGTGTGGACGGCCCTCCCCCCGAAATTTGCCAATGAAGATGGTCGCGTGCCGACCCAGGATGAAGCGCTTGGCTTCCTGTCTGACCTCACCGGCAAGCCGAAGGCGTTGGCCGAGAAATATGTTCGGATGGCACCGCATGCGGTGCAAACGCCGTACCGAGCAGCTTTTGAGCGTGAGTTTGGCTGGACCGCGCTCTCGAAAGACTAGCGCCTTCGGGCGAGCCGTTATCCAAAGGCGGCTTCCGCTCAAGGACGGTTCTTTGGGCACAAGCCCGGAACGACGGTTTTGTCCCAGTTCCGGCCTTTTATCTGAAGGCTCATACCTCGATAAACGGGTGACCGCCCTCGGGATCATCCATCAAGCCACTGAACGGCCGACATTGGGGCGCATTGCTGCCATTACCCGGATAGTCCGTTATCCGCATATGACGCCCAAAAGCAGCCAGTCTGCTTCTCACCAATCCCGTTCGTTCCTTCTCCAGCCTACACCCTACGCCAGCCCCGCCCGCATCATCAGGTCCGCTGTCGATGCATCGAACCCCGGCCCGCCGCCCGCCATCGCCGCCGTTGCCATTTCCTTGCCCAGTTCGACGCCCCATTGGTCGAAGGGGTTGATGCCCATCAGCACTGCGCCGGCAAACGTCCGGTGTTCGTAGAACGCCAGCAGCGCGCCCAACGTCGCCGGATCGAGCCGGTCGAGCAGCAGCGTCGCCGAGGGCCGGTTGCCGGGGAAGGTCTTTGCCGCCGCCAGTGCCGGGTCGCCGTCCGATAGCGCCAGCGCTTCGTCGAACGTCCGCCCGCGCATCAGCGCCGCGCCCTGCGCGAAGCAGTTGGCGAGTAGCTGGCGGTGGTGGGTCGCAGCGAGATGGTGCCCGGGCTCGCTGACCGCGACGAATTCGATAGGGCCAACGACCGTCCCCTGATGCAGCAGCTGGAACACCGCGTGCTGGGCATCGGTGCCGGTGCCGCCCCACGTCACGGCGGCGGTCGGGCGATCGACGGGGGCACCGTCGCGGGTCACCCGCTTGCCGTTCGATTCCATCTCGAGCTGCTGCAGGAACGACGGCAGCAGCCGCAGGCGTTCGTCATAGGCAAAGACTCCGCGCGTCGGCCGCCCGAGATAGCGCGCCGACCAGACATCGAGCTTGGCGGCGACCAGCGGCGCATTGACCGCATCGGGCGCGGTTTCGAAATGCGAATCCATGGCGCGCGCGCCGGCCAACAGCGCCGCCCATGCGTCCCAGCCCGCGCGCAAGGCGAACGGCAGCCCGACCGCCGACCATAGCGAATAGCGCCCGCCGACGGTCTCGGCGAACGGCAGCACATCGGCGGCACCCCACGCCTTGGCCTTGTCGGGCGCGGCGGTCACCGCGACCGTCGCCGCAAACGGATCGACGACCCCGCCGGCGCGCAGCCAATCGAGCGCGCTCGCGGCATTGGTCATGGTTTCGGTGGTGGTGAAGGTCTTCGACACGATGACGATCAGCGTGCGTTTGGGATCGCAGCGGCGACACGCCTGTTCGAGCGCGACGCCATCGATATTGGCGACGACCTCGACCGCCGGACCATCGCCATGACGACCGAGCGCATCGAGCAGCAGTGCGGGCCCGAGCGCCGACCCGCCGATGCCGATGTGGAGGACGTGGGCGATGTCCGACGCGCGGACGCGCTCGACCAGCGCGCGCATCGCCGCCTGCCCTTCCGCTGCCGCCGCAACGCCTGCCGCCACCCCCGATCCGCGCTCGGCAATGTGCGTGGCGGCGCGATTCTCGCTCGGGTTGACGACCGCGCCGCCGAACAGCTTGGCGCGCCATCCGGCAAAGTCCGCCGCCGTTGCCAGCGCATCGAGCGCGGTCAGCGCCGCCGCATCGACCGCCTGCTTCGCAAAGTCGAAATGCAGCCCGGCCACGTCGAGCGAGAGCCGCGCCAGCCGGTCTGGTTCGGCAGCGAACAGCGCCGCCAGCGCCGGAACTTCGGCGGCATGGGCAGCGAGCGCAGCGTCGGCATCGTCAGCTAGCGCGGCGGCAGCGGCAAGGTCGGGGGTCATGGCGAATCCTGTCTGGCGGTGGCGCAGTCGCTACCAAGCCGCCGCTCGCGACGCCACTGCCTTGCGCCTTGGCCTTGACCGGAGGCGCTGCGTCGGCCAACGCATCGCCCCCGTGATAAGTCCCTTTACCCTTCTCAGCTGCGCCGTCCGCACCGGCGGCGCGCTTTGACCGATCTCGACCGGCTGCGCGAGTGGGCGCGGGCGCGGCTCGGCCATGATTTTGCCGATCCGCAACTGCTGCGTCGCGCCATGACCCACGGCAGCGCCGGGCCGCTCGAGGCGAGTTACCAGCGGCTCGAGTTTCTTGGCGACAGGGTGCTGGGCTGCGCGGTTGCGGCATGGCTGTACCATGACCATGACGAGGCCGAAGGGCGGCTGACCTCGCGCCTCCACGCGCTCGTCGAGGGGCCGGCGTGCGCCACGGTGGCGCGCAGCCTTGGCGTTCCCGAACTGCTGATCATGGAAAAGAACGCCCGCGCCAAGGGCCTTGCCCAGTCCGACAATGTTCTTGGCGATGTCGCCGAGGCGCTGGTCGCAGCGCTGTTTCTCGATGGCGGCTGGGTCGTTGCCGAGGCTTTCGTGCGGCGCGAATGGCAGCAGCTGCTCGATGGCGGCGCGCGGCTGCTCGCCGACCCGAAATCCGAATTGCAGCGCTGGGCGCTGGCGCGACGGCTGGGCATGCCAAGCTATGTCGTCGTCGACCGCCAGGGCCCCGACCATGCGCCGCGCTTCACCATCGAAGTCTTGCTGCGCGGCCAGTCATCGGCGCGCGGCGAAGGAACCAGCAAGCAGGAGGCCGAAAAGGCCGCCGCGTTTGCAATGCTCAAGGCGCTTGGCGAATGACCCAGAAATGCGGAACCGTAGCCGTCGTCGGCGCGCCCAACGCCGGTAAATCGACCCTCGTCAATGCGCTCGTCGGGCAGAAGGTCGCGATTGTCTCGTCGAAGGTGCAGACGACGCGCACGCGGCTGATCGGCATCGCGGTCGAAGGGGACACGCAACTGCTGCTGATCGACACCCCCGGCATTTTTGCGCCGCGCCGCCGCCTCGACCGGGCGATGGTCAAGGCGGCATGGGACGGCGCGCACGGGGCCGATCTCATCGCCTTTGTCGTCGATGCCAAGACCGGCTTCCGCGAAGACGCCGCCGCGATTTTGAACGGCCTGACCAACCGGCAGGAGCCGATCCTGCTGGTGCTCAACAAGGTCGATATCGCCAATAAGGGCAAGCTGCTCGACCTTACGGCGCACGCCAACGCCTTTGCCAAGTTCGAGGCGACCTATATGATTTCAGCCGAAACCGGTGACGGAGTCGCCGATATCAAGACAGCAATGGCGGCAGCGATGCCCGAAGGTCCGTGGAATTTCCCCGAAGACCAGCTGACCGACGCGACGACGCGGCTGATGGCAGCCGAAATCACCCGCGAGCAGATCTACACTCAGCTCCACGCCGAATTGCCCTATTCAAGCGCCGTCGAAACCGAAAAATGGGACGAACGCCGCGATGGCTCGATCGCCATCCACCAGCAAATCTACGTCGAACGCGAAAGCCAGCGTGCCATCGTGCTCGGCAAAGGCGGCAGCCGCATCAAGGAAATCGGTGCCGCGTCGCGCGCCGGGATCGCCGAACTGACCGGCAAGCCGGTCCACCTGTTCCTGCACGTCAAAGTCAAGGAAGACTGGGCCGACGATCGTGCGGTGTACCGCGATGTCGGATTGGATTGGACCGAATAAGCCACAGAAATGTCACGTAACCGACGCGACTTCGACACGCGTCATACGCGCAATTATCAGTGTCGCAGGCCGGTGCCGCAGCTTGAAATACCCGCACATACGGATATCTAAGGCGGACGAGATAAAGGGCGTCCGGAATGGGCGAATAACCTGACATTTTGTCGTTTATGGATATGCAGCAATATTTCATGGTGACGTCCCGTGACTTTTATTGTCGCAGCTTTGTATTTGTAACTCTATTTTCGAAAGGTTTTTCCTATGTCGACTCATGATATCGTCGATACGGCCGTTGCCGCCGGCTCGTTCACGACGCTGGTTGCCGCCGTCACTGCCGCCGGCCTCGTCGACACGCTGAAGGGCGCTGGGCCTTTCACTGTCTTCGCGCCAACCGATGCGGCCTTTGCCGCCCTGCCCGCTGGCACCGTCGAAGAACTCGTCAAGCCGGAAAACAAGGCGAAGTTGACAGCGATCCTGACGCTGCACGTCATGGCCGGCAAGGTCATGGCGGCTGACGTCGCCGGAGCGACAGCGACGCCGGCGTCACTCAACGGCGAAGCCTTGCATGTCGATGGAACCCACGGCGTTACCGTCAATGGAGCCAACGTCGTCACTGCCGACATCGCCTGCACCAACGGCGTCATCCACGTGATCGATGCCGTGCTGTTGCCCAAGGCCTAAGTTGCCAAAGGGCGTGGTGGTCGCGGCTACGGCGTCGCGGCGCCCTGTCTCTTGAACGCGTGACGCATCGACACCCGGTCTTCGACGACCGGGTGTTTTTGTGTCAGCCCGGGCTCATTCCGGAACAGCTTGATTTCTGCTGGTGAGACGACATAGCTGGTCGCGCCCATGCACCTCGACACCATCGCCATCATCGTGTCGGTGCTGCCCCACGGCGAACACGGCGCGGTGGTGCGCTTCCTGACGCCGGCCAACGGCCTTGTGGCGGGCTATGTGCGCGGCGGGCGGTCGCGGCGGTTCCGGCCGGTGCTGCAACCGGGAAACGGGGTTGCGGTGCAGTTGCGCGCGCGGGTCGATAGCCAGCTTGCTGCCGCCACCGTCGAACTAACGGCGGCACGCGCCGCGCTGGCAAGCGATGGCGTCAGCATTGCCGCGCTCGATTGGCTGACGGCGCTGACGGCGCGAGCGCTGCCCGAGGACGAGCCGCATGCCGCCATATATCGCGCCCTCGATGCGTTGACCGGCGGTATCGCTGCAGGTGCGGACGCGCTGACGCTTGGCGCGGGCGCGGTGCGCTATGAATGGCTGCTGCTCGCCGAACTGGGGTTTGCGCCCGATGTGTCGCGCTGCGTCGCGACGGGCGCAACGGCGGACCTCGCTTATGTTTCGCCGAAATCGAGCCAGGCGGTGTCGCGCGGCGCGGGCTTGCCCTATGCGGCGCGGCTGCTGCCGCTTCCGGCGTTCCTGACCGGCGACGCGATTCCCGACCTTGCCGACATCGCCGATGGCTTCCGGCTGACCCGATTCTTCCTCGAACGCGACGTGCTGGTGGCAGGCGGTCGTGACATTTTTGCCGCGCGGCAACGCCTTCTCGACCGGCTGCGCCTTATCGGTGGAACGTGACGACGGTCCGCGCGTAAGCCTTCCGACTGCGAAAATCGGGACTGGTGATCATGCGTCGTTTTGCTGCGTTTTGTTGTGCTGCTGCCACCGCCGCTCCGACGCTGGCGGGCGGGTTCTACCTTCAAGAACAATCGCCGACCGGCGTCGGTCGCGCCTTTGCCGGGGAGGCGGCAATCGCCGATGGCCCGGCGACGATCTTCTTCAACCCCGCCGGGATGACCAATCTGCCCGGTGCGCAGGTCGATCTGGGTGCCCACATCCTCGACATCAAAAGCCACCAGACCGATCGCGGCACGACGCGGACGTTTCCCGGCGTCGCAGGCGGCTTCCCCGTCGGCGGCAACAACGGCGGCAACCCGTTCGGGCGCGCAATCGTAGTACCGTCGGGCTATGGCAGCTTCCAGATTGCGCATTCCAACTTCTGGTTCGGGCTCGGCGTGTCGTCGCCATTCGGCGTGCGGGTCAACTATCAGGACGGCTTTTTCGGTCGCTACGATTCGATCCGGTCGAGCCTGACTTCGATCAATATCCAGCCGAGCCTCGCGTGGAAGATTACCGACACCATATCGATCGGCGGCGGCTTTAATTTCCAGAAGCTGTCGGCGGATCTTGTTTCGGCGCTGCCCAACCTCGCCCCAAGCCTTCCCGATGGCCGCCTGCAGATTTCGGGGCAGGATACGAAATTCGGCTGGAACGCCGGAGTGCAGCTGCATGTCGACGCGCTGCGGCTCGGCGCGCACTATCGCAGCCATATCGACCATCGCCTGTCGGGGGCGGCGACGTTCAGCGGCCTGCTCGGACCGCTCGCCGGTAGCAATGCCACGGTGCGCGGCTTCGCGCCGATCTCGACGCCCGACATTGCCACCGTCAGCGCCGTCTATGGCAAACAGGCGCGCCTGCTCGGCTCGGTGACATGGACAAAGTGGAGCCGCTTCAACCGGATTACCGTCGAAAACCAGAACGGCGTCGGCTTTCTCGACAGCGAACAGCAATACCGCGACACATGGACCTATGCGCTGGGTGCCGAATACGACATTGCACCGCGCCTGACGCTCCGCGCGGGGACGATGTACGATCAGACGCCGACGGTCGATGCCTTTCGCACGACGCGCGTGCCCGATGGCAACCGCTGGTGGGCGAGCGCCGGGGCGACCGCACGGATCACCCCGCATGTCGCGCTGAACGCGTCCTACGCCCATGTCTTCGTTCAGTCGGCATCGATCGACCGGAGCGATCCGCTGTTCGCCGGGACGCCCGCACAGACGACGGTACGAACCTTCTCGACCAACACCGGCAGCGTCGACCAACTGGCGGGGAGCGTAACGGTCAAGTTCTGACGCTTGCCGCCCCCTCGCGGAAACCGAAGGGGAGCCTGAACGCGTGACGCCGCCGATGTTCCGCGCTATTCCGCGCCATGGCCCTTCCCCCCGCTGATCTTGTTCTCGATACCCCCTTCGATACCGCGCTCGGCGACCGCTACCTCGTCTATGCGCTGTCGACGATCACCGCACGGTCGCTTCCCGATCTGCGCGACGGGCTGAAGCCGGTGCACCGCCGCATTCTGTGGGGGATGCGGCTGCTCAAGCTCGATCCGGCGACCGCCTACAAGAAATCGGCGCGCGTCGTCGGCGATGTGATGGGAAAATACCATCCGCACGGCGACCAATCGATTTATGACGCGCTGGTGCGGCTCAGCCAGGATTTCTCGCTGCGCTACCCGCTGATCGACGGCCAAGGCAATTTCGGCAATATCGACGGCGATAACGCTGCCGCGATGCGCTACACCGAAGCGCGGCTGACGGCGGCGGCGGCCGAACTGATGGACGGCCTCGACGAAGCCAGCGTCGCCTTCCGCACGACGTATAATGGCGAGGAGGAGGAGCCGGAAGTCTTCCCCGGCATGTTCCCGAATTTGCTCGCCAATGGTGCCAGCGGCATCGCGGTCGGCATGGCGACGAGCATTCCGCCGCACAACGCCGCCGAAGTGCTGAGCGCCGCACTGGCGCTGCTCGCCGACCCCGACGCCGATGTGCTGGCACATGTCAGCGGCCCCGATTTCCCCACCGGCGGCGTCTGCGTCGAAAGCCCCGCGTCGATCGCTGAATCCTACCGCACCGGGCGCGGCAGTTTCCGGCTACGCGCCAATTGGAGCAAGATCGAGGAAAAGGGCGGCGGCTGGCACATTGTCGTCGACGAAATTCCGTACCAGGTGGTCAAGGGCAAGCTGATCGCCGATCTGGCTGAACTGGTGAACGAAAAGAAGCTGCCGATCCTCGGCGACATCGACGACCATAGCGACGCACAAATCCGCATCATCATCGAGCCGCGCTCGCGCAACGTCGATCCGCACCAGCTGATGGAAAGCCTGTTCCGGCTAACCGATCTCGAAGTGCGCGTACCGCTCAACATGAACGTCCTCGATCATGGCCGCCCCGGCGTGCTGCCGTTGCGCGACGTCATCGCCAAATGGCTCGTCCACCAGCGCGAGGTGCTGATCGGCCGCAGCCAGTACCGGCTCGACAAGATCGATGCCCGGCTGGAGATACTCGCCGGGCTGCTCAAGGCGTATCTCAACCTCGACGAGGTCATTCGCATCATCCGCTACGACGACGACCCCAAGGCGAGCCTGATCGCGACGTTCGACCTGACCGGGACGCAGGCCGATGCGATCCTCAATATGCGGCTGCGGTCGTTGCGCAAGCTCGAAGAGCTCGAGATCACCAAAGAAAATAAGGCGCTGACCGCCGAGGCCAAGGGGCTGCGCGGCCTCATCGCCTCGCCTTCGGAACAGACGCTGCGGCTGACGGGTGACCTGACCGCGATGCGCGCGCGCTATGGCCCCGACACGCCGCTGGGGGCGCGGCGGACGCGGATCACGGCGGCGCCCGACGTAAAGTTCATGCCGCTGGAATCGATGATCGACCGCGAGCCGCTGACAGTGATCGCCTCGGCCAAGGGCTGGGTGCGGGCGATGAAGGGCCATGCCGATCTCGGCACCGGCGAGGCGCTCAAGTTCAAGGAAGGCGACGGCCCGGCGCAGGCGTTCCACGCCTACACCACCGACAAGCTGATGCTCGCGACGAGCGACGGGCGTTTCTACACGCTCAACCCCGACAAGCTGCCCGGTGGTCGCGGCTTTGGCGAGCCGCTGCGGTTGATGGTCGATATCGGCGAGGGGGCGGAGATCGTTGCGTTTGCCGTGCTGCCGACTGAGGCGAAGTTCCTGCTGGCGGCGTCGGACGGCCGGGGTTTCGTCGTCGACTCCGCCGATCTGGTCGCCGAAACGCGCAAAGGCCGCCAAGTAATGACGCCGCGCACCGGCGCAACGATGACGATTGTGCGGCCCATTGCCACCGCCGACGACGCGGTCGCCACCGTCGGGGCGAACCGCAAGCTGCTGGTGTTCGGCCTTGCCGACTTGCCCGTTATGGCGCGCGGCCAAGGGGTGGCGCTGCAGAAGTTCAAGGATGGCGGGCTATCCGATGCGCGCAGCTTCGTGCTCGCCGATGGGCTGAGCTGGTCGATGGGCGGGGCGACGGCGCGCACCCGCACCGAAAGCGACCTGACCTTCTGGCGCGGCCCGCGCGGCTCAGCAGGCCGCTTGCCACCGACCGGCTTTCCGCGCGACAATCGCTTCGGCTGAGGGGCAACACCGGAGCGAACCATGGGCTGGGCACTTGCCGCCGGAGTGATCGTGCTGCTGCTCTATGTGGCGCTTGGGGGCAGCGGCAATCCGCCACAGCGTCGCCGACCGGGTGGTTACTGGAGCCAACGTCGCCGTCGTGACGCCGATGCGGGGTTGGGCGGGGTCGGACTTTACGGAACCGGTACCGACGACTCTGCCGACGCTGCGGACGCTGCGGAGTTCACAGACGAAGATTTTCACTACGATCCGGACTATTCGGCTGCCCGGGACAACGCGATTCTCGGCAATGCGATCAATTCCGCCGCTGCCGATCAATTCACCCCCGGCGGCGGCGATTTCGGTGGCGGCGGAGCAAGTGGTAGCTGGGACTCCGGCGATTCTGGTGGCGACTCCGGTGGCGATGGCGGCGGTGGGGATGGCGGCGGCGGCGACTGATGATAAAGTCTCACCATGGCCGATGAACCAACACCGACACCCGTCGATCCGCTCGCCGGGTTACTGAGCCCCGACAACCCTGTCATGCCCCGGCTCAGCAAGACCGAGGACACGCTCGCCGTGCGGGCATTCACGATCATCGAGCATCTGTTGCTGATCATCATCGCACTGATGACCTTGAGCGCCGTCGGCATCGAACTGACCCGCGTCATCGGCGTGCGCACCATCGACCTGGCCGACATCCTGCTGATGTTCCTCTATACCGAGGTCATCGGCATGATCGCGGTGTTCTACACCGGGCGCGGCTCGCCGTTTGTCTATCCGATCTTTATCGCCATTACCGCGCTGGCTCGATTGATCGTGCTGCAGGGCAAGGAAATGGCCCCGCAGAATATCGTTTTCGAAGCCAGCGCGATCATTTTGCTGGCGATTTCGGTCATCATCATCGGCCGCGCCGGGCGGCACTGAGCTGCGAAACAGAAATTTCACGGAACGTCATGGCCGGTCTTTGGTTGAGGGTGGCGCAACCCCCAACCGGAGACACACCATGTCCGATGACATCGACACCCTGAACGACCTTATCGAAGTCACCATCGATTCAGCCGATGGCTATGAGCAGGCAGCCGAAAGCGCAGCCGACACCGATCTCGCCCAGCTTTTCCGCCGCTTCGGCTCCGAACGTCGTTCGATCGTTGCCGATTTGCGCGCCCAAGTCGTCCGCCTTGGCGGCGAGCCGGAAGACGACGGCAGTCTGCTCGCCGGTGCGCACCGGGTCTTTCTCAAGCTGAAGACCAGCGTTTCCAACAGCCGCCAGTCGGCGATCGAGGAAGTCGAACGCGGCGAAGACCACATCAAGGCGCGCTACGAAGATGCGCTTGAGGACGATCTGACGCCCGAAAGCCGTACCATCATCGAAAGCGCCTTTGCTTCGGTGAAGCAGGGCCATGATACGATGCGCGCAATGAAGCAGGCCGGCGCAGCGGCAACTTCGGCCTAACGACTAGTCGCGGTTTGCCACAACCCCGTCGATCAACGCCGCAATCTGCGACGGATCGACGGGGAAACCGGCGGCGACCCATTGCGCCTCGATCCGCCCGAGCAGGCGGCTGACCTCGGGTCCTGCGGTGATCCCGCGCGCCAGCAAGTCGCGTCCCGACACTGTGAAGCGCGGGCGAGCCCAATCCGCAATCTGTTGCGCAGCTGGCGCGTTGCCGGTGATCAACAACCGATCGATAACCGCTTCGCTGCCCAGTCGCCATGCCTGCGGCAGCGCGTCGCCACCGTCCCAATCGGGCGCGGCGAGCGCCAAGCGGCGACGATCGGCATTCGACAAACGCAACCGCGCGCCGACCGTATCGGCAAGTGCGGCATCGGGGGGCAGGAGTGCGGCGAGCCGCCGGATCCAATCGGGCGTCAGCTCCGCTGCGGCTTCGGCCGCGATCGTCTGCGCCAGCACTGGCAATCGCACGGCAGTGATTTCAGGCAGGACCGCCAGCCAGATGCCCTGCGTGACCATCAGGTTCAGTGTCGGCACGGGATTGGCGACCAGCAACAGCCCACGCAATTCCCCGGCGATCCGTTCGCGTGACAGTGCCATCAGGTCCTTGGACCGCGCGGTACACGCCGCCAGTCCATCGCCATCGGGTTCGCCGCGCCCGAAGCGCGCATGAAAGCGGAAGAACCGCAGAATGCGCAGATGATCCTCGGCAATACGGTCGCGCGGTGCGCCGATGAAGCGGACGTGGTGTGCGGCCAGATCGGCAAGACCGTCGTGAAAATCGCTGATTTCGCCGGTGTCGAGCCGCGCGTAGAGCGCATTGATGGTGAAATCGCGCCGCCGTGCATCGTCGGCCCAATCGGTGGTGAAGGCGATTTCGGCATGCCGCCCATCAGTCGCCACGTCGCGACGCAAAGTCGTCACCTCCATATGCACCCCCGGCGCGACGGCGGTGACGGTGCCATGGGCGATCCCTGTCGGCACCGCCTTCAGCCCGGCATCACGCAGCCGCCGGGTAACCTCGTCGGGGGTAAACTGCGTCGCAAGATCGATATCCTTAACCGGTAACCCGAGCAGCGCGTCGCGCACCGCTCCACCAACGAGCCGCGTCGTCCCCGCAGCGCAATCGAGCGCAGTCAGGATCGCGCGCGCACCGGCGCTATCGGCCCAAGGTTGCGGCGGCAGGTTCATCCCAGTCGCCGTGCCAGATTGACGATAATGCCCGCCGTCGCCCCCCAGATCTCGTGCTCGCCCGACCGGATGACGTAATAGGTGCGCAGCTTGCCTTGCCACTCGCTCTGGCGCAGATCGTGCTGCGCGCTATCGATGACATGCGCGAACGGCACTTCGAAAACCGCCGCGACCTCGCGTTCGTGCGGCGTCAGGATTAGCCCGTGCGGGATAATGCCGACGACCGGGGTGATAGAAAAACCGGTGCCGGTCTCGTAAGGGTCGAGAATTCCAAGCACCTCGACCCGGTCACGCGGCAATGCCACCTCCTCCTCGGCTTCGCGCAGTGCGGCATCGATCGGGCCGTTGTCGCCGGGATCGATCCGCCCGCCGGGAAACGCCACCTGCCCCGGATGACGGCGCATCGTCGTCGGCCGCCGCGTCAGCACCAGCATCGGCTCGGGAGCATCGGTGACGGCAATCAGGACGGCGGCGGGCATCAGCGCGCCGTTGGCCTCCGGCTGCGTATCGGTGCTGATATCCCAATCACCGCGCCAACCCGACACCGCCGGCACCGCCAGCGCGCGGCGCAGCGTCGCGATATTGCTCATGCGGGAGCGAACGAGAAAAACACGCCGCCGCTCCAAAGTCCCGGCGATGTGGTGCTGTCGGCCAGCGCCAAGTCGGCAAGTTCGTAGAACACGGCGCGATTGACCAACGCCTCCAACCCGCCACGGACGTGCAGATACGGCCGTGGCGTTCCATCGGCCGCGACATCGACGCGTAAATGGTGCTCCGGTCCTGCCACCACATAGTCATCGGTGTTGAGGCGGAAGCTCAACATCCGCTCCGTCCCCTCACCCGCCACGGTGACCTCGACCGCAATGAACGGCGCGTCGTCGACCTGGATATCGAGTTTCTCGGCCGGCGTGACGACGACGAACGACCCATCCGCCTCGCGCCGCAGGATTGTGGCGAACAGCTTGACCAGCTCCTTGCGCCCGATCGGCGAACCCTGATGAAACCAGGTGCCATCGGCGGCGATGCGCATTTCGCTATCGCCGCAATGGGTGGGGTGCCATTGGTCGACCGGCAGGCGCTTTGCCGTTCCCGCCAGCGCGATGATCTCGGCGAGCGACCGCCCGGTCGAATCGCGTGTAATTGTCTCGGTGGGTTGATCGGTCATCGCCTGCCTTCATATACGCGCATCGTCGTGGTGCAACGTCAGCGGGGTGTCGCATGGTCCATATCGCCCTGATTGCCCTATCGGTTGCGACGGCATTACCCGGACGCGCCGCACTTCCGGCGTGCGAGGCCTATACCGACGAACGCGAACTGCGCTTTCGCGTGCCAGCCCGCACCGTGGTGGGACAGATCCTTCCCGAATCGGTCGTTGCCGACGTGCAACCGGGGGTCGGGGTCGGGCAGATTCTGGTGTTCGGTCGTGCGACACTGGCGGTCACCGGCGGCAAGGAACGCATCGCAATCAGCTTCGCCTATTGGCAGGCGAATGACTGCGTCGGCTGGGCTCCAGCACGCGGGCAAGAAATGACCTTCGATCTTGCCGACGACAAGACCACCGATGGGGCGCTGCGCGTGATGCGCGCAGGCGTTGCGGCAGGAGCGATGCGATAAGCGTCGAGGGACGCTAAATCCTATGCCGCGCGACGAACCGGCACCTGTGCAGGCTCCACCCAGCCGACGGCTGGCAATGTCTCGCCACCGCGCATCAGCAACCGCGCCGGATCGACCGGCCCCGGCAGGCGGAAGCCATCCGTCCGCGCCGCCGAAAAGCCGAACCGACCATAGAAAGACGCGTCGCCGATCAACAGCACGGGCGCTCCACCGGTCGCATCGGCCGCTGCGAACGTCGCCTCGATCAATGCCGAAGCCACACCCTGCCCGCGATGGCTAACCGCTGTCGCCACCGGCCCGAGCAGGACCAGATTATGCCGTCGTCCCGACACGCCAGCCAACGCGATAGTCCAGCATTGCACCGACCCGACGATCGCATCGGCTTCGCGTGCCACAAATGACAGTGCGCCAATCGGCGTCGCGCCATCACGAAGCCGATACGCCGTGCGATTGTGTCGCGCCGGACCGAAGCATCCGTCAAGCAGCGATTCGATGGCGGGTTTATCGTCCGCCGCAGCAAGGGTGATGATCATGAAACAGGAAATCCGTGAACAACGAGGAAGCGCAACGCCCGAACCGCCGGAATGGCGGCACAGGTATCAGCCTCGTCGGCTCATCGGATATGTCGGCGACATGATTGGTGCTCGATAGCAGGGCTTGATTTGCTGCGCAATGAACGGCTGCCCGCCGTGACGGTCAACGAGCGGCGGCTTAGTGCAGCCGACGCTCCAGCCCGGCAATTGCATCGTCGGCGAGCTTCGCCTGCACCCCGGCATCGGCCTTGGCGGCGATTAACGCTGCGGCGGCGGCGGTCACCCGGCGGGCGACTTCGGCGCGCAGGTCGCCTTCGGCAGCGCGTTCGGCGGCGGCGATCTTGGCGGTTGCAGCGGCGGTACGGCGTTCGATCGTCAGCCGCGCGGCGTTTTCGGTTTCGGCAACGAGTTCGTTGGCCTCCGAATGCGCGCGGGCGATGATTGCTTCGGCGTCCTTGGTCGCCGCGTCCCGGCTTGCCTGCGCGCCCTTGAGCAGCGCTTCGGCTTCGGCACGGATTGCCTTGGCCTCGTCGAGCTGACGCCGGACCGCCGCGATGCGGTCGTCGAGCGCCTTGGCGATCAGCTGCGGCGCCTTGGCAACGAACACTGCGAGCAGCAGAAACACCGTAATCGACAGATAAACCCAGGTTTCCGGGTTGTGCAGGAAGTCGGGTTCGGCATGGCCGGGGACTTCGGTGATAGCGGTGGTGGTTTCGGCCATGACTTGTCCTTACGCCGCCGCAGCCAGCGCCGCACCGGCTTCGGCGGAGTCGACGCTGATGCCCGTCAGCCGCGCCACGACATCGGCAGTCAGCGTCGCGGCTTCGGTATCGAGCGCGGTGCGCGCCACAGCCCGCGCCGCCTCGACCTTGGCCACCGCATCGGTGTTCTGTGCATCGAGCCGGGTGGCAAGCGCCTGCATCTGGCCCTCGACCACCTTGGCGCTTGCTGTACGCGCGTCGGCCACCGCAGCCTGCGCCTGAGCGCGGGCGTCGGTCATGCCTTCGTCGTACTTGTGCCGAATGGCATCGGCTTCGGCCTTGGCGGTTTCGGCGGCGGTCAGATCGGCCGACACCATCGCTTCACGCTGATCGATGACCCGCCCGACCTTGGGTAATGTCGGACGCACCACGACGAAGTAAAGCACCGCGAAAATCGCGGCGAGCCACACCAGTTGCGGCAGGAAACTGGCCGGATCGAACTGCGGCACGAGACGCTGCGCCCTTACGAGAAGGCGAGCGCGAGCGCGACGACGGCCGCGATCAGGCCCAACGCTTCGGTCACGGCGAAGCCGAAGATCAGACGCGCCGCCATCTTGTCGGCAGCCGCCGGATTGCGCAGTGCGCCCTGCAGGAACATCCCGAAGATGAGACCCACGCCAATGGCGGCGAAACCCGCACCCATGGCGGCGAGGCCCGCACCGATGAACTTGTAGGCGGCGATCGTGGCAGCAGCGGATTCCATTATCTTTTCCTTTGGTCTTTCAGAATGTTAGTGGAGGTTGACGGCGTCGTTGAGATAGATCGACGCCAGCAATGCGAAAACATAGGCCTGCACTACGGCGATCAACAGTTCGAGCGCGGTCAGCGCAACGTTGACGGTGAACGGGATGATCCCAAGCACCACCGGCAGCGCCGTCAGCGACCCCAAAGTCACGACGAACCCGCCGAACACCTTGAGCAGCACATGGCCGGCGGTCATATTGGCAAACAAGCGGATGGCAAGCGTAAATGGTCGCGACAGGAACGACACGAACTCGATCCCCGCAACCAGCGGCAGCACGAATAGCGGCGTACCTTCGGGAACGAACAACGAGAAGAAGTGCAGACCGTGGCGGGCAAAGCCGACGATGACGACGAGCACGAAGACGATGATCGCGAGGCCGAAGGTCACGGCAATATGGCTGGTCGGCGTGAATGCCCCGACGAAGGGGATAAGGCCGAGCAAATTGCAGACGAGCACGAAGATGAACAGCGAGAAGATCAGCGGCGCATAGCGCAAACCGTCGGCCCCGACATTTTCGCGCAACATGTCGCGGATGAAATCATAGAGATACTCGACAGCCGCCTGCATGCGCCCGGGAACCAGTTTGGGGTTGGATGTGCCGATGAACAGGAAGGCGGCGATGGCAGTCAGCGCAACCAGCATCCACAGCGACGAATTGGTGAACGACACGTCTTTGCCAGCCACCGCGAGCGGGACGATGCGCTCGATCGCAAACTGTTCCATCGGATTGGCCATGAGGCGTGCTACTTCCCGTCGATCTTGTTCTGCTGGCGGAGCACGCTGCGGACTCCGGCAGCGAAACCGAAGACCAGCAGCACGATCAACCCCCAGGGCTTGGTCCCGGCGTAATGATCGAGCAGCCAGCCCAGAAAGGCCCCGCCCAGCATCGCGCCGACAAATTCCGCCGCCACCGACCAGGCATTGCCTTCTTCGCGTGACTTGCCATCGCGCGCCTTGGGCTCGGCGGCGCGGGCGGCGGCGATGCGACGCGCCAGCGCATCGTCGTCGTCGTCGTGGCGTTCACTGGCCAAGGCGGGAAAACCCCTGTCACTCAAAATCGCTACTGCCAGGCGCTGGCGAAGCCATATGCCCTGCCGCCCCGAAGGTGACCCTTACGAAGCTTGGGCGCGGCTCTATCCGCCGGGGGGAGCCAAGTCAACAATGCTGCGATGCGGCAGGGATTTGCAACGCCGTGCCCCCTGTCATCCCGGCGAAGGCCGGGACCCAGCTGTCCTTCCGACCCGCTGGTAAAACGGGAAGCTGGATCCCGGCCTCCGCCGGGATGACAGGGGTGGGTGGTGTGCACCTGCCCTAGTCGGCGGGATAATAGCATGAAGGATTACTCGGTTACCCCGGCCGCCGCGCCTGCTATCATCCGCCGATGAATCGCCGCCTCGCCCTCCTCGCCCTGTTGTTTGCCGCCGCGACGGCGCAGGCGCAGACCGAACCGCCGCCCGCCGCCGAACCAGCCGCACCCGCGCCAGTCCCCGCACCGCCACCGCCTGCCTCCGAAGGCCCGCGCGTCGCGCTGGTGACCAGCGCCGGAACGATTACCCTCGTGCTCGACCGCGTCCACGCGCCGGTGACGGTCGCCAATTTCCTGAAGTACGTCGATCAGAAGCGCTTCAACGGTATCACTTTCTACCGCGCGCTGACGTTTCCCGGTGACACGCCGCTCGGGCTGATCCAGGCGGGCATTCGCGGGCGCAGCGACAAGGTGCTGCCGCCCATCGCGCATGAGCCGACCAGCAAGACCGGGCTGAGCCATATCAACGGCGCGATTTCGATGGCGCGCGCCGCGCCGGGGTCGGCACAGGGCGATTTCTTCATCATCGTCGGCGACCGGCTGACCGGACTCGACGCCAACGCCAAAGACCCCGGCTACGCGGTGTTCGGCCATGTCGTCGACGGCATGGACACGGTGCTGAAGATCCTCGCCGCCCCGGTGTCGGCGACGGCGGGCGAAGGCGCGATGAAGGGGCAGATGATCGCCGCGCCAATCGCGGTGTCGGTGACGAAGCGGGTCAAATAGCAGGGCGGTCATTCCGCCGCGAGCAACGCCTCCGCCCCCTGCAGATCGACCGATACGAGTTTCGACACCCCCGGTTCGGCCATCGTCACCCCGTACAGCCGGTGCATCCGGCTCATCGTCACGGCATTGTGGGTGACGATCAGGAAGCGCGTCCGCGTTTCGGCCGCCATCCGATCGAGCAGGTCGCAGAAGCGCTCGACATTGGCATCGTCGAGTGGCGCATCGACCTCGTCGAGAACACAGATCGGTGCGGGGTTGGCGAGGAACAGCGCGAAAATCAGCGCCAGTGCCGTCAGCGCCTGCTCGCCGCCCGACAACAGGGTCAATGATTGCAGCTTCTTGCCCGGCGGTTGCGCCATGATCTCGAGCCCGGCCTCCAACGGATCCTCCGATTCGATCAGTTCGAGCCGCGCCTCACCGCCGCCGAACAGCGTGGTGAACAGACTGCGGAAATGCCCATCGACGGCATGAAACGCCTCGCTCAACCGCGTGCGCCCCTCGCGATTGAGGCTGCCGATCGATCCGCGCAGCCGGGCGATGGCGGTATCGAGCTCGGTCTTTTCGCCCGCGACGGTCGCAGCTTTCGCCTCAAGTTCGGCAAGTTCGATGTCGGCGCGCAGATTGACCGCGCCAAGCCGTTCGCGTTCCGCAGCAAGATCGTCAGCGCTGGCCGCGAGTGCGTCGGGATCGGCAGCATCGGGCGGAAAGTCGAACCGTCCCGGCAGCAGCGGCGGCGACGTCTGGAAACGTTCGCCGCACTGGCGTTCGACCTCGACGCGCGCTGCTTCCTGATGCTCGGCTTCGGCGCGCGCGGCGGCGCGGGCTTCGCGCGCGGCGGCAACCGCCTCGTCGGCGGCGCGCCCCTGCGTTGCGGTGGCAGCGAGCGCAGCGTCGGCGCTGGCGAGGGTGTCGGCGGCAGCGCGGCGTGTCGCGGCAGCGGTTTCGCTGCGGCTGGCGAGCGAAGCAGTTTCGCTGGCGATGGCCGTGGTGCGCGCCGCCAGCGTCGCCGCTTCGGCAACGGCAGCGGCGTCGCGGGTATCGAGTTCGGCGGTTTGGGCGGCACTTGCGGCGACGCGGACTGCCCAGCGTTCGCGCTCGGCGGCAATCGCGTCGCGACGGCGGCGGTCGGCCTCGGCATCGCGGTGCGCCCGGTCAGCGACGGCACGCGCGGCAGCAAGCGCGCCACGTGCCGCCTCGGCCGCCTGCCGCCCCCGCGCCAGATCGCCCGATACCGCCGCGATCCGCGCCGGATCGATGAGCGCGGCCTGCGCGGTCGCGACATCGTCACCCAGTCGCGCCACATCGGCGGCAAGGCGGGCTTCGGCCGCCGCGAGGTTCTCGGCCTCGCCTGCCGCGCGCGCCGCTGCCGATTCGATGCTGGCGCGGCGCGTGCGTGCGGCCTCGACAGCGCGCGCCGCATCGGCGCGGACGGCGCGGACGCTGCGTTCGGCATTGACCGCGGCGCTGTGGGCGGCGTCGGCAGTGGCGAGTGCCGTATCGGCCCCCGCGCGCACCGCGACTGCGCGGTCGCGCTCGGTCGCAACGTCGGCGGCGCGTCGCCGCGCCCGCAACCGCGCCGCCGCTGCATCGGCACGACCGCCGCCATCGACAAACCCATCCCAGCGCCACAGCGCGCCCGTCGCGCTCACCAGCCGCTGGCCAGGTCGCAACTGCGCCACCAACGCGGCTGCGTCGTCATCCGCCACAATGCCGACTTGCGCGATCCGCCGCGCCAGTTCGGGCGGTGCCGTCACCGCATCGGCCAGCGGACGCACGCCCGACGGCAGCGACGGGTCGTCGGCTCCACTAAAGCTGCCCGCCCAACGCCGCGTCGCCGCGCTATCGGCTCCCGGCGCATCAAGATCGTCGCCGAGCGCCGCCGCCAGCGCCGCCTCAAGTCCCGCCGCGACCTCGACCCGGTCGGCGATGCGCAGGTCTTTGCCCGCATCGGCCGCGAGCCGCCGCGCCAGCGCATCGGCTTCGGCCGTCAGCGCCGCGAGGGTCGAACGCGCGGCCGCTGCGGCGGCGGCGGCAGTGGCGCGCGCCGCCTCGGCCTCGGGCCGCGCCGCTTCGGCCGCGACCACCTGCGCATCGGCTTCGGCCAGCGCCGCTTCGGCAGCAGCATGTGCAGCCACCAG
This sequence comes from Sphingomonadales bacterium, assembly GCA_038229555.1. GTDB lineage: Bacteria > Pseudomonadota > Alphaproteobacteria > Sphingomonadales > Sphingomonadaceae > Sandarakinorhabdus. The sequence goes on from JBBROI010000002.1 coordinate 277,753, forward strand.
CGGCCCCGGATCGGCCGGAGCCTGCAACCGCCCGCGCGCCGCCGCCAACACATCGGCCTCGCCGCGCGCTCGCGTCAGCCGCGCCTGCGCCGCTGTCAGCGCATCGGTCGCCGCGCGCGCCGATGCCACCGTCGCGGCATGCGCTGCCAGGGCATCGGCAAGTGTCGCTTCGGATGTCGCGCCCGCCGCTTCCGCCGCCGCCGTTGCGGCCGCAAGCCGGGGTTGCAGATCGTCCGCGTCGGCGAGCCGCGCCGACAGCACTGCATCCTCGGCATCGAGCCGCGCCGCCGCCGCCGAAGCGTCGCGGGCGAGTTCCGCCTCGCGCGCCCGGTCGCGCGCAACGGTCGCGCGGTCGCGATCAAGATCGGCCAGCCGCCGCGCCACGCCGAGCGCCTCGGCATCGAGCAGCGCCCGCCCCTGATGCAGCGCCTGCAACGCTGCCGCTGCCTCGGCCCCCGCCTGGCGCAGCGCCGGCAACCCCGCCTGCGCTGTCGCCATCGTCGTCGCCAGTGCCGCCGCGACCCGCGTCAGATCGATTGTCTGTGCCTCGGCCTGCGCCGCTGCAGCCCGCGCCATCTCGGCACCGGCGCGCGCCGCTTGCCAGCGCGCGAAGGTCAGCCGGGCTTCGGCAACCTTGAGCGTCGCCGACAACGCCCGATAGCGTTCGGCAACCCGCGCCTGACGCTTCAATGCTGCGGCTTGCGATTCCAGCCCGCGCACCACATCGTCGAGCCGCGCAACATTGGCTTCGGCGGCGCGCAAGCGAATCTCCGCCTCGCGTCGTCGCACATGCAGTCCGGCGATCCCGGCGGCTTCCTCGAGCAAGACGCGGCGATCGACCGGCTTGGCGGCGATGATTGCGCCGATCCGCCCCTGTCCGACGATGGCGGGCGAATGCGCGCCGGTGGCATTGTCGGCGAACAGCAGCCGGATATCGGTGGCGCGGGTGTCGCGCCCGTTGACGCGATAGTCGCTGCCGGTGCCGCGTTCGATCCGCCGCGCGACCTCAATCTCATTGCCGTCGGCCCCCGCCAGTACGAGCGCCACCGACGCAAACCCGCGCGCCGGACGCGTCGCGGTACCCGCAAAGATGACCTCGTCCATGCCACCCGACCGCATCGATTTGGGCGAGCCTTCGCCCATTACCCAGCGCAGCGCTTCGAGCAGATTGGATTTGCCGCAGCCGTTGGGGCCGACGACCCCGGTCAGCCCCGGTTCGATGCGCAGTTCCGCCGGTTCGACGAACGACTTGAAGCCGGCGAGCCTGAGCCGCCTGAATTCCACCGCGCCTAACGGCCCCCGCCCGAGCCTGAGGCTGGCATTATTTCAGCGCTTCCCGAAGCTTCGTCTCGAGCGTCTCCAAATTATAGACGTCTGGCTGCGGCACTTCGTTGATAATGAACTGCGGCGTGCCCTTGAGCCCGTATTTGTCGACGGCGACCGTGCGCATCGCAGTCAGCTTGTCCTGCGCGGCCTTGTCTGTCAGGCACTGGTCGAACTTGGCGCGCGGCATGCCACGGGTGCGCATGAAACCGTCGAGACCACCCTTGATCGCGAGCGCCTGGATCTGCTTTTCCTGCGGCAGTGCTTGCAGCGCCGCATTGTCGGCGGGCGTCAGCTTGGAGAAGGGTTCGGTCCATTGCGCCTGCGTCGTGTAAAAGGCGTTTTCAAGATTGTAGAACGTCGCCGCACCCTGACACCGTGCCAACAAGGCAGCAGCGAAATCCGGGCCGTTCAGCACGAAACTGCGATATTCGTAACTCACCTTGCCCGTGGCGACGTATTTGCTCTTGATCGCGGCGAAGGCCTCCTCGTGAAAATCCCGGCAATGCGGGCAGGTCAGCGACGCATATTCCAGAAGCTTGGTCTTGGCATCCGGATTGCCCATGCGGAACCCGCCTTCGGGCGTCGCGACGATGACCGTCGTCCAATCCTTGACGGCACCCGGCGCGGCGGCGGCTTTCGCGGCGTCGGGCTTTGCTGCCACCGCCGGCCCCGTCTTGGCGTCGGTTGCATTGTCGCAGGCCGAAACCCCGACCAGTGCCGCCACTGCCAGCCACCGCAGATTACCGTTGATCATACCGCTACTCCCGAAAACCTTGCCACAGGCCTTATGCCATGGTGGGTGGATGCGACAAGAGGGAGCGATGCGCGCAATTCATGCTACAGGCTCCGAAATGACGCCCCCCAAATTCCCCATTCTGCACCGCGACACGCATCTGCTGGTGATCAACAAGCCCGCCGGGATCGCCGTCCACCCCGGCCCCAAAACGCCGAACAGCCTTGAGGATCATCTCGACGCGCTGGCGTTCGGCAACCATCGCCTGCCGATCATTTCGCACCGGCTCGACCGCGACACATCGGGTTGTCTGGTGCTGGCGCGCCACCCCAAGGCGGTGCGGCGCATCGGCCAGATGTTCGAAGGCGGGCTGGTCAAGAAGGTGTATTGGGCGGTGCTCGAGTCGCTTCCTGACGCCGACAGCGGCTCCATCGACGCGCCGCTGCTCAAGGTGTCGAGCGCCGAGGCCGGCTGGCGGATGATCATAGATCCGCGTGGCAAACATGCCGTAACCCATTGGCAGGTCATCGACCGCGCCGCGCGCCTTGTCGAATTTCGCCCCGAAACGGGACGGACGCACCAACTGCGAGTGCACAGCGCATCGATGGGACACCCGATTTTGGGTGACCCGGTGTATGGGGCCGGTCAGGGCCCGATGCGGTTACATGCGCGCGAACTGGTGTTGCCCTATGACGAAGCGGCCCCGCTGACGGTGACGGCACCGCTGCCGGGCGACTGGCCCTCGCAAGCGCTGTTTTCGGCCGCGAACGGGGCAGTCGTGCCGGGGTGACCTGCCGGCGCGAGCGCACGAACTACGCACACTGTCATCCCGGGCTCGACCCGGGACCCAGTTTACTTCGCCAAATCCGGCTCACAGAAAACTGGGTCCCGGGTCAAGCCCGGGATGACAGTGTTTGCGTAATTTCGGCCGACGCGACCGAATGCCCACATTTACCTTGTCATCCCGGCGCAGGCCGGGATCCAGCTGTCTGCGCATCGATGGGGTAGAAGCTGGGTCCCGGGTCGAGCCCGGGATGACAGGTGCTCATGGAGCGACTATCGCCCCTTGCCCACCCCGCTCATCCCACGCTGCTGAAACCCGACGAATTCGTCGTAACTCCCCGATAGCGTCGCCAGCCGTGCGTGCACCTTCGCCGGCCCGATCGCCGCCACCACACCATCGACGAGCAGATTGAGCAGCGATCCCAACGCAGTATTCATGTCCCAGAAATGCCCCAGCGCAACTTCGGCAGCAAGGATGTGCGGGGTGAGGTCACGCGCCCACGGGCAATAGGGGTCGGTTACCACCACCACTGGCACGCCACGTTCGACAGCGCGTTCGGCGAGCATGCGAAAGTGGCGCGAGTAGCGGCGGATATCGATCAGCACGAGGCAGTCGTCGGGTCCCGCCTCGGTCAGCACCTCATCGTACAGCCCGGCTCCGCCATCGATAGCGCGGACCTGCGCGCGCACATAGCCAAGGTGATGCGCAAAACCCGCCGCCAGCCCGCGTTCGGTCTGAAACCCGGCGACGTACACTCGCCCCGCCCCGGCGAGCAGCGCCACCACCCCCGCCCATTCAGGCGTTTCCGTTAACCGATACACATCGGCGATCGCCGCCGTTTCGGCCTTCAGCCGGGCATCGGCCCCCGCCGCGCCGGTTGCAGGTGCAAGCAACCATGGCGCATCGCCGAGTTCGCCGCGCAGATCGTCCTTCAGCGCCGACAGCCGGGCATAGCCGATCGTCTTCAGGAAGCGCCCGACCGTCATCGCGCTGACGCCGACCCGCTGCCCGATGCTCGCCGCCGTTTCGAACGGAATCGCCGCCATATTATCGAGCAGCCAGCCGGCGATCATCCGTTCCGACACGGTGAAACCGTCGTAACGGTCTCGCAGCAACTGGGCGACGCGATTGGGCATGTTAGCTGGCTAACATGCGGGCGACGCCGACGACAACTCCCGCTCCCTGAAGGACGGCGTGCGGCGCTACTTCGCCAGCGCCGCCGCCAGCCACTCGGCGCTTTGCCTAAGCATGTCCGCGCGCACAATACTGTCGTCGAGTTGATGATCAAGGCCCGGATACATCACCAGCTTGTGGACTTTACCCGCGCTGTTCAGCGCCGAATCCATTGCCTTGGCCTGTTTGGGATCGACGTTGAGATCCTGATCACCTTGGAAGATCAACACCGGCACCATGATCTTCGCAGCGTTCCTGGCGGGCGACCCTTCGCTGATATGTGGGCCATCCCCAATCTCGTTCACGATGAGCTGATAATTGGTGTAATTAACCGCATTGTCCTTGAGCAATCGAAGGTCGGTGACAGGCGCGACAGCGACCGCCGCTTTGTAAAGCGTCGGATCGAGCACATTGGCTTGCAATGCAGCGTATCCGCCATAACTCCATCCAAAGATCGCCACCTTTTTTGGATCGGCAATGCCGCGCGCTACGAGCCAGCGTGCCCCATCGTTGATATCGGCGATCGCTGTTTTCCAGCTGACAAACCCATTCTTTTTATACCATTCGACCCCGTATCCGGCAGACCCTCGGTAATTGGGCTGCAGGACTACGTAGCCGAGCTGCGCAAAATACTGCGACAGCCAGTCGAAGCCATGGGTGTCGCGCGCCGAAGGGCCACCGTGGGGCATGATGATTACCGGCAGATTCTTCGATACGCCTCCAGCCGGCATAGTCAGATAGGCGGGGATTGGCGTGCCATCGGCGGCGGGATAAGTCACATCGGTTTGCTCGGCAGTCTTAAACTCCGCCAGATCAGGCCGTAACGCCAGCAGCGCGCTTAACTGTTTTGTTGCAGTATCGAACCGGTAATAGCTCCCCGGATCATTGAAGCCCCCTGCAAAAATAAGGTTGCGGACGCCGTCCCAGCTTTCATCGGTTATAGTAACCGGTGGCTTGCCGGGCAGCGCGTTCGACAAAGCCCGGCTACGCTTATCGAGTACTGTGTCAAAGAACGAGACGTGATCGAAATCAGTAGCATAAGTTGCCCCAACTGGGCGACTGTACTTGCCGATACGCAGAAGGCCATCGACGTCGACTGCAGGATGAGCAAAGGTCAGTTCAGTACGGTCCGAACCATCCGTAGCATATTTATACAGTGCAATACGGCCATCGGTATCACGCAACACGAAGACGTTGTCGCCGCTCTCATCGAAACCCGCAAATTCGAGCGGACGCCGTCCCGAAAATTTCGATGCTCCCAATCGCTTCCATTCTTTCGATCCCTTGGCGCGGATGAGGAGAGTCGAACTATCGCGGGTGTAGCCGTCGCTATCGAGGCTACCAACCGTTTTGAAGCGAACATTGCCGTGATTATCACTGCCGAAACTTTGGTTGGCTGGGTTCGGCATCTCGATATTCGATTGCCGGTTGGTGTCGACTTCAACCAGTTTTGCCGACATACCCTTGGTCGAACCGATCAGGCTGCCGACGGTTTCCTTTTCGGCGACATAGACAGACATAATCACATGTTTTGGATCGTCTGGCATCCAGTCGATGATCCGGCCGCTCGACGTTGCGACCTCAACGGCCCGCGGATCGATGCGCCCGCCAAGCTCGACCGTGCTCGACCCGTCAGCGGCGAGCGATAGCAACCGGCTAAAACCGTTGCGGATGCCCTCGATCATGCGGATCGCATAAAAATTGCAGATAATGCGCTGTTGGCTTTTCCACTGGCACCATTGCGCCTCGAACTTGTTATCGGGGTTGCTGACCAAAACCTTCGTTTCGCCGGTCGCAACATCGGCGACGACCGCCGCCGTGCCACGCGCCCCGACCGGTGTAAAATAAACGATCTTGTTCCCGTCAGGCGACAGTTGAACGCCCCACGCCGACGGCCGCGCACCATATGCCGTCGAAAGCTTGGCGATGTCCGCTGCCGATACAGGCACCGTTGCCATTGTTGTTGCTAGGCAAAATGCCAAAACTGCGTTCCGTTGCATTGGATTCCCCAATTTCATAATCACCTGTAAAAAGCTAACCGCCTCTGATGACAATTGAAAGTATCCCCGATCAGGGACGATAGTCGCGTTCGACATGGCCTTGCAGCGATGCTGCGTCGAACCACACCGGCTTCCATTGTTCCTTTACAAACAGCGGCGACTGGTCGGCATAGTGCGGCGATGCGGGGCGCAGCGTCGCGCTGCCGAACTGGTGGACGCTGTGCGACGTAAGCTTTCCGTCGGGACCCCATTCGATCAGCATGATGAAGCCGTCGCCGTTGTTGCCGACGCGGCGCCCGTCGTCGGACGGTGCACCGATGATCGCCCGCAACGCTTCGGGCCCGCCATAGACCGGTAGATCGACCTTGCCGCGCCGCAGCCGCTGAAAATCGCCGAGCGGGACATCGATGCGGCCATAGGTTTTCATCAGCGCATCGACCGCGTCGCGCAACGCCGGCAGCGGTTCGGGAACCGGCTTGCTGAGATACGCCGAGCGCGCCGCCGGGCCGAGCACCATCGTCGCCAGCGTATCGGCGTTACCGACGCCGTCGAGCGTCCAATCCCATGTCGCCAACAGGTCCTGCGCGGCCTTCAGGTCCGGCGTCTTGCTGGTGTCGACGGCAGCGACGCGGACAAGGAATTTGCCCGCCCAGCCGGTCTTGTCATACCCCTTGTCGAACTTGATGTGCAGCAGGTCGTCGCGACTGAGCGGCCCCGGATGCGCCGCGAACAGCGATTGGAAGCGCAGCGCGCGGTTGGTGACATAGGTCTCGATCCCCATTTCCGGCGCAAAATCCTCGCGGCGCTGTTCATCGGCCGGCGCAGTCGACAAGAACGGGTTGTTGTTCGAATTGGCGACCCAGCCGCTTTTGGGATCGACGACCATCGGATAGGCGCTGAACGGCAGATAGCTTTTCCACAGCGTCGCCGAGGTATCGCCCGGCAACACGCCCTTCCAATCGTAACCCTTGGCGCGCAACGGGAAATGCGCGTTGTAGATCATCGCGATATGGCCCGCCGCATCGGCGTAGATGAAGTTGGTGCCATTGACCGCCTGCATCCGCATCGCGTCCTGCCATTCGGCGAAATTGCGCGCCTTGTTGAGCCGGTAATATTGTTCGACCTGCCGCACATCGCCGATCCCGGCGTAACGGATGGCAAACGCCCCGAGATCGTTCTTGATTACCGGGCCGTGCACCGAACGGTAGATCATCCGCGGTACCGGCAGCACGAACGGCCCGAACTTGACGTGGAGCCAGACGCGCTCGTTGGCCAGCGGCAGCCAGCGGCCGTCGAAGCGGTAATTCTTGCCCGCATCGTCGAGCACCAGTTTGTACACATCGACAAGGTCGGGGCGGTTGACGGTGTTGGTCCAGCCCAGCGTCTTGTTATGCCCGAGCAGCGGGTACGGCGCGCCGGGGAACAGCGCACCGGCAAAATCCCAACCTTCGTCGCTGTGGACCACGAGTTCGTACCAAGTGACGCCACCAGTCCAAGGCTGGTGCGAATTGACGATCAGACGGGTGGTGCCGTCGGTCGATTTTGATCGCGTCACGGCAAAGGCGTTCGATCCGCGTTCGTCGGGGGGTCCAGCATCGCGCGGCGGCAGCTTGCCGTCGACCAGCGCCGCCAACGGCCGATCGAGCCCGAAGAAGAACGGCGAGCGCATGGCGAACCCGGCGACAATGTCATGGCCATTGACCGGGAACAGCCCGCGCAGCCGCTGCTCCGACGGGTGTTTTTCGGCATAGGTGTTGAGACCCTGGGCATAGGCTTCGACCAAGGCGCGGGTCCGCGGGGACAGCGTCGCATAGCCAAAGGCCGCGACCCGATTGGCATCGATCAGTGCCTTGGCGAAATCGATCTTTGCGCCGTCTTCGCCGCTTATTGCGCCTGCCCGCCCGCGCACGGCGGCAAGCACCTCCTCGAGCGTCGGAAAGTCGTCTTCGGCGTGGGCGATGGCGATGCCGTACGCGACATCGGCGTCGGTATGGCCGAAGATGTGCGGCACCCCCCAACTGTCGCGCACGATCCGCGCCGACAGCTTGCGCACCGGATCGCGCGGCGGTGCGCTGGCCGACAGATTGTCCCAGCTGGCAAGGCCGACCGCGACCACCGCCAGTACCGCCAGCACGCCGAGCAGGGCCTTCATCCAAGTCCGCATACCGTGTTCCCCCGCCCGATTTCACTATCCCGTCGCGGCTGTTGCGACGCAGGCGGCGCCTATCGCACGTCGCGTACCACGACCCCACCCTTGATCACCACCTTCGGGCGGCGCAGCACCGTCACATCGCTGAGCGGGTCGCCTGACACTGCAACCATGTCGCCATAACGCCCCGCCGCAATCGCCCCGACATCCTTCGACCGACCGAGCGCTTCCCCGGCGTTGACCGTCGCCGCCTGCAATGCCTGCAGCGGCGTCATCCCCCATTCGACCATCGTGCTGAATTGCAGGGCGTTATTGCCGTGCGGATAAACGCCGGCATCGGTGCCGAAGACCATCTTGACCCCGGCCTTGACCGCCGCGCGGAAGGTCTCGCGCTGCTTGCGGCCGATCTGGCGTTCCTTTTCGAGCGATTCCGGGAACACGCCGTTCTTCGCACCTTCGGCCATGATGTAATCGTCGTTGTAGATGTCCATCGAGAACCAGCTGCCGTTGGCCTTGGCGAGCTTGAAGCTTTCCTCGTCGGCAAGGCTGGCGTGTTCGATGGTATCGACTCCGGCGCGCAGGCCGTCGTTGATCCCCGAGGTGCCGTGCGCGTGCATCGCGACTTTCAACCCGAGCATGTGCGCCTCACCGACCAGCGCCTGCATTTCGGCCAAGGTATATTGCTGGCCGCCGACGGTATCGGTTTTCGAAAACACGCCGCCGGTGCCGCAGAATTTGATCACCTCGGCCCCCCATTTGCGCAGTTCGCGGACCTTGGCACGGATGGCATCGGGGCCGTTGACGACACCGGGCGTGGCGACGGTGATCGACGGCGGAAATTCGGTGGCGTCGCAATGCCCGCCGGTCGCGCCGATGGCATAGGTTGCGGGGACGATGCGCGGCCCGACGATAAAGCCACCCTCGATCGCCTGTTTCAGTCCGACATCGTCGAGATTGCCGCTGCCGACGTTGCGGACCGTCGTGAACCCGGCGTCGAGCGTTTGTTTGGCGTGCGCGACACCGAGCGCGGTCGAAAAGCTGTCGACATATTCGAGCCCGCGATAGCCGAAGATCGTCGGCTCGCCGGTGAGATGGACGTGCATGTCGATAAGGCCGGGGATGAGCGTGAGGCCCGGCATGTCGACCCGCTTCGCCCCGGCCGGGACGGCGACGGTGCTCGCTGCGCCGGCTGCGGTGATGCGGCCATCGGTGACGACGACGAGCGGTGCGTCGATGGTCCGCCCGGTGACGACATCGATCATGCGCGCCGCGCTGAACACCGTCGTTTCGGCCAACGCCGGTGTGGTGAGCGCCGCAACCGCTGCGCACATCGCCAATTTCAAACGCATATTTCGCCCCTTTTGGTTTCGCCAAACGCTAGAGTCTGGCGAAAGCGGCGGCAAGCGGTTCTGGGTGAGGGGCGGTCCGGCGATCGGTCGAACCAACGTATTCACTCGCGTTGAGCGAAAAGAACTGAACCCTACCTGTCATTCCGACTTTACGTGTCATCCCGGCGCAGGCCGGGATCCAGCTGTTCCTGTGGCACGACGATAGCGAAGGAAGCTGGATCCCGGCCTTCGCCGGGATGACAGATTAGGACATGGGTGCGCTTGCGCGTCTTCGGATGCCTTTGGCTACAGCTAGCCCGAGCGGGACCCCCGCCAACTACGCCGCCAGCGCCTCGGCAATAGCCTCAGGCGGCAATTCAACCCCTGCCAGCGCCGACAGGAACTGATCGAGCGAGCGGTCCCAGCTGAAGCTCGCTCCGTACCGCGCGCAATCGGCGCGGTTGGCGGTGAGTGCCTGCGCCATTGCCAGACCAAGATCGCTATCGACCCCGCCGACCCGCGCACCGAAACCCATCCCGAGCCCATCGGCCCCCAGAATATCGAGCGGTCCCGCTACCGGGTAGCCCGCGACCGGCGTTCCCGACGCAAGCGCCTCGATGATGACCAATCCAAACGTGTCGGTGCGGCTGGGAAAGGCGACCACGTCAGCAGCAGCATAGGCGCCGGCAAGTGCCGCACCCTGTAACGACCCAAGAAAGTGCACCGCCGGAAACCGCGCCTTCAAATCGGCGAGCGCCGGTCCATCGCCAACGACGACCTTATCGCCCGGCCAATCGGCGGTCAGGAACGCCTCGATGTTCTTTTCGACTGCAACGCGTCCGACATGAAGCGCCACCGGGCGGCGCAAGGCAGTAAACGCCGGATGCGGTTCGGCGTCAGGAGCGAACAACCCCAAGTCAACGCCACGCGTCCACGGCCGGGTATTGTGCAGGCCGTGTTCGGCAAGTTCGGCGGCAAGCCGCGGCGTCGCCACCAGCACATTCTGCGCCGGGCGGTGGAAACGCTCGAGCACCCGCCAGAACAGTTTGGGGTTGAGCCCGGTGCGCGCCGCGACATAGTCGGGAAAGCGCGTATGAAACGACGTCGTAAACGCCACCTTGTGACGCAGGCACCAGCTGCGCGCCAGCCAGCCGAGCGGACCTTCGGTGGCGATATGCACCGCTTCGGGATCGAACTTGGCGATCTTCGAGGCGACGGCGCGCCGCGTCGTCATGGCGAGGCGAATCTCGGGATAACTCGGCATCGGCACCGACCAGAAGCGATCGGGTGTGATCGTTTGCACGACGTGCCCGCGCGCCGTTGCCATGTCGACCGTCGTCGTCAGCGTGCGCACGACACCGTTGACCTGCGGCGTCCAGGCATCGGAAACCAGCGTGATCCTCACTCGACGAGGACCGGAGCCGGCACGGTGACATCGGTCAAGCCGCGATGCAGCGCCGCTGTCCGCGCCGCCCAGTCGATAATCTCGATGCGCCCGTCATGATGCTCGACCAGCGCCGTGCAGCTTTCGACCCAATCGCCGTCGTTCATGTAGATGATGCCACCGAAATCGCGGATTTCGGCCGAATGGATATGGCCGCAGACGACGCCATCGACGCCGCGTTCGCGCGCTGCATGGGCAACCGCCTCCTCGAACCGCCCGATGAAGGCGACGGCGTTCTTGACCCGATGCTTCAAATACGCCGAAATCGACCAGTATGGCAGGCCGAAGCGGCGGCGCACGGCATTGAACCAGATGTTGAGTTTGAGCAGCGCCGAATAGGCGAAATCGCCCAAAAACGCCAACCAGCGCGCATACAGCACGATGCCGTCGAATTCATCGCCATGGAGCACGAGGAAGCGCTTGCCGTCGGCGGTGACGTGGATGGCCTCCTGCATCACCTCGACTCCGCCGAACGCCAGCCCGGTGAAATCGCGCAGCACCTCGTCATGGTTGCCGGGGATATAGATCACCCGCGTGCCCTTGTTGGCGAGCTTGAGCACCCGGCGGACAACGTCGTTGTGGCGCGGCGGCCAGTACCACCCGCGCTTCAGCCGCCAGCCGTCGATGATGTCACCGACCAGATACAGCGTCTCGGGCTTGATCGAATGCAGGAAGTCGTGGAGCAATTCGGCGTTGCAGCCGGCGGTGCCGAGATGGGTGTCGCTGATCCACACGGTACGGAACTTGATCTTGCCGCGCGGGGTGAGATCGTCGTCATCCTGCCAATGCTTCTTTGGAAGGAAGGGTGGCGTGGTTCCGCCTCGCGTCGTGATCGTGGTGCTGACGCCGTCGTCAAGTGCGACTAGCGGTAGACTGGCCATGGCCCGGCTTTCGTCTGCCTCGGTTCCGATACCCACTATATCTAGTGGATGACAATCGTGTTGCAGGATGAACGACCGAGAGCGAAAAAGGTGCCACCCCCCGGGACGGGGCGGCGAAACCGCCACATGGTCGGGGCGAGAGGATTCGAACCTCCGGCCTCTGCCTCCCGAAGGCAGCGCTCTACCGGGCTGAGCTACGCCCCGACACTAGCGGAACGCGCGCTATAGCGGCGGGGGTGCGGCGGAGCAAGCGGGTTAGATGGCTCCTGCCGCCAGCAGATCGGCGATCCGCACGAACTTTTCACGCGGTGCCCCCGGCCGGGCCCGCGCTACTTCGGCAGCATCGATCCGTTGCCAACCGTCGAACCCGGTTGCCGAAATCGCGCGCGTCGCCAGCAGCGCATCGAGTCCTGCCGGTCCCGGTTTCCCGCTGCCTGCGCCGCAATCGGCAGCAATCGCATCGACGACCGAAAATCCATCGGGGCGGTTGGTGCCGATGGTGCCGCTCGGCCCACGCCGCGCCCACCCGCTGGCATAAAGGCCGGGGAAGATGCGCCCCGCGTCGTCGCTGACGAACCGCCCGAGACCGGCGTCATACGGAACGCCGTCGACCGTCGCGGTGCGATAACCGATGCACGAAATCACCAGCCCGCACGGAATCGCGTGGAGTTCGCCGGTACCGACCGCCTTGCCATCCTCAAGCCGCGTCGTCTCGACCAGCAACCGTTCGACCCGGCCATTACCCTCGACAGCCACCGGTCGCCGGAAGAATTCGAAGTGGATCGTCAACGGCTTGTCGGAGCGCTCGGCTGCCGCAAAGCCGCGCAAATGCGTCACCGTCTTGCGGTCACCGGGATCGAGCGCTGCGTCCGCCTCCAGCGGCGGCAGATCGACCGCGCGCACCAGCGGCTGGGCGCGGTCGAGATGCCCGAGTTCGCCCATTTCCTTGGTGGTGAAGCTCGCTTGATGCGGGCCGCGGCGGCCGACGATATGGATGTCGCGCACCTGTGACCGGTCGAGCAGGTCGTGTGCATGTGCCGCAATATCCGACACCGCAAGTTCGGCAGGCGTCTTGGCAAGGATGCGCGCGCAATCGATGGCGACATTGCCGTTGCCGATAATCGCGACGCCGTGGTGCGACAGATCGATATCGAGGTCGGCGAAATCGGGGTGGCCATTGTACCAGCCGACGAATGCCGCCGACCCGAGGACGCCGGGCAGATCGTCGCCGGGAATCCCCATCGCCCGGTCGTGCGGCGCCCCGGTCGACAGCACCACGGCATCGTAAAGCCCGACGAGTTCGGCAACGCTGACATCGCGTCCGACCCGGACATTGCCGATAAAGCGCACCCCGGACCCGTGGTTCGTCGCCTCATAGCGCTTGACCACCGCCTTGATCGACTGATGATCGGGCGCCACTCCGGCGCGGATCAGGCCATAGGGTGTCGGCAGCATGTCGATGATGTCGATCTGCGCGGCTCCGCCCCAATGCTTGAGCGCGGCCTCGGCGGTGTAGTAGCCGGCAGGGCCGGCGCCGATGATGGCGATGCTGATGGTCAAGCGGCGAACTCCGGCGTTTCGGGTACGCGACTGTATTCGCAAGATGCCGCTGCGGGCAATCGGCGCTGTTCTGCCGATGACCCACGCAAGCGGGGAACCGCCGCATTGCCCTCCCCGCCCCCTCTGCTACACGGCGATGCAACATGACCGCAGACATCTCCCTCATCCGTAATTTTTCGATCATCGCGCACATCGATCACGGCAAATCGACGCTCGCCGACCGGTTGATCCAGACCACCGGTGGACTCACGGCGCGCGAAATGTCCGAGCAGGTGCTCGATAATATGGATATCGAAAAGGAACGCGGCATCACCATCAAGGCGCAGACGGTGCGTCTCGATTATCCGGCGAAAGACGGGAAAACCTATGTCCTCAACCTGATGGACACGCCGGGGCACGTCGATTTTGCCTATGAGGTGTCGCGGTCGCTGGCGGCCTGCGAGGGCGCGTTGCTGGTGGTCGACGCGGCGCAAGGCGTCGAGGCGCAGACGCTCGCCAACGTCTATCAGTCGATCGAACATGATCACGTCATCGTGCCGGTGATCAACAAGATCGACCTGCCCGCCGCCGAGCCCGAACGCGTCAAGCAGCAGATCGAGGATGTCATCGGGCTCGATACCTCGCTCGCGGTGCTGACCAGCGCCAAGAGCGGCATCGGTATCAACGACGTGCTCGAAGCGATCGTCGTCCAGATTCCGCCGCCGAAGGGCGATATCACCGCCCCGCTCAAGGCGATGCTCGTCGATAGCTGGTATGACCCGTATCTCGGCGTCGTCATTCTGGTGCGCGTCATCGACGGCAAGCTGACCAAGGGGCAGCAGATCAGCTTTATGGCGGCGGGGACAACGCACCTGGTCGACCGCGTCGGCTGTTTCCGACCGAAGATCGAGGTGCTCGATGCGCTCGGGCCGGGTGAGATCGGTTTCATTACCGCACAGATCAAGGAAGTCGCGCAGACCAACGTCGGCGACACGATCACCGACGCCAAGCGCCCGACGGCGCAGGCGCTCCCCGGCTTCAAGGAAGTTCAACCGGTGGTGTTCTGCGGGCTGTTTCCCGTCGATGCGGCGGATTTCGAGAAGCTGCGTGATTCACTCGGGCGGTTGCGGTTGAACGATGCGTCGTTCTCCTTCGAAACCGAAAGCTCGGCCGCATTGGGCTTTGGCTTTCGCTGCGGGTTTCTCGGGCTGCTCCATCTTGAGATCATTCAGGAACGGCTGACTCGCGAGTATGATCTCGACCTTATCACCACTGCACCGTCAGTGGTTTACAAGATGCTATTGCGCGATGGCCGCAGCATTGAACTCCATAATCCGTCAGACATGCCTGACCCTTCGACAATCGAATTGATCGAGGAGCCGTGGATCGAAGCGACAATCTTCACACCGGACGAATATCTCGGTTCGATCCTCAAACTCTGTCAGGACCGACGCGGCATCCAGAAGAACCTGACCTATGTCGGCGGGCGCGCGCAGATCACCTATGAGCTGCCATTGAACGAAGTGGTGTTCGATTTCTATGACCGGCTGAAATCGATTTCGCGCGGTTATGCGAGCTTCGATTATCACCAGATCGGCCACCGCGAGGGCGACCTCGTGAAGATGTCGATCATGGTCAACGCCGAACCCGTCGACGCGCTGAGCATGATCGTCCACCGCGCCGCCGCCGAAGCCCGCGGGCGGCATATGTGCGAACGGATGAAGGACCTGATCCCGCGCCACCTGTTCAAGATTCCGATCCAGGCAGCAATCGGCGGCAAGGTCATTGCGCGCGAAACGATTGCCGCGATGCGCAAGGATGTGACGGCGAAATGCTATGGCGGCGACGCCAGTCGCAAGAAGAAGCTGTTGGAAAAACAGAAGGAAGGCAAGAAGCGGATGCGCCAGTACGGCAGCGTCGATATCCCGCAGGAGGCGTTTATCGCGGCATTGCGGATGGGGGACGACAACTAGCGCGCTCCGGCGTTACGCCTCCATTGCCTGTCATACCGGCAAAGGCCGGGATCCAGCTTGCTTCAACTGCGCAGGCAAAAGAACAGCTGGATCCCGGCCTTCGCCGGGATGACGTTTGGCGGCAATCAATCCTCCCAACCCCCGAGCTTAGAACGCAACTTACCCAGCGCTGCCTTCTTGATCTGGCAAACTCGCGCCGCACCGACGCCGAGGACCTGGCCGATCTCCTCAAGGTTCAATTCCTCGACAAAATACAGCTGCAGCACCATCGCCTCGCGTTCGGGGAGCAGGCGGACGGCGGCGGCAATGGCCTTCTGCATGGTCTTCGACGACAATTGTTCATGCGCTGTCGGGGCACTATCGGCGAACCAGTGGCTATGGTCGGAATAGGTGTCGTCGATCGATTCGGTCTTAGCCGCATGGGTTCCGGCGGCGGCGATGCGGTATGCCTCGACGGTCATCTCGACCTTTTCAGCCATCTCCTCATCGGTTGGTGGCCGCCCGAGAAGCCCCTCCAGCGCCGAGCGCGCCGTCCCGAATTCGCGCCGCCGCCGGATCGCCGAACGCACCAGCGTGGCCCCTTTGCGCAGCTGATCGATCATGCTGCCGCGAATGCGCACCGTCGCATACGTGGCGAACGCCGCATGGCCGCGATCTTCAAACGCGCGCGCCGCCTCGATCAGCGCGATCATGCCGATCTGCACCAGATCCTCGACATCGATCGCCGACGATAGCCGCGGCGCGCAGCCTGTTCGACAGCCTGTTGCAGGCAGTCCAATGACCCAAGTCAACACCCGCGCCAATCACAGTGCATCGGTGGCGCAGCTCACGGCGTTGAGCGCGCAGGTTGATGCGCTGCAGGGCCAGATTTCGACTGGAAAACGGGTAGTTTCGCCCGCCGACGATCCCATTGCGTTCACTCGCACAACCGCCCTCCGCCGCGCCGAAGCCGCCAACGAAACTGGAAGCCGCGCCATCGACGCTGCCACCCGTCGCCTGTCGACGACCGATACCGCACTGTCGGGAGTGAGCGATATCGTCCTGCGCACCAAGGAATTGGCGCTGCAGGGGGCAAATGGCACACTGTCGGCTGACGACCGGGCGAGCCTCAAGGCCGAAGTAACCGAACTCGCCAAGCGCGCCGCATCGCTCGCCGAAACCCGCGACGATGACGGCGCACGAGTGTTCGGCGGAGCCGCCGCCGACGGCCCTGCCTATGCCAGCGATCTTGTGACCGGCGCGCGCGTCTGGCAAGGTGGCGGCCACGCGCCGGGACCCGATATCGGCGGCGCGACGATAGCCACCGGGCTGACCGGTCCTGAGGCATTTGGCGTCGATGACGCGTCGGTTTTTGCCACCCTTGACGCGCTCGCCAAGACGCTCGCCGAACCCGATGCGATCGTCCGTGCTGCGGGCTTCGACAGTGTGCTGACCAATCTCGACGGGCTGGTGTCGCGGCTGGCGGACAGTCGCGCCACCGCCGGCGCACGCCTCGCGCGTCTCGACAGCGAAAACCAGCGGATTGCAGCTGCCAAACTCGACACTGAAACCGGATTGACCCAGCTCGAAGGCCTCGATCTTACCGAGGCAATCGCGCGGCTGCAGCGGCTTTCGACTGTGCTGCAGGCGGCGCAGGGAAGTTTCGTCCGGGTAAATGCGCTGAGCCTTTGGGAGCAATTGCGCTAACGCTTTCGCGCATCGGAGCCGTTCGCCATCGGCGGCTCAACTCCCGTCCACCGCTGCCGTAATTCCCCCTGACGCCGGCCGCGACGGAGCCGACGACCAGGGAGCATGCGCCACTTTCATGATCTCGGTCATCGGCCTCGTCGTGCTGTTCGTCATGGTGTTCGGTGGCTTTGCGTTGACCGGCGGCAACATCATGGTGGTGGCTGAAGCGCTTCCGCATGAAATGCTCATTATCGGTGGTGCTGCCGCCGGGGCAACGCTCATCGCCACCGACATTCGCGGTATCAAGGCGATGGGCGGCGGTTTCGCTGCGATCTTCAAAGGCCCGCGGTACAAAAAGGCCGATTATTCGGCGGCAATTTTTCTGACGACGCGGCTGATGAAGATGTTCCGTCAGGACGGCGCGGTGGCGGTCGAACCCCATATCGAAGACCCGAAATCGAGCAGCATCTTCGCCGAATATCCGCAGTTCCTAAAGGATCCGGTGTTCCTGCATCTGCTCACCGACTCGCTGCGGCTGCTCGTGGTGTCGACCGGCACGCTCAGCCCGCATGCCGTCGAGGAGGTGATCGAACAGGCGATCGAAACCCATCACACCGCCGCGATGCAACCGGTCGAGCGCCTGACCACCATGTCCGACGCGCTGCCGGCGCTCGGCATCGTCGCGGCGGTTCTGGGCGTCGTCAAAACCATGGCGTCGATCGACAAGCCCCCGGCGATCCTTGGCGGGATGATCGGATCGGCGCTGGTCGGCACGTTTCTGGGCGTGCTGTTGAGTTACGGCATCGTCGGGCCGTGTGCCGCACGGCTGAAATCGGTACTCGAAGCCGATGCCGAAATCTACCAGGTCGTCCGCCGCGTCATCGTCGCCAGTCTCAAGGGCCAGCCGCAGCCGCTCGTCATCGAAGCGGCGCGCACCGCTATCGGCCCGGCCAACCAGCCGAGCTTTTCCGAAGTCTTCGACGGGATGCGGGGCAAGTAAGTGAAGCCCCAACTCCATATAGAACCCGAAATCATCATCAAACGGGTCAAGGACAAACACGGCGGCGGCCACCATGGCGGTGCATGGAAGATCGCCTATGCCGATTTCGTGACGGCGATGATGGCGTTCTTCATGTTGCTCTGGATCATCGGCGCGACCAACGAGGACCAGCGCAAGGGCATCGCCGATTATTTCACCCCGACGGTCATCCAGATGAAGAATTCCGGCGGATCGAACGGCATCATGGGCGGGCGATCGCTGCAGCAGGCCGAGGGTGTGGCTCCCCATGCCAGCATGACCGGGAAGCGCCCCGTGGCACTTGCGGGCGGCGGTGGGGGAGGTCCTATCGAGGCCGAGACCGCCAGCCACGACAAGGCGGTAAAGCCCGGCAACATGCGCACCGCCGACGAGACGCGCTTCCGCAAGGTCCGCGAGATCATCGAGGCGCGGCTGGCGGGCGATCCGACATTGAAGGGGTTGAAGGGCCAAATTCGCTACGTCCGCGACCGCGACGGGTTGCGCATCGATATCGTCGAACGCGCCGATTTTTCGATGTTCGGTTCAGGGACCAGCGTGTTTACCGGCGATGCGATGAAACTGGTGCGGACGGTGGCGCAGGCGATCGTAGCGACACCCAACGGCCTGACGGTGCGCGGCCATACCGATAGCGTGGCGTATAACGCCGGCGACGCCAACAATTGGACCCTGTCGACGCTGCGTGCCGACGCGACCCGACGCGCATTGGCCGGGGCGGGAGTCGAGGCGGCGCGCTTTCGTCGCATCGAGGGGGTCGCCGATACCGATCCCTACACTCCGACCGACCGCAACGATCCGCGCAATCGACGCATTAGCGTTACCCTGTTGTATCGCGGCTGACGCGCGTGTTTGCGGTGCCTAGATTTTGCGCAACGCCGCCTGCGCCGCCGCCAGTCGCGCAATCGGTACCCGGTAGGGCGAGCAGCTGACGTAATCCAACCCGAGCGTCTCACAAAAGGCGATGCTTGCCGGGTCGCCGCCATGCTCACCGCAGATGCCGAGCTTGATATCGGGCCGCGCTGCTCGTCCGCGTTCGGTGGCGATGGCGATCAATTCGCCGACACCCTCCTCATCGATGCCGACGAACGGGTCGCGTGGGTAGATGCCCTGATCGACATAGACCCCCAGAAACCGCGCCGCATCGTCGCGGCTGATGCCAAGCGCGGTCTGCGTCAGGTCGTTGGTACCGAACGAGAAGAATTCGGCGTGGGTCGCAATGTCACCGGCGCGCAGTGCGGCGCGCGGCAGTTCGATCATCGTGCCGACGAGATAGTCGAGCGTGCGCCCGGTTTCGGCAAAGACGTCACGTGCCTGCGTATCTATCACCGCCTTGGTGATTTCGAGCTCGCGTGCCGTCGCTACCAGCGGCACCATGACTTCTGGGACTACCGCCTCGCCGGTATCGTTGGCGACAATCACGGCCGCTTCGAAGATGGCGCGCGCCTGCATCGCGTAGATTTCGGGGTAGGTGATGCCCAACCGGCAGCCGCGATGCCCGAGCATCGGGTTGAATTCATGAAGTTCGCCGATGCGACGGCGGACGGTGGCGACACTGAGACCCGTGGCAGCCGCAACATCGGCAAAGCCCGCTTCGTCGTGCGGCAGGAACTCGTGCAACGGCGGATCGAGCAGGCGGATCGTCACCGGCAGCCCCGCCATTTCGCGGAAGATGCCAGCGAAATCGGCGCGCTGCTCAGGCAGCAGTTCGACGAGCGCCGCCGCCCGGCCCTCGGGCGATTCGGCGAGGATCATCCGGCGCACCGAGGTGATCCGCGATGGTTCGAAGAACATATGTTCGGTCCGGCACAGGCCGATCCCCTCCGCCCCGAATTGCCGCGCGGTGCGGCAATCGGCCGGCGTTTCGGCGTTGGTGCGCACTGTCAACCGCCGGTGGCGGTCAGCCCAGACCATCAACGCGCCGAAATCGCCCGACAGATCGGGTTCGATCGTCGCGACATCGCCGAGCATGACCTCGCCGGTCGCCCCGTCCAAGGTGATGCGGTCGCCCTCCTTGACGATGCGCCCCGCCACCGAAAACGCCCGCGCTACGTAATCGATGGCGACGTTGCCCGCGCCCGACACGCACGGCCGCCCCATGCCGCGCGCCACCACCGCCGCATGGCTGGTCATGCCGCCGCGCGCGGTCAGAATGCCCTTCGCCGCATGCATGCCGTGAATATCTTCGGGCGAGGTTTCGGTGCGCACGAGGATGACAGCGTCGCCGAGCTTGGCGCGCGCCTCTGCAGTATCGCTGTCGAACACCACCGCCCCCGATGCCGCGCCCGGCGACGCCGGCAGGCCCTTGGCGATGACATCGCGCACCGCTTTCGGATCGAGCGTCGGATGCAGCAACTGGTCGAGCGCCCCGGCCTCGACCCGCAGCACGGCTTCGGCCTCGGTGATCAGTGCTTCATGGACCATGTCGACGGCGATCTTCAGCGCCGCCTTGGCTGTGCGCTTGCCGGCGCGGGTTTGCAGCATCCACAGCCGCCCGTCTTCGACAGTGAATTCGATATCCTGCATGTCGCGATAATGGCGTTCGAGCAGTTCGAACACGCGCGCCAGTTCGGCATAAACGACCGGCATCGCCTCTTCCATCGATGCCGCCTTGGCCCCAGCGCGTTCGCGCGCCGCTTTGGTCAGATACTGCGGCGTGCGGATCCCGGCGACGACATCCTCGCCCTGCGCGTTGATCAGATATTCGCCGTAGGTGACGCGCTCGCCGGTGGCTGGATCGCGAGTGAAGGCAACGCCCGTCGCCGAAGTGTCGCCGCGATTGCCGAACACCATCGCCTGAACGGTGACGGCGGTGCCCCAGCTTTCGGGAATGTCGTTGAGGCGGCGATAGGTCCGCGCGCGGTCCGACCGCCACGATCCGAACACCGCGCCGATGGCGCCCCACAACTGTTCGTGCGGGTCCTGCGGAAACTCATCGCCCCAATGTTCGACGACCGCCGCCTTGTAGCGCGCCACAAGGCCCTTCAAATCGTCGGCGCTGAGTTCGGTATCGAGGTTGACGCCGCGATCCTCCTTAAGGATTTCGAGTGCATCTTCGAACAGGTAATGGTCGAGCCCCAGCACGACATCGGCATACATCTGGATGAAGCGGCGATAGCTGTCCCAGGCAAAGCGCGGATTGCCCGAAGCCGCCGCCAGCCCTTCGACTGTTGTGTCGTTGAGACCGAGGTTGAGGACGGTGTCCATCATGCCGGGCATCGACACCCGCGCGCCCGAACGGACGGAAACGAGCAACGGATCGGTGGCGTCGCCGAAGGTCTTGCCGGTAATCGTTTCAACCGCTGTCAGCGCGGCAAGCGTTTCGGCCTTGACCGCGTCGGGCAGTTGCTTGCCGGCATCGTAAAACGCTGCGCAAACGCTGGTGGCAATCGTCAGGCCGGGGGGCACCGGCAGGCCGATACCCGCCATTTCGGCGAGGTTGGCCCCCTTGCCGCCGAGCAGCGTCTTCTGCGTCGCGTCGCCATCGGCGGAACCGCCGCCAAAGCGGAAGACGGATTGGGTCATCCTTCGACCCTCGAAAAATCGGCGACCGTGTGGACCGCGTCGCGGAAACGCGCCAGCAATGCCAATCGGTTCCCGCGCACCGCCGGATCGGGATCATTGACCATAACGCCATCGAAAAACGCATCGACGGGGGCGCGCAATGCGGCAAGCGCGGTCATCGCGGCGGTGAAATCCTCACGCGCCACGGCGGCGGCGGCGGCGGGGAGCGCGGCGTCGAGGGCGGCTGCCAAACACCCCTCCCTTTCAAGGGAGGGGTCGGGGGCGGGTCCGTGCGAAGCACGGCTTGGTTCTTCGCTCGGATGAGGGCTCGGCTCGCGCTGCGCACCCTCCCCCAGCCCCTCCCTTGAAGAAGGGAGGGGAGCCTTGGCCCCCTCGATCCGCAAGATATTCGCCGCCCGCTTATACCCCGCCAACAGGTTCGCCCCGTCATCGGTGACCACAAACGCCTGCAACGCCTGCACGCGGGCGAGGAGGCGCACGAGATCGTCCTCGCCGCCAAGCGCGAACACGGCATCGATGAGATCGTGACGGACACCGGCTTCGCGCTGCTGGACTTTGAGGCGGTCAATCACAAAATCGAAGACTTCCTTGTCAGCGACGGTCGAAGTCATGTCCTGATCGTTTTGCATCACCTGCTCTCGCAAGATGATGATAGCCTCCAGAAAACTCAGCCCGACTGACAAACGCAGACGGTTGGCCAATATGAGTTGGATTAGTCCAAGACCGGCACGCCTCAATGCGAACGGATCACGTGACCCTGTAGGACGTTCATTAATTGCGAAGAACGATGCCAACGTATCCAACTTATCGGCCAACGCCACCGCCACGCTCACCTGCGCGGTCGGCACATCATCCCCCTGCCCGACCGGCTTATAATGGTCGCGGATGGCGTCGGCGACGGCGGGGTCTTCACCGGCGGCGAGCGCGAGGTAGCGGCCGGCGATCCCCTGCACCTCGGGAAATTCGCCGACGGTGGCGCTTACCAGATCGGCCTTCGCCAACCGCGCGGCGCGTTCGGCGAGGTCGGCAAGACTGCTCCCCTCCCTCTTCAGGGAGGGGCTGGGGGAGGGTGCGAGCGGCAGCGAGCCACCGGCAGACGCGGCTTCGGACGCAGAACCCTCCCCCAGCCCCTCCCTTGAAGAAGGGAGGGGAGCCGTTACAGCGCCTGACTCGACCAGCCAGCGCGCCAGCTTCGCCACGCGGTCGACCTTACCGGCCAGCGTCCCCAGTTTCTCGTGAAACACGATATCGCCGAGCTTGGGCAGAAACGCCTCCAGCCCGCCGGCCTTCACCGTCGCAAGGTCCTGATCCCAGAAGAATTTGGCATCCGACAGCCGCGCCGACAGCACGCGTTCATTGCCCTTGACGACCGCCGCGCCGCCATCGCTCGGTTCCAGATTGGCGACGCAGACGAACGCCGGAGCGAGCGCGCCCGTGCTATCGGCGCAGGCGAAATACTTCTGGTTGGTCCGCATCGTCAGTTGAATGACCTCGCGCGGGACTGCAAGGAACGCCGGGTCGAAGCCCCCGAGCAGCGGCACCGGCCATTCGGTCAGCCCGGCATTTTCGGTGATCAGCCCGGCGTCGGGAATGATCGTCAGGTCCGCCGCAGCCGCCGCCTTCGCTGCCCCGGCTTCGATCAACCCCCGGCGTTCGGCCGACGACACGAGCACCTTCGCTGCACGCAGCTGGTCGGCATATGTCTCGGCACCCGCGATTTCGAGCAGCCCCGGCGCATGGATGCGGTGGCCGCGCGTCGTCCGCCCGCTGGTCACGCCGTGCACCACGAACGGCACCACCGCGTCGTCGAGCAGCGCGATGATCCCGGTCAGCGGGCGCACCCAGCGCGGGCTGGCGGTCGATGCCGATGCCGCACCCCAGCGCATCGATTTCGGCCATTGGAAGGCGCGGACGATCACCGGAATGGCCTCGGCGAGAATATCGGCGGCGGGACGGCCTTCGCTCTTCAGCACAGCATAGAGGAACCGGCCCTTGGCTTCGTCGCGCGCCTCGAGTTCGTCGCGCGTCAAGCCGGTCGAACGCAGAAAGCCCTCGATCGCCTGCGGCGGTGCGTCGGCCTTCGGCCCGCGACGTTCCTCGCTGGCGGCGTCGCTCGCCAGGGCGACACCCTCGGCAATCAGCCACAGGCGGCGTGGGGTAGCGTCGGCGGTGACGGTGCCGTGGGGGAGTGCGGCAGCCTTCATCGCATCGATGAATCGGGTGCGCAGTTGCTCGGCGGCAGCGGCCTGCATCCGCGCCGGGATTTCTTCCGAAGCGAGTTCGAGGAGGAAAATGGTCAACGCCCCTCTCCCACGTGCGGGAGAGGCGAGAGACGGAGGCGATAGCCGACGGCCCGGGCGCTCTGCGTTGAAGAAAGAGACACCCTCACCCGCCGCGCCAAGGGGCGCGAGTCGCCTCTCCCGCAAGCGGGAGAGGAAATTCTTGCCGCCGCTACCACCCGTTCACCTGCATCCAGCTGTCCGCGACCCCCTTCACCAGATCGCGCACCCGGCCGATATACGCCTGACGCTCGGCGACCGAGATCACCCCGCGCGCGTTCAACAGGTTGAAGATGTGGCTCGCCTTGATCGCCTGATCGTACGCCGGCAGCGGCAGGTTGGCCGTCACCAGCGCCCGCGATTCCTCGGCGACATCCTTGAAATGCTGGAACAGTCGATCGGTGTTTGCGTGCTCAAAGTTGTAGGCGCTGAACTGCTGTTCCTGCTTCAGGAACACATCGCCATACGACACCCCGGCGTCGTTATAGCGCAGATCGTAGACATTCTCGACGCCCTGAACGTACATCGCCAGGCGCTCGAGCCCATAGGTCAGCTCGCCCGCGACCGGCGCGCAATCATAGCCGCCGACCTGCTGGAAATAGGTGAACTGCGTCACCTCCATGCCGTCGCACCAGACCTCCCAGCCGAGCCCCCAAGCGCCCAACGTCGGGCTTTCCCAATCATCCTCGACGAAGCGGATATCGTGGAGCGCGCGGTCGACGCCGATGGCATCGAGGCTACCGAGATAGAGGTCGATCAAGTCGTCGGGGGACGGCTTCAGGATGACCTGAAACTGGTAATAATGCTGCAACCGGTTGGGGTTCTCGCCATAGCGGCCATCCGACGGACGGCGGCTCGGCTGAACAAAGGCGGCGTTCCACGTGTCGGGGCCGAGCGCGCGCAGCGTCGTCGCCGGGTGGAAGGTACCCGCGCCGACTTCCATGTCATACGGCTGCAGGATGACACAGCCGCGCTCGCTCCAGTAACGCTGGAGCGTCAGGATCATGTCCTGGAACGAGAGGGCTTTCTCGGACAGCGGCTTCGGCCTTCGCAGGTGCGGAAAATTCGTTGCGCGGGGTGTAGCGGCGCGGACGCGCGGGGGTCAACTAGACGTTGAAGCGGAACAGCATCACGTCGCCGTCGTGGACGACATAGTCCTTGCCTTCGGACCGCAGCTTGCCCGCCTCGCGCGCGCCGGCTTCGCCGTTCAGCCGCACATAGTCATCAAACGCCGTGGTTTCGGCGCGGATGAAGCCCTTTTCGAAATCGCCATGGATTTCGCCCGCGGCCTGCGGAGCGCGCGCGCCCTTGGTAACCGTCCAGGCGCGGGCTTCCTTTGGCCCGACGGTGAAGAAAGTAATCAGTCCGAGCAGTTCGTACGCCGCGCGGATGACGCGGGCGAGACCGGCGTCGTGAAGCCCAAGGGCCTCGAGATAATCGGGCCGGTCGGCGGGGTCCATGGTGGCGATTTCGGCTTCGATTGCCGCCGATACGATCACCGCGCCGGCACCCTGAGCCTTCGCCATTTTTTCGACCGCCGCACTATGGGCGTTGCCGGTCGCTGCCGACGCTTCCTCGACGTTGCAGATGTACAGCACCGGCTTGGCGGTTAGCAGCTGGGCGATATCGAGCGCGCGCTGCTCCTCCTCGTCGCGCGGCGCCGTCAGCCGCGCGGGCTTGCCTTCGCGGAGCAGATCGAGCGCCTGCCCCAGAACGGCGGCGGCGACCTTTGCCTCCTTGTCGCCTTGGGTCGCCTTTTTGAGCAGGTTCGGCACGCGCTTCTCAAGGCTTTCAAGATCCGACAGCATCAGTTCGGTTTCGACCGTTTCGGCGTCCGCCACCGGATCGACACGGCCTTCGACATGGGTGACGTCGTCGTCCTCGAAGCAGCGCAGGACATGGACGATGGCATCGGTTTCGCGGATGTTGGCGAGGAACTGGTTGCCCAGCCCCTCCCCTTTCGACGCACCGCGCACGAGCCCCGCAATATCGGTAAACCCCAGCTGCGTTTCGATGATCTTCGCCGAATGTGCGATGCGGGCGAGGTCGTTCAGCCGCGGATCGGGGACCGGTACGTTCCCGACATTGGGCTCGATCGTGCAGAATGGGTAGTTCGCCGCTGCCGCCGCGGCGGTTTCGGTCAACGCGTTGAACAGGGTCGATTTGCCGACATTGGGCAACCCGACGATTCCGCAGCGGATGGGCATCTTGTTTCCTTCTCCCCTCCCGCTTGCGGGAGGGGTCGGGGGTGGGGTTTTGTTCGAGCAGCGATAGCGCGGCGGCGAGGAACTTCCCACCCCCAACCCCTCCCGCAAGCGGGAGGGGAGTTAGCTCAGCCGCAGCGCCACGTCGTTCATGAATCGCACATCGTCACCCGCGAGCAGCCAAGATACCTCATCCGCCACCACGCCGATAAACGCCGCCAGCGACTCCATCTCGGCCTTGGCGAAGTTGCCGAGCGCATGGCCGAGCACCCGGTCCTTGTGCCCCGGATGGCCGATGCCGAGCCGGACGCGGCGATAGTCCGGGCCGATGTGCTTGTCGATCGAACGGATACCGTTGTGCCCCGCTGCCCCGCCGCCGTGTTTGACCTTGACCCGAAACGGATCAAGGTCGAGTTCGTCGTAGAACACCGTCAGCGCCTCTGCGGGCACGAGCTTGAAAAAGCGCACCGCCTCGCCGACCGAGCGCCCGCTTTCGTTCATGAACGTCGCGGGCTTGAGCAGGGTGACGCGCTGCTCGCCAATCCGGCCTTCGGATGTCAGCCCGAGGAAGCGCGTCTTCCACGGGCCGAAATCGTACCGCGCCGCAATTGCATCGACCGCCATGAAACCGAAGTTATGGCGTTGCAGCGCATGCGCCGCACCGGGATTGCCGAGGCCGGCGAACAGGTTCACCGGCCGCGTCCGGATTTACGCTGCCGCAGCACTTTCCGCCGCATCGACTTCGCTCTTCAGCGCCGACGGTGCGACCATCGTCGCGATGGTGAAATCGCGATCGGTGATGTGCGACTTGACACCAGCAGGCAGCACAACCGCGCTGATATGGATCGAATCGCCAACGTCGCGACCGGCAAGGCTGATGTCGATCTGGTCAGGGATGGCGTTCGACGGGCAATCGAGCTGCAGCTCGTGGCGGACGATGTTGAGCACCGCGCCGCGCTTCATGCCGGGCGACTTGTCTTCATCGACGAAGTGCACCGGCACTTCGACGGTGATGACGCTGTCGCCGGTCAGCCGGAAGAAATCGACATGGATAGGCCGGTCGCTGACGGGGTGGAACTGCACATCGCGGGGCAAGGTGCGGACGGCGGCAGCGCCATCCATCACCAGTTCGACGACGGAATTCATGAAATGCCCGGTCGACAGCTGACGGACGAGGATCTTTTCCTCGACGTGGATGGTCACGGCAGGCTGGCCGGCACCATAGATCACGGCCGGAACCCGGCCCTCACGACGAACTGCGCGGGAGGCTCCCTTGCCTGCCCTGTCACGCATCTCTGCCGCGAGCTTCAATGTTTCGCTCATTGCTCGCACTCTCCAATTTCGGGTAAACTTCGCCCCGCCCAAGCCTCCAGGGATGCAGACAGGCGACGCGAAGCGCAGGCGCATAGGCGAAGCGGTCGCACAACGCAAGATAATGCGGTGCGGAAGAGGACTATTCAATTCGCTCGACCTGCAATCCGCGTGCCCTGAGCAAGGCGATCAGACCCTGCGCGCCGCCAAAGTGTCCGGCACCCACCGCAAGGAAAACCTTGCCGGGGGTTCGCATGGCGCCCGCAATCCATCCAACCCAACGGGCGTTGCGCTCGGTCAGCAGCACCTTCATGAGATTAGGTGATGCCCGCGCCTCATGGCTGAAATCGCGGGCGATCGCATCGACGTCCCCCTTTTGCCACAACGCCAGCAATCGGTCGGTATCGGCCTTGGCAGTGTCGAGATCCTCGACCGTCGCCTTGAGCAGCGCTGTTTGGTCGGGAATCGCAAGCGCATCAAAGTAGCGCAGCTGCTGTTCGACTGTTTCGAGACCGACAACCGGCTTTGCGGCCCGGCGCGCCCGCACCGTCAACGCAGGTTCGACGCCATCGGCCGGATTGATCCCCTGCCGTTCAAGCGCCGCCTCGCTCAATGTGATCGCCGCCAGCCATGGCTCCATCCGGTCAAGCAGGGCAATGGAAACCCCGGCAGTGGCGGCAGCCCGTTCGACCTCACGACCAAGCGGCTTCGGCACGCGCGTGCTTAGCGGCTTGAGGCCCGGCGGCATGCCCAGCCGGGTCATCACCTCGCCAACGGCAAAACGATCATCGGGAATCACTGCCTCGACCACGAGCGAGTCCGCCGCATCGAGCCTTGCGGCGGCAACCGGCGTCAACCAGTCGATGCCCTTGGAAAGGGCATGGACGGTGCCGTACAGGGTGATTTCGGTATCGGCGCTGCGGACGACCCAAAGCGCGGGCTTGGCAGCGGCCGAGACTGCCGACGATAGCGCGAGAATTGCACCGATCAAGGCACTCGTTCTTAGTCCGGCAAGCGTCACGCCGCCGCCCAATACCAGTCCTTCAGCAGCCGCTTGTACAGCTTGCCGGTATCGTGGCGCGGCAGTTCGGCCATGAAATCGATGGTCGTCGGGCATTTCACATGGCTCAACCGGGCGCGGACGAAGGCGATGAGTTCGGCCTCAAGCTCGGGTCCGGCGCGGCCCATGTCGCGCGGCTGCACCACCGCCTTGACCGCCTCGCCCATCTCGGCGTCGGGCACGCCGAACACCGCGACATCGGCGACTTCGGGATGCAGGGTCAGCGCGTTCTCGGCCTCCTGCGGATAGACGTTGACCCCGCCCGAGATGATCATGAACGCCGCGCGGTCGGTCAGGAACAAATAGCCGTCGGCATCGACATGGCCGATATCGCCGAAGGTCGCGCCATGGTCGCCAGTGACGCTCGCGGTTTTCTCGGCGTCATTGTGATACTGGAATTTCGGCCCGCCGACGAAATAGATGCGCCCCGTTTCGCCGGGAGCCAACACCGAATCATCGTCGCCAAGCACGCGGATTTCACCCAGCAGCGACTTGCCGACCGATCCGGGGCGCTCGAGCCATTCGTGCGGCGAAATCGCCGTGAACCCCGCGCCTTCGGTCGCCGAATAATATTCGTAGATGACCGGCCCCCACCAGTCGATCATCGCGTGTTTCACATCGACCGGGCACGGCGCGGCGGCATGGATCGCCACCTTCAGGCTCGACAGATCATGGCGGGCGCGGACGTCATCGGGCAGCTTGAGCATCCGCACGAACATCGTCGGCACCAACTGGCTATGCGTTACCGCGAACTTTTCGATAAGCGCCAGATAGGTCTCGGGGTCGAAGCGCTCCATGCAGACGATCGTGCCGCCATAACGATGCACCGCCATGCAATAGCGCAGCGGCGCGGCGTGGTAGAGCGGTGCGGGCGACAGGTAGGTCATGTCGGAGTCGAAGCCGTAGAGCATGGCGACAAGGCCGGTTAGCGCATCCATGCCGTCGATCGGCCCCTCGGGTAATGCGCCGCGCACCCCCTTGGGTCGCCCGGTCGTGCCGCTCGAATAAAGCATGTCGCGGCCGCAGCTTTCGTCGGCGATGCGGTCGGCGGACTGCGCGGCAAGGGCGGCAGCCATGTCGGAAAAGCCCGCGACCGCGCCCCCGGCGACGAAGCGGTGCGTCGGCGGCAGGTCGGCGGCGGCGATGCTGGCAACGGCAGCAAGGCTTGCGGAGGCAAACACCAGCTTCGCGCCCGAATCGGTAACGATATAAGCCGCCTCGTCACCGGTCAGCTTGGTCGACATCGCGACATAAACCAGCCCCGCCCGCTGCGCGCCCCAGCACAGCGCCAGATAATCGGGGCAGTTGGTCATCAGCAGCGCGATTGTGTCGCCGCGCACCAGTCCGTTCGCGCGGAACAACCGGGCGAAACGGTTCGACCGCGCGTCGAGCTCGCCATAGGTCATCGTCTCCCCCGAACCTGCCATGACGATGGCGGGTCGGTCGGGACTGGTGGCGGCGTGAACGAACGGATGCATGGACTTTCCCCGATTTTCAGCGACGCTAGCCGGTCCGGGCCCGCCTTGTCATCCGCGCGCGATTTGGTGGCGTCCGGAACCGTGATAAGCAGGTGCTGATTTGGGGAGATCACGCATGGCGACGCACTATCGCACCTGCCACATCTGCGAAGCCAATTGCGGGGTCGTGATCGAAACCGACGGGCGGACGGTGCTGTCGATCAAGGGCGACGCCGCCAACGTGCTCAGTCGCGGCCATATCTGCCCCAAGGCAACGGCGCTCGCCGATCTGGAAAGCGATCCCGACCGACTGCGCGCTCCGGTCAAACGCACTGCCCATGGCTGGCAGGAAATCGGCTGGGATCAGGCCTACAGCGAAATTGCTGCAAAGGTTGCAGCGGTAAGCGCCGGCGACGGCGTTGCGTCCTATTATATCGGCAACCCGACAGCGCATAACTACAGTGTCTCGACGCATATCGGGCTACTGCGCGCGGCACTCGGCACCAAGGGTCATTTTTCGGCATCGACGGTCGACCAGATCCCCCACCAGGTCGCGCAGCTGTGGATGTTTGGCCACAACGCGCTGTTTCCGGTTCCCGATATCGATCGGACGCACCACATGGTCATCATCGGCGGCAATCCGCTGGCGTCGAACGGCAGTGTATGGACGGTGCCCGATGTGAAGAAGCGCATTCAGGCACTGCAGGCGCGCGGCGGCACGCTGACCGTCATCGACCCGCGCCGCACCGAAACCGCCAGCCTCGCCGACGATCACCTGTTCATCCGCCCCGGTAGCGATCCGGCGCTCCTTGTCGCGCTGCTGCTGGAGCTCGACGAAGCCGGTTTGGTCGATCCGGGGCGGCTGACGCCGATGCTCAAGGATTGGGATATCGCCTGGGCGGCATTGCGCCGCTTCGACATTGCAACTTGCGCTGCCGCCTGCGGAATCGACGAAGTCAGTATCCGCGCGCTCGCCGGCAAACTCGGGTCGGGCGCACCGGCGGTGGTCTATGGCCGCATCGGGGTATCGACGGCGGCATTCGGTACGCTCAACCATTGGCTGATCACCCTCATCAACATCGCCACCGGCAATCTCGATAGCGAAGGCGGTCCGATGTTCACCAGCCCCGCCGTCGATGTCGTCGGCCAGACCGGATCGGGGAGCTATGATCGCTTCCGCAGTCGCGTGTCGGGCCATCCCGAAGTGCTGAGCGAGTTTCCCGCCGTGGCGCTTGCCGAGGAGATCGCGACCCCGGGGCCGGGACAGATTCGCGCGCTCGTCGTTGTCGCCGGCAATCCGGTGCTGTCGGTTCCCGATGGCGGTGCGCTCGACGTGGCGCTCGACACGCTCGAGGTCATGGTCAGCATCGACATGTATGTGACGGCGACCAGCGCGCACGCCCATTACATCCTGCCGCCATGCGGTCCGCTGGAGAAGGATCACTACCCGCTGTTCCTCGCGCCGATCGCGATGCGCAACTTCGCCAATTATTCGCCGCCGGTGTTCGACCGGACGCCGGGGACGAAAAGCGATTGGGAGATCGTCGCCGAACTGGCGCGCGCTATCGCCGGAGCCAAGGGCAGCCCGCTGCCCAACATCGTCCCGCCGCGCGACGTGCTCGACCAGATGCTGCGCAACAGCCCGCGCGGACTGAGTCTTGCCGACGTCGAGGCACACCCCCACGGCCTTGATCTCGGGGCGCTCGAACCACGCCTGCCCGACCGGCTGCGGACACCCGACAAACTCATCCACGCCGCCCCCGAACCGTTGATTGCCGATCTCGACCGCTTCGCTGTCTGGCTCGAAGTTGCTGCGGGTGATGGCCTTGTCCTCATCGGTCGCCGTAATATCCGCAGCAATAACAGCTGGCTCGCCAACTCGCGTCGTCTTGCCAAGGGCCCACCGCGCTGCACGCTGATGATGCATCCAGACGATGCTGCGGCGCGCGGCATCGCCGATGGCGCGACCGTTGCGGTCGAATCGGCGGCAGGCCGCGTCGAAGTTGCCGCCGAAGTGACCGATGCGGTGATGCCGGGCGTCGTCTCACTGCCGCACGGCTTCGGCCATGGTCGCAAAGGGGTAAAACTGTCGGTTGCTGCCGAACGTCCCGGCGTCAGCATCAACGACCTGACCGAACGCTCGCGAATCGATCCGCTGTCGGGAAATGCCGCGCTTTCGGGGACGCCGGTGACCGTTTATGCGATCGCGGCGAATCTCTCGGTTGCAGCGGCGTAAACCGCCCGCTAAGGGAGCGCGCAATGGCATTCAAACTCCCCGACTTCTCCGACCGCGCCAAGGCGGCGGCCGAAGCCCGCAAATCCAAGCTCGATAAGTTCAAGAGCGCACCCCCGCCCGACGAGGCGGCGCTTGCCGCGCGCGCGCGCGCCGCCGAAAAGCGCGCCGAACGCGAAGAGCAACGCAAGGTCGAACGCGCCGAAGCCGCGATCCGCGCCGAAGAACTGCGCAAGCAGAAGGAAGCCGAAGCCGCGGTCAAGGCCGAACAGGATCGTCTCGTTGCCATCGCGCGGGATGCCGCCGCCAAGGCCGCGCGCGACGCCCGCTACGCTGCGCGCAAGCAAAAGCGCTAGCCTCAGCCGTCGCTGTCAGGTTCGTCGCTGCTCAGGACGTAGCGCGGGCCAGTGCCGCGCAGTCCGGCACGGTCGCGCGGATTGTAGAGCGCACATCCCTCGAGTGACAGGCAGCCGCAACCGATGCAGCCGTCGAGCCGGTCGCGGGTCCGTTCCAGCGCCGCAATACGGTCATCGAGCAATTGCCGCATTCCGGTACTGATGCGCCGCCAATCGGCCTGCCCCGGGGTGCGGCCGTGCGGCAGCTTCGTCAATTCAGCAGCGATGTCATCGATCGACAGGCCGAATTGCTGGGCGATCAGGATGAAGGATAATCGCCTGATATCGGCGCGCAAAAATCGCCGCTGCCGACCGGCGCTACGCCGCGCTTCGATCAGCCCGCGCGTCTCATAATATCGGATCGCCGAGACCGACAGGCCGGTCCGCGCCGCGAGATCGCCGATCGACAGGACATCGTCTGGACGCATCGGATGTCTCTCACACGAATAGCGCTTGATCTCAACCTGACTTGAGGTTGCATAGAGCTACGGTCAACCCGGTCCAATGATTCGGACCCGACAGGAGACCGCCATGGCAACTGCCTTCATCGAACACGTCAACCTGACCGTCAGCGACCCCGAACGCAGTGCCGCGCTGATGATCGCGCTATTCAATTGGCACATCCGTTGGCGTGGACCGTCGCAGATGGGCGGCCACACGATCCATGTCGGCAGCGATACCGCCTATCTCGCGCTGTACAGCCCGAGCGCTGCCGCCGTCGCGCCACTCGC
The DNA here is from genome assembly GCA_038229555.1 of Sphingomonadales bacterium. GTDB lineage: Bacteria > Pseudomonadota > Alphaproteobacteria > Sphingomonadales > Sphingomonadaceae > Sandarakinorhabdus. The sequence continues at coordinate 310,979 of JBBROI010000002.1, forward strand.
CCATACCAAGGGCAGCCCGCTCAACCATCTCGGCATCGAGGTCGAGGATATCGACGCTGTCGAAGCCGCCTGCCGCGCCCATGGCCTCGTACCGTTCAACCATGGGGGCTATGAACCGGGACGGCGGTTTTACGTTTTCGATCCCGACGGGATCGAGTTCGAGATCGTCAGCTATGCGGTGCCGGTTTGAGTCACTGACAATTTCCCTGTCATCCCGGCGAAGGCCGGGATCCAGTTGTCTGTCGCAACGTAGCGAAGGAAGCTGGATCCCGGCCTTCGCCGGGATGACAGTTACGGGGTGTGCGGCAACTTATCGGTTCGTACCGCGTCTGATCAAACCTCAATCGCCCTCGAACGCCATCAGCGCCGTCACGTCGACGCCTGCCGCCTGCAACCGCGCCGCGCCGCCCAAATCGGGCAGATCGATAACAAAGGCCGCGCGCTCGACGACGGCGCCGGCGCTGCGCAGCAGTTCGATCCCGGCGAGCGCCGTACCGCCGGTGGCGATCAGGTCGTCGACGAGCAATACGCGCGTGCCGGGGTCGACGGCATCGGCGTGCATCTCGATCCGATCCTGACCGTATTCAAGGGCATAGTTGATGCCGGTCACCCGCCCCGGCAGCTTGTTCTTCTTGCGCAGCAGCACCATGCCGCAGCCCAAGCGATTGGCGAGCGCGGCACCAAAGATGAACCCGCGTGCTTCGATCCCGGCGACAAGATCGGGTGCGGGACCAGACTGCGCCACCAATTGCTCGATCGACTCCGCGAACCCCGGACCATCGAGCAGCAACGTCGTAATATCGCGAAAGGCGATCCCCGGCTTGGGATAGTCGTGGATGGTGCGGACGAGTGCGCGCAGATCGATCATGCTCACCCGTCCAACTCCCTTGATCCGCCTATTTGATCGGAACCGCGCCGGGGGCACCGCACTTGGCGAACTTGCCCTTGGCATCCTTGCAACGAACGCCCTTGGCAACCGGCGCGGGCGGGCATTTGGTGAACTTGCCCTTGGCGTCCTTGCACGGTGCGGCGAGCGCGGGGGCGGCCGAAAGACCTCCAAGCGTCAGGGCGATGGCAGCGGCAGTAATGGCTGTACGGAACATGGTTGCTCTCCTCCAGAGGATGGGGAGACTAGCCGCCTCCCCGCCCCAGCGCGAGAGCAAATCCGTCAGGCCGTCTTGACCTTCTTGCCCTTCACATCGGCCCAGACACGCTGATAGCTGAGATAGGCCAGCCCCGTCAGGATCAGCAGGAACAACACCGCAGCGACGCCCGTCTGACGCCGCGCCTCGAGCTTCGGCTCGGCGGTCCATGTCAGGAACGTCGCCACGTCCTTGGCCATCTGGTCGCGCGTTGCCTTGGTGCCATCGGCATAGGTCACCTGATCATCGGCGGCGAGCGGCGGCGGCATGGCCAAGTTCAACGTCTTGAACCACGGGTTATAGTAAAGGCCATCGGGAACCTGCCATTTAGCGGGGGCATCGCGGTAGCCGGTGATCAGCGAATGGATATAATTTGCCCCGCCTTCACGCGCCTTGGTGATCAGCGACAGATCGGGCGGCAGCGCGCCATTCTGTGCGGCGCGGGCGGCGATCTCGTTGGGGTAGATCAGCGGGAACTTGTCCGACGGAAGCCCCTTTCGGGTTGCCACATCGCCGGTCTTGTCGTCGATCGATGGAACGTCATAACCCTTGGCGAGTGCCTTGATTTCCGGTTCGCTGAAACCCAGCGCCGCGAGATCGCGGAAGGCGACCCGGTGAATCGAATGGCACGCCGAGCAGACTTCCTTATAAACTTGGAAGCCGCGCTGCAGCTGCTTGCGATCGAAGGTGCCCAGCACCCCCAGATTGCCGGGTCCGTTCCAACTCCATGCGACCTTCTCAGGCTCCATGTGAAGTTCATGCACGATGTCGGGCGCAGCGGCTTCGCGCGGCTGGATGACGCCCCACAGCAGCACGATGACGAAAAGCAGGCCGACGCCGAATGCCCCAAAGCGGATCATATGTGATTGGTCCTTATTCGGCCGGCTGCGGCGCGTGGCCGCTGCCGACGGTGCCCGCCGGGGTCTCGTTATACCCTTCGGGCTGCAATGCGATCGGCGCGCCGGTCTTCGATTCCTTGCCAAGCACGGCTTCCGAGATTGAATTCGGCAGCGGCAGCGGCTTTTCGATGGCGGCGACGATCGGGATGATGATCAGAAAGTGGGCGAAATAATATGCCGCCGAAAGCTGCCCGATCCGCACCCAGGGCTCGACCGCCTGCTGGCCCCCGCACACGCCGAGAACGATGCAATCAGCAACGAAGATCCAGAAGAAGATACGATTGAGCGGCCGATAGCTGTTCGAGCGCACCGGCGAAGTGTCGAGCCATGGCAGGAAAAACAGCAAGATGATCGCCGAGAACATGGCGAGCACGCCCCACAGCTTGGCAGGCACGAACAGGAAGTCGGTCGTGAACGCCTTCAAGATCGCGTAGAATGGCAGCAGATACCATTCGGGAACGATGTGCGCCGGGGTCGATAGCGGATTAGCCGGAATATAATTATCGACCTCACCCAACGCATTCGGCGCAAAGCACACGACGATTGCGAAAATCGTGAAATACACGCCAAGCCCGAAGAAGTCCTTCGCCGTGTAATAAGGATGGAACGGCACGGTATCCTGCGGACCCTTCACATCGACACCGGTCGGGTTGTTCGACCCCGGGATGTGCAGCGCCCAAACGTGCAGGATAATGACGCCGAGAATGATAAACGGCAGCAGATAGTGCAGTGAGAAGAAGCGGTTGAGCGTGGCGTTATCCGGCGAAAAACCACCGAGCAACCATGTATGGATCGGCTCGCCGATGATCGGAATCGCCGAGAACAGGTTGGTGATCACGGTCGCGCCCCAGAAGCTCATCTGGCCCCAGACGAGCACATAACCCATGAACGCCGTCGCCATCATCAGCAGCAGGATAACGACGCCGAGCATCCACAACACTTCGCGCGGCGGCTTGTACGAACCGTAATATAGCCCGCGGAAGATGTGGACGTAGACGACCGCGAAGAAGAAGCTCGCGCCGACGGCGTGCATGTAACGGATCATCCAGCCGTTGTTGACGTCGCGCATGATATGCTCGACCGAGTCGAAGGCGATCTGGGTGTTGGCGGCATAATGCATACCAAGCACGATGCCGGTGATGATCTGGATCATCAGTGCCGCACCGGCGAGGAAGCCGAAGTTATAGAAATAGTTCAAATTCTTCGGTGCCGGGTAACCCGCACCGACCGCATCATAGATGAAGCGCGGCAGCGGCAGGCGGCTGTCCATATATTTGCCGAGCGCCGATGATGGCGCGTAATGCTTGGCCCAGGGGAAGCTCATATCTCGATCCTCAACCGATGGTCACGGACGTGGGGGTTTTGAAGGCATACGGCGGTACCTCCAGATTTTTCGGAGCCGGTCCCTTGCGAATGCGGGCGGCGGTATCATAGGTCGAACCGTGGCACGGGCAGAAATAGCCGCCAAAATCGCCCTTCACTTCGCCCTCACCTGCGCCCAGCGGCACGCAACCCAAATGGGTACAGACGCCAAGCGTAATCAGCCATTCGGCCTTGCCGGGCTTGGTACGCTGCGCCAGCGTTTCGGGATCACGCAACGTCTTGATATCGACCTTCTCGGCAGCAGTCATCTCGGCAGGGGTAAGGCGGCGCGCAAACACCGGCTTGCCGCGCCAGCTGATCTTGATCGCCTGACCTGGCTGAATCGCCGCCAGATCGACATCGATCGAAGCGAGCGCCAAAACGTCGGCCGACGGGTTCATTTGGTTGACCAGCGGCCAGACAACAGCAGCCGCACCTGCCGCGGCGAAGGCAGCGGTCGCCACATAGATAAAGTCGCGGCGGCGTTCGCCGGTTTCGGTGAGCGTATCAGTCTGGGGTGCGTCGCTTGCCATCATGGCCCCTGAAATTAGTTTATGGCAACCACACGGTCACCTGTCCTGAGTAACGGCGGCATAGCGTCCCAATGGCGGCCAGTGCAACGGGCATTTTGGCGCGGGGGGCGCTCCTCTTGCCCGTCACGCCCCGAATGTGGCTTATGCGCCGCCATGTACACCCTCGACGCTCACCAGACCGCTGCCGAAACCTGGTTCCGGTCGCTACGCGACCAAATCTGCGCCGCATTGGAGACGCTTGAGGACGAAGGCAGCGGCCACGCTTCGGCTGGACGCTTCGAACGGACAGCTTGGGAGCGCACCGATCACAATGGCGGCCCCGGCGGTGGCGGCGTCATGTCGGTGATGAAGGGTCGGGTCTTCGAAAAGGCCGGCGTCAACATTTCCACCGTCTATGGTGAATTTGCGCCCGAATTCGCCAAGCAGATCAATGGTGCCGCCGACGACCCACGCTTTTTCGCCACCGGCATCAGTCTCGTCCTGCATCCGTGCAACCCGTTGGTTCCGGCGGTGCATCTCAACACCCGGCATCTGGTGACCAGCAAGGCGTGGTTCGGCGGCGGCACCGATCTCAACCCGGCAATTCCCGACGACGCCCAGACCGCCGCCTTCCACGCCGCTCTCAAGGCGACCTGCGACCGCCATGATCCGGCGCATTTCCCGGCGTTCAAGAAATGGGCCGACGACTATTTCTGGGTGCCCCACCGCAACCGCCATCGCGGCGTCGGCGGCATTTTCTACGATCACCTCGACCATGACTGGGACAAGGATTTCGCCTTTACCCAGGACGTCGGCCGGACCTTTGTCACGCTCTACCCGGCGCTGGTGCGCGAAAAGATGCACCTTCCGTTCACCGAGGACGAACGGGCGCAGCAGCTGCGCTATCGCGGGCTCTATGCCGAATTCAACCTTGTCTACGATCGCGGCACGACGTTCGGGTTGAAGACCGGCGGCAATGTCGATGCCATCCTGATGAGCCTGCCGCCGCTGGCGCGCTGGGATTGAGCGCCGACGCTACGCCCGTGCACCATCGCGCAGCCGGAGATAAATCACCGACGCCGCCGCCGCATTGGCCACAGCGATTGCCGTCGCCAGAACGGCCGCCACAAGATTGTTGACGAAACCGCCAACCGCACCCAGTCCGACCAGCTTGAACACCGTCCCGAGTGCCGCGCCGATACCGCCCGCCAGCACACTCGCACCGAGCACGAACAGCACCGCCAGCAGCAGAAACCCCATTATCGGCACGCCATGTCCGGCAGTCAGCCGCCAGCTGCGCTCCAGCAGGGCGATTGCGCCGAGCCGCTCGGTTGCCGCCAGCGGAACAACGAGAAACAGCCGCGCCGCAAGATACAAACCTGGGAGGACGAGCAGCATCAGGCCAAGCCCGATCGGTATGGCACTCACGAGCAACGACAGAACATAGGCCGGCATTGCAACAAACGCTGCCGCGAGCGCAACGCGCGGTGCAGCCCCCGGCTCGGTCACCAGCCGCGCCACCGCCATCTGGCCGATGGCCCCGATCAATCCCGGGATAACGATGAGGATCAGCACCAGCCGCGGCGTCATGGCGGCAATCGTCTTGGGAGGCTCTGGACCAAACACCGTCATCGCCATATCGACAAGCAAGGTGAACGGCGCGGCAACCGTCATCATCGTCCAGAATATCGGGCGCATCGCACCCAGCATACCGGTCCAGATTGCGCCGATCGTCAGCGGCGGCACGCGCGGACTATGCCGCTGTGCGCGCGACGCCCGCCGCTTGCAGAGCCTCGGTCAGTTCGCCCGCCTGATACATTTCCATCATGATATCCGACCCGCCGATGAATTCGCCGCCGACGTAAAGCTGCGGCACCGTCGGCCAATCCGAATAGGCCTTGATTCCCGACCGCACCGCAGGGTCGGCCAGAACATCCACGCTGGCAAAGGCGCTGCCTTCGACATCGACCCCCAGCCGTTCCAGTATCGCGATAGCTGTCGACGAAAATCCGCACTGCGGAAACAACGGCGTGCCCTTCATGAACAGTACGACGGGGGTCGATTTGACCAGTGTGTCGATGCGGGCGTGGGTTTCGTCGGACATTTTGGCCTCCTCAGGCGGGTGCGGTGGTCAGCTGCAGGGCGTGCAGAACGCCACCCATGCGACCGCCGAGCGCATTATAGACAAGTTGGTGTTGCTTGATGCGAGTCAAGCCCGCGAACTGCGGCGCCGTCACCCGCGCAGCATAATGATCGCCGTCACCGGCAAGGTCGGTGATCGCCACCGTCGCCCCCGGCAGCGCGGCAAGGATTGCCGCTTCGATATCGCTTGCAGCCATTGCCACGGTTACATCTGCTCCATGATCTGCCGACGCGCTTCCAGACCCCGGTCGGCGAGCATGGCGCGGATTTCAGCATCGCCGATACCCAGCGGCGCAAGATCGGCGACCAACTTGCGCATCACATCTTCGTCGCCAGCCTCTTCGAGATCGGACAAGATGACTAGCTTGGCATAGGCCGCAGCTTCGTCGCCATCGAGCCCGAGCTTTTCCGCCGCCCACAGCCCGATCAGCTTATCGCGGCGCGCTGCCACCTTGAACTGGGTGTTCGCATCATTGGCGAACTGGTTTTCAAAGGCGTCCTTGCGATTGTCGAACGTGGTCATGACGGCTCCATGCTGGTGCGCCCTGCAGATAGAGCGCGGCGCGGTTGCGTTCAACCATCATCCGGTCTGCACCCGAATAGGGTTACGCCGCGCCATTGCCCTGCCCAACCCGCCGCGCTATATCGGCTGCTCCCGCCCCGGCCGCGCCGTTTCTGGCGTTTCCGGGGCGTTTCGTTTCAATCTCACGCCCGCCCGCCCGCGCGCGCCATCAGGAGGACAGCCATGACGCGCCGTCGCCAGATTTACGAGGGCAAGGCCAAAATCCTCTATGAGGGGCCCGAACCCGGCACGATCATCCAGTATTTCAAGGATGACGCCACCGCCTTCAACGCCCAGAAAAAGGGCACGATCAGCGGCAAGGGCGTGCTCAACAACCGCATCAGCGAACATCTGTTCACGCTGCTGGCGACCATCGGCATCCCGACGCACTTCATTCGCCGCCTCAACATGCGCGAGCAACTGGTACGCCAGGTCGAGATCGTGCCGATCGAAGTCGTCGTCCGCAACGTCGTCGCGGGGTCGCTCGCCAAGCGGTTCGGCATGGAGGAAGGCACCGCGCTGCCGCGCACCATCCTCGAATATTATTACAAGGACGACGCGCTCGGCGACCCGCTGATCACCGACGAACACATCGCCGCCTTCGGCTGGGCGACGCAGGAAGAAATGCACGACATCGCCGACATGGCGATCCGGGTGAACGACTTCATGGCGGGATTGTTCGCGGGTGTCGGTATCCGGCTCGTCGATTTCAAGCTCGAATTCGGGCGCCTGTACGATGGCGAATTCAGCCGCATCATCCTCGCCGACGAAATCAGCCCCGACGGCTGCCGCCTGTGGGACATGAAGACCAACGAAAAGATGGACAAGGACCGCTTCCGCCAGGACCTCGGCGGCGAAGTCGAAGCCTATCAGGAAGTCGCACGGCGGCTAGGGCTGCTACCCGAAGGTGAGGATTCGGCGGTGCTGGATCTCGATGAGCATCGGAAGGCGCGGGGGAAATAGATTAAGTTTTTGTGACGTAGGCTGCACTTGGCGTCTAAAAACGGTTCCGCTTGCCGATTTAATGCTCGGCAAACCCGTAAAGGACAGCACCATGCTCAAACCTGCAACAACCGCTCAGACAATCCTCAAACTCTTGATCGTTCGCGGTCCCATGGCCTCAAGACAACTTACCGATGCTATCTTCGGAATCGGTAAGCCCACCAGCAAAGTTGGCACTGATTGTCGGTGGTTAATCAGAGAGGGCTACGTAGACCTCGTTTCAGGGTCTAAGCTAAAATTATACAAGGTTCACTAAGGGTTGAGTGCGGCGGGCGCGACTTAACCGCGCCCGCCGATTTCACCTGTTAAGGCAGCCTCGGCAACCCGCCGCCACGCGTCATCTCGATCATCGTTTCAATCCGAACGAGCCGTTTCTCGTGATCGAACACGCTTTCCGAAATGCTGTCCAAACGCTTCAGCGCCCGCTGCACGTCACCATGCATTTCAATTGTGACCTTGGCAGCATTCCAGATGCGGTCAAAAGCGCTCATCGGCCTTCGCGCAACCGCTTGATTTCGGCAAGTCGAACATCGACACGGCCCATCACCTCATCCAACTGCTTGCGGACTTCGGCATTGCTTCGCTCGAGATCTTCGGCCAGATATTCCAACATCGTCGATTCCACAGCGGCATCATAGCTGCTGCCAGCGCGGCGCAACATCTCGCTGGGGGTCAAATCGAGATCGCGTGCGCGTTCAAAAAGCGCCCGCTTTTCCGCTTGGGTCATCATTACTACAACCCGCGCGTTCATTCGCTCCGGGGCAGACTGCACATCGGGGTAAGCTGTGGCCATAGATGGACATTGGTGTCTCGGCGAAGCACTGTCAACGCTTGTCGCTCGCCAACTTCCACCCTAAAGCCTGCCCACATGAAAGCCCGCGTCACCGTCACCCTCAAACCCGGCGTCCTCGATCCGCAGGGGCGCGCCATTCAGAACGCGCTCGGCGGGCTGGGGTTTGCCGGCGTCGAAGGGGTGCGACAGGGCAAGGTGATCGAACTCGATCTTGCCGATGGCACGCCGCCCGAAGCTATTGACGAGATGGCGAAAAAACTGCTCGCCAACATGGTCATCGAAAACTACCGGGTCGAACTGGGGTGAAGAGCGCCGTCGTCGTTTTTCCGGGGTCAAACTGCGACCGCGATCTCGCCGTCGCGCTGGAAACGATCACCGGGCAGGCCCCCACGATGGTCTGGCACCGCGACGCCGGACTGCCGCAGGGTCTCGACTTGATCGCGCTTCCCGGCGGATTTTCTTATGGCGATTACCTGCGCTCGGGCGCGATGAGCGCACAGTCGCCGGTCATGCGCGCCGTCATCGAAGCGGCGAACGAGGGCCGCGCCGTGCTTGGCGTCTGCAATGGCTTTCAGGTGCTGACCGAGGCGGGGCTGCTGCCCGGCGCGTTGATGCGCAATGCGGGACTCGATTTCGTCTGTCGCGACGTCAGCCTGACGGTCGAGAACAATCAGACGGTATTTTCCAGCCACTATGACGCTGGCCAAACGATCCGCATTCCGGTCGCGCATCACGACGGCAATTACTTCGCCGATGCCGACACGCTCGACCGGCTCGAGGGCGAGGGCCGGGTGGTGTTCCGCTATGCCGAGGCGGTCAACGGGTCGGCGCGCAACATTGCCGGGATCATCAACGACGCCGGCAACGTACTCGGCCTTATGCCCCACCCCGAACGGCTGATCGAGGACGCGCAGGGCGGCACCGACGGGCGGCGGATGTTCGAGGCGCTTGCCGCCGCGCTGGGCTGATGGCCGACACCGCAGCCCACGCGCCGCGCCTGTTTGCGGATGACGCTGCCGTCGCGCACGTTGGCGAAGGTCTTCTGGCGCGCACGCTGCCCCGCCCCGAATGGACGCACGAGGCGCACCTGGCGGCGACTGTTTATGTGATGCGGCATCGCCCGGATGTGGCACCCGAGCGCGATTTTCCCGGCATTATCAGCCGCTATAATGCCAGCGTCGGCGGGGTGAACGACGACACCCAAGGCTATCACGAGACGCTGACGCAGTTTTACATCAGGACGGTGCGCCGGTTCCTGACCGAACGCGATTCCACCGAGCCGCTCGCTGCCGTCGTCAACGCGCTGCTCCTCGCCGAGGCTGGCAGCCGCGACTGGCCTCTACGCTTCTACAGCAAGGACCGACTGTTTTCGGTCGCAGCGCGTCGGGAGTGGGTTGAGCCGGATTTGATCTGAACGGTTGCGAGCATATTGTCTGCGCATTATGTTGCCACAGTAGCAACATGGGAGCCCGTCATGGGTGTGGTCACGGTGCGCGAATTCAACTCGTCGGTGTCGCGCGTCATCGCCCGCGTCGAGGCGGGCGAAACTATCGACATCAGCAAGGACGGCAAGGTGGTGGCCGAACTGCGGCCCAAACGCGCATCAAAGCTCGACGACCCCACGTTTCGTGCAGCCTATGAAAAGGCTTTGAAGGGCTTGGCGATAGGCGTACCCGGACTGGTGGGACCGGCAACCTATGACGAACGCACCGAACGGTGAGTTTTGGCATCGATAGCAACATTTTCATTTACGCCGTTGGCTCAGGGGATCCTCGAAGCGCCATGGCAAACGCTCTCATTGCTAGAGCTTTTCTGACCGATGCGATCGTTCCCGTCCAAGTCATGGGCGAATTCCTGAATGTCTGCCGTCGCAAATCGATTCTATCACACGCCGACGCAATCGCCCGCGTCGAAGAATGGTGCCCCCTGTTCCGGCAGCCGGTAACCGGCATACCCGACCTTATTGCAGCAGCCATTCTTGCCGAACGCTTTCGACTGCAATTCTTCGATGCCCTTATCGCGACCGTTGTCCGCAACGCCGGTGCGATGACACTACTTACGGAGGACATGCAGGAAGGAGCCGACCTTAATGGCCTGCGCATCGTCAACCCATTTGCTCCGGCAAACGCCACCCTAATCGAATCGCTGCTCGCCTAACTGAGCATCCGCGCGAGGAAATCCGGGTGGATCGCCCAGCCGAGGAAGCCGGCGAGGCCCATCAGCACGCGCCCGCACCGAAGCCCCAGCCGACCACCAGCACCCAGCAGCTTTCGGCCAGCGCTGCCACCGCAGCGACCGATACGGCGATGCCGGTCAGCGCATCGGCCGCGTCGAACTGGTCGTCATGGTAGTTCATTGCGTCGTACGCTGCTTCGAAACCCTTCGCCTTGGCCTGCAGGCTGGGGCTTTCGGCTATATACTTGGCAATCTGACCCGCAAGCCTGGCATTCTCCGCCGCCACCGCCCCCTGATCCCTCGCAATCGGCCCAAGCACGGCGAGTTGGCTTGCCTGCCCTTCGGTGATGCGCAGCTTGGTGCGGGTGGCCTGATATTCACTCCACGTATCGACCGCATCGGCCTTGGCCTGCTGCATCGCCTGAACGAGATTGTCGTCCTTGATGTGACACAGGCCTAGGAACACCGACAGCAGCACGACAGTGATCGCCACCATGCGATTCAGTCGCTTGTTATTGCCTTCGGCGGGGAGATCGTCAGCCACAGTCACATGCTCTCGCGCTAAACGCTCGTCTTGAACAGGGCGAAATCGGTCTTTGTATCGAAGACATCCACACCTTCCGCGCGTTTGAAGGCCGCGACGATGCGGTAGGTGACCGGCGTCAGGATCACTTCCCACAGCACCTTGAGCGCATAGTTGGTGAGCAGCACCTTGATGACGAGGCCGGTTTCCCACACGCCGAGGAACGCCAGAGGGTAGAAGATCAGGCTATCGACCCCCTGCCCCACCACCGTCGAGCCGATGGTGCGCGTCCACAGCATCCGCCCGCCGGTCCAGACCTTCATCCGCGACAGTACGAAGGCGTTCGCCATCTCACCCGCCCAAAAAGCAATGATCGAGGCGAGGAAAATGCGCGGTACCTGGCCGAAAACCTCGGCGAGCGCCGCCTGTCCCTTGTAGCCATCGGCAGGCGGCAAGGTGACGATGACGTAACTCATTGCGGCAGCAAAAATCGACGCTGCGAACCCTACCCAGACAACACGCCGCGCCCGGGCAAAGCCGTACACTTCGGTCATTACGTCGCCCAGAACGTAGGAGAGCGGGAAGAACAGGATGCCGGCACCGAAGGTGACAACCCCGAAAACTGGCATATCGAACTGCGCCGGTTTTGCAGCGCCGATCAGGTTCGAGCAGATCAGAATGACCGCGAACGCCGCCATCGCAAAGTCATAGTAACGCAGTTGCCGCCCCGCGAGCGACGCGGCATCGACGGCTTTCAGCCCGGCGGGCTCCTCGACCTGCGCAAGTTCCATTTGACGTCCGTCCCCCTTGTCGACGCAGGATGGTAGCGCGGTGAGGGCGGGCTGCACAGTGCGGCAAGCCGTGGCACTGTTCGGCGTGGCGTTCGCGCTCCGTTCCCGCTATCGTCGCGCGATCATGGCCGAGTCGCTTCCGCTCCGCTGGCTGTATCTCGACCTGAACTCGTATTTCGCGAGCGTCGAGCAGCAGCTCGATCCCGCCATTCGCGGCAAGCCGGTTGTGGTTGCTCCAGTGCACACCGATTCGACCAGTGCGATTGCCGCCAGCTACGAAGCCAAGGCGTTCGGGATCAGAACCGGCACCAAGATCTACGATGCCAAGGCGATGTGCCGCGATCTTATCATCGTCCCCGGCCGTCACGACGAATATGTGAAGTTTCACCACCGGATCATCGCCGAGGTCGAGCGCCATGTGCCGGTCACTGCCGTCTGCTCGATCGATGAAGTGGCATGCCGGTTGCTCGACAATGAAAACAGCGTCGGTGGCGTTACGGCGCTCGCCGCGCGGATCAAGGCCGGCATTCGCGCCAATGTCGGTGAATGCCTGACCTCGTCGATCGGCGTCGCGCCAAATCTGCTGCTCGCCAAGATCGCCGCCGATATGATGAAGCCCGACGGGCTGACGATCCTTGAACACCACGACATCGCGCGACGGCTGTCACAGCTGAAGACCAGCGACATTCCCGGCGTCGGGCGTAACATGGAACGGCGGCTGGCAGCGGCGGGTGTCGTCGATATGGCGCGGCTGCTGGCGCTCGATCCGCGCGAGGCGCGGCAGGCATGGGGCAGTGTCTGGGGCGAACGGATGCACTGGCTGCTGCAGGGCGAGGACCTGCCCGAACGCGAAACCCAGCGGCACACCATCGGCCACAGCCACGTCCTTGGCCCCGATAAGCGCCACCCCGACCGCGCGCGGCTGGTGACACGCCGCCTGCTTGCCAAGGCCGCAACGCGATTGCGGCGGATGGACAGCCGCGCCGGGCACCTGCTGTTGTCGGTCAAGGGTGAAGGCAGCGGCGGCGAGAAGGGGCCGCGCTGGGCACATGGGATGCGGCTGCCGCAAGTCATGGATAGCTTCACCCTGCTTGCGGCGCTCGATCAATTGTGGGCGCACATGCTCGGCGAATTTCCGGCGCGGCGGTTCTTGCAGGTCGGCGTCGTGCTGTCCGAACTCGGCGAGGGTCGGGCCGTGCAACTCGGCCTGTTCGACCCCGGTGCAGCCCTCGACGAGCGCACTGAGGTGAAGCGTTTGGCGCTCAGCCACGCACTCGACAAGATGAATAATCGTTTCGGCCGCGACAGTGTCACCATCGGCCATGATGCGCACGGTGCGGCGCGCTCGTCGGGACCGCGCATCGCCTTCACGCGAATTCCGGAACTGGCGGAATTCAATGAATGATCGGCATCCTGAGCTCGATCAGTGAAGCTTCAACTTTGGTCGGACGACTTGGTTGACGTGACCGATAACGACCAAAGACAATCCCTTGATCCAACCGTGAATGGCGATGAGGTGCATGCGGTAAAGCGAGGCATACACCAGCCGCGCCAGCCGCCCTTCGATCGCCATCCGCCCACCGACGAGGTTGCCCATCAGACTGCCGACCGTGGTGTAGCGCGCGAGGCTGACGAGCGACCCCCGGTCCTCATAGACGAACGGTTTCATCGGCTTGCCTTCGATCCCGGCGCGGAGGTTGCGATAGGCCGTCGTTGCCATCTGGTGCGCCGCCTGCGCACGCGGCGGGATCGGCTTGGCATCGGGTTCCGGCACATAGGACGCGCAGTCGCCGATGGCGAAGATCTGCGGATCGCGCGTCGTCTGAAGGGTCGGCAGGACGACCAACTGGTTCGAGCGCGTCGTTTCAAGGCCCGCGATGTCCTTCAGGAAATCAGCGCCCTTGACCCCTGCCGCCCAGACCTTGAGATCGGCGGGAATCGTCTCGCCGCTGTTGGTGACGATCGCATCTGCCGTCGCCGAAACCACCTGGGTGCCGGTAAGCACCCGGACGCCGAGAGCTTCGAGTTCGGCATGCGCCGCTGCAGCCAGCTTTTCCGGCAGCGCCGGCAGGATGCGTGGCCCCGCCTCAATCAGCGTCACCTTGAGGCGTTTTTCGTCAAACACTTCAAGGCCGTAAAACCCGAGCGCCTCGGCAGCTGAATATAATTCCGCCGAGAGTTCGACGCCGGTTGCCCCACCGCCGACGATCGCCACCCGGGCTTGAGCATCGGCCGCCGGATCGGCGACCATCGCGCGTGACACCCGCAGGCATTGGTTGAGCAGGCGACGGCGGAAGCGATCGGCATCGGCGCGGGTTTCGAGGCTGACGCAGAATTCGCGGACGCCGGGCGTGCCGAAGTCGTTCGACACCGAACCGACCGCCAGCACCAGCCAGTCATAGCGGATGCGGTGGCGACCAATGACTTCGCTGCCATCCTCGTCGGTGATCGGCGCAACGACGATCTCCTGCCGTTCGCGGTCGATATCCTCGAGCGCGCCGTCGAAATAGCGATAGCCCCAGCGATAGGCATGGCCGCGATAGCCGACCTCGTCGAGATTGGCATCGAGCGACCCGGCCGCGACTTCGTGCAGCAAAGGCTTCCAGATGTGCGTTGCGTTGCGGTCGACAAGGATGATGTCGTGATCTTTGCGACCGAAGTGCGCCCCGAGCTTGGTGACGAGCTCGAGTCCCCCTGCCCCACCGCCAATGACGACGATCTGCGTTTTCCGGCCGTCAGCCCGTCGTGCCATTCGCTACCCCCGCCGACCCGCACGGTCTGCGGGGTCAACGCTAACGGTCCGAGGCAATTTTCCCAAGCGGCAAGATGGCGCGACGATGCGCCTATTGATGATAGAAGAAGCGTTCTTCGACGATCTTGCCATCGTGAATCGTATATAGCCCGACCTCGTCCATCTGGAAGCGGTTGCCGCTTTCCTTCTGGGTCAGGTCCATCGTCCAGCGGATCGCGAACTGGTTGCCGTTGACATACGGGCCAAAGGTTTCGACCGAATGGACGTCATGCGCGCCGTACCACCACGCCGCCTTGCCCTCGAGCGCTTCGCGACCCTGCATTCGCGACATCGGTCCTTCCATTGCCTCGATGGAGACGACGTCATCGGCCCAATATTTGCGGCCGATGCCATCCAAATCGCCCGCTTTCGCCAGCGCCACGCAATCGGCAGCGATTTCTGCAACAGTCATCATGGCCGTTCTCCCATTTATCCCAGCCCGGAGAATATTCGAACGAAACAGGAACGCAAGTGACATTTTCGTGGCACGCTACCCCACCAGAGCCATGCCGAGCGCCGAGCAGCGCGCTTTTGTCGGTTTTGTACAATCCGGCGCCGTTGGTGCGGGGTACTACGGCGATGCGACCCGAAGGGAGCGTCGTCCGGGCAACCGCTCGCACCACGTATCCCTGAACTTCCCGGCCCGGGTACGGTAGCAACCGTTTCCCGGGCCGCTTTTTTCGGGAAGGTGCCGAGTTTCCCCCTGCCGCCGCTTCGGGCACCCATAGGGTCCGGAGCGGCGAGCCGTGCGCCGCAAAGATTCACTCGTTCGTAATGCTATTCATGTTTACTGTGACGAGCGGAGGGTCGCAACCTTGGTTAGCATTCGTTATTTTGCACCGGCCCCGGCGCTGCGCCCGTATGTCTCGTCCTACTACTGGTTCGAATCGAACGGTGCAGCCTTCAGCGACCTGATGCGCGCCGAGCTCGCGCAGATTCGCTTCATCACCGTCGGTCAGGCGACCAATATCTACGCCAATGGCGAGGTCCGGCCATCGCTGCGTGCCATGCTTCAGGGGCCAACGAGCGGACCCGTGCACTTTACCGCCGACGGGCCGCTTCATCTTTTCGGGATCGGGCTGCTGCCCGCGGGTTGGTCGATGCTGATCGGCGAAGCGGCAGATGCGCTTGCCGACGATACGGTCGACGGCGAATCGCTCTTTGGTCGGCCTGCGGGCGCCGCACTCGACGCAATGGCCTGCGCGACCAGCGATTGCGCGCGGGCAGCGGTCGCCGATGCGTTCCTCCTCGGGCTGCTGGCACAGGCGCATGCGACGCCGTTGTGGTTTACCCGCTTGACCGACGACTGGCTGACCGGGTCGCCCAACCCCGATCTGGATGTACTGGTCGCTGGATCGGGGATGTCGGCGCGTTCAGTCGAGCGGATGACCAAGCGGATTTACGGGGCAGGCCCCAAGCTGCTGGCGCGCAAATACCGCGCGCTGCAGGCTGCAGTGCAAATCGGCAACGGCGAAATCGACGGCTGGGCCGGTCTTGCCGCCGAAGCCTTTTACGATCAGGCACATTTTATCCGCGAGTTCAGGACGTTTGTCGGCCTGACCCCGGCGCGGTTCCTCGCCGAGGCCGCTCCGGTTAGCCGCATCACGATCGCCCGCAAACGCCTGTTGCCCGATCTGCCGAAGCTGGCGCTGTACAGTTGACCGCCGTCACACAACCGTCGCTCCGCCATCGATGACGAACGTCTGCCCGGTCGCAAACGCTCCGGCCTTGCCCGCCAGCAGTACCGCCATCCCGGCGATTTCGTCGGGAATGCCGATGCGGCGGAGTGGCGCTCCCGACGTCGATGCCTGCAGGATATCGGGATTGTCCCACAGCGCCTTGGCGAAATCGGTCTTGATGAGGCCCGGCGCGATGCAATTGACGCGGACATTGTCGGGGCCGAATTCGGCGGCGAGGTTGCGTGCCAACTGCATGTCGGCAGCTTTCGAGATGCAATAGGCTCCGATCATCGTCGAACCCTTCAGCCCGCCGACCGACGAGATGATCGTGATGCTGCCGTCCTTGCGGGCACGCATGGCGGGCGCCACCATGGTGATCAGCCAATGGTTCGACACGATATTGTTCTGCAAAATCTTGCTGAACTGGTCGTCGGTGATCCCTTCCTGCGGTCCGAAATAGGGATTCGACGCCGCATTGCAGACAAGGTGATCGATCCGGCCGAAGCGAGCGAGCGTCTTGTCAACCAGCGCCTGAAGGCTCGCCTTGTCGGCGATATTGGCAGGAATGCTGATGGCGGCTTCGCGGCCGACGGCGGCGTTGATTTCGGCGACGGCGGCGTCGCAGGCGTCCGACTTGCGGCTCGACACGACGACATTGGCACCATGTTCGGCCATGCGATGGGCAATCGCCTTGCCGATGCCCTTCGATGATCCGGTGATGACGGCGGTGCTGCCCGTCAGATCGAACAGTGCAGGCATTGTCATGGTCGTGGCTCCCCTGTGAATTTTGCCGTGCTTATAACCGGGATCGTATTTTGCAGAAGGGGGTTGTCGGACACTCTTGGTGGCCCGCTTCTGCGTCGACCGACAGGTTCATATTGTCCGACTGTGGCCGACGCAAAACTATTGACCGGCAACGCACTTATACCGGGTCCGGAACGGGAAACGGCAAAAACTGTCGGGAAATTTTACATTCTTGTTAAAGCGCTCGATATTAACCTTTTAGAAAATAACGATTCTGGCAATATGGCACAATTCTTGCATATCAATTAACGTGCTCTTCGTACTCAGGGCGAACAATTGGGGCACAGCCCAATGGGAGAGGGACCATCGTATGAAATATGCATTGCTTGCCGCCGCCGCACTGGCGACGATTGCCGCCGTACCAGCCGCCGCACTTTCGTATATCGGAACCTACACGTCTGCCGGCTCGCCGACGACGGCAACCCTGCGTTTCCACGTCATCGGCGGCAGCTTCGTCAACGTGACCGGCAATATCGATGGCGATGTGGTTACGTCGTTCTTCCACACCGCGACGCCGGTTGCCACGCCGGACGGTCTGTTCATCACCGACAACGCCTTCAGCGTGACGCAGCCGTACCTGACCACCTTTGGTCCGGTGCTCTACTCGGCCGGCGGGTTCGAATATAATCTGTTCTCGGATTCGGCGACGGTTTACGAATTGTACAAGGCTGTTCCTAACGTCGGCTATGTCAGCAATTCCACTGGCACTTTCAGCATCGCTGCGGTTCCTGAACCCGGCACTTGGGCTATGCTCGTTGCGGGCTTTGGCCTGGTCGGCTTCGCCGCACGCCGCCAGAAGGCTGTTGTCGCCGCCTGATCGACACTTTCGTCACGCAAGGCGGGCGGGGAGTACCCCCCGCCCGTTTTCGTATGCGCGGTTGAGCGTTGACCGAGGGTGACAGACACAATGGCGGATGTCCCCGCCTACCACCTCGTTCGTCGGCCCGCCGCGTGATCGAACGGATGCCGACACTCATAGCCAACCCGCGCCCGCAGATTCCTTTGAGATGACAAATCGGTGGCACCACGGCATGACAGGCCGATGCCCGAATCTCCCCTGACCCGTCCCGGCGTTCGCGCCACATGGCTCGCCTGTTTGTTCTTTGCCGGTTTTGGCTGCCTGGTGCCGTTTCTGCCGTTGTGGCTGCAGAGTGCGCACCAATTTACCCAGTCGCAAACGTCGCTCGTGCTGGCGATCGGCGGATTCTCGCGCGTCATCGCCGGGCCGTTGACTGCTGCCTGGGCCGATGGCCGCGCCGACCGTCGCGCGCCGATGTTCCTGTTTGCCGGGCTGCTGACCGCCGGGTTTGCGGCGTTGTGGTTCGTACACGGTTTCTGGCCGGTGTTCGTGCTGATCCTGCTGATGGATGTCTGTTACTGGGGATTGTTGCCCGTGGTCGAAACCGCCCTGCTGCGACTGACGCAATATGGTTGGCCAAGCTATGGTCTGGCGCGCGGCCTTGCGTCGGCGGCGTTCGTGTTCGGCTCGTCGATGGTCGGCATGTTGATCGACCATTATGGCAGCTGGGCGATCTGGGGCTGGATGTTCGGCGTGTCGGCGCTGCTGATCGTCGCTGCGGCATGGATGCGCCCCGAACCGGTTGGCGGCGATCGCGAAGCACCGTTTGCCAAACGCTTGGGCGACGGCATTGGGATGTTGAAGGACCGGCGCTTTGCACTGATGATCTTCTCGGCGGGGCTTATCCAATCGACCCACAGCTATTTCTACGTCAACGGCACCGTGATCTGGACCAATGTTCAGCATATATCGTCGACAACGAGCGGCAATCTCTGGTCGATCGGCGTTGCTGCCGAAGTCGCGTTCCTGATCTTCGGCGCCCGCTGGACCCAAAGATTTGCGCCCGAAACCTTGATAGTCGCCGGCGGCATTGCGGCAGTGGTGCGCTGGACGGCGCTTGCCGCACTGCCGCCGGCATGGGCGCTGGTGCCGCTGCAATTGCTCCACGCCGGCAGTTTCGCCGCGACGTTCCTTGGCGGCATGCGCTTCCTGCAGGCGATCCACGGTGATGCCCGCGCGCCGACGGCGCAGATGATCTATATGGCGCTGGCGTCCGCCCCGGCGCAGGCAGTGACGACGTTGGCATCTGGTCCGATCTACGACTGGCTCAAGCCGAGTGGCAACGAGGCGCTGGGGTATTTGGCGATGACCGGGGTGGCGCTGGTCGGGCTGGTGCTGGCGGTGTTGCTATGGACCCGGCGTGATGCGGCAACGTCGGGGACGGCACTACCGGTGGGGAGCGATCCGGTCGGGGATATGGTTTAGTTGCCCCTGTCATCCCGGCGAAGGCCGGGATCCAGTTGCTTTTCGTACGGAGCAAAGAAAACTGGATCCCGGCCTTCGCCGGGATGACAGATAACGGACAGCATTTACCCCGTCTTCCCCTGCGGACTTTCGCTCCCATAACTCGGGATCGGAATCGCTGCGGCGGCGGCGCGTAGCGCATTGGCCCAGCGGTCGTTCAATTCGCGATAATAATCGTCATCCGACGCGATACGGTGGATTAGGTCGAGCTTCGACGCGCCCGTCCGCACTGACGCGAAATCGATCGGCAGGCCAACCGCAAGGTTCGACCGCATCGTCGAGCTGAACGAGATTAGTGATACCTTGATCGCCTCGGCGATCGGCGTGTCATAGGCGATCATCCGATCGAGGATCGGCTTGCCATATTTGAGCTCGCCGATCTGCAGGAACGGCGTATCGGATTGGCATTCGATGAAGTTGCCCGACGAATAGATCAGGAACAACCGCGGTTTCCGTCCGCCGATGCTGCCGCCGAACAACATCGTCGCATCGGTTGAAACCTTGTCGCCATCGACGACCTTGTCGATGCTGTCGCGCGCTTCATGCAATGCCTGCCCGACGAGTTGCGCGGCGCGGAACATCGACGGCGCGGTGTTGAGCGATTCACGCTCCTCGGCATCGGGCAGCGCCATCGCCTCGGCGACGCGGGTGATCGCGGCTTGCGTCACCGACAGGCTGCCGGCGGTGGCCGCGATCATCACGCGGTCGCCGGTAGTTTCGAACACCCGCAGCTTGCGATAGGTCGAGACATTGTCGACCCCGGCGTTGGTGCGGGTGTCGGCCATCATCACCAGACCCTCGCGAACGAGCACACCGACGCAATAGGTCATCGCCTGAACTCCCGTATCGAGCAGCGCCGCCTGGTCATCGCTCACGCCTGGACCTGCATTTGCTGGTGCATGTCGCGCGTCGTCACCGTCACGACCATCGTTTCGGCCCCGCCGCCGCGCCGCGCGCCGCGCACCGGTGCTGCATCGAGATAGTCGAGTCCGACCGCAACGCGCAGATGTGCCGCCGTTGTCGAAACCCCATTGGTCGGATCGAACCCAACCCAGCCAAGATCGGGAAGGAACGCCTCGGCCCAAGCATGGCCGGCAGGCTGCGTCACCAACCCGTCGGCGCGGACCAGATGCCCCGAAACATAGCGTGCCGGAATACCAAGCGATCGCGCGGCGGTGCAGAAGATGTGGCTATAGTCCTGGCAGACGCCGCGCATCAGGCCATAGGCGTGCGCTGCCCCGGTGGTGGAATGCGTCGCGTCGGCGTCGAACACCATGCCATTGTAAAGCTCGCCCAACAGCGCGTGGCAGGTGGCAAGCGGATTGCCGTCATCACAACGTCGCGCCAGTTCGCGGATCGCCTCGTCGGGGGTGGTAAGTGCGGTCGACCGCAGAAACACCCCTGCCGGAGCCGGTTCGATACCGCCCCGGACCATGCCGCCGACCTCGTCGGTATCGACTTCGCCGGCGACGTGCAGCGCCAGCCGGGTAATCGGCCCATCGGCGTAGAACATGTGCGTCACATTGCCGAACACGTCGACCGAGCGGCGCAGATGGCCATCCGCCCCGACATCGATGCGCCAGCTGACGATATGCTGGTCGTCGGTGCTGCCGGGTTCGACGCGCAATAGCTGCAACACGTCGCTGGCGGGCGCGGCATAATCATATGTCGTGGTATAATCGACCCTGATGCGCATTAACCCCCCGGCGATGCCCTAAAACAGATATTGTTCGGCGATTGCTTCGCCGAGCCGGTTGTTGTCGGCGATGAAGCTGGTCAGGAACTGGTGGAGCCCGCGCGAGAAAATGCCGTCGATGTTCGATTGGCTAAGCCGCAGATGTCCGGCGGCAGCAAGGCGATGCGCCGCGCCGCGTTTGCCGCTGACGCTCGCCAGCAGA
The DNA here is from genome assembly GCA_038229555.1 of Sphingomonadales bacterium. Taxonomy (GTDB): domain Bacteria; phylum Pseudomonadota; class Alphaproteobacteria; order Sphingomonadales; family Sphingomonadaceae; genus Sandarakinorhabdus. Next base: position 332,377 of record JBBROI010000002.1, read on the forward strand.
TCGAGATGGCGCAAAATCTCGTCATAGCAACTGGCGAGGCTGCGCGGAATCTGGCGGTTGAGGATGAGCAGGTCGGCGACCAGCCACGGCTTGACGCTGTCGCGATAGACCCAGCGATAGGCGGTCATCGCCGAGACGGTGCGTAGGATCGTCGTCCATTGGAAGTAATCGAGGCTGCCGCCAACCGCCTCGCCACGCGGCAACAGCAGGTGATATTTGACGTCGAGCAGCCGCGCCGAATTGTCGGCGCGTTCGATCGCGGCACCCAGATTGATGAACCAGAACGCATCGCCACGCAGCATCGTGCGTTGTGCCGCACCTTCGAACGCCGAAATCGCGTGCTTGGCGAGTTCGAGCAGCGGCCCGAGCGCCTCACGGTTTTCCAGATGCGTGCCGCAGCGCGAGACCTCGAGCCATGCGGTATTGATCGCCTCCCACGCCTCCTCGGTCAGCGCGGTGCGCACCGACCGGGCATTGGCGCGCGCCGCTTCGAGGCACGAACGGATCGAACTCGGGTTGGTCGGATCGAGCGTCAGGAACTCGCCGACCGAATGCTCATCCGATGACAGTCCACGCGCTTTGGCGCGCCCGGTCATCCACGTTGCCGCCAGCGCCGAATCCCATGCGTTGGTCGCGCCGCCATAGGAAGACGGTAACGCCGCCAGCCTGATCGTCGCCTCGATAAGCCGCGCAGTGAAATCGGCACGTTCGAGATAACGTCCGACCCAATAGAGGTTGCCGGCGGTGCGGCTCAGCATGGTCCCTCTCCCGCGTGCGGGAGAGGCGACTCGCGCGCCAGCGCGGCGGGTGAGGGTGTGCCTATCGTACCGATAAGAAGAACACCCTCACCCGGGCCGCGCCAAGGGGCACGTCTCTCGCCTCTCCCGCAGGCGGGAGAGGAGGGTAGCCTGGCGCTAATCATCCACCACCCACGTGTCCTTCGTCCCCCCACCCTGCGAGGAATTCACCACTAGCGACCCCGGCGTCATCGCCACGCGGGTCAACCCGCCGGGCACGATCCGCACCCCGTCGGCACCCGTCAGCACGAACGGCCGCAGGTCGACATGGCGCGGCGCGATGCCGGCGTCGGTGGCGGTCGGGCACGTCGATAGCGCCAGCGTCGGTTGCGCGATGAACTTGTCGGGCTGGGCTTTCAACTTCGCCGCAAACGCCGCCAGCGTCGCCGCCGGGGCATGCGGGCCGATAAGCATGCCATAGCCGCCCGAGCCATCGACCTCCTTGACCACCAGTTCCGCCAAATGTTCGAGGACATAGCCCAGCGCTTCGGGTTCACGGCAGCGCCACGTCGGTACGTTCTTCAAGATCGGCGCTTCACCAGTATAAAAGCGCACAATGTCGGGCATGTAGCTGTAGATCGCCTTGTCGTCGGCGACCCCGGTGCCTACCGCATTGGCGATCGTGACGTTACCCGCCGCATAGGCCGCCATCAGCCCGGCGACGCCCAGCATCGAACCGGCATCGAAGGTCAGCGGATCGATGAAAGCATCGTCAAGGCGGCGATAGATGACGTCGACGCGCTCAGGCCCCTGCGTCGTGCGCATATAGACGATATCGTCGTGGACGAAGAGGTCCGACCCCTCAACCAACTCGATGCCGAGTTTGTCGGCGAGGAACGAATGTTCGTAAAAGGCGCTGTTGTATTGCCCCGGCGTCAGCAGCACGCACGTCGCCGACCCTTGGCGTGGGCTGACCGATGCCAGCGTTTCGAGCAGTGCCTCGGGATAAGTCTCGACCGGCGCGACCTTCAACGCGTCGAACAGGTCGGGGACGAGTTTGAGCATCACCTCGCGGTTTTCGAGCATGTACGACACCCCCGACGGCGTCCGCGCATTGTCTTCGAGGACGTAGAATTCCTCCGGCCCGGTGCGCACCAGATCGATCCCGGCAATATGGACCCAGATGCCGCCCGGCGGTTTGCGCCCGATCATGTGGAGGCAATAGCTCGGGTTGAGCAGCACCAGTTCTTCGGGGACGATTCCGGCACGCAGGATTTCGCGCGGGCCGTAAACGTCGGCCAGGAACATGTTGAGCGCTGCGACACGCTGCTTCAGGCCAGCTTCGAGAACGGTCCATTCGCTGCGCGCGAGAATACGCGGGACGATGTCGAAGGGGATCAGGCGTTCGGTTGCATCGGGATCGCCATAGACTGCAAAGGTGATGCCGATGCGGCGGAAGAACAATTCGGCCTGCCGCCGCCGCGCCGCCATGACGGCGGGCGGCGAGGCGTCGAGCCACGTCTGGATGGCGCGATAGGCGGCACGCGGATCGGCCTGCGCTGCTGCACCATGGCCGTACATTTCGTCGAAGGCGGTTATGACGGCCACGCATACTCCCGGTGTTCCGGGGCGATTGTGTGCAGCGCAGCGGAAAGCGCAAGCGGATTGTCAGTCCGCTTGGCGCTTCGCCCAACTTATTGCGGGCGTTCGCGTTCGCCCGCTTCGCGCCGGGTCCGTTCCTGCGCCGGGGCCGGGGCGGGGCGCGCGGCTTGCTGCGGGGGTGGCGGCGGCGGTGTGTAAGTCGGCTGCGGCCGCTGCATCACCACTGGCGGGGTCGGACGCACACCGGCGTTGCCGCCGACCGGCGGACGATTGCCGAAGTTACCACCCGCATTGCCGCCGGGATTCCCGCCGCCATTCCCGCCATTCGGCCGACCCTGCCAACCGCCCGGCTGACCATTCGGCTGTGGGTTGCCGCCGTTCCACTGCGGACGTCCTGTCGGACGACCACCATCGACCTGACCCGGGTTCACCGAGCCGGGAACTGTCGGAACATAGCCCGGACGTCCACCTTGATAACCCGGACGGCCGTCGACAGGACGACCATCGTTGGGGCGACCACCCTGCCAGCCCGGGCGTCCCCCATCGACCTGACCGGGCGTCACGACACCGGGAACCGGTTGCACCGTGCCCGGACGGCCGCCCTGATAGCCGGGGCGACCTTCGGACGGACGTCCGTCGTTGGGGCGACCGTTCTGCCAGCCCGGGCGACCATCGTTCGGACGACCATCACCCGGCCGACCGCCGTTCCATCCGGGCCGTCCGTCGTTGGGTCGCCCCTCGTTGGGCCGGCCATCGTTTGGACGCCCGCTGCCGGGACGCCCCTGCCAACCGTTCGGACGCCCGCCATTGCCGTTGCCGGTCCAGCCGCCGGGGCGGCCGTGCCATTCGGGGCGCTGCTGCCAACGGCTGCGTTCCCAGATATTGCGGCCAATGGTGTACGACACGATCCGCCCGCCAAAGCGCGGCTGATACAAATAAGGGCGCGGCACCCAGACCCAGCTCGGTTCATACCAGCTGTTGTAGTTATCATAGCCATAGCCGAAGCCGACGCCGACCGAGATGTTCAGACCCGGCGGCAGCGGTGCCCAACCGGCATAATCATCGGAATCGCGCCACGCGACCCATGACGGCGCCCATTCGGTTCCCGGAAGCCACAGCCAGCCATCGCGCTCGTCGAACGACCAGCGGCCATAGTGGTACGTCGCCCAGCCGAACGGCTCGTCGCTGATCCAATAGCGGTTTTCGCCCCAGCGGCCTTGCGTGTAAGGACGCCAGTCGCGCCCGACGTTCGGGCTCCAGACGCGGCCATAGCGGCTATCGATCCAGCGGCCATAGGGTTCGAGCCGGTCGTAGAACACATCGACGGACGGCACATTGGTTTCGGTGTAGCCATAATCGGCAGGTGCCCCATACCCGTCGTCATAGCCCTGTTGCTCGCCATAGCCCTGGTTATAACCGGCTGGCGGCGCATAGCCCTGCGCATAACCATCATAGGCACAGCCCCCGGTCAGCAGCAGGGCACCAAGGGGGAGGTAACGAAGCACAGTCATGGCGGTCTCCAATCGATGCGGCGAGGTACCCCGATTCGGCTGTCGGCGCGATGAATGAATAACGCTTAAGGTTCGCGGTTCGGGGGCATTGACCGGGACGCGGATTGCCTCGAAGTCTGTAAGCGATGACGATAGACTTTCTGATCCCAAAGGAGGACGCAGATGACACCCGAACTAAAGCTGATGGCGTGGTCGCTGGTCTTGGCGATCGTCCAGATTTTGCTGTTCGATTTTGCCCGGACCGGTCAGTACGGCATCAAATGGAATACCGGCCCGCGTGACGAGGCGATGCCGCCGCTGTCGCCCATCGCCGAGCGGCTGCAGCGCGCGCAGAACAACCTGTTCGAAACATTACCGCTGTTCATCGCGGCCGTCCTGGCCCTGAAAGCCGTCGGCATCTCGACGCCGGGAACGCTGCTGGGGGCGCAGCTCTATTTCTGGGGGCGGGTTCTGTACGTGCCGCTGTACGCTTTTGGTGTGCGGATGGTTCGGTCGGTTGTCTGGCTGGTCAGCTTCGCCGGACTAGTCATGCTGGTGAAGGCGCTGGTGCTGGCATGATCCGCGTCGGCATCGGCGGCTGGACGTTCGAGCCATGGCGTGGCGTGTTCTTTCCGCCGAAGTTGCCGCACGTTCAGGAACTGGCGTTCGCTGCCAAGGCGCTGACGACGATCGAGGTCAACGGCACCTTCTATCGCACCCAGACACGCAAGACCTTCGAAAGCTGGGCGGCGCAGGTTCCCGACGATTTCGTCTTTGCGCTCAAGGCCCCGCGCTATGCCGTCAACCGTAAGGTCCTCGCCGACGCCGGTCCGTCGATTGCGATGTTCGTCGACAGCGGCATCGATGCGCTTGGCGACAAGCTTGGGCCGATCCTTTGGCAATTCGCAGCGACCAAGGTGTTCGACCCCGACGACTTTGCGGCGTTCGTGGCGCTGCTGCCCAAAGCCGTCGGCGGTCGTGCGCTGCGCCATGCGCTCGAACCGCGCCATGCCAGTTTTGCGGTGCCCGAAGCGGTCGCCATCGCGCGCGCTGCCGGGGCGGCAATCGTTTTCGCCGATTCCGACGACTATCCATGCATCGACGCCGACACCGCCGATTTCAGATACGCCCGACTGCAATGCAGCGCCGAGGACATTCCTACCGGCTATGACGATGCCGCACTCGACCGCTGGGCCGTAACGGCAAAGGACTGGGCCAGCGGCGACCGCGAGGCGTTCGTCTATTTCATCAGCGGCGCGAAGGTCCGCAACCCGGCGGCGGCACAGGCGCTGATTGCGCGACTGTAGAAATGGCTCCGCGGGTAGGATTCGAACCTACGACCAGACGATTAACAGTCGTCTGCTCTACCACTGAGCTACCGCGGAACAGGGCAAGGCGGGGGCTATAGCGGCGCAGTTCGCAGGCGGCAAGCGGCTTAGGTGCCTAGCTCGTAAATTGCTCGAGCACGATGCGGTCGTCGAGGGCGTAGCCGGGATCGAACAGCAGTTCGAGGCTGACCGATTTGTCGGTCGTCACCTTGACGGTCGCCACGTCGCGGACTTCGACCTGGTCGGCGACGGCAGATACCGGCCGCTTGGCGGCCTCGAGCACCCGAAATTCGATCATCGAGGCTTGGGGCAGCAACGCGCCGCGCCAACGCCGGGGGCGAAACGGACTGATCGGCGTCAACGCCAGCAAATCCGATTGCAACGGCAGGATCGGGCCATTGGCGCTGAGATTATAGGCGGTCGATCCGGCGGGGGTCGCGACTATGACGCCGTCGCAGATCAGTTCCTCCATCCGCACCCTGCCATCGATGGCGATGGCGATCTTGGCGGTCTGGCGGGTTTCGCGCAGCAGCGACACTTCGTTGATGGCGGGCGAAGTAATCGTCTCACCGGTAACGGTTTCGGCGGTCATCAGCAGTGGATGCAGGACAAAGGTCCGCGCCGCTGCGATGCGCGCCGGCAGATCGATGTCCTCGAACTCATTCATCAAAAACCCGACCGTGCCACGGTTCATCCCGAACATCGGCTTGGGCGCCCGCGCCGACAGTGCCTGATGTAAGACATGCAGCAGGAACCCGTCGCCGCCCAGCGCCACGACGACATCGGCATCGGCTACGGGCACAAAGCCATAGCGTGCCCGCAGCGCCGCACCGCCGGCTTCCGCAACCTCGGTGTCGGATACCAGCAGCGCCAGCTTGGGATCAGCCACCGGTGACGCTCATGTGGCGGCGGACGGCGGGGGCGGCGGCGCGCGCATCGATGACGAAGTCATGCGCCTTGGGTTTGCGCGAAATCGCTTCGTCGATGGCGGCATGGAGCGCAGCGTCATCGGCATGGGCGCGCACGACGCTGCGCAAATCGGCGACATCGTCTTGGCCGAGGCACATGTACAACTGCCCGGTCGCGGTCAGGCGGACGCGGTTGCATGTCGCGCAGAAATGGTTGGTCAGCGGCGTGATGAAGCCGATCCGCTGCCCGGTTTCGACGATGCGAACATAGCGCGCCGGTCCACCGGTCGAATCGTGCAAGTCGATCAGCGTGAAGCGGCGTTCGAGATCGGCACGGACGCGGCTGAGCGGCAGATAATGGTCGACCCGGTCGACGCCGATTTCGCCGAGCGGCATCGTTTCGATCATCACAAGGTCATGGCCGCCCTGCGCCGCGAAGGCCAGCATGGCGTCGATCTCGCCATCGTTGACGCCAGCCAGCGCCACCATGTTGAGCTTGACGTGCAACCCCGCGTCCTTCGCGGCGGCAATGCCGTCAAGCACCTGCGGCAGGCGGCCCCAGCGGGTGATATCAGCGAATTTGGTAGGGTCGAGCGTATCGAGGCTGATGTTGATCCGGCGCACCCCGGCGCGGCGCAGGTCCTCGGCGAAGCGCGTCAGCTGCGACCCGTTGCTGGTCAGCGTCAATTCGTCGAGCGCACCGCTTTTCACATGGCGACCGAGGCTTTTTACCAGATCGATGATGCCGCGTCGCACCAGCGGCTCGCCGCCGGTCAGCCGCAGCTTGCGGGTGCCGCGCGCCACGAATGCCGACGCCAGCCGGTCGATTTCTTCAAGGCTCAGAACCTCGGCCTTGGGCAGGAACGTCATCGCCTCGGGCATGCAATAGACGCAGCGGAAATCGCAGCGATCGGTGACCGAGACACGCAGATAGGTGATCGCCCGCCCGAATGGATCGATGAGCGGGCGGGTATCGACGGCAGGCCGTTCGGCCAAAAGACTTTCCATGTTCACTGCGGCGCAACGTGGCGTCGCCCTGCCGCGAAGTCCACCCCTGACTATCTATTCAGGGGGCTGCACGGGGTGGCGGCGCAATCCAACACTTGCTAACCATTACCTTCGCGAGGAGGCGCGCGATCATAGGAATCGATGGATGGCCTCCGCGGCTGGCGAAACCGTACTGATTGTATCGCCGCGTTATGCGGACGACGTCGCGATTGCCGTTAGTGCAGCTGGAATGGTGGCGCGGATCGAACGACGGCCGGAACGCGCCGCCGCCCGATTCATGACCGAACCCGGGCGAATTGTCATCGTCGATGCGCGGGGGGCATTGGCACAAGGGCTGGTTGCGGCACAGGCGCTGGGCGACGCGATCGAGGCGCGCCGGGGTGGCATGCTGGTATTATTGTCGAAAGGCGATTCAACGGCGACACGGGCGGCGCACGATGCCGGGGCGACCGGCGTTCTTGTCAGCCCGTTCGGGCTCGACACCTTCCTCAATGCGCTGCGGCTGACGGCGCGCCATGCCAAGCGACTGGCCGATGTCGCTGCAAGGCGGTCGGTCAGTGTCGACATCACGGCGCCGCGACACGACGAACTGACCGGCCTCGCCACCGGTGAGCAGTTGCAGCAGTGGATCGAGGTCTTGCTCGATATTCCGGGCGACAAGCACGATATCTTCCTGCTCGCGCTCGGGGTCGGACGGTTTGCGCCGGTCAACGCCGCATATGGCCGCGATGTTGCCGACCGCCTGTTGCAGGCGGTCGCGTTGCGATTGGGCCGTATCGTCGACGCAAAACAAGCCGGGCAGTCGGCGGCCGAAACGCGCCTGCTGGCGCGCCTTGCGGCGGCAGAGTTTGCGGTTGGGACCGCCGGACCGGTGCGGCTTGCCGATGCGCGACGGCTGGCGGCAGCGATGGTTGGCGCCTTTCAAGAACCGTTCCGAATTGACAGCCACGTCATCCATCTGTCGGCGCGGGTTGGCATCACCGGGCGGGTCGATGGCGACGCGAGCGATCTTGCCGGCGGCTCGGCAATGGTCCGACAAGCGAGTGCAGCGCTGGCAATGGCGCGTGAAGGCGATGGCGAAGGTGGCGGTGTGGCCGTGTTCGAGGCCAATCCCGCAGGCGATCCATTGACACGGCTGGCCAATCTTGAATCCGACCTGCATGCAGCCATCGATAACGGCGACGTGGCGCTGTTGTTTCAGCCGCAACTGGCGCTCGATACGGGTGAAATCGTCGGCGTCGAGGCGCTGGTTCGCTGGGATCATCCCGAACTCGGCCTGCTTCCGGCGGCAACCTTATTAGAAACCGCCACATCGGCAGAACTTGCCGTGCGATTGGGCAATCATATCCGCCATCGCGCCATGGTGCTCGCCGCAGGCTGGACCAATGCGCTGGCCGGACTGCGATTGTCGCTCAACGTCACGGCAGCCGATCTCGCCGACCCGAAGTTCCTGACGGCGCTCGCCAGCGCTATCGCCGACAGCGGGCTGCCTCCGCATCGACTGACGCTCGAAGTCACCGAGGGTGCCTTAATTGCCGACATGCAGGATGCGGTGCAGACCCTCGATGCCCTGCGCGCATCCGGTGTCCGGGTCGCGCTCGATGATTTTGGCACCGGCTATTCGTCGCTGGCGTGGATGGCGCGGCTGCCAATCGACGCAGTCAAGCTCGACCGCTCGTTCGTGCTGGGCCTGATCGGATCGGAACGCGAACGACTGGTCGTCGAAACAATTATCCAATTGTCGCGCCAACTTGGTCTGAATGTGACCGCCGAAGGCGTTGAGGACGCCGCACAACTGGCAGCAACGAAACGTGCCGGCTGCGACAAGGTGCAGGGCTTTTACATTGCCGAGCCGATGGACGCCGCCACGCTCGCGCAGTTTTGCGACGATTGGCTGCGCCGCGATCCCGTCAGCGCCCCTTAACCTTCGCTCGGAACACACTGGGGCGCGGTGGCAGCTTGGCCACGGCTTTGGGCGGCAGTGGCTTGCCCGGCGGTGGCGCGGCAACCGGTTTGACGGTCGCCCCGGCAGCTAGCTTTGCCAGCGATGACGCGAGTTGCAGCGCGCCCTTGAGGCGAGCCCCATCGCTCACCCAGTCGGCGGCAACGAACAGCTTCTGGTCGGGGCGCACCTTCGCGCGTGCGCCGAGCCGGTCGATATAGGCCATCAGCCCGTCGGGGTTGGCGAAGCTGTCGTTCTGGAAGGTGACGAGACCGCCTTTCGGCCCGGCTTCGAGCTTGGCGACGCCGGCCGCCAGACACGCCAGCTTGATTTCGATGATCGCCAGCAGGTTCGCCGCTTCGGTCGGCAGCGGCCCGAAACGGTCGATCATTTCGGCGGCGAAGCCGTCGATGTCCTGCCGCCCGCTCATTTCGTTCAAGCGCCGGTATAGTGCCATGCGGACGTTGAGATCGGGCACATAATCCTCGGGGATGAGGATCGGCACCTCGGCGGTGATCTGCGGGCTGAACGCTTCGGTCGGAGCCTTCAGCCCCTTTGCTGCCGCCTGCGCCTCGAGGATCGCATCCTCGAGCATCGACTGATAGAGTTCGAAGCCGATCTCCTTGATATGCCCCGATTGTTCGTCGCCGAGCAGATTGCCGGCCCCGCGCTGGTCGAGGTCGTGGCTGGCCAGCTGGAACCCCGCCCCGAGCGTGTCGAGCGCGCTCAACACCTGCAGGCGCTTTTCGGCCCCTTCGGTAATCGACTGGTCGGCCGCCGTCGTCAGATAGGCATAGGCGCGGGTCTTGGCCCGACCGACGCGGCCCCTGATCTGATACAGCTGCGCCAGCCCGAAGCGGTCGGCGCGGTGGACGATCAGCGTGTTGGCGCTCGGAATATCGAGCCCGCTTTCGATGATCGTCGTCGACAGCAGCACGTCGTACTGCTTGTCGTAAAACGCGCTCATGCGCTCCTCGACCTCGGTCGGGGACATCTGGCCGTGCGCGGTGATCGGCTTGATTTCGGGAATTTGTTCGCGAATGAACTGTTCGATGTCGGGTAGATCGGCGATGCGCGGCACGACGAAGAAGCTCTGCCCGCCGCGATAATGTTCGCGCAGCAACGCCTCGCGCAGCACGACCTCGTCGAACGGCATGACATAGGTGCGCACCGCCAGACGATCGACCGGCGGGGTCGCGATGATCGACATTTCGCGCAGACCCGTCAGCGCCATCTGCAGAGTCCGCGGGATTGGCGTCGCGGTCAGCGTCAGCATATGAACATCGGCCTTCAGCGCCTTCAGCCGCTCCTTGTGGGTGACGCCGAAGCGCTGTTCCTCGTCGACGACGACCAGCCCGAGATGCTTGAACTCGATCGACTTGGCGAGAATGGCGTGGGTACCGACGACGATATCGATGGTGCCACCGGCAAGCCCCTCGCGGGTCGCCTTCGCCTCGGCAGCGGTGACGAGGCGCGATAGCTGCCGGACTTCGATCGGCAGGCCAGCGAAGCGGTCGCGGAAACCGGCGAAATGCTGCCGCGCCAGCAACGTCGTCGGGCAGACAACCGCAACCTGCATCCCCGAAAGTGCTGCGGCATAGGCCGCCCGCAGCGCGACTTCGGTCTTGCCGAACCCGACATCGCCGCACACCAAGCGGTCCATCGGGCGACCCGAGGCGAGATCGCCGAGCACATCGTCGATGGCGCGCAATTGGTCGTCGGTTTCGACATAGGGGAATTTGTCGGCAAACGCTGCGTAGCCGTGCGGATCGGGGATCGCCGGTTCGGCCTCGCGCAGATGGCGTTCGGCTGCGGTCTTGAGCAACTCCCCGGCGATCTCGCGGATACGGTCCTTCATCCGGCCCTTGCGCACCGCCCATGCCACGCCGCCCAATTTGTCGAGCCCGACGCCGTCGCTATCGCTGCCATAGCGCGACAGCACGTCGATATTTTCGACCGGCACGTACAGCTTGTCGCCGTTGTCGTAACTCAGGGCGACGCAGTCGTGCGGGCGGCGGCTGATTTCGATGGCGACCAGCCCTTCATAGCGCCCGATGCCGTGGTCGCGGTGGACGATCAGGTCGCCCGGCGTCAGCATTGCCAGTTCGGCCATGAAGGCGTCGGCCTTCTTCACCGAGCGCTTACGGCGGATCAGCCGGTCGCCGAGCATGTCCTGCTCGGTCAGCACCGCCACCGATCCCTTGACGTATTCGAGCGTGAAGCCGTGCTCCAACGGCACGACGGTCAGCACCAGCGCACCCTTGGCGGCAGCGCCCAAGGCTTCCTGCCACGAATCGGCGGTGGCGATTTGCGGCACGCCTTCGTCGGCGAGCAGCCCCTTCAGCCGTTCGCGCGCACCGTTCGAATAGCTGGCGAGGATGACCCGGTCACCGCCCTTGCGCAGCGCATCGACATGCGCGTGGATTGCGGCATAGACCGGCGGCCCGCCGGTGCCCTGCGCGATGCGTTCGGGGGCGAAATCGCGGGCGGCCTCGGCGGTGCAATCGATGGTGTTGCGGGTGCCATCGGGAACACCGAACGGCGAGGCGAGGTGGACGCGGCGGCCCTTGAGCGCCGCAGTCCATTCCTTCGGTGCCAGGTACAGCGCGTCGGCGGGCAGGGGGCGATAGCTGCCACGCTTGGCCGACAGCGCCGCGACGCGGTTGTCGTGATAGTCGGCAATCGCCTCGAAGCGGGCTTCGGCGGCCTTGTCGGCCTGCGCGTCGCGGACGATGACGGCGTCGTCACCGAGATAGTCGAAGACGGTCGCCAGCTGTGGTTCGAACAGCGGCAGCCAATGTTCCATCCCCGCCAGCCGCCGCCCGTCGCTGACCGCCTCATACACCGGATCGCCGGTGGCGGTCGCGCCGAAGCGGTCGAGATAGCCCGAACGGAAATTACGGATGCGCTCCTCATCGAGCAGCACCTCGCTGACCGGAAGCAGGGTGAAGCGCTCGCCCGCCGCACCCGAGTCCTTGGTCGTGCGCTGCGTCGCCGGGTCGAAGCGCCGCATCGTTTCGATCTCGTCGCCAAAGAAATCGAGGCGGAAGGCGGTTTCGCTCCCCGCCGGCATGAAATCGAGCAGCGACCCGCGCACCGCATATTCGCCCGCCTCGACGACGGTGTCGGCGCGGACGAAGCCGTTGGCGGCGAGCATGGCGGCGAGCGCGTCGCGGTCGATCCGGGTGCGCTGTTCGATGACAGCGGCAAGGCGGCGCAGGCGCTCGGGGGGCAATGTCCGCTGGGTGACGGCGTTGACCGTCGTCACCAACAATTGCGCGCCCTTGGGCGTCTCGCCGAGCGCGGCAAGCGCGGCCAGTCGTTCGGCCCCGGTGCGCAATGACGGCGAGGCGCGGTCATACGGCAGGCAGTCCCATGCCGGCAGCGTCAGCACCTCAAGTTCGGGCGCGAAGAACCCTGCCGCATCGGCCAATGCCCGCGCCGCCGATTCGTCGGCAGCAATGTAAACCGCGCGCCCGGGTGCCGCCCGCGCCACATCGGCCATCAGCCATGGCAGATACCCCGGCGCGCAGCGGGCGAGCGTCAGCGCCTGCGGCGACGCAATGAAGCGGCGGACGTCGATCATCGGGCCCCTCTCCCGCGTGCGGGAGAGGCGACTCGCGCGCCAGCGCGGCGGGTGAGGGTGTTCCCCAACAGCGACATACGACCACCCTCACCCGGGCCGCCGCAAGCGCGGCGTCTCTCGCCTCTCCCGCTTGCGGGAGAGGGGTAACGGTTACCGCGCACGCATCGCCACATAGTCAAGCTTCTGCATCGCCTTCATCATCGGGGTGTCGAACAGTTCAGGCACCGGCTGCGTGCCGATGGCCCATGCCATGACATCGACATCCTGCTCATCGAGCAACATTTCGAACAGGATCGCCTCGTCGTCGTTCCAACTTGCCGAATAGCGATCGCAAAAACCGCCGATCAGCAAATCGGCTTCCTTGGTGCCGCGATGCCACGCGCGGAACCGCAGGCGGCGGAGACGGTGTTCAAGATCCATCGGCGCTTTTTCCAATACCAATTGCCGCCCCGCCCGAATCCGGACGGCGCGCCAAACCCATGCCGATAGCCGCGCGCGGCCCGCGTCTCAAGGGCGCGGTTGTCACGCCGCTGGTGCGCGCCTAGTATCGGCGCATGCGCTGGCTCGCCGTCCTTTTGATGATTCTGGCCTTTGCCGCTCCGGCAGCGACGGCATTGGCGTGCCCCGCTACGACCGAATGCTGCGATTCCCATCAAGACGGCAAGGCCGGATTGGGATGCGTGATATGTTCGGCTTGTAGCGCGATGGTCGCCCAACCGGCGCGCGTGGCAATGCGGGATGCTGGACGACCGCTGCGCTATGATATCGCCGTTGTAACCACACCGGCAGGACGCGATTGTAACCTTGATCCGCCCCCGCCGCGAACATGAGCGTGTGCGAACCAGATCATGCACTCAATTCAAGGACTAAATTTATGAAGAAGCTCATTATCGCAGCCGCAACGCTGCTTGCCTCGTCGGCTGCGCTTGCCAGCCCGACAGTGGCGAGCGCCGTGGCAGCGGGCTGCTGCGCGCTCGGCGTATGCTGCGGCCTGCCCTGCTGCTAATCGGTCGACGCTGACCTGACGGGACGCCGGAGGCCGCAAAGCCTCCGGCGTCCTTCGTTTGTGGCCCGCCCGCGAAATCTGTTACGCCATCGCCCAAGATGCGGCCCGCCATCCTCAACCCGCTGTTTGCCGAAGTGACGGCGCTCAAGGGCGTCGGCGCGACGCTGGTGCGGCAGCTGGCCCGCCTCAAGATCACGCGTGTCATCGATCTGCTGTTCCACCTGCCGGTGATGGCGGTTGACCGGGTCGTCGTCGATCACGTCGACGAAGGCCTCGCCGGACGGCAGGTCGTCGTGACCCTGACCGCCGTGCGCTACGACAGCGGCGGGCCGCGTTCGCCGCTGCGGGTGCGCGCCACCGACACCGGCGGACAATGGGTCGATCTGGTGTTCTTCGGCCAGTCGGCGAGCTGGGCGCGGTCGAAACTGCCGCTCCACGAACCGCGCCGCATCACCGGCAAGCTCGATCGCTACGGCCAGACGCTGCAGATCGCCCACCCCGAAATCGGGATGCCGGGTGATGCCGCTGGACCACCGACCCGCGAACCGGTCTATCCGCTGACCGAAGGCGTCACCAATCGCCGCATGACGCAGCTGACCGCGCAGGCGATTGAACGCGCGCCGGATTTGCCCGAATGGATCGAACCGAGCGTCCTCGAACGACTGCGCTGGCCGCAGTGGCAGGCAGCGCTGGCGACGGCGCATGCGATGCGCGACGAAGGGCGGGCGAAGGACCGGCTCGCGTACGACGAACTGCTGGCGAACCAGCTGGCGCTACTGCTGGTGCGGCGCGATACGCGGCAGCGCAAGGGCCGCGCGCTGGCAGGCGACGGGCGGCTGACCGGTCCGCTGATCGCGTCGCTGCCGTGGACGATGACCGGCGCGCAGGCGCGGGTATCCGAGGAAATTCGTGGCGATCTGGCGCAGGCGGCCCCGATGCTGCGGCTGCTGCAGGGCGATGTCGGGTCGGGCAAGACGCTCGTCGCGCTGATCGCCATGCTGTCCGCCGTCGAGGCAGGCGCGCAGGCCGCGCTGCTTGCGCCGACCGAGATCCTCGCGCGCCAGCATCATGCGACGCTGAGCCGGATGGTCGCTGACCTGCCGGTGCGGATCGACATCCTGACCGGGCGCGACAAGGGGCGGGTTCGGCTCAACCGGCTCGACGACCTCGCGATGGGGCGGATCGACATTCTGGTCGGGACCCACGCGATCTTTCAGGAGGCGGTCGACTACCATGATCTCGGGCTGGTGGTCGTCGATGAACAGCATAAATTCGGTGTCGCCGAGCGGCTGATGCTGGCGAACAAGGCGAAGGTTCCGCCGCACTTGCTGGCGATGACGGCAACGCCGATTCCGCGCACCCTCGAGCTGACCGCCTATGGCGAAATGGACGGGTCGAAACTCGATGAACTGCCGCCGGGCCGCACGCCGATCGAGACGCGGGTGACGCCGGTCGAGCGGCTCGACGATGTCGTCGATGGCTTGGCGCGGCATCTGGCAGCCGGTGGACAGGCCTATTGGGTGTGTCCGCTGGTCGAGGGGTCCGAGAACGGCGATGAGGCGGCGGCGGAACTGCGCGCGACGATGCTCAAGGCACGCTTCGGCCACGACACCGTCGGCATGGTCCATGGCCGGATGAAACCCGCCGACAAGGATGCGGTTATGGCCGATTTCGCCAGTGGTGCATTGGGGTTGCTGGTGGCGACGACGGTGATCGAGGTCGGCGTCGATGTTCCCAACGCGACCCTGATGATCGTCGAGGCGGCCGAACGCTTTGGGCTGGCGCAACTCCACCAGTTGCGCGGGCGGGTCGGGCGCGGCCCTGGCAAATCGGTATGCCTGTTGCTGCGCGGCAGCGAACTCAGCGAAACGGCGCGGTCGCGGCTCAAGCTAATGCGCGAAACCAATGACGGCTTCCGCATCGCCGAGGAGGATTTACGATTGCGCGGGGCGGGCGAAATCCTTGGCACCCGGCAATCGGGCGACGCGGTGTTCCGCTTCGCCGATCCCGAACGCACGGCAAAGTTCGTCCAGATGGCGCGCGACGACGCGCGGCTGCTGCTCGATCGCGACGGCGGTCTCGAAGGGCCGCGCGGCCAGGCGGCGCGGACGCTGTTGTATCTGTTCGAACGCGACGCCGGGGTGGCGCGGCTGCGGTCGGGGTAAATCTCATTTTAAGATATTGTTATGGGCCACGCGCCGTGCAATGCATCGACACAATAGTGTAATATCTCGTTACGCTACCGGCTTTAATTGCGCGTCGAGGTAAGAAAACTATGCCGAAATTGCCGATTCTACTGTTCGCCACGGTTGCGTCGCTTGCCGCACCGCTGGCAACCGCGCCAGTTGCCGCACAGGTCGCGGCGAGCGAAGCCGCCGGTGCCGCGCAATTTGTCCTCCAAACCAGCGGCAACGCCTTTGCCGTTTTGCGCGACAAAAGTGTCAGCAAAAGTGCCGCTCGCAGCCGGTTCCGTGAAATGCTCAAGGGCAATTTCGCGCTCGAGGAGATCGGCAACCGCTTGATCCGCCGCCAGCGCGCGGGGGTCACCCCGGCGCAGCTGAGTGCCTATCACAAGGCGCTGCCGACCTTCGTCATCAACGTTTATAGTGACCGGCTGTACGATTATTCGGGCGCCGAGGTGAAGGTGGTGCGCACGATGGACCGCGCGCCGGGAGTGACCGACGTCTATTCCAAGGTTCTGCAGCCCAGCGGCCACGCGCTCGATGCGATCTGGCAAATCCGCAAGCTGCCGACGGGCCAGTATCAAATCCTCAACCTGACCGTTTCGGGCATCAACATCGCGATGACGCAGGAGGCGGATTTCAGCGCCTATGTCGCCCGCAACGGCTTCGACCGGCTCATCGAGTTCATGAGCGGGGCCAACGCTCGCGCGGGGATTTAGCGGTCAGAGGATCTGTAAGCCGGGTTCTGTCCGGGGTTTGCACCCGTGGACGGTCATTCCTCTAGGGCGGCGGTTACCCGCCGCCTCAAGCAACCAACCCGGACGGCGAGGCCGGTTCCTGCCCTGAACCTTGCGGTTCGTGCCGTCCCTATTCGGTCTTGCTCCCGGTGGGGTTTACCATGCCGCTTCGGTTACCCGTCGCGCGGTGCGCTCTTACCGCACCCTTTCAGCCTTGCCTGTCCTCCCGAAGGAGCCATCGGCGGTTTGCTCTCTGTGGCACTGTCCCTGGGGTCACCCCCGCCGGGCGTTACCCGGCACCGCGTTCCGTGGAGCCCGGACTTTCCTCCCCCGTGTTGCCACGGCGGCGACCGCCCGATCCTCTGACCGCTGGAGGAGGCTTACGGCATGGTGGCGTCGGTGTCACGCCTGTGGCTTTCGCCGCCGACCCTGCACCGCTATGGTCGCGCAATGCGTACCGTCCTGACCTTGCTTGCCCTCGCCACATTGCTCGGCGGCTGTGCATCGACGCGTCGTGTGCTTGGGCAATATCAGGGGATTGCCGATAAGGGCGTTCAACTCGGCAATGGTGGACCGCCCGACGCAGCCGATGCGCCGACGCCTGCCGATCCGAAGCATCCAAATTTGCCGGGAACGCTGGGCGGCGATGCCGAACACCGGGCCTATACGACGCCGCCGAAGGGTTAGCGGAGCAGCCCCAGCACAATGCGGCGCGTGTCGGCATCGATGATGCCGTCGAACCGCGCGGGCCGGAACCGCCGTTGGAACGCCACCACCGCGGCTTTGGTGTCGGTCGTATCATAGCCGTAGCGCCCCATCGCCGCGAGCGTGCCCGCGTCGGTCCAGCCCGGATCGATACCGCCTTCGGGGATGGCTGTCGCCAGTCCGGCGCGCGCCAATCGCGGCCAGTCGAACAGTTCGCCGGGATCGTCCTTGCGCGCAGGCGCAATATCGCTGTGCCCGACGACGTTGGCGGGCGCGATGCCATGCCGCGCGACCGCAGCCGCGACGATGGCTTCGACCGTTGCCATCTGTTGTTCGGGAAAGGGGCGATAGCCGAACTCATGCCCCGGATTGACGATTTCGATGCCGATGCTGGCGCTGTTGACGTCGGTCGTGCTGCGCCACCAGCTTTTGCCCGCATGCCACGCGCGGTTGGCTTCATCGACCAGCCGCACTGCCTGGCCATCTTCGGCGACGACCCAGTGCGCCGAAACCTTCGCTGCCGGATCGGTCAAGCGGTCGAGCGCCGATGCCGCATCGGTCATCCCGGTATAGTGCAGCACGACCATCGAAATCGGCAGCGCGCGGACGTCGAAATTGGGGCTCGGGCGGTCGATGGGGGTCATGCGGCGGCACCTTCCGAATCGCGCGCCATGGCCGTGCGCAGGGTGATAATGGCGATCCCGGCGAGCGTCAGCAGCCCGCCGATAACGATCTGCGGTGTCACCGGCGTGCCAAAAACCAGGATCGCCATGATGATCGACAGCAGCGGCGCGGGCAGCGTCAGCGGCGATACCGTCGACACCGGGTAACGCTGAAACAGCCATGTCATCCCGCCATGGCCGATCAGCGACGCGCCGATTGCCGAATAGGCCAGCCAGCCCCAGCTATGCCATTGCAACTGCGGAATATGCGCCAATGCGCCGGGTTCGAAGATCGCGCTGGCAGTGGCGAGGATCGGGATGCTGATCAGCGCCAGCCACGCGTGGATGGTCAGCACATGAATACCCTTCAGCCGCCGGAACAGCAGGTTGCCAAGCGCCCATGACAGCGACCCGCCAACGGTCAGCAGCAGCCCGATACGCTCGTCGAAAATGCGCGGATCGAACGCCAGCACCCCGACGCCGACGAAGCTGAGCAAAATGCCGGTGATACGCGGCCAATGGATGCGCTCCTTGTAGATGAGCACGCCGAGGATCAGGCTGAACGGCACCCCCAACTGCCCGGCAATGGCGAGTGCTGCGACATTGTTGGCGAAGGCGAAGCTGAGGCCGGTGAGCGACATGAACAGCGCGCCGGCGATGACCGCGGTCAGCAGGATCGACGCCATCTGCCCCTTTTGCCAGCGCAGCCACGGTAGCGTCACCGCAAGCACGATGGCGTAGCGCAGCACCGTCCCCGTCAACGGCTGCGCGTCGTGGACATACATCTTCACCGCGACGACGTTGCCTGCCCAGATGCAGTCGATCAGCCCGACAAAGGCGAGGTGGCGGAGTTTCACTCGTCCACTCCCTCCCCCTTGCGGGGTGGGCGACTCGGCGTCAGCCGAGCGGGGTGGGGGTTCACAAGTTTCGTAACTGAAGACCCCCACCCCGGGCCGTCGCTACGCGCCGTCTCTCGCCCTCCCCACAAGGGGGAGGGAGTAAGTTGGTCCCTCATCGCCCGGTTGCCTTGGCATAGGCGTCGTTGATCACCGCCATGCGGGCTTCGGCGACCCGAATGAATTCGGCAGGGACACCCTCGGCGAAGTGTCGGTCGGGATGATATTCGCGCACCAGCGCATGATAGGCCGATCGCAACGTCGCCGCATCGGCTCCCGGTTCGACACCGAGAATCGCCCATGGGTCGTCGTCGGCGGGCGCGGTGTGGCGAGCACGGATGCGCGCGGCCGCTGCCGCATCGAAGCCGAAACGCGCCGCGACATCGTCGAGATAGGCGAGTTCGCGGGGATCGAATCCGTCCGCCGCCGCAATAAGCCACAGCGCATCGAGCAAATCCTCGAGCAGCGGCGATCCGGCTCCGAGCAGGCTCGCCGCCTGTGCCGCATAGGCTTCGTAGCCCGCCATCGATTGCTGCGCGAGATCGTAAAACCGCCTGGCGTTGGCGGCTTCGGCATCGGGGACGTGGAACAGCCGTTCGAATACCGCGAACTCGGCAGCCGTGGCAACGCCATCGGCGCGCGCCATCTTGGCGGCAAGCGCGATGGCCGCGATCGTGAAGGCAACCCGGCGGCGTTCGGGGCTGGCGGCGCGCGTCAGCGCAAGGTCGAGCGCGCCGCCCGCCGCCGCACCGGCAAGCGCCCCTAACGGCCCGCCGAGCAACATGCCGGCAGCACTTCCAATGACGGTCGCCCAGACGCTCATGGCAGGAATCGTATGCTCACCGGGGCGTCATAGGGGCTGAGCGTGGCGGCGTCACGCGGGGGCATCAACCTGTTATCCTGTCATCCCGGGCTTGACCCGGGACCCAGCTTCCTTCGCCCAACGCGTCCAAGAACGCCGGGTCCCGGGTCAAGCCCGGGATGACGCGTTTGGTGGATCGAACCGACCTTTGGCGGCAGATCGGTGCGTGTAATCTCCGCAACTGTCGCAGCCCCGAGGAACGCGGGGCAAAGCCTACCCTCGCTGTCATCCCGGGCTTGACCCGGGACCCCTTTTCCTACCCGAAATCCCGAAGGAAACTGGGTCCCGGGTCAAGCCCGGGATGACAGGTTTGGTGGATCGAACCGACCTTTGGCGGCAGATCAGCGCGTGTGATCTCCGCAACTGTCGCAACCCCGGTAAGCGCGGGCCAAGCCTACCCTCGCTGTCATCCCGGGCTTGACCCGGGACCCAATTTTCTACCGAGATCCAGAAGGCAACTGGGTCCCGGGTCAAGCCCGGGATGACGGGTTTGGTGGATCGAACCTACCGTTGGCGGCAGATCAGCGCGTGACGATCTTCACCACCGTTGCAGCCCCGGTAAGAGCGGGGCAAAGCCTACCCTCGCTGTCATCCCGGGCTTGACCCGGGACCCAATTTCCTACCCGAAATCGCAGAAGGAAGCTGGGTCCCGGGTCATGCCCGGGATGACAGGTTTGGTGAATCGAACCTACCGTTGGCGGCAGATCAGTGCGTGACGATCTTCATCACCGCCACCGCACCGGAAAACGCGGGGCAACGCTTACCTTCGCTGTCATCCCGGGCTTGACCCGGGACCCAGTTTTCTACCCGAAATCCAGAAGGAAACTGGGTCCCGGGTCGAGCCCGGGATGACAGTTTTGATTGGATCGAACCAACCGTTGGCGGCAATTCAGCGGTTTACGATCTCCACCACCGTCGCACCGTCACCATCCGTCACCTGCAACTCCAATCCGCGCGCCGCCGCGCCCGCAGCGACGATCCCCGCCAACACCGCATGCCGGTCGGTCGCGTCGCCTGCCCCGGTCAGCGCCGCCACCACCGCTTCGGCAGGTGCGCGCCCGTGCACGGTCACGCCGCACTCGGTCAGGTCGTAGCGCACCCCCGGCAGGGCCAGCGCCAGCCCCGCCAGAATTGCCGCCCGGGCGCTATCGACCGGCTCGGCGCCGCCGGTCCAGACGGCCTTCGCGCCAATGCCCTGCGCCACCAGCCCCGCCAGCGCTGCCCCCGCCACCGCCGCATCGCCGGGCGCCAGCACTGTGCGGATCAGCCGTAGCCGCGCCGCCAGCCGCTTCGCCCCGTCGCAAACCATGTCGCGCAGTTCCTGATCCTCATCGGGGCCGAGCATTTCGCTTGCCGTCAAAATCGTCGCCACCGGCGTCGCCAGATCGTGCAAAAGCCAGCGGATCAGCGCCGCCTGCGATTCGTCGGTCACCATGCCGCCGCTCCTGCGGCGACCGCGCCGGCACCGAACACCGCCAGCGCCCCCGCCGTTACTTGATTGAGCACCAGCAAATGGCGATCGGTTGCCCGGTCGCGCAACCGCCCGGCAAGGCCGCTGACGAATACCCACCAGAGCATCGACCCGAGCAGGACGCCGCTGACCAGCAGCGCTGCGTTGATCGCATGGCTTTCGGTGTCGTGACCGATGCCGGTAAAACCGATTGCCGTAAACGATCCGAGAAAGAACAACAGCGTCGCCGGATTGGTCAGCGTCATGGTGAAGGTGACCAGCGCCATACGCAGCGCCGGTATGGGGGCATGTTTCCCGTTCAGATGCGGCGCGGTGCGCCAGATGATCGCGGCGAACCCCAGCATCACCAGCCCGCCGATAATGCGGATCAGCGCGTCATGCGCCTCGAGCAAGCCACCGAGCGCACCGAGGCCGAACGCCGCGATCACGGCAAAAACACAATCACCGAGCGCCCCGCCAAGGCCGAGCAGCAATGCCGACCCCGAATGGCGACACAGCCGGTGCTGAATGACCAGCAGATTGACCGGACCGACGGGGGCGGCGGCACCGATGCCGATGGCGAGGCCCGCCGGGAAGTACAGCGTCGATAGTGCAGCGATCATGTGGTGGCGATCAATCGCAGGCCGAAGCCGATCAGCCGCCCGTCGCCGCCTTGCGTCAATTCGAATTCAAGCCGCTGCCCGGGGTCGAGGATTTCGATGCCCGCTTCAGCGAGCGCGCTGGCGTGGACGAACACATCGCACGGCCCGATATCGGGGGCGATAAAGCCAAAACCCTTACGGGCGTCGTACCATTTGACCGCACCGGTCGCCATCAGGCGGATACCAGCGTGACGGGGGCGAAGCGGCCATGCACCGTCCCGCCCGGTACGACGCGCCATGCCGACAGGACATTGCCCGCCGCGATCACCCATAGCTTGCCATCCTCGACCGCCCGCGCGGCATCGGTCACCGACGGTTCGCCGACGCCATTGGGGTGCGAATGGTACCAGCCGGCGACATGCAGCCCCCGCGCGCGCGCATCGCGATAGCTCGACAGCAGGACGGCGGGATCGATCTCGAAGCCGCGCGCGGGATGCGCGGCGACATTGCGCGCCGGGACGGCCTCCACGATGCCCGTCGCATCGGCGAGCAAAACGCCACAGGCTTCGTTTGGATGATCGGCACGCGCATGCGCCTTCACCGCTTCGCTCACCCCGCTTGCAATTCCGACATTCATCCCGACATCGGCTAAGCGATGGGGGCCGAAAAGTCGATTGATGTTGTGTTGGGGCCCGAGTGTGCGGGCTGGCGGTTGGACCGTGCGCTTGCCGTCGCGATCCCGGCGCATTCGCGCGAGCGGCTGAAGGCGCTGATTGCTGCCGGTGCGGTGACGGCGGTTGCGGGCGTGGTGCGCGACCCGGCGATCAAGCTCAAGGGCGGCGAGGCGTTCACCGTAGCCATTCCCGCCCCCCGACCGTCGCACAGCGAAGCGCAGGACATTCCGCTGACCATCGTCCATGAAGACGACGCGCTGCTCGTCGTCGATAAGCCGGCGGGGCTGGTCGTTCACCCGGCGGCAGGTAACTTCGACGGTACTTTGGTCAATGCGCTGCTGCATCACTGCGCCGGGCGGCTGTCGGGCATCGGCGGCGTCGCGCGGCCGGGGATTGTCCACCGCATCGACAAGGATACGTCGGGGCTGCTCGTCGTCGCCAAAACCGACACTGCGCACGAATATCTGTCGCGGCAATTCAGCGCGCACAGCGTCGAACGGCGTTACACCGCCATCGTCGCCGGGCAGCCCGCGCCGCCCGCCGGACGGATCGAAGGTGCGCTGGCGCGGTCACCGGTGAACCGGCAAAAGATGGCGATTGTCGCTGAAGGCCGGGGAAAACGCGCCGTAACGCATTATACAACCGTGCAACGTCTGGCCGGTACGGCGCAGATCGAATGCCGGTTGGAAACCGGACGGACGCACCAGATTCGGGTGCATATGGCGTCGATCGGCCATCCATTGCTGGGCGACCCGATGTACGGCGGGACCCGCGCCGGACTGGCGAACGTTCTGTCCGAACTCGGTTTCCGGCGGCAGGCACTTCATGCGGCGACGCTGGGGTTTCTGCATCCACTGACCCAAGAAAAACTGTCTTTCACAAGCGCGCTGCCAGCCGATATAGTGGACTTAATCGGTCGTCTTTCAAGCGTGACCGAAGGTTAAAGGGAGAATACCCATGGCCCAGTTGCCAGTCGTCAAGAGTGTCAAGACCACCATCCCCGCATTGGGCGGTGAGGATGGCCTGAACCGCTATCTGTCTGAAATCCGCAAGTTTCCGCTTCTGGCTCCCGAGCAGGAATATATGCTCGCCAAGCGCTGGGAGGAGCATCAGGATCCCGAAGCCGCCGCCAAACTTGTCACCAGCCACCTTCGCCTCGTCGCCAAGATCGCCATGGGCTATCGCGGTTATGGCCTGCCCGTCGCCGAGCTGATCTCCGAAGGCAACATCGGGCTGATGCAGGGCGTCAAGAAGTTCGATGCCGAAAAGGGCTTCCGCCTCGCCACCTATGCGATGTGGTGGATCAGGGCGTCGATCCAGGAATATATCCTGCGGTCGTGGAGCCTGGTGAAGATCGGGACGACGGCGGCGCAGAAAAAGCTGTTCTTCAACCTGCGCCGGATGAAGGGCAAGCTGAACGCCATGGAAGACGGCGATCTGAAGCCCGCCGACCGGCTGAAGATCGCCACCGACCTCGGCGTCACCGAGGACGAAGTCGTGTCGATGAACCGCCGCATGGCGATGGGCGGCGACACGTCGTTGAATGCCCCGATGCGCGAGGATGGCGACGGCGAATGGCAGGATTGGCTGACCGATACCGGTCCGTTGCAGGATGAAATGGTCGCCGATACGCAGGAGCGTGACCAGCGCCACGAATTGCTGACGGCGGCGATGGAGGGTCTGAACGACCGTGAAAAGCATATCCTGACGCAGCGGCGTCTGGTCGACGACCCTGAAACGCTCGAGGAACTGTCGCAGCAATACGGCATCAGCCGCGAGCGGGTTCGGCAGATCGAAGTGCGGGCGTTCGAAAAGCTGTCGAAGGCGATGCGGACCTTGGCGGGTGAGCGGCGCTTGTTGCCCGAGATGGCGTGACGGCACCCGGGCTGAGATGAGTCGTCACCTCTGTCCAACGCGGGGCTGACGCCTTACGGGCGCGGTGCCGTCGGCGGCGGTGCTTGCGGGGTCGCAGGGGCTGCGGTCACCGGCGTAGCGATAGCAGGCGTAACTGGCATCGGGGTCGGAAGCGCCGGAGCGGCGATGATCGGGACGCCCCCGCCAGTGACCGGGGTCGACGGCGTTGTCGGCATCGCGGGCGGCGCAACGACGGGCGCGGTCGCCGTCGCAGCCGCCGCAGCAGCCGGCATCAACGATCCGCGCAACTCCTTGTACAGTTCGGGCGCGATTGCTCCGAGGCCATTTTGCGGGGTTGCCAGCACAACCCGTCCGGTGCGCGCCGCCTGCTGGCAGAAGCTGTACTGCGCATCGAGCGTCGAATAACTGTTATAGGTTCGCGTCGTATATTGATCGAAGCCGTTCGCAGCGCGTTTGGGTCCGTCGAAACGCTTAAAATGACTGACCATCATCATCTGGGCGCGCGTGAACTCGGCGCCATGCAGTTTGAGAACGGCATTATAGTTGCTCACCGTTTCGAGCGTCGGGTCATATTGACACTGCAGTGCTGCGATATTCAACGCCGCGCGCACCCCCCAAACCCGATTGGCTTCGGTTTCCGCCGCCGTCGTCTTGCGCAGGACAACCTCGTTCGGGACCATGAAGCCACCCGGGACAACCGGCTGTGCCACGACCACAGGAACCTCGGGCGTCTTGGCTGCGGTTTTGGCTTTGCCGCCCTTTGCTTTGGCGCTGATGCTGGACTTGGCCTTGCCTTTGGCGAGCACCGGTTGCGGTACGGCCATCGCCACGATTGCCGCCAGCAAGATCAAACGCGCCATCATTCTTCCCCCAATACACAGGTACAGACCGGGCATAGCCATGCCATGTCCGGTCCGCCAGCGCGAAGCGGCAGCGCGAACGCTGCCGGGCGATCAGCCGAGAATCGTGCCTAGCTGCATGGCAACCGACATATCGCCTTCAACCTTCAGCTTGCCCATCATGAACGCCATCTGGGCATTCTGCTTGCCGCTGGCGATTTCCATGAAATCGGCCATCGAAACCTTGACGGTGCAATCGACCGGCGCGTCGGCGTTATCGACGACGGCGGGCGAAACCTTATCATCGATGTGGACGAGGCCGTCAGCGCCGAAATCGAACTTGACGGACTTCTTGAACTTGCCGCCTTCGCCAATGCGGGTCTTCATCTGTTCGGTGATCTGATCGAGGCTCATGAAACTCTCCTTCCCCAAAATAAAAGGGCCGCCCGTTGCGGGGCGGCCCTTCGATACGTCAAAACGACGCGAAGACCAAAAGAAGCTTACTTCTTTTCTTCGGTCTTCATGGCATCGGTCGTGGTCGTGGTCGTTGCAGCAGGAGCCATCGCATCGGCGGCAGGAGCGGCGGCAGGTGCCATCGCGTCAGCAGCAGGAGCGGCAGCAGGTGCCATCGCGTCGGCAGCAGGTGCCGTCGTTTCGGTCGTCGTCGTCGCGGTGGTGGTTTCGGCCTTCTTCTCGCCGCAAGCGACGGTGAACAGCGCGGCGCCAGCAACGAGAGTGGCAATCATCAGCTTCGAATTGGTCATGTCTGACTCCTTGAGGTAGATCCTGGACCCAGGATATTGATGGTTCGGTTCAGCCCTTATCCCCCAACCGAGGTGGACATTAGCAGAAAAGTTCCGCGCCTCAAGCAGAAGATGACAGACACGTGAAGCGCGCAGCAGGACAACGCCTTACGGTCATAAAGGGTCCGTCATCGACGCAAGCGCCGCGCCAAGATGCCGCGCCAATGCGGCATCGACGTCGCCAAATGTCGATCGGGCACCCAAAGCGGCAAGGCTGGTCACCGGTTCGGGCAAGCCGCACGGGACGATGCCGGTAAAATGGCCGAGGTCGGGATGCGCGTTGATCGCGAGCCCGTGAAAACTGACCCAGCGCCGGACACGCACGCCGATTGCCGCGATCTTCGCCGCCCCAGCCGGCGCATCAACCCAGACCCCGACCTTGCCATCGATGGTACGTCCCCTGACACCAAGGTCATCGAGCGCGGCGATGATCCAGTTTTCGAGCATCAAGACAAAGCGCCGGATATCGCGACCGCGGCGGTCGAGATCGAGCAGCACATAGACCACCCGCTGGCCGGGGCCGTGATAGGTATATTGACCGCCACGCCCGCTGGCGAACACCGGGAAGCGGTCTGGAAGCAGCAGATCGGCGGCCTGCGCACTGGTCCCTGCCGTGTAGAGCGGCGGATGTTCGACGAGCCAGATCAACTCTCGTGCAGCGCCGTCGCGGATTTCAGCTGCACGTAGCTCCATTGCGGCAACGGCGGCGGGATAGTCGAGCAGACCGGGTTCGACACGCCATTCGGGAACGGGAAGCATCCGCCGACTATAGGCTGTGTCGCGTTATTCCGGGAGATGCCGCGACCGCGCGTTCCAACCGCCATATGCGCCGTATATTCATCGCACGATCGGCAGCCCCTTGCTTCCCGACATGGCGCGCGCCAGCGCTTCGAGGCTCGCCCGCAGGCCGGGATCGGTGATCTCCTTTAGCTGTGCTGCTGCTTCCGGGGATGGCTCGGCAGGTGCCGCCGGGGCGCGGGCGGGTGGCGGCATATCGATATCGGCCTGCCGCAGTTGCAGCTTCGCCACGGCCGCATAACCGAAGATACGGTTGACGCGCTCGATGACCTGCGGCTCGACATGGCGCAGCATCGGGGCGAGCGCGCCGGTGACCGCGACCTTGAGTGTGCCGCCCTCTTTCTTGCCGCGCGGAAAGCCGATCGATTCGGGACGGCTGTGGCGGGCATAGCGTTCGCCGACGATCTCGGCCCAGCGTTCGACGACCGCCGACTGGGTGAATCCAAAGCGCCGAAACGCCTGACCACCGATGCTCGGCACCAGTTCGGCGACGCTGCGGGTGCGCCCCGAGCGGTCGGAGGGAGGAGTTCCAGCCATGCCGCGACCATGCCATAGCGGCGGCGTGACCGATACCGACTTCGCCTCGAAACTGCTCGCTTGGTACGGTATCCATGCGCGCGACCTACCGTGGCGGCTGCCGCCGGGCGCGCCGCTGCCCGATGATCCCGCGTGGTCGTATCGCGTCTGGCTGTCAGAAATCATGCTGCAACAGACGACCGTGGCCGCTGTCGCGCCGTATTTTGCGACATTCACAGCGCGCTGGCCGACGGTCACCGCTCTGGCGGCGGTGCACGATACCGAGGTGATGGGGGCATGGGCGGGCCTTGGCTATTATGCCCGCGCCCGAAACCTGCTCGCCTGCGCTCGCGCTGTTGTTGCCGATCATGGCGGGCGATTCCCCGCGGACGAAGCGGCGCTCCGTACCCTGCCTGGCATCGGCAGCTATACGGCCGCAGCGATCAGCGCGATTGCCTTTGGCCGCCACGCAGTCGTTATCGACGGCAATGTCGAGCGCGTCGTTGCACGCGTCGCGGCAATCGAAACGCCCCTGCCCGCCGCGCGCCCCGCCATCCGCACCGCCACCGAAGCCCTGACGCCAAAAGTGCGCGCCGGCGATTTTGCCCAGGCGATGATGGATTTGGCGAGCCGCATCTGCACCCCACGCAACCCGCGCTGCGACGCCTGTCCGGTTCGCGACTTCTGTCGCGCCGCCGATCTCGGGATCGCCGAAACCCTGCCGTGCAAAGTCGCCAAGGCGGCACGGCCGGTGCGCTACGGCATCGCCTGGTGGATCGAATCGGGCGGCCAAGTGCTGACCATTACGCGGCCGGCGGCGGGCCTGCTCGGCGGCATGACAGCGCTGCCGTCGAACGAGTGGCGCGAAACCGCTTCGCCCAACACGCCACCGCTTGTCGCTGCATGGCGCGATTGCGGCGTCGTGCGCCACGTCTTCACCCATTTCGAACTTCAGCTTACCGTCCGGGCCGCCGTAATCGCCAACCCATCGGGGCTTGCCGGGCAGTGGCGCAGCGTCGATAGCTTGGCCGACGCAGGCTTCCCGACGCTGTTCGCCAAGGCAGCGGCAAGGGTGCTTGCCAACCCCCTGCCCTTTCCGGAGGCTGCATGACCGACCCTTTCGACGGCTGGCACGTGCCGGTCACGGGCCTGACCGGCTCGCCGCTCGACCGCGCCGACCATTTGCGCCGCGATGCCGCCGCGATGATCACTTTGCGCGCCGACCGCGACGCGCGTTGGCTGGTGATGGACAATCTCAACCCGGTGCTGACCAAGGACGAGCGGCCCGACATCTTCTGGGCGTGGCGGTCGGATGTGCCACACGATGCGCCATCGGTGTTCCTCGGCCTCGACGGCGAAAAGCCGCGCTTTGCCACTGCGGCCCCGATCGACGAACTCGACGGCGTCGCAATGGATGCGCGCCAGGCCGCAATGCTGCTCGGCGATGGCCGCGCGGCGATCATCGCGCACGCCCGCTCACTACTCGATTGGCACGCCCGCCACGGCTTTTGCGCCGCCTGCGGCGGCAAGACCGCGATGGAAAAAGCCGGGTATGCCCGCCGCTGCACGTTCTGTCAGGCCGAACATTTTCCGCGTACCGATCCCGTCGTCATCATGCTCGCAGTCAAGGGCGATCATGCGCTGGTCGGGCGGCAACCACGGTTTCCCAAACGCTTCCTGTCGGCGCTGGCGGGTTTCGTCGAGCCGGGCGAAAATCTCGAGGAAGCCGTGGCGCGCGAATTGTTCGAAGAGGCCGGTATTCGTGTCGATCGCGTCCGCTACCTCGCCAGCCAGCCGTGGCCGTTCCCATCGTCACTGATGGTCGCCTGCTTTGCCGAGGCGCGCGGGTTCGAAATCACCTTGGACGAGGACGAACTCGAAGAAGCTCGATGGGTGACCAAGGACGAAGTCCGCGCCGCTCTGGCGGGAACCGGCGACTGGTCCGCCCCGCCGCCGTTGGCAATCGCGCGCACTCTGCTGGAGGAGTGGGTGCGGGATTAACGTCGACCGCCAAGCGACAAAAAATATTAGGCTACCTCCAGTATTTGCACCCCTCGTACCAACGCCGTCGCTTCTTCCGGCGGCATCGGTTTGCCGAACAAATATCCCTGCACCTGCGCGCAGCCCAATTCGCGGCAGGCTTCGAATTCGGCGCGCGTTTCGGTGCCCTCGGCTGTCGTTCCCATGTCGAGCGAGCGCGCCAGAGTGACGATTGCCTGGATGATCGCCGTCGCCTCGCCATCAGCCTGACAGAGCCGCGAGACAAAACTGCGGTCGATCTTGATTCGGCTGAACGACGCCTTTTGCAGATAGCCCAGCGACGAATATCCGGTCCCGAAATCGTCGAGCGCGAAGCGCACACCCAGTGCCCGAAGATCGGCCAATCGCTCGATTGTCGTCGCCTTTTCGTTGAGGAACAGACTTTCGGTGATCTCGAGTTCAAGCCGGTCGGGATCGATATCGAATTCGGCGAGCGCCTTTTCGACCGTCGCCACCAGCTGCGGATCATCGAATTGCGCGGGTGAGAGGTTGACCGCGATCCGAACATGCTGCGGCCAGCGCGCCGCCCAACGGCAGGCCTCGCGAATGACCCAGTGGCCGATCGACACGATGGCTCCGGTATCTTCCGCGATCGGGATGAACCGCGCCGGTGGGATGTTGCCGAGCACCGGATGCGTCCAGCGCAGCAGCGCCTCGAACCCGACGATGTGTTCGTCCGATGCTTCGACAACGGGCTGGAACGCGAGGGCCAGTTCGCCCCGTTCGAGCGCCTTGCCGAGATCGGCCTCGAGCGCGCGCCGTTCTTCGACTTTGGCACCGATTTCTGGAACAAAACGACATGCCGCCCCGCGTCCGCTTGCCTTGACTTCGTAGAGCGCCAGATCGGCAGCACGCAGCAGGGTTTCCGACGTCGGGCCGTCGTTCGGTCCCATGGCAAAGCCGACTGACGCACCAATCGTCGCGGGCATGCCGTCAAGTTCGAACGGCTGCGCCATGGCTGCGACGATGGCACGCGACACGGTTTCGGCTCGCTTTGGGCTGGCATCGGCGAGCACGACCGCAAACTCGTCGCCGCCGAGCCGCCCGATCTTCGCACCGCCGCCCGCTGCCTGCCGCAACCGCGTCGCGGCTTCGCGTAGCAGCCGGTCGCCGGCGTGGTGACCCAGCATATCGTTGACCCCCTTGAAGCGATCGAGGTCGATGAACAGCAGTGCGCACGACTTGCCGGTGCGAACCGCGCGCGCCAACGCGTCGTCGAGCTTTTCACGAAGCAATACCCGGTTGGCGAGGCCGGTCAGTGGGTCGAACTGCGCAAGTTCGGCGATTCGGTCTTGGCCCCGCCGCACCTCGGTGATGTCCTTACCGACGCCACGGTAGCCCGAAAAATACCCTGACGAATCGCTCTTGGGCGTCCCCGAGAGTGACCACCAGCGCAGTTCACCTTCGACGCGCACCGGGACGATGGCATCGCGGAAGCCCCGTCGTTCGGTAAAGTGCGCGGTTAGCATCTTGACCGCAGTACGCGCCTCGTTCGACCGCCGGTCGCCGACCAGCGAAAGCAAAGGGACACCGAGCAGCTCGCTGCGCTGGCGGCGGGTGACCTCGGCGAGGCGCGGGCTGACATGCGTCAACCGCCCTTCGGCGTCGACCTCGATCAGCCAGTCACTGCCATTGGCTTCGAATTCATGGAGCAGCAGCCCGACGATGGCCGTGTGCTCGGCGAGCTCGGCCTGCGTCCGCATCCGCGCCATCATCGCGAAGCTAGTGACAATGACACCGCGAATGATGAGCAAGGCGAAGGTCATGAACGCCACGAAAATCATGGGTTGGGCGAGCGCCGATCCGGACGGGATCGCCGCCAGCGTCGTCACCGCAACCGTCACCACCAGCATGATTGCGCACACCGGCGTGACCGCAGCAGCAAAGCCGCAGCCACCCATAATCGTCAGCGAAATCAGCACCAGCGCGACCTGATGGTCGAACACCACGATCGGCAACAAGTGCAGCACCAGCGCCGCCCAGCATAGTCCAACGGCGGCGACTTCGGCATTGACCAGCCAGAATTGTCGGGCATCGACTGCAATCGGCTCGCCGTTGCGCTTACCGGCGCGCCAGCGCAGCGTCCACAAACCCGCAATAGCCGTCATGACACCCCCCCAACCGACCAAGAATGCGAGGTCGCCGGTGTCGCGCAGCGCAAAGCCGATAAGCAGAAAATTGACCCCCATCAGTGCGACGTTGAACGGGACGTAGCGGTAAAGCGCGGCAAGTTGTGTGGCGCGAACCCGGCTGAAAAACACATCGTCGCGCTGGCCAAAGCCGAACACCTGGGGCCAGCCGATTGACGTCATCACCGCGACCGGCGGCCGGAACATTGCCGTCATACGCTTGTCTCCGCTGCGGGCGGGGTGCTCGCAGATCAGAAAACGGCGGCATGCTCAGGGGTTTAAGCGCCCCCGATCCACAACGGTCAGAGGCCAACAGTCTATTGCGATTAACTCGCAATCGCATATACTTCGCGTGCGAATGGGAGAACGGCCATGTTTATCGATTTCGACGACGGTTCCGGGGTGCCCGCGTGGAACGACGCGCTCGACGCGAATGAATCGCTTTTGCTGTGGTCGATCCGGCACATGGCGGTTGCCTGGCCACGCTGCCACAGTGTCCATATCGCATTGCAACAGGCCTATGGTTGCGACGGCATGGGGGTCGAACATTTGCTGCGGTGTTGGCTGACGGCGCTTTCGCAACGTTCGGTCCGGCGGCTGACCATCGGCGAACCCGCTTGCTCAATGCTATTGCCCGATGAAGCGACCCTCCTGATGATCCTGCGTCGGGCCGGCAACGGCAGTGGCGAGGCCAGCGCCGCGCTCGCCACATTGACCGGGGCAGCAGCGACGCACGAACTTGAAGACTTGGCCGCAATGCTCGCCAGTCTGGCCTTGCATCACCCCCGCGGTCGCGCCCGCCGATAGGTGCCGTGCAGGGTGATCCATTTGGTATGGAACGCCAGTTCGGCCATCGCCCGCGCGACGCCTTCGTCCTCGGGCCGCCCTTCGATGTCGGCATAGAATTCGGCCGCCGTGAAGCCACCGTCGCGCAGATAGCTTTCGAGCTTGGTCATGTTGACGCCGTTGGTGGCAAAGCCGCCCAATGCCTTGAACAGCGCTGCGGGAACGTTCCGCACGGCAAAGGTGAAGCTGGTCATCGCCGGAATGCCCGCATCCGGGAGCCGCCCATCGCGTTCGAGGACGACAAAGCGGGTAGTGTTGTGATCGGCGTCTTCGATCCCCGCCTCGAAGATCGTCAGACCATAGAGCTCGGCCGACAGTGCCGAGGCGATCGCGGCTGCCGCCGGATCGCCGTCGCTGGCCACCGCAGCAGCGGCAGCGGCGGTATCGAAATAGCTTTGCGGTTCGATTCCCCAGCCGCGCAGCCGGTTGCGCACCTGCCCCAGCGCCTGCGGATGGCTGAGCGCACGACGGACCGCAGTGCGTTCACCTATCCCCAACAGACAGTGTTCGACCCGGACGAAATGTTCGTCGACAATATGCAGCCCGGATTCGGGCAGCAGGAAATGCACATCGGCAACGCGGCCATGCAGCGAGTTTTCAATCGGAATGACGGCGCGTCCGACCCGCGCGGATTGCACCGCCTCGATGGCATCTTCGAATGACAGGCACGGCAGCGCCGGGGCATCGGGAAACAGTTCGCGCACCGCCTGGTGTGAATACGCCCCTGGCGCGCCCTGGAAGGCGACGGCTTGGGCAGGTGCTGCCGCGGCGGCGGCGGTCATGGCGGCGACAAGCGCTTCGGCACGGGGGGGATAGTTGGTCATGGCACAGCCGCTTAGGCGAGGCGTTGCGGCTGTGACAAGCAAACCCTTGCCGCACGGCGTCGCGCTGCTATAGCTCCGCGCGCATTTCCGGCTGGGCTGCGCCGCTCCGCCGATGACCAGAAAGACCGGGAGCCGCGACGTTGGACAGTTTCGAATTCAACAAGATTGCCGGCTGGCTGCTGGCGGCTTTCGTCGCGCTGCTCGGCATCTCGATCGGCACCTCGATGGCTTTCCGCCCTGAAAAGCCTGCCAAGCAAAGCTATGTCGTCGAAGGCGTCGAGGCCGACGCCGGTGCCGAAGCCGCCGCTCCGGTCGAAGCCGAAAAGCCGATCGGTGCTTATATGGCAGCCGCGACGATGGATAAGGGCGAAGCGACGTTCAAGAAGTGCACCGCCTGCCACAATGCCGAAAAGGGCGGCGCAGCCGGAATCGGCCCCAATTTGTACGGCATCGTCGGCGGGGTCCATGCGCATATGGAAGGCTTTGCCTATTCCGACGCACTTACCGCGATGAAGGGCAAGCCGTGGACGTGGGATGAGCTCAACAAGTGGCTGACCAACCCCAAGGCCTATGCGCCGGGGACCAAGATGGCCTTTGCCGGCATTGCCAAGCCCGAGGAACGCGCGTCGATCCTGATGTATTTGAATTCGAAGAGCGATAAGCCGCTGCCGATGCCCGAAGCGCCGGCGGAAACGGCAGCAGCGCCAGCGGCGGATGCACCGGCGGCAGCACCGGCGGCAGCACCGGCCGCAGCGGCAGGGAAGTAACTCACTCCTGTCATCCCGGCGAAGGCCGGGATCCAGCTTTCTACTCGCGGCGCATACAGAAAGCTGGATCCCGGCCTTTGCCGGGATGACAGTGCCTGAGCCCTAAATCCCGTACCGCGCCCGCACGATGTCCCAACCCTCCTCGGCGGTTTCGACAATCGTGAACAGCTCGAGATCGGCGCGCGCAATCACGCCTTCGTCGGCGAGTGCCTCGAAATTCACCACCCGGCTCCAGAATTCCCGCCCGTAGAGCAGGATCGGCAACGGCGCGACCTTCCCGGTCTGCACCAAGGTCAAGAGTTCGAACAGTTCGTCGAACGTCCCGAAGCCGCCGGGAAACACCGCCACCGCCTTGGCGCGCATCAGGAAATGCATCTTCCGCAGCGCGAAATAGTGGAACTGGAAACTCAGTCCCGGGGTGACATAAGGGTTGGGCACCTGCTCGAACGGCAGCACGATATTGAGCCCGACCGACGGTGCTCCGGCATCCCACGCACCGCGGTTCGCCGCCTCCATCATCGACGGCCCGCCGCCCGAGCAGATGGTGAAGCAGCGCTCCCCCTGCCCGTCCTTGCACGACGCCAGCCGCGCCAGTTCGCGCGCTACCGTGTAATAATGCGCCTTGGCCGCAAGGCTTTCGGCGTGATGACGCGCCTCGGGCGATGTGGCGGCGGCGAGCAGGGCCGGCACCTCCTCGGGCGAGGGAATGCGTGCCGAGCCGTAGAAGACAAAGGTCGAATCGATGCCCGCCTCGCTCAGTGCCAATTCGGCCTTGAGCAATTCAAGCTGAAACCGCACCGGGCGAAGATCGTCGCGCAGCAGGAACTCGTCGTCCTGAAACGCCAGTTTGTACGCCGGATGCTCGGTTTGCGGCACGCTCGTCGGCGTATTGGCGGTCCGCGCCTCCTCGCGCGCCGAGGGAAAGATGCGATCGGGCATGTCGGGGGGAGTCATCATGGCGTGCGGCGGTTAGCGGCTGACGCGCGCCATGTCCACGCCGCCTTCGGCTTCGCACGCCTCTTGACCCTCCGCCAAACGCCTCTATGAGCGGCCCCGGGCCACGCGGTCCCAACGCCGCGCGAGCTCTCTGTGAGGAGAGAATGATGACTGATCGACCCGCCACGCGGCCTGCGCGTGCGCATTTTTCGTCCGGGCCATGCGCCAAGCGCCCCGGCTGGGACCCCGCCACCCTCGCCACCGACTCGCTCGGCCGCTCGCACCGGTCAAAGATCGGCAAGGCGCGCCTGAAGCTGGCGATCGACCTGACGCGCGAGATCCTGCAGGTGCCCGACACCCATCGCATCGGCATCGTCCCGGCGTCCGATACCGGCGCCTATGAGATGGCGATGTGGTCGTTGCTCGGCGACCGTCCGGCGACGATGCTGGCATGGGAAAGCTTTGGCGAAGGTTGGGTGACCGATGCGGTCAAGCAGCTCAAGCTCGATTGCGACACGATCACCGCGCCCTACGGCGAGCTGCCCGATCTCACCCGTGTCGATCAGCGGCGCGACATCTGCTTTACCTGGAATGGTACGACTTCGGGTGTGCGGGTGCCCAATGGCGCGTGGATTCGCGACGACCGCGAGGGGCTCAACCTCGTCGATGCGACAAGTGCGGTGTTCGCGCAGGATCTGCCATGGGCGAAGATCGACGTCGCGACCTTCAGTTGGCAGAAGGTCATGGGCGGCGAAGGTGCACACGGCATCCTCATCCTTGGACCCCGCGCCGTCGAGCGGCTGGAGAGCTACACCCCCGCCTGGCCGCTGCCGAAGATTTTCCGCCTAACGTCGAAGGGCAAGCTGATCGAGGGCATCTTCACCGGCGAGACGATCAACACGCCGTCGATGCTCGCGGTTGAGGATTATATCGACGCGCTGGAATGGGCGAAATCGATCGGCGGACTGCTGACGCTGCAAAACCGCGCCGATGCAAATGCGACCGCGCTGTCGGATTGGGTGGCGCGGACGCCGTGGGTCGAGCATCTGGCGAAGGTCGAGGCGACGCGGTCGAACACGAGCGTGTGCCTGACCTTGCCGGGAGCGAACGAGGAGCAGGTCAAGGCGATTGTGTCGCTGCTCGACAAGGAGGGTGTGGCGTTCGACATCGGGGCATACCGCGACGCCCCGCCGGGTCTGCGCATCTGGTGCGGATCGACTGTCGACACGACCGATGTGGTGGCGCTTACGGCGTGGCTCGATTGGGCGCACGGCGAAATCTGCTCCCCTCCCTCTTGAGGGAGGGGCTGGGGGCGGGTTCGCGCCGGGCACAGGCTCGCTGACGCTCGCACCCTCCCCCAACCCCTCCCTTGAAGAAGGGAGGGGGGTTTTTCCCGCAAAACCATTCCAAACTCCACCCCAAACCGCCAAGCGGGAGGGGAGCGAAGGTAGAAATCAAATGCCCAAAGTCCTCATCTCCGACAAAATGTCCCCCAAGGCGGCACAGATTTTCCGCGAGCGCGGCATCGAGGTCGACGAAATCACCGGCCTCGACAAGGCCGGGCTGATCGCCATCATCGGCAATTACGACGGCCTCGCCATCCGCTCCGCCACCAAGGTTACCAAGGACGTGCTTGCCGCCGCCACCAACCTGAAGGTCGTCGGCCGCGCCGGGATCGGGGTCGACAACGTCGATATCCCCTCGGCGTCGGCGCGCGGTGTCGTCGTCATGAATACGCCGTTCGGCAACAGCATCACCACCGCCGAACACGCCATCGCGCTGATGTTCGCGCTCGCTCGCCAGCTGCCCGAAGCCGACGCCTCCACACAAGCGGGGAAGTGGGAAAAGAACCGCTTCATGGGGGTCGAACTGACCGCCAAGACGCTCGGGCTGATCGGCGCGGGCAACATCGGCTCGATCGTCGCCGACCGTGCCCTCGGCCTCAAGATGAAGGTCGTCGCCTATGACCCGTTCCTGACCGAAGACCGCGCCCGCGACATCGGCATCGAAAAGGTGACGCTCGACGAATTGCTGGCCCGCGCCGATTTCATCACCCTGCATACCCCGCTGACCGACAGCACCCGCAACATCCTGTCGGCCGAAAACCTCGCCAAGACCAAGAAGGGCGTGCGAATCATCAACTGTGCGCGTGGCGGACTGATCGACGAAGCAGCGTTGAAGGCAGGGCTCGACACCGGCCATATCGGCGGCGCGGCATTGGATGTGTTCGTCGAGGAGCCCGCCACCGCCTCACCGCTGTTCGGCACCCCGAACTTCGTATCGACGCCGCACTTGGGGGCATCGACCGACGAAGCGCAGGTCAATGTCGCGATCCAGGTCGCCGAACAGTTGAGCGATTTCCTGCTGACAGGCGGCGTCGTCAACGCGCTCAATGTGCCCTCGCTCAGCGCCGAGGAAGCCCCCCGGCTGCGCCCGTATATGGCACTCGCCGAACGCCTCGGCAGCCTTGTCGGCCAGCTCGTCACCGAAGGCGCGCAGGCGGTTAAAATCGAGGTCGAAGGTGCAGCCGCCGAGCTCAACATCAAGCCGATTACCGCTGCGGTGCTCGCCGGACTGATGCGGACGCACAGCGACACCGTCAACATGGTCAACGCGCCCTACCTCGCGCGTGAACGCGGCATCGAGGTCGCCGAAGTCCGCCACGAACGCGAAACCGACTATAGCACGCTGGTCCGCGTCACCCTGCGGACCGCCGACGGCGAGCGTTCGGTCGCCGGCACGCTGTTCGGGGCCGACAAGCCGCGCCTCGTCGAACTGTTCGGCATCAAGGTCGAGGCCGATTTGTCGGGCCGAATGCTGTTCATCATCAACGAGGACAAGCCCGGCTTCATCGGGCGGCTCGGCACGACGCTGGGCGAAGCAGGCGTTAATATCGGCACCTTCCACCTCGGGCGTCGCGATGCCGGTGGCGAGGCGGTATTGCTGCTGTCGGTCGATGAGGCCATTCCGGAGCAGCTGCTGTGGGCAGTGTGCCGGTTGGACGGGGTGAAGACGGTGAAGGCGTTGAGTTTTGTTTAGTCGCCAAATGCGCCCCTCTCCCGCTTGCGGGAGAGGCGACTCGCGCGCCAGCGCGGCGGGTGAGGGTGTTCCCCAATTCGACGCAAGAGACACCCTCACCCGGGCCGCGCCAAGGGGCGCGTCTCTCGCCTCTCCCGCAAGCGGGAGAGGGTAGGTGCTCCCCCCCGGCCTCCTCCCCGAAGGTCTGCGCGACCGCCTCGCCCCCGATGCCGAGGCGGCGGCGGCGCTGGTGCGTACCCTTACCGGCTGCTTCGCGTCGCACGGCTATGACCGCATCCAGCCGCCATTGGTCGAATATGAGGAAACGCTCGCCAGCCGCCTTGGCCCGTCGGCGCGGCGTGAATTGATCCGCTTCACCGATCCGGCGTCACAGGCGACCCTGGCGCTGCGATCGGACATCACCGGTCAGGCGGGGCGAATCGCGGCAACGCGGCTGGCCCATGAAGCCCGCCCGTTGCGGTTGAGCTATGCCGGCCCCGTGCTGCGCGTCAGCGGCGACAAGGTGCGCGCCGAACGCGAGGCAATGCAGGCGGGCGTCGAACTGATTGGCCATGACAGCGTCACCGCCGCCTGCGAGGTGTTGAGCGTCGCGGTCGAGGCGCTGGCGGCGGCGGGCGTCACCGGCATCAGCATCGATCTGACGATGCCCGACATTATCGAAACGCTGGCCGGCAAGGTGCTGACCCCGGCGCGCATTGCCGAACTCAAGGCGCTGCTCGACATGAAGGATGCGGGCGGGCTTGCCGCCGCGGGCCTTGCCGACTGGCTGCCGCTGCTTGCCGCCACCGGCCCGGTCGACGGCGCGCTGGCGCAACTGGCGGTGTTCGATCACGCTGGACTGCTGGCGTCGCGGCGGTCCGGAATTGCCGAGATGGCGGCGGCGGTCGGTGAACACGCCCGCGTCACACTCGACCCGACCGAACGCCATGGCTTCGAATATCAAACGTGGATCGGCTTTTCGATCTTCGGTGACGGCGTTGCGGGCGAACTCGGGCGCGGCGGGGCCTATGTCGTGGCGCATGACGGGGCCAGCGAAGCCGCGGTCGGCTTTTCGCTCTACATCGACGGGCTGGTCGATGCCGGGCTCGGGCAGAGCGGGGTGCGTCGGGTGCTGTTGCCGATCGGTACCGCGCCCGCTGTCGGCACAAAACTACGTGCCGATGGCTGGGCGACGGTGGCCGCATTCGATGCCGACGCCAACCCTGCACATTTTCGCTGCAGCCATGTCTGGGACGGTGTAGAGCCGCACGCAATCTAGCTTTCCTCTCCCTTCAGAGGGATGCAGATGGAGTAACAATGCCCAACGTCACGGTAATCGGTGCCCAATGGGGCGATGAAGGCAAAGGCAAGATCGTCGACTGGCTCAGCGAGCGCGCCGATGTCGTGGTGCGCTTTCAGGGTGGGCACAACGCCGGGCACACCCTCGTCGTCGGCAACCAGACCTACAAGCTCAGCCTGCTGCCGTCGGGCCTCGTGCGCGGCACACTCAGCGTCATCGGCAACGGCGTCGTCTTCAACCCGTGGCATTTCCGCGAGGAGGTCGAAAAGTTGCGCGGCCAGGGCGTCACCATCACCCCCGAAAACCTTCAGGTCGCCGAGGAATGCCCGCTGATCCTGCCGCTGCACAGCGAATTGGACGGGCTGCGCGAGGATGCATCGGGCGCGGGCAAGATCGGCACGACCCGGCGCGGCATCGGTCCGGCGTATGAGGACAAGGCCGGGCGACGCGCGTTGCGGGTCTGCGATCTCGCGCATCTCGACGCTATCGGGCCGCAGCTCGACCGGCTCTGCGCGCATCACAATGCACTGCGCGCCGGGTTCGGGGTTGCTCCGGTCGACCGCGATGCGCTGGTCGCGCAACTCGCCGAAATCGCCCCCGCCGTACTGCCGTTCATCAAGCCTGTCTGGCGCACGCTGGCGACAGCGCGCACCAGCCGCAAGCGCATCCTGTTCGAAGGTGCGCAGGGCGTGCTGCTCGATGTCGATCACGGCACGTATCCGTTCGTCACCTCGTCGAACGTCGTCGCCGGGCAGGCAGCGGCGGGCAGCGGCATGGGGCCATCGGCGACAGGCTATGTCCTTGGTATCGTCAAGGCGTACACAACGCGGGTCGGCGGCGGCCCCTTCCCCACCGAACTGACCGACGACACCGGCGAGCGGCTCGGCGTTCGCGGCCATGAATTCGGCACGGTGACCGGGCGCAAGCGGCGCTGCGGCTGGTTCGATGCGGTACTGGTGCGGCAGGCGATCGCCGTTTCGGGCGTCGCCGGAATGGCGCTGACCAAATTGGACGTGCTCGACGGTTTCGACACACTGATGATCTGCACCGGCTACACCCTCGACGGGGCGACGCTCGATCACTTCCCGGCGCATGCCGGTGATCAGGCGCGAGTCGAACCGATCTACGAGGCCTTCGACGGCTGGAGCCAATCGACCGCCGGTGCCCGCAGCTGGAACGACCTCCCCGCCCAGGCGATCAAATACATCCGTCGCATCGAAGAACTGACTGGCTGCCCGGTAGCAATGGTTTCGACATCGCCCGAGCGGGAGGATACGATTCTGGTGCGCGATCCGTTTGTGGATTGAGGCACTGCGTCGATCAGCGCGACGAATGAAACGCATTGGCCGTTTCGTGCGAACTGCCTACATCGCAGCCTTGTCATCCGCCGGAGACCGATATGACCGCTTACGACTACGATCTGTTCGTCATCGGGGCGGGTTCGGGCGGCGTGCGCGCCGCGCGCATTTCTGCTGGGCACGGCGCCAAGGTCGCGATCGCGGAAGAACACAAGGTCGGCGGCACCTGCGTCATTCGTGGCTGTGTGCCGAAGAAGCTGCTCGTTTACGGCGCGCATTTTGCCGAAGACCTTGTCGATGCGCGGCGGTTCGGCTGGACGCTTGAGGGCAAAGGCTTCGACTGGCCGACCTTGCGCGACAATGTTCTTGACGAAGTGTCGCGGTTGAACGGCATTTACCAGAACACGCTCGACAGCCATCACGTCGAAACCTTCCATTCGCGTGCTGTCTTCCTCGATCCGCACACGCTCGACGTCGGTGGCAAGCGGGTTACGGCGAAACACATCCTGATCGCGACCGGCGGTCGCCCGACGGTGCCCGACCTGCCGGGGGCGGAACACGGGATTACGTCGAACGAGACGTTCCATCTCGAAACGCTACCAAAAAAACTGGTGATCGCCGGTGGCGGCTATATCGCCAATGAATTCGCCGGGATCTTTCACGAGCTCGGCGTGAATGTGACGTTGGTCAATCGCGGCGATGCGATCCTGCGCGGTTGGGATACCAGCCTGCGCGACCGCCTGCTGCAGATCTCGATGACCAAGGGCATCAACTTCCGCTTCAACTGCGCGTTCGATCACGTCGAAAAAACCGAGACCGGCGTTCGCATCCACCTGAAGGATGCCGACCCGATCGATAGCGATCTGCTGCTCTGGGCAGTCGGGCGGCGGCCCAACGTCGAGGGACTGGGGCTCGAGATCGCCGGCGTCGCGCTCGACGACAAGGGTGCGATCGCGGTCGACACGGCGAGCAAGACCAATGTCGATCACATCTACGCCGTCGGTGACGTCACCGACCGCATCCAGCTGACGCCGATTGCCATCCGCGAGGGCCATGCCTTTGCCGATACGGTGTTCGGCAACAAGCCCTGGACAGTCGACTACACCTGTGTGCCGAGCGCGGTCTTTGCCAACCCGCCGCTGGGTTCGGTCGGCATGACAGAGGCAGAGGCGAAGAACATGCTCGGCACTGTCAAGGTGTACACGTCGGACTTTCGCCCGATGCGCAATGTGCTCGCCGGTCGCAATGAGCGGTCGCTGTACAAGCTCGTCGTCGATTCAGCGACCGATCGTGTCGTCGGAGCACATATGATCGGCCCCGACGCACCCGAAGTACTGCAAGCGGTCGCCATCGCGATCAAGGCCAAGCTGACCAAGGCGCAGTTCGATGACACCGTCGCACTCCACCCGACGATGAGCGAGGAACTGGTGCTCATGCGATAAGGGTTTTCCCCTCCCCGTAGGGAGGGGAAATGCATCAGCCCTTCAGCGCCTGCGCCATCGCAAGGTGCTTCTTCAACACCGGCAGCGTCTTGATGGCAAAGCGCGGCAGAGCGCCCTTACCCTCGGCATATTGCTGCTGATAGTCGTTGATGTCCTTGTTATGATCCATAATCATGTGATCGACAAAGGCGCTATCGAAGTCCCTGCCGGTCTTGGCCTTGAGATCGTTGTACATCGCGATCTGTTCGGCACTCGGCGCAGTCGGCGGTGTAACGCGCATCGATTTGGCGAGGCTCTCGGCCAGCTTACGATGCGCGCCATGATCCTTGGCAAGCGTCGCGCCATAGTCGCGAACACCCTGGGTGGCACCCTGCTTCTGTGCCAATTCACCCATCATCGTTTCGACAATGTCACCCTGCACCGCCTTGGCGATGAACGGGGTTTCGGTGGCCACCGGCGCGGCGAATACCGCCGTCGCGAGCAGCCCGGTCGCCAGAATGGCGGTAAATGCGGTCGATTTCACGATCGTCTCTCCCTTACACCCCGATCGATCAGTCAACCCGTCGAGCCCGCCAACGGTTCCAAAACCTTGCATCGGCGCGTCAACCGACGCAAAGCACCGGCGTCAT
The DNA here is from genome assembly GCA_038229555.1 of Sphingomonadales bacterium. Classification (GTDB taxonomy): domain Bacteria; phylum Pseudomonadota; class Alphaproteobacteria; order Sphingomonadales; family Sphingomonadaceae; genus Sandarakinorhabdus. The sequence continues at coordinate 374,815 of JBBROI010000002.1, forward strand.
GATCAACAACCGCACCTGGACCCCTGAAAGCTGGCGCGCCCATGAGGCTCGGCAGCTCCCGTCGTACCCCGACGCCACCGAACTCGCCGCCGTCGAGGCCGAGATCAAGACCTATCCGCCGCTGGTTTTTGCCGGTGAAGCGCGCGACCTGACGGCGCGGCTGGCGGAGGTCGAAGCGGGGAAGGCTTTTCTGCTCCAAGGCGGCGATTGCGCTGAAAGCTTTGCCGATTTCCATCCCAACAACATTCGCGATACCTTCCGTGTGTTGCTGCAGATGGCCGTCGTGCTGACCTTCGCGTCAAAGCTGCCCGTCGTGAAGGTCGGGCGCATGGCGGGTCAATTCGCCAAACCGCGCTCAGGCGATTTCGAGGAAATCGATGGCATTTCGCTGCCAAGTTATCGTGGCGACAATGTCAACGGCATGGAATTTACGCCGGAAGCGCGAACGCCCAACCCGCAACGGATGCTGCGCGGCTATCTGCAGGCGGCATCGACGCTCAACCTGCTGCGCGCCTTCGCCAGCGGCGGCTATGCCAATTTGCATCAGGTGCATCAGTGGAACCTCGATTTCACCGGGCGCTCACTGTGGTCGGAGCAATATAAGCAACTCGCCGACCGCATCGGCGAGGCGCTCGACTTCATGGCGGCGTGCGGGATTACGCCGGAATCGGTGCCGGCGCTGAAGGGCGTCAGTTTCTTCACCAGTCATGAGGCGCTGCTGCTCGGTTACGAACAGGCAATGACCCGGCAGGATTCGCTGACCGGCGACTGGTACGACACATCGGCGCACATGCTGTGGATCGGTGACCGCACACGCTTTGCCGGGTCGGCGCATATCGAGTTTCTGCGCGGCGTCGGCAATCCGCTCGGGCTGAAATGCGGCCCGAGCCTCGAGGCCGACGACCTACTGCGGCTGATCGACATCCTCAACCCCGGCAATCAGCCCGGTCGCCTAACGCTGATCACGCGCTTTGGTTCGGACAAGGTCGAGGCGCATCTGCCGCGGCTGATCCGGGCGGTGCAAAAGGAAGGCAAGCGCGTCGTCTGGTCGTGCGACCCGATGCACGGCAACACCGTCAAGGCAGCGGGCGGCCTGAAGACCCGGCCGTTCGACCGCATCCTGTCAGAGGTAAAGAGTTTCTTTGCGGTCCACCGCGCCGAGGGCACCCACGCCGGTGGCATCCACGCTGAAATGACCGGGCAAAATGTCACCGAGTGCACCGGTGGTGCCATCGCCATCACCGACGAGGGGCTGGCCGACCGCTATCAAACGCAATGCGACCCGCGGTTGAACGCCAGCCAGTCGATCGAACTGGCGTTCCTCATTGCCGAAGCGCTCAAGGCCGAACGCGAAGCGGTCGCGGCCGAAGCCGCGTAGGAGCAACCCTCCCCCGCCCAAGCGGGAGAGAGTTATTCCGACTATGCCGCCTTGCCGATCCAGATCAGCCAGTATTTCGCGAGAGTCGCCCGGTTTCCGGCTTTGACCGCGTTCAACGCCGCTGCCGCACCGTCCTTGTCGCCTGCGCGTGCCAGCGACGCACCGAGGCGCAGGTTGGCGATGTCGCCATTGACCGTCGGGCTGGCCGCAGCGATCCGGTACAGCGTCGCTGCCTTGGCATAGTCGGCGTAGCCGTAAAACGCGTCGGCGGTGAGCAGCGCGGTTTTCGGATTGGTCTTGCTTTCCTTCTCAAGGCTCGGAAGGGCAGCCTTGTCGGCGGGAATCTTGGCGTTCACCGACTTCATCAGTTCGGCAATATACGGCTTCGACAGGCTCAGGTTCTTGTTGGCCAGCCCCTCGTCGAGCACGGTCTTGGCTTCGTTGGGCAGGCCCTTGCTCGCTGCGGTATCGGCATATTCGAAATAATCGCGTTCGCCGTTCAGGCCACCCGCGGCATCCTGCAAGCGCATGAAATCGAGATTACCTTGGTCATCGAGCTTCATCGTGTCGCGGCTGATAACCAGCACGTCGCGCCAGTTGGTGCCGTTTGGATAGGCCGAGACCAAGGCGTACGACGCCGCCTGCGTCTGCGGTAACTTGGCTTCATAGGCAATGCCGAGCGCGCGGCGATACCAGTTTTCCGGCACCGGCTTGCCCGCCGCCTTCGCCGTGGTGATCGCCTGAAGCAGCGTATCGACTGCCTTGGCGGGCTGCTTCTGGGTGACGTAGATTTCAGCGAGGTTGACGGTCGTTTCGGCGTCGCTTGGCGAAATCTTCAGCAGTTGCTCATAGGCATTGGCCGTTGCGGCGTAGTCCTTACGATTGTACGCAAGCGTCGCAATGTTGGCGAGGAACTTCGGCTGATCGGCAGTTGCGACCTTGCCGGTGGCCAGTGCTTTGTTCAGCGCCTCCTCGAGCAGGACATTATCCTTGGTCGCGATGGCGACGTTAATCTTGATCGCATTGGTCATGTAGACGTCGTCGACCGTCGGCGACGGGACGGCTTCGGCTTCTTTGATCTTGGCGAGTGCGCCGGCGTTGTCACCAGCAGCCTGCGCCTTCTGCGCCGCGCCGAGCGCCACCTGCACCGGCTTCGACAGCTTGAACGCCGGTCCAGCGGGCTTTTCGGCTTCCTTGGCTTCCTTCGCGGCGGCTGGAGCCGCCGTTACCGCAAGGCTCGCGCCCGTCATCAACAGTGCTGCGATCAAGCCGCGCGAAATCGTCATCATGGTCTTCCTCTCCCAAACGTCGTTGCATCCGGCTAGGCCAAACGCCGTTGCTGCGTCAATCACGTTACAGCCTCATGGGTGAACGCGGTTTGAACCGGGCGGGTCCGTTGGTGCAGGTGTTCGGTACACAGATTCGCCGATGGTTCACGCGCATCCGGTGCGAAGATTATCGGTCACGCCGCAAATTAAGCGCAAAAAAAGGCCGATGCCCGTTCCCGGACATCGGCCTTTCCCAATTTCAGTCGTGCTGGTTCAGCAGGACTTACTTCTTGGCTTCCTTCATGGCGTCGGCAGCCTTTTCGCCACCGGCCTTCATGGCGTCGGCGGCCTTGTCGGCACCGTCCTTCATCGCGTCGGCAGCCTTGTCGGCACCAGCGGCCATGGCGTCCTTGCTCGTTGCCATCGCGTCGGCAGCAGCACCGGTCGCCGGAGCCATTGCGTCAGCGGCAGGAGCCGGGGTCGTCGCATCGGTTGCGGCCGGAGCAGTGGCTTCGGTCGTCGTCGTCGTGGTCGTGGTGTCGGTCGTTTCGGCCTTCTTCTCGCCGCAAGCGGCAAGCAGGCCGAGGCTGGCCACAGCCGCCAGCGTCAGAGCAGTCTTCATATTAAAATTCTCCGTAGACATCATGCGCAGTCCTCGCGCACCTCGGCCCATACTACCGATTACACCAGTTGCGAAGCGAAAGATGCAATGCAGCCGGGTTATGGTTCGATTATTACGCGTCCTCCGGCGTCCCGACGTCGCTATCGTCCTCCGCCGGAATGAGCGCTGCCGAAACGACGTGCTCGCCATCGGCAACGTCGAATAGCGTAACGCCGAGCGTCGCGCGGCCCTTGATGCCAACATCGCCAACCGACAGCCGGATCAGCTTGGCCTGATCGGTGACGAGCATCAATTGATCGGCATCGGTGGCGGTGAAGCTGGCGACGACATCGCCATTGCGGTCATTCTCGCCGATGTTGCGGATACCCTGCCCGCCGCGCCCCGACTGCCGGTATTCAAAGGCGCTCGACCGTTTGCCAAAGCCGTTCGAGGTAACCGTCAGGATGAACTCTTCGCCCGCCGCGAACTGCGTCATGCGGGTTTCCGACAGGATGCGCTCGCCCGGCTCCGCCTTCCATGCCGCTGCCTTGAGATAATCCTCACGCTCCTGCGGGCTCGCCGCGAAGGCCTTGAGGATCGACATCGAGACGACCTCGTCGCCTTGCGCCAAGGTCATGCCGCGCACCCCGGTCGACGTGCGGCTGACAAATTCGCGGACATCGCTGACCGGGAAGCGGATCGCCTTGCCGCTCTTCGCCGCGAGGAACACATCCTCGGCCTCATCGCACAGCGCCACTGCGATCAACCGGTCGTCATCGCCATCTTCGAAGCGGATGGCGAGTTTGCCCGCCGTGGGCACGTTGGTGAAGGCGTCCATGGCGTTACGCCGCACGCCGCCGTGCGCGGTGGCGAACATCACATGCAGCTTGGCCCATTCGGCCTCGTCCTCGGGCAACGGCAGGATGGTGGTGATCGTCTCGCCCGCAGCGAGCGGCAGCAGCTGGACCATCGGGCGGCCCTTGGCCTGCGGAGCGCCCTGCGGCAGCCGCCAGACCTTCTTGCGATACACCTTACCCGCCGATGAGAAGAACAGCACCGGGGTGTGCGTCGACGCGACGAACAGGTTGGTGACCGCGTCCTCGTCCTTGGTCGCCATGGCTGACCGACCCTTGCCGCCGCGCCGCTGGGCGCGATATTCAGACAGCGCGACGCGCTTGATATAGCCGGTCATGGTCACCGTCACGACCATGTCCTCGCGTTCGATCAGGTCCTCGTCGTCCATATCGTCGCCAGCCGCGACGATCTCGGTGCGGCGCGGCGTGGCAAAGTTGTTCGACACCTCCTCGATCTCGGCGCGCAGCACCTTGTACAGCTTGGCGCGGTCACCGAGGATATCGAGGAGCTCGGCGATGACCCCGGCCAGTTCCTTGAGTTCGTCGCCGATTTCCTCGCGGCCCAGCGCTGTCAGCTTGGACAGGCGCAGTTCGAGGATGGCGCGCACCTGCAGATCGGTCAGGCGGATCGTTGGCGAATCGACTTCGACCGCGCCGGCTTCGACCAGCTGCAGATACGGCCGGATTTCGGCGGCATCCCAATCGCGCGCCAGCAGCGTCTCGCGCGCGGCCGCAGGCGTCGCCGACCCCCGAATGATGCGCACGACCTCGTCGAGATTCGACACCGCAATGACAAGGCCGAGCAACAGATGCGCCCGGTCGCGCGCCTTGGCGAGTTCGTACTTCGACCGGCGAGTGATGACCTCCTCACGGAAGGTGACGAACGCCTGGATGATGTCGAGCAGCGACATGAGTTCGGGCCGCCCGCCGCGAATGGCGAGCATATTGATCGAGAAGCTCTGCTGCGCCGGAGTGTGGCGGAACACCTGATTGAGCACGACCTCGGGCGTCGCGTCGCGCTTCAACTCCATGACGATGCGGACGCCTTCGCGGTTCGATTCGTCGCGCATGTCGCTGACGCCTTCGATCCGCTTGTCCTTGACCGCCTCGGCGATCCGTTCGACCAGCGCGTTCTTGCCCTGCTGATACGGGATTTCGGTGAGCACGAGGCTGCGCTTTTCGCCGCGACCGTCCTCGACGATGTGGCGTGATCGCATGATGATGCTGCCGCGGCCGGTCGCATAGGCCTGCCGCAACCCGCCGGTGCCGACAATCAGACCGCCGGTGGGGAAATCGGGCGCCGGCAAATGCTCCATCAGGCCGTCGACAGTGATCGCGCCGTCGTCGAGATAGGCGCGCACCGCGTCGATGACTTCGCCAAGATTATGCGGCGGAATGTTGGTCGCCATGCCGACGGCGATGCCGCCCGCGCCATTGACCAGCAAATTGGGGAAGCGCGCCGGAAGGACGGCGGGCTCATGCTCCGACCCGTCGTAGTTGGGGGTGAAATCGACGGTGTCCTTGTCGATATCCGCTAGCAGCGCCTCCGCCGACCGCGCCAGCCGCGCTTCGGTATAGCGCATTGCGGCGGCCTTATCGGGATCCATCGAGCCGAAATTGCCTTGGCCGTCGATCAGCGGCAGCCGCATCGACCAGTCCTGCGCCATGCGGACCAGCGCTTCATAGATCGAGCTATCGCCGTGGGGGTGATACTTACCCATCACGTCGCCGACGATACGCGCCGATTTCTTGTAGGGCTTATTGGCGGTGAAGCCGCTTTCCTGCGCCCCCCACAGGATGCGGCGGTGCACGGGTTTCAGCCCGTCGCGCACATCAGGCAGCGCGCGGGCAACGATGACGCTCATGGCGTAATCGAGGAAGCTCGTCCGCATCTCGGTCACGATCGAGATCGGTTGAATGTCAGGCGCACCCGGAGGCGGCGAAGTCACTGTAGCCAAAGGAGAATTCTACCTGTCGTGGGAGATATGACGCGGATGTGTCATATCTAGCGGGGATGCGGCGAAAACGCCAGTTTCTTGAAATCAAGACATCCGTGTGCGCCTATGCCAAAGGTAAGTTGCCAAGCTCGTTGGTCGTTCATTAGGAACGCTGTGCGGCGAAACGCAGCTATGACATCTTAGGAAAACTCTCGTTCCAACGACTGACCCTATCCGTGCCGGGGCGGCCAACGCCGGGAGTTTTGCTTCCAAATCCACTCTCGTTCCACTCGGGGCGATAGTGAGAAATTAATGCGAACTCTGCGGCGAACACCCACCATTCGCTAGCAAAAGTGAGGTAGCGACAGCCCATTTCACCCTTACCGATGGCTGGTCGTCCATTGATTTTACTTATGTGCTCCCCTAACCGAGCCCGAAGCGTCCGCTTGCTCCTGGTTGTTCCCTTGGATGCTTTGCCAACATAAACAAGAACACCCCTAAAATACAGAGCATACACTCCGCTTTCCTGCGGCCCTAAACCCTTCTCCAAAATTAGCAGGGGGCTCGCTTCAAGCTTCTCGACAACTTGCAACCGTATACCTTGGTCGAGATTGAAATCGAAGCGATGCACGTCGTCCACGACCACGTTAGGAACGCCTTGCGAGCGGTGAATCAGCCCATAGAAATCGATTTTGACGTCGACAGTGAACCATTTGGCGCAATATTTGGTGCATTGATTCCATCGTTTAGGGTCGCGTGGACATCCTTGCCTATGACCATTGCGAGATCAACTGGTACAGCGTTTCCAAGCTGTCGCATTGCTTCCGACCAAGCTCCGTTCAAGCGGAAGTCGTCGGGGAAAGTCTGTAGGCGTGCCGCCTCTCGAACAGTGAAATACCGTACAGTGCCATCGGCTCGTACAAGCATATTCTCCCCGCCGGGCACTCCGTGAACCCCCGCCTTGAGTGTCTTTGCCGGTTCGTCGAGCGGGCTGCCTGTATGACCGACATAGCTACGAGCTCCGGCCTGAAAATGGTGATCAGTGATGCCGACAGGGTTGAAACCTTGCCGCTCGGGATCAGGCAAATCCTGTAAAGCATCGCGAACCGTCCGCCATGCGTCTGCAACTGGCCGTGCAGACAATAACATCGCCCGACTATGGGGTCGGATGCCCAACGAGCGCTCAATACGTGGGACTCGATGTCGTTCCCAATAAGTCGGCACCCGAGCCTGATCCCAAAGAAGCGCATCTTGCGAATGGGTCGCCTCGGGAAATTTCCACCGAACACCTAGATCGCCACGAAAGCCCACAAAAACGATTCGCTCTCGCCGCTGCGGAACACCATAGTCAGCGGCATTAAGCACCTGATAGACGACCTTATAACAGTCCGCCGTGTCCGACCTCCCGCCGGTGAACTCCCTTTCTAAACGCCCAAGATGGTCCAGCCAGCTCTCTTGCGAGTATCGCGCGACCTGCGGCGCGCTTAACTGCCGCTCGATATACTGCAGGTAAGTGGCAAAAGTGGCCCGCGTTAATCCCTTGACGTTTTCAAAAATGAAGGCGGCGGGCCGCATTTCGCGCACCGCACGTACTGCCTCGCTCCACATATCGCGCACGTCCGCGTTCGCCCTATGGCGACCTCCGAGCGAAAATGGCTGACATGGCGGGCCGCCGCTGACGAGGGTTACCTTGCCTTCGAGGTCGGAAAAATCGACGTCACGTACATCGGTGGGAAACGTTTCAGGCCAGTGCTGAAGGGCTGCGACCGCCCGATGGCGATTAGCACGCAGCGTGTTACAGCACCAACGGTCCCATTCGACTACCCGGGTGGGTTTGAAGCCTGCACGGCTAAGACCCATTCCAAGACCGCCAGCACCGGCGAATAGTTCGACAGCGTCCATTTGCATCTCCTTTGACGAATCCTGTCTAAACGGCCTTATCTGGCTCATCCCGTGCCTCGCAGGCTTACAAAGCCACAATGGACCGCCCTTTGTCTACGCCGAATGTTCTCATTACGTTCGTCTTGGATGCAATCATACGCCCTATGCAGAAACCCCTCCAAGATCTCCCTCCTTTGTTAACTAGCAACATAAATCGCTCGAACACGTTGACCGCAGACATGGACCCGAAAAAGACTCATGGCGCATAGAACGGCGATGAACCCCATCCACATTATCGGCGGCGGTCTCGCCGGGTCGGAAGCGGCGTGGCAGTGCGCCCGCGCCGGCGTCCCCGTCATCCTCCACGAAATGCGCGGTCCCCACAAAACCGACGCGCACCACACCGACCGCCTTGCCGAACCTGTCTGTTCGAACAGTTTCCGGTCCGACGATCCCAACAACAACGCCGTCGGGCTGATCCATCAGGAGATCCGGGCGCTTGGCTCGCTGATCATGCATGCCAACCGAATGGCACGCGCGCGCCGCATCGCCGACCCCGTCAGCCCGAACCCGGCAATCAGCATCGCCCAGCTGGCGGGTTCGGGAACCGCCGGCAGGTTGAGTGAGCCGCTGAAGGTGCCGTTGTAGATGCCGACGAAACCCGCCCCTTGCGGATTGGGTGCGAAGCTCAGCGGACCGATTGCCTGCCAGCCGCCGGTCGCACCGAAAAAGCGCCCGGTACCGCCGGTGGCGATGAGGTTTTCGATGCCGGTGACGACCCCGTTCGCCAAGGTCACGGTGCCGCTGAAATCGGCAAACAGCGAATCTCCGGCGGCGAAATCGTAAACCGCATGGCCGTCGCTGGTAATCCGCACCGGGTTGGCCGGGTTGGGTGCCCCGGCGATGCAGTGGCTTTGGGTCGACGCAAACGCGCCGAAGTTCGACAGTCCGGTCGAACTCAACCGTCCCGGTTCGATCCGCACGGTATTCAGCGGTGCGCAGCGCCCGGTGCCGGGTGGATCGACGATGTTGACGTTGGCGCGGGTGCCACTGAACGCAAAGACCGTAGCCCCTGCGGGTGCCGCAAGCGCCAGAACGAAAACGGTCATGCTCGCCGTAATGCGGATCATAAAATGCCCTCGGTGCGCCGCCGAAGTTGGCGACCCCGCACAACTGGTATTTATCGGCGTTTTCGGCCATGATGGCGGGCCGATGTTTTGCCGATGTTTTGGCGAGCATCAACGGAGTCAGTGCCTTGCATGGGACCGTCAAAGCTCCGTCGAGTCCCACCGATCTGGCGGTGCGGGCGAGTTTTGCGCTCGGTACCGCGACCGTCAGCCCGTCGACCTGCGCGATTTCGGGCCCGGCGGGCAGCGCAACCGTCGAACCCCGGGTCATGCAGGTACTCGTCGCGCTGGCCGATGCCCATGGCAGGGTCGTCACTCGCTCGGCGCTGGTCGATGATTGCTGGAACGGCCGCTTTGTTGGCGACGATGCCGTCAACCGCGCCATCATGGAAGTGCGGCGCGCACTGCGGAGCGTGGCCCCGGACAGTATCGCATTAACCACGATCCCCAAGGTCGGCTGGCAGTTGATCGGCGATGCGCCCGTCGCGGTGAACGGTTGCGCCGACGCACCGATGTCGGCCGAGGCGCCGAGCGATCCTGCGCGCTCAGGCACGACGCGTCGCAGGGTGCTGACTGGCGGCGCACTGTTGGCCGCAGCGGCAGCGGGCGGCGTCGCGCTGTGGCGTTCACGACCCGATCCGTCCGCCACGCGCGTCGCGCTGCTCGTCGAGCGCAGCCAAGTGGCGCTGCGCGAGGCGGTGCCGGGGGGTGCCCAACAGGCAGTGGCGTTGCTGAAGGAAGCGCAAGCGATCGCCCCCGCCGACGTCGGGGTGCGCGGCAAACTGGCGCTGGCGTGGGCACAGGCGGCCGAGGAGGCTGGCCCTGCTGCGGCAGCTGCGGCAGTCGCGGCGTGTCAGCAGACAGCGCAGGACACGTTGCAAGCCGACCCGCGCCAGCCCGACGCATTGGCGGCGCTCGCGACGGTGATGCCGATCTACGGCGACTGGCTGGCGGCCGAGAAGCGGCTGCGCAGTGTTCTCGCCGTCGATGCGGGGCACGAAGTCACCACCGCCGCGCTTGGTGTGTTGCTCATGTCGACCGGGCGTGTCGCGGTCGCAGCAGCGACCAGCGCCACATTGCTCGAGCAATTCCCGCTGTCGCCGGTCTATCACTATCGCCGCACCTATCATCTCTGGACGCTTGGTAAGCTCGGCGACATGGACCGCGTGGCCGACCGGGCGCTGGAGTTGTGGCCCCGCCACGTCGGCGTCTGGATGGCGCGGATGTGGACGCTGGGGTATACCGGTCGTGGCAATCAGGCGCTGGCGCTGATCCGTGATATCGATGCCCGGCCGCCGTTGCCGCCACCCTTTGTCGATATGCTCACTGCGACGATGATGGCACTGGCGACCGGCGCACCGACCGATATTGCGCAGGCCATTGCTGTCAACCGGGCAGTCGGCGAACGCGGTCCGACCTTTGCCGTCGCCACGATCCAGCACCTGTCGGCGCTGGGTGCCATCGATGCAGCTTTCGACCTTGCCAACGCCTATCTGCTGCGCGGTGGTCCGCTGTCGGTCAATCTCCGCCACACCGCCGCCGAACCGTCGATCAACGACCAGCGGCATCGCAAGACGATGATGCTATGGCTCCCCGCGACCCGGGCGCTGCGCGCCGATGCGCGCTTCCTGCTGCTGTGCCGCGACATGGGCATGACCCGCTATTGGCAGGCCGCCGGGGTCAAACCCGACTATCTGGGCCGATCGCCGCTCCCGGTCTGACGGGGAAGACGCCACCGGGTCGGCCATGCTAGGCCGTCGCGATGAACCCCATCCACATCATCGGCGGCGGTCTCGCCGGGTCGGAAGCGGCGTGGCAGTGCGCCCGCGCCGGCGTCCCCGTCGTCCTCCACGAAATGCGCGGTCCCCACAAAACCGACGCGCACCATACCGACAAGCTCGCCGAACTCGTCTGTTCGAACAGCTTCCGGTCTGACGATCCCGACAACAACGCCGTCGGGCTGATCCATCAGGAAATGCGGGCGCTGGGGTCGCTCATCATGGCCGCCGCCGATGGCGCGCGGGTTCCTGCCGGGTCGGCGCTGGCGGTCGACCGGGATCAGTTCGCCGACGCCGTCACCGCCGCCATCGAAGCCGAGCCGCTCATCGAAATTCGCCGCGAGATGGTCGATGGCCTGCCGCCTGCCGACTGGGACAGCGTCATCATCGCCACCGGGCCGCTGACCGCTGCGCCGCTCGCCGAGGCAATCCGGACGCTCACCGGCGAGGATACGCTGGCGTTTTTCGACGCCATCGCGCCGGTGATCCACTATGAGTCGATCGATCTTGAAACCGCATGGTTCCAGTCGCGCTGGGACAAGGGGGATACCAAGGATTATCTCAATTGCCCGATGGACAAGGAGCAGTATCACGCCTTCATCGACGCACTGCTGGCAGCGGACAAAACCAGCTTCAAGCAGTGGGAAGGCACGCCGTATTTCGACGGCTGCATGCCTATCGAGGTGATGGCTGAACGCGGGCGCGACACGCCGCGTTTCGGGCCGATGAAGCCCGTCGGGCTGACCAATCCGGCGACCGGCAGGCGAGCATGGGCGGTGGTCCAGCTGCGGCAGGACAATGCGCTCGGCACACTGTGGAACATGGTCGGCTTCCAAACCAAGATGAAGCATGCCGAACAGGTGCGCGTGTTTCGCACCATCCCAGGCCTGCAGAATGCCGAATTCGCGCGGTTGGGTGGGCTGCACCGCAACACCTTCATCAAGTCGCCGGTGCTGCTCGACGCCGTGCTGCGGCTGAGGGCCGATCCGCGGCTGCGCTTTGCCGGACAGATTACCGGCTGCGAGGGCTATGTCGAAAGTGCCGCCATCGGGTTGCTCGCCGCACGCTTTGCGGTGGCCGAACGCCACGGTCGCACACCCGTGCCACCGCCGCCGGAAACCGCGTTGGGGGCGCTGCTTTCGCACATCACCGGCGGCGCGGCAGCCGCATCGTTCCAGCCGATGAACGTTAATTTCGGCCTATTCCCGCCATTGATGCCCGCCGTTCGCAAGGATGCCCGTAAGCCGGCGATGGTTGCCCGGGCGCGCGCGGCGCTTGCCGAGTGGATAGCCGAAACTAGCGCCCGGTAATCCGCAATCCGGGCGGCTTTGGGCCAAATTCCAACGGGGCGACTGCGGCTCCCGGCGTCCCCATCGTCACCGCGCGATACAGCGCCGTCCCGGCCGGGCCATAGGCGATTGCTTCGGTTAACAGCAGCGACCCGAGCATGGTCGCGACCCCCCAGCCCCACGCCGGGTGCACCCTACCGCTGCGCATACGGTCGGCGACGATACCGGCCAGCGGGAACACCATCGTTGCAGCAAAGGTTGCTTCGTATGCCCAAGGGGTGAGAAACGGCAGCGGCAACATCCGACCGAACGCCGGGCCAAGCAGCAGCGACATGCCGCAAAAATGCAGACGCCGATGCCAGTCGGTGTAGCGGCGCAGCGTGATCGCCGCCGTGGTCAACCCGGCAAAGGTCATGACGGCAACAGGGTCGAAGACCAGAAATTGCTGCGGCCGGAAAAAGAACGGCACGTGGCCGCTGCGCACCATGGCGAGAGTAACCATGAACCCCAGCACGACCATGGCGACGGACCATAGCGCCCCCACCCAACCGAGGCGGCGATGCAGCGCAATATTGTCCGAAGCTGCAAGGACGTTCTGCGTTACATACAGCGCCACCCAACCTATAAAGACGATGGCATGGGCGTGGACGAGCGGCGGTGAGGCGAAGCTCGACCGGCCCGTGGCCAGTTGCAGCGAGAAACCCGCCGCGACGACGGTCGCCATCGCAAAAGCACTGCGCAGGAAGAAACGATCGTCCGATGCAACGGGTATGGGCAAGTGTTCGGCGCGCGTTGCCATGATGCAATCCCCCGCTCGGTTCGATGCCAGAATACCGCATCGGGCGAGCGCGGGCAATATTCGGCACGGCGGGGACTGGGTGCCGGAGGCCGAGCCGGTTGGGTATAAGGCGACCCGCAGCCCGACCTTCAGCCCCCGCGCACTTCCACTACCCCTTCACTGCCGCCTCGATTGCCGCGACATCGATTTTTCGCATCGGCATCATGGCGTCGAAGGCACGCTTGGCACCCGGACCGCCGGCCGCAAGTGCATCGGTCAGCACACGCGGCGTGATCTGCCACGACAGCCCCCAACGGTCCTTGCACCACCCGCACTGGCTCTCGGCACCGCCGTTGCCGACGATGGCATTCCAATAGCGGTCGGTTTCCGCCTGATCGTCGGTGGCGATCTGGAAGGAGAATGCCTCGCTGTGCTTGAAGTATGGGCCGCCGTTGAGGCCGATGCACGACACGCCGACCACGGAAAACTCGACCGTCAGGATATCGCCCTGACGGCCATCGGGATAGTCGCCGGGGGCACGATGGACGCCGGTGACGTGGCTGTCGGGAAAAGTCGCGGCATAGAAATTTGCTGCGGCTTCGGCCTCGCCCTCGTACCAGAGGCAGATGGTGTTTTTCGCCATGTCACTTCTCCAAGACGTAGACAGGTTCGAATCCGCCGAAGATCATGCGTTTGCTGTCGAACGGGACCTTTAGCGCCATCAGTTCAGGATTGTCGGTCATCGCTTTGAAGGCCGCATCGCGCATGGCTTTGTCAGGCCATTCGATCCATGAAAAGACGACGGTCTCGTCCTCGGTCGCAAGGACTGCCCGCGCGAAGTCGGTAACCTTGCCCGCCGGAACATCGTCACCCCAACCTTCGACGACGCGCAGCGCGCCGAATTCGACGAAAAATTTATCGACGGCGCGCGCATGGTCGATAAAGGCCTGCTTGTTCGCAGTCGGCACAGCGGCAACGAAACCATCGATATAGCTCATGTCACGCTCCTTTTGCCGGCGCACCGATCGACCAGCGATAGCCGAACGTATCCACCACTTGGGCATAACGATCGCCCCAGAACATGTCGGCAGGCGGCATCACTGCCCTTGCGCCCGCTGCGACTGCGCGATCGAACCACGCGTCAGTATCGTTGACCTGCAGGTGCAGCGTGACACCCGCAGGTGGGCCGCTGTCGATATCGGCGGGGCCGACATATTCGGGAAATTCATCGTGCAGCATCAGCGACGCGCCGTTGATGTGGATATGCGCGTGCATCAACCGCTTGCCATCCTCGGCCACTTGCCGGCGCACCTCGGTCGCGCCGAAAGCTGCGACGTAGAAATCGATCGCTTCGGCGGCGCGGTTATCGCCGATCTGGATCTGCGGGGTCAGTCCGCTGCTCGGTGGCTGCGTTGCATCGCTCATGTCTGCTCTCCCTTTTCAGGTTTGAACCGGTTGGTAGCGCGTCAAGCCGATTGTGCATTTCAAAGTGATCGTCGCCAACTATTTTCTACCCGCGCGTGGCACCGCGGCAAAGGCTTGGCAGCGGACCTTCCGTCGTGAGCGGAAGCTTAAGCGCCTATTTCGGGCACGGTGCCCTTGGTCGCCGCTTCACCGCCGTTGTCGCGAATTCCTTGGGCTCGAGGATTCCGTCACCGTCGCGGTCGGCCTTGGTGAATTTATCGACGGCTTTGACCGAATATTCCTCGAAGCTCAGTTTACCGTCATGATCGAGGTCGAGCTTGGCGAAGCTCTTCTTCCGGTTGGCGAGATATTCGTCGCGGGTGATCTTGGCGTTGCGGTCTTTGTCATAGCGATCGAAACGCCGCGCCTCGCGGTCGGCGTCGGTCAGCGAACTGCGCGGGGCGATCAAGGGCGATGCGGGTTGCGACGCGTCCTCGCCGTCGGGATCGGCATCGGGTACCGTGAGCGCCGCGCCCGACGCTAGCGCCACCGGGCGGTCGCGCGTCCACAGAAATCCCGCCGCAATCAGCGCCACCAGCGCCACACCCAAAGCCAACCAGCGCCGCATAGACTGCCCCCGCAGACTGCAGTGATTGACCCCGAGCGCCAATTTCTAACGGCTTAGCGCCCGAGCGCAACCGTCTTGAACATAATCCATTGCCGGCCGAGCGAACCGCGCGGTTCGGGTGGCACTCCCCGTGCGCGACGGGCGGCGTCGCGCTGCTCCAGCCGAGTCAGCGCGGCGATAATGGGGGACTTGCCGTTACCGAGGAGTCGGACGGCGAGGATCGTCAGCGCATCGGGGCAGGCCAATCGTGAAGCCGCCTCGCTTCCGTCGTCGCCCCCGCGAACGCGGGGGTCCATCGCCTGGCCATTGGGGTGATGGAACCCCGCCTTCGCGGGGGTGACGGCAGAGGCAATATCCGCCGCCTCCCCCGTCAGCCGCGCCAGCCACCGATCCTCCAGCCCCGATAGTTCGGCACCCGTCACCCCGCGCGGCAACACCTCGGCGGCGAGCGCCTGCAACAGCGGCTGCGCCGGCGGCGGCGCGGTGTCGAGCCGCGCCAGTGCCTCGCGCCACCATGCCAGCTTGATCTCGGCGATCATCGGTTCGCTGGCGTTCTCCACCACCGACCCCAGTTCGAGATCGAGCGCCCATAGCGCCATGAGCGCCGGGCGCACGGCGGCGGGCGCGTACAGCGCCGCAAGATACCGGTCGCGGTCGCGGTCGCGGACCTGCGCCGCAATGGTGTCGTTAAGCGTCAGGCCGGACCGACCCGGAAGGCGCAGAATTTGTTGCCGTCGAGATCGCGGAAATACGCCCCGTAAAACGCCTGTGGACCCTCGTCGCCGCGCACGCCGGGCGCGCCTTCATCGGCACCGCCAAGCTCCATCGCCTTGGCATGCAGCGCGTCGACCTTGGCGCGGTCGTCCATGACCAGCGCCATCATCGCGCCGTTGCCGACGGTCGCCGCCTGCCCGTCATACGGTGGTGAAATCGCGAACATCGGCTTGTCCCATGCCACGCCATAGGCGATGCCGCCGGTGGGAAACTCCATCAACCGCCCGACGCCAATTGCGCCGAACAGCGCATCATAGAACGCCGTTGCCTTGGCCAGATCGTTGGTGCCGTACATTGTATAACCGAGCATGATGCGTCTCCCCGCGTGTGCTTCGTAGCATTGTAGAGCCAGCGGCGGCCGGATTGAAGCCAGCAATTGCCGTCTTGGCGCAGCAAATCCGGTCACCCGCAGCATTCGGTGTTGGTATAAAACTTCCTGTCATCCCGGGCTTGACCCGGGACCCAGTTTCCTTTGCGTTCGAAGAAAGAAAAAACTGGGTCCCGGGTCAAGCCCGGGATGACAGGTGTTTACGCAAAGGGCGCGCCCTATCGCGTCGCCATGTCCCCCAGCACCGCCTCCTCGACCGCCGTAAATGCCGAGCGGTGCGCCGCCTTCATCGGGTCGTCGCCGGTCCCGGTGATGAGATAGACATAGACCCGCCCCCGGTCGCGATCGATCCACAACCCGCCAAGCAGGCCATAGGCCTCGCCGAGATGCCCCCACCAGCGCGCCCCCGCTACCGGCTGATCGGTTGCGCCCGCCGTGCCACTCAGACACTGCAGCCCCGGCCCGTAGCACAGCATCTGCCCGCCATAGGTATCCCCCGCCGCCGCCTGCCCATCGCGCCAGACCGGCGTCGTCAGCGTCACGACCGAGGCGCGTGACAGCAGCCGCACACCATCGACCTCGCCGCCGCGCAGCAACATCCGCCCGATCTTCGCCAGCCCGAGCGCCGAAATTCGCAAGCCGCCCTGCGGGCTGAACAGCGTGCCGTTGGTGCCGGTGCTGTAGGTCGCAAGATCGCACGGCCCACCATCGGTCGCGACCGGGCAGGCAGGCCGCACCCCGCGCAGATCGTCGGTTTGCGCCACCCATGGTCCGGCAGGATTCCAGTGCGCTTCGTCCGCACCTTTGCGGTACAGCGCGGCAGCGCGGGCGACCGCCGCATCGCTCGCGCCGCTCCAATTATACCCGGTGTCGAGCTTCAGCGGCGCGAGCACCAGCCGCGACATCAGCCGGTCGAAGCGTTCGTGCGCCGCCGCCTCCATGACCGTCGCGACGATTCCGTAGTTGAGATTGGCATAACTGAAACGGGTTCCCGGAGCCGCCGCCGACCAATGCCGTCCCATCAATTCGTCGCGAACCGTCCGCCCGAGCGGGATGCGGTAACCCGGACCATCGTCGATGCCAGAGGTATGACTAAGCAACTGCCGCAGCGTCACCGGCGCGTCGGGAAATGCCGGGTTGCGCAGCCGCCAGCCGAGCCAGGTCGATACATCGCCATCAAGACTGAGCGTCCCCGCTTCGACCATGCGCATGACGGCGACGGCGACGACGAGTTTGGAGATCGACGCAACGCGGGTCGGTGTGGCGGCGGTGTAGGGCCGCTCGCGCGCCGGGTCGGCAGGATCGATCACCGCCCTGCCCCACGCCTGTTGCCGGACGACGCCGTGCCGGTCCGCGACCACAACGGCAAGGCCCGCGATTTCGGCCGAGGCGGCGGTGCGCCCGGCGGCCAGTGCCGCAAGGGGTTCGGCAGCGGCAGCGGGACTGGCCACAAGGGCAAGCGCGAGGAGGAGGCGGATCATAGGCCCACGATAGCGGGTGCGAAGATACGCGCCAGCGCAGACATTTTCCTCCACATCAGGGGGGAGGAAACACCTTAGCGCAGCGCCGCAATCCCCAACCCATCGGCCTTGGCGCGCGCCTTCGTCGATTCTTCGCTGCGGGTCAGCGCCCGGGCGATCGCCCGCAGTGGCATACCCTTCTTCGCCAGCGTGTGAAGCTTGGCGACTTCCTCGCTGGTCCACGCCTGCTTGTGGCGTTCGAAACGTTCCGCCATCGCACATCCTGTCTGTCTGCGGCCCTATTCCCTCTGGAACAAAACCCGGCCAAACGCCATAGTCGGCGGATGTCCATCGCCATCCGCACCAGCCTCGCCGAGCCGCTCGACGGTCAGGCCTTTGTCCCCCACCGTCCGGCGCGTCCGGAGAAATCCGAAGGCGGACGGCGCTTCGAACTCGTCAGCGATTATACGCCTGCTGGCGATCAGCCGACCGCCATCGCCGAACTCGTGGCGCAGACCAACGGTGGCGAGCGTGATCAGGTGCTGCTCGGTGTCACCGGATCGGGCAAGACCTATACCGCCGCCAAAGTCATTGAGGCGGTGCAGCGTCCGGCGCTGATCCTCGCGCCGAACAAGATTCTCGCCGCGCAGCTTTACGGCGAATTCAAAAGCTTCTTTCCCAACAACGCCGTCGAATATTTCGTCAGCTACTACGATTATTATCAGCCCGAGGCATACGTCCCGCGGTCCGACACCTACATCGAAAAAGAATCGAGCGTGAACGAGGCCATCGACCGGATGCGCCATTCGGCCACCCGCTCGCTGCTCGAACGCGACGACGTCATCATCGTCGCCTCGGTCAGCTGCATCTACGGCATCGGGTCGGTCGAGACCTACAGCGCGATGACCTTCAGCCTGAAAAAGGGCGCGACCGCCGACAGCCACGAGATCATCCGCAAGCTCGTCGCCATGCAGTACAAGCGCAACGATGCCGGCTTTGCCCGCGGCAATTTCCGGGTGCGCGGTGACAGTCTCGAAATCTTCCCGTCACATTATGAAGACAGCGCGTGGCGGATCAGCTTCTTCGGCGACGAGATCGAAAGCATCACCGAATTCGATCCCCTGACCGGCAAGGCGGCAGCCAAACTCGAGACGATCAAAATCTACGCCAATAGCCATTATGTGACGCCCGGACCGACGCTGAAGCAGGCGAGCGAAGCAATCCGCCACGAACTCACCGAGCGGCTCAAGGAGCTCAATATCGAAGGCAAGCTGCTCGAAGCCCAGCGCCTCGAACAGCGGACCAATTTCGATCTTGAAATGATCGCCGCGACGGGCAGTTGCGCAGGTATCGAAAACTACAGCCGCTTCCTCACTGGGCGCCTGCCGGGCGAACCGCCGCCGACCCTGTTCGAATATCTCCCCGACAATGCCCTGCTGTTCGTCGATGAAAGCCATGTCACGGTGCCGCAGATCGGCGGCATGTCGCGCGGCGACGCAAGACGCAAGATCACCCTCGCCGAATACGGCTTCCGCTTGCCGTCGTGCATCGACAACCGCCCGCTGAAGTTCGAGGAATGGGAGGCGATGCGCCCGCAATCGGTGTTCGTGTCCGCCACTCCCGGCAAGTGGGAGATGGAGGCGACCGGCGGGGTCTTCGTCGAACAGATTATCCGTCCCACCGGGCTGATCGATCCGCCCATCGAGATCAAACCCGTCGAGGACCAGGTCGAGGATCTGATCGCCGAGGCCAAAAAGGTCGCCGCCGCCGGCTACCGCACGCTGGTGACGACGCTGACCAAGCGCATGGCCGAGGATTTGACCGAATTCATGCACGAGGCGGGGCTGCGCGTCCGCTATATGCACTCCGACGTCGAGACACTTGAACGCATCGAGTTGATCCGCGATCTGCGGCTCGGGGTGTACGATGTCCTCGTCGGCATCAACCTGCTGCGCGAGGGATTGGACATTCCCGAATGTGGGTTGGTGGCGATTTTGGATGCCGACAAGGAAGGCTTCCTGCGCTCCGAAACCAGCCTGATCCAGACCATCGGTCGCGCAGCGCGCAATATCGATGGCCGGGTCATTCTGTATGCCGACCACATTACCGGCAGCATGGAACGCGCGATGCGCGAAACCGACCGGCGGCGGACGCGGCAGGAGGCGTACAACGCCGAACACGGCATTACGCCGACGACGATCAAGCGCAACATTTCGGACGTACTGGCCGATGTATCGATGAAAGACGGGCTGACGGTCGATACCGGCGACGATGAAACGCCGCATCTGATGGGCCACAATCTCAAGGCCTATATCGCCGACCTTGAAAAGCAGATGCAGACTGCCGCAGCCGATCTGGAATTCGAAACGGCCGCTGCCATTCGCGACCAGATCCGCCGCCTCGAAATGGACGAACTCGGCATCCCCGACGGCGACCGCGCCGCCCCGATCAAGGGCCGCAGCATGGGCGGCGCGCCGGGCACACGCACGACGCGGTTCGAGAAGATGAAGGCCAAAGGCGGGAAGAGGTTTGGGGGCAAGGGGCGGTAAAATTCTCACCGAGGTTTTAAACAATCAGATCAATGCTATATCGTTAAACGGTTGCATCCGTATTTGAAGCGTCGCACTTCAAGGGGCGGCGATGATCACAAACTTCAAAGATAGCGCGACAGCGTCGGTTGCCAACGGCGACCGCAGTCGCAAGCTGCCGCTCGAAATCCATCCCAAGGCATTCAAGCTGTTACGCGGCCTGACTGCAGCGACAAGCATCGAGGAAATCCGTGCGGTTCCCGGCAACCGCTTCCATCCCTTGAAAGATGACCGCGAAGGGCAGTATTCTATCAGCATCAATATGAAATGGCGGATTTGCTTTGGCTGGTCCGACGGAGGCGCAACCGATGTCGAAATCACCGACTATCACTAACCCGGACTGGCTCGACAATCCGGACGCCGGTGACATGCTGGCCAGTGAATTCATGGAGCCGTTGGGACTGACGGCGACCGACCTTGCCGAAGCGCTGATGCTGCCGGTGGCGCGCGTCGAACGCATGATCGATGGACGTCAGCCGGTCGATGCCGATCTCGATCTGCGGCTGGGCCGGTATTTCGGCATGTCCGAGGGCTATTTCCTGCGCCTTCAGAACGCCTATGACCTGCTCGAGGCGAAACGCACGACAGGACCCGCGATCGAACAGGTCCTGCCGCGCGCTGCTTAAAGCAAGGATTACTTCGGCGGCGCCGATGCTGCATCGGCAGGCGTGGTCGGCGCGGCCATTGGCGCAGCGGCAGTCTTGAACTTGATCGCCGTGCCGGTCGCGGTGGTGCTGCCCCAGCTCATCGCGGTGACATGCGAATCGCCGTATTTGGCGTTGATGACGGCATCGGCACCCAGCTTCTCGCCGCGCTCCCAAAGCTCACGATAGATTTTGCCCTGGCTCGCTTCGGAGCTGAAAATCGTTGCCTTGCGAACGCCGGCTTTGACTTCGCCGATGACGTCATAAGGACGATCGGTAATATCGTTCGGGAAGACCGGCACACCGACGGCTTCATTGACCACGATAAAGGTTTTGGCCGGAGCCTTGGCAGCCGCGGGATGGACAGCAGTGAGCGCCAGCGCGGCCGAAATCACCATATATTTCATGTTCATGACGTACTCCCAAAGTTGGTACAACAATATTTGACCGACACGCCGATCGCTGTCAAACCATCGTTAAAGCGTGCGAGGGCGGATCACGATGCGGACTTTTTGGGTAGCGACTGCTGCCATATTGGCCATATTTGTCGGCCCTGCAACGCACGCGCAGACGGTGAGCCCGCTGGCCGAAACACCGATCGTTGCAGTGCCTGTTCCGGTGGTGCCGATGGCGCGGGCGGGTACGCGGATTCGGGTGATGGTGATGAACGAGGTCTCAACCAAGACCGCCAAGCCCGCCGATCGCTTTTTGATGCAGGCCGAAACTGCGGTGCTATCGGGCGACAAGGTCGTCATCCCCGCCGGGGCCAAAGCGTGGGGAGAAGTGGTGACCGCCGAAAAGAGCGGCGCCTTCGGCAAGATGGGCAAGCTTGCAGTGCGCCCGTTGTACATCGAGGTACGCGGTGAGCAGCTTGCGCTCGTCGGCAATTCAACGGCTGCGGGCGATAACACCGGAGAGTTTATCTTCGGGGCCGTCCTTAGTCCGTTGGGGCTGTTCGCCCCCGGCAACAACGGCCGCCTGAAGGCCGGCGACATCATCATTGTTGAACTGGCGCGCGATTATGTCGTGCCCCAGCCAAATGGCGTGGCGGCAGACGCGGTCAAACCCTAAAACGCGCACCCCAATCCGGCCCGCAAAATCTCCGCACCGATCATCGCGTCTTCGGGCCGGGTGAAATGCCCGGCGATTTCGGGGATGCTCATGCGGCCGATACGGTCGCCGTCGGTGCGTGTGATGTCATTGAGGCGCTTTAGCTGCGATAGGGTGAGCCGCGTCGTCAGTTTGTCGCCCATGCATTGCGCTTCGCGCGCCGGAACGCCGTAATCGGTGAGTTTCGACGCGATCCGCTGCGACGGCGTGGCGCAGGCGCTGAGCAACCCGAAGGCGGCAAGGCTGATGATGGCGGCGAGACGCATGGAGAGGCTCCGGGTGTCGGGACGAGTTGCGCCGCATAGCGTGCCGAAGGGTGGTTGCGCCAGCCCCTCGGTGCTCGATTTGGCAGGGATTGCGGCAAATCGCGCAACGGGTGCAAAGGCGCTGGAAGCCGCCTATACCGCGCAGATGGAACCGCTTTCGTGACAATCCTGCTGTATATTGCCATCTGGGCCGCCGTGGTGGCGGCGATGGAGATTGTTGCCATTGTCGCGCACAAATGGGTCATGCACGGCTTCCTCTGGTCGTTGCATAAATCGCACCATGAGCCGCGCACGGGGTTCTTCGAAAAGAACGACTGGTTCGCCGTGATGGGGGCGGTGCCGTCGATCATCCTGCTGCTGATCGGGACCAGCCAGAACATGCCGGTGATTACCGCGATCGGTGCCGGGATCACCACCTATGGCGCGATTTATTTCGGTTTCCACGACGTGCTGGTCCACCGCCGGATCCGCCACGGCTGGAACCCGCAGTTTCCGTATTTGAAGCGCATCGTCCAGGCGCATCGCATCCACCATGTCGTCGAATCGCGTGAGGGCACGGTGAGCTTCGGCTTCCTCTGGGCCCCGCCGATCCGGGCGCTAAAGGCGCAGCTCGAAGCCAATGGCAAAGGGCGCATCCGCTCGTCGGCCAAGCTGCGCACGGAAATGGATTTGGTCGATACCGCCGAAAATTGGGTGCGTTAAATTACACCTGTCATCCCGGCGCAGGTCGGGATGCAGCTTCTGCCTCACACTGCGGTAAAAAACTGGATCCCGGCCTGCGCCGGGACGACAGCCATAAACTATGCCATTGTCCACAGGCCATCGCGCAGCGGCCCCGGCGCGGGCCAGCGCTGATGGCGACTGACTGCATCGCCAAACGCCAGCGCCATAGCGCGAGCCTTTTCAGCGCGCGACGTCGTCATCCGTGAATCGAGCGCCGGGGCACCGCCGTCGCGGACCTTGCGACCGATATCGCCGTAAATCCGCGCCGCCGCCAATACCGCCCACGCCGCGCGCAGCCCAAGCGCCGGGGTCCCGAATCGCGCCGATGCCTCATAGTCTTCGGCGGCATCGACAAGACGGGTGACCAGCCGCGCCAATTGGCGACGATGCGGTGGGAAGACAAAGCTGCGCGCCTCGAGCCCGACTTCGCCGAGCCAATTGTCGGGGATATAGCGCCGTCCGGCAAAAGCGTCTTCGATCACGTCGCGGGCGATATTATTGAGCTGAAACGCGATGCCGAGGTCGCTCGCCCGGTCGAGCGTCGCGCGGTCGTCGGGCGACACGCCCATGACAATCGCCATCATCACGCCGACGCACCCCGCGACATGGTAGCAGTACGCCAGCGTGTCGTCGAAGCTGTGGAACGGGCGCGCCTCGACATCGATGCGGAAGCCTTCGATCAGGTCGCGGGCGTAACGCGGCGGCAGGCCGGTCTCGGCGACGACGCGGGCGAGGGCGTCATATGCCGAATGCCCGGTCGGCTGCCCGGCAAGCGCGCGTTCGGTCTGGCTTTCGACTTCGGCGAGGCGTTCGGCGGGCGTTCGGCCGTCGTCGACCCGGCCGTGCCCAAGTTCCTGCCCGTCGATCACGTCGTCGCAGTGGCGGCACCATGCGTACAGCAGCATCGCCCGGTCGCGGATGACCGGATCGAACAGCCGGGCGGCAGCGGCAAAACTCTTCGACCCGGTGGCGATGGCGGACCGCGCGTTGGCCAGAACGTCGGTCACGCCTTCCCTCGCCCGCAGGCGGGAGAGGGGGTCACGCCGCCACCCTCTGTTGCAGCATATCGTCGATCATCAGCTTGCCGGTGGCCTTGGCCGAACCGACGACACCCGGAATACCCGCACCCGGATGCGTCCCCGCGCCGACGAAATACAGGTTCTTCAACACATCGTCGCGGTTGTGGGTGCGGAAATACGCCGATTGCCACAGCACCGGTTCAAGGCTGAAGGCGCTGCCGAGATGCGCCTGCAACTCGGTCGAAAAATCCTTCGGTGTAAAGGTCCGCATCGTCACCAGATCGCGCTTCAGCCCCGGCAGGATGCGGCGTTCGAGCGCGTCGAGGATGCGATCGGCATAGACCGGCGCGACCGTGTCCCAATCGGCATCGAGCTTGCCGCGATGCGGAACCGGCGACAGCACATAGAAGCCGCTGTGCCCCGGCGGGGCCATCGACGGATCGGTGGCGGTCGGATGGTGAAGGTAAAGCGAGAAATCTTCGGCGAGCTCGCCGCCGCTATAGATGTCGGCGAGCAGCTCCTTATAGCGTTCGCCGAACAGGATCGTGTGGTGCTTGACGTCGGGGCGTTCGCCCTTGAGGCCGAAATAGACGACGAACAGCGACGGCGAAAAACTCCGCCGCATCATCGATTTCGCCATGGTCTGCCCGCGCGGATGTCCCGCTAACAGGTCGCGATAGGTATGGACGATATCGCCGTTCGACGCGACGGCGTCGAAAGTGCCGCTCCAGCCGTCACCGGTGCGGACACCGGTAACGCGCCCATCGGCAGCGGTAATCGCCTCGACCTTCGACCCGATGCGGATCGTCCCGCCCAGATCCTCGAACAGCTTGACCATGCCGCGCACCAGCGCGTGGGTACCACCGCGCGGAAACCAGACGCCCCATTTCTTCTCGAGCGCGTGGATCAGCGCATAGACCGAACTGGTCTTGAACGGATTGCCGCCGACCAGCAGGCAGTGGAAGCTGAACGCCTGCCGCAGCTGATCGTCCTCGATATATTGCGCCACCATCGAATACACCGAACGAAACGCCTGGTAGCGCATCAGCTGCGGCGCGGCCCTGAGCATCGACTTGAAGTCGAGGAACGCCTCATGGCCGAGCTTCTCGTAACCCTCGCGGAAGACATTTTCGCTGAATTGGAAGAACTTGCGATAACCCTCGACGTCCTTGGGGTTCTTTGCTTCGATCTGCGCGAATAGCGATTTTTCATCGTTCGAATAGTCGAAGACATAGCCGTCTTCCCACATCAGCCGGTAGAACGGCGTCACCGGCATCAGCTCGACATAGTCCGACAGCTTGCGCCCCGAAATCGCCCATAGCTCCTCAAGGCACGTCGGGTCGGTAATGACGGTCGGACCGGCGTCGAAGGTGAAGCCGTCATCCTCGAAGACATAGGCCCGCCCGCCGGGCTTGTCGCGGGCTTCGATAACGGTGGTCTGGATGCCGGCCGACTGGAGGCGGATGGCAAGCGCCAGCCCGCCAAAACCGCTGCCGATGACTGCTGCGTTAGGCATGTTTCCCCAATTCATATTTGATCAGCGTCGTTATCGCACGCACCACCGGCACCGGCGGACGCCCGCTCAAAATGCGGAACCAATCCTTCAGCACGGGCCGCGCCGCGTAAAAGCGCCCGACCAGCGCGTCGTTATGCTCGTAAAAGCGTTCGAGGACGCGGTAGCGCTCGTCGGGAAGGGCGGCAAGGAAGAGCATGCGATTGAGCAGCCTGTACATGGCGCGCTTATTCCATGCCGCAGTGCTATGGTCGCGGACGGCGCGATAGATCGTCGCGGCATCGAGTGTCGGCAGACCGGCGATCAGGTCCGCCATGTTGACCGCGTCGGGGAAGCTGTAGCCGGTGACCGGATGGAACATCCCCGATCGCAGGCCGACACGCGGCACGCCCGGTTCGCCTTCGTCCCAGAACGCCGCGATGTCGCCGCCGAGCGCCAGCGGCAGCACCCCGAATTCCTCGCGGATGACGCGGACGATCTTCCAGCCCTGCGTCGCGGCGTAGTCATACAAATGCTGGCGCAGCAGATCGGGGGACAGGTCGGCACCGTCGCTGAAATACGTGTCCTCGATCAGCACCTGCGTCGGGGTGAACGGCAGGGTGTAGACGAAGCGGTAGCCGTCCAATTGCGGCACGGTCGCATCCATGATGATCGGACCGGCAAGGCCATGCGGCGCGGCGAGTTCGACCTCCAGCCCCAGAAACTTCTGCCAGCGCAAATCGATCGCCTTGGTTGGCCCCTGCCCGCGACCATCGATCACGGCACTGGCGGTGACGACGCGCTGGTCCGCCAAGGTTACGCTGGTCGGCGTAATCGCGACAACAGGCATGGCGGTCAGGATATGGCTGGCGGGCAATGCCGCCCCGATGGCGGCGGCAAGCCGGTCCGACGTGGCGCTGCCATATCCTGCCGCCAAAGTCCGTTGCAGCTGCGGAAAGCGCACCGAATATTCGTCCCAGCGATGTTCGAACAGCGGCGCGGTCCATTCGCGCTGAGCGGCGGTCAGGTCGCCGGTGAATGACGACCAGGTGTGATTGCCGCCGAGCTTGGGGCCGGATTCGACAATCGCGACGCGCAATTCAGGCCGCAGCTGCGCCAGCCGCAGCGCGATCAGCCCGTTCGCCAGGCCCCCACCGGCGAGGATGATGTCGAAGTCCACGTCGCAAGTCATAAGCGGAGACTGCGGCCGGCGGAAGGGCATACGCCGCATCCTGACGCACCGGCTTCCGCCGCTGCTGCGCAGGCACTAGGGACAGGCGATGACCTGGGGCAACCTGACCTTCGACCTTGTCAGCATGACGCTGATCGTCGCGATCCGCTATCTCGCGGTATCGGGTGGTTTCGCGCTGTGGACGACGCGGCGCGGAATTGTCGCCGGTCCCGCCGAACCGACCCGCCGTCAGCTGCAGATTCGTCGCGAAATTGGCTGGTCGCTGCTATCGGCGGTGATTTACGCGCTCCCGGCGGGTGTGGTGCTGGCGCTGTGGCGGCGCGCTGGAATGACAGCGATCCAAACCGAACTGACGGTAGCGGGGATGATCTGGTGGCCGTTTAGTATCGCGCTGTACCTGTTCCTTCACGACAGCTGGTTCTACTGGACCCACCGCGCCATGCACGGTCGCTGGCTGTTCGCCCGCGTCCACGCCGTCCACCACGCGTCCAAACCCCCCACCGCCTGGGCAGCCATGAGCTTCCACCCCTGGGAGGCGGTGTCGGGGGCGCTGCTGATTCCAGTGCTGGCAATGGTCATTCCGATCCACTGGACCGCGCTCGGCGTCGTGCTCACGATCGCGACGATCATGGGGGTGACCAACCATATGGGGTGGGAGGCCTTTCCGCGTCGCTGGGTCGAAGGCCGCTTCGGACGGCAGATCATCACCGCGTCGCACCACGAAGCGCACCATCGCCACTATAACTGCAACTATGGGCTGTATTTCCGCTTCTGGGACCGGCGCTGCGGCACCGATCGCGGTCTTGCGCAATTTGCCGCCAAAGCCTCGACAGTGCCCGCTGGCTGACGCACCATGGCGGCCTGACGAAGGGGACCGCCTGCATGAACCGCCGCCAATTGCTGCAATCGACCGCCGCTGCCGGCGCGCTGTGTGCGATCCCGGCTTTTGCGGCCATCGACGCGGACAATCGCCTGCGGGCGCTGCTCGACAGCTTCTGGGAAGACACACTCGACGCCAGCCCGCAGACGGCGACTGTGCTCGGCGTCGATATCGGCAAGCGCGCGGCGCAGCGTGGCCAGTTGAACGACCCGACTCGCGCCGGTCGCGCCGCCTTTATCGAGGCGCGTCGGCAGCGGCTGATCCGCCTGCGCAGCATCGACCGTAGCAAGCTCACGCCCGCATCGCAGATCGACTATGACGTCGTCAGCTATCAGTCGCGGGTCATCGCCGAGGGCGGCGCGCGGTTCACCTTCGGCGAAGGGGCCGACGGCTTCGGCTATTTGCCTTATTCGCCCTACGCCGTCAGCCAGCTGACCGGACCATACCAAAGCGTCCCCGACTTCCTCGACAGTAACCATCCGGTGGCCACAGCCGCCGATGCCGAGGCGTATCTGGCGCGGCTCACGGCTTACGCGCAGGCACTCGACGCCTCGACCGAAAGCTTCCGCATCGATAGCGCCGCCGGGATCCTTCCCCCCGATTTCGCACTCGACCTGACCATCGCCCAACTCGATAAGCAACGCAGCGGGCCCCCCGAGGCCAGCAAGGTTGCCGCATCGCTCGCCCGCCGCGCCGCCGCCGCTGGCGTTGCTGGCGACTGGAATGCGCGCGCCGCCGCCATCGTCCGTGACCGGATCAACCCGGCGCTGCAACGTCAGTGCGATGCGGTCGCCAAGGCGCGACGGACGGCGACCAATGACGGCGGTGTCTGGAAATTGCCCGGTGGCGACGATTATTACTCCGGCGCGCTGGCATTCCAGACCACGACCACACTGACCCCCGATCAGGTTCATGCGCTCGGCCTTGCGCAGGTTGCCGACCTGTCGGGGCAGCTCGAGCCGCTGCTCAAGGCGCAGGGCCTGACACAAGGCAGCGTCGGCGCGCGGCTGACGGCGCTTGGCCAACGCCCCGAACAAGTGTGGCCGAACACCGACGACGGACGCACCGCGCTGCTGGCATCGCTCAACGACCAGGTCGGCGTCATCCGCGCGCGACTGCCCAAGGTGTTCGCCACGCTGCCCGCAGCACCGGTTGAGATCGTTCGCGTGCCCCCCGATATTCAGGACGGTGCGCCCAACGGCTATGCGCGTGGCGCGTCGCTCGACGGCAAGCGGCCGGGGCGGTTCTACATCAACCTGAAAGACACCGCCGAATGGCCGAAGTTCAGCCTGCCGACCCTGACCTACCATGAGGCGTTGCCCGGCCATAACTGGCAAGGCGCAATTGCGCGTGAATCGCAAGGCATCCCGGCGCTGCGCCGCTTCGGCGGCAATTTCGCCGCCTATGGCGAAGGCTGGGCGCTGTACGCCGAGGGCCTTGCCGCCGAACTCGGTGTTTACGAAGGTGATCCGCTCGGCCAGATCGGCTATCTGCAATCTTTGCTGTTCCGCGCCGTCCGCATGGTTGTCGATACCGGCATGCACTTCAAACGCTGGAGCCGCGCCAAGGCGACGACGTACATGGTCGATGCAACCGGCTTCGCGCCGAGCCGCGCCCAGCGCGAGATCGACCGCTATTGCGTCTGGCCGGGCCAGGCCTGCGCCTATAAGGTCGGCCACACCGAATGGGCGCGATTGCGCAGCGCAGTCGCGGCAAAGCAAGGCGCGGCGTTCGACCTCAAGGCGTTTCACGAGGTGCTGCGCTCGGGATCGATGCCGCTGACGGTGCTGGCGCAGGTGGTGATGGCGCGGGCCTAGAGCGAGTTCAGAACAGGCAGCAAGACTGCAAACCGGGGAGACACGAAATGCCAGCTGTTACCTATTACACCACCGATGATCGCGTTTCAAAATGGTGTGGTTTGAGCTCAACGCTGCAATCTACCGTCGTATCGGTGCTGCTTGCTGGCGAGCCGTTCGGGCATGTCACGATCCAATACGTTGGTGGTGGGATCCACCTGCCGAACTTGGAAAATATTGGCCGCGCGGCGAGATCGGGGCAAGGCGCAGGGGTATTATGGGCCACAACCTATTGTGCGATTGTCGAAATACAAAAGACGCAATTCACTTCATTCACCATCGGTGCCGCGCACGCGCCAGTCAATCAACTCAGCCGCGTCGGCCTGACATTCGCCAATGGCGAGCCAACCGGCAGCAAGGCCGAAAAGATTGTGGGGTTTCCGATGCGTTGCGACAATCTCGCGCTCGCAAAGGCCGGTTGTGTCGCCTTAATGCTGGCAAAGGGGCTGACCGTCGCATAGCTTAGGCCGCCAGCGCCGCCCGTACCGCCGCCACCGCATCGGCCCCCTTCGCGCCATCGGGGCCGCCGGCTTGCGCGAAGTCGGGGCGTCCGCCGCCGCCCTGCCCGCCGACCGCCGCCGCTGCGATGCGGACGAGATCGACCGCCGAGCGACGGTCCTTCAGATCGTCGGTGACGCCGACCGCCACCGACGCGCGCCCGTCGTTGACCGCGACCAGCACAGCAACCCCTGAACCGAGCGCCGTCTTCGCATCGTCGATCATGGCGCGCAGGTTCTTGGCATCAAGGCCGTCGAGCACCTGACCGATAAAGCCGGTGCCGTTGATCTGCTCGGGCACCGCCGCACCGCCGCCCGTCGCCGGACCCGCTAGCGCCAGTGCCTTTTTCGCTTCGGCAAGTTCGCGCTCGAGGCGCTTGTTCGCATCGGCCAGCGCCTCGACCCGCACCGCCACCTCGTCGGGGCGAACGCGCAGCGTCGCCGCCGCCGCCTTGAGGCGGTTCTCCTGATCCGTCAGAAACACGCGTGCCGCCTCGCCGGTCAACGCCTCGATACGGCGGACCCCACTGGCGACCGCACTTTCGCCCGTAACCTTGAACAGGCCGATATCGCCCAGCGCCGCGACATGCGTGCCGCCGCACAGCTCGGTCGAATAGATGGCGTCGTCGTCGCCACCCATCGACAGGACACGGACTTCCTCGCCGTATTTCTCGCCGAACAGCGCGAGCGCGCCGGCTTCGATCGCTGCATCGGGGGTCATCAAGCGCGTCAGCACCGGACGGTTGCCCCGGATCTGGGCGTTCACCTCGGCCTCGACGGCAGCGATGTCGTCAGCGGTCAGCGCGCGCGGCTGGCTGAAATCGAAACGCAACCGGTCGGCGGCGACCAGCGAACCTTTTTGGGTGACATGGCCACCAAGACGGTGGCGCAGCGCCGCGTGGAGCAGGTGCGTTGCCGAATGATTGGCGCGCAGCTTGGCGCGCTTGTCGCCCGAAACCGCCAGCGCGACAGTGTCCCCAACAGCGATGGTGCCGGTGTCGATCGTCGCGTGATGGACGATGAGCTTACCGAGCTGCTTCGACGTTTCGCGCACTGTCGCGGTCATATTATCGCCGCTGATCGCGCCCGAATCGCCCGCTTGGCCGCCCGATTCGCCGTAAAAAGGCGTTTGATTGGTGACGATATCGACGTTTTCACCGGCGTTCGCCCGGTCGACCTGTACGCCGTCGCGCACCAGCGCGACGATTTGCGCCTCGGCCTTGAGCCCCGAATAGCCGGTGAATTCGGTCGCGCCGCCGCTTTCGACCAGATCGAACCAGACGGTATCCGACGCCCGTGCGCCCGATCCGGTCCAGGCCGCCCGCGCCGCGCGCTTCTGTTCGGCCATGGCGGTGTCGAAACCAGCGCGATCGACGGCGCGGCCCTGCGCCCGCAACGCGTCCTCGGTCAGGTCATACGGGAAGCCGAAGGTGTCATAGAGTTTGAAGGCGACGTCACCCGGCAGCGTCGCGCCGGGAGCCAGCCGCGCCGTTGCCTCATCGAGCAAACCAAGGCCGCGTTCGAGCGTCTGGCGGAAACGCGTTTCCTCGAGCTTGAGCGTTTCCTCGATCAGCGGCTGGGCGCGAACGAGTTCGGGAAAGGCCGCCCCCATGACGCCCGTCAGCGCCGGGACAAGGCGATGCATCAACGGCTCGGGCGCCCCCAATAGATGCGCATGGCGCATGGCGCGGCGCATGATCCGGCGCAGGACATAGCCGCGACCATCGTTCGATGGCAGCACGCCATCGGCGACGAGGAAACAGCTGGCGCGCAGATGGTCGGCGATAATCCGGTGCGAGGCGCGGCTGGCTGACGTCGCTGGTGCGGTGCGGTCTTCGCTGGCAGCGATCAGTGCGCGGAAAACATCGGTATCGTAATTGTCGTGGACGCCCTGCAGGACAGCGGCGATGCGCTCCAGCCCCATGCCGGTGTCGATCGACGGCTTGGGCAAGTCGAGGCGCGTGGCGCTGTCGACCTGTTCGTACTGCATGAACACGAGGTTCCAGATTTCGACGAAGCGGTCACCGTCCTCATCGGGACTGCCGGGGGGGCCGCCCGGAATATGATCGCCGTGATCGTAGAAGATTTCACTGCACGGCCCGCACGGCCCGGTGTCGCCCATCGACCAGAAATTGTCGTTGGTCGGAATGCGGATGATGCGGCTGTCGGGGAGGCCAGCGATCTTGCGCCAGAGTGCTGCCGCATCGTCATCGGTATGATAGACGGTGACGGTCAGCCGGTCGGCGGAAATGCCCCATTCGCGGGTCAGCAGGCGCCACGCATGGTCGATCGCATCGGCCTTGAAATAATCGCCGAACGAGAAATTCCCGAGCATTTCGAAGAAAGTATGGTGACGCGCGGTATAGCCGACATTGTCGAGATCATTGTGCTTACCGCCGGCGCGAACGCATTTCTGCGACGAGGTCGCGGTGGTGTAGGGGCGCGATTCCAAGCCGGTGAAGACGTTCTTGAACGGCACCATCCCGGCGTTGACGAACATCAAGGTCGGGTCGTTCTGCGGCACCAGCGGAGCCGACGGCACGATCTTGTGGCCGGCCTTGCCGAAATGCTCGAGGAAGCTGCGGCGGATTTCGTTCGTTGTGGTCATGGTGTTGACTTAGGCGAGCCAGCACCAAGGCTCAAGCGGCGCGGGGAACCGTCTCCGTCAGGCGATGGCGGTGACGATCCAGACGGCAGCAGGCAGTGCGACCGCGCCATCGGCGACGTGTTCGGCAAAGGCCGCGCTCAACCGGGTGCGAGCGATGGCGACGGCGTCGGGGCCGGCCTCGCGGATGGCGCGCGCGGCGGGGCCGATCTTGAGCGCGAACCCGACCGCCGAAGCGATGGGATCGTCGCCGTCACCCATCGCCATGGCGAAGTCGACCGGGGCAAAGGCAATGTCGCGCCATCCGGCATCGGTCAGAATGGCGCCGGTACGGTCCTTGTCGGCGAAGGCGAAGGGGCCGGGGGCGTGGGGGTCGGCGGAGGTTTCGACGGGTGCGAGATCGGCGAGCAGTTCCATCGGCAACGTCGCCCAGCGATTGGCCGATGGCGGCTGCCAACAGGCAAACGCCAGCCGTCCGCCGGGAACTGCGAGGCCATGGATGTTGGTAAAGGCGGCAACCGGATCGTCGAAGAACATCACGCCGAAGCGCGAAACGATGAGGTCACGATCGCCCTCGTCGAAGGTCGCGGCATCGGCTTCGACGAATTCGATGTCGAGTTCGACACCTTGCGCGCGCTCACGCGCCCGGGCGAGCAGCGGGGCCGAGATATCGACGCCGGTGACGAAACCATCTTCACCGACCGCCACCGCAAAGGCGAGGCTGGTTTCCCCGGCACCGCAGCCGATATCGAGAACTTCTTCACCAAGAGCCGGGGCCGCCGCCGTCAGCAGCGCGGCGGTAACCGGCGACAAGGCCCGATCCATGCGGTCCTGCATCGCGACCCAGGTTTCCCCGGCCTTGCCATTCCAATAATCGATCTGTTCGGCGTTTTGCATGGCGGCGTCATGCCGGGAAGCGGGGGACGTGTCGAGGTTGGTGGTGGCGGCACCGCCAACGGGTTTCACCACTTGCATCCCCTAAAACTGTCATCCCGGCGAAGGCCGGGATCCAGCTTCACTTCATGAGTGCGCAAAGAAAGCTGGATCCCGGCCTTCGCCGGGATGACAGAAACGCGACGTTACATCTCGCCGTCGTCGTCGGCCTCGGGTCCGGCCATCAGCGCTTCGGAGATGCCGGCGACATTGTCGCGGATGGCCTTTTCGATCTTCAGCGCGGTTTCGGGATGGTCGCGGAGGTACTTCTTCGAATTCTCGCGACCCTGACCGATCCGCACCGAATCATGGCTGAACCACGCACCCGACTTCTCGACGATTCCCGCCTTGACGCCGAGATCGAGGATTTCGCCGATCTTCGAAATACCTTCACCGTACATGATATCGAATTCGACCTGCTTGAACGGCGGCGCAACCTTGTTCTTGACGACCTTCACCCGTGTGGTGTTGCCGACGATATCGTCACGGTCCTTGATCTGCCCGGTGCGGCGGATGTCGAGACGGACCGAGGCGTAGAACTTCAGCGCATTGCCGCCGGTGGTGGTTTCGGGATTGCCGTACATCACGCCGATCTTCATCCGCAGCTGGTTGATGAAGATCACCATGCAGCGCGACCGGCTGATCGACCCCGTCAGCTTGCGCAGCGATTGCGACATCAGCCGCGCTTGCAGGCCGACATGGCTGTCGCCCATTTCGCCTTCGATTTCGGCGCGCGGCACCAGTGCGGCAACCGAATCGACGACCAGCACGTCGATGGCGTTCGAGCGCACCAGCGTATCGACGATCTCGAGCGCCTGCTCGCCGGTATCGGGCTGCGAGACGATCAATTCGTCGATATTGACCCCGAGTTTCTTGGCATAGGCCGGATCGAGCGCGTGTTCGGCGTCGACGAACGCCGCCGTGCCGCCCATCTTCTGCGCTTCGGCGATGGCGTGCAGCGCGAGCGTGGTCTTGCCCGAGCTTTCGGGACCATAGATTTCAATGACACGACCCCGCGGCAGGCCACCGACGCCGAGCGCGATATCGAGCCCCAGCGAGCCCGACGAGATCGATTCGACCTCCATATGCTCACGCGCGCCGAGCTTCATCACCGAGCCCTTGCCAAAGGCGCGATCGATCTGCGCCAATGCGGCCTCAAGCGCCTTTGCCTTGTCCATGCCCCCGTCCACCACTTTCAATGCTGCCGCCATGTCGTGGGTCCTTCCCTATCGTGCTGCCGTCACCGCTTCAATGGCTCATACGTATCTGCTTTGTTCCAATAGAACAAGAGCAGAACGAATGATTTTAAACCGGTCGGCTCAGGCAGGTGCGAATTGCTTCAGCGCCGCTTCGACGGCGTTGAACGCATAGGGCTTTTCAAGCACGGTCGCGGCGTGAAAGCGTTCCGGCAGGCTGTCGGTCGACGAGCCGGTGGCGAAGATCAACGGGATGTCCATCGCGTTCAAACGGTCGGCAAGCGGGAACACCGGGTCGCCAGCGATATGGACATCGACGATGGCAAGATCGAAGCCCCCCGCATCGATCGCCACCGACGCTTCGCCGATTGTCGCGCAGTTGGCGGCGACCGAGTGCCCAAGCATGTCGAGCATGTCTTCGAGAACGATCCCGACGAGCACTTCGTCTTCGATGATCAGAACCCGGTGTCGCGCAGACATTGCAGATGGTTGCTCCCGCCCGCGTCAGGACACGACGCATGCGCAACGTACTGGCAGTTGCGGTGCGGTTCAAGCGGGCAGCGTTGCCGCGATTGCCGCAACCAGATCGACCATCGCGAACGGTTTCGACAGGAAGCTCACCCCCTGCCGGTCGGCGGCGCGATGCAGCGGCGGCTCGGCGAATCCCGACATCAGCACGACGCGCAGACCGGGGAGCATTTCGCGCGCCTGACTGACCAGTTCGACGCCGTCGATTCCCGGCATCATTACATCGGAAACCACAACATCGAGCGGCGGCGCCGCCGCATCCCGCAATCGTTCGAGCGCCGCGGCACCGCCATCGACCGCTTCGACCGCCAGTCCTTGCCGCCGCAGGCCGCGTTCGAGCACGGCGCGCACTGCCGCATCGTCTTCGACCAGCAACACGCGCAGGGATGTCGGCAAGGTTGGGGCCGCAAGCGGCGGCGGCGCGACGGGCGCGAGGCCCGCGCGCGGTACCGAGGGCAGATAGACCGCGAACACCGTACCGCCGCCGGGTGCGGGTTCGGCGAAGATGTAACCGGCGCTTTGTTTGACGATGCCGTACACCGTCGAAAGGCCCAGCCCGGTGCCGAGCCCTTGCGGCTTGGTCGAAAAGAACGGTTCGAAGATCTTGCCGGCGATTTCGGGCGAAATGCCCGACCCGGTATCGCTGACCCGGACGGCGATATGATCGACCGCGGGGATGATGGCGTGGCCGAGCGCGACGATATCGGCGGCGGCGACATCGCTGAGCGCGATCGCCAGTGCGCCCGCACCTTCCATCGCGTCGCGGGCATTGACGACAAGGTTGACGACGATCTGTTCGATCTGGCTGTCGTCGGCGTGGACTGCGCGGGCCAGCCCCGGCGCGTCGATGGTCAAGGCGATGTTCGGACCGATCAGCTGTTCGAGCAGCGGCCGCAGCCCGAGTACGGTTGTTTCGAGATCGAGCACCCGCTGCTTGCGCGGCTGCTGACGCGCAAAGGCGAGCAACTGTTCGACGAGGGCAGCAGCACGGCGACCATTGATGCGAATCTGGTCGAGGTCGGCATAGTCCACCCCGGTTTCGGGGTGGCGCGCCAGCAACTGGTCGGTCAGGCCGAGGACGGCCGTCAGGATATTGTTGAAATCATGCGCGATACCGCCTGCCAACTGCCCCACCGCCTGCATTCGGGTGACGGCGGCGACCTGCCGTTCGAGCCGCAGCTGCTCGCGAATGTCGCGCATCGCCAGCAGCGACGCAACGCCGAACCCCGGTGGCACCGGGCTCAGGGTAACGACCTGCGCCTCGTCAGGACGGGCGGCGAGTGCAGCGCGCACCTCATACGGGCCGCGACCATTGACGACGCGACCGACCATCTTGGCGATACGGGCACGGTCGGCCTCGACGAACAGCGCGGCGGGGGCCACGCCGAGGCGTGCTGCGTCGCCGGCCGTTGCCAGCAGCGCCTCGTTGGCGGCAACGATCCGCCCGTCGGCACCGATCAGCGCCAGTGCCAGCGGCATGGTCATCAACAACCCGCCGATCCACGGGTTGGGCAGGCCTTCGGCGTAGGGCGCCGGAAAAAGGGCGCTGCTATCCACTAACCGTAGCGCTGCTCGGTCCACGGATCGCCTTCATTGTGGTAGCCGCGGGTTTCCCAGAACCCCGGTTTATCGGCGACGACGATTTCGATGCGTTTGAGCCACTTCGCCGATTTCCACAGATACCATTTGGGGATGATGACGCGCACCGGGCCGCCATGTTCGCGGGTGATCGGCACCCCGTCGTGGCGGTGCGCGATCAGGCAGTCGTCATCGGCGAAATGGTCGAGGCGGACGTTGGTCGTGTAGCCGTCATAGCTGTGCAGGATGACGTGGGTAGCGTTCGGCAGCGGCTGCACCAGCGACAGCAGGTGCGACGTCGCAACACCCGTCCAGCGGTTGTCATACCGCGACCATTGGGTGACGCAGTGGATGTCGGACACGTCATCGATCTGCGGCTGCGCGAGCAGCGTGTCCCAGTCCCACGTCAGCGGATTGACGACGGCGCCATCGACCGTCATCCGCCACTCAGCCGTGGGCACATCGGGCTGGATACCGAGATCGAGCACCGGCCAGTTGGTCACCAGCCGCTGCCCCGGCGGCAGACGGCTGGCGTGATCGTCGTCGGTGCGCCCAGTCAACAGCCGTCCGGCCTTCGCCCACGCCTGTTTGGTGGCGACGAGTTTGTCCTTGAAGCTGCCGTCGCTCACGCCATTGCCTCCCGCAGACGGCGCACCCGCCGCCGCTTCCATCGCCGCATCGCGCGCCAGCGCCAGACCCAGTGTACCCCGAAATAGCCCGCCACTGCCGACGCCGTCGAAAACACCAGCAAGCCGACAGCGGTCGGCACGCTGGCGCTGAGCAGCCAGCTCAGCACTCGTTCGAAATAGGCCATCGTCGCCCCGGCTCCGGCGATCGGATTGCTTGCCTCCAACGCCAGCACGTCGGTGCCGACGGCATAGGCAGCGAGATAGATGAACGGTGTTGTAAATGGATTGGTGACCAGCGTGCCGACAAATGCCGTCGGCAGATGTGCGCGCAGTGTGACGGCGAACAGCGCGGCGAACGGCGATTGAATGAACGGGATGAGGATACCGAAGAACAGCCCGAGCGCCAATCCGCGCGCAACGCTCCGCCGGTTCCAACGCCACAGGATCGGGTGGCCGAGGTGCCGCGCGAACGGTCGCGCCCAGCGGTTGGCAAGCAGCGCCTCGCGCGTCGGCACCTGACGCCGCACCCACGCCACGGCCGGGAAATCGGTCAGACGCTTCGACACCCTTACCCCCGATCGCGCATGATGCGCGCCGCATCGCGCTTCCAATCACGGTCGCGTTCGGTCTCGCGCTTGTCGTGCAGTTTTTTGCCCTTGGCGATGGCGAGTTCGACCTTGGCGCGCCCTTGCGGGTTGAAATAGATCGACAGCGGAATGAGCGTCATCCCCTCGCGATTGACCGCACTGCCCATCTTGCCGATTTCGCGTTCGTGCAACAGCAGGCGGCGCGGGCGCTTGGGTTCATGGTTGAAACGGTTGCCATGGCTGAATTCGGGGATGTTGGCGTTGACCAGCCAGATCTGGCCATCCTTGAGTTCGGCATAGGATTCGGCAATCGACCCCTCGCCTTGGCGCAGCGCCTTGACCTCGGTGCCGACCAAGGCAATCCCGGCCTCGAAGACCTGATCGATGAAATATTCGTACCGGGCGCGGCGGTTTTCGGCGAGCATCTTGGTCTTGACGCCGACTTCGCCTTTGGGGCGGGCCATTACAGCCTACCCTCACCAATAACCGTCACCCCCGCGCAAGCGGGGGTCCATCGCGTCAATGTTGGGGCGATGGACCCCCGCTTGCGCGGGGGTGACGAAATGAAAGAACCCAAGGCGGACATCATCAGATCAGCCCCGCATAGGCGAGTGCCGCATCGACATCGGCGCGGGCCATCAGCGACGGCGGGGAGATCGGTAAGCGGACATCGGGCTGCATTTTGCCCAAACGCGCCAGCGCGTATTTCGTCGGTCCCGGCGAGGCATCGGTGAACAGCGCGGCGTGAAGCGGCCACAGCCGGTCGTTAATCGCCAGCGCCGCCGCATAATCGCCGCGCAGCGTCGCCGCCTGAAATTCGGCACACAGTCGCGGTGCGACGTTCGCCGTCACCGAAATACACCCCACCCCGCCCATCGCATTGAACCCGAGCGCCATATCGTCGTTGCCCGACAGCTGGACGAAATCCGCCCCGCAGGCACTGCGCTGCGCCGAAACGCGCGCCAAATTGCCCGTCGCGTCCTTCACGCCCACCACCGTCGGTAGCTTTGCCAGCGACGCCATCGTCTCGGTCGACATATCGGCAACCGAGCGCCCGGGGATGTTGTAGATGATGATCGGCAGCCGCGACGCCTCGGTCAGCGCGGTGAAATGCGCGATCAATCCGGCCTGCGACGGCTTGTTGTAATAGGGCACGACGATCAGTGCGGCATCGGCTCCGGCGCGTTCGGCGACCTGCATATGGTTTATCGCGGTCGCCGTATCGTTCGATCCGCAGCCGGCGATCACCGGCACGCGCCGACGCGCCACCTCGACCGTCTGGACGATCAACGCGTGATGTTCGGGGACGCTCAGCGTCGGCGATTCGCCCGTCGTCCCGCACGGCACCAGCCCCGAGGAGCCCTCGGCGATCTGCCATTCGACGAACGCGGCAAAGGCCTGCGCATCGACTGCGCCGTCCTTGAACGGCGTCACCAGCGCCGGAATCGATCCGTGAAACATCATTACGCCTCTTGGCCTTCACCCGCGCCGCCCCAGCGCCTAGGACTGCGCCCGAGTTGCGAAGGGTCGGAGTGATATGGAGCGTCAGCGGCGGATGTCCAGCAGAGTGTTGCTGCTCATGGTCCTCGGCGGACTATTGTCGAGTTCCGCCACGGCGCAACTGAGCGACGCCACGCGCAGCTTTTACACCGCCCGCCTCGCCGACAGTGCCGCCGGACGGTTCGGCACGCTCTCCGCCTCACCGCTGGTGATGGTGCAGCCGGTGCCGGCGCTCGATGCCGTCGTCGTGTGGGACCGGTTGCGCCGCGACGCCTACCCAGCGAGCTTCGCCGAATTCGCGCTGTTCCTGCGCGATCATGCCGACTGGCCGCAGGCCAACGTCATCCGCCGCCGCGCCGAAAAGGCGATCGACAGCGGCGTCGCCCCCGCCGACCGCCTCGCCTATTTCCGGGCATCGCCGCCCGTCTCGTCGCTCGGGCGATTGCGACTGGCCGAAGCGCTGCTCGCGCAGAACCGCCGCGCCGAAGCCGTCCAGGCAGCGCGCGAGGCGTGGGCTGCGCCGGGGCTCGATGCCGATGGCGAATTGCAATTGCTGACCAATTTCGAAGCGGACCTGACCCCTGCCGATCATCTCGCCCGCGCCGACCGGCTGCTATGGGCGGGGCAGACCTCGGCGGCGGCGCGGCTGTTGCCACGCCTTACGATGGACCGGCGGCTGTGGCTGCTGGCGCGCATCGCCTGCCGCGTCGGGGCTCCCGATACGCTTAACCGGCTGAACGGCGTTCCCGAAGCACTGCGCGCCGAACCGGGGCTGTTGCTCGATCAGGCGCAATGGCTGAAGCGCACCAACGCGATGCCGGCGGCGCGGGCGACGCTCGCCAATGCCGTGTTCGCCCCCGGGCTGATCGTCGACCCCGAACAATGGCTCAAGGGTCGCCTCGAACTGGCGCGCGGCGCATGGCGTGACGGCGATTTCGACACCGCGTTCCGCCTTGCCGCGCGCCACGCCGCCTTTCCGCTCGGGCGCCCGCTCACCGAACGCAGCCTTGGCGAGCGCCAGCAGTTCATCGAAAGCGAATGGCTCGCCGGGTGGTTGGCGCTGCGCAAGCTGGCGCGTCCCGCCGATGCCGTCGCGCATTTTCAGAACGTCCGGTCGGCGGCGCAAACCCCGCTCAGCCAGACGCGCGGCGATTACTGGACGGGCCGCGCGCTCGACGCCGCCGGCCGCGCCGACGATGCCCGCATCGCCTATGACGCCGCCGCTGCCCACCCCGATTATTTCTACGGACAGCTTGCCGCCGAGCGGCTGAACCGCCCGGTGGTGCTGCCGCCGCAGTTTCCGCTCACCCCGCCGCCGCCCGGTGACGAACGCACCCTGCGCTTCCAGTCGAACAGCCTCGTGCTTGCCATTCGAGCGCTCGGCGACCTTGGCGACCGGGGGCGGCAGACGGTGTTGCTCCGCCACCTCGCCGACCGGTCGCAGACCCCCGACGAACAGGCGCTGGTGGCGACATTGATCCGCCCGCTCGGACGCCCCGACCTTGGCGTGATGCTCGGCAAGGCGGCGCGCAGCGGCGGCGAACTGGCGTTGATCGACTATGCCTATCCCGTCGTCGAACTGCCGCCGTCGCTCGCCCCGCGCTTTGCCTTCATCCACGCGCTGGCACGGCAGGAAAGCCAGTTCGACCGCGCCATCGTCTCGGCAGCCAACGCGCGCGGATTGATGCAACTGGTCCCCAGCACCGCCGCCGAACAGGCCGCCAAGGACGGCATTCCCTATTCACTGGCGCGGCTGACCGACGATCCGATTTACAATGCGACGCTCGGCAGCGGCTATTTCCTGCGCATCCGCGACGGGCTTGGCGGATCGAACGTGCTGGCGGTCGCAGCGTACAACGCCGGTTCTGGCAATGCGCGCAAGTTCATCGCGCTGAACGGCGATCCGCGTACCGAGGCCATCGACACCATCGACTGGATCGAATCGATCCCCTTTGCCGAAACCCGCAACTATGTGCAGCGCGTGCTCGAAAATGCCGTGATGTACGATCTGTTGCACCCGCAGACCGCACAGTCGCCGGGGGTCAACCGGTTGAGCTGGTATCTGGGGAAGCGGACGACGGGATAACGCCAATTTTCGCCGGATAGCGGCACCGCAAATCCGGTCATCCCGGGCTTGACCCGGGACCCAGCGTCGAACTTGTCATCCCGGGCTTGACCCGGGACCCAGTTTCCTGACGCCTGTCGAAAAGAAACTGGGTCCCGGGTCAAGCCCGGGATGACGGGGATTAAAGAAAACATCTTGACTTCCAACCGCAATGCGGTCTCACTAAAGCGCCAGTTATAGTTCCGATTTATACAGTTCTGGATATTGACTAACGCAATCTATTATGAACGCTGCGTCAAAACCTTGCTCGCTAAAATAATAATTTATATATCGTGCGACAATTTTTCTATCTTTTAATAGGAACATGTCTTCCTGAACGATTTTATCAAACTCCATTTTCGGCAACCGTTTAAGATCTTGACCGAAGCGGCGATCAAATCCGGGGGGAGTCTCATATGGTGAAATTTTAACGCTCGATATATCGACTTGGGCACCCAGCGCCCGTGCCGCCAATCCCTTTTCTGCTTGTATCAAATACTCAGCCCATAACTGCCGATCATGCACCACAATTCGACCGTTCGACATACAAATCTTCTTGTGATCGCCGATCGGATCTTTGAATAGGCCACACCCCGCCGCGAAAATTGCCGTAAGTATTAAAGATAATCGTAAATACCCGGTGAAGGTTCGGGCCTTCCCGACGTCATGCGAGCATGTGCTGCCATCATCGATGGCCATTCTGCTGCTCATAACGCGTCCCCGGAGTCGCACAACCTTTGCCCATTTATTCGCGAGGCTGGCCCATTTTTTAAAAAATGCACGCTAAAGCGTTGATCGTCAATATCCTGATGTTTGCCAACTAACCTACTTGCCTATAGCACCCCCACCGCCTTCGCCGCCTTCTTGAGCTTCGCATCGATTTCCGGAAACGTCAGGTCCACCCCTGCCCCCAACCCGGCAACCACCGCCTCGATCCCGGCGATCCGTGCCGCGCGCTTGTCGTCGGCGGCAATCGGCGTCCACGGTGCTGCCTTGGTCGAGGTCGCATCGAACATGTCGTGATAGGCGTCGACATATTCGGCGCGCTTCGAGCGGTTGTGGTAATCGTCGAGCCCGGTCTTCCAGCGCTTCCACGGACATTCGAGCCTGTCTTTCAACCGCCGATCCTGCTCCGCCTGCGTCACATGCAGGAACAGCTTGACGATGCGCACCCCGTCGGCGGCCTGCATCGCCTCGAAGGCGTTGATTTCGTCATAGGCGCGACCCCATTGCGCCTTGGTGGCGAAGCCATCGACGCGCTCGACGAGCACCCGCCCGTACCAGGTGCGATCATACACCGCGACCTCGCGCTTGTCGGGCAGCCGCCGCCAGAAGCGTTCCATGTAATGTTCGCCGCGCTCGACATCGGTCGGCGCACCGATCGACCAGACATGGGTAAAGCGCGGGTCAAGCGTCTGCGTCATCCGCTTGATGAGACCGCCCTTGCCCGAGGCATCCCAGCCCTCGAGCGCGACAATGCCGCGCAGGCCCTGAACGATATACGCCGCCTGGATGAGTTCGAGCCGATGCTGCAGCTCGGCCATGCGCTCGCCATAGTCGTGCTTGTCGAGGGGTTTGGAGTCTTCGAAGTGTTTGAGGCGGAGTTTGGGCATGGACTTTCCTTGTCGACCCGGCGGACGCTGCAGTCCAGCTTCCCTCGTCCGCCGCTGAACGTCAAAGGGGTTGACCTTTCGCGTCATATATGACACATATGTATTGTCAGGCACATGTCTGATTGGAACCCCTCGGATGAGGGCGAAGGAGAGATAAAATGGCTCACGCCCAACGAAGGGATACACCACAACATGTTTCCACTCGCTTTTTACAAGACCGAATCAGGTAATGACGTCGTACGGGATTTCATTCGTCAGCTTCCGCAAGATGACCGCAGGACAATCGGTTACGATTTGATCACGTTGCAACAGCGCTTTCCGCTCGGAATGCCGCTTTGCAAACCGTTGAGATCGGGTTTGTGGGAGTTGCGCAGTTCGCTTGCATCCAACCGAGAGGCTCGACTTATCTATTTTCTGGACAGCAAGAATCAGACAATCGTGGTGGTTCACGGTTTCATCAAGAAAACCCGGACCACACCGAACGATGACTTGAAGTTGGCTGAAAAGCGAAAATTGCGAGCCGGATAAGGATATATATGGTCGATATCACGCCTTACGACATCAGCACTTTTTCGACGCTGGAAGATTTCCTCGATGAGGAAGGCATCCGCGAGGAAGCGACCGCTATCGCCATCAAACGCGTCATCGCGCTTGAACTTCAGGACGCTATGCGCGCTGGCAAGATTACAAAGGCCAAGATGGCCGAAAAAATGCAGACCAGCCGCAAGCAACTCGACCGCGTGCTCGATCCGGACGAGCATAATGTGACGCTGGCGACGCTGGCGCGAGCGGCGCGGAGCGTGGGGCGGGTGTTGAAGGTGGAGTTGGCTTAGGCGCTTGTCCGACGCTCGCTCTACTCGACCACCCGAATCCCCAACTCCCGCAGCTGCTTCATGCTGACACCGCCGGGTGCGTTCATCATCAGATCTTCGGCCTTTTGGTTCATCGGGAAGACGACGACTTCGCGGATGTTGGGTTCGTCGGCGATCAGCATGACCATGCGGTCGACGCCAGGGGCCGAGCCCCCGTGGGGCGGGGCGCCGAACTTGAAGGCGTTGATCATTCCAGCGAAATCGCGGTCGACATCGTCGCGGCTGTACCCGGCGATTTCGAACGCCTTGTACATGATCTCGGGCTTGTGGTTGCGGATCGCGCCGCTCGACAATTCGACGCCGTTGCAGACGATGTCGTACTGGTACGCATTGATCGTCAGCGGGTCCTGCGTTTCGAGCGCGTGAAGTTCGCCCTGCGGCATCGAGAACGGGTTGTGGCTGAAATCGATCTTCTTGGCATCCTCGTCATATTCGAACATCGGGAAATCGACGATCCAGCAGAATTTGAACGTTTCCGCCTCGATCAACCCGAGGTCGGTGCCGACCTTGGTGCGCGCAAGGCCAGCGAGCTTGGTCGCCTTGGGCGCGGTATCGGCGGCGAAGAACACCCCGTCGTCGGGGCCGAGGCCGAGCGCGGCGATCAGCGCCGTCGTCCCCGCTTCGCCATGGTTCTTGGCGATCGGGCCGCCGGGTACGCCGTCCTTGATGTTCATATAGCCAAGGCCTGCCCAGCCTTCGGCCTGCGCCCAAGCGTTCATGCCATCGAAGAAGCTGCGCGGCCGCGTGCCGGCTCCGGGCGCCGGGATGGCGCGCACCACCGCGCCGCCTTCGACCATTGACGCGAAACGCCCGAAGCCCGACCCGCGAAAATGTTCGGTGACATCGACGATCTCGATCGGGTTGCGCAAATCCGGCTTGTCGTTGCCGTATTTCAACATCGAATCGCGGTAGGTGATGCGTGGGAACGCGCCTTGCATCACCGCCCATGGCGTCCGCCCGCCAAAGGCTGCGAACTCGGCGAACACGCCCGCCAGCACCGGCTCGATGGCGGCGAAGACGTCGTCCTGCGTGACGAAGCTCATTTCGAAATCGAGCT
Source organism: Sphingomonadales bacterium (assembly GCA_038229555.1). GTDB lineage: Bacteria > Pseudomonadota > Alphaproteobacteria > Sphingomonadales > Sphingomonadaceae > Sandarakinorhabdus. The sequence continues at coordinate 419,769 of JBBROI010000002.1, forward strand.
GATAGAACTCGCCCGGTGACCGGTCGGCGCGGGCGTCTTCATCGCGGAAGCATGGCGCGATCTGGAAATAGCGATCAAAACCGGCGACCATCAGCAGCTGCTTGAACATCTGCGGGGCTTGCGGCAGCGCATAGAATTTGCCGGGATGGACGCGGCTCGGCACCAGATAATCGCGCGCGCCTTCGGGGCTGCTCGCGGTCAGGATCGGGGTCTGGAACTCGGTGAAGCCCTGATCGATCATCCGGCGGCGCAGGCTGGCGATGACGCCCGAACGCAGCATCATATTGGCGTGGACGCGTTCGCGGCGCAGATCGAGGAAGCGATATTTCAGGCGAATGTCCTCGGGATATTCGGCGTCGCCCGCCACCGGCAACGGCAGTTCGCTCGCCGCCGATTGCAGCGTCACCGCCGTCGCCCGCACCTCGATATCGCCGGTGGCAAGGTTGGCGTTCACCGCCCCGCCCTCGCGCGCCACGACATCGCCATCGACCGTCACCACCGATTCCAGCCGCGCGCGATCGAGCGTTTCGAACGCCGGCGAGGCGGGGCCGACAACCAGCTGCGTCAGCCCAAAATGGTCGCGCAAATCGATGAATAACACCCCGCCATGATCGCGCTTGCGGTGGACCCAGCCCGACAGACGAACGCTGGAGCCGGCATCGGTGGCGCGGAGCTGGCCGCAGTTATGGGTGCGATAGGCGTGCATGGTCATCGGGTCCGGTCTGGTCGGGCCGGTCGCAGGTCCCGCACGACGCGGACGAAACAGGGGGGCGCGCGCCCCGCATGGTCGTCCGACCGCATGGGGCCCGAACACGGCGTTGAAGTGCCGCGTGACACACGCCCCATGGCGCTTTGTCAAGGCAGGGACGGTTGCGCTGCCGCTACAAGATACGCGCCTCGCGGTGAATGATATGTTGCATTATGATGTGTAAAGATTTCCGACACCTGTGCTGCGCGTCTTGTTAACCTATGCTGCAAAAATACGCGGTATTTCGCCATAACTGTCTGACAATGCACACGCGCAATGGTTAACGCGTTTCCCGCGCTGTTGGCACAGAGCTTGCATCGAACGGGGTACATGCCGTTGGCGAAATTCGTTCGCCTGTCGGTATGTCTACTAAATAGGGTCCCTAATTCATGACATTCAAGACTTTGGCGCTCAGCGCCGCTTTCGGCCTCATCGCCGCTGCCGCTCCGGCCAGCG
>JBBROI010000003.1:0-302248 GCA_038229555.1 Sphingomonadales bacterium
ACGCCTATGCCAGTGCGGTAAACCCAGCCGATCCGCGGACGATCAACACCGATTTCAACCCGACGTACTTCACCGACGAAATCCAGGTGCAGGCCAAGATCGAACATGATTTCGGCAACATCAAGGTCAAGCTGTCGGGCCAGTATCAGGAGAACCAAGTCGATTCGAGCCAGGACTACAACAACTCGGTCCAGAATTCGGCGATCTACGCGCAGGGTCTTAACACCCTCGCACTGTATGGCAGCGGCGCTGCCGGTCCGGTGCTGGCACGGTTCAAACCGGTTGCCGATGCGCTGATCCCCAACGGTGCCAACGGCGGCGTCTATTGCACCTCGCTCGCCGAAACGACCGGAACCGGTTCTTATGGCGGTCATTCGCTGTGCGCCTCGACGCCCGAGTATTTCGATCGGTCGAACTACAAGGCCCGCGCCTATACCGGTGAAGCGATCATCAGCAGCCAGTTCGACGGCAAGTTCAACTTCCTGCTCGGCGGTATCTACAACGACATCAAGACGACGAATAACGACTATTACGTCAACTCGTTCGGTATTGATTATGTTTCGGGTGTCCTTGGTGTGGCGACCGCGCTCGGCGCTGGCCTGCCCAACGGCTATCTGGGGACGCCGTTCTATCGCAACAACACCGTGTCCTATGGTCTGAAGTCATACGGTATCTTCGGCGAAGCCTATCTGAACCTGACCGATCGGGTGAAGATCACCGCCGGTTTGCGGTATAACCATGACGCCAAGACGAGCCGCGCACGCACGACGCTGGCGAGCTTCCTTGTGCCCTTCGGCAGCACCGACGCCTTCGCCTCGCCGTATGTCGCCGCCTATGACGCCGATGCGACGATCCCGGGCAACCAGCTGTTCCAGGATCGTAAAACGAGCTTCTCGGAATTGACCGGACGCGCCGTCATCGACTGGAAGATCACCGACGAAAACCTCATCTATGCGTCCTATTCGCGCGGCTATAAATCGGGCGGCTTCAACCCGCCGCTGTCGCCGATCTTCGCCGTCACCGACACGTTCACGCCGGAGTTCATCGACTCGTTCGAAATCGGTTCGAAGAACACCTTCCTCGATGGCACGCTGCGGCTGAACGTTTCGGCATTCTACTACAAGTATAAGGGTTTGCAGACCAGCCGCATCGTCGCCCGCACCTCGGTCAACGACAATGTCGATGCCAATATCTACGGTCTTGAAGCCGATGCGATCATCCAGCCAATCCGCGCTCTCGCGGTGAATGTCGGCATCAGCTACCTCAACACCAAGGTTTCGGCCGACAAGTTCCTGTCGAACCCGCGCGATCCGTCGGGCGGCCGCAGCGACGCCGTGATCATCAAGGACATCACCAACGGTTCGAACTGCGCTGTGGTCCCGACCACAGCCGGGAATGCCGCCGGTGCAAACGGCTATGTTGCGGCCATCAATGGCGGCGTCGGCCTTCGCGCACCGACTGCCTTCGCGGCCGACAGCGGCATCAACGGTGCCACCGGTGCCTTCAGCATCTGTTCGGCGCTGGCCGGCAATGCGGCGACCGTCGGGGCACTGTTTGGTGGTGTTCAGGTCCTGAACGAAGGCGTGACCGTCAACATCAAGGGCAATCAGTTGCCGCAGTCGCCGACGTTCAAGGCTTCGGCAGGCATTCAGTACACCGCCGAGCTCGACAGCGGCATCTCGATCGTACCGCGCTTCGACATCGCCATGACCGGCAACAGCTTCGGCAGCATCTTCAACGGCAAGGGCCCCGGTCAGACGGCTTCGATCAACAAGATCCCGGCCTATTACATCATGAACGCTCAGGTGCAGATCAATGGCAAGGATGACCGCTGGTTCGTTCGCGGCTTCATCCAGAACATCGCCAACAACAGCGCGGTGACCGGGCAGTATGTCACCGACCAGTCGTCGGGCCTGTTCACCAACATCTTCACCTTGGAACCCCGCCGTTACGGCATCGCCATCGGTGCCAAGTTCTAAGGTTGCGATCGACGAAAATGCGAAGGGCGGGGAGCATTCCCCGCCCTTTTCTTTTGCACCAAGCCGGGTGCCAGCCTGCCGCCGATTGACTTTTCCCCCGAAATCCGGGCAAGGCGCGAGCGCGTAGTGCTGCGGACAGTCTGCAACCTCGCCCTAGGAACCGCATGAGCTTTCAAGACCTCGGCCTCTCGGAGGACCTGCTCCGGGCTGTCGCCGACAGCGGCTATGACGAGCCGACACCGATCCAGCGCCACGCCATCCCGCCCGTCCTGATGGGCCGCGACATTATCGGCGTCGCGCAGACCGGCACCGGCAAGACCGCGTCGTTCGTGCTGCCGATGATCGACATTCTCGCCGAAGGCCGCAGCCGCGCCCGGATGCCGCGCTCGCTGATCCTTGAACCGACCCGCGAACTGGCGCAGCAGGTGAGCGAGAATTTCGACAAATACGGCAAATATCACAAACTGACGATGGCGCTGCTCATTGGTGGCGTGTCGATGGGCGATCAGTTGGCGGCGCTCGAAAAGGGCGTCGATGTGCTGATCGCCACGCCCGGCCGCCTGATGGACCTGTTCGGGCGCGGCAAGATCATGCTCAACCAGTGCAGCCTGCTCGTCATCGACGAAGCCGACCGCATGCTCGACATGGGTTTCATCCCCGACATCGAGGAAATCTGCACCAAGCTGCCCAGCCCGCGCCAGACCTTGTTGTTTTCGGCGACGATGCCACCGCCGATCAAGAAGCTCGCCGACCGTTTCATGTCCGAACCGCGGATGATCGAAGTCGCGCGGCCCGCGTCGACCAACGCCTCGATCGCGCAGTTCGTCGTCGAAGTATCCCCCCGCGGCAAACGCGAAGCGCTGCGCCAGTTGCTCGGCGACCCCGAAGTCAAGAACGCCATCGTGTTCTGCAATCGGAAGCGCGATATCAAGGAGCTCGTCGACAGCCTTAAGCGCGCCGGTTTCCCGGTCAGCCAAATTCACGGCGATATGGACCAAAGCGACCGCATCCGTGAACTCGACCGCTTCAAATCGGGCGATATCACGATCATCGTCGCATCCGACGTCGCGGCGCGCGGGCTGGATATTCCCGGCGTCAGCCATGTGGTCAACTATGACGTGCCGCACCATGCCGAGGATTATGTCCACCGCATCGGCCGCACCGGGCGCGCCGGACGCACCGGCATCGCATATACGCTGGCAACCGAGGCCGAAGCCGAGAATTTGGCCGAAGTCGAAAAGCTGATCCGCCAGAAGATTCCCCGTTACGGTGCCAAGGAAGCCGTTGCCGAAGCCGATGCCATTGTCGCCGAGGAAGCCGCCGACGAGGCCGCCGACACCGGCAACGTTACTCCGGTGAGCGCAGCGTCACCGCGCAAGCGCCGTCGCGGCGGACGCGGGCGCAACAAGGGCGAAACCGGCGACCGGGTCAGCGTGTCGGACACCGCCACCGTCGAAACCATCGTTCCCATCGAACTGCCCCACGCCCCGGCCCCGGCACCGCGCCCCGAACCGCGCGCCGACGAACGCCGTGAACGCGAACGCGGGCGGGACCGTGACCGTGGCCGCGATCGCAGCCGCGACCCCCGCCGCGACCGCGACGACGACGACCAGCGCAAGGGCGAAGTCGGCTTTGGCGAAGAGGGCATCCCGGCGTTCCTGATGCACAAGGCGACGCTGGCGTAGAGCTTCAGTGATCCGTCACCCCCGCAAAGGCGGGGGTCCATCACCCCAAATTTGACGCGATGGGCCCCCGCCTTCGCGGGGGTGACGAAACCGACGCTTCAGGCTCGTCCCACCTCAGCCCCCCGCAAGCGGGAGGGGCGCACACCTGCCATTTTTGCGGCTTCCCCCGACCGCGCCATCCGCTATGACGTTAACGTCAACCAAGTGGGGAGCGCCGCCATGGCCTATGAGCACATCCTGTTCGACGAAGCCGATGGCATCGCGACGCTGACGATCAACCGTCCCGACAAGATGAACGCGCTGCACATGGGTGTGATTGCCGAGATGATCGACGCAGTCGACAGGGTGCGCGATGGCGGTACGGCGCGCGTGTTGTTGATGACCGGCACGGGTCGCGCGTTCTGCAGCGGGGCCGATCTGTCGGGCGGCGGTGCCGGGGGCGGTTCGTCGTCGGGGCCGGTCGATGCCGGCAAGGTTCTCGAAACCCATTTCAATCCACTCCTCGAGCGGCTGTTCAACCTGCCGATGCCGTTCATCACCGCGATCAACGGCCCTGCGGCCGGCGCGGGCTGTTCGTATGCGCTCGCCGGGGACATCGTCATTGCCGGGCAATCGGCGTATTTCCTGCAGGCCTTTGTTAACATCGGCCTCGTGCCCGATGTCGGATCGACGTGGATGCTGCCACGTCTCGCCGGTAAGGCGCGCGCGCAGGCGATGATGATGTTGGGCGAGAAAATTCCTGCCGCGACTGCGCTCGATTGGGGCATGATCTATAAGGTCGTCCCCGATGCCGACCTGATGGCCGAAGCCCGCGCGCTCGCCGCCAAACTCGCCAAGGGCCCGACGCGCGCCTATGCGCTGATCCGCCAAGGCCTGCGTGACTGCCTCGACAAGCCGCTGACCGAAGCATTGATGGTCGAGCGCAAGAATCAGATGGCCGCCGGTCGCTCGCCCGATTTCGCCGAGGGCGTCAGCGCTTTCCTGCAGAAGCGTCCGGCAGCGTTTACCGGGAAGTAGCGGCGATCGGTTACGCGGACCTTGACATTTTGAACCTATTGGGATAGTGACGCGCAGCGCTTTGGCCGGTTTCAGGTTCGTATAGCGCCCGAGAGAGGGGCTAGGTTTTTGGTGCAAACGCCTTGCGTGGGATTCGCGTTTGGTCCGAAAACAACAGCGTCTTCAACCTATTACAGCCGCCAAATAGGGTTTCGATCCTACACTGCGCAAAGCCCCATTTCATTCCATCACCAGCACCGGCTTTATCACCCGTCCGGCGCGCATATCGGCAACTGCTTCGTTGATCGCCGCCAGTGGATAGGGGGTGACCAGCCGGTCGTGGGGGAAGCGCCCGGCGCGGTGCAGCGCCACCAGTTCGGGGATGAACGTCTGTGGGTCGGCATCGCCTTCGACCAGCCCACGCACCCGCTTGCCGCCGAGCAGCAGATTGGGCGGAAAGCTGATTTCGACCCCCGGAGCCGCCACCGCCAGCATGACCAGCTCGCCCATCGCCGCCAGCGCCTCGACCGCCGACCGCAGCACGGCGGCATTGCCGGTGGTATCGATGACGTGATCGACCCCCGTCTCGACGATGGCGCGCAGCTGCAGCGCCAGATCGCCGGTCCCCGCCGCAATCGCATGCGTCGCGCCGAGCGAGCGCGCCAGTTCGAGCCGCGCCGGATTCATATCGACGGCGATCAACGGCGCGCAACCGGCATCGGCGGCCGCCATCAGCGCCGCCAGCCCGACGCTGCCGGTGCCGACGACCGCCAGCGATGCGCCGCGCTTTGGCTTGATGCTGTTGATGACCGCCCCTGCCCCGGTCTGCATCCCGCAGCCAAAGGGTGCGAGCAGCGCGAACGACAGGTCGCGATCGACCTTCACGGTATTGCGTTCGAGCGCCAGCGCATGGGTGGCGAACGACGATTGTCCGAAGAACGCGCCGTACACCGGCCCGCCGTCGCCCTGCATCGGCACGCGCCCGTCGGGCAGCACCGCGCCATAGTTGAGCGCCATGAAGTTGGCGCAATATTGCGGCGCTTGGGCGGCACAGTTCGGGCAATGGCCGCACGAGGCATAGCTCAGCACCACCGCATCGCCCGCCGCGACGCGGGTGACACCGTCGCCCACCGCCAGCACCTCGCCCGCACCTTCATGGCCGAGCACCTGCGGCAGCGGCAGTCCCTGTTCGTAATCTTGCACCCCGACATCGGTATGGCAGATGCCACAGGCCCGAATGCGGACCAGCACCTGCCCTGGCCCTGGATCGGCAAGCGCCACGGTTTCCAGCGCATAAGGCGCGCCGCGTGTGCGCAAAACGGCAGCCCTGATCGTCGTCGGCATGACGCTTCTCCCCGATTTTGCCCGAGCCTAGCGCGACAGAACCCCGCCGTCACGCTTGACCGCCCTTCGCGCGCCGTTCAAACACTGCCCATGGAACCTGCCGAGCTTGCCGCACTGAGTTTCGAGGATGCGCTGAAGCGCCTCGAGAAGATCGTCCACGCGCTGGAAGGCGGCGAGGCAAGCCTTGAGGAGTCGATCCGGCTGTATAATGAAGGGCAAGCGCTGAAGAGGCATTGCGAAGACAAGCTGAAGGACGCCACCGCGCGGATCGAAGCCATTCAGCAAAACGATGCCGGCGACGCCATCGGCACCCGTCCCTTCGATTCCGTGGCCGCGCGTTGATGAGTGCCTTGTCCGATATGGTCCAACCCTCGCTCAGCCTGAAACCCGCGCTCGACGCCATCGGCAAGGCGATCGACCAGCGGTTCGACCGGTTGCTGCCGGTTCCCGAAGACGGTCGCGCCCGGCTGTTCGAGGCGATGCGCCATGCCAGTATCGGCGGTGGCAAGCGGATGCGCCCGCTGCTCGTCGTCGCGGCCTGCGACCTGTTCCATGTCGACCGTGAACGGGCGCTGCGCGTCGCGCTCGCCATCGAATGCGTCCATGTCTATTCGCTGATCCACGACGATCTGCCGTGCATGGACGATGACGATTTGCGCCGCGGTAAGCCGACGGTGCACAAGGCTTTCGACGAAGCCACCGCCGTGCTTGCCGGCGATTCGCTCCATGCGCTGGCGTTCGAAATTCTGGCTGAGGACGCCACCCACGAAGATCCCTTCGCCCGCGCCGAACTGGTCATCGAACTCGCCCGTGCCTCGGGGCCATCGGGCATGGCGGGCGGGCAGATGATGGACATCGCCGCCGAGAACGACACGTTCGATCTGGCGGCGACAACGCGGCTGCAGCAGTTGAAGACCGGGGCGCTGATCGGCTTCTGCCTCGAAGCCGGGGCGATCATGGGGCGCATTCCCGAATCGAGCCGTACCCCGCTGCGCGGCTATGCGCGCGATCTCGGTCTGGCGTTCCAGATTGCCGACGATCTGCTCGACGTCGAAGGCTCGTCGGACAAGACCGGCAAGGCAGTGCACAAGGATGCCGACGCCGGCAAGGCGACCTTCGTGTCGTTGCTCGGGGTTGAGCGCGCCAAGACGCAAGCGGCGATGCTGATCGATCAGGCCATCGCCCATCTCAACGGCTTTGGGCAAGAGGCCGACCTGCTCCGCGCAATCGCGCGCTTTGCCATCGAACGCGACCGGTAATGCGCATCGGCGTCTACCCCGGCACCTTCGACCCGCTGACGCTGGGGCATATGGACATCATCCGGCGCGGCGCAAAGCTGGTCGACAAGCTCGTTATCGGCGTCGCCACCAACCCGTCGAAGTCACCGATGTTCACGCTCGCCGAACGGCAGGCACAGGTTCGCCGCGAGGTCGAAGGCATCCCCAATGTCGAGGTTGTCGAATTCGATGCGCTGCTGATGCATTTCGCCGAACACCAGGGCGCAAGCGTCATCGTGCGCGGGCTCCGCGCCGTCGCCGATTTCGAATATGAATTCCAGATGGCCGGAATGAACCAGCAGCTCAACAGCCGCATCGAAACGGTGTTCCTGATGGCCGACGTCGCACTGCAACCGATTGCATCGAAGCTGGTCAAGGAAATCGCCCTTTACGACGGTGATATCCGCAAGTTCGTCACACCGCGCGTTGCTGCCGATGTGGTGGCGCGGGTGCAGGCGAACCGTTGACCGTTCAGCCCCGGCTCAGCGGCGAAACGATAGCAGGACGCTTCTTTTGGGACACCGCACTCGCATGATGAAGACCCTGATCGCCCTTGCTGCCGCCACGGTCTTCGCTGGCGGTGCAGCTGCGCAAAAGCCATCGGCTGAAGATCTGAAGCCCGATCTCGTCGCGCCAAAGATGACGGCGCCAACCGCAGTGGCGGCGCCGAAGCAGATCACCGATGAGGACATCTTGCTCCTCGACCTGTCGAGCGGCGGCCGCGTCAGCATCCTCATGCGCCCCGATATCGCACCCAAGCACATCGACCGCATCCGGACGCTGACGCGGCAGCATTTCTATGACGGCACGGTGTTCCACCGCGTCATCGAAGGCTTCATGGCGCAGGGCGGTGATCCGACCGCGACCGGCACCGGTGGATCGAAGCTGCCCGACCTCAAGGCCGAATTCAACGATCTGCCGCACGTTCGCGGTGCCGTGGCCATGGCCCGCGCCGGATCACCCGACAGCGCCAACAGCCAGTTCTACATCGTCCTGCAACCGGCGCTGAAGCTCGACCATAATTACACCGTGTGGGGCCGGGTGACCGGCGGCATGGACTATGTCGATGCAATCGAACGGGGCGAGCCGCCGACCAATCCGACGAAGATCCTGCAGGCATCGCTTGCCGCCGACCACGTCGCGCCGCCCGCGCCGTCGACGCCGATCCCGGCGGTGCAGCCCGCCGCCGCTGCGAACCCCGCACTGCTTACCCCGCCCGGCGAAACCATCGGTGCGCTGCCGACGAAGGCCGCCGCAGCGAGCGCAACGAAGACACCGGGGAAGAAGAAAAAATAGCGATCTGGCGCGGCACGGCGTTCGGGTCGGCGCTCGATTCGGTCGTCGGACCGAACGTCGCGGCGCTGCATTCCATCCGGGATCACAGGCCCGCGATATAGCGGAGGCCAACGGGTCCGAATTGCCAAAAGGCCGCGGTACCCGATTGCTATCGAGCGCGTTTTGCCCAACGGCATATAGCCCGTTCCCGAACTCCCCACGCCCGCAGAAAGTCCGCAATGCGCCTGCTCGCTCAAGCTCATATCGCCACGCAGTTCGATCAGCCGTGCGAGGCAATGCTGTTGATCGAGGTCATGGACGCGCCGGGCCAGACGCTTGTGTCCGAAGTCCTGGACGTCACGCCGCAGCACGATCTGGTCGGTTCGACTGGCGAGGCCGGACGGGTCAGGCGGGGCCATGTCAGCGGCGAGGTCGAATTCGCGTATCGAGCGCTGGTCGACATTGCCCCGCGCAAGGAGATCCATGCCGATCTGCCGCAGAGCGACTGGAGCGCGCTGCCGGCCGATGCCGTGACCTACTTGATGCCGAGCCGCTTTTGCCCGTCGGACAAGTTCTTGCGCTATGCCGCCCGGCGCTTTGGCGATGTCAGCGGTGGGGCCAAGGTGCTGGCCATTGTCGAATGGCTGCGCCGCAACGTCGATTATGAACACGGCGTCAGCGATGCCGAAACCACCGCCGAACGGACCTTTGTCGATCGTGCCGGGGTGTGCCGCGACTTCACCCATCTTGGCATCACGCTATGCCGCGCCGGCGGTATCCCGGCGCGCGCCGTATCGGCCTATGCATTGCACCTCGTCCCGCCCGATTTCCACGCGGTGTTCGAAGTGTGGCTCGGCGGCGGCTGGTGGCTGATCGACCCGACTGGCCTCGCGCCGATCGGCGGCCTTATCCGCATCGCCCATGGCCGCGATGCCGCCGACATCGCCTTTATGACGACAAGCGGCGCGGCATCGACGATTGCGATGACCGTAAGCGTGATTGAGGTAAAGCCGTAACGTGCCCCTCCCCCGGTGGGGAGAGGGGCATGGTCGCCGTTAGTACGCCAACCGCAACGTGATCGAGAACGACTGCGGCGCACCGACCGAATAGGTTGGGTTGCCGCTGCTGATCGCGGATGCCGTACCCGATGCCGGGATCGTCACGGCATTGGTCACGCTGCTGATGTTGCCAAGGTAATGCTTGTTGAACAGGTTGTTGGCGTTGAACTGCACCCAGCTGCCGTGGCTCTTGTCGATGTTGAGCCGTGCGTTGAGATCAACGATGTCATAACCCGGGGTCGATTGGTCGTTGACGTCGGTCGAGAAGCGCTTGCCGACATATTTATAGTCGACACCGATTTCGAAAACGTCGGTGATGTATTCGACCCGACCGCCTGCCTGATATTCGGGCGTTTCGACGAGCTGCTTGCCGAGCGTCGGGATGACCGTCGTTGCGTTGAACGGCGTGTTCCCCTTCACTTCGGTATGGGTGTACGAGAACGTCCCATAGGCCCCGAAGCCACGCGGCGGCTGATAGCCAATCTGGCCGTCGAAACCGTAGAAATCGACGCGACCGACGTTGCGGGTGATGTTGATGCCCTGGTCCTGATCGAAGGCGCGGACGATACGATTGTTGAACTTGTTGTAGTAGATCGCCCCCGACGCGATGAACGGGCCCTGCTTGAAGCGATAGCCGAGATCGATCGCCTGCGTCGTCTCCGGGCGAATGTTCGGCAACTGAATGTCGTACAGATCATCGGTGCGCGGGGCCGAAAGCGATTCGGCATAGCTGGCGTAGATCTGGTGACCTTCGGCGGGGAAGAACGACACCCCGACGTTCGGCAGGACCTTGTCGTATTTGACGTTGGCCTTGAACGTCGGGCGCAGCTGATTGCCCGTCGTGCCGACGCCCGGGCTGCCGGGGGTAGCGGTGATCTGCGCGACGGTCTGGCCGGAGCAATAGTTGAAACCCGATCCCGACGGCGACGCGACGCCGGGCGTGGTGTTGGCGCCTGCAATCGTGAAGCAATACTGGTTCAACTCGCGTTCGAAGAACGGCGCGCGAACGCCAAGCGTCAGTTCGACCTTATCGTCGAAGAACTTGCCGCGATATTCCGCCGAAATCTGGTTGAGCAGTGCCACCGAGAAACGGTTGCGGTTCTGGAAGACATTGCCGTCGAGCGTCCGGATCGGCGTGGCCTCGCGACCGCCGAAGACGCTGACCGGATCGCCATTTTGCCGAAGGAAGCCGAATTCGCCGGTCTGGCGGTGACGACCGCGATCATAGGCATAGGCAAGACGCAGGTGATGCTCGGGCGTGACATCCCAGATCAGCGAGGCGTTGACGCCGTAGCGGTTGGTCGTCGTATTGTTGGGGCGGTAGAGGCGGACAAAATCGAGAATGTCGCCGTCGCCGTTCAGATCGACGCCGCGCGCAACGCGGGTTGCGGCCGATGTCGGATCGAAAAGATTGCCCTGCAGGCGCGGATCGGTTTCGGCGACGACTTCAGAGCCGCCGCCGTTGGCCAGCACCGACTGGTACGACGGATCGATCGTCAGCTTCAAACCGTCGGCAAGGGTGAAGCGACCTTGCGCGCGGATGTTGCCGGTATTCGAGGGATTGATGAACAGATTATAATAGCCGCTATCGACGCCGATCACCGTGCCACCGCACGCCTGGTTGGCCGGAATCGCTGCGTTATTGCTTTCGTCCTGAACCGTCCCGGCACCCGGCGTCGGGCGGCGGCAGCTGGCGAGGCGATCGATGTTGGGGTTGGCGTTGAATTCGCTCAACCGCAGGTTGCGGTAAAAATTGTTCCGGTTTTCGTTATAGTTGCCGATGACGCTGATGAAATCGCCGCTGCTGCCGATCGGCTGATAGATGCGGAAGTTGTACTGAACCTTGTTCAGTTTCCCGGGGCCCTTGAACTTGTCATAGTCGGTGTACGACGCCGAAAACCACGCGCTGGTGTGGAACGGGCCGAACTCGCCGGTATCGAGGATGCCGATCAGGCGCTTGTAGTTGAAGCTGCCGTAGCTGCCCTGAGCGAGGATGCCGGCATCCTTCGTCGGTTTGCGAGTGACGTAGTTGATGACGCCGCCGGCGGCCGATGCGGTCGGGCTGTCGACGTCGGTCGTGCCGATGTTGACGCTGGCGCGCTCGATCAACTCGGGATCGACCTGCTGGTTCGAAAAGATCGAATAATTGCCGGTATCGTTGAGCGGAATACCGTCCTGCGTCAGCGAGATGCGCTGACCGTCGAAGCCGCGGATGCGGACATTGCCGCCGCTGTTTCCGTACGGATCGTTGTTAACGAAGTTATAGCCCGGCGTGAGGTTGAGCGTCTGCAGAATGGTCTGACCGGCCTGCTTGCGGGCGATGAAATCCTGACCGATCGACGACCGCGACTTGGCCACCGTTTCGGGAACGATAACGCCTTCGATCTTGCTTTTGGTCGCCGTAACGACGATTTCCTCGAACTGCTGCGAGCCGGTCGACTGGGCCGAAACCGCAGCAGGAACAATAAGCGCAGCGATAGCGCAGCCAAAACGGAGATGGCGCATGAAAAACTCCCAGAGCGAAACAGGAACACCCGGCGCATCAGTGCGCCCGGTCGACGCCGGGACCCATGCGGATATTTTGTTACCGTTAAAAGACTTTATAATACCTCATGCCAGGAAAGCTGCACCATGTTGCACCGCAGCAACACATCGGCCCATGGTATGACGGTACCGTCTGAAAATGGTGGGCGCTGACGGGCTCGAACCGCCGACCCTCTCGGTGTAAACGAGATGCTCTACCAACTGAGCTAAGCGCCCGCACGAACTCCGGTCCGCACTGTTGCGTCATAATCCGGGAACCGACCACGAGTCGAGGGCAGCCGTGCACTCGACTTGCCCAGTGCCACAGCGCTATGGTCCGCCAGGTCCACAAGGGGATGACCCAATGCTCCAGCGCCTGTTTATCGAACACCCGCGCACCGTCGGCGAAAGCTATTTCGAACATATGGCAGCGTCGCTTGGCGTCGCGACGCGGCTCGGCGCGGCGGCGGCGAAGTGCGTTGTTCACGCCATTGTGCCCGGCCTGTGCAAGACGGCGGGCAGCGACGCCATCCTGAAGCTTCACGCCGAAGTTTCGCCGCGCCGCTTCGACCAGCCGACCTTTTGAACATGACCACTCACGGCTTTGCGCCCGATCGTCTCGCCGCGCTCGACCGCTTCCTCGATGCCAAATATGTCGCGACCGGCAAGCTGCCCGGCACGCTGACGCTCGTCGCGCGCGGTGGCACGGTGGCGCATCTCGGCATGACCGGCTGTGCCGATGTCGCCGCACGGCGTCCGATCGCCGAAGACACGATCTTCCGCATCTATTCGATGACCAAGCCGCTGACGTCGGTGGCACTGATGATGCTCGTCGAGGAGGGCAAGATCGCGCTCAGCGACCCGGTGGCGAAGTATATTCCCGAATGGGGCAAGCTCGGGGTGTTCGTTGCCGGAACCTCGGGCCTTGGCTTCCAGACCCGCCCGCCGGCGCGGCCGATGCAGGTCGTCGACCTGCTGCGCCACACGTCGGGGCTGACCTATGGCTTCCAGTATCGCACCAATGTCGACGCGGCGTACCGGTCGAAGCATCTCGGCATGATCGAAAAGGCCGGATCGCTCGCCGACCTGATTACGTCACTGGCCAGCCTGCCGCTCGATTTCTCCCCCGGCGAGGCGTGGAATTATTCGGTATCGACCGATGTTGTCGGCTGGCTGGTGCAGGTGGCGAGCGGCATGGCGTTCGAAACCTTCCTGCAGGACCGCCTGCTGACGCCGCTCGGCATGGTCGACACCGGCTTTCAGGTGCGCGACGGGCAGGCGCATCGGCTGGCGACTTGTTACGAGGCGACCGCTGCAGGCGGCATCAAGGTGCAGGACCAGGCCGAAAGCAGCGATTTCCTGTCGCCCCCGGCGATGGTTTCGGGCGGCGGCGGATTGGTCGGCACGGCGGGCGACTATCTCCGATTCGCCCAGATGCTGCTGAACGGCGGCACGCTCGACGGCCAGCGCTACCTCAGCCGCAAGACGCTGGCGCTGATGACCGCCAACCATCTGCCCGGCGGGGTCGACCTTCCCGCCATCTCGCGCTCGCTATTCTCTGAAGCGGCGTATGAGGGCGTCGGTTTCGGGCTGGGCTTTGCCACGACGACGGCGGCGCACAAGACGCTGATGCCGGGATCCGACGGCGACTATTTCTGGGGCGGTGCCGCCAGCACCTTCTTCTGGGTCGATCCCGCCGAAGACCTTATCGGCATTTTCATGACCCAACTAATGCCGAGTTCGACCTATCCCGTGCGCCGCGAAATGCGCACCATGGTCTATGCCGCGCTCGACGATTGAGGCCGCTGACCCGTATATCAGGAACGTCCGAGATTGGTGGAAAGCGGACGTTGCCACGAGCGGGGCGCTGTCGTTATCATCTACGATGGATCGGTCGCAGATTGCCCCAGATTTCACGCCCGACGGCTCGCTTCGCGACATCTACATCCTAGGAACGTCGATCGACGATTGGGCGCTCGTCTGGAATGTGCTGACCGCGTCGGACAGGTTGGCGTTCGACGTTGACGGCATAGCGAGCACGCCACCTGCTGATGTGCGAGAAGCATTCGCCCTTCATGCCTCACACTCAGTAACCGCCTGTTATCGGTTAGGAAAACAACGGCTTAACTGCCATTTCTTCGTCGAAGAGGAGGTGGAATTCGACCTTGATCCGAGGGACGTTGACGGGCCGGTTGAGGCCGAACGTCTAGGCCAATTTCTTGTTGTTCTAGGACGCACGACCTCCAAGGAGGTTCGGCTAACGGCGGAGAACGAGCCGGAGGCTGTGATCGCGCGCTACAGTCCGACATCTGACAGCGTCATCTGGTCTCCGGTCCCATAGCGCTACGTCTGCTTCTGGGGCGAGAGCGGCCGATCCACATAGCGAACCCGCAGCTTTAGACTGGGCTTTCCGGCGCGATAGAATTGCTGGTGGGACATGCGGCTCGCGATATGCGACGGTGCCGCATCCTGCCGAATGGAGTTGCAGCAATGGCCGACAGCGAAGCTTATACGCCCCCCAAAGTCTGGACGTGGAACAAGGAAAACGGCGGGCAGTTCGCCGCGATCAACCGCCCCATCGCCGGACCGACGCATGACGCGGCACTGCCCGTCGGCAAGCATCCGCTCCAGCTTTATTCGCTCGGTACGCCCAACGGCGTGAAGGTGACGGTTCTGCTCGAAGAGCTGCTGGCGCTTGGGCATAGCGGGGCCGAATATGACGCGTGGCTGATCAACATCCGCGACGGGGCGCAATTCAGCAGCGGCTATGTCGCGGCCAATCCCAACAGCAAGATTCCGGTGCTCGTCGATCATTCGCTCAGCCCGCCGCAGCGGGTGTTCGAATCGGCGGCCATCCTGCTCTATCTCGCCGAAAAGTTCGGGGCGTTTCTGCCGACCGACCCGCGCGCGCGTGCCGAAACCTTCAGTTGGCTGTTCTGGTCGCAAGGGTCGGCCCCGTTCCTCGGTGGCGGATTCGGCCATTTCTACGCCTATGCGCCGTTCAAGATCGAATATGCGATCGATCGCTACGCCATGGAGGTCAAGCGCCAGCTCGACGTGCTCGACCGGCATTTGGCCGAACATGAATATCTCGCGGGAACCGAATACACGATCGCCGACATGGCGACCTGGCCATGGTACGGCGCCCTCGTGGCGGGCGTCCTCTACGAAGCCGCCGAATTTCTCGACGTCGCCAGCTACACCCATGTCCAGCGCTGGGCCAAGGCCATCGCCGCCCGCCCCGCCGTCAAGCGCGGTCGCATCGTCAACCGGGCATTCGGCGACCCAGCGGGCCAGCTTCTCGAACGCCACGACGCCAGCGATTTCGACACGAAGACGCAGGACAAGGTCGCAGCAGCCTAGTCCCTCTCCCGCTGCCGGGAGAGGGACGTCACCTCACATCCGGTGCAGCGCGCAGAGCTTGTTGCCCGACGGGTCGCGGAGATAGGCGAGGTACAGTTTGCCAAGCCCACCTTCGCGCACGCCAGGTGGATCTTCGCAGGTCGTGCCGCCATTGGCGACGCCGGCGGCGTGCCATGCGTCGGCTTCGGCGGGCGATTTGGCAGCAAAGCCGATTGTGCTGCCATTGGCGCAGCTGGCCGATTCACCGTTGATCGGCGTCGACACCGCAAAAATCCCGGTCGGCGTCATCCAGAACACCCGGCCCTTGTCGTCCTGAAACCCCGGCGGGTTGCCGAGCGCTCCAAGTGTCGCGTCGTAGAATGTCTTCGATGCCGCAAGATCGTCGGCACCCAGCATGATGTGGCTGAACATTGGTTAGTCTCCCCGATCGGCGGTACAATCCGCCGTCGGACACAGATTGGCACGGGTGCAGCGCGGCTGTCGAGGCGGATTGCGTAGGGTCTCACTCGCTTATGTCATCCCGGGCTTGACCCGGGACCCAGTTTCCTTGGCCAAGCTGCAAAGCGAACTGGGTCCCGGGTCAAGCCCGGGATGACGGAGCGTGGGGTACAGCCAACCTAACGTTCGCCCTTTTCGGTGAATTCGAAGCGGATGCTGACCCATGCGCCGACCAGCGTCTTGCCGCCCAGCCGTGGCGGGCGGACGCGGAACTGCCATGAGGCTTCACGAAGCGAACTCGCCAGCCGCGAACCGGGCGGCGATTCGCCGAGAATTTCGCAATCTTCGACGCGGAAGCGTTCGGCCGTGCGGCAGGCAATCGTTGCCCAGCTGCCGGCCGGCACCCCGGACTTCGGCAGGTAGAAGGCGAGTTCGGCATGGGTCGGTTCGCGCTGCCATTCGGCCTTGTACAGCGGCTCGCCATGCGGTCCGCCGCCGGGGCCGGTGACGGTTTGGCTGTCGGCACCCACGCCGCTGTCGGCTTGGCCTGTACCCTGCGCCAGTTCCTCGCGATGGTTGGGCAGCTTGGTGATATCGACCGCTTCGAACATTTCGGTGCCGAACAGTTTTTCTGGCGGCGCGATGGGTTTGGGCTGCACCGGCGTGCGTTTGGTCGCACCTTTCAGCGTCGTCTTGATCGCCGGTTTGGGTGTCGGCTTGGGGGCAATGACCTGGTCGGGCAGCAGGGTGAAGCTGCGCGCTTCGGGTTTGCCCGGCGGGGCTTGCGGCGTCAGCAAGAGCAGCAGCCCAACAAGGAATGCGTGGACGAGCAGCACGAAGAGCAGCACGACCGCGCGGCGGCTAAGCGGCTGACGCTGCCCGGTGGTCGGATCGTGGTACGCAACTCGCATCGCGGGACCGCCTAGACGCGCGATGCCTGCGGGGCAAGGATTGCCCCCGAACGGCCTCCCCGCGCGGGGAGCGGTGGGTCAATCAAGGTTGGGGCGCAGCCATTGTTCGGCCTGTTCGACGCTGACGCCGCGCCGCGCGGCATAGTCGGCGACCTGATCGACCCCGATCCGCGCGACGCCGAAATAGCTCGCCTGCGGATGGGCAAAGTAGAAGCCCGAAACACTCGCGGTCGGCAGCATGGCAAAGGATTCGGTCAGCGTGATGCCGGTTTTCGCGGTGGCACCAAGGAGGTGGAACAGCAGCGGCTTGACACTGTGGTCGGGGCACGCCGGATAGCCGGGGGCAGGACGGATGCCGGTGTAGCGCTCTCGGATGAGATCGTCCTTCGCCAGCGCGGGCCCGGTCTCGTGGCCCCAGATCTCACGCCGCACCCGCTCGTGGAGATATTCGGCAAAAGCCTCGGCCAGCCGGTCGGCGAGTGCCTTAAGCAGGATATCGTTGTAGTCGTCATGCGCCGCCTTAAAGCGCGCCAGATGCGGTTCGATGCCATCGCCCGCCGTGACGGCAAAGCCGCCGAGCCAATCGGCTTCAGGCGCGACGAAGTCTGCGAGGCAGGAATTGGGCCGACCCTCACGTTTCGCCACCTGCTGACGCAGGAAGGGGATGCGTACCCAATGGTCGTCACCCCCGCGCAGGCGGGGGGCCATCGCGTCAACTTTGGGGTGATGGGCCCCCGCCTGCGCGGGGGTGACGGTGGGATTGATCAGCACATCGTCTTCGTCGCGCCGCGCCGGCCAGATCGCGACGACACCGCGCGGGCGCAGCCAGTTCTCCGCGACAATCTGCGCCAGCATAGCCTGCGCATCGGCAAACAGCGATGTGGCGCTCTCGCCGACAACGGCATCGGTCAGGATTGCCGGATAATTGCCCGCAAGTTCCCACGCGCGAAAGAACGGCGTCCAGTCGATGCACGGGATCAGGTCGGCAACGCTGACATCGTCGATCGCCTGCACCCCAGTGAAGTTCGGTCGCACCGGCGGATGCGCGGCGAAATCGGGAACGAAGGCGTTTGCGCGCGCTGCAGCGAGCGACACCAGTGCCGATTGCCCCGCACCCGCACGCTTCACCCGGATATCTTCGTATTCGGCGGCGGTCGCGGCGACGAGATCGTCCTTCAGCGTATCGCTGACCATCGTTCCCGCAACGCCGACGGCGCGCGACGCATCGAGCACATGGATCACCGGGCCTTCGTACGCCGGGGCGATGCGCAGCGCGGTGTGCACGCGGCTGGTCGTCGCCCCGCCGATCAGCAGCGGCATGGTCATCCCGGCGCGCTGCATTTCGGCGGCAACCGTCACCATCTCGTCCAATGACGGCGTGATCAGCCCCGACAGCCCGATCATGTCGGCGCCTTCGTCGTTGGCGGCCTTCAGGATCGTCTGGAACGGCACCATGACGCCGAGATCGATGACCTCGAAATTGTTGCACTGGAGCACGACGCCGACAATGTTCTTACCGATGTCGTGGACGTCGCCCTTGACCGTCGCCATGACAATCTTGCCCTTCGACGACGACGCCCCCGCCGGACCCGCGAGCTTCTCGGCCTCGATATACGGCAGCAGATGCGCCACCGCCTTCTTCATCACCCGCGCCGATTTGACCACCTGCGGCAGGAACATCTTGCCTGATCCAAACAAGTCGCCAACGACGTTCATGCCGTCCATCAACGGCCCTTCGATGACATCGATCGGGCGGCCGCCGCTGTTAAACGCAAGCAACCGTGCCTCCTCGGTATCCTCGACCACGAACGCATCGAGCCCCTTGACCAGCGCGTGTTCGAGCCGCTTGGCCACCGGCAACTGCCGCCATTCATCGTTGGTCGCCGATGCCAGCGCGCCGCCGCCCTTGTAGCGTTCGGCGAGCGCCAGCAGCCGGTCGGTCGAATCGTCGCGGCGGTTGAGCACTACATCCTCGCACGCGTCGCGGAGTTCGGGATCGATGGCGTCGTACACGTCCAACTGCCCGGCGTTGACGATGCCCATGTCCATGCCCGCCCGGATGGCGTTGAACAGGAACACGCTGTGCATGGCACGGCGCACCGTCTCGTTACCGCGAAAGCTGAACGACAGATTCGATACGCCGCCGGAGATATGGGCGTGCGGGCAGCGGCGCTTGATCGCGGCACACGCCTCGATGAAATCGACGCCGTAATTGTTATGTTCCTCGATCCCGGTGGCGACCGCGAAGATGTTGGGGTCGAAGATGATATCGGCGGGTTCGAAGCCGTCCTCCACCAGCAGCTTGTACGCCCGCTCGCAGATTTCGACCTTGCGCTGCGCGGTATCGGCCTGGCCCTTTTCGTCGAAGGCCATCACCACCGCCGCCGCGCCGTAACGCCGAACCTTGCGCGCGGCGGCGAGGAACAGGTCCTCGCCCTCCTTGAGGCTGATCGAATTGACGATGCCTTTGCCGGCGACGCACTTCAGCCCGGCTTCGATGACGCTCCATTTCGACGAGTCGATCATGATCGGTACACGGACAATATCGGGTTCGGCAGCGATCAGCTTGAGGAAGGTCGCCATGGCGAATTCACTGTCGAGCAGCCCTTCGTCCATGTTGACGTCGATGATCTGCGCACCGTTTTCGACCTGCTGCCGCGCGACCTCGACCGCAGCAGCATAGTCGCCGGCGAGGATCAGCTTCTTGAAGGCGGCGGAACCGGTGACGTTGGTGCGTTCGCCGACGTTGATGAATGACGCCGTTTGAGCGGCAGCAGTAGCGTTGCCGTCACCCCCGCGCAGGCGGGGGGCCATCTCGTGCACCTGCCCGCTGGAGACGATAGTCGCGAGATGGGCCCCCGCCTGCGCGGGAGTGACGGCAAGGTTGGGTCTGGTCATGCAGCGAAACTAAAGGCTTCGAGGCCCGATAACCGCATCGCCGCACCCGGATGCGGCAGCGCGCGCGGGGCCTTGCCCGCCACCGCCGCCGCCATCGCGGCGATGTGCGCGGGCGTCGTGCCGCAGCAGCCGCCGACAATGTTGACCAGGCCATTGGCAGCCCAATCGGCGATCAGCGCCGCCGTTGTCGCGGGTACTTCGTCATAGGCGCCCAAGTCATTGGGCAGTCCGGCGTTGGGATAAATCTGAATCAGCGTATCGGCGACCTTGGCCAGCGCCACGACATGCGGACGCAACTCGGTCGCGCCAAACGAGCAGTTGAGGCCAACCGAAAGCGGCCGCACATGGCGGATGCTGTGCCAGAATGCCTCGACCGTCTGCCCCGACAGATTGCGCCCTGACAAGTCGGTCAGGGTCATCGACAGCATCACCGGCAACTCGCGCCCCAAGTCGTCGGCGGCCTCGGCGGCGGCAAAGGCGGCGGCCTTGGCGTTCAGCGTATCGAACACCGTTTCAATGAGGATGATATCGACGCCGCCTTCGACCAGCGCGTCGATCTGTTCGCGGTACACCGCCTTGACGCCGTCGAAATCGACCTCGCGGAAACCCGGATCGGCGACGCGCGGGCTGAGCGACAGCGTCTTGTTGGTCGGCCCCAGCGCGCCCGCGACGAAGCGCGGTTTGCCGTCGACAGCGGTAGCGCGGTCGGCGCAATCGCGGACGATGCGCGCCGCCGCCCGGTTGATGTCGCCGACGAGATGTTCGGCGCCGTAATCGGCCTGGCTGATGCGGTTGGCGTTGAAGGTGTTGGTGGCCAGCAAATCGGCCCCGGCGGCGACATAGGCATCGCAGATTGCGGTGATGTCGGCGGGCCGCGTCAGGTTGAGCAGGTCGTTATTGCCCTTCTGATCCATATTGAGGTTCAGCGCGCCCGTGTAATCGGCCTCGGCGAGACCGAGCGCCTGGATGGCAGTGCCATAGGGGCCGTCCTTGATCAGGATACGCGTCGCGGCGGCGGCGCGGAGGGCGGTAGCAATCACTTGCTCCCCTCCCCTGAAACGGAGGGGAGTCGATTGGTCACAGTCACGCTGCTACCTCCAGCGCCATCGGCGACGAAGGCCGTACCCCGAGCAGATGACAAATCGCGTAACTCAGTTCCGCCCGGTTCAACGTGTAGAAATGGAACTGCCGCACTCCGCCGGCATATAGCCGTCGGCACTGTTCGGCCGCCACTGTTGCGGCCACCAGTTGCCGCGCAGCGGGTTTATCGTCCAGCCCCTCGAACAGCCGCGCCATCCAATCGGGGATCGCCGTGCCGCACGGCCCCGCCATGCGCTGCAGATTGGCGAAGTTCGATACCGGCAGGATTCCCGGCACGATCTCGGCGCTGACCCCACGCGCTGCCGCCGCATCGCGGAACCGGAAGAAAGTTTCGGGTTCGAAGAAAAACTGCGTGATACCGCGTGTCGCCCCGGCGTCGAGCTTGCGCCGCAGATTGTCGATATCGGCGTCGCGGCTCGCGGCCTCCGGATGCGTTTCGGGATAAGCGCTGACCGAAATCTCGAACGGTGCCACCCGGCGCAGGCCTGCGACCAGATCGGCAGCGCTGGCGTACCCATCGCTGCGGGCTTCGAATGCCTTGCCCTTTTCGGGCGGATCGCCGCGCAGCGCGACGATGTGGCGGACGCCCGCTGCCCAATAATCCAGGGCAATGGCGTCGATCTCGTCGCGGCTCGCCTCGACGCAGGTCAAATGCGCGGCGGCCGGAATGTCGGTCTCGCGGACAATGCGCGCGACGGTGGCGTGGGTGCGTTCGCGCGTCGAGCCGCCCGCGCCATAGGTCACCGAGACAAAGCGCGGGGCCAGCGGGGCGAGCGTTTCAATCGATTCCCACAGCGTCCGCTCCATGCCGTCGGTCTTGGGCGGGAAGAATTCGAACGATACGGCGACGTCGCCGGGAATATCGGCATACAGCGGCGCATTCAGCGCCCGCGCCGCCTCCGCCATCTGGTTGAGCGACAGCGTCATGCGGCAAGCTCCCGGACGAGCGGCGGGCGGCGGGCGAGCCAGAGTGTCACCGTCAGCGCGCCGGGGCGAGGCGGCGGTAAATGCGCCGCAACCTGCGACGTCAGGCCCGACGCCGTCAGCCAGCCGCTAACCTGATCGTCGGCAAAGCCGAGGCGGACGTGCGAATGCCCACTGCGCAGTTCCTCGCGGTCATGCGCGGCGAAATCGACGATCAGCAGCCATCCGCCCGGTGCCAGCACGCGCGCCGCCTCGGCGAGTACCGCCGCCGGATCGTCGGCAAAATGCAGCACCTGATGCAGCACGACGGTATCCGCCGCGCCATCGTGCGCGGGCAGCGCGTACATGTCGCCGTGCCGCACCTCGGCGCTGGCCAAGCCCGCCGCCTCGATCTTGCCGCGCGCCAGCCGGAGCATTTCGGGCGAGCGATCGATGCCCAGCGCCCGCATCGCGCGCGGCCCGAGCAGCTCGATCATCCGCCCGGTGCCGGTCCCGATATCGATGAGCGTTCCCAACGGCGTATTGCCAAGCGCCGTCTCGATCGCCGTTTCGACATGGTGATCGGCGACATGCAGCGACCGTTCGGCATCCCAGCTCGCAGCGCGCGCGGCGAACCAGGCATCGGCGGCGGCGGCGCGCTCGGCGCGGACTTCGGCAAGCTTGGCGCGGTCGGCAGCCCCGGCCGAGGAACTCAGCGCGTCGATCGCTGCCAATACCGGACCGCTGATCGCCGCCGGCCCGACGCGCACGAACACCCATGCGCCTTCCTTGGCGCGGCTGAGCAACCCGGCGTCGCCGAGAATCTTGACGTGGCGCGACACTCGCGGCTGACTTTGCCCGAGCACTGCCGCCAATTCGCCGACCGACAGTTCGAGCGCGCGCGCCAGCAACAGGATGCGCACCCGCGTCGGGTCCGCCAGCGCACGGAAAATGGGGAGCAAATTGTCCACGTCAAAAGACATAAAGATATCTTTATATTCGTCAAGCGATGGCGACGCGCCGCCTTGAACCGACTGCTGCAATATGCGACGCGGCTGAGCCTGAAATTCACCGAGGTTGTACCATGCGTTTGACCGCCCTGCTCGCCATCCTCCCGCTGCTGACGTTTGCTGCCTGTGCGACGCCGCATCCGGGCAGCATGGACGCCGCCGTCAATGCCGACCCGTATGAAAAAACCAACCGCGCGATCTATGGGTTGAACCGCAGCCTCGACAAATATGCGTTGAAGCCCGCCAGCACGGTGTACCGGGCCGTGACGCCCGAGGCCGCGCGCCACGGCATCGCCAACGGTCTCAGCAATCTCGACGAGCCGCTATCGTTTTTAAACGCCATCGCGCAGGGCAAGATCAAGCAGGCGTTCCGCACCCTCGACCGGTTCTTGATCAATACGACACTTGGGGTCGGTGGACTCGCCGACAATGCGACCGACCTCAACCGCCCTGCCGAGCCCGAGGATTTCGGTCAGACACTGGCGGTGTGGGGGGTCAAATCAGGGCCCTATCTGATGCTGCCGTTCTTCGGTCCGGCGACTTTGCGCGACGGCGCGGGATTGGTGGTCGATGGCTTTGCCGACCCTGTGCCATATGCGCGCAACAGCGTCCTGCACACGCATTTCGCCGCCCGGACCGGCCAGTCGGCAGTCGGCATCCTCAATCTTCGGTCGAACCTAACCGATGGCGGTGCCGACAAGGCGCTCGCCGACAGCCTCGATGAATATGCGACGATCAAATCGGCGTATCTGCAGCGGCGGCAGAACCTGATCTATGACGGCAACCCGCCGCTGGATGACGAAGATTTGGGCCCGCCGCCCGCGACCGATGCAGCACCGGCGACGAATCCTGCAGTGCCACCGAAATAACGGGCCTATAAGCCAGCTCCCGCCTCGTTGCGGGCATCGGCGGCGCTCAGCTTTCGTTCGTCGGCACGCGCCGCTATGAACCCCCATGCAAATTGCCGAAACGACCCTCCAGACCATTGCCCGCAGCGGCGTCGATGCCTTGAAACGCGGCGACGCCCGTGCGGCGCGCACGGCCTTCGAGCAGGTCACCAACGCCGGGCGCGGCAGCCTGCAACTGTGGCTGTTTCTGGCACAAGCCTGCGAGGCGCTCGGCGACGATCCAGCGACCGCCGCTGCTCTTGACCAAGTGCTGGCACAAGACCCGCGCAACCCCTTTGCGCTGATCATGCGCGGCGACATCTATACCCGTGCCCGCGACGACCGCGCCGCTGTGGCTTGGTACGAAATGGCGACCAATGCGGCAAAACTGCTGCCCGAAATCTCGCCCGATCTTGCCCAGCGGCTGGCACGCGGCGACGTGGCAAAGGCGGCGGCAAGCGCGCGGTTTCTCACCGCACTCCAAGGCAATCTGAGCGCTGCCGGTATCGATGCTGCCGCCGCCGGTCCGCGCTTTGCCGAAGCGCTCGACCTGTTGGCGGGCACGAAGCCGACGTATGTACAGGAACCGACCAACTTCTATTATCCCGGCCTGCCGAGCGTGCCGTTTTTCGACACCGCCGCTTTCGCTTGGGTCGCACCGCTCGAGGCCGCGATGCCGGCAATCCGCGCCGAGGTCGAGGCGGTGCTTGCCGCCGACGCTGGTGTGCAGCCCTATGTTGAGCGTCCCGCCGACCGGCCGGGCCGCCCGCATCCGCTGATGAACGATCCGCGCTGGAGCGCCTTTCATTTGATGCTGAACGGCGAACGCGTTGCCGCCAACGCCGCACGCTGCCCGGTAACGATGGCGGCGCTCGCGGCATTGCCTTTGCCCGCGATCAAGGGCCGCGCCCCGATGGCGCTATTTTCCATCCTGCGCGCCGGAACCCATATTCCGCCACACAACGGCATGCTCAACACGCGGCTGATCTGCCACTTGCCGCTCATCGTGCCGCGCGATTGCCGCCTGCGGGTCGGCAATACGGTGCGGGCGGTCGAAGCCGGCAAGGTGCTGATCTTCGACGATTCGATCGAGCATGAAGCGTGGAACGACAGCGACGAGGCGCGCGCCATCCTGCTGTTCGAAATCTGGCGGCCGGAGTTGAGCGCGGCGGAAATCGCCGGGCTGACAGCGATGTACGAGTCCGTGGCGATGTACGGGACGGAGTAGGCAGGCGCTATAGCTCGCGTTCCAGCGCCTTCAACTCCGCGAGCAAATCCAGCGCCTCCCGCGGCGTCGTCGCGTCGATGTCGAGCGCCGCCAGCCGCAGTCGCAGCGGGTCGCCCGCCACTTCCGGCTCGATTGCGCCGAACAGCGGCAGGTCGCCCAGCCCGGCCGCGATGCCGCCGGTCTTGTCGCGTCCCGCCTCGAGCCGGGTGAGCACCGAGCGGGCGCGCGCGATGACCGGAGCCGGAACCCCGGCCAGCCGCGCCACCGCCAGACCATAGCTCTTGTCGGCAGCCCCCGGCACGACTTCGTGCAGGAACACCAGTTCGCCCTTCCATTCGCGCACCTTGACGGTCACCGTCGCCAGCGCGCGCAGACGCTCTTTCAGCCGCACCAGTTCGTGATAATGCGTCGCGAACAGGCACCGGCAGCGCAGATCGTCATGCACCGCCTCGAGCACCGCCCAGGCAATCGCCAGCCCGTCATAGGTCGAAGTGCCGCGCCCGACCTCGTCGAGGATCACCAGCGAGCGATCGGTCGCACCCGACAGGATTGCCGCCGTTTCAACCATTTCGACCATGAAGGTCGATCGTCCTTGCGCCAGATCGTCCGACGCACCGACCCGGCTGAACAGCCGGTCGACGACACCGATATGCGCCGCCGTGGCGGGCACGAACGATCCTGCCTGCGCCAGCACGGCGATCAACGCATTCTGGCGCAGGAAGGTCGACTTGCCTGCCATGTTGGGGCCGGTAACCAGCCAGACGCGGGCATCCGCCGACAGGTCGCAGTCGTTACCGACGAACGCGCCGCGCGCCTTTTTGACCGCCGCTTCGACCATCGGGTGGCGCCCGCCCTCGACGCAGAACGCTGCCGTGGCATCGACGATCGGGCGTACCCAGCCTTCGGTTGCCGCGAGTTCGGCGAGTGCAGCTGCAACATCGAGCCGGGCCAAAGCCGCTGCAGTGGCGCTGACCGCCGCTGCTTCGGCGATGACGGCAGCGCGCAGTTCCTCGAGATGCGCCGCTTCGGCGGCGAGTGCATGGTCGCCGGCCTGGGCAATCGTTGCCGCCAACGCACCAAGTTCGACCGAGCCGAAGCGCACCGTTCCCGCCATCGTCTGGCGATGGATCAGCCCCGAATCCGCCCGCAGCAACGGGTCGGCATAGCGCGCTGCAACCTCGATATGATAGCCAAGGACGTTGTTGTGGCGGACCTTCAACGACGCGACCCCGGTCTCACCACGCAACCGGGTTTC
This sequence comes from Sphingomonadales bacterium, assembly GCA_038229555.1. Classification (GTDB taxonomy): domain Bacteria; phylum Pseudomonadota; class Alphaproteobacteria; order Sphingomonadales; family Sphingomonadaceae; genus Sandarakinorhabdus. The sequence continues at coordinate 26,132 of JBBROI010000003.1, forward strand.
GAGCGCGGCCACCGCGCTGCGCCCATCGCGCGACGTTTCGCGCAGCGCATCGAGCGCCGCATCATACCCCGGCAGAATCGCACCACCTGCCGCAGCATCGATAGGCGGTTCCGGAACCAACGCCGCGCGCAGCGCCTCCACCAGTGCGCCATGTGCACCGATCCGCGCCAGCGTCGCGGCCAGCAGCGTCGCGGGTCCGCCAAGCGCACCCGCACCGGCGCGGGCCAGTGCTGCCTTGAGCGCCAGCGCAATCGCCAGTCCGTCGCGCATCGCCCCCAGATCCCGCGGCGTCCAACGCCCGACCGCCAACCGCCCGAGCGCTCGTGCGACATCGGGCATCGCGCCGAGCGTGTCGCGCACCCGGCCGCGCACCACGGCATCGTTGGCGAACCAGCCGGTAAGGTCGTGGCGCGCAGCGATGGCGGCGGTATCGGTCAACGGTGCGGCAAGATCGTCGCCAAGCAACCGCGCCCCACCCGCTGTCACCGTCCGGTCGACACACGCCTCAAGGCTTCCGGCGCGTCCGCCGCCGCTACCGCGCGCCAGTTCGAGGCTGGCGCGCGTCGCCGCATCGATCGCCATCGTCGCGCCCGGGACCTCGGGACGCGGCGGCGACAATAGCGGCACCGAACCCTTGGCAGTTGCTTCGACATAGGCCAGCAGTGCGCCTGCAGCGGCAACCTCCGCCTCGCTGAAGCGCCCAAAACCGTCGAGTGTTGCGACGCCGAAGCGCCCGCGCAACAACGCCTCGCCGCGCCGTGGATCGAAATCGCGCATCGGTCGCGGCGTTAATTGCGGCGAGCCATCCCAGCCCTCGGGGGCGACCACCTCGGCGGGCGCCAGTCGCGCCAGTTCGGCCACAAGCTCGGACGCAGTGCATGGCCGGGTGACGAATGCACCGGTCGACAGGTCGCACCACGCCAACGCGCCCGCCGCCCCCGGCATTACCGCTGCCAGCCAGTTGGCGCGTTTGGGATCGAGCAAGGTCCCTTCGGTCAGTGTCCCCGGCGTCACCACCCGCACAACGGCGCGCGCGACAATCGACTTTCCACCGCGCGCCTTGGCGGCTTTGGGGTCCTCGATCTGCTCGGCGATAGCCACCCGGTGGCCACCCCGGATCAACCGGTGGAGATAGGTCTCGTGGGAATGCACCGGCACCCCGCACATCGGGATCGGCACGCCATTATGCTCCCCGCGCTTCGTTAGCGCGATGTCGAGCGTCGCGGCGGCAGCGACGGCATCGTCGAAGAACATTTCGTAAAAATCGCCCATGCGGAAGAAAAGCAGGCAATCGGGTGCCTCATCTTTCAGCGCGACATATTGCGCGATCATGGGGGAGGGTTGAGCCATTCCTCGCGGTTGTAGCGGCGTTGGCCTCCTCGTGTCATCCCGACGAAGGCCGGGATGACAAACATGCCGCCAAAGGCTAACGCTCCCGCCAGGAGTGCGCGCAGCCATGGCCAACGACGACCCATCCGATTTTGGCGACCGCGAGGCGCTGGCGTTTCACCGCATGGGTGGCAAGGCGGGCAAGATCGAGATCATCGCGTCGAAGCCGATGGCGACGCAGCGTGATCTCAGCCTCGCTTATTCCCCCGGCGTCGCCGCCCCTGTGCGCGCCATCGCCGCCGATCCCGATGCCGCGTACGACTATACGATCAAGGGCAATCTCGTCGCCGTCATCTCGAACGGCACCGCCATCCTTGGCCTCGGCAACCTCGGCGCGCTGGCATCGAAGCCGGTCATGGAGGGCAAGGCGGTGCTGTTCAAACGCTTTGCCGACATCGATTCGATCGATCTCGAACTGGCGACCGAAGACGTCACGCGTTTCATCGACGCCGTCGAATTGATGGAGCCGAGTTTTGGCGGCATCAACCTTGAAGACATCAAGGCCCCCGAATGCTTCATCATCGAAACGACGCTCAAGGAGCGGATGAACATTCCGGTGTTTCATGATGACCAGCACGGTACCGCGATCATCGCTGCTGCTGGCCTCATCAACGCCATGCACCTGACCGGGCGCAAGGCCGAGGACATCAAGCTCGTCGTCAATGGTGCGGGGGCCGCCGCCATCGCCTGCACCGAGTTGATCAAGGCGTATGGCGTTCGCAACGTCATCATGTGCGACACCAAAGGCGTGATCTTCCAGGGCCGCACCGAGGGCATGAACCAGTGGAAATCGGCGCATGCCGCCATCACCGATGACCGGACGCTCGACGATGCGATGCGCGGGGCCGATGTGTTCCTCGGCCTTAGCCAGAAGGGTGCAGTGAGCACGGCGATGGTCGCCTCGATGGCGGCGAACCCGATCATCTTTGCGATGGCCAACCCCGATCCCGAGATAACTCCGGAGGAAGTTGCACAGGTCCGGCAGGATGCCATCGTCGCGACCGGACGCAGCGATTACCCCAACCAGGTCAATAATGTCCTGTGCTTCCCCTACCTGTTCAGGGGCGCGCTCGATGTCCGCGCAACGGCGATCAACGAGGAAATGAAGCTTGCTGCCGCCAATGCGCTTGCAGCCCTCGCCCGGATGCCGGTGCCCGACGAAGTCGCCGCCGCCTATGGCGGCAAGGGCCGCAGCTTCGGTCCCGAATATATCATCCCGACGCCTTTCGACCCACGGCTGATCGAGGAAATTCCCACCGCCGTGGCCAAGGCGGCAATGGCATCGGGTGTCGCGCGCAAGCCGTTCTTCGACGAGGCGGCGTATCGCGCCGAACTGCGCGCCCGGCTCAACCCGACGACCTCGATCCTTGCCGGTGCGGTCGAAGCCGCGCAGGCGCGCCCGCGCCGCTGCGTCTTTGCCGAGGGCGAGCAGGAAGTCGTGCTGCGCGCCGCCGTCAACTATCGCAACTCGGGCTATGGCGAGCCGGTGTTGATCGGTCGCGAGGCCCCGATCCGCGAAGGCCTGGCACGCATCGGAGTGCCCGATGTCGACAGTTTCGAAATCCATAATTCGGCGATCAGCCCGTTGGTGCCGCGCATGGTTGAACGGCTGTACACCCGCCTGCAGCGGCGCGGCCACCTGCTCCGCGATGTCCAGCGCATGGTCAATCATGAACGCAACATCTTCGGTGCGATGCTCGTCGAACTCGGTGAAGCCGATATCATGCTGACCGGCGTCACCCGCAACTTCGCCACGACGTACCGTCAGGTGCGCCACGTCATCGACCCCATGCCGGGGCATCGCCCGCTCGGTATCCATGTCGTCATCGGCAAGTCGGACACGATCTTCATCGCCGATACGACGGTGACCGAACGGCCCGACGCGGTCCAGCTCGCCGATATCGCCGAACAGACGGCGGCGGTGGCGCGGCGGATGGGGCAGGAACCGCGCGTCGCTTTCCTTAGCTATTCGAACTTCGGCAATCCGCCCGGCGAGATCGTCGGCAATCTGCGCGAGGCGGTACGTCTGCTCGACGAGCGCCGGGTCAGTTTCGAATATGAAGGCGAAATGTCGGCTGATGTCGCGCTCAATCCGGCGATGCGCGCGCTGTATCCCTTCAGCCGCCTGTCGGGCCCGGCCAATGTCCTCATCATGCCCGGCCTGCATTCGGCCAACATCGCCGCCAAGCTGCTGAAGGAGATCGCCGGCGCGCGCGTTATCGGGCCATTGCTGGTCAATATGAGCCGCCCGGTACAGATTGCGCCGATGACCGCGACAGCATCGGACCTCGTTACCATGGCGGTGCTGGCATCAACGGAAGTCTGCCGTTGAAACCGCCGCTGTTCTTCATCCATGGCATGTGGTCGACGCCTGCAACCTTTGCGCGGCTGCGGGCGCGGTTCGAGGCGCTAGGCCATGCGACGTTCGCCCCCGCCCTGCCCTACCACGATCGCGACCCCGCCCTGCCACCGGTGCCTGAACTCGGGCAACTGACGGTCGAAGATTATGCCCAATATCTGATCGCCGAAGTGACGAAGCTTCCCGCGCCGCCGGTGATCATCGGCCATTCGATGGGGGGGATGCTGGCGCAGGTGGTGGCGGCGCGGGTCGACCATGCCGGGCTCGTCTTACTGGCAACCGCTGCGACGGCGGGGGTTCCGGCGCTCGGTCTTTCGCCGCTGCGCAGCGTCTTTGGTGTCATCAGCAAATGGGGCTGGTGGAATCAACCGACGCTGATGTCCCCCGAGGCAGCGCGTTGGAGCGTTTATAACACCGTACCGCCCGAAGTCGCGACCGAGGAGATCGCCACGCTGGTGTGGGATTCGGGGCGGGTGATGGCGGAAATGACGCTGCCGACGCTGTCCAAAACCGGGGCGACCAAGGTTGATTATGCCCGTCTGAACACGCCCGCGCTGGTCATCGTCGGCACCGAAGACCGCATCACCATCCCCTCGATCTCGCGCGCGACAGCCCGCAAGCTGACGGGCACCGTCGACTATCACGAGATCACTGGAAGCGGGCATTGGCTGTTCTGGGGCGACGTCGAAGCGCGGGTCGGCGGGATGATCGGCGACTGGCTTGGGCAACTTGAGTCCTAAATACCAACACTGTCATCCCGGGCTCGACCCGGGATCCAGTTTTCCATTCCCCAATCCGCCAACAAAAGCTGGGTCCCGGGTCGGGCCCGGGCTGACGGGTTAGAATGGTAGACGCCGGCCTGAAATCCGCTCTCACCGCCGAAGCCGTTCGCCTCGGTTTCACTGCGATCGGCATCGCCGCCGCCGATGCCGCACCGCAGGCCGGCGAACGCCTGCGCCAATGGATCGCCGATGGCTGCCATGGCGACATGATCTGGATGGCCGAAACCGCGACACGGCGCGCTTCGCCACACGCGCTCTGGCCCGACGTGCGCTCGGTCGTCATGTTGGGCACCAGCTATGCCCCGGCCCTCGACCCGCTGCGTCATGCAGGGCATCCCGATACTGGTGTCGTTTCGGTCTATGCGCAGGGGCAGGACTATCACGATGTGATCAAAAAACGGCTGAAGGCGCTGGCGCGGTGGTTGGTTGCACAAGCCCCGGCGAGCGAACTCAAAGTGTTTGTCGATACCGCCGCCGTCATGGAAAAGCCCCTTGCCGAAGCCGCCGGGCTTGGCTGGCAGGGCAAACACACCAACCTTGTCAGCCGAACGCATGGCTCATGGCTGTTTCTCGGGGCACTCTACACGACGCTCGATCTGCGCGTTGACGCGCCGCACGCCGACCGCTGCGGCAGTTGCACGCGTTGCCAGACCGCCTGCCCGACCGATGCCTTCCCGGCTCCCTATCGGCTCGATGCGCGGCGCTGCATTTCGTACCTGACGATCGAACACAAGGGGCCGATCCCGGCCGAGTTCCGCGCCGCCATCGGCAACCGCATCTACGGTTGCGACGATTGCCTTGCGGTCTGCCCATGGAACCGCTTTGCGCAGGCCAGCCGCGATCTGGCGTTTCAGCCGCGCGCCGAACTGACCGCGCCAGCGCTCGCCGACCTGCTCGCTCTCGACGACGCAGGGTTCCGGCAAGTGTTCGCCGGATCCCCCATCAAGCGCATCGGGCGCGACCGCTTGGTGCGCAACTGCCTGATTGCGGCAGGGAACAGCGGCGACGCCGGGTTGCGGGCGATTGTCGAAACGCTGCGCAGTGACCCCGACCCGGTGGTCGCAGAGGCGGCAGATTGGGCGGCCGCGCGACTCTAAATCCTCCCCGTTTTCACGGGGAGGGGGACCGCGCGCTTCTTCTGCGCGCGGTGGAGGGGCGGCGGCCCTTGCCGCCGTCAAGCGACGGCAGCCCCTCCGTCGGCCCGAAGAGGGCCGCCACCTCCCGGTGAAAACGGGGAGGAGTTTCGGATCACTCGCTCCGCTTGAGCAGCGCCAGCAGATCGGCCTTCCAAAATTTCGCCCAAGTATGCGTCCCATGGCCGTGGCCGTCGGCGCTTTCGGGGATCAGCCGGAACGTCGCGTTCGGCATCTTGCCGACCATCGCCTCGGCAATCCGCAGACCAGGTGGATTAATGAAATCGTCGGCGGAGTTGATCCACGCGACCGGCACGGTGATCTTGCCCAGATCCGTCGACGGATCATAGGTGCGCGAGGCATCGAGCTGATAGATTCGGTCATTGGCGTCATCGGCGGCAATTGTCGCTTCGATCGTCCCGGCAATCGCCTTTTCAGCAGCCGCACGCGTCGGATAATCGGCCTGCTGGCGCAGCGGTGCCGACCCGGCGATGGCGCTCGCCACCGCCGCCGTCCGCAGCCCCGCAAGCGGTTGCGCCGTATATTCGCCACCCTTCCACGCCGGATCGGCCATGATCGCGTCGATCGACATCTTGCGCCACATGCGGTTGCGTCCGGCGAGTTCAACGGGCAGGCATGCCATCGGCATCAGCGCGCGGGCAAACCCCGGATACGCCTCGCCCCAGACAAAGCCGTGCATGCAGCCCATCGAGGTGCCCATCAGCAGGCGCAGCTTGGTCACCTTCAGACCGTCGACGAGCAGCGCGTGTTGCGCCGCGACCATGTCGGCATAGTCATATTTGGGGAAACGCATGTGCAGGCCGTCGCTCGGCTTCGACGATTTGCCATGGCCGATACCGTCGGGAAGGATGACATAGGTCCGGGCAAGGTCGAGCGGCTGACCGGGTCCATACAGTTCGCTGGCAAACTGCGGCCGCAGGAACTGCTGCCCGGTGCCGCCGGTGCCGTGGAGCACCATCACCGCATTGTCGATCTGCCCCTTCGCATCGCGATGCGGCGTGCCGAGCGTCATCCAGTGCAGTCGCAATTCGGGGAGCGTTTCGCCCGATGCAAAGCGGAAGTTTCGGACGGTGAAATCGCCCTCGGTCTGGTTGAGCCACGGTGACGCCGCCTGCGCCAACGCGGGCCAAGCGGCGACAAGCAGCAGTGCAATGAGATGTTTGATCATGGCGACATGCTGCGGCGTCCGCCGATAAGGGTCAATCGCTGCAGTTGAAACTCCGCGATTAACTGGCTTGCTTCGGTAACACAGCAGGTGCAAACGTTACGTATCCAATCGCGGCAAACGGCTGCGGCATTGGCGGGGAGACATCACATGCACGGCAAACTGGTTTTCGGCGGCATCGCCGCGCTCTTGTCCACCAGCGCAATGGCCCAGACAGCGCTCGCCGACCTCGCCAAGCCGCCTGCCGATGCGACGCACTATGTCATTCAATCGACCGGCGGCAAGCACGGTGATTCGTATCGCTGGACGACTGCCGACGGCACGGTGATGAACCGCGAGAGCATGAACCTGCGCGGTCAGGTGTTCGAACAGGATCAGACGACGACGTTCGGTAGTGACAAGATGCCGGCCAAGGTCGTCATTCGCGGCTTCACCCCGAACGGCGATGCCGGCGAAACCTTCGCAGTCGATGGCGGTACGGCGAAGTGGAAAAGCCAGATCGACGCCGGATCGGCGCCTTATGCAACTCCGGCCTATTACGCGTCGCAAGGCGGGCCGTTTGCCGCGAACGGTCTGTTCATCGAACGTCTGCTGGCATCGCCCGGGCATGACATGACGCTGTTGCCCGGCGGTAAGGCGCATGCCGAGAAAGTCGCGGCGCTCGATATCGGTGAGGGTGCTGCAAAAAAGACCATAATGTTGTGGCTGATCACCGGGCTGAGCAATTCGCCGACACCCGTCTGGACCGATTCCGACGATAAATTCTTCGCCTTCACCTTCGGATTGGCGGTTATCCCCATCGCCTATGCGGGCGAGCAGAAGAAAATCGAAAAGGCCCAAGCCGAAGCGATGTCGGCGCAAATGCCCGGCCTCGCCAAGGCGCTCGCCAAGCTGCCATCGACCCCGGTCGCCTTCGTCAACGTCAAGCTGTTCGATGCCGATGCGCGCAAGTTCCTTCCCGCCCAGACCGTCGTCGTCAACAACGGCACGATCGTCGCCGTCGGTCCCGCGAGTAAAGTTAAAGCCCCCAAGGGCGCGCAGATCTTCGACGGCAAGGGCAAGACGCTCGTGCCCGGAATGTGGGATTGCCACATGCACGTCGGCGACGATTATACCGGGCTGCAGGAACTGTCGCTTGGCGTCACCTCGGTCCGCGACCCTGGCAACAACGACGTCCTGACCATCGACCGGCGCAACCGCACGGCGAAGGGCGAGCTGCTGTTCCCCAACGTCTATGCGTCATCGCTGATCGACGGCAAGGGGCCATATACCGCGCAGGTCGCCAATGTCGCCACCAGCCAGGAAGAGGCGATCAAGCTGATCGACAAGGCCAAGGCCGGCGGCTTCATCGGCATCAAATTCTACGGCACCTTCGATCCGAAGTGGCTGCCCGCCGCCATTGCCGAGGCGCACAAGCAGGGCCTGCACGTTCACGGCCATATTCCCGCCGGCATCCGTCCGATGGAGGCGATCCGCGATGGCTATGACGAGATCACCCACATCAACTGGATCGTCATGCAGGGTGTCCCCGCCAGCGTCCTGCCGACCGACAATGGCATCGGGCGTTTCGAGGCCCCCGGGCGCTACGCCAAGGACATGAATATGGACGGTCCGGAAATGACCGAGATCGTCAACACCATGGCGAAAAAGCACATCTATAGTGACCCGACGATGGTGACCTTCGAAGGGCTGTATTACCCCGAAAACGGTGAGCTTTCGCCCGCCTATGCACCGTTTGTCGGCACGCTGCCGCCGACCAGCGAACGCGGGTTCCGCTCGGGTGGCTTCGCACCGCCCAAGGACCTGACCCGCGCCGATTACCGCGCCAGCTGGGAGAAAATCACCCAGCTGCTGACCAAGATGCACAAGGCGGGCGTGCCGATCGTTGCCGGGACCGACGGATCGGGGATCGAGATCATCCGCGAACTCGAAATCTATGTCGCTGCCGGGTTCACGCCCGCCGAGGCGCTGGCGGCGGCGACGATCGTCCCCGCGCAACTCGTCAAGGCCGACAAGAAGACGGGTTCGATCAAGGTCGGCAAGACCGCCGATCTGGTGCTGGTCGAAGGCGATCCCTCGGTGAACATCGGCGACCTGCGCCACACCCGGACCGTCATGCTCGGTGGCAAGCTGATGGATGCCGATGCGCTGCGTACCGCAGCGGGATTCGGCGGGCGTCCCAAATAGGCGCTTTGGCGGGCAGGCGGTGCCGGGTGTCCGGTGCCGCCTGCGCGTCCTTGGCCCCCAAGGTTGGTGCCCGCTATCCACCAGCGCGCTCACCCTGAGCGAAGTCGAAGGGCGTGCCATGCGCCACCGAAGCACCTCGAGTCCGCCCCTTCGACTTCGCTCAGGGTGAGCGCGCTCTTTTCACAGTTTCTCAGCTTGGTTCTCCGCGCCTTCTGGTCGCCCCGCTTTGACCAAATTTGCGCCGCACGTCGCAAGCCGATAGGGCGGGCGCATGTTGGCTTTGCCGTGCCCCGACGCCTCTAGCGCCCTGACGATCCGCCTAGCCGGAGGCTCTTATGGACCGCGCTGAACTCGTCCATACCGCCTTCGTTAATCGCGTTGCGTCGGGTGACCTGCCACAGCGCCACCACCACCAGACGCTCGCCGAAGCGGGACTCGATGCAGAAGGGGCCGTCGCGCTGTTCCGCGCGCAGGTGATGACGCGTCAACTCGACCGCACTTCGCGGGCGATGCAGGCGCGTAAACAGGGTTTCTACACCATCGGTTCGTCGGGGCATGAGGGGATGGCTGCCGTCGCCGCCGCATTCCGGCCCGACGACATGGCGTTCCTGCACTACCGCGATGCAGCGTTCCTGTTGGCACGGATGAATCAGGTGCCCGGTTCGACGCCACTTTGGGATTTCCTGCTGAGTTTCGGCGCGTCGTCCGACGATCCGATTTCGGGCGGGCGGCACAAGGTGCTCGGGTCGAAGGCGCTGTTCGTGCCGCCGCAAACCTCGACGATCGCCTCACATTTGCCCAAGGCGGTCGGTGCGGCGTTTTCGGTCCACCTCGCCAAGACGCTGAAGCCCGAACACCAGCAGCTGCGCGACGACGGCGTGATCGTTTGTTCGTTCGGCGATGCGTCGCTCAACCATTCGACGACGCAGGGCGCGCTCAACACCGCGGCATGGACGGCGTATCAGAACGTGCCGATGCCGATCGTTTTCGTCTGCGAGGACAATGGTATCGGTATTTCAACCCGCACTCCAATGGGTTGGGTCGAGGCGAGTGTGCGGGCGCGACCGGGCATCAAATACTTCCACGCTGATGGCTGCGATGTCCTCGAGACACTCGCCGTAGCGCGTGAGGTCGAGGCCTATGTGCGCACCCGCCGCAAGCCCGCGTTCCTGCATTTGCGCACCATCCGGTTGTTCGGCCATGCCGGATCGGACGTGCAGACGGCGTATATGACCAAGCAGGAGATCGAACGCGACGAGGCGAACGATCCATTGCTGCAGTCGGCGCGGATTATGATCGATGAAGGCGTGCTCGATACTGGCGCGATCCTTGAGCTGTATAACGGCATCGGCGAGCAGGCCGAGGCCGTGGCGGCACAGGTCGCACAGCGGCCGAAACTGGCGACGGCGGCGCAGGTGATGGCAAGCATCGTTCCCGCCCCGCGCACCAACCGCCCGACCAATGGCCCGTCCGCCGAAACGCGCGCAGCCGCGTTCGGGAGCGACAGCGCGCAGATGGCGACGCCGCAGCACATGGCCAAGCTGATCAATTGGGCGCTGACCGATCTGATGCTCGAACATGGTGAGATCGCGCTGATGGGCGAGGACATCGGCCCCAAGGGCGGCGTCTATGGCGTGACGCAGAAACTCCACGCGCGCTTCGGGCCAGCGCGAGTGATCAACACGCTCCTCGACGAACAATCGATCCTCGGGCTGGCGATCGGCATGGGGCACAACGGTTTCGTCGCCTTGCCGGAAATCCAGTTCCTCGCCTATCTCCACAATGCCGAAGATCAATTGCGCGGCGAGGCGGCGACCTTGGCGTTCTTCTCCAACCGCCAGTTCGCCAATCCGATGGTGCTGCGTATCGCCGGGCTCGGCTATCAGAAGGGCTTCGGCGGGCATTTCCATAATGACAACAGCTTGGCCGTGCTGCGCGACATTCCCGGCATCGTCATCGCCTGTCCGTCGAACGGCGCCGATGCCGCCGCGATGCTGCGGTCGGCGGTCGCGATGGCCCGCGACGAACAGCGGGTGGTGGTCTTCGTCGAACCGATCGCGCTCTACATGACCCGCGACCTCCACGCGGAAAAGGACAATGGCTGGACCTTCCCCTACCCCGCACCCGGCGCGGCGCTGCCACCGGGAACGGTCGGCATCCACGGCGACGGCACAGATATCGCCATCGTCAGCTATGCGAACGGCTATTATCTGTCGCGGCAGGCGGCGAAAATACTCGCCGACGAGCATGGCATCGCGGCGCGGGTGATCGACCTGCGCTGGCTGGCACCGCTCGCCGAGGAGGCGTTGATCGACGCGATTGCCAGATGCCAGCAGGTGCTCATCGTCGATGAATGTCGCATCACCGGCTCGCAATCCGAAGGCCTTGCCGCGCTGATTGCCGAACGCACCGGGAGTATCGCGACGCGGCTGGCGGCTGAGGACAGCTTCATTGCCACCGGGCCCGCAGCGGCGGCGACTTTGCCCAGCCGCGACGGCATCGTTGCGGCAGTGCTGGGGCTTGTGCGCTCATGACCAAGCAACGCGCCCTGCTCGTCTGTCCCGGTCGCGGCACTTACAACCGCGAGGAACTCGGCACGCTCGGCCGACTCCACGCCGGCAAGACCGATTTCATCGCGATGGCCGACGCCTATCGCCGCGCCGAAGGTCAGCCGACGCTGACCGAACTCGATGGCGCTGCCGCCTTCGATGCCAAGGTCCATACGCGCGGCGACAACGCCTCGCCGCTGATCTACGCCTGCAGCTACGGCGACAGCCTCGACATCGATCGCGACCGCTTCGACATTGTCGCTGTCACCGGCAATTCGATGGGCTGGTATATCGCGCTTGTCGCCGCCGGGGCGGTGACGCCTGAAAGCGGCCTCGCCATTGTCAATACGATGGGGACGCTGATGCACCAGCATTCTATCGGTGGCCAGACGCTCTATCCCTATGTCGATGACGACTGGCAGCCGATCCCCGACAGGCGCGCCGAACTACTGGCGCTCGCGGCGGAGCATGGCGCGGCGCTGTCGATCGATCTTGGCGGCATGCTGGTGCTGGCGGGCGACGCGGCGGCACTGAAGGCGTTCGAGGCGGCGCTACCACCACTGCAAGGCCGCTACCCGATGCGGCTGCCCAATCACGCGGCGTTCCACACGGCTTTGCAGGCGCCGGTTGCAGCTGCGGGGCAGGAGCTGCTGGGGGCAGACCTTTTCGGCACCCCGACTATCCCGCTGATCGATGGACGCGGCGCGATCTGGCGGCCGCGCGAGACACGCGCAGTGGAACTCCGCGCCTATACCTTGGGGCGCCAGGTCACCGAACCCTATGATTTCGCCCGCGCCGTCCGCACCGGCTGCCGCGAGTTCGCTCCCGATGTGGTCATCGTCACTGGCCCCGGCACGACACTCGGCGGATCGGTGGCGCAGACGCTGATCGCCGATAACTGGCAGGGAATGGCGACCAAGGCCGCATTTCTGGCTCGGCAGGCGGATGCGCCCTTTGTGCTATCGATGGGGATCGCGGCGCAGCGAACGATTGCGACTGGCCGCTCGTAGTCCAATCCAACCTTGGGCGCTAAAGTGCTTTTTCGAACACGCGGTAGGTCCGCGTAACCTTGCTGTCGATCGCATCGGCGATCGAGCGCATCGGGCCATTGTCGTCGAGAATCCAGCCGATTTCGCCTTCGACCGCACCATATTTATCGTGGCTGACCCGCCGGATGTTCTCGATCATCTGGAACGCCATGAGCGATGCGATACGCTGCCCCTGATACGCCTTGAGGATGCCCATCAGCGGCACACGGATACGGCGGACTTTCGGCTTGCGCAGCCGCCACAGGAGTTTAGCCCAGCCAAAGGGAAACAGATTGCCGCCAAGATCGCGGGTCAGTTCGTTGATGTCGGGAAGCGCGATCATAAAGCCAACCGCGACGCCATCGATTTCGGCAATGTTGATCAAGTCTTCGAAAACGATCGGCCTCAACTTTTTGCCGACAAACGCCACCTCGAGCGGGGTGAGCGGCACGAAGCCCCAGTTGGTCGACCAAGCATCATTCAAAATCCCGAGGATTAGCGCCGCTTCCTCGTTGAAGCGGCTCTTGTCGACCGGGCGCGTGGTAAAGCGGCTGTTGCGCGCGCCTGCTGTGATGATCCGCTGCACGAGCTCGGGAAATGGCCGGTCGATCGGCAGCCCCCATGTATGCATATCCTTGATACCGGCATAGCCATGGGCTTCGATCAAGCGGCGATAATAGGGCAGGTGATGCCCCATCATCACCGTCGGCGATTGGTCGAAGCCCTCGACCAGCAAGCCCGGTTCATCCCAGATCGACAGGCTGAACGGTCCCTGGACTTCGGTCATGCCTTGGGTGCGCAACCAGTCTTCGGCGGTCGTCATCAACAAGTCTGAAACGGCGGCGTCGTCGATGCATTCGAACATGCCGAAATGGCCGAGCGTTGGGCTGATATGGTCGCGGACCAGTTGATCGACCTGCGCCGAAATCCGCCCGACCACGACTCCGTCGCGCTCGACCAGCCACATTTTGACCCGACCATGTTCGAACCACGGATTGGTCTTGATGCCGTCGATCAACCCCCGCGCTTCGGAGCGCAGCGGCGGTATGAAATGCGGGTCATTGGCATACAGCCGGTACGGCAATTCGATAAACCGCGCGCGATCGGCGGCGGTTTCGACCGCCTCGAGTTTCAGCCCTCCAGCCATTCCAGTGATCAGCTTGCCCGTTGCCGAGGGTGCCCGGTCGCGATGATGCCGCCCGACAAATCCTTGACGTAAGGATAGGTCTTGGCGATCTCCTCGGTGTAGCCGAGGTTGAAGACGCTCGGGCTCTTCGCCTTGCGCTCGGACCGTTCGTAGAAGGTCCCCGCAACCTTATCCCAGAAGAAATTAGTGATGCCGAAATTGCCGGTTTCATCGTGGAAATGATGCGCCATGTGGCGTGCCTTCATTTCCGCCAGCCACTTCGCCTTGGGCTTGTAGCTGAGGTGCTGGATGCAATGGCAAAACTCGTAGAAGCACGTCGTCAGCAATCCGGCACCGAACGCCAGTGCCGCTCCACCGATGCCGCCAAGCGCAAAGCCGACCGGAATCGTCAGCACCACGAGCGTCGGCAGCGTGGTGTGAAGCGCGCCGAACAGGATTTCGAGATGGTTAGGATCCTGATGGTGATCGTAATGGATGCGCTTCCACGACGGCGCGAGCAGTTTCGACCGCCACATCCACTTGCCGTGCAGCACCCAGCGGTGAAGGACATACCAGAAGCCCGGATAGGCGATAACCGCGAAGACCGCAGCAACGACGCCCGCCCAAAGCGCGGGCGGATTATACGCCGCGACGACTGCCGAAACGACGGCAAGCGCCAGATAGGCCTGGATCGTGTAATGCTGGAAATACGCAATAACGAGATCGCGCAGCGTCATCCGGTCGAGATAGTGCGACCGGTTCCAGATAGCAGGCTTGGCGAGGGTGGCGGCCTTCAAGGGGGTAAACTCCGGCGATTACGAACACTGCATATGACAATGCATTGCGGCCAATTTAGGACATCACGCCCACAATGTGCAGCCCCGCGACGACGCGACGCTATTCCTCGGTGCGCAACAGCACGGCTTCGCCGATCAAAAAGAACAGCAGGAACGCCGACCACGCCGCGACGACGGGCGGCACCGTGCCGAAATTTCCCATGGCGATCATGAAGTTGTCGGCGACGAAAAAGGCAAAACCGAGGAACATGCCGATAACGGCGCGGACGAACAGCCGCCCCGAGCGCGCCAGACCGAAGGCGGCGACCGCCCCCAGCAGCGGCATCAGAGCCGCCGACAATGGTCCCGCCACCTTGTGATTGGCCGCTGCGATCAATGTACCGACCGGCTTGCCCGCCGCCCGCTGTTCGCGAATCTGCGGGATCAAATCCCAAAGCGGAATGAACGCCGGGGTCAGCTTGGTCGTGGTAAATTGGCGCGGCACGATCGTGGTGGCGAAATCGAGAGTCGCCGCCGGAGTGACGCTGCCGCTCACGACATCGAAGCTGCGGACGCCAGTCAGCCGCCACCCGCCGGGGCGTGGCACGGCCTGATCGGCGATAACGATACTGCGCAGCCGGTTGTCGCCGCGGTCATAGATTGTAACGCCGTGAAGAACTGTCTGCGTATCGGCCCCGGTGACGGTTTCGGCGTGGACCAGATCGTTTCCCCCGCGCACCCAGGATTCCTTCTGCAAGGCTTTGGCAAAGGGCACCTTGCGGTAATCATTGTCCTGCCAGTGACGGAGCGTTTGCGTCGCCCGGGTGACGATGCGTTCGTTGAAGGCCAAGTTGATCGCGCCGATACCGAGTCCGGCGACAATCAGCGGGGCGAGGATCTGATGCGCCGAAATCCCTGACGCCTTGAAGATCACCACTTCGCTGTTCTGGTTGAGGGTCGCGAGGGTCACCAAGGTTGCCAGCAATACGGCGAACGGCAGAAACAGCTGGATCAGTTGCGGAATGCGTAGCGACACATAGACCCAAAGGTCACTTTCGGAATTACCGGCGGCGGCAAGGATCTTCCCCGATTCGCCCAGCAGATCGAGCGATTCGAGGATGACGACCAAGCCGATCAGGAACGCCACCGTGCGCACCAGAAACATCCGCGCGGTGTACCAGGCGATGGTCTTGGAGGGGAACAGCGCCACGACTAGCCCGCCGACAAGGCGTCATCGCGCCACGAATCGCGGCGAACAAGGCGTGCCGCAAGGCCCGAAACCAGCCGCCCGAGCTGCCCGAACCAGCGATCGAGGGCGCCGATCGGCTGGCCGCCCGGTACATATGCCAGCACATAGTACAGCCGCAGCGACAGCGCCGCGAACAGCACGAACGGAATCCATTGCGCCAGCACCGGATCGACGCGCCCGAGGCTGCCCATCCGTTCGCCATATTCGGTCAGTTTGTGAAAGGTGATCAGCGCAATCAGCGCGATGAAGATGCCGAGCGACGACGATGAGCGTTTCGCCGGCACGGCCAGCGCGACGGCAAGGAATGGCAGGATGAACATGACGAGGAACTGCGTCAGCCGGCGGTTGAACGTCGCGGTTGCATCACGCCGAACCAGCGGCGGCGCGTTGCTGTCGAACACTGTCCGCGCCAATTCGGGCAGCGTCCGTTCGAGATTGCCCTCGCCGCGTTTCCGGAAATTCATCAACGTCGGTAGGTTGATCGGCAGATCATGTTGTTCGAACGACAGGACCCGCGGCACCGACGTCGCATCGGCGATATGCACGAGCGTGCCGTGGGTCAGCCTGAGAAGGATGACATCGGGATCGTCGGTCGACAGGAATGTGCCGCGTTCGGCCGTTACGGCGAGGCTCTGCCCGCCCTTGCCTTCAGCGCGCACGAACAGCCCGCGCAGATCGGCGCCCTGCGCGTGACTTTCCTCGACCCGCAGCGTCATGCCCTTGCCCAGCGACGCGAACTCGCCGACCTTGATCGACGCGCCCAGCGCGCCGGATCGCAGCTCGAACCGTAAATTCTCATAGGCGTAGCGCGATACCGGCTGCAGAAAGCCGACGATGCCGAAGTTAAGCAACGCGAAAACCGTCGCGAACAGGAAAGGCACCCGCAACATCCGGTTGTAACTGATGCCGACAGCCCGGATCGAATCGAGCTCCGACGACATGGCCAGCTTCCGGAAGGCGAACAATATGCCGAGCATGACGCCGATGGGGATGCCGAGCCCAAGATATTCGGGCAGCAAATTGCCGAGCATCCGCCAGACGACCGACACCGGGCCGCCTTCGTTGATGACGAAATCGAACAGCCGCAGCATACGGTCGAGCAGCAGCAGCATCGCTGCGATCGTCAACGACGCGATAAGCGGCACGGTGATCAGCCGCGCCTGGTAACGGTCTATGCGGGTCAACAGGGTCAAGTCGGTCCGGTGCCAATTCAGGGTGCCGCCTTGCCCGCGCCGCAGTTCCGTCGCAAGGCGGCGGCACGGCGGGAACGGCGGCGGGACAATCCCGCCAGCGACGTCGTCGGCTTGCTATAGCCGGGCGGAGCACGAAGGTCATGACGAAAATTCCGGTTCTCGCTGCCGTTATCGCCGCGCTGCTGACAGCAGCGCCGGGGGCGGCCGAGGTGTTGGGCGGCGACGCTGCGGCGTGCCATCCCGATGCACCGGGGCCGGCGGTGCTTGTCCATGTCCATGGCTTCAAGGACCGCGCCGGTCGTCTGCGGGTGCAATATTATTCGGATAAAGCTAACGAATATCTGGTGACGGGCAAATATCTGCATCGCGTCGAAGTGCCGGTGACGGCAGCCGGCGACATGACGGTATGTGTCACGCTCGGCGCGCCAGGACGCTTCGCCTTTGTCGCGCTGCACGACCGCAACAGCGACGGCAAGCTGTCGATTTGGTCCGACGGCATTGGCTTTTCGAATAACCCCCACCTCGGCCTCGCCAAGCCGAAGGCAGCAGCGACCGCGCATGACTTCGGTGGCGGTGTGACGACGATCGCCATCACGCTCAACTATCTGAATGGATTTTCGGTGCGTCCAATCGCGCCCTGACATGCGCCGTAAGGCGGCTTCCCGGATGCGGCGAGCGGCCTATATGACGAAAACTGGAGCCGTCGGACGGCCTTTGGTGGGAGCCTGCATGCGAACCGTACTGATCACTGGCGGCACCTCGGGGATCGGCGCAGCGGCGGCGCATGCATTTGCAGCGGCCGGCTGGCGGGTCGTCGCCACCGGACGGCGACGCGACCGGCTCGATGCGCTCGTTGCCGCCATCGGTGCCGACCGAGTTCATGGCGCGCAGTTCGATGTGCGCGACGAGGCCGCGCGCGACGCGGCGTTGGCGGCAGTCCCCGACGGCTTTCGCGACGTCGATTTGTTGATCAACAATGCCGGACTGGCGTTGGGGACCAACCCTGCGCAAACCGCCGACCTTGGCCAGTGGAAGACGATGATCGATACCAACGTCACCGCGCTGGCATCGCTCACCCATGCGCTGCTGCCCGGCCTGATCGAACGGCGCGGCGCGATCATCAATATCTCGTCGGTCGCGGCGACCTACCCCTACGCCGGCGGTAACGTCTATGGCGGCACCAAGGCGTTCGTCGAGCAATTCTCATTGGGGTTGCGGTCGGACCTCCACGGTACCGGCGTGCGCGTCACATCGATCGAACCCGGCATGGTCGAAACCGAATTCACGCTCGTCCGCACGAGCGGCAATCAAGGGGCATCGGACACGCTTTACACCGGTGCCGATCCGATGACGGCGACCGATATCGCCGCAACGCTGTTGTGGGTCGCCGAACTTCCGCCGCACCTTAACATCAACCGGATCGAGCTGATGCCGGTCAGTCAGTCCTTTGGCGGGTTTCAGATCGCGCGGCGCTGATCGTTCAGGCGTGAGGTGCGACGCTGCGATCGACCGCGCCGGGATCGATGATTTCCACGACGCCGCCGCGTGCCTGCCACTGCGCCACATCGACCGCCGTCCCTGCCAAGTCCCGGGCCGGCGTGCCATCCCACACGGCCAGCAGCACAGTGTCACCGGCACCCGCCGCCCAGCCCGCGTCCATGAACACCTGCGTGCAGCGATTGAACACTTCGGCATCGCTGCCATCGGCATCGGGAGCAACGATCGTCACCGTTGCCGCCGACGCCAGCGCGGCATCGAAACGCGGCAGCCACGCGGCCCCGCGCGGACTGACCGATGCCGCCTTGAACGCCGCCACGCCAAATGGCAGCACGACATGCAGGGCCGCGCCGCGCGCCAGCAACGCTTCGGCAACGAGCAAATCAGCGCCCGCAGCGAGCGCGCCATAGCCCAAAGCCACGTCATATCGCGCCAAAGTCAGCGCAATTTTGGCGAAAAGCGTCGTTTCGACGGCTTCCAGCACCGGGTTCGTCGCGGCGCGGAACATATGCCCCGACCAGACCGCAACCCCGTTCACCCCGTGACAGTCTGCTCGATGGCCCCGAAGATCGACCGGTGCCGCCCATCGAGCATCTCGATCCGCACCGTATCGCCGGGTCGCAGGAACGGCGTCTTCGGCGCGCCTTCGAGGATGGTCTCGACGACCCGCACCTCGGCAATGCAGCAATAGCCGCGCCCACCAGCGGCAACGGGGAGGCCGGGGCCGCCATCGGCCCCCTTGTTGCTGACGGTGCCCGATCCGATCACCGACCCCGCGCCGATGCTACGGGTTTTGGCGAGATGCTGGATCAGCGTCGCGAAATCGAAGGTCATGTCCTGCCCGGCATCGGCGCGCCCGAATGGCTGACCATTCATATCGACGTTGAGTACGCCGTG
The DNA here is from genome assembly GCA_038229555.1 of Sphingomonadales bacterium. Taxonomy (GTDB): domain Bacteria; phylum Pseudomonadota; class Alphaproteobacteria; order Sphingomonadales; family Sphingomonadaceae; genus Sandarakinorhabdus. The sequence goes on from JBBROI010000003.1 coordinate 45,483, forward strand.
GAGCTTGCCATCGCGCCACGCATCGCCGAGCGCATCGGGGGTCACAAACACCGGCGACAGCGCCGATGCCGGCTTCGACTGGACGAAGCCGAAGCCTTTGGCGAGTTCGGGCGCGATCAATCCGCGCAGCGACACATCGTTGACCAGGCCGACCAGCAGGATCGCCGCCAACGCTTCATCACGCGAGGCACCGCGCCGGACATCGCCGGTGACAACGACGACTTCGGCCTCAAGATCCAGCCCCCAGCTGTCATCGACAAACGCAATCTGATCGCGCGGCGCGAGAAAAACATCGCTGCCCCCCTGATACATCAGCGGATCGGTCCAAAAGGTGGCCGGCATCTCGGCCCCGCGCGCCTTCCGGACCAGTTCGACATGGTTCACATACGCCGAGCCATCGGCCCATTGATAGGCGCGCGGCAGTGGCGCAGCGGCAGCGCGTTCGTGGAAACGCGCGTGCGGGACCGCGTCATGGGCGAGGCTCTCGGCGACCCCGCGCAACACCGGTTCGGCATGCGCCCAATCGTCGAGCGCCGATTGCAATGTCGGGTACATCGGCGGTGGTGCCGCGCACCACGCCAGATCGTCGGAAACGACAACAAGGCGACCGTCACGGCCGTGGCGCAGCGAGGCGAGTTTCATATCAGTTTTGCTTTCGGAAACCCGTCCCAAGCCGCATCGTAATCGCTCTGCGCGCGCGCCATCGCCCAATCGGTAACGCGGTACGGCCAGCAGCTTTCCAACATGAACGCCATCGTGCCGTCGATTTTCGTCGGTTGCAACACCGCGTCGGTCGCGCCGCGCCAGCTCGCAGCATCGGGGCCATGGGCGTTCATCATGTTGTGGAGGCTCAAGCCACCGGGTGCGAAGCCGCCCGCCTTGGCGTCATATTCGCCGGTGATCAGCCCCATCGCCTCGGACATCAAATTGCGGTGGAACCACGGCGGGCGGAACGTGTCCTCGGCGACCATCCAGCGCGGCGGGAAGATGACGAAATCGGCGTTGGCGCGCCCCGGCGTATCCGACGGCGAGGTCAGCACAGTGAAAATCGACGGATCGGGATGATCGAAGCTGACGGTGCCGATGGTGTTGAAGCGCCGCAGGTCGTATTTATACGGTGCCAAATTGCCGTGCCACGCGACGACATCGAGCGGCGAATGATCGAGCGTTGTCGTCCACAGCTTACCGCCGAATTTCTGCACCAGTTCGAAAGGCTCGTCGCGATCCTCGAACCACGCGGGCGGCGTTTCGAAATCGCGCGGGTTGGCGAGGCCGTTCGATCCGATCGGGCCGAGGTCGGGCAGGCGGAACGGCGCGCCATGGTTTTCGGCGATATACCCCCGCGCCGCGCCTTCAGGCAGCTCGACCCGGTAGCGGACACCGCGTGGAATGACGGCGATTTCGAGCGGCGCGATATCGATGACCCCCATTTCGGTCAGCAGCCGCAGGCGACCGTGTTCGGGGACGATCAGCATCTCGCCATCGGCCGAGAAGAACACCTGGTTGCCCATGCTGGCATTGCAGGCATAGGTCGACAGCGTCACGCCGGTCAGCGCGCCGGGATCGCCGTTCCACAGCACCGGCATCACCGAATCGTGGAAGGTTGTGGGTGCGTTGGGCAGTTCGCGCGGGTCCCAGCGCAGGCGGTTCGGCGAGGCGTCGAGCGTCCGGTTGCGCGACGGATCGAGCGCCAGCGTGAATGGCGGATGGTTGGCGGACGGGCGTAGCCGATACAGCCACGACCGGCGATTTTCGGCGCGCGGCATGGTGAAGGCCGAACCGGAAAGCTGTTCCACGTACAGCCCGAACGGCGGTTTTTGCGGGCTGTTGCGCCCGACGGGCAGCGCGCCGGGCACCGCCTCGGTGGCGACATGATTGCCGAAGCCGGTTAGCTTAGACAGCATCTATATCGACCTCAAAATGCGTTCTCGACGCAACTAACGCGGCTTCCAAAAGTGAATCGCCGACGTCCGAACGACAAAATTCCAGCAAGCGAGTTTTGTGCCTCTGATAAGTCTCGATAATTAAATCCTCACAGTGAAACGAAGGTCGCAGATAAGCTATCTGCAAGAAACGGCAAAGCTGGTATCCTCGTACCCACAGAAAAGGCTCACTATCATTTGTGCAAAGCTTGCTGTATTGGTCATCACTATCTATCGTTTCCAATAGGGGCAAAAACTGACGTACAAGTGGCTGAAAAGCCTCCTCGGGTTCAAAACTATATTGACCGGAATCACTAGGAAACAAGCCCAATTCAGCATTAATTGGTCGAAACCACCACGGCATGATGCTGCCAAATGCGGGCGCAATGAACGTGGTAACCCGCTCTCTGGCAAACGCAAAGGCAGAGGCATGGTCGATCTGAGCTTCCAGACCATATCGTCCTGAGCGATATCGAAGATACACGCGACCTTTGATAGAGGGATGCGGACCGCTTCGAACAAATAAATTTCGACCGGCATCTTGAAAGCCAAGCTCCGTCAGCCGGTCGGTAATTTCCGCCTTACGCATTCGTACTCGCTGGGATCACGCCCCGCCGCACCTGATCGAGTTCGAGACTCTCGAACAGCGCCTTGAAATTCCCTTCCCCGAAGCCGTCATTGCCCTTTCGCTGGATGATCTCGAAAAAGATCGGCCCGACCATGTTCTCGGTGAAGATTTGCAGCAGGAGGCCGCCTCCCGTCTCGGGTGCGCCGTCGATCAGGATGCGGCGCTTGCGCATTTCCGCCACATCGTGGCCATGGCCGGGCAACCGCTTGTCGATCAGATCGAAATAGGTGTCGGGCGAATCCTGGAAGCGGATGCCGTTCGCCCGCAGCTTGTCGACAGTGGCGAAGATATCGTCGGTCGCGAGCGCCAGATGCTGAATGCCCTCGCCCTTGTACTCGCGGAGGAACTCCTCGATCTGCGAATGCTCGTCCTGGCTTTCGTTCAAGGGGATGCGGATCTTGTCGTCGGGCGCGGTCATCGCTTTGGAGAACAAGCCGGTCGATTGGCCTTCGATATCGAAATAGCGAATCTGGCGGAAGTTGAAGAGGCGTTCGTAGAAGTCGGCCCAATGCGCCATCCGCCCGCGGTTCACATTGTGCGTCAAATGATCGAGCGTGTGCAGCCCGACGCTGTTATCGTCGACACCGGCACCGGGAACCGGGCGGAAATCGATGTCGTAAATCTCGTGTTCGCCGGCGGTGTCGACCAGATACAGGTTCGATCCGCCGATGCCTTCGATCGCCGGGATGTTGAGCTCCATCGGCCCGACCGGACCGGTCACCGGCGTCGCGCCGCGCTTGACGACTTCGGTGAAGGCTGCGGCGGCGTTGTCGACCCGAAACGCCATGGCGTTCGCCGAGGGACCGTGGGCGTTGCGGAACTCCGCCACCTGCCCCTTGGTGTCCATGTTGAGCAGAAAGTTTATGCCGCCTTGCGCGTAGCGCCGCACGTCCTTCGATTTGTGGGTGGCGACATGGGTGAAGCCCATCGTCTCGAACAGCGTGGCGAGCGCCTGCGGATCGGGGCCGGTGAATTCGACGAATTCGAAGCCATCGAGGCCGATTGGGTTGTCAGCAGCGTCGATCATGGATGTGCTCCGGCAGGGACGCGGCGGGGTTTACGGGGCCTGCGGTTTAGTGTCAAATGAAACCAGTTTGACACCACCGCTCCGCCTCGATGCCTTTCTGCCATACCGTTTATCGGTCGCGTCGAACGCTGTCAGCGATGCCATCGCGTCGGCTTATCGCGCGTTGTTCGGGCTGGCGGTCGCCGAATGGCGGCTAGTTGCGGTGATCGCCGAGGACGCTTCGCTGACGCCGCAGGCTATCGCCGCGCGGACGCGGATGGACAAGGTGAGCGTCAGCCGGGCGGCGGCGACGCTTACTGCGCGCGGGCTGTTGCGGCGAACGCCGAACCCCGCCGACGCACGCTCGCACCTGCTGGCACTGACCCCTGCCGGCGAGCGGCTGTACGCAGAGGTGGCACCCAAGGCGCTCGAGTTGGAGGCGCGGTTGTTCGACGGCTGGGGCGTGCGTGACCGAGCGGCGCTCGAGACGATGCTGCGGCGGTTGGAGGCGAGCGCGACGGCGCTGGGACTCGATCCGCAAACCCCGTCATCCCGGGCTTGATCCGGGACCCAGTTTCTTGTGGCGGCGGCGCAGAAAACTGGGTCCCTGGTCAAGCCCGGGATGACATTAGGATTTCATGCCGCTTTGGCGCGGGCATAGGCCTGCGTTCCGCGGGTAAACACCTTGTCGGTCGGCAACACGGTTTCGACCGGATAATCGGCCATGCCTCGCAACCGTTCGTACAACGGCCCGAAATCGGTATCGAGAGTCGTGCGCAGCAATTGCTCGATCGAGTCCATGACGAAATAGGTCTGTTGAAAATCGTCGACGCGATATTCGGTCCGCAGGATGCGTTCGAGATCGAACCCGAGACGGTTGGGGCTGGGATCGTCGAGGGCGAAGATGCTTTCCGCCGCGCTCGACACGCCAGCACCGAGAATGCGCAAGGCCCCGTCTTCGACGATCAACCCGAACTCGACCGTGTACCAATAGAGCCGCGCGAGCTTGGGCACCGCGTCATAGGTCAGCGCCCGCTGGCCGCCGCGACCATAAGCCTGCATGTAATCGCCGAATACCGGGTTGGCGAGCAGCGGCACATGGCCGAAGACATCGTGGAACACATCGGGTTCCTCGATAAAATCGAGCTGGTCGGGCTTGCGGATGAAGTTCCCGGCCGGGAAACGCCGGTTGGCGAGATGATCGTAAAACACATCGTCGGGGATCAGGCCGGGGACAGCAACCACGCTCCACCCGGTCAACTCCATCAGTCGCGCCGACAGTTCGGCGAAATCGGGGATGCCGGGCTTACCCAGCCGCAACACATCGAGTCCGGCGAGGAAGTGCTTCGACGCGCGGTCCTGCAGCAACGCCGACTGCCGGGCGAACAGCGTGTCCCAGACGGCGTGCTCGGCGGCAGTGAAGCGCGGCCAGTTCTGGGCGATCGTCCAGTCGGCGGCGGCACCGGGGGGCGGGGACGTGATCATCGGCCCGTCAGACCGCGACCAGATCGCGCCGCCTCTCGATGCGCTCGACACGCTCGTCGCGCCGATCGATCCGGCGTGAAATCGACGCGACCGCGTGCGCCAGCAGCGCTTGTCCCGTTCCAGGCGCACCAAGCCACTGGTTCACCGCGCGCACGCCTTCGGACAGACGATCGATCTTCTCGTCGAAGCGGCGGAGATTGCGCGGGACTAGGCTGTCGGGTTCTTCGGCCATGATGCTTCTTACGCGGTTTGTCGATTGTTCGCAAAGGCGGGCGTTGGCTTGGCCGGTTGGACGACGAGCGCTTCGATCGACGGTACGGCTGTGTTCGCAAAGCCTAAGGCACCCACTCACTATAGTCGATTTGCTATTGCGACTCCTTCTCATTAGCGTTAGATCGATCGCAGCCGAAAAAAAACTCAGGGTTCCCGTGAAAACAATTCTACTGATGACCGCTGCACTTCTGTGCTTGCCGGGCCGTGTTTATGCCGTTGAAACCGACGATGATGCGACGGCAGGACACGAGATTGTCGTTGTCGGCACCGTCAACGGGTACCTCGCCATCGACTCGGTCACTGCAACTAAGACCGACACGCCGCTGCTCGATGTTCCCCAAAGCATCCAGATCGTAACCCGCGAGCGGCTCGACGATCAGGCGCAGCGCAGCATTGCGGAGGTCTTGCGTTATGTTCCCGGTGCGACCGTTGGCCAAGGCGAAGGCAATCGCGACCAGATTACGCTGCGCGGGCAAAACACCTCTGCCGACTTCTTCCTCGATGGCGTGCGCGACGACGTGCAATACTACCGCAGCCTGTACAACATCGAGCGCGTAGAAATTCTCAAAGGGCCTTCGGCGTTGATCTTCGGGCGCGGCGGCAGCGGGGGCATCATCAATCGCGTGCAGAAGACACCGGCGGTCGACCCTTTGTCGGTTGGTGCCACCCTAAGCGGCAACAGCTTTGGCGCGTGGGATGTCGCCGCCGACGTCAACTCGGCTATCGGTGCCAAGGCTGCTGTGCGCGTCAATGCCAACTACGAAAGGCTCGACAACCACCGCGATTTTTTCGGTGGCGAGCGCTACGCAATCAATCCCTATGCTGCGGTCGATCTGGGCGGATGGAAGCTTGGCCTGTCGTATGAATATGTGAAAGACGATCGGGTTACCGACCGCGGCGTGCCGTCGATCGGTTCTGAGATTGGCCAGCCTAATCGCCCACTCTCCGGCTATCGCGATACATTCTTCGGTGTTCCGGGCGTAAACCGGACGGGCCTCGAAGCGCATATCCTGACGACACGGCTCGATGGCTCGTTGACCGAAACGCTGAAGTGGTCGTCCACCGTCTTTTATGGCGATTACGATAAATACTACAGCAACGTCTACGCCAACGGCGCTGCCACCGGGCAGAGCGGTACCGTGCCGCTGGCAGGCTATCGGGATTCGACCCAGCGCCAGAACCTAATCGCCCAAACAAGTCTCGTCTGGGATGTCGACGTCGGTTTCGCGACCAACAAGATCCTGCTTGGACTTGAATATGGCAATCAGGAGTCAACCAATCAGCGCCGCAACGCCCTGCTGTCCAGCAATACCTTGGATCTTACCAATATCGTCTATCCATCAGTGACCTTCGGTGCGCTGGCCCGTGACACGCGATCGAACGTGCAGGTCTTTTCCGGCTATGCGCAGGACCAGATCAGCTTTGGCGAGCATGTCGATCTGGTTGTTGGCCTGCGTTATGATCGGTTCGAGATCGATGGGCGCGACGTGATCGGCATACCGCGTTCCTTCGCGCGAACCGATACTATGGTCAGCCCGCGCCTTGGCCTGATTTTGAAGCCGCAGAAGAATATATCGATCTACGGCAGCTACAGCCAATCGTTCCAGCCGCGAGCGGGCGACCAGTTCCTGACATTGACGCCGACACAGGCCAACCTCGAGCCCGAGAAGTTCGTGAACTACGAAGTCGGCGCAAAATGGGACATCCGGCCCGGCCTGAACGCGACGCTGGCGCTGTTCCAGCTTGACCGCAGCAATGCCACCACCCCCGATCCGAACAATGTCACCACCACCATCAATATCGGCGGCACCCGCACCAAGGGAGTCGAACTGGCGCTTGCCGGGCGGATCACCCCGGCGTGGCAGATCAGCGGCGGCTACACGTACCAGGATGCGAAACTGCGCGGCAGTGATTTTGTCCGGCTGGCGCAGGTGCCCAGCCATCAGTTCGCGCTATGGAACCGTTATAACTTCAATCGCGGCTTGGGGGTCGGACTCGGTGTCGTCCACCAGTCGAGCCAGTTTGCCGCGCTTCGTACCGCGACCACCACCACACGCCTGCCGGGCTTCACACGGGTCGATGCGGCACTGTTCCTTGTCGCCAGCAAGGCCTTCGAACTCCAGTTGAATGTCGAAAATCTGCTGAATGAAACCTATTTTTCGGATGCGCACAATAACAACAACATCTCGACCGGCGCACCAATCAACGCCCGCATCACGGCGCGGATGAAATTCTGACGCCGCCTGTCTATCGCCGTGCCAGTCCTGCAAGTACCGCCTTTGTGAACGCCGCCGGATCGAAAGCCCCGTCGGGACCATCGACCCCGCGCCGCACGACAATTACTCCGCCGGGGACGATCATCGCATATTGCCCGCGGTTGCCGTTCATCTGCAGCGTTCCCGGCGGCAGGCCCTGATTTGCACCGAGCAGCCAGAAGCCCGCGCCGTACCCGGTGCCCTTGCCACCCGGGTCGGGCTGCGCACCCGACGGCGTGCCGACATACTTCACCCAGCCTTCGGGGAGCAGGCGACTGCCCCCCGCCACGCCGTCGTTGGCATACAGCAATGCCAACCGCGCCATGTCGCGCGCCGTCATCCAGACCTGCGACGACAGGATGAAATGGCCCTGCCAGTCGGTTTCGGGCCACGTCCGCGTCATACCGAGCGGCCACAGCACTTCGGTGAAGAGAAAGCCGAGCGCCCCGTCCCCCACGCTGTTCGCCACCGCATAGGCCGCAAGCATCATATCGATATTACTGTAGTTGTATCGGCTGCCGGGAGCCGCTTCGATCGGCTGGGCGGTCGACCACGCCGTCACCGAGGCGCCGCCAAGGTAGACTTCGTCGGTGCGATTACCCGGCCCGTTGGTCCAGATGCCCGAGTTCATCCGCAACAATTGGTCGAGCGTGATGGCCCGGCGCGGATCGCCCGCCTGCTGCCATTCGGGAATGTTCGCAGGTGCCATAACATCGACCTTGCCGAGCATCACGGCGCGGCCAGCGATGGTCGCATCGAGGCTTTTCGCCACCGAAAATGTCCGTTGCGGCGTATGCAAATCATAGGGCGCGCGGTAACGTTCGGCGATAATTCGGCCGTCCTTGATGACGATGACCGCCGTCGTGCGGCTGCCCTTGCCAAAGCTTGCACCGTCGAACGCTCGCGCGATTTCGGCATCGAGCGCCTTGGCAATGGCGCGCGGCAGTTTGCCCATCGCCTTGGCGTCGCCAAGCGGCCACGGCTGCGTATCGACCTCGGCAAGGTTGGGCGTCTTGAAGTCGGGCGTCAGGCGCGGGACATTCGCTGCCGCGCTGGCATCGGCCCCGATCGGCAGTTGCGCGCAGCCGAGCAGCGGCCGCCAGACCGCGATACGCGGCGGCAGCGTGGCGTCGAAACTGACGCTGACGGTGCGCCGCTCACGGTCGATGACCAGCGGCTGTTCGCGCACCAGCCCTTCGATCTCGCGGTAAATGCCGGTCAGGCTGTCCGCGCGGATCGTGGCTTCGTCGAGTCCGGCGTTGAAGGTGTCACTGCAGACGAAGCCCGCCGTCCACCCGGCAGCCAGCGCCTTCATGTGCGACGACGGCTCAGCCGCCTGTGCGCCGGTGGCCAGCACCGCCAGCGCCGCAGTGATCCAAAGTCGCGCCATCGGCAGTCCTCTCATATCGGTACTTCGGTCGGCAGCGGCGACTTACCGACCAGCCGTTCATAGGTCTTGAGCGCAAAGCGATCGGTCATGCCGGCGATGAAATCGGCGATATGACGCGCGCGTTCGGGTTCGGCGTCAGGCGTTGCCGCCGCCCAATCGGCAGGCATCGCCGCCGGTTCGGCGTGAAACGCCTCGAACAGCCCGGTAACCACTTGCTCCGATGGATCGCGCAGCCGCGCCACCGCCGCCGAGCGGTACATCCGCGCCCGCAGGAACGCCTTCAGCACCGCCGTCTCCGACCGCATTGCATCGGAAAACCCGGCGAGCGGACCCCCGGCGGACCGCACGGCGGCGACGCTACCGGGCTGGAATTCCCCCAATCGCCGCCGCGTTTCGGCGAGAAGATCGTCGGTCATCCGGCCAATCTGTTCGCGCACCAGTTCGGGCACCAGTCGCCGCTGCGCGCCGATATCGGGCCAGCGCGCCACTACGGCGCGCCAGCTGTCGGCGGAAAACGGCACGGCGGCGGTCAGTTCCTCGATGGTGAACAGTCCGGCGCGGATGCCATCGTCGAGATCGTGATTGTCATAGGCGATGTCGTCGGCGAGCGCTGCGACCTGCGCCTCGAGCCCCGGCCAGCTGTCGAGTTCGAGCCCGAACCCCGCATCGGCCTCCGCCAGCGCCCATGACGGATCGGTGACCGGACCATTGTGTTTCGCCAAGCCCTCCAGCGTCTCCCACGACAGGTTGAGGCCGTCCCAGCCGGGATAGCGCGTCTCCAGCTTGGTGACAATCCGCACCGTCTGGGCGTTGTGATCGAAACCGCCGAACGGCGTCATGGCGCGTTCGAGCGCATCTTCGCCCGAGTGGCCGAACGGCGGGTGGCCAAGGTCATGCGCCAACGCCAGCGCCTCGGTCAGATCCTCGTTCAACCCCAGCGCCCGCGCCAGCGTGCGGGCGATCTGTGCGACTTCGAGACTATGCGTCAGGCGGACGCGGAAATGATCGCCATCGGGGGCGACGAACACCTGCGTCTTGTACCGCAGGCGGCGGAAGGCAGAGCTGTGCACGATGCGGTCACGGTCGCGCTGAAAGGCGTCGCGCGTGGCCGATGGCGGTTCGGCGATGCGACGGCCGCGCGAATGAGCGGGGTCGGTGGCGTAGGGTTCCACTATCGCTGCAGCTCCGCCAGCAACGCCGCATCGACCCCGGTTGTCATCACCGGCGCATCCACCATGGTCACCGAATAACGTGGTGCAGGCGCAGGCTGCATCACGCCGCCCACCTCGACGAAAGTACCACGCGCCGCATTGTGCGGATGCGACGGCGCCTCGGCCATCGACAACACCGGCGCAAAGCAGACATCTGTCATCTCCATTAACGCGCACCAGTCGTCGCGAGTCCGCGTCAGGAACAGCGCGGTCAGCTTGGCCTTCAACGGCCCCCACGCTGCGCGATCCATCTGCGCGTCGAAGTCGGGATCGTCGGCGAGGCCTGCCAACCGCCGCAGCTCGGCATAGAATTGCGGTTCGATGCTGCCGATCGACAACCATTTCCCATCGGCGGTTTCGTATGTGTCGTAGAAGTGTGCGCCGGTATCGAGCATGTTGACCCCGCGCTCATCGGCCCAGATGCCGTTCGCGCGGAAGCCCCAGATCATGCTCATCAGCACCGCCGCGCCATCGGTCATCGCGCAGTCGATGACCTGACCCTGTCCGGTTTTCCCGGCGTGGAGCAGCGCCGCAACCATACCGAACGCCAGCATCATGCCGCCGCCGCCAAAATCGCCGACCATGTTGATCGGCGGTGTCGGCTTCTCGCCCGCCCGGCCATAGCCATGGAGTGCGCCCGCCAGCGCGATATAGTTGATGTCGTGCCCCGCCGCCGCGGCATACGGCCCGGTCTGCCCCCAGCCGGTCATCCGGCCGTAAACGAGGCGCGGATTGTCGGCGAGCAGCACATCGGGCCCCAGCCCCAGCCGTTCGGTAACGCCCGGACGAAAGCCCTCGATCAGGCCATCGGCGGTCTTGACCAGATCGCGGACCATGGCGATGCCGTCGGGCGATTTGAGATCGGCCGCGATCAGCCGCCGCGAACGCAACAGCGGATCACGCGCATCGATCCGCGCGCCGGGCCGGTCGATACGGATGACCTCGGCTCCATGATCGGCCAGCATCATCCCGCAAAACGGCCCCGGCCCGATGCCCGCCAATTCGATGATGCGTAGCCCGCTGAGTGGTCCGGCCATTATTTTGCTCCCCAAGACTAGGCGGCGACTGTTCGCGCCTGGGGAACGGAAGATCAAGGCCGGATGGCGGTTTGCCGAACCGTCCAAAAGTCACAAGAGTCCGTTTTTATCGAAAATTCGGGCTGAATCCCGGTATCGTACCGCCGGTTCGACAGCGTATAGGCACGGAGAAACCATAACCATATAGGCGCTTTATTAAGCCGATGGCGCGTACCTGCTACGCTCGGTGTGCAAGGAATCCAATCTGTCGGTCTTGCCAACGAACATTTGTTTCGATATTTCTGGAATCATGGAAACGTTGGACTCCGCTGCCGTTCGCCTCGCATCGCTTGGGCAGCCGCACCGGCTGGCGATCTTTCGCCGGCTGGTTGTCGCTGGACCGGTGGGAATGGCGGCGGGCGACATTGCGACAGCAATGGACATGCCGGCATCGTCGCTCTCGTTCCATCTCGCGCATCTCAAGCGCGCCGGCCTTGTCACTGTGCGGCCCGACAGCCGCCTGCGCGTCTATGCCGCCAACTTCTCGGCGATGCAGGCGCTTGTCGATTTTCTGACCGAAAATTGCTGCGGCGGGCGCGAATGTCACTCCGCCGGCGCAAGTACATTGGAGTATGCCAGCCATGGGTAGGCGTTCGTGGGACCGCGAGCTGAATGTGCTGTTTTTATGTACAGCAAATTCGGCCCGGTCGATTATCGCCGAGGCAATCCTGGGACGCGAGGGACTGGGCAAGTTCAAAGCCTATTCGGCGGGTTCGATGCCACGCGGCACGATCGATCCGACTGCGCTCAATGTGCTTTACACGCTCAACCACGACATTTCGACTTTCCGTTCGAAAAGCTGGGAGGAGTTTGCCGCACCTGGCGCTCCGCCCCTCGATTTCGTTTTTACCGTCTGCGACAGCGCGGCGAGCGAAGTTTGCCCCGTCTGGCCGGGCCAACCTATGACCGCGCACTGGGGTGTGCCCGATCCGGCGGCGTTCCAGGGGTCCGACCCCGAGCGGTACACGGTATTCTTTGACACTTATAGGATGCTGTTCAACCGCATCAGCCTGTTTTGCAACTTGCCGTTCGGTTCGCTCGACGGCCTGTCGCTGCAAAATCGACTAAGCGCCATCGGCACGACGACCGAACGCGCGGGTCCGGTGACCTGACACGCAAGGAGATTATCATGAAGCGATTGCATGTGCATGTCGGCGTCGACGACCTTGCGGCCTCGACCCAATTCTATTCGACACTTTTTGGAGCGCCGCCAACCGTCACGCGGCCCGACTATGCCAAGTGGATGCTCGACGATCCGCGAGTCAATTTCGCCATTTCGAACGGACACGCCGAACGTGGCATCGAGCATCTGGGCATTGAGTCCGAAACCGCCGAGGAGCTTGCCGAGGTCTATGGGCGGCTGACCGCAGCGGCAGGACCGGTGTTGGCCGAAGGGGCGACAACATGCTGCTATGCCCAGTCCGAAAAGAGCTGGATCGCCGATCCGCAAGGCGTGGTCTGGGAGGCCTTCCGCACAACGGGCGAAGCGACCGACTATGGCACGGGTCCCGGGCTTGGGACGCTAATATCCGGCAGCAGCGCTGCGTCGGCGACGGCGGCGACGGGCAATTGCTGCGTTCCAACAGCAATCGCATGACCGTCACCATCTGGCACAACCCCAAATGCGGCACATCGCGCAACACGCTGGCGATGATCCGCGCCACCGGTGTCGAGCCGGTGATTGTCGAGTATCTGACCGACGTGCCCGACGCCGCGACTCTGGCGCATGTGGCGGCGGCGCTCGGCGGGGCGAAGGCGCTGCTGCGCATCAAGGGCACCCCGGCGGTGGAACTCGGCCTCGACAACCCCGATGTCAGCGATGCGGCGATCCTCGCGGCGATGCAGGTGCACCCCATCCTGATCAACCGCCCGGTCGTCATGACGCCGAACGCGACAGTGTTGGCGCGACCATCGGAGGCGGTATTGTCGGTACTCGACGGACCGCTGCCGGCGGACTTCACCAAAGAAGATGGCGCGTTGGTCAAGCCGCCCGCATGATCGCCATCCGTCGTGCCAGTTGTGCCGACGCCGAAGCCTTTGCGGCGATCTATGCGCCGGAGGTTTTGCACCACACGGCGTCGTTCGAAACCGATCCGCCCGATGCCGACGTGATGGCGGGACGTATCGGCCGGATGCTCGACGCGGGCTGGCCGGTACTCGTGGCCGAGGCCGACGGCGCGGTTGTCGGCTACGCCTATGCGACGCAGTTTCGTGACCGCGCCGCCTATGCCCACAGCTGCGAAAGCTCGGTCTATGTCGCGACACGTGCCCGCCGCAGCGGCGCGGCGCGTGGGTTGATGGAGGCACTGTTCGACGCCGCGCGTGCCGTTGGGTTTCGGCAGATGATTGCGGTCATCGGCGACAGCGGCAACACGGCGTCGATCGGACTGCACAGCGCGTGCGGCTTCGTCGAATCCGGGCGGCTGCGCGACGTCGGGCGCAAATTCGGGCGCTGGCTCGACGTGGTCTATATGCAAAAGAGCCTGATATGACCCCACCGCTGACGCGCCGCCTGTTCGCCGAAGCGTTGGGATCGGCGCTGCTGTTCGCCACGGTCATCGGGTCGGGGATCATGGCGGAGCGGCTGGCGGGCGGGAATGTCGCGGTCGCGCTGCTCGGCAATACGCTGGCGACGGCGGCGATGCTGTTCGTGCTGATCACCACATTGGGGCCGGTTTCGGGGGCGCACCTCAACCCGGCGGTAAGCCTTGTGGCAGCGTTGCGGGCTGAACTTTCGTGGCGCGATGCGGCGGCGTATCTTGCGGCGCAACTTGTCGGAGGCTTGATCGGCGTCGGCGTCGCGCACGGTATGTTCGACCTGCCGCTGCTGCAGACCGGCGGCAAGGTCCGCACTGGCCTCGGCCAATGGCTCGGCGAAGGCGTGGCGACCTTTTCACTGGTGCTGGCCATCCTTGGCACTGTCCGTCACCGCCCGGCGTGGGTTCCGGCGACGGTCGCAATGGTCATCACCGCCGGTTACTGGTTCACCTCGTCGACGAGCTTTGCCAATCCGGCGATCACCCTGGCGCGGTCGTTGACCGACAGCTTCGCCGGCATCCGGCCGGTCGACACGCCGGGGTTCATTCTGGCGCAACTCGCCGGTGCGCTGGCGGCGGCGGGCGCGGCGCGTCTGCTATTCCCAACCACAGATTGCGCGCGCGCCTCGTTCAGCGATTGACCTGCCGCTTGAAGAACGGCGGGATTTCGACTTCGGGCAGGGTCGATGTGGGGGGTTCGGGCGCCAGCGTCGCAGGCGGGGGCGGCGGTGTCTTGAGACCGCGCGAGAGGTTCCGCATGCGCCCGAACAATGTCGTCGGACGCTCTTCATCGATAGGCTGGACCTGTGTCACGATCGGCTCGCTAACGGGTACTGGTGGCGGCACGTGAACCGGCGAAACCGGTGGCCCGGTGCGCGGCGTGAACATGAACCCCCCGGTCGGCTCCAGCGGCTCGACACGTTCCACGTTGGCGAGATCGATCTCTTCGTCGATCGGTTCGGGCTCGACGAGCTCGATGACCGGCTCGCAGACGATGGGCTCCGGCGGCGGTGGCGGCGGCGTATAGACCTGCGTTCCGCCGGACGGCGGATTGAAAATGCTGGTCTGCCCGCTGAACACGGTATCGACAGGCTTCGGCGTGCGCGGGACGCTGACCGATGGCTGACGCGACACGGCGTCGATGCCGGTGGCGACGACCGAGACGCGCATGATGCCGTCCAAGTCCTTGTTGAACGCCGAACCGACGATGATCTCCGCATCACTGTCGACCATGTTGCGGATGTGGTTCGCCGCTTCGTCGACTTCCATCAGGCGAAGGTCGTCGCCGCCGGTGATGTTGATGAGGACGCCGCGGGCGCCGCGCATCGACACTTCGTCGAGCAGCGGGTTGGCAATGGCCTTTTCAGCCGCTTCGATGGCGCGGCGTTCGCCGGTCGCTTCGCCCGTTCCCATCATCGCCTTGCCCATTTCGGACATGACGGTGCGGACATCGGCGAAATCGAGGTTGATCAGGCCCGGCATGATCATCAGATCGGTAATGCCGCGAACGCCCTGGTGGAGCACCTGATCGGCCATCGCGAACGCTTCCTTGAAGGTCGTGTTGGCGTTGGCGATGAGGAACAGGTTCTGGTTGGGAATGATGATCAGCGTATCGACGTGCTTTTGCAGTTCGGCGATGCCCTCCTCGGCCGAACGCATACGCTTCAAGCCTTCGAAGCTGAACGGCTTGGTCACGACGCCGACCGTCAGGATGCCGCGTTCGCGCGCCGCCCGCGCCACGACCGGGGCTGCGCCGGTGCCGGTACCGCCGCCCATGCCGGCGGTGATGAAGCACATATGCGAGCCTTCGAGTGCCGCTTCGATCTGGTCGAGCGTCTCTTCGGCTGCCGCCCGCCCGATCTCGGGCCGCGACCCGGCACCGAGGCCTTGCGTAATCTTCAGCCCCAGCTGAATCCGCGTTTCGGCCTTCGACAGCGCGAGCACCTGCGCGTCGGTATTGGCGACGACGAAGTCGACGCCTTGCAACTGCGCGTTGATCATGTTGGTGACGGCGTTGCCGCCTGCGCCGCCGACACCGATGACGGTAATTCGCGGCTTCAGCTCGGTCAGCTCAGGTCGTTGCAGTTCCAGCATTTTGCGTCTCCCTAGCGCCACATCATACTATATGAGCGATTCGCTCGTTCCAAGCACCTTCACAGGCTGCCGCGTAATTTTTCGATCATTGCACCGAAAACCCCGCCGCGATCGCCCTTTGCGGGCTTCGGCGCAGTGCCTGAGTGCCAGATGTCTGGCGTATCGGCGGCCGCGAACAGCGCCAGACCGGCAAGCGTCGCGAACGCCGGGCCCGATTGTGCCGGTGGCAGGCCGGTAAGGCCGCGCGGTCGCCCGATCCGAACGTTACGCCCGAGCGCCCCGGCAGCGAAATCGGCAATGGCGCGCAGTTCGGCACCGCCACCGGTCAACACCACCTGCCGCGCCTGCGGCCCGGTGAAACCGAGCAGGTCAAGTTGCACCGCCACCTCGCGGAAGATCAGGTCGAGCCGGGCGCGGATGACGCCGATGATCTGCGCCTTGCTGACCCGCTGCGGCTCGGCCAAGCCATCGTCGGCGACCGGTGGCACCTCGACCGCTTCGTGATTGTCCTTGGGGCTGGCGATCGCTGCGCCGTCCAGCGCCTTCAGCCGTTCGGCGACGGCGCGCTTGGTCGCGAATGCCGTGGCGATATCGTTGGTGATGTCGCCCGACCCCATCGGGATCGCCGCGACGCCGAGCAGCATGCCGAACTTGTGGATGGCAACGGTCGTGACGCCCGCGCCGATTTCGACGAGCGCGACGCCGAGTTCGCGTTCTTCGGGAGCCAGCACCGACAGGCTGGCGGCGAGCGGCGAGGCGACGAGCGTCTTCAGCCCCAGCATCGCGTTGCGCACCGCGCGGTCGAGGTTCTTCAGGCTCGGCGTGTCGGCGGTGACGACATGGATATCCATCCCCAGCCGGTCGGCGTGGAACCCCATCGGGTTTTCGACCCCCGCCTGACCGTCGAGTGCATAGATCGCCGGCAGCGCATGGACGACGGTCTGACCCTTCGGGTCGATCCGCACCCGCCCCGCCTGCCGCAGGGTCGCCATGTCATCGGCAGTGATGCGGTGCCCGGCAATGTCGATTTCGACCGAAACGACATCGCTCTTGAGGTTACCGCTCGAAATCGACGCCGTGACCTGATCGATCTGCACCCCCGCTGAGCGTTCGGCCTGATCCATCGCACCGCGAATGGCGCTTTCGGTGCGTTCGAAATCGGCGACGAGGCCGCGCCGCAATCCGGCGCACGGCTTGAGCCCGGTGCCGATGACCCGCGGCTCGCCTTCGCCGCCGACAAGCGCGATCAGCACCGCGACCTTCGACGTGCCTACATCGATGACGGCGATGGTGCGTTCGGCGCTGCGCGCGGGCACAAGAGGGAGTTTCTTTGGAGCCATCAGATTGCCAATTGCTGTTTAGGGGCGCGCGCCGCCTTGGCAGCGGCCTCGAGCGCCGCCTTCACCGCATCGCCGCGCACCAGCATCTTGCCCGGCAGCCGCATGTCGAAGCGCGAGAAGCCCCGCCCGAGCAGCCCGTCGCCCGCCGCCTGATAGCCCGCGAACCGCTTGAGCGACTCGGCTGCCGCTGCCGGCGTATCGGGCAGTGCCAGCACTTCGCCGGTCTTGAACTTGATGTCCCAGCGCCGCCCGCCGACAAGCATGGCGGCATCGACGCGCTTGGCCAGCCCCGGCTGCCCGGCAAGCAGCGCCAATGCATCCGCCGCCTGCAAATTGGCGCCCGCCCCGGTGACCATCGGCAGTCCGGCGTAGCGTTCGATGTGTGCGACCTGCAGATCCTTGCCGGTCGCATCGATCAGCTTCAGCTGCTGTTGATATTGCCACACCGCAGCCGGACGGCGTTCGACGATATCGATAGCCAGCGTGTCGGGCAGACGGCGGCTGACCGTCGCATCGGCAACCCATGGCTGCTGTAACAGCCGCGCGCGGATCGCCCGAAGGTCGATGCTGATCATCGCGTTGGTCGGCCCCGACAGCGCGGCATCATAGACCGGCAGCTTGGGGCTTTCGCGCGTCCCGCTAATCTCGACATGGCGGACCTCGAACCCGGCGCGCGCCGAGGCGGCGACGGCATCGGCCCACCAGCGCTGCGGGACCCCGGCGAAGGTCGCGACGACAGCCACCGCCGCAAGCCCGAGGACGCCGAAACCGATGACGAGATGGCGAACCAGACGCCCCCGGCTGACCGGCAGGCTGACCGTGGCGCGCGGCGGGACGGCGGCGACGCGCGGCTTGGTGGCCTTGCGGCGCGGCGGCGCGGCGCCGCGCTTGAGGGCGACGGCAGCGCTCATGCGGCCAGCGCCGCGTCGAGCAGGCGCTGCACCAAATCATCATACGAGATGCCGCGCACCTTCGCCTGTTCGGGAACGAGACTGAGCGGCGTCATCCCCGGCTGGGTGTTGATTTCGAGCAGGTACAGCCCCGCCTCGCCCTGAGCGGGGTCCCAGCGGAAGTCCGACCGCGACGTCCCCCGGCAGCCGAGCGCATTATGCGCATCAAGTGCCATCTTGAGCGCCGACGCCTCGACTTCGGGCGGCAACTGCGCCGGGCATTCGTGCACCGTCAGCCCATCGGTGTATTTGGCGTCATAGTCGTAGAAGCCCTGCACCGGGCGCAGTTCGGTCACCGCCAGCGCCTCGCCGTCGAGAATGGCGACCGTCAGCTCCTTGCCCGCAATGAACGGCTCGGCCAGAAGGTGACGAAAGTGACTCCAAGGACCGTCAGCGTCACGCTGGATCGGGTTGCCGTAGTTGGATTGGTCGGTGACGATGGCGACGCCCACCGACGAGCCTTCGTTGTTGGGTTTGAGCACATAGGGTCGCGGCAGCGGGTCCGCGTCAAAAAGTGTTTCAGAATCAATGATTTGGCCGACCGGCATCCGGATGCCGAGCGGCACCAGCAGGCGCTTGGTCAGCTCCTTGTCGATGGCGATCGCCGATGCCGCGACGCCTGAATGGGTGTATTTCAGGCCCATCAGATCGAGCAGCCCCTGTACGCTGCCGTCTTCCCCCGGCGTTCCGTGCAGCGCGTTGAACACCACGTCGGGCGCGGCATCGGCGAGGCGCTGCGCGATATCGCGGTCCATATCGATTTCGGTGACGGCGTGGCCGAGGCGACGGCAGGCGTCGGCAATGCCGCGCCCGGAGGTCAGCGAAACCTCGCGCTCGGCGGACCAGCCCCCCATGAGGACGGTGACCTTCACGATATCTTCCTCCCCCTGGAGGTGGGAGGCGAGAGACGCGCACTGGCGCGGCCCGGGTGGGGGTGGCTGCATGTCGGCGCAGGGGACCACCCCCTCCCGCCGCGCGAAGACGCGCGAGTCGCCTCCCCCCTCAAGGGGGAGGACAAGCTGTGCGCGCTCACGTCGCCGCCCCCACCCGTTCGATTTCCCATTCCAGCGCCACGCCCGAATGCGCCAGCACCCGCCGTCGCACTTCGTCGCCCAGCGCCTCGATATCGGCACTCGTCGCGTCGCCGGTGTTGATCAGGAAATTGGTGTGCTTCTCGCTGACCTGCGCGCCGCCGATCATCAGCCCCCGGCACCCGGCGGCATCGACGAGTTGCCAGGCCTTCAACCCCGGCGGGTTCTTGAAGGTCGAGCCGCCGGTGCGCGAGCGCAGCGGCTGCGATGCCTCGCGCTCGGCGGCGATGCGGTCCATTTCGGCCGCGATCACGGTCTTGTCGCCGGGGGTGCCGCGAAACAGCGCCTCGACGACGATATCGCCTTCGGGCAGCGCCGAATGCCGATAGCTGAAGCCGAAGGCACTGGCGGGGAGCGTTTCGACCGTACCATCGCGGCGCACGACGGTGGCTTCGATGAGGATGTCAGCAACGTCGCGCCCATAGGCCCCGGCATTCATCCGCACTGCGCCGCCCGCCGTGCCGGGAATGCCGCGCAGGAATTCCAGTCCCGCCAGCGACGCATCGCGCGCGGCAGAGGCGACGGTGATACCCATCGCGGCGGCGCCGGCGCGGACATGTTCGCCTTCGATGCGCACCGTGGCGAACGCCTTCGACAGCCGCACCGCGACGCCGGGAACGCCGCCATCGCGGACGATGAGGTTCGATCCGACCCCCACCGGAAGCACCGGCGTTTCGGGCGGCAAGGTGCGTAGCAACTGCGCGAGGTCTTGCGTGTCGGCGGGGCGCGCCAGCCATTCGGCGGCACCGCCAGTGCGAAACCAGATGAAATCGGCGAGGGAGGCGTTGGGGGTGAGGGTGCCCCTAAATCCCTCTCCCATTTGGGGAGAGGGCGACTCGCGCCCTTGCGCGAGCGGGGTGAGGGGTCGGCCGTTGGCGTCTAGGCGCGCGCCCTCACCCTCCCACGCCGCGAAGAGCGGCGCGGGCCCCTCCCTCTCCCCAAGTGGGAGAGGGGAAGCGGGGCGCGCCATCACGACGCACGTTCCTTGTCGATGGCAGTCGCCAGCCCCGCCGCCCATTTGGTGATGTCGCCCGCGCCGAGGCAGATCACCATGTCGCCGCCCCGCACTTCGGCGGCGAGCTTGACCGCGAGATCGTCGGCTCCCGTCACCGCATGGGCGACACGGTGCCCCGCTTCGCGCAGTCCGGTGACCAGCGCGTCGGCGTCGATACCGGCGATGGGCGCTTCGCCAGCGGCATAAACCGGCGCAACGTACACGACATCGGCGTCGTTGAAGGCGGCGCGGAAGTCCGCCATCAGGTCGCGCAGCCGGGTGAAGCGGTGTGGCTGGACAACAGCGATAACGCGCCCGACAGCCCCTTCGCGGGCGGCAGCGAGAACGGCGCGAATTTCGACCGGGTGGTGGCCGTAATCGTCGATGATCGTCGCACCGCCGGTTTCGCCGACCTTGGTAAAGCGGCGCTTGACCCCGCCGAACTTGGCAAAGCCGGTCCGAATGGCTGCGTCCTCGATCCCGAGTTCGACCGCCACCGCGACGGCCGCCAGCGCGTTCTGGACATTGTGCCGCCCCGGCATCGGCAGCATCAGGTCGTCGATGCGGCGTTCCTGCCCGCGTTCGCGCACCACCACGGCAAAGCGGTTGCCGCCCGGGACCGGGGTGACGCCCTCGCCGCGCACATCGGCGCTGGCGGCAAAGCCATAGGTGATGATCCGGCGGTCCTGGACCTTGGGCAGCAACGCCTGCACCTCGGGATGATCGATGCACAGCACGCCCGCGCCGTAGAAAGGCACGTTTTCGACGAACTGGCGGAAGCCTTCGCGGATGGCGTCAAAATCGCCCCAATGTTCAAGGTGCTCGGGATCGATATTGGTGACGACGCCGATGGTGCCGCCCAATCGCAGGAACGAGCCGTCGCTCTCATCGGCCTCGACCACCATCCACTCGCCCGCGCCCAATCGCGCGTTCGAACCATAGGTGTTGATGATGCCGCCGTTGATCACCGTCGGGTCCATCCCACCGGCGTCGAGGAGCGCTGCGACCATCGAGGTCGTCGTCGTCTTGCCGTGCGTTCCGGCGATGGCGACGCAGCTTTTCAGCCGCATCAGTTCGGCGAGCATTTCGGCGCGGCGGACGATGGGGATGCGGCGGGCCTGGGCGGCGACGACCTCGGGGTTGTCGCGTTTGATCGCGGTCGAGGTGACGATGACGGCGGCATCGGCGACGTTCGCCGCGTCCTGCCCGATGAACACGGTGATGCCCTTGGACCGCAGGCCCTGAATGACATAGCTATCGCTGCTGTCCGACCCCTGCACCTTGAAGCCGAGGTTGGCCATCACCTCGGCGATTCCCGACATGCCGATGCCACCGATGCCGATAAAGTGGATGGTGCCGATGTCGCGGCGGAAGCCGGGGCGGGGATGCGGGGTCATGCGGGGGTTCCGGTCGAAATGACGAGGTCGGCGAGGCGTTGCGCCGCGTCGGGGTGCCCGGCGGAGCGTGCGCCCGCACCGGCAGCGGCGAGGGCTTGCCCGTCGCTCAACCAGCTTTCGAGCGCGCGCGCCACCCGTGCGGGCGTGAATTCAAGTTGCGGCACGACGATGGCTCCACCGGCGATCTCAAGCGCGCGGGCATTGTCGGTCTGGTGATCGTCGGTGGCGCTGGGTAGCGGCACGAGGATGGCGGGCCGCCCGGCAACCGCAAGCTCGGCGACCGTCGATGCACCCGAACGGGCAATGACGACATGCGCCTTGGCGATCTCGGTCGGCAGGTCGGTGAAATAGGTGCGGACATCGGCAGCGACGCCTGCCGATTTGTAGAAGGTCGTGACCGCCTTCGCATCGGCCTCGCGCGCCTGATGCGCGACGTCGAGCCGCGCGCGCAGCGCTGGCGGCAGCAGTGCGACGGCGGCGGGAACGACGGTCGACAGGATGCTGGCGCCTTGGCTGCCACCGGTCACCAGCAGGCGCAGGCGGGCGTTATCGGCATCGAACGCCACGGCGCGGGTGGCGACGATTTCGGCGCGCACCGGGTTGCCGGTCATCACCGTCTTGGCCGTCCAGTTCGCCGCCAACCGCCGCACGTTCGCATAGCTCGTGGCGATCTTTGCGACGCGCGGCGCCAGCAGGCGATTGACCCGCCCGAGCACGGCATTTTGTTCGTGGATCAGGCTCGGCAGCTTGAGCGACAGCGCCGCGAGCAGCGACGGCAGCGCCGGATAGCCGCCGAAACCGATGACGGCGCGCGGTTTCAACTCGCGGAATAGCACCTTTGCAGCCGCCCGCCCGCGCCA
The DNA here is from genome assembly GCA_038229555.1 of Sphingomonadales bacterium. Taxonomy (GTDB): domain Bacteria; phylum Pseudomonadota; class Alphaproteobacteria; order Sphingomonadales; family Sphingomonadaceae; genus Sandarakinorhabdus. The sequence goes on from JBBROI010000003.1 coordinate 67,992, forward strand.
AATGCTCAGCGCCACCGACGGCAAGGTCCGCCAGCCGCTTCGCCCCGGCGAGCCGCTGTCGACCACCGTGCGCGGTACGCCCTCGAACAGTCCCGGAAAGCGCAACCCCCGCGCGTCGGTCACCAGATGCACCGCATGCCCCCGCGCGCGCAATTCGAGCGCCAGCACATGCGCCGGGACCATGTGCCCGCCGGTGCCACCGGCTGCGAGGACGAACGGCCTCATGCGGCGCGCCAGCGTTCGACATAGGGCGACGCCTTGGCGAACGGGTTGCGCCGCGTCAGCGCCAGCAGGAACCCCATGCCGATCGACATCGCGAGGAACGACGACCCGCCATAGCTGATGAACGGCAGGGTCATGCCCTTCGATGGCACCATCTTCAAATTGACCGCCATGTTGATCGCCGCCTGCAGGCCGAACTGCGTCGCCAGACCGGCGGCCGCCAAAAACACGAACGGCTCATCTTCATCCAGCAAGCTCAAGAATACCCGCACGACGATCGCGACGTACAGCGCGGCGAGCAGCAGGCAGGCGATCATGCCGAATTCCTCGCCGACGACCGAATAGATATAGTCGGTCTGCGGTTCGGGCAGGCGGAACTTCATCTGGCCTTCCCCCGGTCCCGCCCCGAAGATGCCCCCGGCGCGGAAGCAATCGAGCGCGCGGTCGATCTGGAAGGTGTTGCCGGTGCCCTTGAAGAACTGGTCGATGCGCTGGGTGAAGTGATCGACGGTCAGATACGCCATGCCGCCGCCGAGCACCGCCGCGCCGCCCATTCCGGCGAGTACCCAGCCCGACATGCCGGCGAGCATCGCCTGACAGATCCACACCGCGGTAAACAGGATCGTCTGGCCGAAATCGGGCTGCTTGATCAGCAGAAAGCCGATGATCGCCAGCAGCGCGAAGTTCGCCTGCATCGTCGGCAAGCTCTTGTCGTCGAAACGCAGCGCCAGCAGCCAGGCGCTGGTGATGATGAAGGCGGGTTTCAGGAACTCCGACGGCTGCAGCTGAAAACCGCCATAGGCCAGCCAGCGCACCGCGCCGTTCTTTTCAAACCCGATCAGCGGCACCAGCAGCAGCGCGATGAGGCAGACGATGGTCAGCGCGATCCCGGCGCGTTTCGCCCATTGCACCGACAGCATCGACACCAGCAGCATCAGCGGAACGCCGAGCAGTAGCCAGAGCAGTTGCTGATTGAGGAAGTGCAACGGGTCGACATGGATCTTGCCGCCCGACAGCCGCTGCGCCGCCGCCGGGGACGCGGCGGCGACCGCGATGACGCCGCAGCCCATCAACACGAAGACAAGCGTCAGCAGCACCTTGTCGATGGTCCAGAACCAGCGGCCGAACGCCGAACGGTCGTTGCGCGAAATCATGGCAGCGCCTCCACAAGCCGGCGGAAGGCATCGCCACGCGCTTCGAAATCGGCAAATTGATCGAACGAGGCGCACGCCGGTGACAGCAAGACGGTGTCACCGGGCCGCACTGCCGCCGCTGCAGCAGCAACGGCAGCGTCAAGCGTTCCGGCCTGCGTCACCGGCAGCAGCGGCGACAGAATCTCGCCGAAACGCGCCGCCGCCTCACCAATGAGATACGCGGCGGCGACATTGCCGAGACGCGGCAGCAGCGCGTCGAGGTCGTCGCCCTTGGCACGGCCCCCGGCGATCCAGTGGATGCGCGGATACGCCTGCAACGCCGGGGCGACCGAATCGGCGTTGGTCGCCTTGCTGTCATTGACCCACAGCACGGCGTGCTTTTCGGCGATACGCTCCATGCGGTGCGGCAGGCCGGGATAGCTGGCGAGGCCCTTGGCGATGGTCGCGGCATCGATCCCGAGCGCGGTTGCAGCCGCGATGGCGGCGGCAGCGTTCTGGGCATTGTGCGGCCCCTGCAGCGTCGGCCAATCGGCTTGGGCGGCGATTTGGATGCCGTCGACGGTGGCGCGACCGCCAATAACGCTGACGCCTTCGTCGAGCAGCCGCTTGACCGAAATCGGGGCCAGCCGCGCGACGGCGACATTGGCGATATCGAGCGAATAATCATCGTCGAGGCTGATGATGAAGGTGTGGCCCGGCACCTGCATCTCGGGGAGCCGCGCCTTGGCGCTCGCATAATTCTGCATCGTGCCGTGGCGTTCGAGATGATCGGGGGTGATGTTGAGCAGGATCGCCACCTCGCAGACGAGGCTGAAGGTCAGTTCGAGCTGATACGACGACAGTTCGAGAACATAGACGCCACCCGCCGCCAGCGGCTCCTGACTGAGGATCGGCAGGCCGATGTTGCCGCCCATGCGCGCGAACACACCGGCGGTGACGAGCAAATGGTGGATCAACGCCGTCGTCGTCGATTTGCCGTTGGTCCCGGTGATGCCGACCACCTTGTGCTTGGGTAGCGATGGCCGAGCGAGCGCGAACAGTTCGATATCGCCGATGACAGGAATGCCGGCCTTTTTGGCGCGGACGACGATGGGGGCAGTGTGCGGGACGCCGGGCGAGGTGACCAGCGCAGTCACTCCGGCAAGGTTCGCGGTGGTGAGATCGGTCAATGCGCCAGCGTATGCGGTGCGCGCCGCCTCGCCGTCATCCCACGCCAGCACCGTCGCGCCGCTGGCTTCGAGCGCCGCGACAGTCGCCAGCCCGCTGCGCGCCAGCCCGTGGACAGCATAGGTTTTCCCGGCAAAGGCAGGCGACGTAATCACCGCAGCTTCAACGTCGCGAGGCCCGCGAGCGCCAGCACGATCGAGACGATCCAGAAACGGATGACCACGGTCGATTCGGCCCAGCCAAGCTGTTCGAAATGGTGGTGGATCGGGGCCATGCGGAACACCCGCTTGCCGGTGGTCTTGAAGCTGACGACCTGAACGATAACGCTGACGGTTTCGAGCACGAACAGCCCGCCAACGAGCAACAGCACCAGTTCGTGATTGGTGACGACCGCAATCGACCCCAGTGCGCCGCCCAACGCCAGCGACCCGGTATCGCCCATGAACACAGCCGCCGGGGGCGCGTTGTACCACAGGAACCCCAGACATGCGCCGATCAGCGCGGCGGCGAACACCGCCAGTTCGCCCGATCCCGGCACATGATGGATGCCGAGATAATCGGCAAAACGGATGTTGCCGGTCAGATACGCGATCAACCCGAAAGTCACGGCGGCGATGACCACCGGCATCGTCGCCAGCCCGTCGAGCCCGTCGGTCAAATTCACCGCGTTGCCGAAGCCGGTGATGATGAACGCGGCAAAGGCAATGTAGAAAATGCCGAGCGCCAGCCCCGCGTCCTTGAGGAACGGCAGGTACAGCGTCGTCCCCGTCCGGCTGGCGATCCATGTGCAGGCCAACCCGGCGATGAAGAATTCCATGAGCAGCCGGGTGCGCCCCGAGACGCCCTTGTGGCTGCGCTTCGTCACCTTGTCGTAATCGTCCATGAAACCGATTGCGCCGAACCCGAGCGTCACGAACAGGCACGCCCAGACAAAACCGTTCGACAATTCCATCCACAGCAACGTCGAGATGGTAAAGGAAATCAAGATCATCAACCCGCCCATCGTCGGCGTGCCACGCTTCGTCAGCAGGTGCGAGGCCGGGCCGTCCTCGCGGATCGGCTGGCCTTCCTTGCCCTGTTTGACCCGGAGCATGGCGATAAAGCGCGGCCCGATGAACAACGCGATGATCAGCGCGGTGAACACCGCCGCACCCGAGCGAAAAGTGATATAACGGAACAGGTTGAGGACGCCCTCGAACCCCGCCCATTGCGCCAGCGCATAGATCATGCCGAACCCTCCGGGCGTGAAAGCGCCGCCACCAACCCGCCGAGCCCGATGCTGTTCGACCCTTTGACCAGCACGATATCATCGGGCGCGAGCAGCCGGTCGAGTTCGGTCTGCGCCGCGCCCATGTCGGCGACGTGGCGCACATCTAGCCGCCGTCCGAGCGCCTGCGCCAGCGGCTTCATTGCGTTACCCACAAGAATCGCAATCGTTACGCCGGCATCCTCGACCGCCGGGGCGAGACTGGCGTGGAATGCGGGAGAGTCGTCGCCCAGTTCGCCCATCGCACCGAGAATGGCGATGCGGCGGCCGCTGCCATTGGGTGCGACCTCGCCCAACACCGCCAGTGCGGCGCGCATCGAGGTCGGATTGGCGTTGTAGCTTTCGTCGATGACGATGGCCTGCCCCTGCCCCGCCGCCACCCGGAAGCGTCGCCCGCGCCCCGGCAGGTCGCTGAGTTCGGCGAGTGCCAGTCCAGCGAGCGCCAGATCGCCCCCCGCCGCATGAACCGCCGCCAGCACGGCGAGCGAATTATGCACCCAATGCCGCCCGGCCATGCCGACCTTGTAGGTCAGCATATGCGGCCCGACCCGCGCGGTGACGCACGAACAATCGGGGTGCAGCACGAAGCGTTCGGCGCGGACATCGGCGCCGTCGTCCAGACCGAAGGTGGTGATGGTGGCGGCAAAGGGCTTTGCCGCGGCGATCAGCCGGTCACGGTGTGGATTGTCGAACGGGATGATCGCGGTGCCGCCAGGTTGCAGCCCCGCAAAGATTTCGGCCTTGGCATCGGCGATGGCGGCTTCGTCGGCGAAAAATTCGATATGCACCGGCGCAACCCAGGTGATCAGCGCGATGTCCGGGCGCACCTGCGCGGTCAGCGCGGCGATCTCGCCCGCATGGTTCATGCCCATTTCGAACACCCCGAAGCGCGACGCCTCGGGCATCCGGGCGAGGCTCAGCGGCACGCCGGTATGGTTGTTGTAGCTCTTGACCGAGGCATGCATCGCACCCGGCGCGAAGCGGGTCAGCGACGCCTTGATCGCCTCCTTGACCCCGGTCTTGCCGACCGAGCCGGTGACGCCGATGCGCAGCGCCGCCGATCGGTCGCGGGCGGCGACGGCGAGCGCTTCGAGCGCTACGGTCGTGTCGGCAACGAGGACATGGGGGGCATCGACGGGTTCGCTGACCAGCAGCCCCGCCGCGCCGCGCGCGACGGCCTGCGCTGCGAAACGGTGGCCGTCGGTCGCCTCGCCCTTCAGCGCCACGAACAATTCACCGCCGATCACTTCGCGACTGTCGAAGGTGACGCCGCCCGCGTCGAACGGTGCCGACGCCGTGCCGCCGGTCGCAGCGGCGATGGCGGATGCGGTCCAGAGGGGGGTCATATTTTCCTCCCCCTGGAGGGGGGAGGCGAGAGACGGCGCAGCCGGCCCGGGTGGGGGTGGCTGCATGTTGGCGCAGGAGAACACCCCCTCCCGCCGCGCCAAGGGGCGCGAGTCGCCTCCCCCCTCGAGGGGGAGGAAAGCAAGGGCACTCCGCTCACCGGGCGCACTCCCGCGCCACTTGCACGTCGTCGAACGGCAGGACCCGGTCGCCGACGATCTGGCCCTGCTCGTGGCCCTTGCCGGCGATGAGCACGACATCGCCCGCCGCGCTCGCCGCGATGACGGCAGTAATTGCCGACCGCCGGTCGCTGATCTCGTGCGCGCCGGGGGCTGCTGCGAGGATCGCCGCGCGGATGGTGGCGGGGTCTTCCGAGCGCGGGTTATCGTCGGTGACGATGACATCGTCGGCGTCGCGCACCGCGACTGCGCCCATCAACGGTCGTTTGCCGGTATCGCGGTCACCGCCCGCACCGAATACCAGCCGTAAGCGCCCCGCCGTATGCGGTCGCAGCGCGGCAATCGCGGCTTCGAGAGCGTCGGGTGTGTGCGCATAATCGACGTAAACCGCCGCGCCCGACTTGGCGATGACGGCGCGTTCGAGCCGCCCGCGCACCGGCTGGACCCGCGCGAGATTGGCCAGCGTCGCGGCGACCCCGCCACCCGTCGCAATCACCAGCCCCGCCGATACCAAAGCATTGGCCGCCTGATACGCGCCGATCAACGGCAGTTGCACCGTGTGGATCTTGCCGCCATCGGAAATTTCGAGCGTCTGGCCGAGTTGGGTCGGTGTCCGCCGCACGAGCGTCAGCGCCTCACCCTGCGAACCAACGGTCAGCAGGCGCAGACCGCGTTGCCGCGCCGCTGCGATGACTTGCGCCGACCAGTCGCCATCGTCGGCCCAGACCACCGCCGCCCCGGCGGCATCGACGACTTCGCTGAACAGCCGAAGCTTGGCCGCGAAATAGGCCTCCATCGTCCCGTGATAGTCGAGATGGTCGCGGCTGAGATTGGTAAACGCCGCCGCCGACACCGGCAGCCCTTCGGTGCGATACTGGTCGAGGCCATGACTCGACGCCTCGAACGCCGCATGGGTCACCCCCTCGCGCTGCAACCCGGCCATGTTGGCGAGGAAGGTGACGACATCGGGAGTGGTCAGACCGGTCGTCACCTGCTCATCGGCCGTGGTTACGCCTAGCGTGCCGATCGAGGCCGAAACATGTCCGGCCAATCGCCACAATTGCCGGGTCAGCTCGACGCACGAGGTTTTGCCGTTGGTTCCGGTAACGGCGACGGTGGTGGCCGGGAACGGGCCGAAGAATTGCGCAGCCATGCCGGCAAAGACCGGGCGCGGATTATCGGCGGCGAGGTACAGCGCGCCGTCGACCTTCAGGTCCGGTCGCGCCACAACCGCGATGGCCCCAGCAGCGATCGCCGCCGGGATGAAGTCTTCGCCATTGACCCGCGCGCCTTGAAAGGCCCCGAACACGGTTCCCGGCGCAACCTTGCGGTGATCGAGCGCAAAGCCCGTGACGACAGGGTTGCCGCCTGCGCCGGGTGGCGTGCCGCCGCCGGGGACAAGGTCGCCCAGCCGCATGGCGCTATTCCTCCGCCTTGTCGCGGATCTGCGCCAGCACCGCGCTGGTATCGACGTCGCGGGTCTGGTCGGGTGTCACCCCAAGCAACGGCCCGATCCGTTCGATCAGCCGCCCCATCATCGGCGCGATGACCATGCCAGCGGTCTTGAAGCCTGCCGAAGCCTTGCTGCCCTTGGGGTTGTCGATCATCGCGACGATGACATAGCGCGGCGCATCCATCGGAAAGGCCACGGCAAAGGTCGAGACGTTGGCACCACGGCTATAGCCGCCCTTGCCGGCCTTTTCGGCGGTTCCGGTTTTGCCGCCGACGCGGAACCCCGGTGCATCGGATTTGCGCCCGGTGCCGCCCGTGACGACCATGCGCAGCAGCGCGCGCATCGAATCCGATGTGGCGCTGGTGAACACGCGCCGCCCCGCCGGCACGTCGCCGGGGCCACGCTTCAGCATTGTCGGGTTGCGGAAGATGCCGCCATTGACCAGCGTCGCATAGGCCGTCGCCAAGTGCATCGGCGACACCGAGATGCCATGGCCGTAGCCGATAGTCATCGTCGCCACCTCACCCCAATTGCTCAGCGGCGGGAACTGCGGCCCGATGCGTTCGGGAAGTTCGAGCTGTACCGGTGCCAGAAACCCCAGCTGGTCGAGATAGGCGCGCTGGCGTTCGCGCCCGAGTTCTGAGGCGATCCGCGCCGTACCGATATTCGACGAATGCATCAGGATTTCCGGCACGGTCAGCGGGCGGTTGAGCGCGTGATCGTCATGGATCGTCCGTCCCGCGATATGCAACGGGGCCGACGCATCATAGGTCTTGGTCATCGAGGTGATGGTGCCGGCATTGAGCCCCATCGCAATGGTCAGCGACTTGAAGGTCGATCCGAGTTCGTAGCGGGCATAGGTGACGCGGTTGAACAGCGCGTTGGGGCTGTCGCCCACACTGGCGGTTTCGCTCCGCCCCGGCGCATTGGGATCGAAATCGGGCAACGACGCCATGGCTACGACCTCGGACGTATTGACGTCGAGGATGACGCCCGCCGCGCCCTCGGCCCGTTGGTCGGTCATCACCGCGCCGAGTTCATTTTCGAGCGCCTGCTGCGCACGGACATCGAGCGCGAGCTGAACCGGCGTGCCGCGCGTCGCCGCGTCGCTCAGCCGGGTATCGAAGGCGCGTTCGATACCGACCTGGCCATGGCCTTCGTTATCGGCATAGCCGAGCGCATGTGCGGCGAGATTGACGTTGGGGTACAGCCGCTCGGCCTCGCGGCGCAGATGGATCGCGGGTTCGCCGAGATCGTTGATGCGCTTCGCCTCACCCGGCAGCACGCGCCGCGCGATATAACGAAAGCTGGCATGGCTTTGCAGTTCGGCAAGGTTCTGCGCCTCGGTGCGACCGGGCAAGATCAACGCGATTTCGCGCGCCAACCGGTGGGCATCGGTTGCAAGGTTCCGCGGCTCGACCGAAATCGCATAGGCATCGATGGTCCGCGCCAATTCGACGCCGTTGCGATCGATAATGTCGCCGCGCGGCGGCACGTCGCTGATTGCCACGCGCGCCGCAGCGGGCGTGGCTTGCAGGATCGTCAGCCGCGACAGCTGGACCGCCAGCCCAAGCAGGAACAGCAGAAACAACAGCATGACGATCATCAGCCGCTGGCGCGCACGGACTTGCGCGGTCTCGCGCTGACCGGGCAGCGTCACCGGCGCACGCGGCAGGGCGATCGCCGCGCTCACTGCCCGCCGTCATGGGCGCTGGCATCGGCAACCATCGCATCGAGATCGACGGCAGGCGCACGCGGTGTGGCGCGCGACGGCGCGGTATAGGCCACGCGCACCAACGGCGGCTGCGCCGGGAGGGCGGCGGGCGGCGCGGGCTCGACGGGCTGCGCACCCGGCGTGCGGGTGACGGCATAATGCAGCATAGCGCCACCGTCGTCGCGCGGCTTGACGAAGCCGGCCAGTTGCACAGGGTCACGTAAATACTGTGCTGCGGCCGGAATCTTCATCTGCAGGGTCGGCATCGAATCGTTCCAGCGCTGGAGCTCATGCGGCCGACTACGGTTGCCCAGTTCGGTCTGCAGGGTGCGGATATCGTGATTGTCGGCGACTAACTGCCCCTTGAGCTTCTGAACGGCGGCGCGTTCGCCCGAGACCCGCAGCGTCAGGCTGTAGCACCCGACGATGACCGCCATGGTCGACCCGAGCATCAGCGCATTAACGGTAAAGTTTCTCATGCTGACCTCGAAAGCGGGAGGGACCAGGCGGGGGCGGCGGTACGCACGGCAGCGCGCAAGGTCGCCGAGCGGGCGCGGGGATTAATGGCGATTTCGGCGGCCGATGGGCGGATAGCGCGCGCCGGACGTTCGAAACTCGCCGCACGCGGCTTGATGGCGGCCGGCAGATGGCGCGACCCCGACGGCGCACCGCCCGATCGGTCACGCAGGAACGCCTTCACCCGGCGGTCTTCGGCCGAATGAAAGCTGACGACGGCCAGTCGCCCACCGGGCGCCAGCAGGCGTTCGGCGGCGTCGAGTCCGGCGTCGAGTTGCCCCAGTTCGTCGTTCACATGGATGCGCAGCGCTTGGAATGTCCGCGTCGCGGCATCCTTGCCGCCGGGTTGCGCGCCGAGCACCGAACGCACGATCCGCGCCAGTTCCGACGTGCGGGTCAGTGGGCGATCGTTGACCAGCGCCCGCGCGATCCGCCGCGCCCCGGGTTCGTCACCCAGATGGAACAGCACATCGGCGATTTCGGCTTCGGTCGCGGTGTTGATGAAATCGGCGGCGGTCATGCCGCTCTTCGACATCCGCATGTCGAGATCGCCGTCACCCTGAAACGAAAAGCCGCGTTCGGGGCGGTCGAGCTGCATCGAGCTGACGCCGATATCGAAGGCGATGGCATCGACGAGCGTCACACCATGCGCCGCAAGTCCAGCCTCAAGCTCGGCAAACGGGCGTTCGATCAAGGTCACGCGCGGGTCGTCGGCGAGCTCGGCATTCATCGCGATCGCATCGGGATCGCGGTCAAAGCCAAAGGCGCGTGCCGGGCCGAACGCCAGCGCGGCACGCATGTAGCCGCCTGCCCCGAGCGTCGCATCGACATAGGTGTCGCGCGGCGTCAACGCGACCGCCGCCATCGTCTCGTCGAGCAGCACGGGGATGTGCGCGGCGGTCATGCCAGCAACCCCTTGGCGCGCAGATGCCCCTTGGCGACATTGGCGATACGCGGGTCAAGGTTCGGCTGTGCCAGTAGCAACAGCGGGTTCCAAATGAAGAAACGCTCACCGGCGCTGAGAAACAACGCGTTGCCATCGAGCTGCGCCCAGCCGACCATCTCGGCCCCAAGCACGACGCGTCCGGCAGTATCGATGGTCAAATGCTCGACCGACGAGAAGACGCTCATGCCGTCGTCTTCGCTGTCGATGCCATCATTGGCCCCGAAGCGCGTTTCGTGCGCGGCGTTCAGCTTGTCGGAATAAAGGCGATCATAGCCGACGAGCGAGCCTTCGCGCAGACCAAGGCCGACGAACAGATCGGCGCCGCCGGTGCGCTCGCGGATGACGTCACGGAACGACGCCGGAACCGACACGCGATTCTTCGTGTCGACCCCATTCAGCGCTGACCCATGAAACAGCCGACCCGACACCTGCACACCCCTGCCGGTGAGGGCGGAGGATCAGGCCATCGACGTTACCGGCTCCCTCCGGCGCAACGCTTCAGCCACCCACGCAATAACGTTCCCGCTCTCACTGTGGAGAACGCGTATCATGGGCATGCATCCCACTCAATGGTATTTTGTGGTCCAAAGCGCCTTTACGGGGCCTTTACGGTGGAGAACTTAGTGCGAGCGGCTATTTGTTCTTCCTTTGATCTTTCGATAGAGGCCTGTGGATAAGTCTGTGTGTCAGACTCAGGGGAATAACGGGACGAATTGGGATAAACCGTCGGCAAATCCGACAGTCGGCGCAGCGTTGTCAGATGCGAGTCGGCTTGGCGGGCGGCGAATCGGCACGTTGGGCAGCTTCGTGGGCCGAACTCGGCGCGACGCCAAGCTGTGCCAGCGGGTCGCCTTGTGCCCCCGCCGGTGCCATCGACCGGTCGGGCCGCATTCCGGCAGCAGCGATCAACACGATCAGAAAGATCATTGCGAGACCAGTGATGCCCAGCCGGATTCGCTGTCCGTTCGGCGTGACAGCCGCAAATTTGCTCCGGGGATTACCGGTGCGTGGACTGGTTTCGGCGCGGAACTGGCGCGGCAGTAGTGACATCGACCCTCGCTTCCGACGTTGCAGACCCCGTCGTTGCGGCGTCCGAGACCGGCCCAAAATAAACATGGAACCGGCAACACGTTGATGCGTACGCCGCCGATATAGGCAGAATGTAAAGCGATGTCGAGTTATGGTGCCTGCAACCCGTTAGCCGCCTGCTGACGAACTGCGGCGGCAACGCTACACACGTGCCATGTTCACCGTCCGCCTGCTGCGATCCCATGAGAGCGACGCCGCCGCAACGATCCACCGGATCGCCGGGGCGCTGATCCCCGGCTATGACACGTCGCGCCATTCGGAGGCTGAGTATTCGGCCTTTTACCGCGATACCGTCTTGCCCGCCGGCCCGGTCTGGGGCGCGTTCGAAGGCGATCGCCTGCTCGGCCATATCGCCTTGCTGCCCGGCTGGATCGATCATCTCTATGTCGACCCCGACTATCATCGTCGCGGCATCGGCAGTGCACTCGTCACGCTGGCGCAGCGCGATCGGGCCGAACTACGGCTGTACACCTTTCAGTCGAACGCCCGCGCCCGTGCGTTTTACGAACGCCACGGCTTTATCATCGAAGACCTGACCGACGGACAGCGTAACGAAGAGAAGATGCCGGACATGACCTATCGGTGGCGACGCGACGCCACCCGGTAATCACACCGGCCCCGGCAGCCCCTTCGCCGCGCACCATTCGGCGTTCCAGATCGTCGACATGTAGCGCAGGCCGCTGTCGCACAGGATGGTCGCGATCATGTGCCCCGGCCCCATGTGCCGCGCCAGCCGCACTGCACCCGCGACATTGATCCCCGACGACAGGCCAAGGCACATGCCCTCCTCGGCATTCAGGCGACGCACCCACTGCAGCCCCTCGATATCCGAAATGCGGAACTGCGCATCGACGGTCAGCCCTTCGAGGTTGGCGGTGATCCGCGACTGGCCGATCCCCTCGCTCACCGACGAGCCTTCGGCCTTCAACTCGCCATGGTCGAACCAATTGTACAGCGCCGCACCCTCGGGATCGCTCAGCGCGATCTGGACGTCGGGCCGTTCGGCGCGCAGTCCCATCGCAACCCCGGCCAGCGTGCCCCCGGTGCCGACGGCGCAGGTGAAGCCATCGATGCGCCCGTCGGTTTGTGCCCAGATTTCGGGTGCGGTCGTCTTGATGTGCGCCATGCGGTTGGCGGTATTGTCGAACTGATTGGCCCAGATCGCACCCTCGGTCTCCTCGGCGATGCGCCGCGAGGTGTGCACATAGTGGCAGGGGTTCGAATAGGGCGCGGCGGGCACGAGCACGAGCTCGGCCCCCAAGGTCCGCAGCGTGTCCTGTTTTTCCTTCGACTGGGTGTCGGGCATGACGATGACGGTGCGATAGCCGCGCGCTGCGGCGACAACGGCGAGCCCGATGCCGGTATTGCCTGCCGTCCCCTCGACGATGGTCCCACCGGGCTTGAGCAACCCGCGCGCCTCGGCATCTTCGATAATGTACAGCGCCGCCCGGTCCTTGACGCTGCCGCCGGGATTGAAGAACTCGGCCTTGCCCAAAATGGTGCAGCCGGTTTCGGCGCTGGGGCCACGCAGCACCACCAGCGGCGTGTTGCCGATCAGCGCGACGACATCGGGAGCAATGGCGGGGGCAATGGCAGGCTGGGTCATGCGACCGGACTACCGCCACCGGGCGGCAGCGACAAGCAAGCTATCGTTTGCCATGAACGAGTCCTGCCAATGCCGCTGGCAACGCACCGAGCACGCGGCTAGGACAATTGCCATGGCGCGATACCGTCTTTGGCCGCTACGGCTCGGCGTGCTGCTGCTGCTCGCTGCGTGCGGCGGGGAGAACGGTGGCGACCTGCGGGTAATCGTCGCCGGAGCCCCCGACGACACTGACGATGCCCGGGCGGCGCTGGTGACCGAAGCCACCGAGGCGACGCTCATCGGTCGCAATGCCCAAGGTGCCGCGATCCCCGACCTCGCATCGAGCTGGCGCTTCGTCGACGATGGCCGCACCCTGATCCTGCGATTGAAACCGATCAAGTGGAGTGACGGCAAGCCGCTTGTCGCCGCCGATGTCGTAGCCAGCCTGCGCCGGTCGATTGCCAATTCGGGCGCTGACGACCGCGCCGCCGGACTGTTTCCGATCGACGGCGCCGAGGCGGTCGGGGCGGGCACGGCCCCGATGTCGCGGCTCGGCGTACTTGCCCCCACCACCCGCGTCGTCGAAATCCGGATGACCGCGCCGATGCCGGCGCTGCTCGATTGGCTGACCCAGCCGGAGTTCTCGATCACCCGGTCCGCCAAGGGCGGTGCGGCACCGTCTCTCGGCAGTTACCGTGCCGCACCCGGCGAACCCCGCGTCCTCACCCGGACCAGCGAGACGTCACGTGACGATGCGCAACCAGCGCGAATCACCATTGCGCGCGCCGACCCGAGCGCGGCCATCGACGCCTTTGCCGCCGCCAAGGTCGATGTCGTCACCGGGGCGGGACTCGAGGGGATCGAGCGGCTGCAAGGCGAGCCCAATGCGGCGGCACGCATCGAACAGGTTTGGGGGGTCTATGGCTGGCAGGCCAACACGCGTTTCGGCCCGCTCGCCGATCTGCGTATTCGGCGCGCGCTTGCCATGACGGTCGATCGCGACGGCATCGCCGCGCGCTTCGGCACAATCGGGCTGGCACCCCTGACGACGCTGCTGCCGCCATCGCTGGCTCCCGGCGATCCGGTCCAACCCGATTGGGCGGCGCTCGACGCTCCGGCACGGCGGGCGCAGGCGGAGCAATTGCTCGCCGCAGCCGGGTTCGGCCAGACGCGGGCGCTGCATCTCACACTGCTGCTGCCGCGCGGCGCGGTGCACGCCACCATCGCAGCGGCGGCAGCACGTAGCTGGGCGCAACTCGGCATTATCGTTTCAACCGAAGCCGTCGATCCCAAAGCCTTTGCGGCGCGAGTCGCGCGGGGCAATTTCGATCTTGCCGTCGATGAGCGCATTGCACCCGCCGACGACCGGTCGTTTCTGTTGACGGGCCTCGCCTGCGCGCCGCCGGTCTATTGCAACCCCGCCGCCCGCGATCTGGTGCGCGCCGCACGCAGTCTGCCGTCTGCCGAGGCGGCTGCTGCACTGTTGCGCGCTGAAACCCTGATCACTGCCGACGTCGCGGTGATTCCGCTTTTCATCCCTGTCCGCTGGACGTTGGTCGCGCGCACTGTCGCGGGATGGAGCCCGAACCTTGCCGCAGCCCATCCACTCGGCAGGATTGCGACCAAATCCGCGCGAAGCCCCTAGACGCGCACCCCGTTTCGGCGGCACAATTGGCGCATAGCCTTAACAGGGATACCGACGATGACCCGCTCGCTCTGGATCAACACAATGCTTGCTGCAGCGGTGGCGTTGGCGCCGATCGCGGCCATTGCTGCCGACATGCCGCAGATGATGCTGACCACCAAGCTTGGCTGGGTGGAAGCCAAGCCCGACATGTTCCGGTCGCCAAACGACGCCATGCGGGCCATGTCGCCGAGCGGCTTTTACGCCGCCACCGGCGATTTCGATGGTGATGGCAAGGCCGACGAAGCCCGAATGCTGATCAATCGCGATGGCAAGCAGGCAATGTTGGTCATCGTCCTTAAGCAGCCTAATTACAAAATGCGCACGTTCGGCTTCACGCCGATGAAGGCTTCGCTTCTCGGCGTCATCGGCATCAAGGTGGCCGTACCGGGCACCTATACCTTGGCGCGTCCCGAAGGCGGCGTGACGACCAAATCCATCGGCAACCCCGGGCTGATCATGTTCCGCTATGGCGGCGCAGCACGACTGTACACTTTCGCGGGCGACGATTTCATCACGACCGACATCGTCGATAACGACCCCGTCACCCTCGCCAGCGCCGAACCGGCTAAATAAAGTCGTCGGCAACCCTGTCGGCCCCCGCCGGACGGCGGACACGCGCGTCGCCCGCACCGCGTGCGCCTGCGTCATTTGATAGCGGCCACGGTTCGGCGACCATGCGATAGGGTGTGCGGAAGCCGAATGCGGCCAAGGGGAGACTGACCATGCAGATTTTTGCCGACGGCCTGATGACTGGCCAGAAGATCCTCGTCACCGGTGGCGGCACCGGGCTTGGCAAATCGATGGCGGGTGCCTTCGCCAGCCTTGGCGCCGAAGTCGTCATCTGGGGCCGCCGTGGCGCAATCCTCGATGCAACCGCCAAGGAACTCGCCGATGAAACCGGCGGCACGGTAACGGCGATGGCGGTCGATATCCGGAACGGCGGCGCGATCGACGAAGCCATGCAAACGATCTTCGACGCGGGGCCATTGACCGGCCTCGTCAACAATGCGGCGGGCAATTTCATCTCGCCGACCGAAGATCTCAGCCCCAACGCCTTCAACGCCATCGCATCGATTGTCGCACACGGCACTTTCAACACCACGGTCGCTGCCGGCAAACGCTGGATCGAAGCGGGGTTGAAGGGCAACATTTTGTCGATCGTCACCACCTGGGTCTGGACCGGCGGACCGTTCACCGTACCGAGCGCCATGTCGAAGGCAGGCGTTGCAGTGATGACCCAGAGCCTTGCGCAGGAATGGGGACCCAAGGGCATCCGCGCCAACGCCATCGCGCCTGGCCCTTTCCCCACCAAGGGCGCGTGGGAACGGCTGATGCCCGAACCGCTGGCCAAGAAGACCGGCGCGGGCACGGGTGCGAGTTCAATCCCGATGCGCCGCATGGGCGAGCATGAGGAACTGAACAACCTCGCGGTCTTCCTGATGGCGCCCGGCTGCGATTATCTGACCGGCGCGGTCATCCCCATCGATGGCGGGCAGTGGTTGGCATCGGGCGGCAATTTCAACTCGCTGTCGGCGCTCGACAAGGACGACTGGTCGATGATCAAGGGATCGATCCAGGCAACCAACGCCGCCGACCGCGCCAACCGGACGGCTTGAAACTTCTCATCATCGGTGCGGGACTCGGCGGCCTCGTTGCCGCGATCGCGCTGCGTCGACACGGTTTCGACGTCGAGGTCCATGAGGCGGCCCGGGCCTTGGGCGATGTCGGTGCCGGACTGACGCTTGGGCGTGGCGCGCAGCAGGTGTTCCGCGCGCTTGGTTTGCAGGAGCGCATCGCCCATTTCGCTTGTCCGGCGGGCGCCCTGCCCTTCGTGCACTATCGCACCGCGCGGCTGTTGATGGGCAACCTCGATCCCGGTGACGGCACCGCCGACGACGGGACAGCCGACATCGTCCGCCACATCTACCGTGCCGATCTGCACGCTGCCCTCGTCAGCGCCCTTGCCGGTGCCGGGGTGACGGTGCAGCTGAGCCATGTGCTGACAACACTCGAGGACGACGGTGCGCGGGTAACGGCTCGCTTCGCCAATGGCGATTGGGCGACCGGCGACGCATTGGTCGGTGCCGACGGCGTCCGCTCGGCGACCCGCAGCCTGTTGCTGAGCCACGACGTTCCAAGATTCACCGGCCATGTCGCCTATCGTTTTCTGGTTCCTGCGGCCGACGCCGCGCCGTTCATGGGACTTGGCCGCAGCGCCATCTTCATCGGACCCCATCGAACGTTCAACCGCTACACAATCTGCGGCGGCAGCATCGTAAACTGCGCCGGAATCGTCGAAACCGGCGAAGCGATTGCCGAAGGCTGGTCGATTTCCGCCGGTCGCGCCGAGTTACTGGCGGCGTTCGACGGCTGGCATGGCGATGTCACCGGGCTGATCGATCGCGCCGATGCCAGCATCAAATGGGGTCTGTACGACCGCGCCGTACTGCAACGCTGGTCGCAGGGACGGGTGACGCTACTGGGTGATGCAGCGCATGCGATGCTGCCGTTCCTTGGCATGGGCGCTGCGATGGCGATCGAAGATGGCTATGTTCTGGCGTGCGCCTTTGCCGCCGAAGACAGCGTCCCCGCTGCGTTCGCACGGTATGAAGCCGCACGCCTGCCACGGACAACGCAGGTCCACGCCGCATCGATCCGCCAAGGCAAGGTGACGCAGTCGATCGACCCCGACAGTTTCGACGGCACCCGCGCGCCCGTCAGCGATATGGGCATGATGGCGTTCGATCCGGTCGTCACAGGGGTCTAGGGCTCAGTCGATCAGCCCGAGGATGAACATCAGCGAGGCATAGACCGACAGCACGGCGATCGACAGATTGGCGAGCACAAAGGTTCGCCACGCCGCACCGAACGCCGATACCGCGTAGGTGCCGCGCAACTGGGCATACATGTGCACCAACGGAACGAGCAGCAGCAGCGTCACATAAACCAGCGGCGAGGTCACCCCGATGGCGAACAGCACGCTGACGGCGGTGAACAGCAGCGACATGAAGCTGATCGAATACAACGAAAAAACAGCATGGTCGTACATCCGCACGCCACGTTTCCAAAAGAACAACAACCACAGCCATGGCAGTGACAGCGGTACGAGCAGGAAACTGAATTTATAGGCAACACCCTGAATCTTGTAGAGCGCCAGCTCGGGGTTTTCGAGCGCATGGTGGACCTTGGCGGCGAGTTCGGGCGAGCCGACATTGATGTTGAGTTTGCCGTCGGCGTTGGCCTGCTTGATCGCCTCAAGCACGCTCGACCGCGTTTCGCCGTCGGCGGGCGGCTTGCCCAGAATGCGCGCTTCGAAGCGTTTGCGCGCCATATTCGACGCGGCGCGCGCCGTCTCGAGCACCGCGATCTCCTCGGCCTTGGCCTTGCCCCCGTCGCGCGCGTTGTAGAGTGCGGTATTGATATCGGCGAGCGCCTTGTTGGTCTGTTCCAGACCCGCCTTGGCTTCGGCGACGGTCATCTTGGTATCGAGAACGTTGACGCCGAAATTGCTCGGCGCGACCATCGAGAACACCAGCACCATGGTGAACACCACGAGCAGGAATAGCGGCACCGGGGCAACGTAGCGCGCGCGGCGTCCAAAGATGTATTCGCGCGTCAGCCGCCCGGGGCGGAACAGCAGCATCGGCAGCGTTTGCCATGCCTTGCCATCGAAATGGGTGATGCCGTGAAGGAACTCCTCACCGACATGCAACAGGCTGCGATGGACATGCGCCGCCTGCCCGCAATTGGCGCAGAACTTACCGCCGACCGTGGCGGCGCAATTGGCGCACAGGCCGTCGCCTGCGTGGCCCGACGTCTCACCATCGAGCGCCTGCGCCGCCAGCCCCGCCGTCGCCAGCCCGCCCAATGCTTCGATCTCGCCAACCATCAATACCCCCATGCTGCGCCTGCGAAACTGCCGTCAAAGCGGTCGCTTTGGCAAGCCGTCGCCGTTGCGGGCCGTCGCCGTGGTGACTAGGATGACGGTTTAGAGGAGAATTCGATAATGGCAGGCGTCAACAAGGTCATTCTGGTCGGTCGGCTCGGCAAGGACCCCGAAAGCAAAAGCTTCGCCAACGGCGGCTCGGTGGTGCGATTCTCGATCGCGACGTCCGAAACGTGGCGCGATAAGGCGTCGGGCGAGCGCAAGGAAAAGACCGAATGGCATAATATCGTCATCAAGAACGAGAACATCGGCCGCGTCGCGACCCAGTATCTGCGCAAGGGCAGCGAGGTCTATATCGAAGGCGCAATCGAAAGCCGGAAGTTCCAGGACCAGAACGGGGCCGAGCGCTACATCACCGAAATCGTCGTCGGGCCATTTCGCGGTGAAATGACGCTGATCGGCGGGCGCGACAGCGGCGGTGGCCAAGGTGGCGGCGGCGGCGGCGGCGGTTATGCCGACGACCATGGGGCACCGGCAGGCGGCGGCATGGGGAATGGCGGTGGTGGTGGCAAGCGCCCGAGCCCGAACTACGACGATCTCGACGACGACGTACCGTTCTGAGGCGTTGGTGCTCCCGGTTGGGAGAGAGGCGCACAGAACACCCTGTCATCCCGGCGAAGGCCGGGATCCAGTTTCTTTAAGTGTGATGCAGAAGGAAACTGGATCCCGGCCTTCGCCGGGATGACAGCGTTTGGGGATGGTGCGCCCTGTTCTTTGCGGATGACAGGGCCGCATCAATCTCCCTTGCCACCCTTCAGCACGGCAAAGGGGCTTGCGGCAATCCGCGCCGCCTCCTCATCGATGACGATACCCGGCGCGACAGCCCCTGCGGCGCGCGGATAGGGATTGAGCGCCAGCGCCATCGATTGCGCCGCGACTTCACCGAAATCGATGCTGTCGCCGGTCAGCAGTTCGGCATCGAGATCGGCCTCATCGAGTTCGACCTCGTCGCCTTCGGGTGTCGCTTGGGTAAACAACAACGCGACGGTCTCGCTGAGCCGGAACGCCACCGGTTCGGCGGACAGGCCGCACGGCTGCGCGCCTTCGGCATCGACGCTGCCCTTGACGCGGATGCCCGCCGCCTCGCGGACCAGCATCAATCGCGCCTCGAGCCGGTCGAGCGTCAGCAGTCCAAAGCGTGTCGCAAGCGCCGCGCGTTCGCTCGGTTCGGCGGTGACCAGCATCGGCTGGCGTGACGCAACGGCATCGTCGGCGCGCACTGGGCGCGAGAATTCAGGCGTCATGGGTGGAACTCCATCCGGCCAGCCGCCAGCGTCGCGACCGGCTGCGCCGCGAGCATCGCGCCGAGCAAGTTGACACGCTTAACGACCCAATCGGCCGCGTCGCCATCGGGTCCGGCCCCGCGCCATAAATTGCGTTCGAGCGCCGCCGCCAGCGCTGTGTCATCGCCGCGCGCGTCGCGATACGCCCCCAGCCGACCTCCGAGTGCGCTGACCATCTCACCGACTCGCTTGCCGACGCTGGGGTCGCCAAAGCCGAGCTGGCGCAGCGAGCCGTCCATATCGGCGATGAAACGCTCGGTCAGGTCCGCCGACAATTGCGCCGCGCCGCTGTCGATTTCGAGCCGCAGCAGCACTTGCGTCAGCACCAGCGCCACCATGTCGAACCGCCCGTCGATGGTGTCGGGGACCGCCCCGGCGCGATACCAGGCGGGGTCGCGCGCGACAGTGACGATGGCGCGGTACAGCGCATCGGCGGGTGGCGCGCGGCGGGCGGCAAGGCCGATGCGTTCGAGCAATGACATGGGCGGACAGGTTTCCTAAACTGGGCTTTGGACTTGGGCGCGGCTTTGGCATAATGCACCCCGGTACGCGACCGCTGCAATGGCGCGCGTCAGCGTGTCCCGGTGCCGTACCGGGGTTCGCGCCGGTTGGAGAGTAAGCAATGCGTCGTGTGGCTTCGATGGTTCTGGTGATGGCAATTGGTGCGACGGCGCTTGGCGGCTGCACCCGCATCCGGCAGAATCAGGGGTATATCGTCGATGAAAGCCTCGTCGCGGCGATCCAGCCCGGCGTCGACAACCGCGATTCGGTGCAGAAGACGCTCGGTCGCCCAACCTTTGTCGCACAGTTCGATTCGGGTGAGTGGTATTACATTTCGCGTAACACCGGCCAGCTGGCGTTCGCCAACCCCAAGGTGCTGACCCAGTCGATGCTGATCGTCAGCTTCGACAAAAAGGGCACGGTTGCCAAGGTCGAGCGACGCGGCATGGAGAAGATCGCCAACATCACGCCCGTCCGCGACAAGACGCCGACGCTGGGTCGCGAATCGGGGCTGCTCGAAGATCTGTTCGGCAATATCGGTCAGTTCGGCGGCACGGGCGCCGACGGCGCTCCGGCAGGACGCGACGGGCCGCGGTAATTAACGGCCCCCTCTCCCGCGCGGGAGAGGGGAACCCGCTTCACCCGCCGTGGCCGGCGAGTGCTGCCAGTAGCAGCAATGCGACGATATTGGTGATCTTGATCATCGGGTTGACTGCCGGACCGGCGGTATCCTTGTAGGGATCGCCGACGGTGTCGCCGGTAACCGCCGCCTGATGCGCCGGTGAACCTTTGCCGCCATACGCGCCCTGCTCGATGACCTTCTTGGCATTGTCCCATGCGCCGCCACCCGACGTCATCGAGATCGCGACGAACAGCCCCGAGACGATAACCCCCATCAGCAGCGCGCCGAGCGCGGCAAAGCCGTTGCCCTGCCCCGCGACGGCAGTGATGGCGTAATAGACGGCGACCGGGGCGAGCACCGGCAGCAGCGACGGCACGATCATCTCGCGGATCGCACCGGCGGTGACGAGGCCCACGGTGCGGGCATAGTCGGGACGGACGCTGCGATCGGCGATGCCGGGGTTTTCGCGGAACTGGGCGCGAATGTCCTGCGCCACCGCCGCCGCCGTGCGCCCGACTGCGGTCATCGCCATGCCGCCGAAAAGATATGGCAGCAGCGCGCCGAGCAGCAGCCCGACGACGACATAGGGGTTCGACAGCGAGAAATCGACGACGGTGCTGGCAAAGAACAGCTTCAGATCCTCGGTATAGGTGGCGAACAGCACCAGCGCCGCGAGACCCGCCGAGCCGATGGCGTAACCCTTGGTGACCGCCTTGGTGGTGTTGCCGACCGCATCGAGCGCATCGGTGCGTTCACGCACTTCACCGTCGAGGCCCGCCATTTCGGCGATGCCGCCGGCGTTGTCGGTAACCGGGCCATAGGCGTCCAACGCGACGACCATGCCGGCCAGCGCCAGCATCGCGGTCGCGGCAAAGGCAATGCCGATCAGGCCCGCGAGCTGATACGATCCGATGATCCCGGCGACGATGACCAAGGTCGGCAGCGCGGTCGATTCCATCGACACGGCAAGACCCTGAATGACGTTGGTGCCATGCCCCGAATCCGACGCCTTGGCGATCGACTGCACCGGGCGATAGTTGGTGCCTGTGTAATATTCGGTGATCCAGACGATCAGCCCGGTGACCGACAGGCCGACAAGCATGCAATAGAACAGCTGGCGGGCGTTGAAGCCGAGTGCGGCGGTATCGTTGAGGACAATCGGCGCTTCCATATCGGGGAAGATCGCCTGCGTTGCGAACCACAGTGCCGGTATCGACAGCAGCGCAGTGACGATGAAACCCTTGTAGAGCGCGCCCATGATCGAGCCGCTCTTGCCGAGACGGACGAAATAGGTGCCGACGATCGACGTCAGGATGCAGACGCCGCAGGCGAGCAGCGGCAGCGTCATCAACCGCGCCGCATCGACCGCGCCGACGAGCAGTGCCACCAGCACCATCGTGGCCCCGATGGTGACGACATAGGTCTCGAACAGATCGGCCGCCATGCCGGCGCAATCGCCGACGTTGTCGCCAACGTTATCGGCAATGACGCCGGGGTTGCGATCATCATCTTCGTCGAAGCCGAGTTCGTTCTTGCCGACCATATCGGCACCGACGTCGGCGGCCTTGGTGAAGATACCCCCGCCCAGCCGCGCGAAGATCGAAATCAGCGACGCCCCGAAGCTGAGCGCGACGAGCGCGTTGATCACCGGACGATCGGTCAGCGCGAGGCCCATGTAGGACGTCAGGACGTAATAATATCCGGCGATCGCGAGCAGCGCCAACCCGGCGACGAGCATCCCGGTAACCGCGCCCGAACGGAACGCCATGGTCAGGCCCTGCTGCAGCCCCTGTCGCGCAGCTTCGGCGGTGCGGACATTGGCACGCACCGAAATGTTCATGCCGATGAAACCCGTCGCCCCCGAAAGCACCGCGCCGAGCACGAAACCGACTGCCGGGATGACGCCGAGGAACACCGCGACAAGCACCGCGACGATGAGACCGACGATGCCGATGGCGGTATATTGCTTGGTCAGATAGGCGCCGGCGCCTTCCTGAATGGCCTTGGCAATGTCCTGCATGCGGGCGTTACCCGGCGAAGCACCAAGCACCTGCATTGCGGTCACCACGCCATAGGCAACGGCGGCGAGACCGCAGACAATCGCGATCAAAATAGCGTTCATGCTGTTCTAAAGCCCCCAGATAATCATGTGGCGCGCGCGTCGCTGCGACCGGTTGCGGGCGTTCATGGCAAAATGACGGTTCGGTTGCAAGCATGCTGGGTCGGGCGCTGTCGTCAGACGATGGCCACCCGCACGTCCGTCCGCCCGAAATCATCGCCCTTGAACAACAACGGATACCCCGTCGCCTTCGCCAGCGCATAGGCAAAGCAGTCGCCGAAATTGAGCGCGGCGGGGTGGTTGCCGCGCCCGAAGCGGTCATGCGCCGCGCGAGCGAGGGTGAGATGTTCGGTGGTGGCCGCCATCGCCTCGATGCGCAGTTCGGCGAACAGCCCGTCATATTCGCCTGCCAACGGTCGCCGCGACAGTACGAGGTGGAGTTCGAGCGCATTGGCCACCGACATCAATCGGACCGGCGCAGCGCGGATTGCGCGGTAGAAACCGTCGCGCTCGGGCTCATGCAGGGCGATTGCGACGAGCGCCGACGTGTCGATGATCAACGCGGCAGCCCGTGCTCGTCGTACATGTCCTCAATGATTTCCTGATAGCTTGGTCCCGGCGGACGGGGACCGAGCGATTCCTGCCACGCGATAAAATCAGCCAGCGCCTTTCCGCTATCGCCGCTTTCGCGATTGAGTTGATCCTGCCAGCGCTCCAGCGCCGCCTCAATGGTCGCAGTAACCGACAGGCCGGTCCGCTGCGACATCACCCGCGCCAGCCGCTCGGTTTCCTTGCGTTTGATGTTGAGAGCCATTGCTGCACCGTTGGGAAGAAAACTATCTACCGTCTTCCTAGCACAATCGCCCCGGCGCGTCGACGATCAGCTCTTGTCCGCCGCCAGCCACGTAGCGATGGTCTGCCCGAATTCGGGCATCGTCACCGCGCTCATATGGTTGCCGGGGATTTCGGCATAGGTCGCGTGCGGCAGGACGTCGGCGAGGTCGGGGGCCGAGCCATTGTCGCGGTCATCGGTGCCGCAAACGACCAGCGTCGGCGTCGCCAGCGTCGGCAGCAGCTCCGCCGGGGTCACCAGTTGCGACCGCAGCACATGGGCGACGGCGGCACCGTCGATCTTGTTCTGCTTCATGAAGGCGGCGGCGAAGAATTCGGGCGTTCCGGGCGTGAAGCTGTCGGCATTGGCGATGACGTTCAGGAACCATTCGGCGCGCTCGCGGCCGCCGATAATGCCCGATAGCCCCATACCGCCCAGCACAGCGCGGCGCGGCGTCATGCCCCGCACCAAAAGCCGCACCGCCATGCGCGCCCCGAGCGAATAGCCGCACAAATCGAATGCGCCGAGGTCGAGGTGAGCAACGAGCGCCTCGATATCCATCGCCAGCACATCGGCGGGATAGGCGGCGGCGTCATGCGGCGCGGCGCTCATGCCATGGGCGCGGAAGTCGGGCATGATGGCGCGAAACCCGGCAGCAGCGACGGCGTTGGCCGCACCATAGCGTTCCCAGTTCATCTCGCCCGAACTGAACAGCCCGTGGAGGAGGACGACCGGACGCCCGACGCCGGTTTCGCGCCACGCGATCGTCTGCCCATCGAACGAAGCAAAGCTGTTGAGGATGGTCATTCAGGGCCTCCGGTTGCGCCGTTCCAGCGTGCCACGAGCGGTTCATGCTCCTCGCAGCGGGTGACCGGCAGATCGTCATGCGGAATCCAGTCGGGTACCCGGCTTTCGACGCCGAAGTGGCTCGCCAGCCGCACCGCGCCGGGATTGTCGAGGCTGCCCATCGTCAGGTCGACCCGGTCGCTGTCGGGATAATCGAAGGTCAGCGGCGTGCCGCATTTTTCGCAAAAGCCGCGCCGCCCGATGGGTGACGACATGAAAGTGACCGGCGGTGCCGCCTGCCAGCGCACATCGACCTTGGCGGCGTTCACAAATGCGGCTGCGACCCCGCCGGTGGCGCGCTGGCACATCCGGCAGTGGCACCAATAGCCCGAGCCGGGAAGCACTTGGGCATCGAAGCGATGCGTGCCGCACTGGCAGCCGCCGCTGACTGCGATCATCTTTGAATCCCCCCGCAAGTTCCGGCAACGGCGTAACGCTGCCGCCGGAACCCTGCAAGGCGGCGTTAGAAGCGGACGTTAACGCCGGCTGCGACCTGGTGGCGTTCATACTTCAGCCGCGACGTCGAGCCGACACCGCTGACGAGGCCGGTCAGATCCTCGCTGCCATAGCGTGAATAGTCATATTCGATGCGCGCCGAGATGTTGCGCGACAGATATTGCTCGTAACCGACACCAGCGAGATAACCGTCGCGGTCCTCGGAGAAGCGCCCGGCGCTGCTGTCGAGGTTGAAGCGGGCGTTCGAATAGCCGCCGCGGGCATAGACAAGGCCATTGGGGCTGACGAGGTAGCCGAGGCGCGCGCTGGCGTTGAAAGTCCGACCCGCCTTGAGGCTATAGGTGCCGCCAAGGCCGTCGTCGAAGCTGTCGCTGCCGGTGCGACCGGTAACGCTCGCTTCACCACCGAGAACGATCTGCGGCGACAGTTTGAAATCATAGCCGACCTGACCGCCATACAGCAGCCCGGACTTGCTTTCGGTCGCCGATGAGGTGAGCCCGGCATTGGTTACGGTCAGCTTCAGCCGATCCTGCTGCCAGCCGCCCTGAACACCGGCGAAAAAACCGTTGAACGGCGTTGGTGCCGCCGTCTGTGCCGCGACAGGCGCGGCGACGAGCGCGGCAAGTGCCGCGATTTGAAGTGTACGCATAAATAACCCTTAGCTGAGCCGGCGGCCTGCACCGGCGATGGCGTAGTGTGGCGAACCCGACCAACCCGCGATGAACGGGCAGGCGGGACGCACATAATACGCGACGGGTTGTGATGTTCCCTCTATCGGCAGGAAATACCGAATGGTGGTGCCATCGAACTATGCGAGCGCCATGATCCGGCGAGCGTATGCCGTGTCCGCACAGGCGCGCCGAAAACGTATATCTGCGGTGACCAACTGCGTATCGAGCATCATCGCAAGCGCGAGGTAAAAACAGTCGTAAACCGGATGGTCGAGTGCAATGGCAAGATCGAGCGCCGGTTGCGCCAGCGGCGCACAGGGGAAGACAGTCGTGAACATCGCAGGCAATCCGGCAAGCCCGACCGTATAGTCGCCGGTTTCGCCGCGCCGCCGGCGTTTCCACAGCGCATTGGCGACTTCGCTGAAGATCAGGTCCGGAGCGACGAGCTCGGGCTGCGATAATAGTCCGACCGCCGCGGGACTATCGTCTTCTGCGACGAACCATTTGAACACGACGCTGGCGTCGACGATCACCGCGTATCGCGATCTTCGCGGATCAGCTCCCACCCCGGCTTCTGCGGCACTTCGGGGACCCTTGCCGCGTCAGATGCCGCTTGCCAGCCCAACGCCATCGCGATCTTCTCGTCAGGCGTCAGCCGCGCGGCACTGGCCAGCGCATCGCGGGCTTCGGCCTCGAGCGACCGCTTGGCTGCCGTCGCACGGGCGCGCAACGTCGCAATCACTCGGTCATCAAGGTTGCGGATGAGGAGCTGGCCCATGCCCAGATGATAGCGTTTCGCTATCAGCCCCTCAAGCCGCCTTCTTCAGATGCCGCCGCCCGAGTAGTTCGGCGATCTGTACGGCGTTCAGCGCCGCGCCCTTGCGGAGGTTGTCGGACACGCACCACAGCGCGAGGCCGTGCGGCACCGTCGGGTCCTTGCGGACGCGGCTGACATAGGTCGCATATTCGCCGACGCATTCGATGGGGGTGATGTAGCCGCCGTCTTCGCGTTTATCGAACAGCATGATGCCGGGGGCTTCGCGCAGGATCGCCTGCGCTTCCTTGACGCTGATCGGGCGTTCGAATTCGATGTTGATCGCTTCGGAATGGCCGACGAACACCGGCACGCGCACGCATGTCGCGGTGACGAGGATGTCGGGCGACAGGATCTTGTTGGTCTCCTGCGCCATTTTCAATTCCTCTTTCGTATAGCCGTCATAGCCGGTGTCGCCGCCGACGAAGGCATCGATGTGGGGAATGACGTTGAAGGCGATTTGCTTGGTGAACTTGCGCGGTGCGAGGGCATCGCCGACGAAGATCGCGCGGCTTTCCTCGAACAGCTCGTCCATGCCCTCCTTCCCCGCGCCGCTGACCGACTGATAGGTCGATACGACGACGCGCTTGATCCCGGCGGCGTCGTGGAGCGGCTTCAACGCAACGACCATCTGCGCCGTCGAGCAATTGGGGTTGGCGATGATATTCTTGCGCGTGTAGCGGTCGATTGCCTGCGGGTTCACCTCAGGCACGATCAGCGGCACGTCGGGGTCCATCCGGTACAGCGACGAATTGTCGATGACCGTGCACCCCGCCGCCGCCGCGCGTGGTGCGTGGAGCTTCGTCGGCCCCGACCCGGCAGCGAACAGCGCAATATCCCAGCCGGTGAAGTCGAAATGTTCGAGGTTCTGCACCTTGAGCGTCTTGTCGGTGTCGCCGAAATCGATGACGTCGCCGGTCGACCGCGGGCTCGCCACGGCGGCGATATCGACCAGCGGGAACTGGCGCTCGGCCAGAATGTTCAGCATCTCGCGTCCGACATTGCCGGTCGCGCCGACGACGACGACTTTATAGCCCATGGGTGGAGTCTCCTAAGGGGGCGGGGATTAGCGGGCATTGCGGAAAAGTCCATTGATTCCCATAATGGGAACTGGTAGTCTCAGACATGCGTGTGATCGCCCGCAACACCGTCGTGGCGTTCATCGATGCGCATCCGGCAACCCGGGCTTCGCTGACACATTGGCTGAACGTGACCAAAGCGGCGAACTGGACGAGCGCCGCCGAGGTCCAGGGTGACTTTTCGAAGGCAAAGGTTCTGAACGGCGGGCGGGTCCGGTTCGAGGTGGCGGGCGGCAATTACCGGATGATCGTGGCGTTCGATTTCCGTCGGTCGATCGCCTTCGTCAAGTTCCTTGGGACACACGCCGCGTATGACCGGATCGACGCACTGACGATCAATCTGTTTTAGGAGGTTGCGATGGACATCACCCCGATCAAGACCGACGACGACCACCGCGCTGCCCTGCGCGTCATCGAAACGCTTTGGGGCGCGGCGGACGGAACAGCCGAAGGTGACCACCTCGATGTCCTAGTGACGCTGGTCGAAGCCTATGAGGAACGCCGCTGGCCGGTGGCCGATATGGACCCGGTCGAAGCAATCGAAGCGGCAATGGCGCTCGAAGGTCATAGCCGCGCCGATCTTGCGGCTCTCATCGGGAAATCACGGGCGTCGGAGGTTTTGGGCCGCAAGCGCCCGCTGACCTTGCCGATGATCCGCCGGATTGCCGAGGCTTGGCGCGTACCCGAGCGATTGCTGGTCCGTGCATATGAGGTTTCAGCCGAAGCAGCGACCGAACGCAATGCGGTTTAGTGGGGCGCTAGCGACGCCCTCGCCCCAACGCCGCCGTCACCGCGACATCGCCCGTCACATTGCCGATCGTCCGGAAAATGTCGGGGATGACCTCGACCGCCAGCAGTAGCGGCAGCAGCGTCGGGGGAACGCCCATTGCGGCAGCAATCGGCACGCAGGCGAGGAAGAAGCTGGTGCCGCCCGGGAGGCCCGCCGACGCGACCGCCACTGCAACCGCGACGCCCGCACCCGCCAACCCCTGCATCACCCCGATATGGATACCGTGGACCGACGCCAGATAGATGATGACGGCGATATTGGCGCAGGGGCTGGTGCTTTTGAACAGCGACACGGCCAGCGGCAGGATGAGGCGGCGGGGGGATTCGGGAATGCCGAGCCGCTCGCTCGCCGTCACCATCGCCGGCAGGCAGGCGATCGACGATTGGGTGCTGAGCGCGACGAGCTGAACCGGGACAAGCGCTTCGGCAAAGCGCACGAAGCCGACGCGCCCGAACACGACCGCCGCCACATAGATGCAGGCGATCAACAGGCTTTGCACCGTCACCAGCAGTGCGATGTAATGCGCCAGCAAGCCGAATGCCCCGCCGCCGAGCTTGGCACCGACCCCGACCGCCAGCGCCAATATGCCGACGGGTGCCGCCCACAACACCCAGCCGACGATCACCAGCATCGCCTGCACGACGCCTTCGAAGACGCCGTTCAACGCAGCGCGCGGACCCGGCGCGATGCGGGTCGCCGCCAGCCCGAAGACCAGCGCGAAAACCACCAGCGGCACCATCGCACCTTCGGCAGCGGCGTTGACCGGATTGGTCGGCACGAAGCTGAGCAGCCATTCGCCGAACGGTGGCGCGGGCGGAATGCTGGCGGCCCCCTGCCCGCTACTCATCATCGCGGCGGCCTCGGCGGGCGACACCGGCCAAAGATCGAGCAGCAACGGCGACACAGTGATGGCGAACAGCCCCGATATAAAAAGCACCGTGACGAACACCGCCAGCGCGCGCGCCGCCAGCCCGCCCGACGCTGCGGTTTCGGCGGCTTCAGCGACCCCGGTGAACAACATCGCGAAGACCAGCGGCACCACCGTCATCCGCAGCGCATTGAGCCACAGGTCGCCGATGGGTCCGGCGATGGCGGTGGCGGTCGGCGCAATCGCACTGCCCGATGCACTGAGCGCTGCCCCCAAGGCGAGGCCGACGATAAGCGCGGCAAGAACCCAAAGGGTGCGGGCGAGGCTCATCGGCAGACTTTCTGCGGCACGGCCAGCCTCACAGTTTCGCCAGCACGGCGTCGCCCATCGCCTCGGTCGTCAGCGTGCCGCCGAGATCGGGGGTCCGCGCGCCACCGTTGAGCGCTGCCTCGACCGCTGCCTCGACCGCTTCGGCAAGGCCGACGCTGCCCAGGCTGTGGCGCAACGCCATCGCCAGGCTGAGGATCGCCGCGCACGGATTGGCGACGCCGCGTCCGGCGATGTCGGGGGCCGAACCATGGATCGGCTCGTAAAGCCCCGGCATCCCCGCCTCGCCGATCGCCGCCGACGGCAGCATGCCGAGCGAACCCGTCAGCATCGCTGCCGCATCGGACAGGATATCGCCGAACAGATTGTCGGTCAGGATGACATCGAACTGCTTGGGCTGCTTGACCAGCTGCATCGCCATATTGTCGGCGAGCATGTGGCTCAGCTTGATGTCGGGATATTCGGCATCGCGCAGCGCCTGCACGTCCTCGCGCCACATCAGCCCGGCCTCCATGACATTGGCTTTTTCGGCCGAGACGACCTCGCGTTTGCGGCCGCGCGCCAGTTCGAAGGCGACGCGGGCGACGCGCTGAATTTCGCTGGTGGTATAGACATGGGTGTTGACGCCGCGCCGTTGCCCATCGGCGAGCGTTTCGATACCGCGCGGTTCGCCGAAATAAACGCCGCCGGTCAGTTCGCGGACGAACAGGATGTCGAGCCCTTCGACATAGATGCGCTTCAGGCTCGACGCATCGGCGAGCGCCGGAAAGCACCGCGCCGGGCGGAGGTTGGCATAGACGTTCATGCCGCCGCGCAGAGCGAGCAAGCCGGCCTCGGGGCGCTTGTCATACGGCTGCCCCGCCCATTGCGGCCCGCCGACTGCGCCCATCAATACGGCGCTGGCAGCCTTGGCGGCGGCGAGCGTTGCATCGGTCAACGGCACGCCATCGGCGTCGATCGCAGCACCGCCGAACCGCGCCTCGGTAATGGCGAGGTCGAAACCGTCGGCGATCAGCCGCTCGGCGACGCGGCGCGCCTGCGCCGTCACTTCGGGGCCGATGCCGTCACCGGGGAGGAGGAGGAGGGTCTGGGTCATGCCCAAGTCGTAGCGGGGCCATGCCGCCGCGCCAAGGCAGCAAAATCTAACGGTCGTCGCGAGGCCGCAATCGGGCTAGAGCGCGCCAGTCCCCGGCAGCGTCGTCGGGCGTCACACCAAGCCTGCTCGAGTTTATCCATGCGCGTCGCCGATTTCGATTTCGACCTGCCGCCCGAACGCATCGCGCTGCGTCCGGCAAGCCCGCGCGATTCGGCGCGGCTGCTCGAGGTGCGCGGCCCTGCGCTCGCCGACCTCGTTGTCACCGATCTGCCGCAGCAGTTGCGCGCGGGCGACGTGCTGGTGGTTAACGATACCCGCGTCATCCCGGCGCAACTGACCGGGCGCAAGGGTGACGCCACCATCGGCGTGACGCTCCACAAGCGCGAGGCCGCCGACGAATGGTGGAGTTTCGTCCGCAACGCGCGGCGCATCACCGCTGGCGACCGGGTCGATTTTGGGGCGGGGCTGACCGGGGTGGCGATCGAAAAGGCCGACGACGGTGCGATCCGCTGGCGCTTCGCCGCCGACGACCTGCCCGCCGCAATGTTTGCCGCCGGGGTCATGCCCCTGCCGCCGTATATCGCGTCGAAACGCGGCGTCGATGCCGCCGATGCGACCGACTATCAGACGCTCCACGCCACGAAGGACGGCGCAGTCGCCGCGCCGACCGCCGGGCTGCATTTCACGCCCGACCTCTGGGCGGCGCTTGCAGCAGTAGGCGTGACGCGCGAAACGGTGACGCTCCACGTCGGCGCGGGGACCTTCCTGCCGGTCAAGGCCGACGATACCGCCGATCACAAGATGCACGCCGAATGGGGCAGCATCGATGCTGCGACCGCTGCGCGCCTCAACGCGGCGCGTGCCGCCGGGGGCCGCATCATTCCTGTCGGCACCACCTCGCTGCGGCTGCTCGAAAGTGCCGCCGACGCGTCGCGCCGGGTGCAGCCGTTCGAGGGCGACACGGCGATCTTCATCACGCCGGGGTATGCGTTTCGCGCCACCAACGGGCTTATCACCAACTTCCATCTGCCCAAATCGACGCTGTTCATGCTGGTCAGCGCGCTGATGGGATTGGACACGATGCGCGCCGCCTATGCCCATGCCATTGCGCATAACTATCGATTTTACAGCTATGGCGATGCATCGCTATTGCTGCCGGAATGACTGCGGCGCCGTACACCATCCGCGATTCGCGCGGCGATGACATGGCTGGCGACATGGCGTGGGTCGTCCGTGCCCAGGCCGATTACTACGCCGCAGCCAATGGCTGGCGCGGCGCGATGGAGCCGCTGCTTGTCGAGACGACGGGCAATTTCGCGCGGGACTATGTTCCGGGTCGGTCGAACTGCTGGATCGCCGAGCGCGGCGGCGAACGCGTCGGTGCGATTTTTTGCGTCGATGCCGGGGATAATATCGCGAAACTCCGCCTGCTCCATGTCGACTGCGCGGCGCGCGGGCTTGGGCTGGGGCAGGACCTGGTGCGGCGCTGCGTCGATTTCGCCCGCGTCGCTGGCTATCGTGAGATCATGCTGTGGACCCACAGCGTCCTGATCCCGGCACGACGCATCTATGCAGCCGCCGGCTTCGTCATCACCGAAACGGCCGTGCACGACACCTTCGGCAAGCCAGAACCGGGCGAGACGTGGCGGTTGGCACTATAACCCCTCTCCCGCTTGCGGGAGAGGCGACTCGCGCGCCAGCGCGGCGGGTTGAGGGTGTGCCCCAGTATCGAAGCACGAGAACACCCTCATCCGGGCCGCGCCAAGCGGCGCGTCTCTCGCCTCTCCCGCACGCGG
This sequence comes from Sphingomonadales bacterium, assembly GCA_038229555.1. Classification (GTDB taxonomy): domain Bacteria; phylum Pseudomonadota; class Alphaproteobacteria; order Sphingomonadales; family Sphingomonadaceae; genus Sandarakinorhabdus. Next base: position 100,301 of record JBBROI010000003.1, read on the forward strand.
GAGAGGGAAAGGTTAGCGCTCCACAACCCCTCTCCCGCCTGCGGGAGAGGCGACTCGCGCGCCAGCGCGGCGGGTGAGGGTGGGCCCCTCGCGTCGAAGCACAAGAACACCCTCACCCGGGCCGCGCCAAGCGGCGCGGCTCTCGCCTCTCCCGCACGCGGGAGAGGGAAGATGCTGCTCCGTACCCCCTCTCCCGCCTGCGGGAGAGGCGACGCGCGCGCCAGCGCGGCGGGTGAGGGTGATCCTGTCGCGCCAACAGAAAGAACACCCTCACCCGGGCCGCGCCAAGCGGCGCGTCTCTCGCCTCTCCCGCAAGCGGGAGAGGGGAAGGTTAGCGCTGACGTAGCCCCTCTCCCGCAGGCGGGAGAGGGAAGATGCTGCTCCGTAGCCCGCTCCGGCTTACGGCCGCGCGGCGGGTGAGGCTGGCGTTTGCGGCGATGGCCGCTACAGCCGCCCGATGACGCGTTTCACCTTCACCATCGCTGCCACCGACGGCGCGGCGCGGACCGGCAGCATTGCGATGGCGCGCGGCAGCATCCGCACGCCGGCGTTCATGCCGGTCGGCACCGCCGCCACCGTCAAGGGGCTGCGGCCCGCCGAGGTGCGCGCCGCCGGTGCGGACATCATCCTCGGCAACACCTACCATTTGATGCTGCGCCCCGGTGCCGAGCGTGTCGCGCGGCTGGGCGGCTTGCATGCGTTTAGCGGTTGGACCGGGCCGATCCTCACCGACAGCGGCGGCTATCAGGTGATGAGCCTTGCCGCGCTGACCAAGCGCTCCGAAGACGGCGTCGCCTTCGCCTCGCATCTCGACGGTTCGAAGCATCTGCTCAGCCCCGAACGCTCGGTGGAGATCCAACGGCTGCTCGGATCGGACATCGTCATGGCGTTCGACGAACTGGTGGCGCTGCCCGCCGAACGCGATGTGGTGCGCGAGGCGATGCTGCGGTCGATGCGCTGGGCGGCGCGGTCGCGCGCGGCGTTCGACAGCGGCGGGGCCCATGCGGAGGCGGCAGCGATCTTCGGCATTCAGCAGGGCGGGCTCGACGCCGGCCTACGCGGCGAATCGGCGGCATTGCTGCGCGATATCGGCTTCGACGGCTATGCCATCGGCGGGCTGGCGGTCGGCGAAGGACAACCGGCGATGTTCGGCGTGCTCGACTATGCCACTGCGATGTTGCCGACAGACGCCCCGCGTTACCTGATGGGGGTCGGCAAGCCCGACGATATCGTCGGCGCGGTGCTGCGCGGGGTCGACATGTTCGATTGCGTACTGCCGACGCGCTCGGGCCGCAACGGGCAGGCGTTCACCCATGACGGGCCGGTGAATATCAGGAACGCCCGCCACGCCGAAGACCCCGCCCCGCTCGATGGCGATTGCCCCTGCCCGGTGTGCAACGGCGGCGCGTCGCGGGCGTATTTGTATCATCTGGTCAAGTCGGGTGAAATGCTCGGCGCGATGCTGATGACCGAACATAATATCTGGTTCTACCAGACGTTGATGGCGGGGCTGCGCCGGGCGATTACCGGCGGGCAGCTCGGCGATTTCGCGACGGCTTTCCTGCAGCGATACAAGCGCCCGCCCGCCGTCTGACGCGACGTCTGGCGGGTAACGCGCCTTCGGTAACGAATGCTGCGTGGCCAGCGAATGCAGCCCATGACATATCGGACGCAGCGCGCTGCATCGGGCGCTGCCGTGTCACTGGCTTCACCGGATCGGAATTTCCCCATGCCTGCCGTCGATACCGCCAATGCGACGGCAACCCGTCCGCGCGTCGTCGTCGTGGGGGCCGGGTTCGGCGGGCTGTCGGTGGTGCGCGGGCTGCGGCATGCCGATGTCGAGATTACCGTGATCGATCGGCGCAACCATCACCTGTTCCAGCCGCTGCTGTACCAGGTCGCCACCGCCGCGCTGTCGCCCGCCGATATCGCCGCACCGATCCGCGCCATCGTCCGCGACCATGACAACATGCACGTGCTGCTCGATGAGGTCGTCGGCATCGATACGGCGGCGCAGCAGGTCGTGCTGTCGAGCGCCGCGCGGGTGCCCTACGATCATCTCGTCATCGCCACCGGCGCGCAGCACAGCTATCGCGGCAACGACCATTGGGAGCAGTATGCGCCCGGCATCAAGACGATCGACGATGCCACGCGGGTACGGCGGATGGTGCTGCTGGCGCTCGAACGCGCCGAGACAATGCGCCAGGAAAACGTCGCCAGCCGGGACGATTTCCTCACCTTCGTCATCATCGGCGGCGGACCGACCGGGGTCGAAATGGCCGGTGCGGTCGCCGAACTGACGCGTCACGCCGCGGGAATGGAGTTCCGCTACATCACGCCCAAATGCGTCCGCATCATCCTCGTCGAAGGCGGTGCGCGGCTGCTGGCGCAGTTCCCCGAAAGCCTGAGCGCTGCCGCCAAACGCTCGCTCGAGATGCTCGGCGTCGAGGTGCGGCTGAACGGGCGGGTCTCGCACATCGGCCCCGGAATCGTCACCGTCGGCGACGACACTATCGCTGCCGCCAGCGTCATCTGGGCGGCGGGTGTGCAGGCGTCACCGGCGGCGAAATGGCTGGGCGTCGAGGGCGACCGCGCCGGACGCGTCACTGTCGCGGCCGATCTGACCGTCGCGGGCGCCCCCGGCGTCTTCGTCATCGGCGATACAGCGGCGGTATTTATGGCCAACGGCAATCCGGTCCCCGGCATCGCGCCCGCCGCCAAGCAGCAGGGTGAGCATGTCGCGCGTGCCATCGTCGCCAGCGTGCGTGGTCGCACGTCACCGGGGGCCTTCCGCTACCGCAACTATGGCTCGCTGGCGACGATCGGGCGCAAACGCGCGGTCGTCGATTTCGGCTGGGCGCGCTTCAGCGGCTTTCCGGCGTGGGTGCTCTGGTCGACGGCGCACCTGTACTTCCTCGTCGGCTTCCGCAACCGCTTCGTCGTCGGCGCGAGCTGGATCTGGAACTATCTGACCTTCGATCGCGGCGCGCGGTTGATCACCGGGCTCGACGACATCATCGCCGAAAAACGCCCGGTGGATTAACTCCCCCGGCTGCGGCGTTCACCGCGCCGGTTGCCGCTTGTGGCGGTCGAGGTCCGGCGGCTTTTCGGCTTGGGCGTGTGCGGCGGTTCGACATAGGGCGCGCCGAGTTCGGGATCGAAGCCGAGCATGGTGAAGCTGGCGGCGATATGTTCGGGGGGTTCAGCGGTGATATCGAGCTTGCCGCCCGACGGATGATCGATGACCAGCCGGCGGGCGTGGAGGTGGAGCTTGCGGCTGATCCCGCCGGTCAGAAAGGCTTCCTTGCCGCCATATTTGGCATCGCCGACAATCGGCGTACCGATCGCGGCGGCGTGGACGCGGATCTGGTGGGTGCGTCCGGTCAGCGGCGAAAATTCGACCCATGCGGCGCGCGCGGCAGCCTTGTCGAGGACGCGGTAACGGGTCTTGGCGGCAAATCCGCCTTCGTCGACATGCATCTTCTCGCCGCCGCTGCCGGGTTGCTTGGCGAGCGGCGCGTCGATCTCACCGGCGTGTGGCGTCGGCACGCCAAGCGTCAGCGCCCAATAGGTCTTTTTTGCCTCACGGCTGGCGAACGCCTTGGCGAAGAACGCCGCCGCGCGGGCAGTGCGCGCCAGCAGCAGGACGCCCGACGTATCCTTGTCGAGCCGGTGCACCAGCTTGGGCCGCTGCGCCGCATCGAACTGCAGCGCATCGAGCATCCCGTCGACATGCACCGTCGTGCCGGTGCCGCCCTGCGTCGCGAGCCCCGGCGGCTTGGCGATGACCAGCGCATGGTCGTCGCGGTGGATGACGAAGCTGCGCATATAGGCAATCTCCTCGTCCGACAGCGCGCGGCGTTCGCGCTCGACGGGTCGCGCGGCGGCGACTTCGGGTTCGGCATCGGGGAAGGTCAGCACCTGCCCCACTGCAATGCGGTCACCGGGATCGGCCTTCGCGCCGTCGAGCCGCAGCGCCCCGGTGCGCGCCCAGCGCGACACAAGGTTGAAACTGGCGTCGGGGGCATGGCGTTTGAACCAGCGATCGAGCCGGATGCCGTCATCGTCTTCGGCGATGGTCGCGGTGCGGCTCATAGCGCGCGCGCCAGATAGACGCCGGTCAGCACCGCCAGCACCGATCCGGCAACCGACGAAACGGCATAGGCTCCGGCGAGCCCGATATCGCCACGGGTGATCATCGCGAAAACCTCGAAGCTGAACGCCGAAAAGGTGGTGAAGCCGCCGAGTACGCCGACACCGAGCAGCAACCGCAGCCCCTCGCCGTCGGCCGTCCGCGTCGCCAGCCAGCCGGCGAGCAGCCCCATCGCCAGCCCGCCGAGGATGTTGACCGCCCATGTGCCCACCGGCAGATCGGTGCCGATATTGGCCAGCGTCCAGCGCCCGGTGAGGTAGCGCAGCACGGCACCCGCGCCGCCGCCGACGGCGACAAGCAGGACGGGTGGAAAATTGGTCAGGGCATTCATCGCGCCGTCCATAGCCTGTGGCAGCGCGTTCCGCCAAATCCGCCGTAGAAATGGACCGATTTTCGGCGGACAGTCGCTGTTTGCCGCGGCCAAAACTACAGTTTCAGCAGCTGTTTCCCCTTGTTCGCGCCCGAAAACAGCCGCTGCAGCGTCGTGGGGGCGTTTTCGAACCCGTGCTGCACATCCTCGCGGTAGGTCAGTTGGCCGGCGGCGACCAGCGCTGCCATGCGCTTGCGGATGGCCGGAAATTCGCTCGCCCAGTCGAGGACGATGAAGCCCTCCATGCGCGCGCGGCGGAAGACGAGGTTGAAATAATTCTGCGGACCGGCGGGCATGGTGCCGGTTTCGTACCGGCTGATGCCGCCGCAGATGACGACGCGGGCGTTGGTCGCAATCTGGCCGAGCATGTCGTTGAGGATATTGCCGCCGACATTGTCGAAGATGACGTTGACGCCGCCGGGTGCCAGCGCCTTGATCTGGTCGCGGATCGGCCCCGCCTTGTAGTCGATGGCGTGGTCGTACCCCGCTTCGCCGGTCAGCCAGGCGCATTTTTCGGCGCCGCCGGCGATGCCGATGGTGGTGCATCCGGCGATCTTGGCGAGTTGCCCGACGATCGAGCCGGTCGCCCCCGCCGCCCCCGATACCAGCACGACATCGCCCGGAACTGGTTGACCGATCTTGAACAGACCGCACCACGCCGTGACGCCGGTGGTGCCGAGGATCGACAGCATCGCCGTCGGTGGCAGCGCGGGGTCGCATTCGGTCAGGCCCGCGCCGTCGCCGACGAGATATTCGGTCCAGCCAGTGGTCCCGGCGAGCATCGTGCCGGGGGCGAATTTGCCGCCATTGCTGGCGACGACTTCGCTGATGCCCGAGCCGCGCATGACTTCGCCGATGGCCATCGGCGCGACATAGTCGGCGACATTTTCCATCCAGCCCTTCTGCGCCGGATCGAAGCCGAGATAATGCGTCTTCAGCAACATCTCGCCCGGGCCGGGATCGGGCAGGTCGCGGCTGACGAGCTTCAGGTCGTCATCGGCAATCGGGCGGCCACGCGGGTGACCGTTGAGCAGCCATTGGCGGGTTTGCATGGGAAAGGCTCCAATCTGAACTGTCCGTCACCCCCGCGAATGCGGGGGGCCATCACCCAATCGTTGGCGCGATGGACCCCCGCTTTCGCGGGGGTGACGGTGGAAATTACTATGCACGCTCACCCGATTTTCCGCCCATCCTGCGGCCAATAGGGTTTGCGCAATTCGCGTTTCAAAATCTTGCCCGACGGGTTGCGCGGCAGAATGTCGGTGAAATCGATCGACTTCGGCACCTTGAACCCGGCAATCCGCGTGCGGGCAAAGGCGATCAGTTCGGCTTGAGTCGCCGATGCGCCTGCCGCGAGCACGACGACCGCCTTGACCGCCTCCCCCCAACGTTCGTCGGGGACGCCGATGACGCCGACATCGGCGACCGCCGGATGGTCGCACAGCGCATTTTCGACTTCGGCGGGATAGATGTTCTCGCCGCCCGAGACGATCATGTCCTTCACCCGGTCGTGGAGGTAGAGGTAGCCGTCGGCGTCGCGGTAGCCGGCGTCGCCGCTGTGGTACCAGCCGCCGGCCAGTGCTGCAGCGCTGGCATCGGGCAGGTTGTGATAGCCGGTCATCACCAGCGGGCTGCGGATCAGCACCTCCCCGACTGCGCCGACACCCACGTCGTGCCCCTCGGTATCGACGATGCGCAGTTCGACATCGGGATACGGCTTGCCGCACCCCGCCATGCGCGGCGTCCCGTCGACGTGATGGTCCTCGGGCGGCAGATAGACGACGGTGCCCATCGTCTCGGTTGCGCCGTACATCTGAATGAACTGCGCATTCGGGAATTTCGCCATGCTGCGCTTGAGCACATCCAAGGGAATCGGCGACGCGCCGTACATCACCTCGCGCAACGATCCGAAGGTGCGCCCGGCCGCGGCCGGATGGTTGAGGATCATGTTGAGCACGGCGGGGACGGCGAACATCTTGGTGATGCCATGGGTGTCGAAGGCATCGACCATCGCGTCGATGTCGGGCGCGGGCAGCAGCACCATCGTCGCCATGCCGTTCAATGCCTGCAACGTAAATCCGGTGCCGCCGATGTGGAACTGCGGCATCGCGACAAGGCCGACGTCGCTATTGTCCCACAGGCACCAGTCCTCACCGATGCGCTTGGCCTGCCCCATCGACGCGGTCATCGCGCCGTGACTGAGCAGCGCGCCCTTGGGGTTGCCGGTGGTGCCGCTGGTGTAGAGCTGCAGCGCGACGGTGGTGGCGTCGATCGGTCCGAGCGCTGAATCGGCTTCGGCGGCGGTCACAAGGTCCATGAACGCCGCGCGGCCTTCGAACGGCGCATCGACGAGGATGACGGTGCCAATGCCGGCTTCGGCGCGGGCGGCGGCGACGGTATCCATGCGTCCGGCTTCGGTAACCAGCAGGTCGATCCCGGCATCCTTCAGGATATAGGCGATCTCACGCGCGACCAGCCGCCAGTTGATCGCCACGGTCACCGCGCCGATGCGCTGCGCCGCCTGCATCAGGACGACATAGTCGATGCTGTTGACGCCGAGATAGCCGACGCGGTCGCCTGATCCGATGCCAAGACTGCGCAGCAATCCGGCGCAGCGGACGACGCGATCGAACAATGCGGCATAGTCGAGGCTGTGCGCCCCGCTGTGCACCGCCGGATGGCTTGGCAGTTGCGCGGCGGCGCGTTCGGCGAGCGTCGCGACATAGTGTTGGGTCATGCGGTTATCGGGCTTTGGACGTGGAAGGGGCGGCCGCACGGACCGCCCCTTCGCATTTCGCGTCGATGGTGGAATTGCCCGTCAGAACTTACCGCCAACCGAGATCAGGAACGTTTGCGGCGCGCCCCAGCCCTGGAAGAATACGGTGGGAAGCGACTGGGTACGATAGTCCTGGTTGGTCAGGTTCTTGCCGCTGACCCGCAGGAAAAAGTCGCCATAGGCGATGGTTGCCGAGGCATCGACGAGGCCATAGCCGGGCTGAATGTCCTGCGTCGTCCCGAAATTCCCCAGCGAGAAGCTGTCGATCCGCGAATAGCCGGCAGTCAGGGTCAGCTTGGTGTTGGCGGCGACCTCGCGGCTATAGGTACCGCGAATGGTGTAGTTATTGCTCGGAACGCGCTGCAGCCCGCGGTCGGTGAAGTCGGCGGTCGATCCCGGTGCACCGGCCGTGGCCCCCGCCCCGATGCCGACTTGCTGCCCATTGACCCGGCCGTTCTTCACATTGGCGTCCTGAATGCCGACATTTGCCGACAGCGAGAAGCCTTCGAGTGCCGACGAGATTCTCCCGAAGTTCAGGTCGGCCTCGAACTCGAGCCCCTTGATCTGCACCTTGGGATAATTGACGATATAGGTGTTGGTGCCGGGTCCGTAGCCGGGGGTAACGACGACATTGCTTTGCTGGAAGTTCTTGATGTCGTTGATGAAGCCATCGACGTTGAAGGTCAGCGCGCGGTCGAACAGCTTGGTTTTGATACCGATTTCATAGGTCGTGTTGGTTTCGGGCTCATACGCCAGGAAATTGTTGTTCGGGCAGCCCGCTGCGATGCCGCAATTGCTCTGCGTGCCGCTGCGTTCCGACAATGTACCACGGATCGAGAAGCCACCCGACCGGAAGCCTTCGGCCCGCGTTGCATACAGCAGCACATCGGGCGTCGCCTGCCACTGCGCGTTGAAGCGGGTGATCAGCTTCGTCCAGCTGCGGCGATCGGTGATCGACGGGGTCAGGGGGTTGGTGCCGAAGATGAAATAGGCGGTGTTGAAGCGCTTGGCTTCGAAAATGTTGCGCAGGCCGCCCGACAGCTTGACGGTGTCGCTGACGTTCCAATCGAGGTTGCCGAAGAACGACCAGCTGAAATCCTTTTCGCCGGAAAACTGCTCGATGACCGTGTTCGTCGTCTGGTGCAGGTTGATCTTGTGATCGTAATAGAAAACACCGGCCAGATAATCGATTTGACCGAATGCCTTACCCGACAGCCGCACTTCCTCGGTGAACTGCTTGTATTGCTGATCGCGGATGGTCTGCAGGAAGCCACCGGTGGCACCGAGCAACGGGTTGCGCACCGTCGTGCAGCCCGGTGCAGTGACGCAAGTGCCGTCGAAATCCTGATCGACCTTATCGGCTTCTTCCATATACGCCGTCTGCGAGGTGAGTTCGCCGATCGGCGTCTTGGCCTTCAGGATCAGGCTGTAGATGTTGGTGTTATATTTGTCGCCGTCGGCACCCGGGCGGTTTTCGATTTCGCGCGGCTTGAGACCGTCGGGGCTGCCGGTGACCGGATTATAGCGCGGATACACAGCGGCCGGATTGCCACCGGTCAGGATCGAGGCGGTCAGCTTGTTGCCGAACTGCACCGGCGTACCGCCGCCGGTTTCATGGACATGATCGTAGCTGAAATCGGCATTGAGCCAATCGGTCAGATCGTAATCGATCTTGGCGTTGATGGCGAAATAGTCATAACCCGCCGCCTTCGTGTTGGCATAGACGTTGTTATAATAGCCGTCACTGCGATGATATTGCGCCGCGACCTTGGCCCCGCCATGTTCGCCGAGCGGCACATTGACGACACCGCGCGCATAGAATTCGTTGAACGAGCCATAGCCCAGTTCACCCGACGCGCCGAGCTTGCGGGTCGGCTTGCAGCGGGTGATGTTGATCAGCCCGGCGGTGGTGTTCTTGCCGTAGAAAATTCCCTGCGGACCGCGATCGACCTCGACCGAGCAAACATCGAACAGATCGAGCAGCTGCCCGGTGTTGTTACCGAAAAACACGCCGTCCTGAATGACGCCGACCGGGGGGGCCTGGGTCTTTTCGACGTCGGCATAACCCTGGCCGCGAATATAGATGGCGCTCTGCGCCGGAGCGGCGGTGCCGATGCCGATAAAGACGTTGGGGATCGACCCTTGCAAATCCTCGATCGTCCGCGGTGCGAGCAATTGCAGCTGCTCAGCGGTAATCGCGGTCAGCGAAACACCCAGCTTCTGCTTGTCGGTCGCCTGCCGCGTCGCGGTGACGATGATCGTGTCGCTGGATGGTGCGGCCGGGGCCTCGGCGGCAAAGGCGGGTGCGGCAAGTGCCGTGGCGATTGCCAGTGTCGAACCGAAGCGAAGCGATGCCTTGAGCATTGTTGATCCTCCCCTAAGCGCCAGTTGCATTGCGGCCTTTTCGGCTCTTTGGTCTGACGATGGCGAAAGACTGGCGGCGAGGATGGCGCGACTCAACCGCCAAAAGTGACAGTCGCCGGGAACACCGCGCAGCCTAGTTTGTCGCGATCATTGGGGAACTGCCATGGCCGTCACCACCACCCGTACCTTCTGCCGCTTTTGCCACGCCAATTGCGCCATGCTCGCCGATGTCGACGACGGCTTGGTGACGGCAGTACGCGGCGACCCCGAAGACCCGATCTTCAGCGGCTATACCTGCATCAAGGGCCGACAGCTCGCCGATGCCCACAACGCCCCCGAACGGCTGCGATCGAGTGTCGTGCGGCGCGATGGCGGCTTCGAACCCATCGCCAGCGCCGACGCGCTCGACGCCATTGCGGCGAAACTGCGCGCCATTATCGACGAGCACGGTCCCGATGCCGTCGCGGTGTTCGCCGGGTCGTATGCGTTCCAGAATTCGGCCGGCGTCGGCGCGGCGATGGCCTTTGCCAAGGGGCTCGGCACCCGCAACTTCTATACCAGCGTGACGCTCGATCAGCCCGCCAAAGTCTATACCGGTATGCGCTATGGCCAATGGCAGGGCGGGTTGCAGAGCTTCGCCACCGCCGATGTGGCGTTCTTCATCGGCAACAATCCGATCGTTTCGCACTATGGCCCGCCGGGCGGCCTGCCGCCATTTTCGCCGTCGCGTCGCCTGCGCGATGCCTTGGCCAATGGTTTGCAGCTGATCGTCGCCGATCCGCGCGCCAGCGATGTCGCCAAGCTCGCCCACATCCATCTGGCGGTGAAGCCCGGCGAGGATCCGGCGCTGCTCGCGGGGATGCTGCGGGTGATCATCAGCGAGGAACTCTACGACCGCAATTTCACCGGGGCGCATGTCGATGGCCTTGCCGAACTGACTGCTGCGGTCGATGCCTTCACCCCGCAAGTCGCGGCCGAACGCGCCGGAGTCGACGCCGACGCAATCATTGCGGCGGCGCGGATGTTTGCGGGTGGCACGCGCGGCGTCGCCTCGACCGGCACCGGGCCGGAAATGGCGGGTCGCGGCACGCTGACCGAATATCTGGTGCAATGCCTCAACATCATCTGCGGGCGCTTCTGCCACGAAGGCGAACTCGCCTCGATCCCGCGGGTCTTCACGCCCGCCAGCCCGCGCCGCGCGCAGGTGGCGGCACCGGTGACACCATGGGGCGAAGGCTTTCCGGCGTCGCGCTTCCGTGGGCTGACGCAGCTCGGCATGGAAATGCCGTGCAACGTGCTCGCCGATGAAATCCTGACGCCGGGGCCGGGGCAAATCCGCGCGCTGATCTCGATCGGCGGCAACCCGATCGTTGCCTTCCCCGATCAGGACAAGATCGCCGCCGCGCTCGATAGTCTCGAGATGCTCGTCCAGATCGACGTTCTGATGTCGCAGACCGCGCGGCGCGCCGACTATGTGCTCGCGCCGACGATGTGCCTCGAACGCGATGACATCACCAACCTGTCGGAATGGTGGTACGAGGTGCCGTATGCCCGCTACACGCAGGCGCTGATTCCGCCGCCGGGCGACACGCTCGACGAATATGAAATGCTCTGGGGGCTGGCGCATCGGCTGGGGACCGGGCTGCCGCTCGCCGGCGGACCGTGCCCGATGGATGTCTGCCCCGACAAGGCGCGCTTCCTCGATATGATGAGCGCCGGCTGCCTGATCGCGCCGAGCACCGTCAGGGCCGATACCCCCGACGGCCGCCCGCGCATCTACAGCGATCTCCACCCCGTCGTGCAGCCGCCCGAACCCGGCGATGCCGCGCGTTTCGATCTAACGGCAGGCGGAATGCCGGGCGCGGTCGAACGCTATGCCGTCGAAAGCGCCGCCGATGTCGACTGGCCGTACCGCCTGATCTCGCGGCGCACGCGCCACCGGTTCAATTCGACCGGCGGGCATTTGCCGGCGCTCCACGCCAAACGCGACACCAACCCGGCGCATATGCACCCCGACGATCTGGCGGCGCTCGGGCTCGACGATGGCACCTTGGTGCGGATCGAATCCGCCGTCGGCCATGTTTTTGCAGTCACCGCCGCCAGCAACGACCTGCGACCGGGGATCATTTCGATGGCGCATGCGTGGGGCGATGTCGGCGCGGGGCCGGGCGATGTGCGGACCATCGGCAGTTCGACCAACCGCCTAGTCAGCGAAACCAGCCGCTTCGATCCGATCACCGGGCAATCGCTCCAAAGCGCCATCCCGGTGCGCATCACCGCCGTCGCCTGACGCGCGGCAAGGAGACCTTGCGAATGCCCGACAACCGCCGTTTCCTGCTGGTGCGCCGTCCGCACGGGCTGCCGGTCGCCGAAGATTTTTCGCTTGTCACCGAACCGACGCCCGATCTTGACGACGGGCAGTTCCTGATCCGCAACCATTACGCCTCGCTCGATCCCGCCATTCGCGGCTGGATGGACGATGCGCCGTCGTACATGCCGCCGATTCCCCTCGGCGCCCCGGTCCGCGCTTCAACGGTCGGCCAAGTCGTCGCCAGCCGCGCCGCTGGTTTCCCCGAAGGCCAATGGGTCAGTGGCCTCAACGCCATCGAAGACTATTCGGTCGGCACCGCCGGGGGGTTCAGCGCGCCCATCGACATCGGCATCGTCCCGTCGCCGACGAATTACCTGTCGGTGCTCGGCGCAGTCGGCATGACGGCGTATTTCGGCTTGCTCGACGTCTGCCAGCCCAAGGCGGGCGATACGGTGCTGGTGACCGGTGCGGCCGGCGCGGTCGGGTCGCTCGTCGGGCAGATCGCGCGGTTGAACGGCTGCCGCACCATCGGCATCGCGGGCGGGCCCGCGAAATGCGCGCGGGTGACCGATCGCTATGGCTTCGACGTCGCCATCGACTATCGCGGCAAATCGGTCGACGCGCTGTCGGCGGACATTCGCGCCGCCGCGCCGAACGGGGTCGATGTGATCTTCGAAAATGTCGGCGGCGACGTGCTCGATGCCGGACTGAACAATCTCGCCATGGGCGCGCGCATCGGGCTGTGCGGCCTGATCAGCGAATATAACAACGACGGCGCGAAGACCGGCGCGCGCAACCTGTGGCAGTTGATCGTCCACCGCGCCGCGATCAAGGGGCTGCTGGTTGCCGATTATGTCCCGCGTTTCGGCGAGGGGATTGCGGCGATGGCGGCATGGTTGCAGGCGGGCGAACTGGTGTTCGACGAGCATATCGACACCGGCATCGACACTGCGCTTCCGGCCTTCCTGCGGCTGTTCAGCGGCAGCAACGACGGCAAGATGATCCTGAAGATCGCCGCATGACGCCGCGCGCCACCGTCGAGGGCTTCATCGCCGCGTGGAATCGCATGGATATCGACGCTGCCTTTGCGATGATGGCCGACGATGTGGTTTGGGATAGTATCCCGCTGGGTCCGGCGACCGGTATCGCCGCCTGCCGGGCGCTGATGGCAGGGTTTCCGCCCGCCGAGGGAATCGAATTCGTCGTCCACCACATCGTCGCCGATGGGCCGGTGGTGCTGACCGAACGCACCGACCGCTTCCTTGTCGGCGGGCAGTGGCGCGACATCCGCCTGATGGGCATCTTCGAAATCGATGACGACGGCAAGATTGCCCATTGGCGCGACTATTTCGACATGGGCGAATTTCAGCGCGCCTTTGCCTGACCCACGCCGCGGCGCAACATCGCAGGACGGGGGGGACGCTATCGAACTAACACTTTCGCTTGTCGCGGGCGGCGGACCCCTGTGCAACTGTTCCACCCAGTGGAGAGCCAATTGACCGACCTCAGTACCGCCCCAAATTTGTTCGATCCCGCCGTCCTGCAGGATCCGTTCCCGCTGTACCGCTGGGCGCATGAACATGCCCCGGTGATGCCGATCGCCGGTAGCGGGATGATCGCGGTGATGGGTTTCGACGTCGTGTCGGAGGCCACCGGGCGGGTGGACGATTTCTCCAACGCCTTTACCAAGGCGCTGTCGGGGGCACGATCCGAGGATGCCGACGTCAAGGCGGTGCTCGATACCGGCTGGCCGCAGGTCGAAACGCTGCTGACTGCCGATCCGCCGGTCCACACCCGCTTCCGCAAGCTGGTCAATCTCGCCTTTTCGATGAAGCGCGTCGATGCGCTCGAGGCGGGGATGCGGACCAAGGTCGATGCGCTGATCGATGGCTTTATCGATCGCGGCGAGTGCGAATTCGTCAGCGAGTTCGCCGTGCCGCTGCCGGTACAGGTGATCTCCGAACAGCTGGGGTTCGAAGCCCATGAACATGCGATGGTGAAGCGTTGGTCGGACGCGTTCACCGACCGGCTCGGCCAGATGATCTCGAAGGAGCGCGAGGTCGAATGCGCCCATGAAATCGTCGAGTTCCAACGCCGGGTGAAGGAAAAGATCGACGCCCGCCGCACCGCGCCGATGGATGACCTGCTGTCCGACATCGTCAATGCGCAGGTCGACGGCGAACGCCCATTGGACGATGCCGAAATCCTGTCGGTGACCCAGCAGTTGATGGTTGCCGGGAACGAGACGACGTCGCACGCCATGGCGGGTGGCATCGTGCAGCTGTCGAACGCCCCCGAACAGGCCGACAAGGTCCGCGCCAACCCCAAGCTGATCGGCAATCTGGTCGAAGAAACCCTGCGCACCGAAACGCCGACGGCGGGCATTTTCCGCGTGGCAACGCGCGATACCGAACTCGGCGGCGTGGCAATCGCCGGGGGTACGATGATGATGCTGCGCTATGCCGCTGCCAACCGCGACCCGGCGAAATTTCCCGATCCCGACCGTTTCGATGTCGAACGCAGCAACGCCCGCGCGCATCTCGCCTTCGGGCGCGGCATCCATATGTGCGTCGGCAACATGCTGTCGCGCAAGGAAATGGCGGTGGCGTACGAACGCCTGCTGGCGCGGCTCGACAACATCCGCGTCAAGGACGGCGCGACCCTGACGGTTGCCCCCAACATCCTGCTGCGCGGGCTGACCTCGGTCCCGATTACCTTTACCAAGCGCTGAGGCGGTTGTGGATTTCGATCTCGACGAGAACCAATCGATGTTCAAGGCGGCGGTCGAACGCTTTGCCGTTGGCGCCGATGTGCCCGCGCGGCTGCGCACCCGGCGGATGGATGGCGGCATCGACCGGGCGCGCTGGCGCGAACTCGCCGACCTCGGCCTGATCGGGCTGGCGGCACCCGAAGCCGATGGCGGCATGGCGGGGTCGGCAGTCGATTGCGCCACCGTCGCGCAGGCGCTCGGCTATGCCCAGGCGGTCGAACCCTGGCTCGAATGCGGTTTCCTGATGGCGCGCCTGCTCGCCGGAACGCCCCACGCCGCCGGCGTCATCGATGGCAGCGTGCTCGCGGCGCTGGCGTTTGCCGAAGCGGGCGGGCGCTTCACCCTCGAAGCGCGCAGCGTCAAGGCCCGGCGCAGCGCCGACGGCTTCGTCCTCAGCGGCGAAAAACGCTTTGTGCTGTCGGGCGGTGCGGCCGATTTGTTCGTGGTGACCGCGAAGGACGGCGACGATACCGTGCTGTTCGCAGTGTCGCGCGGCGCGCCGGGGCTCGAGATCAAACCGTACCCCATCGCCGATGGCAGCTTGGCAGCAGTGCTCGTGCTGCACGATGTGGCGGTCGATGCGGCGGCGCACGTCGGCGATTTCGGCACGCTGATCGATGCCGTCGAGGCGACGCGACTGATGGCGGCGGCGGAGATGGCCGGGCTTGCCCGCCGCCTGTTCGACGACACCCTGGCCTATGTGAAAACCCGGCAACAGTTCGGGCAGCCGATCGGGCGGTTTCAAGCGATCCAGCACCGCATGGTCGAAGCCTATGCGCGCTGCGAGCAGGTCGGATCGGCGCTGTACCGCGCGCTGCTGATGCCGGGAGCCAGCGCCGAAGCCGCCAAGGCGTTCATCGGCGAACAGGCGCTGCTGGTGGCGCATGAAGCGGTGCAGTTGCACGGCGGCATGGGCACCACCGATGAACTGGCGATCGGCCATGGGCTGAAGCGCCTTGTGCTGCTGTCGAAACTCTTCGGCGATCCCGCGTCGGGCATCGCCGCCTTTGCCAAGGCCGCCTGATGGACCTGCGTTTTTCCGCCGATGACCTCGCCTTCAGGGACGAGGTGCGCGCCTTCCTCGCCGCCAAGCTCAACGCCCGGTTGCGCGAGGGCGCGGCCAATACGCCGAGCGTCTTCGTCGAACCCGACATCACCCGCGAATGGCTGGCGCTGCTCGCCGAACGCGGCTGGGCCGCGCCGCATTGGCCGGTCGAAGACGGCGGCACCGGCTGGACGCCGACCCAGCGCTATCTGTTCGACAAGGAATGCGCCATCGCCGGAGCCCCCGCGCTGCCGGTCATGGGGTTGAAACTCGTCGGGCCGGTGATCTGCCGCTTCGGCACACCGGCGCAAAAGGCGCGCTTCCTGCCGCGCATCCTCAGTGGCGACGATTATTGGTGCCAGGGCTATTCGGAGCCGGGATCGGGGTCCGACCTTGCGTCCTTGAAAACTCGCGCCGAGCGGGTTGGCGACCGTTACATTGTCAACGGCTCGAAAATCTGGACGACCCACGCCCATCACGCCAACTGGATTTTCGCGCTCGTCCGCACCGATGGCAGCGCGGCGAAGCAGCAGGGCATTTCGTTCCTGCTGATGCCGATGGACCAGCCCGGCGTTTCGGTGACGCCGATCGTCACCATGGCGAACGATCATGAGGTCAATGCGACCTTTTTCGACAACGCCGAATCGGCGGCGGAGAACCTCGTCGGCGAAGAGGGGCAGGGCTGGACGATTGCCAAATATCTCCTCGAAAACGAACGCGGCGGATCGTGCGCCGCGCCGTCGCTGCTCGCCGAGCTCGACCGCATCGAACTCTGCGCAGCGCGTGAGCCATCGGGCACCAACGGCGCACTGCTCCACGATCCGGTGTTCGCGCAGCGGCTGGCGCGGCTGCGGCTGGAAACACAGGCGTTCGAGGTGACCGAGCTGCGCATCCTCGCCGAACTGGCGAAGGGGCGTTCGCCGGGGCCGCAGACTTCGCTCGTCAAGCTGATCAGCGCCAATCTGCGGCAGGCGATGAACGAACTGACGGTCGATCTGTTCGGCTATGACGCCATGCAGTTGCCGGTCACGCGGCCGCTCTACGGCAACGCCGCCCCCGAACCCATCGGCAGCCGCGACGCGCAACTGGCGCTGCCCGAATATCTGAACGGCCGCGCCTGGACGATCTTCGGCGGATCCGACGAGGTGCAAAAGACGATTATCGCCAAACAGGTGCTCGGGCTGTAGCGACAAACCGTCGCTGACCCCGCTTCCGCCGCGCCGCAATTCGCGCTACGCTGGCCGCTAGTCTGGGGAGGCTGGACGTGAAACACGTGGCGGTCGCGACACTCCGGCCCATCGAGGCCGTGACGGCGGATGATGTGCTCATCCGGACGCCGGCCGATATTCGCCCCGCCGCCATCGCGCTCAAGCTCGCCGCCGCCCGTGTCGGCATGCGCGGCTCGGTCTGCGCCGATATCGCGTCGAAGGATCAGGTCATCGATGGTGACGGCGCAATCCTGAATGCCGAGGTGTTCGAATGGATGGCCGACGGCGAGCGCTGGTGGGAGGATACCCGCCTCGCGCTCAGCTCGCCGCTACCACGCGCCTGCCGCTACGAATCGGAGCCGTTTTGGTGCAACGAGGCGGGGTTCTACACCCGCTGGGAGAACCGTTACCTGCGCGAAATGGACCTGAGCAATTTCCGCAAGCGCTCGCTGTGCCGCGCCGCGATCGTCGTGCCGGTGCATCTGGCGTTCGGGCAGATCGGCGCGGTCGGCTTCACCCCGTTCGATACCGAACAGACCGACCTGTCGCGCGAATTCGACGATCACGCCGACGATCTCGGCCTGCTCGCCCGGCGCTTCGTCGCCGGCTATGTCAGCGTCCGGCGTACGCAACAGTGGATGCCATCGGACTGCCACCTGTCGAAACGCGAGGTCGAATGCCTGCGCTGGGCGGCCATCGGCAAGACCGACAAGGAAGTCAGTCAGATCCTTGGGCTCAGCCACGCCACGGTGCGCTACCATGTGCAACGCGCCGGCGAGAAACTCAACGCCGTCAACCGCAGCCAGACGATCTTCAAGGCGGGGCAATTGGGGTATCTGGGGGCGGCGGCTTAGGGGACGAATTGGCGGCTGTTACTGCACCGTCTTCATTGTCGCTCCCAACGTCACCCCTGCGAAAGCGGGGGTCCATCACCCCATCGTTGACGAGATGGACCCCCGCTTTCGCGGGGGTGACGAAACGAAAATGCGGCACCGTCCGCTAATCGTTGAGGTCGGCCATCAACGCTGCAAGCGTATCGAACCGCTTGCCCTTACCCTGTTCGATTTCGCCGATCGCAGCGCGCGTTTCGGCGTTCGGCACCCGCAGATCGAAAGGCAAGGCCTTGTCAGCCGCAACCCGCACGAACAACAGCCGAATGGCATCCGAAACCGACAGGCCCATTTCGGCTAACACCGCTGTTGCCTCCTTCTTCAACCCGGACTCGATCCGGGCGCGCACGACTTCCGCTGCTGCCATTGATTTGCCTTTCACGTTTTGGGCTACATTGTAGCTACGTTCTGTTGATGAGCCTTGCGGGCAGCTTGGTCAAGACCCCATTATGCAGCCGATGCCGGAGGCGCTTGTCACGTCGGACGCGTTCCCGGTAACAATAGCGCTGTGATGCGTGAAACCGTATTTTCAGGAAGATTCAAACGCGATTACAAGCGCGAGAAGAAGACCCTTCCAACGTTGGATGACGTCCTTCTGCCGGTTCTGGAGTTGCTCGTCAGTGACTTGGCTTTGCCCGAGCGGCTGAAGGATCATGCGCTATCGGGCGACTACAAAGGCTATCGCGACTGTCATATCAGACCCGATCTCGTGCTGATCTACAGCAAGACTCCGGGCCTGCTTAATCTGGCTCGGCTCGGATCGCACAGTGAGGTCTTTGAATAAGCACAGGCGAGAGTCGCTTCCTTCGCCAAACCAACACTTTCGGGTTTACCCTCACCCCAAGCGCCGCACCGGCTCACTCCCATCCCACCCCACGCTCGCTGCCTTGATCATTGCGAACAGCGCGTCGCTCCCCGTTGCCGGTTGCAGCACTTCGACGATGCTGCCGGGGCCACCGCCGGTGTCGAGGTAGATGACTTCGCCGTCGTCGCCGACGTTGGCTTCGACGAGCACCGTTGCCCCGGCTTCGGCGGCGATGCGGCGGGCCGCTGCCATGTCGTCGGTCAGGATGCAGCTGTGGTGGAGCGTGTCGCCGCCTTCGGCATCGGGGCCATGATACAGGCTCGGTGCGGTGTTTTCGGGGCGGATGAGTTCGATCTGGATATCCCCCCAATAGGCGAGCGCGAGGGTGAACACCGCGTCCGACGGCGCACCGCGATAGCGCATATCGGCGAGCCGATAATTCTCGATGAGGAAGAACGGCCCGACACCCATGATGCCGGTCCAGTGGCGCAGCGCCGCGTCGAAGTCCTTGGGCACAAAGGCGATCTGCATCACCGGTCCGATTGCGCTCAACCCCATGGCTCGCTCCCCTATTCATACCGACAGGCGTTTTTCCGGGGTCAGCATGGCAACATCTATGGTATCGCGACACTGGGAGTTTGATGAGGCGATGAGCGACCGCGACCCCGAAATCGCGTCCGGCCCGCGTGCCGCGCGGCGGACGATGGCACGTGAGCAACTCCGCAAGCTGGTGGCGATGGTCGCCGCCAAGAACACCGACCGCGCCGCTGCCGCGCTGCCACTGCACAAGGGCGTCTATACCGATCCCGTGCGGTTCGAGGCCGAACGGCAGGCGCTGTTCCTCGGGCAACCTGTCGTCGCCGGGCTGTCGGGCGATGTGCCGAACACGGGCGATTATCTGATTTTCGATGCTGCCGGACCGTCGTTGATCGTCGCGCGCGGCAAGGACGGGGTGGTGCGCGCCTTTCGCAACATGTGCACCCATCGCGGCGCCAAGCTGATCGAGGCGAGCGAGCCGCATGCGGGCCGCGCGCCGCGACTGACCTGCCCGTTCCACGCCTGGACCTTCGACAGCGCCGGCAAGCTGATCGGCCAGCCGTCGAAGGACTCGTTCAAAGACTGCGAAATCGGCGCGCGCAATCTGCTCGAAGTGCCGTGCGCCGAACATCTCGGGCTGATCTTTGTCCGCGCCGATGGCGGCGATCCGATCGACGCCGCGGGCCATGTCGGCAGCCTTGGGCCAGTGCTCGCCGCGCTCGAACTCCAGCGTGCCGAGCCGGTAAAGAAGGGCGTGCTGACGGCGGAGTCGAACTGGAAATTCGCGCTCGATACCTATGGCGAAAGCTATCATTTCGCCACGCTCCACGCGTCGACCATCGGCCAGTCGCACATCAACGACGTCGGCGTCATCGACAGCTTCGGCCGCCACCACCGCGCCGCGTTTCCCGACAATGCCATTGCCGCGCTCGTCGGCACGCCCGAAGCCGACTGGCCGATGACCGATTACGGCGGGGTGCATTACCTGTTCCCCAACACTATCGTGTTCTTCGGTGCGGTGACGCCGGGGGTGTATTTCACGCAAGTCTTCCGGCTGTTCCCCGATGGCGTCGGCAAGACGCGCTGCCAGTTCGCCGTCTATGCGCCGTTCGGGGTGGAATCGGACGCGCATCGCGACGCCTGCATCATGGCCTACGACATGACGGCGACGGTGGTGCAAACCGAAGATTATCGCATTGCATCGGCCGGGTATGCCAATCTGCTGACCGCGCCCGATGACTATCACGTCGTCCTCGGGTCGAACGAAAAGGCGTTGCAGGCGGTCCACCGCCATGTCGCTGACGCGATCAACCTTCCCATCGAATAGGCTTCGTCCATGTCCGACCGTGACCCCGGCCCTTTGATGGCCGACCGCTGCCCCGGCATCAGCACCGACGATATTCTGCGGCAGGACAGCCGCTCGGTTCCCGATACGGTGCTCGGCGACAGCTGGCGCGATCTCGGCGATGCGCCGCTCGCCGCCGACCGCTACACCTCGGCGGAATTCTTCGCCCGCGAGAAGCGCCACATGTGGCCCAACGTCTGGCAGATGGCAGCGCGCGACGACGAGTTTCCCGAACCCGGCGACCTCGTCGTGTTCAACAATGTCGGCAAATCCTATCTGCTGATCCGCCAGGAGGACGGCTCGGTGCGCGCCTTCCACAATGTCTGCCTCCATCGCGGCCGCCTGTTGCGCAACGAAAGTGCCGCCGGGGCGAGCGAGCTGCAATGCCCGTTCCACGGTTTCACCTGGAACCTCGATGGCTCGCTGAAGCGGGTGCCCTGCGAGTGGGACTTCGAACATCTGCGGGCCAAAGCGATGAGCCTGCCCGAACTCCGCGTCGGGCATTTCGCCGGGTTCGTCTTCGTGACCGAAAGCGCCAAGGCCGCGCCGCTCGAAGACTATCTCGCGCCGTTGCCAACGATCTTCGACCGCTGGCGGTTGCACGAGAACACCACCGCGATCTGGGTGGCCAAGGTCGTGCCCGCCAATTGGAAGGCGGTGGCCGAAGCGTTCATGGAGGCGTGGCATTCGGTCGTCACCCACCCGCAGATCCTGCCCTTCACCGCCGACGCCAACACCCGCTATTCGCTGTGGGGCGACCATGCCAACCTCGCGCTGACACCGTTCGGGGTGATGAGCCCGCATCTCGAAGGCAAGGGGATGGGCGAACAGGACATCCTCGATGCGCTGTCGGGGCGCGGCAGCGGGCGGCTGGCGACCGGCGAAGGCGTGGTGATCCCCGACGGGACAACGGCGCGGCAACTGCTCGCCGATGCCAACCGCGCCCAGATGCTCGATGCCAAGGGCTATGACTCGTCCGACGCCAGCGACAGCGAGATGCTCGACGCCTTCACCTATAATGTCTTTCCCAACCTTTCGCCGTGGGGCGGTTTCGGCGGCAACATCGTCTATCGCTGGCGGCCATGGCCCGACCAGAACAATACGCTGATGGAGGTGCGGATTCTGGCGCGCGCCCCGAACGGCGAGGAAAAGCCGCGCGCCGTGCCGATGCGGATGCTGGGACCCGACGAGCCATGGGCGACGGTGACCGAATGGGGCATGCTCGGCGCGGTGTTCGATCAGGACATGGAGAATTTGCCGTATGTCCAGCAGGGCCTGATCGCCTCGCCGAACAATGCGGTGGAGCTGGGGCATTATCAGGAAAGCCGCATCCGGCATTTCCACGCGACGCTGGACAAATATCTGGAGGGGGCGCTCCCGTAGCCCCTCTCCCGCGTGCGGGAGAGGCGAGAGACGCGCGTCCTTACGCGCGGCCCGGGTGAGGGTGTTCTTTCTGTCTCGGAGCAAGGATCACCCTCACCCGCCGCGCTGGCGCGCGAGTCGCCTCTCCCGCAAGCGGGAGAGGGATTACAGGGCGCCAACTTCCACTCTCCCGCGAGCGGGAGAGGGAGAGGGAAAAGTTTACTCGATTCGCCCGATGACAGTCCCCACCGGATAAACTTCGCCCTCGACGCCGATCACCCGCAATATGCCGGTCTCCTGCGCCTCGATCTCGGTGGCGGTCTTGTCGGTTTCGACGGTGTAGATGACATCGCCGACGCTGACCGTTTCGCCGTCGCCGTACATCCATTCGGTCAGCGTCATTTCGGTAGCGGTCATGCCGATCTTGGGGATGCGGATTTCGGCCATCAGGCCTTCCAGTCGATGGTGGCGCGGACGGCGGCCTTGATCTTGTCCTTCGACGGCAGCCACGCCTGTTCGAGCGCATTGGCCATCGGCACCGCCGAGAACATGCCGCCGAGCCGCGCGACAGGCGCGCGCAGCTGACCGAACAGCTTTTCGTTGAGTGTCGCGGCGATTTCGGCCCCGGTGCCGAAGTTGCGAACCGCTTCGTGGAGCACCACGGCACGCCCGGTTTTCTTCACTGACGCCGTCACGGTTGCCTCGTCATACGGCGCGATCGTGCGCAGATCGACGACCTCGATCGACACCCCGTCCGCCGCCATCTCCTCGGCGACCGCCAACGCATCGAGCACGGTGCGGCCATAGGTGACGATGGTGAGGTCGGTGCCTTCGCGCGGCACTGCCGCCTTGCCGAGCGGCACGCGGTGACCGGCCGGCGGCGCTTCGGCGGTCATGCCGTAACACAGGATGTTTTCGATGAAGATGACGGGATCGTTGCTGGCGATAGCCGAGCGCATCAACCCTTGCGCATCGGCGACGGTCGACGGCGTGACGATGGTCAGCCCGGCGACATGGGCGAACCATGCCTCGAGCATGTCCGAATGCTGACCGCCGAAGCCGACGCCGACCCCGGTGGTGGTGCGGATGACCATCGGCACACTGGTCTGGCCGCCGCTCATGAAGCGCAACTTGGCGGCGTGGTTGACGATCTGGTCCATCGCCACGGTGACGAAGTTCATCAGCATGATTTCGGCAATCGGCCGGAAGCCCGCCAGCGCCGCGCCGACGCACGCCCCCATGATCGCCTGTTCGGAAATCGGCGTCGCGCGGATGCGGTGTTCGCCGTATTTTTCGGTCAAGCCCGACGATACCTTGAAGACGCCGCCGCCCTGTTTCGCTGCGACATCCTCGCCGAGCAGGATGACGCCTTCATCCTCGGCCATCGCCTCGTCGATGGCGCGGTTGAGCGCCTGCGTCATGGTGATCTTGGTGCTTTTGGGCTTTGGCGCAGTCACGGGGGTGTTCATGCTGCAATCTCCGCTTCGAACACGTCCTTGCGGAGTTCGCTGGCATCGGGGAACGGGCTGTCGGCGGCGAACTGCGCCGCCGCGTCGCACTCGACGTTGATGGCGTCGACGATGGCGTCGAGTTCCGCCTCGCTGAATTGATAATCGAGCATTAGTTGGCGCAGCCGCGGCAGTGGGTCGGCGGCCTTCATCTCGGCGATGTGCTCAGGCGGCATGTACGAGAAATCGGCCCCGAAGAAATGCCCCATCATGCGATAGCACATCGCCTCGATCAGCGTCGGGCCATCGCCTGCCCGCGCGCGGTCGACCGCATCCTTGGCGACGGTGTACATCGCCTCGGCGTCGTTGCCATCGACGTGGACGCCCTTCATGCCATAGGCGGCGGCGCGGGTGACGATGCTATCGACCTTGGTGTGATCGGCGAACGCGGTGTGTTCGCCGTAGCGGTTGTTCTGGCAGAAGAAGATCACCGGCAGCTTCCACAATTGCGCCATGTTCATCGCCTCGTGGAAGGCGCCGATATTGGTCGCGCCGTCACCGAAGCAGGTGACCGTCACCCGCCCGTCCTTGCGGTTCTGCGACGCCAGCGCGAGGCCGTTGGCGATCGGCAGCCCTGATCCGACGACGCCTGTCGTCACCATGACCCCGGTGGCGGGGTGGGTGATGTGCATCGATCCGCCCTTGCCCTTGCAGGTGCCGGTCGCCTTGCCGGCGATTTCGGCGAACAGCAGGTCCAACGGCACGCCCTTGGCGATCTGGTCATGCTGGCCGCGATAGGTGGTGACGAGATAGTCGCTGGGTTCGAGCGCCGCCATCATCGCCGCCGAGACGAGTTCCTGCCCGCGCACGGTGTAATAGACGACCGCGAGCTTGCCGGTCATCAGCAGCGAACGGAACTTCTCATCGGCGCGGGCGACGCGCATGGTGCGGGTGTAGATGTCGAGCAGTGTGTCGCGGTCGATGGTCATGGGCGGGCTTCCTGCGGACGGGTCGGTTCGTAATTCGGGTTCGTCACCCCCGCGAAAGCGGGGGTCCATCTCGCCAATCTGCGGGTGATGGGTCCCCGCTTACGCGGGGATGACGAAATGGCTGTGGTGGGACCCAATCTCACAACCCGATCTTCGCGTCGGCGCTCGCCGCTGCACTCGGGCGCGCTGCGACGCGACCATGCCACGCGGCGATATTGGCGAATTCGGTCGGCAATGGCTGACCAACCTGCCCGCCGAACTCGACGAAGCAAAACAGCAGGATGTCGGCCAAGGTGAAGCGCCCGCCCGCCAGCCAGTGGCGGTCGGCGAGCATCGCGTCGAACTTGGCGAGCCCGTCCCTGGCATAGGCCTTGTTGGCATCGGCGGCGTCGGGGCGGCACAGCAGGCGGTCCTGAAACATCGCCAGTCCTTCGGCACTGCGGAAGCCCGATGACATCGGCACGACGACTTCATGGTCGATGCGGCGCACCAACATGCGGGTGACGGCACGCTCTTCGGGCGTCGTGCCGATCAGCGGCGGCGACGGGTGTTGCTCCTCGAGATATTCGCAGATCGCGACGCTTTCGCTGATGGCGCTGCCGTCATCGAGTTCGAGCAGCGGGGTGCCACCGAAGGGGTTCTTGGCGACATAATCGGGCTGCCGGTTTTCGCCCTTCATGATGTCGATAAAGACACGCGGCAGGGCAAAGCCCTTGTCGGCGACATACATCAGCACGACGCGCGGGTTGGGTCCGACCGACTGGTAAAGCTTCATAGAATAGTCCCCAAGGTTGTGCCGCCACGCGCGTTGCGGTCCGGTGCGTCGGTGCCTAGCGTCTCAGCGTGACAAAATCGTCACCGCCGACACGCCGGGTGCGCCATAGACATGGCTGTAGGCGGTCATCGGATTGCCCGGCACCTGCCGCGCGCCGCCCGCGCCGCGCAACTGCACGACGTTTTCATACACCTGCCGCAGTCCCGACGCACCGATCGGTTCGCCGCAAGCAAGGCAGCCGCCATCGGTGTTGACCGGCAGCGCGCCGCCGATTTCGGTGCGGCCCTCGGCCAGCCATGCCTCCTGCTCGCCATCCTTGCAGAAGCCGTTTTCGGCCATGTGCATCAGTTCGGCTCCGGCTTCGGTATCCTGCAATTGGGCGATGTCGATATCGTCGGGGCCGATGCCCGCCATGCGGAAGGCATCGCGCGACGCAATCGCCGTCGATGACCCACCGCGTGCGATATCGATCGACGGCGCGAACACCTCGAACGATCCCGCCGGACGGGTGCGCATCACAGCCGACTTCAGCCGGATGATCGGCTTGCCGAGTTCGCGCGCCTTTTTCTCGCTCGCCAGCACCAGCGCGACGCCGCCCTCGGCGGGCGAGCAGAACATGAACTTGGTGTAGGGATCGCTGACCAGCGGCGCCGCCATGATGGTTTCGAGATCGACCGGCTCGCGCCGCCACGCATGGTCGGCGTGGGCACCGTTACGAAA
The DNA here is from genome assembly GCA_038229555.1 of Sphingomonadales bacterium. Lineage (GTDB taxonomy): Bacteria > Pseudomonadota > Alphaproteobacteria > Sphingomonadales > Sphingomonadaceae > Sandarakinorhabdus. Next base: position 126,169 of record JBBROI010000003.1, read on the forward strand.
CGCCTTTTCGGCAACCCGCCCGAGCGTCGTCGAGGAAATGCCGTGTTCGTGCATGTAACGGGTGATCTTGGTGGCGAAGAATTGTGTGGTGATCATGTACCCCGCCTCGCCGTACCATTCGGGCAGATTATAGTCGGATGGCAGGGCGTTGAACGCGCCGCGAGGATGCTTGTCGAAGCCGACCGCCAAGCCAAGCTCGGCCTCGCCCGATTTGATCGCCATCTGCGCCGAATACAGCGCCGAACCGCCCGCCGCGCAACCGTTCGAGACATTGATGAACTGAACACCGGTCAGGCCGAGTTGTTCGACCATCGTGTCGGGGCTGCCGGCCGCCGACGACGCGCCATAGGCGAACTGGATATCGGGCCATTCGACGCCGGCATCGGCAAGTGCTGCACGGACCGCGACTACACCCTGATCGAGTCCCGACAGGCCATCGGTCCGTCCGAACCGGTGGATGCCGATACCGACGATGCAGACATCGCTCATGATGACGCTCCAACAGTTGGGCCGACGGGTTGAAAGGCGTGGGTCAGCACGGGATCGGCGGCAGCGGGATCGAGCACCACCTGCGTCAGCTCGACCGGCATGCCGATGTGAATGGCGTCGAAATCCACATTGGCGAACCGCGTTTCGACGATGGCCTCACCGGGCAATTCGACATAGCCGAGCGCCCACGGCGTAAAGGCATCGGGTCCGGCATAGGGCGGCGACTTCGGCCGGTAACGCTGGACGGTCCATGACCAGATCGTGCCGGTCCGGCCGAGCGGGACGGCGTCGAACGCCGCGCTGTTGGGGCACGGAAAGACGATGCGCCCGGTCACCCGGTCACGCCCGCCGATCAACCGCGGCGCGGCCTCGTCGGTGAAAAGTCCCTCGGCGATGGGCCGCATTACAATCCTGTCCCGATTCCCGTCGGCGACACTAAGCCGGTTTTTAGCGGCAGGCGTGACTCCCGAAAACGCTAGGTGCGACACCTGTACCGGGGCATCGCCGCGCTATTTCGGCTCGTCGGCGTGTTTCATCAGCAGCGGGGCCTGCGACATCGCGAACAGGAAGGTGGCGATCGTCACCCCCCAGACCTTGAACGTTACATATTGGTCGTCGGTCAGCAGGCGGCGCACGACCTCGTTGGTGCAGGCGAGCGCGATGAAGAACAGCGCCCAGTTGCGCGTCAATTTGGTCCAGCCTTCGTCGGTCAGCGCCGGAAACGCATCGTGCAGAACGAACTTCAGATACGGTCGCCGCGTCGCCAGCCCGAACAACAGGATGCCGGCGAACATCGCATAGATCAGCGTCGCCTTGAGCTTCAGGAAGGTCGCATCCTGAAAATACAGCGTCGCGCCGCCGAAAATCGCAACAATGGTCCCGGTCAGGATCAGCATGGGCGGAATGCGGCGGGTAACGACGAACGACACCAGCATCGCCAGCGCGGTCGCCGCCATGAAGGCACCGGTGGCGATTACGATGTCCTTGACCTGCGGCCCGACGCCGAACAGCTGCCCCAGCCAATGGCCGCGCGCATTGGCGGCGAAAAACACCAGCAACGGGCCGAAATCGACGGCGAGTTTCACCGGGGTGGACAGGGTACGCTTGGCCATCTGCGCGCCTTAGCAGGCCCAAGCGCCCGGGGGAAAGCGGCTTGCACGGTGCGGCCCTCGCGCTAGGGTCCGCGCGTGCCCGTCCCCGCCCCTGTTGTACCGCTGACCGTCACCGGCCTTGCCTGCGAACGCGGCGGACGGCGGTTGTTCGATGGACTGGCGTTTACCGTGAAACCCGGCGAGGCGCTGCAGGTTGAAGGGCCGAACGGCAGCGGCAAGTCGAGCCTGTTGCGCATCCTCGCCGGATTGCTCGAAGCCTCCGGCGGCTCGGTCGCGGGCGGCGGCGAGCGCGGCTATCTCGGCCATGACGCCGCGCTCAAGGGGCGGATGACGCTGGTGGGCGAACTGAGGCACTGGGCGCGGCTGGATCGGGCGACCCCCGACGCCGTCGCTGCGGCGCTGGCCGCGATGAACCTCGGCGCGCTTGCCGATGTCCGCTGCCAGCACCTGTCGAGCGGGCAGCGGCGACGCGCCGGGCTGGCGCGGGTGCTGGCGAGCGGCGCGCCCTTGTGGATTCTCGACGAACCGACTGCCGGGTTGGACACCGCTTCGGTGGCGCTGCTCGCCGACGCGATGGCAGCGCATCGCGCCCGGGGCGGCATGGTCGTGGCGGCGGTGCACGGCGACATCGGCCTCGACGCGCCACAAAGCCTGCGGCTCGCCTGATGTTCTGGGTGCTCGTCCGCCGCGATCTCGCGCTGCTGGCGCGGTCGCCCGCGCTGTGGACGCCGGTGGTGTTCTTCGTCCTCGTCGCCGCGCTGTTCCCGTTTGCCGTCGGTCCCGATGCCAAACTGCTCGAGCGGATCGCGCCGGGGGTGGCGTGGGTTGCCGCCTTGCTCGCGGCACTGCTGCCCGTCGAGACGCTCGTCGCACCCGACGTCGATGACGGCACCCTCGATCAATTGGCCAGCCGCGGCATCGCGATGGAGATCGTCGCTGCCGCGCGCATTGTGGCGCACTGGATCGGCTTTGCGCTGCCGTTGCTTGCCGCATTGCCGTTGGCGGGTGTGCTGATCGGGCTGTCGGCGGCGGATGGCTGGCGGGTGGCGCTGGGCCTGCTCATCGGCACCCCGGCGCTTGCGGCATTGGCGGTGGTCGCAGCAGCGTTGACCGCTGGCCTGCGCGGCGGCGGGGCGCTCGCCGGGTTGATCGTGCTGCCGCTGGCGCTGCCGGTGCTGATCTTCGGCGTCGGCGGCGACACGCCCGGCGCGCTCAAGCTGCTCGCCGCATCGAGCCTTGTCATCGTCGCGCTGGCACCGTTTGCAGCGGGTGCCGCGCTTAGAACGGCTTGACCAGCCCCAGATAGCTGGTGACGAACAGCAGCGCATAGACCGCGAAGACCCAACGTCGGGTGCCATCCATCGTCGCGCGCAGCGGCACTTCGGTGGCATCCGACGAGCCTTCGGCGATCAGCCGCATCAGCTGACCGCCAACGGGTTTGAACGCCACATCGATCATGATCGCTGCGACGAAAATCAGCCCGAACAGCAGCGCCTTCACCGCCAGCCAATGCTGCACCAACGGCGCGCCGGTGCCGAGCGACGCCGCACCGAGCCATAGGTAGAACCCCGCCAGCGCATAGCGCAGCCAGCCCTCGATCTTCCGGTCGCGCGCGGCGCGCGGCGTCATGTCGTGACGATGCGCATCCCAGACCAGCCACAGCCAGCCAAGACCGATCACCCACGCCGCAACGACCACCGCACCCGGCAGCGCTGGCCACCAGCCGCCGGCAAACAGCATCGACAGCGACACCGGCACCATTAGCGCCCACGCCGAACGCGGGCCGAGATCGATCGCCACCAGCAGCTTCAGCAGCGTCAGCCGTTCGGGCAATGAATAGTCGCGGCGACGGAAATGCTGGCCAAGCACAAACACGCCAAGGTCGCCGCCAAGCCACAGCACGAACAGCAGCAGGTGGAGGTAGATGAGATTGGGATACAGCTCAGCCACCGGCCACCCCTTCAAAGACCGCGACGTGGAATTCCCCGGCACCGGCGCGCAGCGGCTTCACATCGTCCTGATACTGCGCGTCGTACCAAAAGGCGTGCGCAGCGGCGACGGACGGGAATTTGGCGCAGACGACGCTGGTGCCTTCGGTCCAGTTCTCAAGCTGCTCGGTCGGCTGACCGATGAAGATGTAATGGCCGCCATGGCGGGCATATAACCCCGATTCAGCGAGTGCCTTGGCATAGGCTGTCATCTTTACCAGGTCGTGCATCACGGCGGTGACCACCAGAAACGCCGGTCCAGTTACATCGGTCATTGCGCGCTCCCCAGGTGTTGCTGAAACGAAACGGTTGTCGGGAAGATGTTAGCGGACATAATTTGTCCGGACAACTCTATTGCAATGCGGCGCAACCGGTGGCCTGATACGAGTCGGGTTAGCGAGAGGGCGGATCATGACAGGGATGACAAAGCTTCAGGCCGGCACGCGCGGATTGCTGCTGGCCGCGACAATGCTGGCGAGCAATGCCTATGCCGCGCCGGCCGCGACCGGCGGCACCGCACCGGTCGCAGCGGCGGCAGCCGACAATGACGGTCTGCAGGACATCATCGTCACGGCGCAGCGCCGGAGTGAGGCGGTGCAGAACATCCCGATCGCCATCAGCGCCTTTTCGGCCGACCAATTGGCGGCAAAGGGCATCAACTCGCCGCTGCAGTTGATCCAGTATGTGCCCAATCTGTTCGGATCGAACAACACCGGGTTGGGGTCGGCCAACGCCTATTACATCCGCGGCCTTGGCAATACCGAGACGATTGCAACGTTCGATCCGCCGGTCGGCACCTATATCGACGATGTCTATATGTCGCGGCAGAACGGCAACAACTTCGCCTTCTTCGATATCGACCGGGTCGAGGTGCTGCGCGGGCCACAGGGCACGCTGTTCGGCCGCAACACCACCGGCGGCGCGGTCAACGTCATCCTCAAAAAGCCCGCCGACAAGCTGGGCGGCTATATCGAGGCGGGATACGGGGCTTATAACAAGCGGCTGGTGCGCGGTTCGATCGATATTCCGTTCAGCGAAGGCGTCCAGTTCAAGCTGTCGGGCTATTACCAGAAGGACGACGGTTACGTGCACAACACGACGACCGGCGAGCGGCTGAACGATAGCGATATGGCGGGCATTCGGGCGGCGTTACAGCTGAAGATCACCGACAAGCTGACGTGGAATCTCGCCGGTGCCTATATGCGCAGCGACGGCGAGAACATCCTCAACTTCCAGTGCGACCCGCGCAATCCGACCAACTGCAGCGGGCGCTTTGCCACCACCGGCATGCGGCAGAATCTGCCATACAGCGCCACCAGCCCCTATGCCGGGACGCTCGATCTCATTTCGTTGCTCGGCGGATCGGTCGTGCCGGTAACCGCAACCGGCGAAAAAGCCTTTTATCCGCTCGGTAACCGGGTCGATACCCAGCTTTACACTTCGAACATCCAATGGGCCGAAGACAATTTCACCATCAACTACATCACCGGCTACATCGACCTGCGGCAGCGCTACGCACTCGATTTTGCCGACGGTCGCGGGCTGCCCAATGTCGCTGTCCCGACACCTGCCGTCACCGGCAATACGCGCGGCGGCTTCGCAATCCTGAACGACGGCAAGCACAGCCAGTTCACCAACGAGTTGAAAATCAACGGTAAGGCGTTCGGCGGTTTCCTCGACTATGTCGCAGGCGTCTATCTGTACAACGAACGCAACACGACCGACTTTGCCGACCTGTTCGGGCAATCGTTCCTGCTCGCCGACCGCATCGTCACCAACCACACCAACGCCGCTGCGGCCTATGTTCAAGGTGATTTCAACGTCACCAGCCAGATCAAGCTGACCGCCGGTGTTCGCTACACCGACGAGACGAAGTCGTTTCACATTACCGACAATCGCAGCTTCTGCAACGTCGCAGGTGCACCGACGCGCTGCTTGTTCGACGCGAACCTTGCCGTCAATCTGACGAGCGGACGGGTGGCGATCCCGCTCGAGCAGAAGACCAAGATCTGGACGCCGCGGTTTGCGCTCAACTACAAGCCGAACAGCGATCTGCTGTTCTTTGCCAGCGCGACCCGGGGTTTCAAGTCGGGCGGCTGGAACGCGCGCGGTTCGGCGGCGAACACCCTGCTGCCGTTCGATCCGGAGAAGGTCTGGAGCTATGAACTCGGGGCCAAGACCGAATTCTTCAATCGCCGCCTGCGGGTCAATCTGACCGGCTTCTGGCTCGATACCAAGGCGCTGCAGACGCCATCGGCGTTCATCGATCCGGTGACGGGCTCGGCGACCTTCGTCACCCAGAATTTCGCCGACTACCGCAACCGCGGGATCGAACTCGAAGTGACGGCGGTACCGGTGCGCGGGCTCAACCTGTACGCCAACCTCGGCTATCAGAACGACAAATACATCGTCAGCGATACGCTGTTGCCCAACCGTTACGGCGTGAAGGCGGTGCGGCAGCAGCAGATCGACTGCCGCGCGCAACGGGCGGCGGGGCGCATCCCGCTGGCGCCGTCGGGAGCCAACAACGCCGCCGATTGCGCCGCCGGTATCGTCGATGCCAACGGCGATATCGCGACACCGGTGCGGACGCCTGAACTCAGCATCGCCTTTGGTGGCACCTATGATTTCCCGATTCCGTCGGCCGGGATCATCCTGCAGCCGTCGGTCAACGCGCTGCATCGGTCGAGCCTTGAAACCGGAACGGCGAACGGCACGATCTACAGCGGGTCGGTCACTGCGCCGTCGGGGGCGGTGTTCCCGACCAATCCGTTCGGCGGACAGGTGCTCGCCGGATCACGGACCGAAGCATATTGGCAGGTCGGTGCGTCGCTGACACTCAAGACCGACGACAACAACTGGTCGGTAACGCTCGATTGCGAAAACTGCTTCGACAAGGCTTTCGCCCAATCGAGCCTCGTCAACTACACCTATCTCAGCCCGCCGCGCACGTGGACGATCCGCGCCAAGCGGGTGTTTTGACGACGATGCATGATGCACGACACCCCTTCCGCGTTGGAAGGGGCGGTCGGTGAGCGAATTCCGCAAGGGTGGTCCCGTCCTCGCCTCGGCGATGGCGGGCGTCGCCTGCGGCGCGTCGCCGATCCCGTTCAACGTCCTGCCCGCCGTCATCGGGCCAATCCACACCGAACTTGGCTGGTCATTCCTGCAAATCAGCCTTGGCATCACGCTGTTCGGCATCATCGCGTCGTTGCTCGCCCCCGTGTACGGCGCGGCGGCGGATCGCTTCGGCGTCCGTCGTGTCGCCATCGCCTCGCTTGTTGCCTTTGCCGTCGCCTTCGCGCTGTTCGCCTTCATGCCGCCGACGCTGGCGGCGTGGTATGGGCTATGGGCGTTGGTTGGCGTCGTCGGTATCGGCTCGACCCCGGTGACGTGGAGCCGCGCCGTCAACATGTGGTTCGTCAAGAACCGCGGGCTGGCGCTCGGCATCATGCTGCTCGGTACGTCGTTGGCCGGGATCGTCGTGCCGCAAATCGCCCGCGCCGCCATCGACGGCAAGCTCGTCGGCGACGGCTGGCGCGCGGCCTTTCCGACCTTGGCGCTGCTGCCGCTGGTCATCGCCCTGCCGCTGGCGCTCTGGCTATTCCGCGAACCGACACCCGCCGAACGTCCGGCAGGGATCAGCGACGCGCAGGGGCGGCTGACCGGGGTGACGCTCGGGGGTGCCGTTCGCGACTACCGCTTTTACATCATCTGGATATCGATCGCGCTGGTCGCGACGGCGTATGGCGGCGTCTTCATCAACATGGTCGAAATCGCCAAGCTCCACGGCTTCAGCCTCAAGCAGGGCGCGACGGTGATGAGCGTCATGGCGCTCGGCATCCTCGCCGGACGTGTCATTACCGGCATGTTGTTCGACCGTTTCTGGGCACCCGCCGTCCTTGTGCCGATCCTGCTTGGTCCGGCCATCGCCTGCTGGCTGCTGATGGGAACCGCGCCCGACCTGCCGCGCCTGATGATCGCGGCCGTCCTGCTCGGCTTTGCCGCAGGCGCCGAATCGGACCTGATCGCGTTTCTGTCGGGCCGCTATTTCGGGATGGCCAATTATGGCAAGATCTACGGGATGCTCTATATGCCGTTCGGCCTTGGTTCGGCGATTTCGCCGGCGCTGTACGGCGCGGTCCGCGACGCGACCGGCAATTACGACGCGATGCTGACCGTCGCGGTGTTCCTGTTCGCCGCCGGTGGCCTGTTGCCGCTGACGCTCGGCCGCTACCCCGCCGCCTTCACCGCCCCCGAGGGTTAAGGTGGCGACGCAACTCGCTCATACCGACTCGCTGATCGACGCACTCGTTGCGCTGCTGGGGTCGCAGGCCGTGCTGACCGATGCGGCAGCGTGCGATTTCTACACGCAGGACGTCTTCACCCGGGGCCCCCGCGCGCGCGCCGTCATTCGCCCGCACGATACCGACAGCCTCGCCGCCGCCGTCCGCTGCGTCACCGAAGCAGGTGTCGCGGTCGTGCCGCGCGGCGGCGGCATGAGCTATACCGGCGGCTATGTCCCGCCGGTCGGCGCGGTGATGGTCGACACGACGGCGATGGACCGCATCCTCGCCATCGACCCCATCAACATGACGGTGACGGTCGAGGCCGGTTGCACTTGGGCGAAGCTCCACGAGGCGCTGCGCCCGCACCGCCTGCGCCCACCGTTCTGGGGAACGCTATCGGGGCGCTACGCCACCGTCGGCGGCGGCATGAGCCAGAACGGCGTCTTCTGGGGCGGCAAATATGGCGCAGCGAGCGACAGCGCCATCCGCTTCGAAATCGTCCTTGCCGATGGTTCGGTCGTCTCGACCGGCAGCGGTTTCTTCCGCCCCTATGGCCCCGATATGACCGGGCTTTTCGCCGCCGATGCTGGGGCGTTCGGGATCAAGGCAACCGTCACCCTGCGGCTGATCCGCGAGGCGAGCCATTTCGCCTTCGCCTCGTTCAGCTTCGCGACTGCCGACGCCGCGCTCGGCGCGATGTCCGATGTGGCGCGCGAAGGGCTGGCGTCGGAAGTCTTCGGCTTCGATCCCTTTCTCCAGTCGCAGCGGATGAAGCGCGAAAGCCTCGGCGCCGACGCCAAGGCACTGTTCGGGGTGATGAAGGCGCAGGGATCGCTGCTCGGCGCGCTCAAGGAAGGCGCAAAAATCGTCGCTGCCGGGCGGAACTTCCTCGACGGCGTCCCCTATAGCATGCACGTCACCTGCGAAGGCCGGACGCAGCGCGGCTGCGACGACGACATGGCCGAAGTCCGCCGCCTCGCCGCCGCACATGGCGGGACCGAAGTCGACAATAGCATCCCCAAGGTCATGCGCGCCAACCCGTTCGGACCGGTCAATTCGATGCTCGGCCCCGACGGCGAACGCTGGGTCCCGGTCCATGGCATCGTGCCGCATGGCGCGGGACCGGCGACCGTCGCGGCGATCCTCGCGCTCTACGCCGCCCATGCCGACGCGATGGCGATGCACGGCATCGGCGCGGGGTATATGTTCGTTACGCTCGGCACGACCGGGCTGCTGATCGAGCCGGTGTTTTTCTGGCCCGACGCGACCGAAGCACTCCACCGCGCCAGCGTCGAACCGGCGCATCTGGCGCGGCTGACGGGCTTTCCCGCCAATCCAGCGGCGCGCGCCGTCGTCGAAACGCTGCGTGCTGGAGTGATCGACCTGTTCCGTCGGCAGGACGCGGTGCATTTCCAGATCGGGCGGACATATCCGTGGGCGGCGAGCCTCGACCCGCAGGCACTGGCGCTGATGCGGACGGTGAAGCGGCAGGTCGATCCGCACGGCCTGATGAATCCCGGCGCGCTCGGCCTGTGAGCGACGCACCATTCTACGCCGCCGTTGCGATGCAATTGACCGCCCGCTCGGTCGAGGCGCTGGTCGATCGTGCCGCGATCGGTGCGGCAATCATCGCGCATATCGGCGACATGACGGCACAAATCCGCACCGCCAAAGTCTTTATCGAACAATATGGCGGGACCCCGCTCAAACTCGCGGTGCTGCCCGAATATCTGTTCACCTCGTATCCCGGACGCATATCGATCGCCGATTTCGCCGCGCGCGCCGCGATTGCCCCCGGCGGCGCGGAGTATGACGCGCTGGGTGCAGCGGCACAGGCGCTGGGGATGTTTCTTGCCGGCAACGCCTATGAAACCGACGCGCATTTTCCGGGCCTGTATTTCCAGACGAGTTTCATCGTCGCGCCGTCGGGCGATGTCGTGCTGCGCTACCGCCGCCTCAATTCGATGTACGCGCCAACGCCGCACGATGTGTGGTCGAAATATCTCGATATCTATGGATTGGACGGGGTGTTTCCGGTTGCCGATACCGCCATCGGGCGGTTGGCGGCGGTGGCGTCCGAAGAAATCCTCTATCCCGAAATCGCCCGCGCGCTGGCGCTGCGCGGGGCCGAGGTGTTCGTCCATTCGTCGTCCGAAATCGGCGCGCCGAACCCGACCAACAAACATATCGCGCGGCGCGCCCGGGCTTTTGAAAACCTCGCCTGGGTGGTCAGCGCCAATACGGCGGGCATCAGCGGCACCGCGCTGCCGCTGGCGTCGGCCGACGGCAATTCGGCAGTCATCGACTACAAGGGCACCGTGCTCGCCGAATCGTTGAGCGGCGAAACCTTCACCGCCTTCGCCGAAATCGACCTTGGCGCATCGCGGCGGGCGCGGCGCAAACCCGGCATGACCAACACCCTGTCGCGGCAACGCCTCGAACTGTTTGCAGCGACCTATGCCGGGCAGGTCCAGCCGGCGGATTCGCTGATCGGCGTCGAAGCCCCCGACCGTGCGCATTTCCAGCAAGCGCAGGATGCGGTGATCGCGCGGCTCGATGCGGCCAGACTGATCTGATGCCACAGATTGATCGATTGCGCCATATAGGTTATATGTGCGGTATTAATCGCGCGACGGACCTGCGAGGACGCCAAATGTGCCCGAATTTTTCGAAAAGGCGGACCTTTGAGACTTTTGGGCGTGCTGCGACGGTCTGTATCGCGGATATGCCGGCGCATAGTGTAAAGCACACCCCGTCCGTCACCCCCGCGAAAGCGGGGGTCCATCTCCCCAAATTTCGCGTGATGGACCCCCGCTTTCGCGGGGGTGACGAGCTAACTATTGTGACGCCCGCCTGATTACCGCCTGAAGGGACCGCCGATGCCGATCCACGACGATATCCCGCCGCCGTACACGATGGTCGGCACCCACGGCGTCTTCCCCAAGGCCAACCACGACGAGCGCGCGCGCTTCAACTTCCTCGCCAACCTCAACAAGCATGTCGCCGGCAGCCTCGGGCCGGGCAACAAGCTGGCTTTCGACAAGCGGGTACTGCCCAAATTCGTCGCCAACCATAGCCGCGAACCCGCCGACCGCTTCGAAGTGCGCCGCGCGATGAATGCCGATCCGTACCACCGGTTCTGGTCGGCGCTGAAGCGCAACAACATGGAAATGCGCCAGCAGAACGGGCGCTCGATCGTGCTGCGCCAATTGGACGACCTCGACGCCCGCGCCCGCATCGCCTCGGGCAATGGCGATGGTCTCGAGCTCGATGACGATGTCGCGGTGCCGCGTTACCAACGCGCCGTCGATATCCACTGCATGCCCGGCAGCTACCACGGCGAAGAACGCCCCGGCGACCTGTCGGCAGGGGCGAATTACGACAGCGGCATCTTCGTCACCACCGGCGGCGGCATGGGAGCGCTGTCGGATGGCGGCGGGCAGGCGCTGGTCAAATGGATCAAGGACACCCGCCCCGGCTGGCAGCCGCGCCGCATCCTCGATATCGGCGCGACCATCGGCCATAATATCGTGCCGCTGGCGCAGGCGTTCCCCGATTGCGAGGTCATCGCCATCGATACTGCCGCCCCGGTACTGCGCTATGGTCATGCTCGGGCGCGGTCGCTGGGGGTGGATAACATCGCCTTCGTCCAGGCCAATGGCGAGGACCTCAGCCGCTTCCCCGACGGCCATTTCGATTGGGTGCAGACGACGATGTTCCTCCACGAAACCAGCGGCTCGGCACTGCCGCGCATCATCGCCGAAGGCGCGCGGGTGCTCGCCGATGGCGGCCTGATGTTCCACCTCGAACAGCCGCAATACACCCCCGACATGCCGCTATTCGAACAGTTCATGCGCGACTGGGACGCCTTCAACAATAACGAACCGTTCTGGTCGGCGATGCACGCCACCGACCTCCACGACATCCTCGAAGCCGCCGGGTTCGACCGCGCCGACCAGTTCGACGCCAAGGTGCGCGCCGTGGTCGATACGTCGGTATTCCCGCCGTCGGTCGAAGGCGAAGCCGAAGACTTCGGCCGGGCGGCGGTGTGGCACGCCTATGGCGCATGGAAGCGGGCATGACTGGCCCGGCTGTCACAAGCACCATCCCCGCTCCTCTCGAGCGCAGTCGAGGGACGCGCCCCATTCGGCCCGGTCCCTCGACTGCGCTCGGGAGGAGCGCTGTAGGTGGTTGGGTTCGGAAATGCCCCCGGTGACCGACGCCATCGATTGCATCGCCCGCGCCGGGGCCAAGCCCAAGGGCGCACGGCCGAAGTATTTCGACGATCCGGCAATCGATCGGCTGTTGTCGATCGTCATGGCGCTGGCGGGCGAAGTCGCCGTGGTGCGCGAACGGCTCGACACGGTCGAACGCCTGCTCGACGCCAAGGGCAGCATCAGCCGCGCCGATATCGAGGCCTATGCCCCCGACCGCAGTGCGGGCCATGAACGTGGCCTGCTGCACCGCGAATTCGCCGCGCGCATCCTGCGTGGCGTCCAACAGGACATGGAAAGCCTCGAAATGGCTGAATCTTCGGTCGAAGAGGTATCGAGACAATTGCGTGACGGCTGATTTGCGCTAAGCAAGGCACAGCCATGGACGACCTGCCGCATCGGACAGGTCGAATGGGCGAGAAGAGGGGAGTTTTATGGCCAAGGAACCAGCAGCCGCAAAGAAGGCTGCGCCGAAAAAAGCCGCCGCGCCCAAGGGCGACGCCGCGCCACGCAAGAACGATGCCCTGCAGAAGCCGCTGACGCCGTCGCCCGAACTCGCAGCGATCGTCGGGCCGGGCATGCACCCGCGCGGTCAGGTGGTCAGCAAGGTCTGGGATTACATCCGCAAGCACGACCTGCAGAAGCCGACCGACAAGCGCGTCATCGTTGCCGATGCCGCACTGGAGAAGGTTTTCGGCGTCAAGGAATGCACGATGTTCGAGATGAACAAGCACCTCGCACGTCACCTGAAGTAAACGACTTTTTCGGGCGGCGTTGCGAAACGCCGCCCGTTCTATGTCCGCTGAGCGTCGTTGACCGTTAACGCCCCGACCCGGTGCGCGGCATCGACGGGCAAGACAATGTTGGCGAGCTGGGGCAGCGTCGCCAACATGTGGCGGGTCAGCCGCTCATAGTGCGCGACAAACCGAGCGACCGCGCCCGGTGCCATGCCGCGCCCGGTGCGCGCGATCAGCTTCGCCTCTTGTAGCTGTCGCCAGCCGAGAACGGCATCGAACCCCGGCGGTTCGAGCATGACGAGAAGATCGCGCCGGGCAAACAGCGGCTGATAGGCGGCGAGCGCCACATTGACGGCGCGCCGCCAGATGCCGTCGGGATCCTCGTCGCGTTCGAGCGCATTGACCGGTTTCGCTAGCGCCGCCTCGCCCTCGGGCGTCGCGCCGATGCACCAGCCTTCGACCAGCAGCACATCGACCGGTGCCGCGATCACCGGCCAGTCGGCGGGCGCAACCCGGTCATCGGTCGCCTTGTCGAAACGCGGCACCGCCACGGTGCCACTGCCGTTCAGCAGCGCGGCAATCGTCCGCTCCGCCAACACCAGATCATGGGTCCCCGGCGGACCGCGCGTCGCAAACAGCGGATGGACATCGCGCGCCAGCAGCTGCCGCGCAGCCTTTGTCAGATAGACATCGTCGAGCGACAGCGTTGCCGTCGCCAAGCCATGGTCATCGCCAAGGATTGCCGCGACAAAGCCGCAAAGCGTCGATTTGCCGGTGCCTTGCGCGCCATTGATCATGACGAGCAACGGTCGCTGTTCGACCGCCGCCAGTGCCGCAATCCGCGCCGCCAACGGCACCCAGCAGCGCGCTACGGTCTCGGCATAGTCGGTCGGCAATCGCTCGCCAGCGATCAGCGCCGCCAGCCGCCCGGCTGTCACACCGCGGCGTGGCGGGCGGGCGGATGGAGGCGCAGGCGCTTAACCATGCGTGGGTCGCCATCGATCACCTCGAAGCGCCAGCCGCTGGGATGGTCGACGCTCTCGCCGACCGCCGGAACCCGGCCCGCCAACATGAACACCATGCCGCCCAGGGTTTCGACATCCTCGCCGACTTCGTCATCGGCAAAGCGCTGGCCGACGCCTTCCTCAAGGTCTTCGAGCGCCAGCCGCGCATCGGCTTCCCACAGATCGTCGCCGATCGCCTGGAGCAGCGCGGCTTCGTCCTCGTCGTGTTCGTCCTCGATATCGCCGACGATCTCTTCCATCAGATCCTCGATCGTCACCAGCCCGTCGGTGCCGCCATATTCATCGACGACGATCGCCATATGCGTCCGTCCGGCGCGCATCCGGGCCAGCAGATCGACGATCCGCATCGACGGCGGCACGAACAGCACCGGACGCAGCAGCGGCTCGACCGCGAGTTCGGCAAACGGTGCGGAGGACACGCTGTCGTCGAAGGTTTCGGCGATCAGCGCATAGACGTCCTTCACATGCGCCATGCCGATGATGTGGTCGCGGTCACCGCGCCACACCGGCATTCGGCTGTGCCCGGCCTCGCGGAACAGCGCGACCAGCTTGGGGAAACCGGCATCGACATCGAAGGTCACCATGTCGGCGCGCGGCACCCCGGTATCGCCGACTTGGCGCTCGCCGAAATGCAGCATGTTCTTGAGCATGGTGCGTTCGACCGGCGACAGGTCGTCGCGACCGGCGGTATCCGAATCATGCTCGTTGATCGCATCTTCGAGCGATTCGCGCAGCGACGGCTCGGTCTCGCTGCCGGTCAGGAAGGCGCGCAACGTCTTCCACAAGCGCGAGCCGAAATCGCCGCTACTGTCGGGTTCGGGCATCTCCGTCAGGCCCTAATGCCCAGCCGCGGAAGCGGTATCGGAATCGGCATAGGGGTCCGCGAGTCCCAGCCGGGCACACGCGGCGCGTTCGATGTCTTCCATTGCCGCCGCTTCGGCGTCGCCCTGTTCATGGTCATACCCTAACAGGTGAAGCAGGCCGTGGACAATGAGGTGCGTGGCATGGGCCTCGGGCGTGATCCCCTTCTCCGCCGCCTCACGCGCCACTGTCTCCCACGCCAGCACGATGTCGCCGAGCAGGATTTCGCCATCATCGCTGTTCGCCAGACCTTCGATCAGATCGGCCTGCACCATCGGGAACGACAGCACGTTGGTCGGCGCGTCCTTGTGGCGATATTGGCGGTTGAGGCCCTTAACCTCAGCATCGTCGGTCAGCCGCACGGCAACTTCGACCGCAGCGGCGGCTTCGGCCAGATGGGCGAACGGTGCCACCATCAGCGCCGTCCGAACTGCGGCATCGGCAATGGCGGGCCAGGCAAGCTGCGGCCAGCTCCCGGCGACGACTTCGGTTTCGACTAGGAGCACGCTCAGCGCGCAGTCTTGCCGGTCAGGTAGCCGATGCACCCGCCGACGATCAGGAGGAGGACCCCCATCCCCCATTCACGCTGTTTGGAGTCACTCGCAAAGAAAGCCGCCCACATGCCGACAAAAGCCAGCAGCGCCACAAATACGAGCGATGCCACGAACAGAATCATGTCTTTCTGTCGACGATGCCGCGCGTCATCGTCACTTTCGGGAACCGATACGCTGATATTGACCGGTCGGCTGGTGAGCTGGATCTGACCGTGATGCGGTGCCTCCGGCTCGGCCATCGATCAGAAACCGACGATTTCAGCAACCAGCTTCTTGTCGGCATCGATTACCCCGAGAGACTGACCGTCGCGGCGGGCATCTTCGGCGACGAGCACCAGTTGGATCGCCTTGCGGAGCACGTCGCTTTTGGTCGTGCCTTGCGCCGAAACCACTTTCTCCAGCAAGGCATTGGTCTGCGCCGACAAATCAAGGCTAAGCCGGACCTTACCATTATCGAACACGACCATTCTCCCGATACGTAAAATATGTGTAGAACTTACGTATTATTCGCTCACCCGTCAACCGGTGGCCCCTCATACGCCTCGACGATGCGCCCGACGATCGGGTGGCGGACGACCTCGCGCGCCGAGAAGCGCAGGGTCGAAATGCCTTCGATACCGTCGAGCTTACGCACCGCATCGGCAAGGCCCGAGGCTGCCGGATTGGGCAGATCGACCTGGTTGGGATCGCCACAGACGACCATGCGGCTGCGTTCGCCGAAGCGGGTCAGGAACATCTTCATCTGCAGCGGCGTGGTGTTCTGCGCCTCGTCGAGGATGATGAAGGCGTTGGCCAGCGTCCGCCCGCGCATGAACGCCAGCGGGGCGATCTCGATCTCGCCCGACGCCAGCCGCCGCTCGACCTGTTCGGCAGGCAGCATGTCGTAAAGCGCATCGTACAACGGCCGCAGATACGGATCGACCTTGTCCTTCATATCGCCGGGCAGGAAGCCCAGCCGCTCGCCCGCCTCGACCGCCGGACGCGACAGCACGAGGCGGTCGACCGATCCGGCCACCAGCTGCGCCACCGCCTGCGCTACCGCGAGATAGGTCTTGCCGGTTCCCGCCGGTCCCAATGCGAAGATGATCGAATCGCGCGCCAGTGCCTCGATATAGCGGACCTGCGTCGGCGACCGCGCGACGATGGTCTTGCGGCGGGTACGGATGACAGCGGTTGGTGCGGTGCCGCCTTCGGCGCTGACCAGCCCATCGAGCGACGGGTCCGACGACAACAGTATTGCGCCTTCGACGACACCGGCGTCGATGACCTCGCCGTGCGCGGCGCGATTGCACAGCCCGACGAGCACATCGCGGGCACGCGCGGTGACTTCGGCCTCGCCCTCGATCGTCACCTTGTCGCCGCGCGCCGAGATATACACCCCGAAAGCGCGCTCGAGGACGATCAAATTCTGGTCATATTGGCCGAACACCATGCCGAGCAGCTGCGGCTTGTCGAACTGCACCTCGAGCTTGACGCGTTCGTTGCGCCCGACACCGCCGCCCGTCCGGGTCATGCCGTCGATGCTGTCGTCGCTCCCCATGCCATGTCGCGGTCCCGATCCGCCGCCTTTGCCGACGGCCCCGCGCATTGGCTTTTTGGTCATCAGGCAGCAGCCCTTTCGGAGCTTGGGGAGACGGGAATCGCATCGACACTGTTGGCGTGACCGGCGACGATGTCGACCGAAATCAGGTCGCCGATTGTGGCTCCCGGGACACTCACCACCGCCGATTGCAGCCATGGCGTCTTGCCGATCAACTGCCCCGGCTTGCGGCCCGGGCGTTCGAGCAGGATTTCGGTGCGACGCCCGACACTTGCCGCATTGAACGCCAGCGCCCCGGCACCGATCGCCGCCTGCAACCGCGCGAGGCGCTCCTCCTTGACCGGCTCGGGAACCTGATCGGTCATCGTCGCCGCCGGCGTTCCGGGGCGCGGTGAATATTTGAAGCTATAAGCCTGGGCGTAGCCGACGGTCTCGACGAGCCGCAGCGTATCTTCGAAATCGCCATCGGTTTCGCCGGGGAAGCCGACGATGAAGTCCCCCGACAGCGCGATATCCGCCCGCGCCGCACGGAACCGGTCGAGCGTCGCCAGATAGCTTTCGACGGTATGGGCGCGGTTCATCGCCTTCAGGATGCGGCTCGATCCCGATTGTACCGGCAGATGCAGATACGGCATCAGTTCGGGCACCTCGGCGTGCGCGTCGATCAAATCCTGTGCGACGTCACGCGGATGGCTGGTGGTGTAACGCAGCCGCTTGACCCCCGGCACCGCCGCCAGCCGCCGGATCAGCGCGGCAAGGCCGGTCGCGCCATCGGCATAGGCGTTGACGTTCTGGCCGATCAGCGTGAGTTCGACCGCGCCATTTGCCGCCAGCGCTTCGGCCTCGGCGATGATCGCGGCTGCGGGCCGCGAGACCTCCTCGCCGCGGGTGTAGGGCACGACGCAGAAGGTGCAGAATTTGTCGCAGCCTTCCTGCACGGTCAGGAACGCACTGGCTCCCTGACGGCGGCGCTGCGGCAGATAATCGAATTTGGTTTCGGCGGGCATGGCGGTATCGAGCGCGCGCCCGGTGCCATTCACCCGCGCCGCCTCGCGCAACAATTCGGGCAGGCGGTGATAGGCCTGCGGACCGACGATAACATCGACGGCAGGCGCACGCCGCGCGATCTCCGCCCCTTCGGCCTGCGCCACGCACCCGGCGGCGACGATGGTGCGGCGGCTGCCATCGGCGCGAGGTGCGCGCAGGCGACCGACATCCGAATACAGTTTTTCCGCTGCTTTTTCGCGGATGTGACAGGTGTTGAGCACGACGATATCGGCAGCCTCGGGGCTGACGGCAGCAGCATGCCCCTCGCCCGCCAGCAAGTCGCCCATGCGCTCGCTGTCATAGACGTTCATCTGGCAACCGAACGACTTGACGAAGTAGCTTTTTGGCACCGAATTCCGACTTCCCACTCGGAGCCGTGAAGCCAGCATACCGATTGCGTCCTAGATAGTTGATTTAGTCACCTCACGCGCGCCAAAAAAATGGCCCCGATTTCTCGGGGCCATCGAGATGGCGCTAGTTAAGATCTTAGCGTGCAGACAAGGCTGCGCGCATAGCTTCAGTAGTTTTCTGAGCCATGATGCCAACCCAGTCATCGCCTTGGCGGAACCAGTTTAGCAACCGAGCATCGGGATCACCCGTAACGGTACGAATACGCTTGGTGAGCCCTGCCCAAGTTCCGCGAAGTTGATCTGCGGTGTTTCCGGTCAACTCTGAAACATCCGACAGCATAACTCGACCGCCATTGTCGATAATAAACTGAAGCACCGAGATAGTTTTATCGCTGCAATTGTTTAGAAAATGCTTTGCGTCTGCCATGTCCAAGATCGCGATCGATTTCTCATCGAACGCAGGCTCCGTTGCTTGCGAGATTGGTGGGCAGTCATCCCCGCTAAGCAATGCAACGATGCAGTCTTGGGCGACCTTCGGCAGATTGCGGAAATCAGCGGCAGAAATTGTGATTGACGTATTCATCTTATCGTCCTTTCGCGAGTTTTCGCTGGATTACGTTAACTCACGATGGCATAGGTATGTTCTCATCCCTGAGAACACAAGGGGCGTTTGAGATTTTCGTACAATTTCCTGCAAACACGTGCCGTTTGATGGGTTTTGTTGGTATCACCCCCGCATCAGCCGCCGATACCCCGCGCTGACGACATCCTCGCAATGTTTCGCCAGCAGTTTGCGGTTGGCGAAGTCGGCGGGGCGCACCGGCGGGTGGAACAGGATTTCGGCGCGGACGCGGCCAAGCGCCATGAAGGCGAGCGCGTGCGGGAACAGTTCAGTGTCGCCGATCCATGCCAGGTCGGGCAGGCGTTCGCGGGTGACCGGCATGCCATTGACGCGGGTATAGGCAATCGTCACCGGCTGGATCAGCACATCGTCGACCCCTTCGGCGATGCCGAACAGCGACGATTTGAACGGCAGCACCTCGACCCCGTCGCTGTTGGTGCCTTCGGGAAACAGGATGATGCTGTCACCCGCTGCCAGCCGCTCGCCGATCGCATCGCGCTGCTGCCCGGTGGCGCTGCGGCGTTCGCGATCGACATAGACGGTGCGGCCCAGCGTCGCCATCCAACCGACCATGCCCCAGCCGCCCACCTCCGCTTTGGCGACAAATGCGGCCGGCAGCTTCGCCCCCAATACCGGGATATCGGCCCATGACACATGGTTGCAGACATAGAGCACCCGCTTACGCCGCGCCGGGGCACCGTGCGTGACGATGCGAATCCCGAGCGCGCGCGCAAAGCCGCGATGGATCAGCCATGGCAGCCGCGCCTTTTTACCGCCGGTCACCGCCTGCAATGCCCATTCGATCGGCAGCAGCAGCGATCCCGTCGTCAGCGCGCCGGCAACGCCCTTGACGATGCCGAACCGCTGAAAGCGTACCAGTCGCCGGGCACGGTGGAGCGCGGGCGATAGCGGCAGCGGCTTGACCGGCTGCGACGGTGGCGTGGCCGTCATGGCTTCGGCGGGGTCAGGGCAACGCCGTACATCTCCATGCGGTGATCGACGAGGCGAAAGCCCAGCCGCTCGGCAATGCGGGTCTGCAATTCCTCGAGCTCGGCATCGTGGAATTCGATGACCCGCCCGGTTTCGATGTCGATCAGATGGTCATGATGCGAATCCTGCACCGCTTCATAGCGTGAGCGACCGCCCTGGAAGTCATGGCGTTCGATAATGCCGGCCTCTTCGAAAAGCCGCACGGTGCGATAAACCGTCGCAATCGAAATGCCAGGATCGATCGCGGCGGCGCGATGATGCAATTCCTCGACATCGGGATGGTCGTCGGTCTGCGACAACACGCGGGCGATGACCCGGCGCTGTTCGGTAATACGCAGGCCCTTTTTGAGGCACAGCGCTTCGATATCGATGGGTGCGCCCATTAAACTCTCCGCGCCTCCGCCCGCTGGCCCCTAATAGGGGGGCGGACGGAGTGCGGCAAGGCAGTGGCTGCCTTAAGCGACAGGAACCTTGCGCGGCCGACCGCGCGGCTTGCCGGTACCCTTGGGTGCCATCGTCCGCTTCGTGCCGAGGCCGATCGACTTGGCGAGCGTCCGGCGCTGTTCGGCATAGTTCGGCGCGACCATCGGATAGTCGTTGGCAAGGCCCCATTTGGCGCGATACTGATCCGGCGTCATGCCATAGCGCGTCATCAGGTGGCGCTTGAGCATCTTCAGCTTCTTGCCGTCTTCAAGGCACACGATGAAATCGGGCTTGATCGACGCGCGGATAGAAACAGCCGGTTCCTGCTTCGGCGCTTCTTCGACGACGGGCGAGCCAAGGCTGGCAAGCGTCGCATACACCCGCTGAATCACCGACGGCACATCGTCCGGCGACACGCTGTTGTTGGCGAAATGCGATGATACAATGTCCGCTGTGAGCGACAGCAGCTCATTATGGACAGAATTATTGTCTGACATTAACGTATTCCTCGTCTTTTTGACCCTGCGGGACCTCCCCCGCAACACGCCAATGACTTGAAATTGTCATTTTGGCAATACCGTCCAGCAATCGGTCAATGCGCCGATTTACAAATTTTCAGAATTCAACAGGACGCGCCAATAGACTGTGAAAACAAATCTGTTCATCGCAAAACTGGTGGGTCCGTACAATTTCGTTCAGTCGACCGCCCGGCGCATGGTGATTGCATCGTAACGAAGACCGTTGGGCCCGGTATAATAGGCACTGCGGCGACCGACTTCAGCAAATCCACCACGCCGGTACAGGTTGAGCGCAGCAGCATTGTTTTCCCGCACTTCTAAAAAAACATCGCTCGCCCGACGTGCGTGCGCATCGGCTATTGCCGTTTCGACGAGCAGTGCGCCGACGCCACTGCCGCGTGCACCGGGGCGCACCGCGATGAGCAGCAGTTCGATTTCGGGACCCGCCGCGCGGCACAGGGTGAACCCGATCCTGTCGCCGTGTTGCACGACCATGCGCACGAAATTCAGTTCGCTGATCATGGCAGCGGCAATCTGCGCGCGTGACCAGGCTTCGCCGAACCGGGGGTCGAAGCTTTCGTCCATGATTGCCATCAACAGATCGAGATCGGCGAGCGACGCCGTCATCACCGTGGCCGTCACAGCGGCAACACCGCATCGGGCGGAGTCACATAAAGCGCCGTCGGCGGCAGTGCCCGGGCCGCCGGTGGCAAAGCCAGCACAGCGCGGGCGTCGGGCAACCGCGCGGCATTTTCGGCATCCCCGGCAACGGTGGCAATCGCCCCGGCGGCGAAACTCCGGTCGACCGTTTCGCAATAATAGTGGCCGCGTCCAGCATCGATGACGACACCGACCGATGGATCGCCTTCCGACGCGGTGAGCATTGCTGCTGCAACAAGTGCCGTCGCGCGGCAGCCGGTCACCGGCGCGCCCCATGCCAGCCCCAGCGCCCGCGCCGCAGCGATGCCGATGCGCACACCGGTGAAGCTGCCCGGCCCGATATCGACGGCAACCGCATCGGCGCGTTCGACACCCGCCGCGGCCAGCACCGATGCGACCGTCGTCACCAACCGCTCGGCGTGGCCGCGACCGATCACTTCGTGAAAATGCGCGCGCAAAAGACCCTTGTCGAACAGCGCGACCGACAGCGCCGCCGAACTTGTCGAGATCGCCAGCAAACGTCCCGTCATGGCGATGTCAGCGTCAGACAATCGTCGCGGCAGCCTCGAATGCCAGCCGCGGCGAACGCGGGAACAGCCCCTCGGTCGTGCCCTTGCCGATCGAACAGATGAAATTGGTTTCGATCGCCGTTCCCGCCCAGAATGCCGCATCGACCCCGGCCTTGTCGAACCCCGACATCGGTCCGGTATCCCAGCCGAGCGCGCGGGCAGCGATAATGAAATACGCCCCCTGCAGCGCCGAATTGCGGAACGCCGTTTCGCGGGTCAGCGCGTCGTTGCCGGCAAACCACGCGCGGGCGTCGGCATGCGGAAAGAGTTCGGGCAGCCGGTCGGCAAAATTCAAATCCATGCCGATGATCGCGGTGACCGGCGCGGCCAGTATCTTGTCGGCATTGTTGGCGGCGGCGAGCGATGCCAGCTTGGCCTTTTCGGCATCGCTGCGCACGAACTTGAACCGCGCCGGCGAGGCGTTCGCCGATGTCGGCCCCAGCTTCATCACATCATAGATGGCATGCAGATCGGCATCGGTAACGGGCGTCGAATCCCAGCTGTAATAGGTCCGCGCGTCGCGAAAGATCAAATCGAGTGCGGCGTCGGCAATGGGCAATCCGGACATCGGGTTTCCTTGTCGGTCAGGTCAGACGGCGCGGACTTCGCTGACTTCGGGGACATAATATTTGAGCAGTGATTCGATGCCCATCTTCAATGTGGCCGTCGATGAAGGGCAGCCCGAACACGCTCCCTGCATTTCGAGATAGACGATGCCCTTTTCGAACCCGCGATAGACAATGTCGCCACCGTCGCCGGCGACCTGCGGGCGGACGCGGGTATCGATCAGTTCGTTGATCTGCGCGACAATCTCTTCGTCCTCGGGGTTGCTGGCGATTGCCGCAACCGCCACGGGAGCAAATACCGGCGCACCGCTGGAGAAATGATCGACGAGCACACCAAGAACCTGCGTCTTCAGCGACGCCCAATCGGCCGCACCGGGAGCCTTGGTGACACTGACGAAATCGCTGCCGAAAAACACCCGCTCGACATCGCCGATCGAAAACAGCGCGGCGGCGAGCGGTGAGGCATCGGCGGACTCGGGCGTGGCAAAGTCGGCGGTCGCACCGTCGGTGACACTGCGGCCGGGACGGAACATCAGCGTCGCCGGGTTCGGCGTGGCTTCGGTTTCGATGAACATGCTGGAGTACTCTTGTCCGGTTTCGTCCCGCATGTGGCCGGTCGCCGCCGCCAAATCAAGCGGCGTGCTATCTGGCGGCCGTTACCGCCCCGCTCACACCGCTGACCCGCCACACGGCATTGCCGACATCGTCGGCCACCAGCAGCGCCCCGCCGGTATCGAAGGCCACGCCAACCGGACGGCCATGGGCCTGCCCCTTGTCGTTAAGGAAGCCGGTCAGCACGTCGCGCGGCAGGCCGGTCGGCTTGCCGCCATTGAAGGCGACGAAGACCACCTTGTACCCCGATGGCGGACTGCGGTTCCACGACCCGTGCTGACCGACGAAGGCGCCTTGCGCATAGCCGGTACCAAGCGTTTGGTTCGATGCCGCAAACGTCAGCCCGAGGCTCGCAGTATGCGCGCCGAGCGCATAGTCGGGGGCAATCGCCGCGCCCACCATCGCCGGGTTGGCGGGCGTCACCCGGGCGTCGACATGCTGACCGTACCAGCTCCACGGCCAGCCATAATGCGCGCCCGCTTTCACGCTGGTCATGTAATCGGGAACAAGGTCCGAACCGATCTCGTCGCGTTCGTTGACCGAGGTCCATAACGCCCCGGTGACCGGCTCCCACGCCATGCCGACCGGATTGCGCAGACCGGTGGCGAACGCCTTGGTCGCGCCGCTCGCCGGGTCGATCGTGACAATCCGGGCGCGCCCGATTTCGGCATCAAGGCCGTTTTCGGCCACGTTCGAGTTCGAGCCTATTGAAACGTACAGCGTCTTGCCGTCGGCCGATGCCACGACGTTCTTCGTCCAATGGTGGTTGCGCAGGCCGCCGGGCAGATCGGCGACCTTGACGCCGGGCGTCGTGATCGTCGTCGCGCCGGGCGTATAGGTGAACTTGGTCAGCTTGTCGGTTTCGGCGACGTAGAGATCGTTGCCGATCATCGCCATGCCGAACGGCGAATTAAGCCCGGTCAGGAACGTCGTCCGCGTTTCGGCGACACCGTCGTGGTTGGCATCGCGCAGCAGGATGATGCGGTTGGGGCTCGGTACGGTGGCACCAGCGGTGCCCATGATGATCTTTTGCACCACGCCCTTGACGCCGCTGCTGTCTTCGGGACGCGGCGGACCGTTGGTTTCGGCCACCAGCACGTCGCCGTTGGGCAGTCGATACAGCCAGCGCGGGTGATCGAGCCCGCGGGCAAAGGCAGCGACCGCCAGCCCCGGCGCGGCAACCGGCGTCGCATCTGCCGCCCAACCGATCGGCTTGGCGATCTTGATCGTCGGCAGCAGAGTCTTGACGGGTTCGCCAAGCGTCGGGTTACCGCCCTGCCCGGCGGTCACCGGCAATTTGGCGGTTTCGCCACAGGCGACAAGCACCAACGGTGCTAGGATCAGAAGCGACGCACGCATATCGGTCTCCAACAATCGATTGGGTGCCTAACGCACCATTTGCTGAAAGGCACCCGCGCCAATCAGCGCGACGATGCCGCAGCGACAGCGGCGACGGCGTCGCGGACAATATCGGGCCGTTCGAGCGGCACGAAATGCGTTGTGCCTCGGACGCGCGCCGCCGAGATGCAGTGCGGCAGCGCGGCGATGGTGGCGAAGTCGGCTTCAGCGACGGTCGATCCCGTCTCGCCCGCAATCAGCGCGATGGGACAGGTCAGGCCGACAATCGCGGCTTCGATATCGGTGGCGACGGCGCGGAAGGTCGCGGCCTCCCATGCGGGCGCACATCCTAACGTCACGCCTGCCCCCGACGATCGCAATCCGCCGTCGAGATAGGCATTCAAGTCGGCGGCATCCCAACTTTTGAACAGCCCGCGACCGGCGTAGGCGGCAAAGGCCTCGGCACGGTCGGCGAAATCGGCGCGGCGACGCGCGGCTTGCGCCGACATCGGGTTGGGCGGTGCCAGTCCGCTGGACCGTGCGGCGGCATAGGCCGGCGCCTGCGCAAACGGCACCATCGCGGGGTCGATCAACGCGACCCCCGCGACCCGTCCGGGGGCCCGCGCCGCCGCCAGCGCCGACACCGACCCTCCCATCGAATGCCCCGCCAACTGCCAGCACGCCAACGGATCGACCGCATCGAGCAGCGCCAGCAGATCGTCGGCGAACCTCGCCCAATCGGTTAATGTGTCCGGATCGGCGGGCAAATCGGTCTGGCCATGGCCCCGCGCATCGCTGGCAATGATCCGGAACCGCACCGCCAACGGCGCGAGCAGCCGCGCATAAACCGCCGCGTTCATCCCCGTCGCATGGGCGAAGTGCAGCCACGGCGCGTCGGGCCCTGCCGCGGCCCAGCGCAGCACCGACATCGGCCCGACCGCCGTCACCACCGTGACGCGTTCCATCGGTTACGCCGTCACCCGCCGTGCATCGATCGGCCAACGCTCGAGCCGCCCGTCCTCATCGGCGACGAACAGCGCGTCGTACAGGTTGATCGTCGGGTCGCAGTGCCCCGGTTGCAGAAACACCAGTTCGCCTTCGCCGGGCAGGTCCTTGCCGATGATCGCACCATGTTCGTCGCCCATCGGACGCCATGTGGTGCCCGGCGACGACACCACCCGCGCCGCCGGACCGTCGACCGACACGGCCTTCAAACCGGCATCGCAGGTGACATGCGTCGGATGCCGCGCCGACACCACGCTCGTGGCGATAAACAGCGCCGGCGCAAAGGCCCAGTCGCCAGCCGGTGCACCGCAATCGGTATATTCGACGTCCATCAGCGCATAGCTGCCACACTGAAGTTCGGTGAAACCGCCCGCCGCCAGATCGAGCGCATAGGTTCCCGTACCGCCGCCGGTCACCACCGGCGGGGCCAGTCCTGCCGCTACCAATTCGGCAACCAGCGCCTTGACCATCGCCGTCGCCGATGCATTGGCCGTCGTGCGCGCTGCCAGGTCGGCAACATGCTGCAACTGGCCCGAATAGGCCTGAATGCCGTCGTAGCGCAGGCGCGTCGCGGTGGTCACGTGCCGAGCCAGCGCCACGGCGTCGTGGGGTGCGACCCCGGTGCGGTGCAGCCCCGGATCGACATCGATCACAATCCCGAGCGTCACACCGGCGGCACTGGCCGCCAGTTGCGCCAGGTCGATTTGCGCGGCGGAATCGACGACGCTCGCCACCCTTGCCTCGCGCGCAATCGCCGCCAGCCGCGGCCAGCCCCATGGCGGCGGCGGCGACGTCACCAGCAGATCGGCGATCCCGGCAGCGGCATAGGCTTCGGCCTCGCCGACGGTCTGGCAGCACAGCCCGACTGCACCGGCCTGAATCTGTGCCCGCCCCAGCCGCGCGGTCTTGTGCATCTTGCCATGCGCCCGCAGCCGCACCCCCGCTGCATCGCACGCCGCCTGCATTACCGCGATATTGGCCTCCATGGCGCTGCGCCGGACGATGAGGACCGGAGTCATGGGT
This sequence comes from Sphingomonadales bacterium, assembly GCA_038229555.1. Lineage (GTDB taxonomy): Bacteria > Pseudomonadota > Alphaproteobacteria > Sphingomonadales > Sphingomonadaceae > Sandarakinorhabdus. Next base: position 152,701 of record JBBROI010000003.1, read on the forward strand.
GGGCGGACGGTGGCGAGGAAGTGATCGAGCGACTGCATGGCGCACCGTCTCCGCAGACCGCCCCGCCGTCAACTGGGGCGCCGTCGACTGCGCCGCCGTCGGGCGTTCCCTCGTTGGCAGATTGGCCATTTCAACCGGCGTCCGCTCTGGTCTAGGGTGCGCCATGATCAACATCCGCGCCGCCGCCCTTGCCCTCGCTGCTGTCGCCTTCGCCCAGCCCGCGCTTGCCGCCCCCGGCGATGCGGCGCAGGCGCGCGACATTCTCGGCAAGGGGGTCGCATTTGCCACCGTCAAGGGCCGCGGCATCGTCCCCGCCTATGCCGAGTATCTGAAGGGCGTGCTCGTCGCGGGCGGCTTCGCCGCGAGTGACATCACGATCGAGAAAATCGACGAAACCGCCGTCCTCCATGCGGTCTGGAAGGGCAGCGGGAAACGCGCGCCGATTGCCATTGCGGGGCATATGGATGTGGTCGAGGCCGATCCCAAGGACTGGACCCGCGACCCGTTCACCATGATCGAAGACAAAGGATATTTGTTCGGACGCGGCGTGTTCGACAACAAGTTCGACGTGTCGATGATCGTCGCCACCCTTGTCCGGCTCAAGGCCGAAGGCTTCAAGCCTGGACGCGACATTCACCTGTTCCTGTCGGGCGACGAGGAAACCGCCAACTCCGCCGCCGTTCAGGCCAAACAGGCGAAGGCGGCAGGCGTCGAGTTCGTGCTCAACGGCGATGCCGGCGGCGGATTGATCGACGACAAGGGCGTCCCCATCGAATACAGCATTTCGGCGGCCGAAAAGACCTACGCCGATTTCGAGATGGTGGTGACCAATCCCGGCGGCCATTCGAGCCTGCCGACTTACCCCAACGCCATCGCCCAGATGGCCGCCGCCACCCAGCGCGTCACCGATTACCGGTTCCCGGCGCAGATCAGCGATATCACCCGCCTGTCGCTCGCTGCGTCGGGCAGGAAACTGGGTGGGCCGCTCGGTGCCGCGATGGTGGCATTCGCCGCCAACCCCGCCGATGCCGCTGCCATCGCGACGATCCGCGCCTCGCAGGCCGCTGGACAGATCGGCACGACGTGCGTGCCGACGATGATCAAGGGTGGCCACGCCCCCAACGCGCTGCCGCAGCGGGTGACGGTCACCGTCAATTGCCGCATCTTCCCCGGCGTGGCGGTCGAGGATGTGCGGCTGACGCTGGTCAAGGTTGCTGCCGATCCGGCGATCGCCATTGCCGCGACCGAAGGCTTCACCTCGTCGCCGCCATCGCCGCTCCGCCCCGATGTCACTGCCGCTGTCCAAAAGGCCGTCGCGGCGCGCTTCCCGGGCTTCAAGATCGTCCCCGGCATGGATTCGGGGGCGTCGGACAGCATTCATTATCGCAACCTCGGCATCCCGTCGTATGGCGTCTCGGGCATGTTCATCCGTGGCAGCGACGTCTTCATCCACGGTTTGAACGAGCGCATCCCGGTATCGGCCATCGCCCCGGCGCTCGACCATTGGCATGTGCTGATTACCGAGCTGGCGAAATGAGCCTGCGCCTCGTCACCACCCCCGCCGCCGACCCACAGGCCGATCTCAGCCTGCCGGCGTGGGTTTATCGCGACCCCGAGTTCTTCGAAGCCGAAAAGGCGGCTGTGCTGCGCCCGTCGTGGCAGGTCGTTTGCCATCTGAGCGACATTCCCAACCCCGGCGACTGGCACAGCTTCGAATTCTTGGGGGAATCGGTCATCGCGGTGCGCGGCGACGATGGCGCGGTGCGCGGCTTCACCAACGTCTGCCGCCACCGGGGCTCGCGGCTGGTCGATGGCGCCAGCGGTTGCGCACGGAAACTCGTCTGCCCCTATCACGCCTGGACCTATGAACTCGACGGACGGCTGAGCGGCGTTCCCGCCAAATCCGACTATCCGGATTTACGCCTCGACGATCATAGCCTCGCCACGGTCGATACCGAGGTCTGGCAGGGCTTCGTCTTCATCCGGCTGACCGGCGATGGGCCGTCGGTGGCCGAGATGATGGCCCCGCACATGGCCGAAATCGCGCCGTACCGCCTTGCCGATTTGCAGCCGCTGGGCAACGTCACGCTGCGGCCGCGCGCCGTCAACTGGAAGAACATCGGCGACAATTATTCGGACCATCTCCATGTACCGATCGCCCACCCCGGACTGAAGCGGCTGTTCGGGCAGGACTATCGCATCGAAGCCGGACCGCACGTCGATCGCCTGTGGGGCGATATGGGTGAACGCACCAACAGCTGGTCTGAGGTGATGTATCGCCGCCACTTGCCGCGCGTCGACGGGCTGGACGCCGCTGCCCATGACCGCTGGCTGTATTTCAAGCTGTGGCCGAATTTCGCCTTCGAACTCCACGCCGACCAGATTGGCTTTTTTCAATGGCTGCCGCTGACCGCGACGACGTCGGTGTTGCGCGACCGGTCGTATGGCCTGCCCGACGACCGCCGCGCAATGCGCGCCGCGCGCTACCTCAACGGTCGCATCAACCGGCTGGTCAACGCCGAGGACACCGCACTGATCACCCGCGTGCAGGCCGGCATGGAATCGGCCAGCTATGTCCAGGGCCCGCTCGGCCGCAGCGAGGCGTGCCTGCGGTCATTCTCGGCAAAGCTGCGCGGGTTGATCCCCGCAGCGCGTGAGCCGGTCGCACCCCGCGCGGGCTGGTCGACCGACTGACGCATATACCTTCGGGCGATCAGAACTTCTGCCCGAACCGCACCCCGAACGTCGCCGGTTGCACCACGACGTCATACGTCCCGATCGGCGCGCAGCCGACGATCGAACATTGCGCGAAGCGAGTGATGACGCCACGGCTGTCGAAGGCGTTCTTGGCGTAGATTTCGGCAGTGAAGCCGCCGCGTTCGGTGCCAAGGGTGAAATCGACCGTTGTGTACGCGGGGATCTTGCCTAGCGCAGCGCGATCGTCGGACCGCAGGGCGGCCCAGCGTGAGCCGATATGCGCCGCCGCCGCCTGGAAATGGGTACGATATTTGCCCATGTCCCATTCGTAACGGGCGATCAAATTACCCTTGAAGTCCGGGGTGATCGGCAGTGCCTGACCGATCGGCGCACGGATGAAGTTGGGCCGGTTCTGCGGCGGCGGACCGGGCACGGTGCAATCGGCCGAATTGGCGATGCGGCAATAGTTCGTCGTCAGATGCGCATCGGTATAGCTGCCCGACGCCGTCAACGTCAGCCCCGGCGTCGGCGCGACGGTCAATTCGCCCTCGAGCCCGCGAATCCGCGCGTTCCCGGCGTTCTGAATTTCGGTCAGGCCGTTCTGGCCCAGAAAGGCGAGCTGAATATCCTTCCATTCGAGCTGGAACGCCGCCGCGTTAAGCCGGATGCGGCGATCGAGGAAACTGCCCTTGAAGCCGATTTCATAGTTGGTGAGGAAGTCGGCCTTAAACGGCGGCAGGGTGCCGCGGCGGTTGATGCCACCGGGGCGATACCCGCGCGACCATGTTCCATAAACCAGAATGTCGGGATTGATCTGCCACGCCAGGTTCAGTTTATGGATGAACCCGTCGCCCTTCGACTGCTTGGGCGAGATCTTGCCGCCCGCGCCGAGGTCGCCGAGATTGGTGCAGGGGGAGCCCGAAACCGTTGCCGGGCCAAAGCACAGCGATTCCCCCGGCGTGCCAAGCGGATTGCCCGCGCCATAACCGAAGAAGCCGATCAGCGAATTGTCGAACTTATAGTAGCGGCCGCCGGCAGTGAGCGTCAGACCTTCGACGATATCGACCGCGGCCTGACCGAAAACGGCATAATCGCGGTCGATGCGATATTGCTTGGTCAGCCACCAATCGTCGTTGGTTCCGGTAACCTGCGTGGCGTCGGCGAGCCCGTCGATGATGTAATTCTGTTCGATGACCCGGGTCTGGCGCTGGTAGAACAGCCCGCCGATCAGCCGCAGCCGCTTGTCGGTCGGCGAGGCGATGCGGAGTTCCTGGCTGAGCTTCGAAAACCGGTCACGCCCGACGATACGCTGCGACGGGTTGATCGGCCGCCCGGCGTTGTCGGTGATGTACGACGAGTAATTGTCGTAATAGGCCGTATAATCGGTGTAATCCGATGAACTGTCGACCTTCCGTTCGAGGTACGACCCGGCATAGGTAATGTCGAAATCGCTGATCTTGCCTTCGATGGTCAGCGATGCCTGATACCAGTCGTCCTTGTAACGCTCCGGATAATAATGCGCCGTCGTCAGGTCGGGCAGGCCCTGTTTGACCGAGAAATTGCCGTTCGACACTTGCGACTGGCCCATGATGCCCGGCGTGATCGTCCAGTTGCCCAGCTCGAGGCGGAACAGCGCGCGGGCACCGACGGTATCGACGGTGTTATAATTCTTCTTGGCGGTCGCGTTGTTGTTGATGGTGAAACCGCTGATCGGATAGGTGCGCGTCGATGGGATATTGTCAATGTATCCGGCATCGCGATCGTACCAGCCGACGATGCGCAAGGCGCTGTTGTCGCTGACGGGAATGTTCAGGAACGCTTCGCCGACGCCACCGACGCCGCCCTTGGCAACCTTGTTGAGTTCAAGGTCATAGCCGCCCTTGAACTTGCCCAGTTCGGGCTTGTTGGTGATGATGCGGATCGTGCCGGCCTGCGACGATGCGCCGTACAGCGTGCCCTGCGGCCCGGCGAGCGCTTCGACCCGTGCGATGTCATAGACATGGATGTCGAGCGTGCCGCCGATGGTGGTGATCGGCTGTTCATCGAGATACTGGCCGACCGACGGCAGCGGACCCGAATGGTTGCCGTCGCCGCCCGATGCAACACCGCGGAAATAGACGTTGGCGGTGCCCGGGCCCGCGCTGTCGAAGCTGAGCGACGGTAGGAACTTGGCGTAGTCGTTGAAGCTCTGGACCTGCAATTGGTCGAGCTTTTCGGTGCCAAGCGCGACGATGGCGACGGGGACCTTCTGCAGGTTCTGGCTGCGGCGTTCGGCGGTGACGACGATTTCGGCAATGCCGCTGTCTTCGGCGACCGCAGCGGCGGCGACCGGCGCAGTCTGGGCAAAAACCGGGGTTCCGGCGAGTGCCACGCCGACCAACAGACCAGCGCGAATGTTTGCTGCAGTTGCGAAGCCGGGCCGATGTGATTTAATGAACACGCCTTGTCCCCCTGTTAGATTAGGCACCGCGACCGTTTCATGCGCGGGGATGGGCGTCAAGCCGCGTTTTGTTGCTTGGGCCGCGATCAGGACGCAAGCGGACCGAGTGTGGCTTTGAGGTCACCGAGCCACGGCGCGAAGCGTCGCCATTGATCGAGCCCTTCGGCAGTGATCGGACGGCGCACCTGCTCCGAGCTGGCGGTCCGGACGGCGCGGCGGTTCTCGTGGAAGGCAAGGCACCCAGCTTCGAAGTCCAGCCCGCACGCCGCCAGCAGACGGCGCACCTCGGCCTCGGTATCGTGCACCAGCGTCTCGTGCTGGACCCGGATCACCCGCCCCGGCAGCACCCGGTCGAAATGGTCCATCAGGCCGACATAGTCGGTATAATAACGCCCGATCTCGCCCAGATCATAGGTCCAGGTCTGGCCGCGCGCGAAATGCTGTTTCCATGCCGAAAACCCCGTTGCCATCGGGTGGCGGCGGGCATCGACGATCGTCGCGTTCGGCAGCATCAGATGGATGAGCCCGGTAAAGGCGAAATTATTGGGCAATTTATCGATGAAGCGCGGCTTGCCGGTCTTGCGTTGGCCGCGCGTGCGGTCGAGATAGTCGCGCCCCATCGCCGCCAGTGCCGCCGCATCGAGCCCGGCAAGCGCCTCGAGATAGCGCGCGTCGGACTGGCCGGGGCGCGTTTCGGCGAGCGCGCGCGCCATGGCCGGCACATCGGGCAGTTCCGCCGTCCCTTCGACCTGCGAATGACTGGCGAGAATCTGTTCGATCAGTGTCGATCCCGAGCGTGGCAGGCCGACGATAAAGATCGGATCGCCCGCGGGATCGCCCCATCCGGCGCGTGCTGCGAAGAACTCCGCCGTCAATATCCGTTCGGCGACGGCGACATGGTCGCGGTTGCCATCGGCGTTCCAGCGCACCTGCGCGCGGCGTCCGGCATTGGCGCGGGCATAATGATCGAAGGCGCGGGCATCGTCGCCGCCATCCTCGAACGCCTTGCCGAGCGCGAAATCGAGGTGGAAGCGGTCGTCGGGCGACAGGTTGGGCGTAGCGAGCGCCGCGGTCATCGCCGCAATGTCTTCGGCGGCAAAGCGATAGGTCTTGAGGTTGGCGAGGCTCCACCACGCCTCGCCGAGTTCGGGGCGATGCGCCACGGCGGCGCGATAGGCGGCAATGCTGTCGGCGGTGCGCCCGACGGTTTTCAGCGCATGACCCTGGCTCATCCATGTCTGGGCGTTGCCGGGGTGGCGAGCGAGCAGCGCATCATAAAGCGCAATCGCCGCGTCATGGTCGCCGCGCCGCGCCAGCACGGCCGCCTTGAGGTTCTGGAACGCCGGATTGTCGGGCTGCCGCGCCAGCAGGATCGTCAGTTCGGCAAGTGCGGCATCGCTCGCCGACTGGCGATGCAGGACGAGCGCGAGGTTGAACCGCGCCACATCGAACTGCGGCGCGACCGCCAGCGACCGCCGCAGCAGCGTTTCCGATTCGGCATAACGCCCCAGCCGCCCCGACACTTCGGCCATCATCCGCAGCGCATAGGGATCGACGGGATGCGCGGCGAGCCACGCCGCCAACGCCGGTTGCGCGGTATCGAGATCGTTCTTCGCCAGCGCAGCCGCAGCGTGCATCAGGCGCGGATCGCGCGACGGCGGCGGCATGGTCATCGGGCCGGTTGTGGCGGTCCCATCGCCCGGCAGCAAGTCTGACGTGTAGCGTTGCCCAATCTTGGCGCTACAGTTGCTGCAATGCCCGCCGCCGCCCTTCCGATGCTCACCTATCGCGGCATCCGCCTGTCGTATGGCGGTGCCGCGCCGGTGCTCGACGGCGTCGACCTGACGATTACCGAAGGCGAGTTTGTGGCACTTGTCGGCGCATCGGGGGCGGGCAAGACGACACTGCTCAAGCTCGCCAACCGGCTGATTGAGGCCGATGCCGGGACGATCGAAGTCGGCGGGCGCGATGTGTCGGCGATGCCGGCGCATGAACTGCGGCGCGGCATCGGCTATGCCTTTCAGGGCGTTGGGCTGTTCCCGCATTATTCGGTCGCCGAGAACATCGCCGCCGTCCCGCGCCTGCTCGGTTGGGACGGCCCACGCATCGCTGCCCGCGTTGCTGAAATGCTCGATCTCGTCGAACTGCCGCGCGGTTTCGGTGCGCGTGCGCCGCACCAGCTGTCGGGCGGGCAGGCCAGCCGCGTCGGGCTGGCGCGCGCGCTGGCGGCAGGTGCCAAGCTGCTGCTGCTCGACGAACCCTTTGGCGCGCTCGACCCCGAGACGCGGATCAGCCTCGGCGATGCACTTGTCGCGCTGCACGCCAAGGCCGGGCTGACGACGGTGATGGTGACCCACGATCTCCACGATGCGCTGTTGCGCGCGCCACGCGTCGTCGTGCTCGATCAGGGACGTATTGTCGCCGATGCATCGCCGACCGATCTTGCGCATAGCGCCGACCCCAAGGTGCGCGATCTCATTGCTGCCCCTATCGATCAGGCGCGACGGCTGGCGGCGCTGGCGGGGGCGGCATGAACGCCCGCTGGACCCATGCCCTCGATATGCTGCCCGACCGGCTGGCGGCGCATCTCGGCGTCAGCGCGACGGCACTGGCGCTGGCGATTGCCGTGTCGGTGCCGCTGGTCATGGCGATGGTTGCCCGCCCCGGCCTGCGCCGCCCGGTGCTCGGCCTCGCCAGCGTCATCCAGACCATTCCGGCGCTTGCCCTGCTGGCGCTATTCTACCCGCTGCTCATCCTGCTGTCGTCGCTGACGCAGCGCCTGGCGGGGTTCGGGGTGCCGGCGCTCGGCTTTGTGCCCTCGGTGCTGGCGCTGGCGCTGTATGCGCTGCTGCCGCTGCTGCGCGGCGGTGCCGATGGCTTGGCGAGCGTCCCGGCCAGCGTGCTCGAAGCCGCCGACGGCATCGGCATGACCCGACGCCAGCGGATGGTCTGCGTCGAGCTGCCGCTGGCGGCGACGATCATCATCGGCGGGCTGCGCACGGCGGTGGTGTGGACGATCGGCGCGGCGACGCTTGCCACCACCATCGGCCAGCAAAGCCTTGGCGACCTGATTTTCGCCGGGTTGCAGACCGAAGATTTCGCGCTGGTTTCGGTCGGTTGTATCGCCGCCGCCGCGGTCACCCTGCTCGCCGATTTCGCGCTCGGCCAGGTCGAACAGGGCGTCGCCGTCCGCAGCCGCGCACGCATCGTCACCGGCATCGCCATCCTCGTGGCAATCGCCGCCGCGGCACTGGTGCCGAGTTTTGCCGCTCCAGCACAGCCCGCCCGCCCGGTCGTCATCGGAGCCAAGAATTTCGGCGAGCAGTTCATCCTTGCCGACCTAATCGGCAAGCGGTTGCAGGCGGCGGGGAAGCCCGTAGCAATCCGTTCGGGGTTGGGGTCGGCGGTGGTGTTCCGCGCGCTCGCTGCCGGCGATATCGATGTCTATGTCGATTATACCGGCACGCTGTGGAACGGCGTGTTGGGGCGCACCGATGTCCTGCCGCGCGCGCAGTTATTGCCGGTGATGATCCGTGAATTGAAGGCGCGCTACAAGGTCGAGACACTGGGAGCCTTGGGCTTCGAGAACGCCTATGCGCTGGCGATGAAGCGTGCCGATGCGCAGCGATTGGGGGTGCACAGCCTCGCCGATCTGGCGCGGGTGTCGGCACGGCTACGGCTGGCGACCGATCTCGAGTTTCAGGCGCGCGATGAATGGACGGCGTTGCAGCGAGTCTATGGCCTCAAATTCGCCCGCCTGCGCGCCTATTCGCCGACGCAGATGGTCCATGCCCTGCAATCGGGCGACGCCGATGTGATTACCGCCTTCTCCAGCGACGGGCGCATCGCCGCCGATGATCTGGTCGTGCTGGCCGATCCGCAAGGCGCACTGCCGACCTATGACGCCGTGCTGCTGGTCGCCCCCGGCCGCGCCGCGACGCTCGGGCCGGTGCTCACCCCGCTGATCGGGCGGATCGACGTCACGACAATGCGCGCCGCCAACTGGCGGGTCGACCGCGATGCCGACAAACAGGCCCCGGCGGAGGCCGCGACGTGGCTGGATGGGAAGATACGACGGTGACCCGCTAGGTCGGTTCGCAGCGTGACGCTGATCGTTTTTGGAGTCTCTTTCGTCTCTTTCCACGCCGTCGCGCCGGTGACACAGTTGGTTCCGACGACAGGCAGGGGGCGGCGATGCGGCGATTGGGGTTGATGCTGGCGGGGGTACTGCTGGCTGGCGCGGCACAGGCGGGCGAGATGCAGCCGACTCCGGCGCGCGCCGAGGGCGATGGGCCGTACACAAGGCTGGTCATTCGCGGCGCGACGATGATCCGCGGCGATGGCTCGCCGCCGGTGGGTCCGGTCGATATCACCATCGAGGGCGACCGCATCGCCGAGATTGCGTCGGCGGGAACCCCCGGCCTGCCGATGCAGGCCAATCGCGAACCAAAGGGCGCGGCGCGCGAAATCGACGCAACCGGCATGTACGTGCTGCCGGGGTTCGTCGACATGCACGGCCATAGCGGCACCGGGCAAAAGGCCCCCGATCCGTCGTACCCTTACAAGCTCTGGCTGGCGCACGGTGTGACGACAATTCGCGGGGTGCCGCTGTTCGGTGACGACGTCGCCCATGCGCTCGATGACAAGCAGCGCAGCGCGGCGGGCACCATCACCGCGCCGCACATCTATGTCTATCAGACGCTGGGCGCTGGCTGGGACAAAGGCCGCGTCGATAGCCCCGACAAGGCCCGGGCATGGGTCCGCTGGGCAGCGGCGAAGGGCGTTGATGGCATCAAGTTCTTCATCTGGGGCGATGAGACGCCCGACATCGTCCGCGCCGCGATCGACGAGGCCAAAAAGAACGGCATGGGCACTGTCGCCCATCTGTCGCAACCCGGCGTCGCCAACTTCAACGCCCGCGACGCCGCCGCTGCCGGACTTGGCACGGTCACCCATTTCTACGGCCATTTCGAAGCGCTGCTGAAAGATCGCCGCCTGCAGGACTTCCCGGCGAACTACAACTTCGCCGACGAGGCCAAACGCTTTGGCGGCATCGCCGAAATCTGGAACCAGAGTTACGAGCCCGGCAGCGACGAATGGGTGGCGTATCTGAAGGCGCAAAAGGCCACCGGCGTCACCTTCGATCCGACCTTCAACATCTACTCCGCCTCACGCGACCTGATGCGCGCCAAGAACGCCGAATGGCACCCCATCTACACTTGGCCGGCGCTATGGGATTTTTACCAGTCGAACCGCGACAATCATGGGTCGTATTTCTACGACTGGACGACGGCGAAGGAGGTGACGTGGCGCAATTTCTATGGCCGCTACATGCACCTGATCAACGACTATAAGAACATGGGCGGACGGGTGACGACCGGGTCCGATTCGGGTTTCATCTATCAGACGTGGGGGTTCGGCTATGTGCTCGAACTCGAGCTGCTGCAGGAGGCGGGCTTTTCGCCGCTCGAGGTGATCGAGGCGGCGACGATCAATGGCGCCCGGACATTGAACGATCCCAAGCATCTCGATCCACAGTTCGGCCTTGTCCGCCGCGGCATGGTCGCCGATCTGGTGATCGTGCCCGAAAACCCGCTGCAGAACCTCAAGACATTGTACGGCACCGGCTTCGAACGGTTGAACGAAGCGACCAACCGGCAGGAGCGCGTCGGCGGGGTCAAATGGACGATCAAAGGCGGCGTAGTCTATGATGCCCCGGCGCTGCTCGCGTCGGTCGCCAAGATGGTTGCCGATGAAAAATCGCGGCGCGGAACCCAATCGAAGCCCTGATCGTTTCGGGGGCAAAGGGAGCAAATCGATGCGAATGATGTGGTTGGTAACCGGCGCGATGCTGGTCGCGGCGGGTGCGGCGAGCGCTCAGCAACAGTCCGAGCCCAAGACGGTCGAAAGCACCGGCAAGGCCATTGTGACCCAGCCGCTCAAGGACTTGAATATCGTCAAGCCGAAGGTGCCGCCGCTGCTCGAGGCGGTCATGGCCGAACCCTATGCGCTCGATGGCCTGCGCACCTGTCCGCAATTCAAGACAGCGATCGATGCACTGACGGGCGTCCTCGGTCCCGACGTCGATTCACCACAAGCGCGGGCGAAAGGTGGCGGGGCGTCGCAGTTTGCACTCGGCGCGGCGCAGGATGTCGCCGGCAGCTTCATCCCCGGTGGCGGGCTCATCCGCCGCATCTCGGGGGCCGACAAGGCGCAGAAGCATGCCTTGTCGGCCGTTTTTGCGGGGTCGGTGCGGCGCGCCTATCTCAAGGCTACGGCGCGGCAGAAGGGCTGCCGATAGCGACGACGCTACGCGGCTTCCTGCACGCGTTCCGCCGCGAAATTGGTCGCTGCAAAGTCCCAATTGACGAGGTGATCGAGAAACGCCGCGACATATTCGGGGCGTTCGTTCTTCCAATCGAGATAATAGGCGTGCTCCCATAGGTCGAGCGTGAGCAGCGCCTGTTGTCCGCTGGCGAGTGGCGTGTCGGCATCGTGCGTGGTCTTGATCGCGACGCCATCGCCGCTGGCAATCAACCAGCACCAGCCGCTGCCGAACGCCGACGTCGCCGCCGCCGTCCATTCTTGGCGGAAGACATCATAGCCGCCAAAGGCGCGATCGACCGCACTGCCGAGCGCGCCGCCGGGGTGCCCGCCACCGGAAGGACTGAGCGACTGCCACAGGAAATTGTGGTTCCAGACCTGCGCCGACTGGTTGAACAGCGTGCTGTTGTTGTCGCGCTTTGCGGCCCCGATAATTTGATCGAGGTCGACGGCCTCCAACCACGAACCGGCGATCAGTTCATTGGTCTTGTCGACATAGGCCTTGTGGTGCTTGCCATGGTGGGTGGCGAGCGTATCGGCCGACATGTGCGGCGCGAGGGCGGTTTCGGCGAACGGCAGTGGGGGCAGGGTAATCATCGGGAACCTCGTTGCTGGAGAACTCCCCAACCCAACGCGCGGACCGCGGGTTCGCCTCACTCCTCGGCGGCAGCGATCAGCAGATTGTGGCGTTTCATCGCATGACGCAGCTGGTCGTAGGTCAGCGCGAGAGCAGCGGCGGTGCGCCGCTGATTGTGGCGGCAGCGCTCGAGTGCGGCGGCAAGGATGTCGCGTTCATACTGGGCGACCGCCGCGCGAAGGTCGGCGACACCCGCAAAGTCCGACGACCGAACGGCGGGTAGCGTCGCCGCTTCGCTCGCTGGATCGATCGGCATCGCCGAAGTGGCGGACCGCGACGTCGCCGGTCGCCACGGTGATTCGAACGGATCGAGAATGATCTGCCCAACCGGGCGGTCGGCTTCGCCCCAGCGGTAGAGCGAGCGCTCGACGACATTCTTCAACTCACGCACGTTACCGGGCCAGTCATGGCCCTTGAGCATTGCCAGCGCGCTCGGGTTGAACCCGGCAAATCCCGTCCAGCCGAGTTCGACCGCCATCCGTCGGGCAAAATGCAACGCCAACGCCTCGATATCCTCGTCACGTTCGCGCAACGGTGGCAGGGTGACAACTTCGAACGACAGCCGGTCGAGCAGATCGGGGCGGAAGCGACCGCGATCGACCAAGGACGGCAGATCCTCGTTGGTCGCGCCGACCAGCCGCACATCGACCTGGATTGCGCGGTTCGAACCGATACGCGTGAGCTCGCCATATTCGACGACGCGCAGCAGGCGTTCCTGCGCGGCAGGTGACAGCGTGGCGATCTCGTCGAGGAACAGCGTGCCGCCATCGGCATCCTCGAAGCGTCCGGCCCGCGCCCGCTGTGCACCGGTAAACGCCCCCGCTTCATAGCCGAACAGTTCGGCGTCGATGAGGTTTTCTGGGAGCGCCGCGCAGTTCAATGAAATCAGCGGACCGCCCCAGCGGTTCGACAGGCGGTGCAGGCGTTCGGCGATCAATTCCTTGCCGGTGCCGCGTTCGCCGATGACCAGCACCGGACGGTTCAATGGTGCTGCTGCCGAGGCGCGTTCGACCGCATCAAGGAAGATCGACGACGATCCAATCAGGGCTACCGGCTTGGCCATCCGCAAGGTTAGCGCGATTTCCCAATCTTCAGCAAGTTCCACCTGATGACAGATCGAAACGATTTTATGAAATTATGTCAAAACAAGAAGTTAACTGACCGCCCGCACTTGGCACGGCTCATGCATTACACTTGGCATGAGGGCGGACACGCCGCGCCTCACACCAATAACCGAAGCTACGGCTTCACGAACAGGAGACACGCCATGACCTTCCGCAACACCGATTTCCTCCGCAGCATCGCCAGCGCAACCGCTGCGATGGTCCTCGCACTCGTTTGCCTCACCGCCGCCGCAGGTCCTGCGACCAGCGTTGCTCAGGCGCAGAATTCGACTATCGTCCGCTCGGTCTGACCCCAACACCGAGCCGACGACGGCCGGAGGGGCCGACCCCTCCCCCTCCGGCCCCCTTTTTCAACACTGGAGTAACAGCACCATGGGCATCTTCTCGCGAACCCGCGATATCATCGCCGCCAACATGACCGACCTGCTCGACCGGGCCGAAGACCCCGCCAAGATGATCCGCATGATCATCATGGAAATGGAGGAAACGCTGGTTGAAGTGCGGGCCGGGGCGGCGCGGACGATCGCCGACCAGAAGGAGATGCGCCGCGCCGTCGTTCGCGCCGAAGCCGCCGTCGAAAATTGGGCGGAAAAGGCCGAGCTGGCGCTGAGCAAGGGCCGCGAGGACCTCGCCACCGCAGCGCTCATCGAAAAGGGCAAGGCGCGGGCCTTCGCCGATCAGACCCGCGCCGAAATCGGTGCGCTCGATGACAGCCTGTCATTGAACGAAGCCGACATTCACAAGCTCGAAAGCAAGCTGCGCGAGGCGCGGACGCGCCAGAACGCCGTGCTGTCGCGAATCGAATCGGCCACCAATCGCTCGAAAATGCGCGAAATGGTCAAGGGTCCCCGGGTCGATGAGGCGTTTGCGCGCTTCGAGGTCATGGAACGCCGTGCCGATCTTGCCGAAGGCCGTGCCGATGCGTTTGCTCTGGGTGCCCCGCGCACGCTTGCCGACGAATTTGCGGCGCTGACGGCCGGCGACGAGGTTTCGTCCGAACTGGCGGCGCTCAAGGCGCGGCTCGCGACAAAGACGGAGGGCTGAAGCGATGGATATCGATCTGACCACCGTTTTCGTCTGCGGCTTCATCTTTGTCGGGCTGCCGTGGATTGTCCTCAGTCACTGGGCGAAGTTCCGCTCGGCGCGCGGCATCTCTAACCAGGACGAGCAGCTGCTCGACGATCTCTACAATTCCGCCCGGCGGCTCGATGCCCGTCTCGAAACCATCGAGCGCATCATCGCCGCCGATAACCCCAACTGGAAGGACGGACGCATCGCCGACCGCTCGACCAGCGAGCGTCGGTTGGGCCACTAACCGCCCGCCGCCCCAAAAGGATCTGCCACCATGTTCGACCGCCCCTTCACCCTCGACAAGCGCAACGCCAAGTTCATGGGTGTCTGCGCAGGCATCGCCAACTACACCGGCGTCGATGTGACCTGGGTGCGTATCGCCTGGGCGGCAGCGATCATCCTTGGGGTCGGCTCGCCGTTGATCATCTACTTCATCATCGCCTTCGTCGCACCCGCCAGCACCGACGTGCTGTAGGCACCAACGCCAGTCATTCTAACAGGGATGTCTATCATGTCCGAACGCCGCACACGTTTTTACCTCGACAAACGCAACAAGCGCTTCATGGGCGTCTGCTCGGGGGTCGCCGACTATTTCGGCTGGGATACCACTTGGGTCCGGGTCGGTGCCGTTGCCGGCGTCTTTTTCAGCGGGGGGCACCTGCTGTGGATTTACTTCGCTATCGGCCTCATCGCCGATGCCAAGCCGCCCGCGCTATATAACGACAGTGCCGATGAACGGCAGTTCTGGGCCAAGGTGCGGGTCGCGCCGCAGCGTTCGATCCGTGACGTCCATTCGAGCTTCCGCGAAAGCGACCGCCGCCTGCGCGATATCGAGGCCTATGTCACCTCGTCGAACAGCCGCCTCGCCAGCGAAATCGATCAACTGCGCTAAGCGCTGACAGGGGGAGTGATATCGATGTCATGGGGTTCACCAATTTTCGTCCTGATACTGGTGGCGATGTCCACCATCGGCTGGATCATCACGTCGGCCATCCGCGCCCGCCACGGCTATCCGCTCGAAGGTGAATGGGGCGGCAAGGTCGAAAAGCTCGATACCGACCTGCGGCGTCAGAACGAACTGCTCGAAAACGAGAACGTCCTGCTGCGCGGCAAAATCGGTCGGATAGAGGAGCGCATGGCAGTGCTCGAACGCATTGCCACCGACGCCCCGGCCCGACTGAGCGCGCAAATCGACACGCTGCGCTGAACGCGCGCGCAAAGGGAGACCGAAAATGCCCGGTACTACAGAGACGACCCGGATCGGCCCCGACGGGGTGACGACGACCACCACGACCGAAGCGCCCGGACTGCCGCAGCATCACGGTAACAACGCGATGCCGCCCGAAGCGGCGTTCTTTCTCGGGATGATCGCCGGTGCCATCATCTACTGGCTGGTCCAGCGCGGCAACCGCGCCAAGGCGGCGCATCGCGCGGCAGAGTTGGCGTTGAAGGCGGCTCCCGCTCCCGAGGCGGCGCGCATCGAGAGTGAAGTCAGCGCGCTCGCCCGCCGCACGGCGACGCTCGAACGCATCGTCACCGACCGTTCGGCGCGGGTCGCCGATGAAATCGACGCGCTGCGCTAAGCGCATCAAGAAGGATCTTCACTGTGCACAATCTGTGGAACTACTTCGCCCTGCTGATCCCCATCATCGCCATTGGCGGCGGCATCGGCCAGAATATCTTCCGGCGCTGGGCCGATCTCAAGGAGCGCCAGCTCGAGGTGACGGCACGTGCCACCGGCGAACAGGCTGCACAATATGCCGCCAAGATCGCCACACTGGAGGAGCGCGTCGCCGTCCTCAACCGGATCGTTACCGACCGCAACGAGGGGCTGAGTGCGCAGATCGAAGGTCTGCGTGAGACCCCCAAGCTCAACTGAGGACTGAACCTATGTCGATTTCCCCCGCTGAAGCCATGTCGTTCGGGCCCTTCCTTGTCGGTGTGGTCGCTGTCGGTTGCATCGCCTGGGTGTCGACCCAGTGGCTGCGGATGCGCCACGGCTATCCGATCGAAAACAGCTGGGGCAAGCCGATGCTGCCGGTCGGCGGCGGTGAGACGCTTGAACGCGTCAAGCTGCTGAGCCAGGAGAATGCCCAACTGCGTGCCGAACTTGGCAGCGTGAAGGACCGCCTTTCGGTCCTCGAACGCATCGCCACCGACCGTAAACTCGACCTTGATGCGCAGATCGAAAACCTGCGCGACCTGCCGAGCGCCAAGATCAACTAAAACCCCATTTTTCAGGAGTGAGCTGCAATGCCCGAACTCGGCGTCTTCACGATGGTGGTGATGATCGTACTGATCGTCACCATCGGCCGGGTGCTCCGCGCCAAATACGGCGATCCGACGCTGAGCCGTCGCGGCCGACGCTACGCCGCGCTCGTCGAGCAGAACGACGGCACCAACGAGGAGGCCGCCCGCCTGCGCAACGAAGTCACCCGCCTCAACGACCGCATCCAGGTGCTCGAACGCCTCGCCACCGACCCCGCCAAACGGCTGTCGGACGAGATCGAGCAACTGAAATCCAAGTAACCGCGAAAGCGCATTAGGTCTTTCAGGGAGGAAATCATGCCACCCATCGACTCGCTTGTTGTTCTGTCCACCGCCACCCTCGCCGGTCTTGGCCTCCTCGCCGGCGTCGCGGCATGGGGCTGGTCAGGCTGGCTCAAGTTCCGCCACGCCGAACTCGACACCGACCGTCGCCAGCAGGCGCACGACCTGCCCGCCGTTGGCCAACGCATCGACTTGGCCGACCTGAAGGAGCGTATCCGCAAGCTCGAGGCGATTGCTGCAGGCGTGGACTGGTAGTCGCCGCATAATCACACCGGTATCGAACGGAACCTCTCCAACGCGTCACCGTTACACCCACGTCATACAGCCGCGTGGAGAGAGAAATGGGTAAGGGTTGTCTTTTGTGGGCGGTTGGCGTGCCGCTGCCGGTGATCATTCTGCTCGCCGTGTTCCATATCTGGCCCTTCGGCTGACGCTTATCGCGGCGTAATTTGTCGCCGCCCGATTGGCTGCTATGGCTTGATGGTGCCGGTAGACGCCATCCTTGAAACAAGTCGCCTGAGGCTGGCCCCGCATGAGCTCGCCGATTTCGGCGACATCGCGGCGCTTTGGAGCGACCCGGCTGTGGTCCGCCTGCTCGGTGGCGTACCGTCGAGCGAGGAAGACAGCTGGGCGCGGCTGCTGCGCTACGCCGGAAACTGGAAATTGTTCGGGTACGGGTTCTGGGCGGTGCGCGAGGCGGCAACCGGGGACTATGTCGGCGACATCGGCTATCTCAACGCGCGGCGGACCGGCGTGAGTGGCTTCGATGGCGATCCCGAAATCGGTTGGGCGATCAATGTTCGCCACCATGGCAAGGGCTATGCCAGCGAAACCGTTGGCGCAGTGCTCGGCTGGGGTGCCCCGCGCTTTCGCCGGACCGTGGCGATGATCAGCCCCGACAATACGGCATCGCTGGCAGTGGCGCGCCGCAACGGCTTCGGCCACTTTGCCGACAGCATTTACAAGAACGATCCGACGACGCTCTGGGAGTATCGTTTTTAACGCGTCAAACGCCGCACCATCGCCACGCGCATCGCCGGATCGAATTCTGCTGCACCTTGATCGGCAAGCTTTTGCCGGATGTCGCGCGGAATGGCATCGCCTTCGACCAGCACAAAGCCCCGTCGGGCATAAAACGGCGCATTCCAAGCGAGAATTCGGTCGGTGGTCAACCAAGCCGACTTCATACCGCGAAACCGCGCCGCGTCGGCGGCGATATCGAGCAAACCCGCCCCCAGACCGCGCCGCTGCGCCCAACCAGCGACCGCCATTTCGCAAAGATACAGGCCCTCGAGCGCCAGTTCAGCAAAGATGAATCCGGCGACCCGGCCATCCACTTCGGCGACCCACACCAGATCGCGCCGGTGCGCCGCCTGCAATTTGCCCAAATGGCTCGTCGGTGCATGGGCAGCAAAAGCCATGTGCGTGCCACGAAACAGTTCGCCAGCCGACCGTTCGATGTCGGCGAACAGCGGAAGATCGGCGCGCGTGGCGAGACGGATCATGGGGTCGGCGCTACCACGAAGTTGCTGGCGCTTCCATGCCAACGCCGGGCGGGTTAATTGTCCGGACACTTCGCACAGGGGCTCGCCATGCAGCACGAACGGATCGACTGGCCCAACGGCGCGGTAATGGCGTTGTCGATCGTCATCAATGTCGAGGAAGGCAGCGAGATGACCGTGGCGCGCGGCGACCGCGGCATGGAGCCGGTCGACGAACTTGGCATCCACATCAAATCGCCGATCCGGAACTATGGCAATGAATCGAACTATCTGTACGGCATCAAGGCCGGTGCGCCGCGCGTCGTCGATCTGTTGCGCAAATACGGCGTCGCAGCTAGCTGGACCGTCGCCGCAATGTCACTCGAAAACCATCGCGAAATTGCCGATGCCATCCGCGAGCTGGGCCATGAACCCGTGAGCCATGGCTGGCGCTGGATTCACCAGTTCAAGATGGACGAGGCGACCGAACGCGATTTCATCGCCAAGGCGACCGCCAGTATCGCGCTGACCACTGGCACACGGCCCTATGGCTGGCTGAGCCGCTATTTCCATACCGACAACACGCGCCGTCTGCTGATCGAGGCGGGGTACGATTATCATATGGACGATTATTCGGGCGATGTGCCGTTCCTCGACACGACGACGCTGCCGCGTACCCCGATCGCCATCGTGCCGTACCAGCTCGACACCAACGACATGAAGATGTGGACCGATCCGGCGTACACCGCGCGCGCCTGGCTGGATTATGCAATCGACAGCTTCGACCAGATTTACCGCGAAGGTATCGCAGGCAACCCCAAGATGATGAGCCTTGGCCTCCACCTCCGCATCATCGGACGCCCAGGGCGTATCGGCGCGTTCGAGCAATTCCTCGCCCATGTGGCAAAGCACGACCGGGTGTGGGTCGCCACCCGGCGCGAGATCGCCGGGTGCGTGCTGGGGCGTTAAAGCACGAAGTCGGTAACCGTCACCGGCAGCATCGTGTGCAGCACGATGGCAAAGTCCGGCAACAGGTTTGCATCGACATTGCCGAAGACCGTCACCTGGCCGGCGACACTGGTGTCGATGCGAAGCTGCCCCGGCGCAGTAAACGCCGCATTGGCGATCCAGCTGAAGGGCTGGTTGCCGGATCGCGCCGCCATCGCATCGACGCCAGTCAGATCGATCCGGTCGATCCCGGGGGTGAAATCGAGGACATGGTCGGGGTTGGCGGCGAGGCTGTCGGCGACGACAGTATAGACAAACACATCGGCACCCGCGCCGCCGGTCAATCGGTCGGCCCCGCCCATGCCGATCAACCGATCATTGCCCGCGCCGCCATCGATGATGTTCACCCCGCCGTCGCCGCGCAGCACATCGTCGAAGCCGCTGCCGGCGAGGTTTTCGATCCCGATCAGCGTGTCGCTGCCGGTCGCTGCGCCATTGGCTTTGCCCGTAATTAGGCTGGCGGTCACCCCGGCGCTGGCACTGGCGAAGCTTGCGGTGTCATTGCCCGTGCCGCCATCGAGCGTATCAGTGCCGCCGCGCCCTTCGAGCACGTCATCGCCGCCGCTGCCGGTCAGCACATTGTTACGATCGTCGCCGCGCAAGCGGTCGGCACCATCCGAACCGGTGACATTCTCGATCGCCACCAGCCGGTCACCATTGGCTTGCACCGTGAGTTTGAGGTCGATCGTCACCGCACTGGCATAAACAACAGTGTCATTTCCCCAGCCACCATCGAGCAGATCGCCACCACCGCGGCCTTCGAGCAGGTCGTTGCCGGCATGACCGTAGAGCGCATTCGGTCCGGCGTCGCCGCGCAGCACATCGGCAAAGCCCGAGCCATGGACGGTTTCAATGCTGGTCAGCCGGTCACCCTCGGCGTCGCCGCCGCGTTGGACGCTACGTTGCAAGTCGATACTGACGGCGCGCGGCGAGGACCGGTAGCTGACGCTGTCGGTCCCGGTGCCGCCATCGATGACGTCGGCCCCGCCCCGCCCGCGCAGCGCATCGTCGCCGCCGCCGCCGCCGATCACGTCCTTGCCGCGCCCGCCTGCCAGCGCATCGTTGCCGTCGCCACCGGTCAATGTCAGATCGACGGCGCTGTTGGCATAGCGTTCAAGCACCGCAAGCTGGGGATTGGGCGCGCCCGATTTGCCGCGCGGGCCGAGCGCGTAATTGCCGAACCACGGCCCACCACCCCAATAGGCAGTATCGATGCCATAGGCTTCGGCGGCGCCCAGGAAATTGTCGAGCACCGTCAGCCAACGCGGATCGCCCTTGGGCACCGCCACTTCGCCGATGAAGCCCCGGGCGTTGTTGGCCTCGAGGAATTTCTGAAACGACTGCAGCCGCTGCACCCCGAGCAGCGGGTTGGCGCCTTGGGCGTCGTAGGTTTCGGTGTAGGTCCCGGCACCATAGCGGTCGAAATAGATGTGCGCTTCGTACACCAGATTGTCGGCAGGGTCGGTCAATCCGCCGAGCGTCTTGTTGGTGCGGAAAAAGCTCCCCGCCGACGACCAATTGTCGCCCGCCACATAGATCGCCGTCGTCATGTCGACGCCGCGGATAGCGTCGATTGCCGCCTGCGCCGCCGCTGGCCAGATATCGGCGTTGCCCAATTTGTGCGGCTCGTTCATCAAATCGTATCCGGCGAGCGCGGGCGAACCGCCGATCGCTTGCGCGAGTTTGGACCAGAAACTGGCGAAATCGGCGATCGGTGCCCCCGCCGAGCCAAGCACCTGCCCGCCAAAACGGCCGTAATTGTGGAGATCGATGATGACCTGCGATCCCGTGGCGGCGGCATCGGCGAGGAAGGTCTTGAGCCGCCCGACTTCGCCCGCGTCGAGCGGTCCGCCCACCACCGGCTCGAGCCGTTCCCACTTCACCGGCAGGCGGACGAGCGTGATGCCCCGGTCGGCGTAGAATTTAAGGTCGCTCTGGCCCGGATAAATATAGTCGCGGCCGTAAACATTGCCCGTGCCGAATTCCGCCCCCGACAGGTTGATGCCGATCGTCACCCGAATCTCTCCCGCTTGCCTTGCGAGGGAAAGAACGGCGGCTACGACGTGCATTTGCACGCCTTGGATGGTTAACACACAGTAGGGTTAAAGCTCGCAAAGTGCCGCACTGTCGGCCCATAGCTGCCGCATTACCGCATCGTCGCGTGCCAGTTCGGACGGGTCGGGCCACGTCAGCCGCCCCGTGCGCAGCGCCGCATAGACCCGCCCAGGCGGCGGCGCGGCGGTCATCGCGAGGTCGAACAGCCCGCGTCCTGAATCCGCCAGACTATTCATCATCTTCGAAAAGCGAACAGCGAGCGGCAGCAACGGCCAGATCAGGACGCGGATCGGCCATGGCTGACTGCGCACCAGCCCCGTGCCCCACGGCGTCTCTGCGTTTGCCGCGACCCATGTTAGTCTGCGCCCCGCTCCTGCCTCTGCCGGATCGCAATATCCGCCCTAGCGGTTCAACCGCCCCTCGATCAGTGCATCGACCACTCCCGGATCCGCCAGCGTCGAAATATCCCCCAGATTGGCGAAGTCGTTCTCGGCGATCTTGCGCAGAATCCGCCGCATGATCTTGCCGCTGCGGGTCTTGGGCAGCGCCGGCGTCAGGTGGATATGGTCGGGGCTGGCAATCGCCCCGATGTGTTCGCGGACGCAAAATTTGAGTTCGGTGAGCAGTTTCTCGCTGCTTTCGACCCCGGCGTTGAGCGTCACATAGGCATAGATGCCTTGGCCCTTGATGTCGTGGGGGAAGCCGACGACGGCAGCTTCGGCCACGTCGGGGTGGGCAACGAGCGCGCCCTCGACTTCGGCGGTTCCCATCCGATGGCCGCTGACGTTGATGACATCGTCGACGCGCCCGGTGATCCACCAATAGCCATCCTTGTCGCGCCGCGCCCCGTCGCCGGTGAAATAGCGCCCGCGATAGGTGGTGAAATAGGTTTGGGTGAAGCGTTCGTGATCGCCGAACACCGTCCGCGCCTGCCCCGGCCACGAGCCTTTCAGGATCAGGTTGCCGCTGATGTCCTCACCGTCTTGCCAGGCAATCTCGTTGCCTTCGGTATCGACTAGCGCCGGTTCGATGCCGTAAAACGGCAAGGTTGCCGATCCCGGCTTGAGCGGCGTCGCGCCGGGTAGCGGGGTGATCAGCGCCCCGCCGGTTTCGGTCTGCCACCAAGTATCGACGATCGGCAGCGCGCTCTTACCGACGACGCGGTGATACCAGTTCCACGCTTCGGGGTTGATCGGTTCACCGACGGTGCCGAGCAGCCGCAGACTCGACAGATCGTGCTTGAGCACCGGCGCCTCGCCATCGCGCATCAGCGCGCGCAATGCTGTCGGCGCGGTATAGAAGATGTCGACCTTGTGCTTGGCAATCGTTGCCCAGAAGCGGTCGACATCGGGGAAGGTCGGTACGCCTTCGAACATCAACACCGTCGCCCCGGCGCTGAGCGGGCCATAGACGATGTAGCTGTGCCCGGTGACCCAGCCGACGTCGGCGGTGCACCAGAACAGCTCGCCGGGGCGATAGTCGAACACCGTCTCGAACGTGAGATTGGCCCAGAGCAGATAGCCGCCGGTGGTGTGCACGACGCCCTTGGGCTTGCCGGTCGAGCCGCTGGTGTACAGGATGAACAGCGGGTCTTCAGCCCCCATCGGCTCGGGCGTGCAAGTCGCGGGGACATCGCCGCGCAGATCGTGCCACCAATAGTCGCGGTCGGGATGCATGGCGACAT
The DNA here is from genome assembly GCA_038229555.1 of Sphingomonadales bacterium. Classification (GTDB taxonomy): domain Bacteria; phylum Pseudomonadota; class Alphaproteobacteria; order Sphingomonadales; family Sphingomonadaceae; genus Sandarakinorhabdus. Next base: position 175,772 of record JBBROI010000003.1, read on the forward strand.
GGCCACCGGTGTGCCGAACGACGAGCACGGCTTCGACTTGCGGGGCGATATCGAGCGCTTTGTCGACCGAGGATTTGAGCGGCACGGTCTTGCCACCGCGACGCCCTTCGTCGGCGGTAATGACGAACTTGCTGTCGGCATTGATCAGGCGGTCGGCGATGGCGTCGGGCGAAAAGCCCCCGAAGATCACTGAATGCACCGCCCCGATCCGTGCGCAGGCGAGCATGGCGACGACGGTTTCGGGGATCATCGGCATATAAATCGACACCCGGTCGCCCTTTTCGACGCCGAGCCCGACCAGCGCATTGGCCATGCGGCAAGTGTCTTCGAGCAACTCGCCATAGGTAATGCGGCGCACCGGCGTATCGGGGGAATCGCCTTCCCAGACGATCGCGACAGCCGCCGGGTCATGGCGGTCGAGGCAGTTGGCGCTTGCGTTGAGCACGCCGTCGCCGAACCAACGCACGGCAACCGGATCCCACGACCAATCGCCCATTTCGATTGGCGTCGTGTACCAGTCGAGCCGGGCGACCTCGTCGCGCCAGAAGCCATCGGTATCGGCGAGGCTGCGGGCGTAGCGTTCGCGATATTGCGCCATGGTGGTGCGGGTGTTCGCAAGCGCCGCCGTCGGAACGACATGGATGGCATCGGTCATAGCGCGAACTCCCAAGGTCGTCGGCGAACCGTAGCAGGGCATGACGCACGGCGGAACGGTTCCCTAACCCAACCGTTAGAACAGCAAGACGGCCCCGCCGTCGGTAGCTAACAGGAGAATATATATGGCCGAATATGAAACCGGGCCGGACGGTCGCACCGTCGAAGTCCGCCGCAGCAGCAATACCGGCGGCTGGCTGATTGCTCTGCTGATCGTCGTCGGACTTGTCGTCGCGGCGTTTGCTTTCGGCTTTATCAACATCGATCAGACACGCAGCGCCAAGCTTCCCGACGTGTCGATCAATACCTCGGGCGGCCAGACGCCGAAGTTCGACGTCAACACCGCCAAGGTCGATGTCGGCACCAAGGATGAATCGATCAAGGTTCCGACCGTCGAAGTCGGTACTAAGGACACCAGCATCAAGGTCCCGACCGTCAGCGTCGAACGCGCCGACGATCCGAACCGCAAGGATAAGTAATTACCCTGTCCACTCGGCGCGGCTGGCTTCGGATGGCCGCGCCTCTTATTGTTTGGCGGCATGCCGCCGTTTCCCGCCTCGCCTTTGATGGCAGCCGCATTGGCCGAAGCCCGCGCCGCCGCAGTTCGGGGCGAAGTGCCGGTCGGTGCCGTAATCGCCGCGCCCGATGGCACAATCATCGCCGCCGCCGGCAACCGCACGCTCGAACTGCGCGATCCGACCGCACACGCCGAATTGCTCGCCATCCGCGCCGCCTGCGCCGCCACCGGTAGCGAGCGACTGATCGGTCATAGCCTGTATGTAACGCTCGAACCGTGTGCGATGTGCGCCGGTGCGATCTCCTTTGCCCGCCTCGCCAAACTGGTGTTCGGTGCCAGCGACCCCAAAAGCGGTGGCGTCGACCATGGCGCGCGGGTTTTCGCGCATTCCACCTGCCACCACGCCCCCGAGGTGTTGAGCGGGATTGGTGGGAGCGACGCCGCCATGTTGCTGACGGACTTCTTTGCGGCGCGGCGATAAGCGGCGAAGCCTGATGCGGTGTATGACGACCGGGCCCGGTCGAGAACTCTATTGCGCTGCGATAAGTTCGACGTCGAAAATCAATGTCGCGCCTGGTGGGATGGCCGCGCCCGCACCACGATCGCCGTACCCGGCAGCGGGCGGGATGATCAGCGTCCGCTTGCCGCCGAGCTTCATGCCGGCAACGCCCTCGTCCCAACCGGCGATGACCTGTCCGGCACCTAGCGAGAATTCAAACGGCTCGCCGCGATCGCGCGACGAATCGAACTTCGCCCCGCGCTTGCCGTTTTCGTACAGCCAGCCGGTGTAGTGCACGCTGACGGTCTGGCCGGGCATGGCTTCGGCCCCGGTACCGACCTTGACGTCAGTGGCGATGGTGCCGCCGGGAAGCGTCACCGGCGCAGCGGCAATTGCGGCACTGGCGACAGCTGCAAGCAGCACAGGTCGGACGAAACGCATGGACAATCCTTTGATGGCAACGACCGCTAGTTAGCCGCCACCGTCGCCTTCGCCAAGCGGTCGAACTGCGACTGGCAGCCGTTTTCGATGAGCGCAGCGCCGAGTGCGTCGAGACTCGTCGGTGCAGCTGTGAGGTGGCGCACCACCAGTTTTGCCGGGGCCTTGCCACCCGCGACGCGGAACTGGGCCTTGTCGGTAGGCGTGAGGGGCACGGGCCACGGCGCGGTTGCCTGACCGGCGGCGAACGCCACGGGCGCGCTTTGGCCGTCGGCGATACGCGTGACGGTTAGTGTCACGGCCTTTGTCGGGTCGGCGCGCCAGAGCGAGATTTGCGCCGGGTTCAACGTGCAGACGGTGCCGCTTGCCGCTGCATCGAGCGCCCAGACCCCCGGGGGTGTCGCGATCGCGGTGGGATCGGCAATTGTGCTGCGCACCGCCCCGATGCGGGCGCGGCGTTCGGGGCGCTGAGTCAACAGTTCGGCAAATGCCGATGGTGCCGCACTATCGGCCACCGGCTGGTCGAACCGGAAATTGCCCGGCCCGGTCAGGCTGCGCGTTCCGCGCGCGTCGAGGATGGTGAGCTGATCGCCGACGCGCAGCACCACCGGAGTCGCATCGGCAAGCCGCTGCCCGGGTTTGAAACTCGCCGCCGACGGCCCGTTGGCACGCACGACAAGCGGCCCCGCGGTTGCCGTCGCCGCCAGCATCATTGCCACCGCTGTCACGCTGTGGCGTAGGCTAATCGAGATCATAGCATCCTCCCGGTCCGACAGTTTCCAGCCGTTGTAGCAGATACGCGAGCGCAACGTCATCCGGTGCGGCAGCCGAAAGAGCGTGCAGCGACTCCAGGGCACCGGTGTCGCCCGTATCGAAGCGCGCGTAGAGATCGCCCATCGCCGGATCGACACTGGATCCGCCAAGGCCAAGCGGTTCGAACACCTCGATCGGTGCCTCACGACCGCGTACCCGGACGCGGCCCATCGGGCGGAAGCGCGCGAGCCCGGCGCGTTCGGCGGCTTCACGGCTGACGAGCACCTGGGTCTTCAGCTGCTTGTTCGCGCCTTCAAGGCGGGCGGCGACGTTCATGCTGTCGCCGAGTGCTGTGTATTGGATACGCCCCTCGCCGCCGAAATTGCCGACGATGGCGTTGCCGCGGTGCAGCCCGACGCGGGTGCGGCCCAGCGCCCGCCGACCGGGAACGGGACGCATCAACGCGCGACCGGCTTCCGACAGCGCAACGGCAGCATCGGCGGCGCGCATGGCGTCGTCGGGCTTGGCAAGCGGAGCCCCCCAAAAGGCCACGACGGCGTCGCCGACGAATTTGTCGATGGTGCCGCCATGGCGCAAGATCACAGTGCTCATCGTTTCGAGATATTCGTTGAGCATCGTCGCGACGGCCTCGGGGTCGAGCATCTGGCACAGGCTGGTGAAGCCTTCGATGTCGGTGAACAACGCATAGATTTCGCGACGCTCGCCATGCAGCGCCAGCTGGCCGGGTTCGCGCAGGATCGCTTCGGCGACATCGCGCGGCAGATATTTGCCCAATGCGCCTTGGGCGAACCGGCGCTGTTCGGCGCCGACAATCCGCGCCGTGGTGCTCGCCGCCATCACCGCCAGCAGCCAGCCGCCGCCAAGCCCTGCGGCGGGCAGCCCATAGGTATCGAGCTGCGGGTTACCCTGCAGCAGGAACGGCACGACCACGATTGCCGCAACCTGAGCGATGCCGAGCGGCACCACCAGCCGCACCGGCAGATCGAAGCCTCCGGTCACAGCAGCAAGCAGCACAACGGCAATTGCTGCCGCCCAAAGCGTCCAGCCCGGCAGCGGACGCGGCTGCGCGCCATCCAGCGCCTGCGCCACCAGCGTCGCATGGAGTTCGACACCCGGTTTGGTGTCGCCCGACAGCCGGGTGAAGGGAACGATAAAGCGGTCCGCCTCGGGCAGATCGGCCCCGATCAGCACGATCTTCCCGGCAATCGCGGGTGCCAGCGCCAGCGCCGCTTGCGCGTCGCCGAACAGGTCGATGGGGAACGAGGCGAAAACCGGGCGATCGGCGAGGCGTGGTTTTTTGAACACCGTTGCGCCGCTGAACCGGTCGAAGCCATGGCTGCCGGTGATGGCATTGACCAGCAGCTTTGGCGGCCCGCGCGCCGGGGTCGGCCAGCTGCGCCAGGCATTGTCCGAATCGACATCGAGACGGATTGATGCCGGCCGCACAGCCGACGTTGCCAGCTTGCCGAACAGCGTCCGTAACTGCGCCTCCTGCCACGGCATGATATAGTCGCCATTGTCGGCATGGCTCGAGAAGGCAAAGAAGGTCGGCGTGCGCATTGCATGCAGCGCCGCCATCAGCACCTCATCGTCGGGTTGCGGTTGGTCGATCAGCACGTCGACGCCGATGGCGCGGGGTTTGAGCGTATCGAGATTGGCCAGCGCGCGACCCAGCAATACCCGGTCGAGCGGCGAACGTTTGCCGGTGTTGGCGAGCGTTTCCTCGGTAAACACCACCAGCACGACCCGGTCATCCTGCTCGACGCGCGGGGCCATGATGCTGACGCGGACATCGTACAGCCCGCGTTCGGCGGACAGGACCACGGGCAGGTTCCAGCCATAGCGCGCCACCGCCACCGCCAGCACCAGCACCGCGAACGTCGCGAGCAGTCGCAGCGGCCCCGCCTGAACGACGGCGCTGCGCAGCACCGCCAGACGCGCCGCGAAGGCCTGCGGGATCATGCGGTCAGCGGGCGTTGCCGCGCGCCGAATTTGCCGCCGCGCCCCCCGCCAGTGGTTTGGCCGCATCGCCGATGATCGCAAACCCCGACCAATAATAGGGGTGCGAGGTCTCGGCAGCGTCCATCAGGCGGACCTGCGACTGGCGCAACGCTTCGCCGACGCTGATGTCGCGGCCGCCACTGAAGAGCCCGGTGATCAACGTTTTGGTCGCATCGTAATTATCGGGAACCGGCCAATGGCTGGCGATCACCGTGCGGGCCCCCGCGCCAACAAATGCCCGGACCAGCCCGTCTAGCGCATAATTGCCGCCGGTCGCGACGCCGGCCTCGCGGGTTGCGGCGGCGGTCGCCGTGCCGGCCGTATCGCATGCTGACAAAATGACCGTATCGGCGTTGAGTTTAAGGTCGAAAACCTCACGGAAACTCAGCAATCCGTCCGATTCACTGCCGCCGAACGACGTCACCAGCGCTGGACGCGCCGGGCATTCGGGGCGCGGCGCGGTGACAAGGCCATGCGTCGCAAAGTGCAGGACGCGAAACTGGTCGAGATCGCGACGTGCGCCAATGACTGTGTCGGTGAAACCGGCACCGGTCAGCACCTCGGCCGAACCATTGCCGATAAGGCGGGCGGCGATCGTTAGTTCGGCAGGAGAGATCGGGCTCGACCATTGCCGCAGCGGCCAGTCGCAACTGTCGGCGGGTGGTGCAGCGGCCAGCGTCAGGCGTGGCGGCGGCGCGGCGTTTTCGCCAAGGCCAAGATACGTTCGCGGTGCCGTCGATGCGGGAATGGCGCGATTGTCGAGGAAGGCGCGCGGGCTGACCGCGGTCGAAACCAGCCGGTCGCGGCCAAGCCACGCGATCCCGCGCATGTCGAAGGCGTCGGCATTGGGATCGGCGACCCGCGCGGCGTAATCGCCAAGCCCGGTGTCGGCGCTTATCAGCAAATTGACCGGCAGTTGAAGCAGCGCGCCATCGGGTTCGAAGATCAAGTGCTGGACATTGGGCATCGCCGCCGCGACCGGGCCGAACAGCGCCGTGTACAGCGTCCGCGCCGCCGCCGCGTCGAAGGGATAGGTCGCCGGTCGACCGTTTTCGATGGTGACGATACTGCTGCGCAGCGTCGCCACCAGCGTCCCGAGGGCATCGGGGCTGGCGCGCACCCGGAAAATCCGCGCGTCGTCATGGCCGATCAACACGCCATAGGAAGCGTCGCCAACGAGCACGAGTTTGTAATAGGCCTCGCCGGTCCGCAATTTGGCCTGAAGATCGGCAAGCCCGACCATCGCCGTCGACAGCACGCGGTAGCGCGGATACGCCGACAATTGCGCAAGGATCGCCGTCTGGTCGCGCCCCAAGCGTTCGCGTTCGGCGCGGGCACCTTCCAGCGTCGCAATCTCGTCGGCGGTCAGGCTTGGTTTGCCGGCGAGGCGGGCGATATCGGTTTCGGCCCGCACGATATCGCGCGACAGCGTAATCGATTGCCGGAACAGTCCGGCCGCCGCGTCATTGCCCGCCGAAAGTTCGCGCGCCAGTACAGCCTGTGTTTGCGCGACGCCGGGCCTCGCGAGGATCTGGCTCGCGTCGAAGAAGTCCGCCGCCCCGGCGCTGCCCTGATCGACGAGCAAGGCGAAATAGTCGCCGAAAAGCGGTCGTATCGCGGCGCTGGCTCCAGCGATAGCGGGACTTGCCGCGACCACGGCGCGAAACAGCCTCCGCGAACCCGCCGCATCGCCTTGCCGCGCCAGCAGCGCCGCCAGCCGCGACTGGCCACCGAGTAGCGCGGCCGATTCGGGATATTCGACGGCCAGCAATGCCACCGCGGTTTCCAGCGCCTTGCGCGCATCGCCGCCCCGGCCATCGGCTTCGGCAAGCGCCGACAGATCGCCAAGGATTGCGGCCTTGAGCCACGCCACGCTCGCCACGCGACCGCCGCGCAACGCGTCGAGCGTCACGATCGCCGTACCAAAAGCCGACCGGCTGGCGCTCCGATCGCCCTTGTCGCGCGCGATGATGCCCTGCAGATATTGGGCCTGCGCGTCGAAGATCGCGATACGCTCGGCCAGCGTCAGGCGGACATCGACGCCGCTGATCCGCGCCAGCGACGTCGTCTCGGTATTGAGTTTCTGGGCGATCGGCAGATCGATAAAGCCCTGCTGCAAGCGGGCATTATCATAATCGGGGCGGAAATCGTTTCGGCTCCGCTGTAGCTCGGCGAGTGCCGCATCGGGGCGACCGCGGTTGAGCTGATGCATCGCCCGGAAGTTGCGCAGCATGCGCAGCACCAGCGGATCGCTGGGATCGGCGGCCGCTTCGGCGCGGCGGAACAGCAGCTCGGCTTCGGGAAAAGCCCCGAGGTTCGACTGCTGAAGGGCTTGGTTCGCCAAGTATTCAGCGCTTTTGGTAAAGCCTGCCGCGCCGCTCCGGCTGCGTTCGGCCAGCGTATCGAAGAACGCCGCCGATTCGGCATAATTAGCGGCGTTGTTGCGCGCATAGCCCTCGGCCAGCGCCTGACCCGGATCGAGCGTTCCGGCCTGAGCACGCGCGAATGCCGCCGGGTCCCCGGCTTCGGTTACCGCGACATCGACCGTGCCGCTAACGGCGCGATCGGCAGCGATGGCGCGCAACCCGAGCTTGAGCGCCGAGGCATAGCCGCCAAGGCCCTCGGCAGCCTGCACGCTGTTGCGCCCCTGCCGCAGATACACCGACCACGTCAGTTGCCCAGCGGTGCAGTCGGCGCGGGTGACGCCGGTAAGGCCCTCGATCGTCGAGGCAGCAGGACGCCCGCAAGTGACGCCGTCGCGGCGGTTCATGGTCAGCCGCGCGGTGGCGTCCGCCATCGACGCCCGCAGCACGTACAGCTTGCCAACCGGGGTCGCGGCATCCCGGCAAAGAATGCGGAACGCCCGGTCGAACATGTTCGCCAGTTGCGGATCGGCCGACGCCGATTGCGCGGTGCACAGCACACCTGCTGATCCAACGCGGAACCGATCGGCAAACGCCAGCCGCTCGCCGCTGGGCGCGGCATGGGCAGCCGATGCGGTGAGCGCAGCAGCGACGATCGACAGCATCGGACGGATCATTGCGGTGCCCCCGGCGTGCCGCTCGATCGGCCCGACACCGACCAAAGCCCCGAATTGCCGCCGCTGGTGACGGGTTCATCGGCCGGTGGATCGCTGACCACCTCGGTCACGTCGATCAGCGGCTCGATCCGTACATCGGGCAGTTTGACTGGCGGCGGTTTGTCGCCATCGCGACCCGGTTGCTGCGGTGGCCCGAAGTCGTCGAACGGGCGTTGCTGTCCGAAATTGCTGGCGATCGTCGCGCCATTGTCGAAGCCGTCGATGGATTCAGTAGTGTCGGTGCAGACCGCGCCGATGATGCAGCCGTTGACCGAAGCCGTCGCCGAAAATGCCGTCGCGCGCGGCGCAAAGCCAACGACGGGCAGCGCGTCCTTGTTGGTCAGCAAGACGCCCTTGGCATCGAACCCCCGGCCGTTGATGACCACATCGGCGACGCCTTGACCCGGATTGGTGATCTGCAAGCCACCAGCCCCCGCAGTGAAGCCGCCGCGCAAACCGCTTGGACCGCCGTTTTGGACCAGGAAACTGCCGCCGCTGCTGACCATGATCGTGCCTGCCGCCAGCGCCCCGACTTGATTTGGCGCACCGCCGGCAACGCCAAGCGCGGCGTCGCGCCCCGCAAATGTCGGGTTGGCGGCGAGTTGACCCAACAGGCTTGCCGTGCCGACCCAGACTTGATCGGCGGCGAGATCGAGCACCCCGCTGACCGACCCGGACGTGTTGGCCTCGCCGCTGCCACCAAGCAGCAGCGCCCCACCCGTGTCGGTGACGACCGTGATGCGGCTTGCCTGCAGACGCAGTCGATTGGTGGCCGTAATCCCCGACGCGGTCACGGCTCCGGCGACGCGGATCGCGCCCGGCGTAATCACGGCGAAATTGGCGTTGCCCGGCGATTGCCCCGCCGACCCGGTCAGCGTGAAGGCGTTCATCAGCACTTCGGGAGGCGCCTGCGATGCGACCCGGACGGTGATCTGTTGCGCTTGCAGCAGGGCGATCTCGGCCGCATCGAGCAGCCAGCCGCCCGGTGCCGCCGGACCCGTGCCACCGAGCGTCACCGATTGCGCGGCGCTGCCAGCGGTGAGCGAGAGTTGCGTCGTCGCGCTGCCGCCGAGCGTGCCGTTCGCGCCCACCGCGATATCGCCCGAGGTGACCGTGATAACCGGTGCCGTGACTGCGCCGCCAAAGCTTGCCAGCCCGGTCGCGGTGACGGTCAGAGTGCCGCCGGCGCTTACCGTCGCGAGCGACACATCGCTGCCGTTCAGGGTCGTCGCGCCGCCGGTGGTGATTGCGCCGCCAAAGGTGATTGCGCCGGTCGCGGTCCCGGTCAGCGTGCCGGTGGTGAGCGGCCCGGTCCCAGTGATCGTTCCGTTGAGCGCCACCGCCTGCGCCGCCAGCAGCGCCGCAAGGTCGAGATTGCCGTTGGCGTCGATGGCAATGAGATTGGCCATACTGTGTGAGGCAATCAGCGTTGCAGCGGTCGCCCCGGTGACGATTCCCCCCGTTGCGATACCGGTGCCATCGAGCAATGCCACCGAGCCGTTGGTCGAAATCGCCCCTGTTGTCAGATCGCCGCTACGTGACACCACCGCCACAGGTCCCCGCGCCCGGATCGCCCCCGTCGTTGCCGACCGCTGCGCATCGACAAGGACGCCGTAACCCGGCAGCAACGCCTGGCTCTGGCTCGACGCCGGACGCACGATCCCGGCGTCGATTGCGCCCGTCAGAATGCTGCCACCTGCCGTCAGGAACACCGAATCCCCCGCACTGACCGATGTCACCGCAAGGTTGCCGGGGGTCGACAGCGTGACATCGCCGTCGCCGCGCACATTGCCAAGCGTCAGATCGGTCGCCGAGGTCAGTTGCAGCAGCCCGCCCGAATAGGTGTCGCCAAGCGTCACCACGCCGCCGCCAAGCAGCACGGCACGGTTGGCATTGATCGCGCCCTGGACGGTCAGCGCTCCGGCGCTCGCGGCCCTGAATGTCGGCGTCGTGACTGCGCCGCCAACGGTAATCGTGCCGCTGACAGGTGTTGGCGCCACGGCAAGGATCGGCGTGAAATCGAACGCCGCTGGCGGCCCGAGCGGATCGAGCGGCAGGCCGAGCGCCGCCGCTGTCGTCTGGCCGAGATAGGTTGTGTCGTTTGCACCGGTGCCGGTGGTGATCGCCCCCGTGGCGATATTGGTCGCCGCGAGCGCCAGGACGTTGCGACCGCCAGTGATCGCCCCGGTATTGACCGCCGCGAGGCGCGAGATAATCCCGATGTTACCCGACGCACTGACTGCGCCAGTTTGAATCGTGCCGTCGGCAATGACGCCAATCTGATAGGCGTTGTTGCTCCCGCTCGCGCCTGCCGTCAGCGTTCCCGTTGTCACCCGACCGGCGGGATCATTGCGCGCGGCACTGGCAATGCCGATCGAGTCTCCGGCGCTGATATTGCCGACAGTAATCGCGCCCACACCGGCAGTTTCGGCAACAAGCGAAACATCGCCGTCGCCGCCGATATTTCCAGCAACAATGCCGGTTCCAGCGGCAATTCTGACGAGCCCGCCGTGCCCGGTGATGGTGCCCGTGCCGACTGCGGTGCCAGCGTTGACGTTTATATCACCGCCCGCCGTCAATATGCCGGTGGTGATCGCGAGCGGCGACTGCAGCGTCAGCGTCGTCGTCGCAGCAAGGTTGGTCGTCACGATGCCGCCTGCGCCTTGCAGGACGATCGATCGCGCCGTCACGGTTCCGGGATTGGCAACCACCGCGCCGTCGGCGTTCGGCGCAATAGTGCCGCCCGTTGTAAAGTTCAGGTCGCCACCGATGGTGATCGTGCCGGCGTCGGCACCGAGCGCCAGATTGCCCGTCTCGGTAACGCGCGCGTCGCCGGTGATAATGACGCTGCCGTTGCGCGCGACGATCCCCGAAATTGCGCTGTTGTCGGCGGGTTCCTGACCATGCGCGTTGAACAACACCGTACCATAGGTTGCGGTACCGCCGTTGACGCCGATCAACGCACTGCCGCCGATGCCGCCGCTCGCATCCTGCCCATAAGCACGCAGTTCGAGCGCTCCACTGCTGACGGCGCTGACGCCCCCGGCAACCGAATGCGCCAGCGTTCCGGCCAATGCCGTACCGCCAATGCCGCGTCCGCCGATGCCCGATGCGTTCGCGCCGCTGCCCGCCAACCCACCGCCGCCAAAGGCGAAGACGTTGGTGGTCGCTGCGACCGCCAGTGTTCCGCCGGCCGTGCGCGCCGCCGCGAAACCCCCGGTTGCATTGCCGCCATCGCCGCCGCGGCCAGAGGTGCTCGCACCGCCGCCACCGCCGAACGCAGCAGCCACGCCCGTCAGGCTGGTGATGGTCAGGCGGCCCGATTGGCTGCTGGCGATCGGGCCGGTGCCCATCGTCGTGCGGCCACCGAAGCCATCGCCACCGCGTCCGCCGGTTCCCGTATCATTGTTGCCGCCCGCACCGCCGAAGCCCGAGGCGTCGAGCGAGACGCCAACTGCGGTCAATACGCCCGCGCTGCTGGCCGAACCGAAGGTCACGATACCGCCGCGACCATTGCCGCCTGCGCCGGCGATTGTCGCATTTGACGCAGTGCCGCCACGTCCGCCGCTGCCATCGGCGCTGACACTGACCGAGTCGAGCGTTACCGTACTGGTGCCCGTCGGCGCATCGATGCCGAGGAACACCTTTCCGCCCGCGCCCGTGCCGCCACCGCCGCCTGTGCCGCCGAAGCCGTCACCACCGGTGCCCAAGGCTTCGAGCGACGTGATGCCGGTCGCGGTGAAAGCCGATACGCCGCCGCCTGCCGAGCGGACGCCCAAGGCGATCGAACCGCCGATCCCGTCGCTGCCGCCTACACTCCCATCGCCGCGTGCCGAGGCATCGACCGTCGCAAAACGCAGCGTCCCGCCATCGGCCAACACCTCGATGGTGCCCCCCGTGCCGGGTTTGCCTGTCACCGCAGTGCTGGATCCTCCCGAGCCATTGGCTTGGACATTGAATCTGTCGGCAACGCTCAGCTGGCCCGCCTGGCTGGCGCTGACACGGATGACGCCGCCGGTTCCGCTGCCGCCGCCACCAAGGTTGTTGCTGCCGCCATTGCCATTGGCGAAAATGGTGAGCGAGTCGCCGATACCGGTGGTACCGCCGACGGTCGCGAAGTTGACGGTGCCGCCGTTTGCCGTGCCGCCATTACCCGTTGGACCGCGGATGACGGGCGCACTGGAGCCGCCCAATGCCGTCACGTCGAGTGTTACCGCGCCAACCGTCAACTGTCCGGCATTGGCGATCGTGATCGACCCCCCGGTCGCCACGCCGCCATCGCTCGCAAAGCCCGCGCCGCTGTTCGTAACGGCGCTTGCCGTCCAAGTGTCGGCGATGGTCAGACTATTGCCACTGACCAAGGTGAGCGTCTGTGTCCCGCCGGTCGCCGCCCCACCATTGTTATCGCCGGTTCCGCCAATGGCCTCGGAAGCGGTATCCAGCGACTTGCTGAACGCAAGCGTTCCGCCGCGAAGTCCGCCGGTAATTGCGACAGTGCCGCCCGTCGCCGCGCCGCCGTCAAATTTGGTCGATCCACCGCCAACGGCATCGGCTGTAAGTTCGGCAAATCCGGTGATCGTCGTCGAACCACCATCGAACACCAGACTCGCCGTTCCGCCCTTGGCCGCACCGCCGTTGGCGACATTGGAACCTACGCCGCTGGCCGATGCATCGGCGAACACGTTGCCGCCGATCGTCAGGCTCCCGGCAACCGACACAAAACGGGCAAGCCCGCCGGTGTTGGTTCCGGACGGCGTGCCGGTACCACCCGAGGCGTTTGCCGACAGGATGGCATCGCCGGTAATATCGATTGTGCCCGTCGTGATGGCTGCAGCAGCACCGTTCAGCGCGTTGAAATCAAGTTGTAGCAGCGCTTCGCCACCACGCGCGATCCCGTCGGTACTGCGTCCGTTGGCGGACGCATCAAGGCTGGCGAGACTGACGCTACCGGCCGTTCCGGTGATCTGATGCGGCGCGACGGTCAGGCCGGCACGTCCCCCGGTGGCGTCGCCGGACCGTGCGAACACCTCGTTTGAATCAACCCCGCCCCCGCCGCCATTGCCATCGGCGGTAAGAACGGCGTCTCCCCCCGCAAGCGTGCCGCCCGTGGCAACCAGCAATGCCGACCCGCCCTGCGCCACGCCGCCGACGCCACCAAGTCCGCCCTGTCCAGTGCCGCCGAATCCGCCAAATCCGCCGCGGCCACCTTGGCCGGTCGCGCTTGCCGTAACAATGCCAAGGTCAGCCCGACCACTGAGCGGCGCAGCGCCACTCCCTCCGCTGGTCGTTCCGAGCAAAACGGTGCCGCCCGTTCCGGCGCCGCCGGCCCCGCCGTTACCGGCGATATTGATCTCGGTTGCGCCGCCGCCACCGCCATTGCCGCCGGTGCCTATGGCCTGTGCCGTCACGGAGGCCGCCGTCAGCTGGGCATCATATGCACTGGCCAGCACCGACACGGTGCCGCCGCGCCCGATGCCGCCATTGCCCCCGCTTGTTTCGAAATCGCCGCCGCCGCCGCTGCCGCCCGCTCCCGAAGCATCGAGATCGAACGCTCCCACGGCCAGTCGTGTCGGTGACCCGGTCACCGACTGCGCGAAGACGGCAATCGTGCCGCCTTGCGCCGAACCGCCTGCGCCGCCCAGCAATCCTTCGCCGCCCGTCGCGCCGACCTGACCCGTGACCGTGAAGGTCGAATCGATCGTCGCCCCTTGCGCAAAAACATTCAGCGCACTGCCGGTGGCACCGCCACCGATATGGCCAGTACCGCCCGTGCCGCGGCCCGTCAGCGTCACCGACGAGGTCGCCACGATGCTTCCCGATTGTGCGCGCAGGTCGAGCGTGCCGCCGCTCGCTGTTCCGCCGCGACCGGCGAACAAATCCCCCGATCCGCCGGTCGCGTCGACGGACAGGGCCAACGCGCCGCCAAGGGCGAGCGTTGACGCGGCACCCGCATTGGTTCTGACCGTCGCCAGTCCAGCCACAGCATTGCCGCCATCGCCGGGACCCAAAGCATTGCCGCCGTTGGCTGCGGCAGTCACATTGAGTGCTGAATCTGTTGCGAACGTCCCGCCGTTGAACGCTTCAACAAGCGCCGACCCGCCCGTCGCCGTACCGCCAACGCCGCCCGAACCGGCAAATCCGCTGGCTTCGACCAATAGCGTCGCATCGCTCGTACCGATCCGGATGGCCCCGGTATCGGCGGAGATTCGCGCCGTGCCGCCGGTCGCCGCGCCGCCGACTGTGCCGAAATTGTTGCTCCCCCGCACCGCTCCGCCAAAGGCATTGGCGAGCAGTTGGAGTCGACCCGCCGACAGGGTGAGCGTACCCGAACCGTTGGTTAGCAACTGCGCTGTGCCGCCTATGGCCTGACCACTGTCGCCGCCAAAGGCATTTGCCACCACCTGCACATCGGAATCGACTGACACTGCGCCGCTGCCCACTGAAACCGACGCCGTGCCACCGACCGCAATGCCGGGACCAGTCCCCCCGCGCGGTGTCCCATAGCCTTGGGCGAAAAGCCCCAGACCATTGCGCAGCGTGATCGTACCGCCATTGCCATCGACGCTGGCGCGCCCACCGGTGCCCGTCGGTATTCCGCTGACCTGACCCTGACCCTGACCGAGTACCTCGCCGCCATAGCCGATGGCTTCGCCAAACGTCTGGCCGCCGATGGTGATGCTGCCCTTCGTATCGCTCAGAAGCTGCGCGCGTCCGCCGAAACCATCGCCGCCGCCGCCTGCATCGCTGCCACCAAAACCGCTCGCCCGCACAGAGGCATCTTTGGCGATCGTTACATTGCCGCTGTTGATGGCGGTAATGCTCGCGGTGCCACCGGTTCCCGCCCCGGCGCGCCCCTGCTGATTGTCGTCGCCGACCGCATTGGCATTGAGGCTGGCTGCGCCGCCAACCGATAAGGTTCCGCCATTGGCATATAACAGAGCTTCGCCGCCGGAACGCGACGCTCCATCGACCCCGTTTGTCCGGTTGCTGGCATCGAGGTTGAGGCTGCCGGCCACGGCGAGGGTGAAGCCATTGCGCCCACCGGCATGGGCCTTGGTCACGCCCGTCAGATCGAGGTTGCCGGCAAAGTTGGTGTTGCCAGCAAGCGATTCTGCGAGCGTCTCACCGGTCGAAATCCCGATGACCGTCGAGGTGTAATTGCCCTGTTCGATTGTCAGATTGGCCGTCGCGCCGCCGACCGGGTCGGCAGCGATCTGACCGCCAAACACATCGTGCCCGGCCGACAGGACGATGGTATTTTCGACAACGTTCGCTGCCCCGGCGATATCAAAGCCCAGCTGCCCGCCCGGACCGCCGACCATAAGCGTGATCGCATCGTTTTTGGGGACGGCGACCATATAGATCCGGTTGACGATCGACGCGCCGCTCGCTGCTGCGGGCCCCGTGATGCTGCCACTGTTGTTGATCACCGTGCCGCCGACATCGGTTCCGGCACTGACGGTAATGTCGAACAGGCCGGCGTTGAGCGTCAAGTCGACCGCCTGTCCCGCGACGAGCGCCGCCGAGCCATTGACCTGAATTGCACCCTGTTGGGCGACCTGCGGCGCGACGGCGATGACATAGCTGCCCGCTGCCATGAGTGCATTGATCTGTGCACCCGGGGTGATGGTGATCCCGGCCTTGCTGCCTTGCGCCGCGGCAAGGCTGAATTTGCCGCCCGAGATGAAATTACCCTGACCGTCGGTGACCGGATCGTTGGCGGTCAGCAACAGACTGCCGACGTTGAACGACGCGTTGCCGCCGATCAACAGGCCACCCGGCGCATAGAACCAGATCGCCCCGAGCGCGTCGCTTTGCACTTTGCCGTTGAACGCAATCACCCGCGCCGGATCGGCGGCGGTAATGCGGTTAAGGACAGTATAGGGCGCACCCTGCGCCGAGGCGAACGTTGCCGAGTTGGCCTGTGGCAGGAAGTCGATGGCCCCGCCGCCAATCGCCCGGTCGTCTGGGATCCAATTGATGATCGCGGTCGGCGAAGCGACGAAAACCGTTTCGACACCGGCGTTGGCGCGCGAATACGACACGCTACCCGCAGCGGTCGACGGCGTCGCAATAAATGCACCGCCGGGGGCTTGGCTGGCCGCGCGCAGTGGCGGGGTCATCAGGAGGGTGGCGATGACGGCCAATGATGCATTGGTCGCGAGGCGGTGGTCGATACGCATCACCGGGTCCTCCAGGGTACAAGACGGGTGGTCAGCGACATCAGAACGCGGACGTCGCCGCTGCGGACGCTGTCATTGCTGCGCAACGGCACCGCGACGGTCAGATCGAGCTTGACATGATTGGCCCATGTCAGCCGCGCCCCGCCGCCGGCCGACGCCAGTTGGCGCGGGTTGGTCGCCGCCACACCGCCGCGTTTCCACAACCAGATCGAATCGACAAAGGCATAGGGTTGGAGCGAGATATTCTGGCTTGTCAGCAACTTCAACCGGTCGATCCGCGCCTCGGCGGTAAAGCCCACGCCGTCGTCGCCGGTGATTGCGCCCGGATCGTACCCGCGGCCGATGGTATAATTGCCGCCTGAAATCTGTTCGAACGCATAGACCGGGGCAGAGGCAAGTTGGCCGCGTGGCAACAGAATAAGGCTGACGTTCTTTGCCACCCGCGCTTCGGCCAAACCGGTAAAGCGCACCAGCGTGGCGGTGGGATCGCCGATGAACAGGCTTGGCGGGACGAACCCCGGCACGGCGCAACGCGGGTTGCCGCCACACGCGGGACTGGCACCCAATGCGTCGATCCCTTGCCGGACCTCGAGGCTGCCCGCCATATGCCACCATGACGTGCCGCCCGGTCCGCGATCGCGGGTATCGGCGGCATCGAAATCGAGACGTGCATAGGCAACGCGCAGATTGTCCTGACTGAGCGGTGCGCCGCCGAAGGTTACATCCTGATTGACGAAATCAAAGCCTGCGCCGCCCGCGAGCGTCAGGCGCTGCGAGCGAATGAACGGATAGGTCGCTTCCACATTGGCAAACAGTGTTTTGGCGCGGATGTTCGGCGCGGTGCCGCCGATGCCCGGATGCGTCCACGCATAGGTGAAATGCCCACCCAAGCGCAGCCCTTCGCTGCCGATCGCCATGTCATGGCCGAACTGGACAACCTGCTGCTCATCGAAATCGGATGTCGAATAGACCGACAGGGTGGTGCGGTCGCCAAGGCCCGTCAGCCCGTTGACCTGCGCGCGCAATTGCCCGCCGAAGGGGCCGTTTTCATGCGGCGCATAGTTCTGGATATTGGCATCGATTTCAATCGGCGTCCGGCGCACCGTGACTTCGCCGATCATGTCGCCGGGTGCGGTGCCAGCAGGCTTGAGCGCGAGGCGGACATCGAGACCCGGCAGATCGCGCGTCAACAACAGATAGCGTTCGGCCGCAATGGTGTTGAACGGCCCGCCACCGGCCAGATGCGTCAGATAGCGTGCGACCTGATGTTCGTCGCGCCCCGCGTCGCCGCGCACCCGCACCGCCGTCATCCGGGCATACAGCACTTCGAACCGTACCTTGCCGCCTTCGATACGCTGCGCCGGAACCTGCACGGCCGCCAGATACCCCCGCGCGCGAAGCAAGGTCGCCGCCGCATCGCGGATTTCGCACACCGTTCCAATCGGGACGGCACGGCCGATGTACGGGCGATAGGTATCGGCAAGGTCGCCCGCTGCCACCGGGCCAAGGTTGTTGAAGCTGACTTCGGTCAACGTCACCATGATCGCGGCATAGGCCGGATCGGCCAGCGCGCAGGCGCTGCGTTCGATGCCGCCTTCGACCTTCAATCGGGTCCGGGACGGCGGCGTCGCCGGAAGCGGCGGCGCAATTTCTTCACGGGTCGGGACCGTGCGTACCGATGCGGTTTGCGCCGAACCGGGCATGCTGCAAGCGGTCAACAGAACCGCAATGGCGAGACGCCGGACATGACAGGCGGGACGGCCAGCGAACCGACGCTGCGCCCAATCCATCACCATCGCCCGTTCCCCCCAAAGCAACAAAGCCACGAGCCCCGGCGGCTTGCCCTGCCGCATATGCTTGCGACTTTATTGGCGGGCGAAGACTACGACCGTCGGAGGCGGAAGAAAAGCCCGTTTACGTGCCAAGCGATTCTGGCCGCGTGATCGCCGCAATCGCTATCGGTCGAGGACGCCGAACACTTTGCGCACGAACGCGTCGCGTTCCGCTGCCAATTGCGCCTCGGCTTCGGGTGGCAAAGCGAAATCCTCGACCGGTCCCAGTTTCGCCTCGAGCGCCGCCAGCCGTGACCGCGTCACCCATTGTTCGCGCGCGAGCTCAAGCAACATCTTGACCAGCGTGTCGATTGCCGGATCGTCGAACAGCTGCGGTCGGCTGCCGCGTGGCGGTTCGGCTTCGCTCACGCCCAATTGCCATAGACGAACCATTGCACCCCGTCGGCGAGGCGTCCGGTATTGCCGCCGATTTCGGCGGGACCTGCCAGCGCCGTGGCGACAGCGTCCTCGCCGTACCAACCAAGCGAAGGCACCACCGTCTGAAAGAAACCGTCCGCCGGAAAGCCCGCCGCCGCGCACAACGCCGCCGGGTCCTGATCGCGGTAGCCCTTGTAGTATGGCTCGTTGTTGTACCAGCAGTCCCAATCGAGATAGAATCCGTCGAACGCCGACAGCTGATTGTTGGGCGGCAGCTCATAGTGCAGCAGCAGCCCGCCGGGGCGCAGGACCCGCCGTGCTTCGGCGAAGGCGGCAGCAATATCCTTCAACGGCAGTTCGTGAAGGAACATAGACGAGAAGACGAGGTCGAAGCTGGCGTCGGGCCACGGCAGCGCGGTCGCATTGGCCTGCACGAAATCGGCGGTGACGCCCTGCGATTGGGCGCGGCCATGGGCGTAGCGCAGGCAAGGTGCGGCGACATCGATGCCGGTGACCTTGGCCGCCGGGTATGCCCGCGCCCAAGGCAGGGTCTGGTGACCGACCGAGCAGCCGAGATCGAGAATGTCCTTGGGCGCGAACTCCGGGTGGCTTTGGCGGAGCCAGAAGGTAACGCTTTCGCCGATATCGTCGAGGTTCTTGCCCATCAGCCCGAACGAGAACACCGACAGGCCATTTTCATAGATTGCCCCGGCGCTGACATCGCCGTCGCCGCTTTCGGCGGCGTAGGAGCCCGGCATGTGGTGGACATCGATCGCGCTGACGCTGCGCGGCACGGCGAGCGTCGGATCGAGCCGCAGCGTGCCGTGGGCCTGCGATGTATCCGCCGACAGCGCTGCGGCGCGGTCCTTCAACAGGTCGGCATCGCGCCGCACCGCATCGCCGACGCTGGCCCAGACCATCTCCTGCGCGCCGATGCGCAGCGCCGAGTAAAAGCGGAAATAGGTTTCGGGCTTTAACATCGCATGCACGGCGCGGCCGTCGGCGGGCGGCACTGGAAGGCGCGGCGCGATCTCGTCTTCGTACCGACGCTTCAGCCCGGCGGCCATGTCGTTGAGCAGATAGCCGCGCAACGACGAGGTAAAATCCTGGCTCGCCAGTTCGTCGCGGGTCGGACGAACGGCAAGCGCATGGCTAACAAGGCGGGTCATCTGGGGCGCTCCTTTACCGCCATCATGACCATGCCACCGCGCTGCGCAAGCCGCTCCGTCGCCGCTATTTGACGATCGGCCCTTCGCGGTTTTCCTGCACGACGAATGGCGCGGGATAACCCGCCGCGCCGAAGGTCGCCGCGATCAACTTATTGGTGTCGAAATAGACCTGCCAATAATGGTCGGTATGGCAATAGGGCCGTACCGCGAGCACCGTGCCAAGTGCGTTGAAATCGAGGATTTCGACGTCGGGGGCGGGGTTCATGATCACGTTTGGAATGATCGCCAGCGCGGGCCTCAGCCGAGCGATGGCATCGAGCGCATCAACCCCAAACGCCAGCTGCGCGGTGCGGTCGACCCGGCGATAGCTATGATGGCTGAAGTTCTTGATGGTGTCGGTCGAAACCTTGCCATTGCCGACGATCGTCGTGACGTTATCGGGGCTGGTGATCGTCGTATTGAACAGGCCGATTTCGATGACCGTGCCCTCGACACCGCCCGCCACAACGTAATCGCCCACCTTGTAGGGCCGAAAGATGATCAGGAACGCGCCGGCCGCAAAGTTCGACAACAGCCCCGACCATGCGGCACCGATGGCAAGGCCGACGCCCGCCAGCAAGGCTGCAAAACTCGTCGTCTCGACCCCGAAATAACCTAGGATGGCGACAACGAGAACGATGTTGAGGACGACAGCGAGGATGTTGGCGATATAGCGCTGCAAGGTCGGATCGAACTGCCGCGCTGTCAGCACCCGCGACATAATGCCGATGGCAAAGCTGATCAGCCAGCGCCCGACCATGTACAGGACAATAGCCCCGATAATCTTCAGGCCGACCGCCGTCATAATCGGCATGGCAGTCGCCCACCAGCTGTTGATATCCATATGCGCGCTCCCCCGACAATTCAGCCGTAGCGTATCCGCCACGTACGCTGCGGCCAAGCCCCGCTTTGTCAAATACCGTCATCCGTGACCGCAATGCCTGATTGGTGGTCCGTGCTCAGCACGCCATTCAAGGAAGCCTTCAGGTCATATAAAGATATCTTTATGCTTGCTCCGCGCGACTGCCGCGCCTAGATCGCCGCCAACCTTCCCGTAGTTCAGGAATTGCCCGTGGCGACCGCTCCCCAGTCCGATTTGACCGACTATGTCATCGCCGATATCGGCCTTGCCGGCTTTGGCCGTCGCGAGATCGCCATCGCGGAAACCGAGATGCCGGGGCTGATGGCGTTGCGCCACGAGTTCGGCGCGTCGCAGCCGTTGAAGGGCGCGCGCGTCACCGGCTCGCTCCACATGACGATACAGACGGCGGTGCTGATCGAAACGCTGACCGCGCTCGGGGCCGATGTGCGCTGGGCGACGTGCAACATCTTCTCGACGCAGGACCATGCCGCCGCCGCCATCGCCGCGTCGGGCGTGCCGGTATTCGCCATCAAGGGCGAAAGCCTTGCCGATTATTGGGACTATGTCGGGCGCATCTTCGACTGGGGCGATGTGACGTCGAACATCATCCTCGACGACGGCGGCGACGCGACGATGTTCGCGCTGTGGGGCGCGAAGCTCGAAGCCGGCCAGAGCTTTGGCGAGCCCGAAAATGAGGAAGAAGTCGAGTTCCAGCGCGCCACCAAGGCATTCATCGCCAAGCGCCCCGGCTATCTGACCGAGACCGTCAAGAACCTGAAGGGTGTCAGCGAGGAAACCACCACCGGCGTCCACCGGCTGTACGAAATCGCCAAGAAGGGCGAGCTGCCGTTCCCAGCGATCAACGTCAACGACAGCGTTACCAAATCGAAATTCGATAACCTCTACGGCTGCAAGGAATCGCTCGTCGACGCTATCCGCCGCGCCACCGATGTCATGTTGGCGGGCAAGATCGCCTGCGTTGCGGGCTTCGGCGATGTCGGCAAGGGCTCGGCGCAATCGCTGCGCAACGGCGGCGCGCGCGTCATGGTCACCGAAGTCGATCCGATCTGCGCGTTGCAGGCGGCGATGGAGGGCTTCGAAGTCGTGACGATGGAGGAAGCGGTGACCCGCGCCGACATCTTCGTAACGGCAACCGGTAACGCCGACGTCATCACCGCCGATCACATGAAGGCGATGAAGAACATGGCCATCGTCAGCAACATCGGCCACTTCGATAGCGAGATCCAGATTTCGGCGCTGTCGAACTATAAGTGGACCGAAGTGAAGCCCGGTACCGACCTCATCGAATTCCCTGACGGCAAGCAGATCATCGTTCTTGCCAAGGGTCGTCTGGTCAACCTCGGCTGCGCCACCGGTCACCCGTCGTTCGTCATGTCGGCGAGCTTCACCAACCAGGTGCTGGCGCAGATCGAACTCTGGACCAAGAGCGAGCAGTACCAAAACCAGGTCTATGTGCTGCCCAAGCATCTCGATGAGAAAGTCGCGATGCTTCACCTCGAAAAATTGGGCGTGAAACTGACCAAGCTGACGCCGAAGCAGGCGGGCTATATCGGGGTGAGCACCGAAGGACCGTTCAAGCCGGACCACTACCGCTACTAGGACAAAGCGTGCTTGCACGGACGTTGACCGTGCAAGCACGTCGAGCTATTTTGGAAACATGAAACCGCGTCGGGCCCAGATGCCGATTACCATTCGGTCCGACCGGGCATATGCACGGCTGCGGGCGCTTACGGCTGACGGGCGAAGCCAAGCGGCGGTCGTCGAGGAAGCGCTTGATAGAATGCCTGTACCCGTGTTCGCTAACCCATTGGAGGAGCGGGCGCGGCGGTTGGCTCAGCTGCACGCGATTATCGCTCGCACATCGACCCGCGTCGCGCCCATCCCGACCATGGCCGAATTCGATGCCCGCGAGTATGATGAACGCGGCAACCCGCGCTGACGCTTGATCGTCGACACATCCGCTTTAGTTGCCAGCCTGCGTGGCGAACGCGGCAGTGAATTGCTGTTGTCAGCACTGCTCGACGAACGAAGCTTTCTTATTGCTCCGGCATATGTCGAGTTTCAACGAGTTACAGCACTCGATAGCAACCTGCCCGACCCGGACGCCGATCTGTTTTTGGCGACATTGCGCGATTCTCTAACCATCGTTCCGTTCGATCCCGCGATGGCCGCAATCGCTGCGGCGGCAAATCGGAAATATGGAACGGGGAACGGCGATGGCGGTAAATTGAATATGCTCGATCTGATGGTCTACGGCGCTTCCAAAGAATTGGGCCTACCTGTGCTTTGCACGGGCAAGGACTTCACTGGGACCGACGCCACTATTCATCCGGCCAGCCGACGCGATTGAGCTGTCACCGCCGCTCCGCCAGCGGATGCTTCGCATTGACGAGTTCGACGAGCGCCTTCGACGCGACATGGGTGTAGATCTGCGTTGTCGCGATATCGGCGTGGCCGAGCAGTGTTTGCAGCGTCCGCAGGTCGGCGCCGCCTTCGAGCAGGTGGGTGGCAAACACGTGGCGTAGGACGTGCGGGCTGACGCGGTCGGGCGGAATGCCGGCTGCCACCGCCAGTTCCTTGACCAGCTGATACAGCCGCAGCCGGGTCAGGTGCGTGTCGCCGCGTGAGGCGAACAAGAACCGCGCGTCGATGGGGACAAGTGCGGCATAGGCCAGCGCGGCAGCTTCGGCGCGGGTACCGACGGGAACGAGCCGTTCCTTGCCGCCCTTGCCGCCGAGGATGATGAACCCGCGGCCTACGCGCACGGCGTGGCGCGGCAGCGAGACAAGCTCCGTAGCGCGCAGCCCCGAACCGTAAAGCAGCTCGATCAGCGCGGCGAGACGCAGGGTGCGCGGATCGGCAGGCGCGGCCGCCAGCTTGTCCGCCAGCGCGGCGAACAAGCGATCGACGTCGCGCGGATCGAGCGTCTTGGGCAGCGGTCGCGCGGCGGTCGCGGCGGGAAGATCGCGCGCCGGATCGTCGGGCCGATGGCCATCGGCGGCGAGGAAGGCGAAGAATTGCCGCACCGCCGAGCCTTTGCGCGCCGCGCTCGCCCGCGCCATTGCCGCCCAACGGTTGCTGAGCAGCGCCAGATCGGCGGCAGTTGCGACCCCCAGCCGTCCGCCAAGCCATTCGCTCGCCTGTGCAAGATCGCGACCATAGGCGAGCAGCGTATTCTTTGCCGCACCGCGTTCGGCCGCCAACATATCGAGATAGAGCGCAATCAGCCGTCGGTCGGAGACTGTATTGCTCACCCGCGCGTCACGGCTTCCGCGACGATCATCCGTGCCTCATGCCCGCGCCCGACGCGACTGAGCGCGGCGACGAGATGGCGAAGATGCGCCGGTGGCACGTCGCGCCAACTGCCCTGCAGCGCGGTCGCCGCAAGCACGATGACCTCGCCGGTCCGCCCCGCCGCGGCGGCAACATCGATCGCGCGCGTCCAGCTGTTGGCGGTTTCGGGCAGCAATTCACCGCGCAGCGTGTCCCAATCCGACCCGCGCGCCCGGTCGAGCCCGGTCAGCCCCGCGAGCAGCAGCGCCGCGCGATGTGGCGTCGCGTCGGGTCCGGCGTCGGACCGCCACGTCTTGAAAGCCGCACGATCGATTGCGACCCCGCCCGCGCTCACTGCCAGCAGCGCCCACGCCTGTGCTTTGGCTGCCGATGACCCGTTCTGCGCCACCACGCGCCAGCGCCCGGCGGCCGGTTCCGCCCCGACCGCAAGCAGCGCGGCGATCATCGACGCGACATCGTTACTGGCAGCATCGGATGGCGCGATGCGCAGCACGGCCGGTGCCGATTCGATCAGCGCGGCATAGCGCGAAACGCCGTCATTCCCGGTGCCCCAGATCGCCCGTAAAGCCGTCAGTCGGTCGGCCGCCGATGCTGCGGCAAAGGCGCGGCGCAGGCGGCCTGCCGGGGTTCCGGCGATTGCGTCATCGCCTTGACCGGCCGCAGCGGCTGCGACCGCGCTGACCAGATCGTCGCCCGAAAGAACGCCGATCACCGCCGCCGGACGCAGCGCCACACTGCGAATGTCTGCCCCGACCGGTGCCGCGCGCACCAGCCAGCCGAACCGCGCCGGACCCAGCGTCGCCAGTTTGTCGGCCGGGACCGGCACGCCCGCCGCCGTCGCCACGCCCCAGCGATAGGGTGTCAATACCGGGGCCTCGTCCCACGCGATGTTGGTTGCCCGTCCGCCACCGCCGGCGAGCGTCGCGACGCGTTCGCCCAAGCGAATGTCGAACGCATCGACGCGATTGTCCGAGCGCAATTCGTCGAACACCTGCGCAGCGGTCAAATCGTCGCCTTGCATCGCACTGCACATGGCAATCGAAAGCTGCCAGATCGGATCACGCGTCAGCGCCGCACCGGTCTCGGCGAGCGGGCAGACGGCACCGATGTCCGCAGCCGCATAGGCGGCGTAGCCCGCGACACGGTAAAGTGCGGGCGAGAAGCGATCGACCGGCACGGCATCGACGAGCAGTTTCGCGCCGTCGATCTCGCCCATCCGGATCAATAACGATGCGCGCGCCGCGACCCAGTCCGCCGGATTTACGCCATCGGGCGCGGCGCTCTGGCTCAGCAGCGCGCGGCGCAGCAGGATGTGCGCCCAGCGCGAGGCGACGGGCGCATTCATCCGCTGCATCAAACCAATGAGCAAACGGCCGTTCGATCCGCCGAAGGTCTGCAGGCCATAGCCGCCGCCGACCCCGCCCTCGCGCAGTGGTCCGGCAACGGAGATGTCGCCACCGCTTGCCGCTGCCGTGCCAAAGGCGTCCGGTGAGTCTTCAGTGGCGGCACCCGGCGGAGCGAAAACCGGCAATAGAGGTGCGACGTCACCGGTCGGTGCAACGGCAGGATCGATCGCTGGCGTTGCTGGCGCTGCCTCGGCGTCGGGCGGCAGCAACGATCGCGGAGCCTCGGTTTCTTGTCCGCCGACCGGCAGCGCGAGCAGCAACGCGACGCCAGCGACGGCCGCCGCTGTCCGCAGCCGGGGACCGGTACCGGTCATTGCGGGGCCACGTCCGCCATCGGCCTGTTGGCCCACCGCCCAATCGTCACCAGTGCCTTACTCCACCGCATCAAGGGCACCGCCTTTTGCCGGGACGCCACCCATGTGTATAGCCAGAGCCGTCATGGAGTGCGACGCCAAAATCCTCGACCCAACCGCAGAGGCCGCGCGTCGGCGCGCGGCGTTGCGGCCGGTGACCCTCGTCGGGTTGATGGGTGTCGGCAAGACGACGATCGGCCGGCGACTGGCTGCAAAACTCGGCCTGCCCTTCGTCGATGCCGATGCCGAGATCGAAACCGCCAGCGGCATGACCATCGCCGAGATCTTCGAACGTTTCGGCGAGCCGTATTTTCGTGAAGGCGAACGCCGCGTCATCGCGCGGCTGATCGACGGCGCGCCCAAGGTCATCGCCACCGGCGGCGGGGCCTTCATGCAGGACGCGACGCGGGCGCTGTTGCTCGACCGCACGCTGACCGTCTGGCTCGACGCCGATATCGCCACGCTCGTTGAACGGGTGCGCAAACGCGACCATCGGCCGTTGCTGGTCGGCAAGGACCCGGGCACCGTGCTGACCGAACTCGCCCGCGTTCGTAACCCGGTATATGCCCTCGCGCCGATCCGGGTGAACAGCCGCCAGATGCCGCACGAGGTGACGGTCGCCAGCATCGTTACCGCGCTCGCTGCCGCCAATTTCGAAAGTCCCACCGCATGATCGTCGAGGTGCCGCTGGGCGACCGCGCCTATCCCATCCATATCGGAACCGGACTGCTGGCGTCGGCGGCACCGCTGCTGGCACCGTTTGCGCCACGCGGGCGGTTGGCAGTGGTGACCGACACCCATGTCGCCGCGCTGCACCTTCCGCAGCTGGCGCAAAGCCTTGCCGCCGCCGGGATCGCCATCGACGAGATTGTGCTGCCGCCGGGTGAAGCCACCAAGAACTGGCAAGCGCTGCAGGAGGTTGTCGAGCGGCTGTTGTCGCTCGGCGTCGAGCGTGGCGATGCGGTGGTGGCGCTTGGCGGTGGAGTGATCGGCGATCTCACCGGCTTTGCCGCGTCGGTGCTGCGGCGTGGGTGCCGCTTTGTCCAGATCCCGACGACGTTGCTGGCGCAGGTCGATTCGTCGGTCGGCGGCAAGACCGCGATCAATGCCGCTGCCGGCAAGAACCTTGTCGGCGCGTTCCACCAGCCGTCACTGGTGCTGATCGACCCGGCGGCGCTCGAAACGCTTCCGCCGCGTGAACTGCGCGCCGGATATGCCGAAGTAGTCAAGTATGGCCTGATTGGCGACGCCACCTTTTTCGACTGGTGCGAGGCCAATGCCGCCGCGCTGCTGGCCGGTGACAGTACCGCGCTGGCCCATGCCATCGCCGTATCGTGCCGCGCCAAGGCGCGGGTCGTCGCCGCCGACGAACGCGAAACCGGCGACACCCGCGCACTGCTCAACCTCGGCCATACCTTCGGCCATGCATGGGAGGCCGAAGCGGGTTACTCGAGCCTTTTGCTCCACGGCGAGGCGGTCGCCATCGGCATGGCGCAGGCCTTCGCTTTTTCGGCGGCGCGCGACCTCTGTCCCCCAGCCGATGCGGCGCGGGTGCGCGCGCACTTGCTGGCGGCGGGCTTCACGCTCGATCCGGCGCAACTCGGCCTGACGCCGTCGCCACAGCGCCTGCTCGACCATATGCGGCAGGACAAGAAGATGCGCGCTGGAACCCTGCCGTTCATCCTCGCGCGTGGCATCGGGCAGGCGTTCGTGGCGCGCGACATCCCGCTCGCCAACGTCGAGGCGTTTCTTGCGGCATGAGCCCTGCCAAAGCCTTGCGACGCGAGCGGCGGTGGTCGATCCTGTCAAAACTGGCCCTCCTCGCTGTACTTGCCGGCGGTCTGCTCGTTTCCGTTGCGGTGACAGTTCCGATCAGCCGGATCGAAGCACCGTTGGGCGGCACGATTGTTTCGATCGGTCCAGCGACGAACCCGAAATTCGACCCCTCGCCACTCGCCTATGTCGATCTGCCGGGCGGCGAGCATCTTGTTGTCGGCATTCCAAGCGGGATGGTCTGCCAAGTAGGACAATCGGCAGTTATTCACCGAACTCGTGTCTGGTTAGGCGCGCGGACCCGGCTAGGGTCCTGTACAGGCCGATAGTCTGAGTGGCGCGCGGTGTGCCGCTCGCCGACGTTGAGGCGTTTCTCGCGGCTTGACGTCGTCCGCCAGTATGACCATGTTGTTGTCATGGCCACTTCCGCCCGCGAGATGATGACCGCTCGACAGGTCGTCCTGATGACCCCCGCCGAAAAACGGGCGATCGCCAAACGCGCCCGCGATCATGGCCGCACGCCGAGCGAATGGATCCGGCTGGCGGCGAGCGAATATGAAGTAGGTGATCCGTTGGAAGAAGCAGCCTTGAATATGCTCGCTGACGAAATTGAGATAACGGTAAAGGCGATGCATGAGAGCATCGCGCGGATCGAATCGGACATGGCCTTCCATCGTGCCGAGATGTCACGAATCAAGGCTGGGCTATGAGCGTCGGCGACCGCATCTTATCGGCAGTTAAAGACTTAATTCTGGTTCGCGACGAACTTTCACGGACGACTGAAACTGTGCGGGGACTTGAGACCGACGTGCGCGATCATGAAGTCCGCCTCGTCCGGCTCGAAACGCTGGTCGAAGTTGCCGGTGGCGCACCGTCGCGCCCGCGCCTGCCGCGGCGTTAAACGCCGCTTCACTTGGCCTCGATGCGGTCGCCTTTGGTCAGCTTTGCGGCCAACCCGGTATTGAGCCACGCCGCCGCCTTGGGATCGCCCAGCAGCGTTGCGCGCCAGAACGCCGTTGTCGCTTCGGGAACTACCGCCTGGATATGGGCGTCGGACGTTCGCACGGCACGGCGCATCGCATGACCGCCGAACACCAGATGGTCGGCCCCGGTAAAGAATAGCAGATACTTCCCGCCCGCCGGCATCGCCGCATAGGGTTCGATCCGCATTGCCGCCGTCTTGAAGCCGAGTTCGGGAACGACGTCATCGGAGCCGGTGACCGACAGGAACGGCATCGTCAGTCCGGCAAAGGCTTCCGCCGACGTGCCTTCGACCGGCGCCGAGGGGCTGAGTGCGATTGCCGCCTTGAAGCCGGGTTCGGCGAACACCGCCGCACCCCGGAACCGCTGCCCGGCAAGCGCCTGCGTCGTGACCGCGCCAAAGCTGTGGCCAGCCACTCCGGCGTGCGCGGTATCGAGCCGGGTCAGGTCGCAGCTCCCTTCGCGTGGATGCGTCGATATTGCTGCAAGCACGAACTTCACATCGGCGATTCGCGCGAAGAATTGGTCGGCAGTCATGCCCTTCTTCATCGCCTCAAGGGCTTCGGGGATCGATTTGGTTCCGGCCCACAGCGCGATGTCGCTGCCAGGATGCTGGATATGGATCGTCGCGATCCCGCCGTCGGCCCATGCGTTCGCCCAGCGCGTCCCGCCGTTCACATCGCCGCCAAGGCCGTGACTGTAGAGCACCACCGGCACCCGCGCCGTGCCATCGGGCAGCCGGATCCGCACCGGTACGTCGCGATTGCGTGCGTCGTCATGCCAGACCGCGTCACAGACCGGTCCGGCGACAACTGGCCCCGTCAGCGCGGCAACCAGGATCGCCAATGGCCATAGCTTCATGCGCTGTCTCCTCTGTGCGGCTGCGATCATATGTTCACAACGTCGCACGCGCCACCCGCAGGCTTGCGCGCCCTTGTGCCCGCGTCGGCGCGCGCCGAAAACGCCGGAATGCCCAAAATGCGTGCGAAGGCCGATCTCCCCTCCAAGGTCTGCGTGACCTGCGGACGGCCGTTCGTCTGGCGCAAGAAATGGGAAAAGGTGTGGGACGATGTGAAATATTGTTCGGACGCCTGCCGGGGCAAACGCGGCAAAATCTCAGGCATCTAGGCCGGCATCACCTTGTGCCAGTTGGTGACCGAGCGGCTCTCGAATAACCCCGCTTGATGGTACGGATCGGCGGTCGAAAAGGCGATTGCCGCCTCCCGGTCGTCGAAATCGACGATCAGCAGCGATCCCATGGCGCGCCCGTCCGGGCGCAGCAGCGGCCCGGCGACAAGCACATTGTTCGCAACAGTGGCGAGGTGCGCCAAATGGGCAGGCCGATTGGCCGCGCGCAGGTCCGACGAGTCGGGCTTATCGATGCAATGAATGGCAAAATACGGCATCGATACTTCCGGTCGCAGCTATTGTGACTGGTCTAACCACGTGCGCGGGGATGGGAAAGGCTTAGTCACCGTCGGGTTACGAAAAGGCGTGGCGTCGGTTGTACGGCGCGCCGCCGGTGGCTCCCGGCGGCGCGCCGCCAGATCAGCGACGGTTGTGGCGGGCGCGACCGATGTGGGCGCTGGCCCGTTCCTGCCGCGCAGCGATCTGGGCGCGGTCACGCCGGCTGAAATTTCCATCAGCCGCTAGACGGGCGGTGCTGCGATCGATGCGGGCGTTCTGCCGGTCGAGGCCGGCGGCTTCGCGCGGGCTGATCTGGCCAGCCGCGACTCCGTTTGCGATCCGGGTCTCCTGCCGGTCATCGCGCGCATCGACAGCAGCGAGGCGATGGTCGGATCCGGCAGTCTGGGCGGCGGCCGGAAGTGCGCTGGCGGCAACGCTTGCGAAGCCAGCAATTGCGAGAATGGTGATGCGGTTCAAAGTCATGGCACGTCTCCTTGGAAGCACCCCCGATGACCATACGATGTAATTGTGCATTTTCCCTCGCTGGCTGCAGCGTCGGCTGACGTGGCGTTGTGGCGCGGCTGCATCCGCGGTTCGGCGTTCCGTCGGTCGCGACACTGATTCTCGGCGGCTTCGGACTGGCACTGTGTCTGGTGCCACTGAAGCTGCTGATCACCATCCTCGGCAGCGCGACCATCGCCTATTATCTATGGGCCTGCCTCGGCGTATTGCGCGGCCGCATGGCAGGCCTGACCGCGCACGCCGCCTACCGCATGCCGCTGTTCCCGCTCGCTCCCCTGGCCGGCCTGATGGTCCTCGCCGCCATCGTCTGGACGAGCCTCGGCGACGTCAGTGGACGGACGAGTCTTGCTGTCACTGCGGCGATCATGGTGATGTCGGCGCTTTATTACCGCCTCGCTTTGCATGGCAAAGGCCGATGGGCGCATCGCGGACCGACGCCGGTTGCATCTTGACCGCAGCAGCCAAACTGCCTATGCGCCGCTCCTTTCCCGAACACTTATCGAATTCAAGGAACTGAACAATGTCGCGCGTGTGCGAACTGACCGCCAAGGGTCGCATGGTCGGGAACAATGTGTCCCACGCCAACAACAAGACCAAGCGGGTGTTTCTGCCCAACCTGCAGAACGTCACGCTGATTTCCGATACGCTCGGCCGTTCGGTCAAGCTGCGGGTTTCGATGAATGGTCTGCGTTCGGTCGAACATGTCGGTGGGCTCGACAATTGGCTGCTCAAGACCAAGGCCATCAAGCTCAGCGACCGCGCTGCCAAGCTGAAGCGCGAAATCGCCAAGAAGCAGGCCGAGGCGGCAGCACCTGGCGCCTGAGCCGTTGCGCTCCACGGGTTGAATGCGGCCGGGTGACCCCCGGCCGTTTTCATGTCTAGGATGCGCCGATGATCCAGCGCCCGCCAATCACCGTCCGCCCAGCCACCACCGCCGACCGCCCGGTCATCGCCGACATATTGGCGCGGGCATTCATCGATGATCCGGCTTTGAGCCATATCTATCCGGCGGTCGCCACCCGGCCAAAGCGCCTGCGGGGCTTTTTCGATCTGATCACCGCGATCGAACCCGATCTGACGTTGACCAATATCGCACTCGATCCGACCGGACGCCCGGTCGCGGTGGCGCTGTGGCGTTCGCCCGGCAATTGGGAGACCCCGCCAACGACGATGCTGCGCAACGTCATCGGGCTTGTCCGGGCCTTTGGTACCGCGCTGCCGCGTGCGTTGACCGTGCAAGCGGCGCTCGATGCGCATCACCCGTCGGCGCCCCATTGGTATCTGTCATTCGCCGGGTGCATCCCCGAGGCGCAGGGCAAGGGCTATGGCGGCGCCGCAATCCGCGCGCGGCTGGCGCTGTGCGATGCTGCGGGCCTGCCGGCGGCGCTTGAAACTGCAACCGAAAGCAACACACACCTGTATCGCGCGCTGGGGTTTGCCGAATCGGAAGTGTTCGACGTGCCAAAGGGTCCACACTTCTGGTCGATGTGGCGCACACCGCGCTGATCGACCCTTGCGCCCGCCAAGTTGTCCGGACAAACTCCCGGAATGACCGATCTTTTCGATACCCACGGCCGGATCAAATGCGGCACCGTCGTGACGCCGACGTTCGAGGCGACCCTCGCCGACTATGGCCGGATTCTCGGGCTGGCTACGATTGAGTCGGGAACCGTCAGCGACGCACTGGCGGCTTCGTGGGGAACGCCTGCGAGTGCTGGCAAACGAACGGCACTGCTCGGTGCACCGTCGGGACGACCGGGGTTCCTGCGGCTCGTCGAGGGCAACGCCGTCATCGGTTTCAAGCCGCTGCGTACCTTCGGCTGGGCGGCGTATGAAATGACGGTTGCCGATTGCACAGCACTGTTCGACGATGTCGCCGGATCGGGGTTCATCGTCATCGGCGAACCCAAGCCGGTGCCGGGGTTCGACAATTTCATTCCGTTTCAGGTCACCGGCCGCGGCGGCGAGGTGCTGTACCTCAATCAGGTGCTGAAAACGGGCATGTCGGGGCTCGATCTGCCGATGGCGGCGGCGCGAGTCGATCATATGTTCATCGCCGTGCTGGCAGCGCGCGACCGGGCAGCAACCGTCGCCTTCCACGTCGATGCGCTGGGGTTCACGGCGGGCGATACCTGGTCGATTCCGTACAGCGTCCTTAACAACGCCTTTGCCCTGCCCGACGATACGATCACCGACATGACGATGACGCAGGTCGGGCGGATGCCGGCGTCGGAGATCGACCAATATCCGCCGCAGGCGACGGCGCGGCCGACGGCACCGGGCGAACTGCCGCCGGGCAACGCCATGATCAGCTTCATCGTCGACAGCCTTGACGCAGTCGGCGCGCCGTTCATTACGCCGCCGGTCGCGCGCGATGGCGCGCTGTATGGCGGTCGCCGCGTCGCCTGTGTCACCGGAGCTTCGGGCGAATTGATCGAACTGATCGAGGCCGCATGACCATCACCCGACATTTCGTCGATGTCGCGAACCCCGACGGGTCGAAACGGCGGGTGCATTATCGCCGCGCCGGTTTCGGGCCGCCGGTCATTCTTGTCCACCAGTCGCCGAAATCGGGGGCCGAATATGTCCCGCTGATGCGCGACTGGGCCAAGGATTTCACCTGCCTTGCGCCCGATTCACCCGGTTTTGGCGAATCGGCGGCGCTGCCGATGGCGCAGCCGCATGTGAACGACTTTGCCGATGCGGTGCTAGCGTTCATGGATGCGCTCGGGCTCGACCGCACCGGGGCCTATGGCACGCATTCGGGCGCAATCACGCTGATCACCGCCGCCAAGCGCGCACCCGCTCGGTTCACCGCGATCGCCGCCAACGGCTATGCGGTGTGGACCGATGCCGAACGCGCCGATTTCGGCGCGAACTACACGCCGCCGTTCGCGCCGCAGTCCTATGGCGAGCATCTGACCTGGCTTTGGCACCGCATCCGCGAACAGAGCTGGTTTTTTCCGTGGTACGCCACCGACGACGCGCATCGGTTGAGCGTCGCGCACGACGATGTGGCGCGCGTCGACGCCGCTGTGATGGACGTAATGGCGGCGGGGTCGAGCTATGGTCCCGGCTATGCCGCGATGCTGCAAGCTCCGCGTGACCTTCCGGCACCGGGCGCGCCGACGCCGCCGGTTTTGATTTCGGCTCCCGATGGCGATCCGCTGCAGTCGCACCTTGCGCGGCTTGGCGCGTTGCCGCCGGGTTGGGCGGCCTATCCGTTGGCGACCAACGCCGAGATCGAGGCGCGCGCCCGCGACTGGCTGCGCGCGTGCCCGGCGACCGCCATGCCGATGCCGCGTGCACCCGACGACGAGGGCTATGTCGCGGTCACCGGCTTTGGCCAGCTGCACTGGGTAGGCGAGCGCAACAACGGCGTGCTGCGGCTGCATGCACCGGGGAGCGCTGCCGAACTGGTCGCGACGGACGGCGTTTTGGCGCTCGATCTGCCGGGCCATGGGTTGAGCGATGGCTTTGACGCGGCTCCCACCAGCCTCGATACCTATGTCGATGTCATTGCGCGCGGCCTCGATAGCCTGGTGACGGCCGACCTCACCCGTGTCGAAGGGGTCGGCGCGGCGGCCAGATTGGCAGCGCTGGTCGCAGCGCGCCTCGGCCTCGCGGCTGTACCCGTCGCGGCTGTCGATCGGCATTGGCCCGACCTCGCCCCCGACCGCTTTGGCAGCCATCTCACCCGCGCCTGGGGTCTTGCCCGCGCTGAAGTCGCCTTTGCGCCGTGGCATGACGTTCGCGCCGCGACCGCTCGCCCATTCGCTACCGACGAGCTCGATCCCCTGCGGCTGCACCGGCGCGCGCTGGCGGCGCTGCGGGCGCGGCATGTCGCGGACCTACTGACTTTATTGGGAGACTGACGATGGGCATCCGCGAAGATATGCCGCTGCTCGCGCGCCATGAGGGCGTCTGGGACGGCAGTTATATTTATTACAATGCGGCCGGCGTGAAGGTCGACGAACACACCTCGCGGCTGTTCTGCCGGTTCAGCGACGATCCGACCTACCCCTATCACCAGACGAATTACTATACCTGGGCCGATGGCCGTGCCGACACCCGCGACTTCCCTGCGACCTATCGCGACAAGCGTATCTGGTGGGACAATGAGCTTATCATCGGGTCGGCATGGGAAGTCGGCGAGGATCATCAAAACCGCGCGATGATGCTGTATTGGCAGCGCACCGGCGACCCGTCGCTGTACCTTTATGAAATGATCCAGATTTCCGACGACGGCCAGAACCGCTGCCGGACATGGCACTGGATCCGCAACGGGATGCTCGAAACGCGCA
Source organism: Sphingomonadales bacterium (assembly GCA_038229555.1). Lineage (GTDB taxonomy): Bacteria > Pseudomonadota > Alphaproteobacteria > Sphingomonadales > Sphingomonadaceae > Sandarakinorhabdus. The sequence continues at coordinate 210,258 of JBBROI010000003.1, forward strand.
CCGCCATTCAAGAGACGTTCGTCACCAAGGATTGGCGCAGCCTCGATCCGGCGGTGTAATCCCCGCTCAGGCGTCCAACGCCTCGGCATCGACGGCATCGGCGTGGCTCTGAATGAACTGGAACCGGTGTTCGGGGTTGCGCCCCATCAGCCGCTCGACCAAATCGGCGACATGGGCGCGTTCGTCGGTGCCTTCAGGGAGCGTCACCCGCAACAGCGTGCGCTTGGCCGGGTCCATCGTCGTTTCACGGAGCTGGCTCGGGGCCATTTCGCCCAGACCCTTGAAGCGCCCGACCTCGATCTTGGTGCGTCCGGCGAACACCGTCTTCATCAGTTCTTCGCGATGTGCATCGTCGCGGGCATAGGCAACGACGCCCCCGGCGGCGAGGCGATACAGCGGCGGCTGCGCCAGATACAGCCGGTGGTCGCGCACCAACCCCGGCATCTCGCGATAGAAAAAGGTCATCAGCAAGGTCGCGATATGCGCGCCGTCGACATCGGCGTCGGTCATGATGACGATGCGTTCATAGCGCAGCGCGGCCGGGTCGTAGCGGTCGCGGGTCCCGCACCCGAGCGCCTGGATCAGGTCGGCGACTTCGTTGTTGGCGCCGATCTTGGCGAGGTTGGCGCTGGCGACGTTCAATATCTTGCCCCGAATCGGCAGGATCGCCTGGGTGTTGCGGTCCCGAGCGTGCTTCGCCGACCCACCCGCCGAATCACCTTCGACAATGAACAATTCGGTGCCGCTCGCGCCTTGCCGCGCGCAATCGGTCAGCTTGCCGGGCAGCCGCAGCGTGCGCTTCGAGGTTGCCGTTTTGCGGTTGACGGCGAGCTCGGCGCGGCGGCGAAGCCGATCCTCCATTCGCTCCGTGACGAACGCCAGCAGCGCCTTGCCGCGCTCGCCCGACGCCGTCAGCCAATGGTCGAAATGGTCCTTGATGGCGTTTTCAACCAGTCGCGTCGCTTCGGGCGAAGTCAGGCGGTCCTTAGTCTGCGACTGGAACTGCGGATCGCGCAGGAACAGCGACAGCATCAGTTCGGCACCGGAGAACACATCCTCGCCGCTAAGTTCGCCGGCCTTTTTGTTGCCGGTTAGTAGCGCATAGTTGCGCAGGCCCTTGGTCAGCGCGCCGCGCAGGCCCGCTTCATGGGTGCCGCCGTCGGGGGTGGGGATGGTATTGCAGTAAAAGCTGGCGCTGCCTTCGCCATAGAGCGGCCAGGCGCACGCCCATTCGACCGCGCCCTTGCCATCGGCCAAATCGGCGCGGCCGGCGAAGAGTTCAGGGGTCACGAGGTCGCGGTCGTCGAGGCGTTCGCGCAGATGGTCGGCAAGGCCGCCGGGAAACTGGAACACCGCGGTTTCGGGGGTATCGCCGTCGAGCAGCGCCGAAGCGCCCTTCCAGCGGATTTCGACCCCGCCGAACAGATACGCCTTCGACCGCGCCAGCTTGTACAATCGGCTGGCGCGAAACTTGGCATCGGCGCCGAAGATTTCGCTGTCGGGCAGGAAGCGGATCGTCGTGCCGCGCCGGTTCGGCACCGCACCCATTTTCTGCAGCGGCGAAGTCGGCGCGCCGCGTGAGAAGGTCTGGCGGAACAGCTCGCGGTTGCGCGCGACTTCGACGGTCATCTCGGATGACAGCGCGTTGACGACCGAAACGCCGACCCCGTGCAGCCCGCCGCTAGTCGCATAGGCCTTACCGCTGAATTTTCCCCCCGAGTGCAGCATGGTCATGATGACTTCGAGCGCCGATTTGGTCGGGTGCTTGGGATGCGGATCGACCGGAATGCCCCGACCATTGTCGCTGACCGACAGCGAACCATCGGCCTCGAGCGTCACTTCGATGCGCGTCGCGTGCCCGGCAACGGCTTCGTCCATACTGTTGTCGAGGACCTCGGCGGCGAGATGGTGGAGCGCGCGTTCGTCGGTTCCGCCGATGTACATGCCAGGGCGGCGGCGAACGGGTTCGAGCCCCTCCAGCACCTCGATATGGCTGGCGTCATAGTCGGAAGGAGCCGCGGTCGCGGCGAACAGGTCACTCATGGCAGGACTATAGAGGGTCGCAAGCGTCGGGAACAGGGGACGAACAGCAGGGCACACTTCCGGTATGTGAAATTTTGTGCACTGCGGCATTTTATCGGTTGCATTCCCCGTTGCTGCAGTGCACAACAAAGACCGCCGTTATGGCGATCCTCCCCAAGGATTGACTGGGGGCCGGTGGTTCGCCACCGGCCCCTTTTTCGTTTTGGCGATCAAAGCGCGCGGATCAGCTGCCGCATGACCGCAATCCACGGCGCATCGGCAACCACCAGCTGTCGCGCACCCGGTGTCAGTGGCAGCACCTGGACCTTGCCGCCATCGGATGCCGCCAGCCGCCCAAAGACGAAGCGCCCGGTCGGACGCGGCACCAGCACATCGCGGTTGATCGCCTTTGCGAAGTCGGCCGGCGCGAGTTTCTCCGCCCAAAGCGAATCACCGGCACGATAGTCGCCGTGGCTCGCTTCGATGATGACGCCGACGACATCGCCGGTCGGCGAAGGCGGCAACAACGCGGCGTTGCGTTTAGGCGCAGTTGCGCCGTCGCTGCCGACGATCGCGGCAACGGGCACATCGATGCGGTCGGGAAGCGTCACCAGATCGGCCGCTTCGACGCCGAGCGCCTTGGCGATGCGATTGAGCCAGCCCACCGATACCGTGCGCATCCCGGTTTCGAGCCGCCCGATGGTCTGTGCTGTCGTCGCGGGCACGCAGGCGGCGGCGACTTCGTGCAAGGTCAGCCCCTTGGCTTTGCGGACTTCGCGGATACGGGTGATCATTTTTGCGCTCCAAGTGAACCTTAACGGTTCGCTCTGTCCTACAGATGTGCGTTTATGGCAAGCTTCTTTTGCGTTTTCACCGCAACAGGAGCTGCCGATGTCCCGCCGTGCTGCCGTCAAAACCCGCGCTGAAGCCGATGCCGACCTGCCCGATCCCCGCAACCGCCTGCTGGTGCGCCAAAGGCTTGCCCCCGCCGATGCCGTCGACCGAATGGAGGTGACGGTCAATCTCGCCGAATCGCCGCTGGCGTGGCTGACGCGGCGCGGTCATCTGTCACGCTCGCAGTTTCTGGCGGGTGAACGCCTGCGCTGCGACTTCATGCTGGCGGGCCAGGCACCCCGCGTCACGATGCGCTGGGACGCCGCACCAATCGCCCGTGGTGGCCGGAGTGCGGTGGCGGCGAACGATCCGACGACCGCGCAGATCGGCGCCAAGGCGCGTTTCGAGGCGGCGGTGACGGCGGCCGGGCCGGGCCTGTCCGACGTTTTGTGGCGCGTCATTTGCATGGGCGAAGGGCTGGAAACCGCCGAACGCGCCATGGGCTGGCCGGCGCGTGCCGGAAAACTTGTGCTTGTGCTGGCACTCGATCGGTTGGTGGCGCATTATCGACTGTAGCATCGACTGCCAGAGGATACCGCCCATGCGTACCGTCGTCGCCCTATTGCCGCTCATCGTCCTTGCCGGCTGCGGCCCGCAGAAGGAATCGCTGGGTCGGACCCGCGCTGCGCCGCCGGCATTAACGATCAGCACGTTGTTGACGGGCCCGGCTGGCGAACCCCGCGGTACGGCACGGCTGAGCCAGTTGACCGACGGCGTCGAGGTTACCGTGACGGTGCAGGGCCTGCCGCCGGGAACGTTCGGCGTGCATCTTCATGCCGTCGGCAAATGCGAGGCGCCGGGGTTCACCACGGCGGGGCCGCATTTCAACCCCGGCATAAAGCAGCATGGCCGTGACAATCCCAGCGGCGCGCACATGGGCGACCTGCCCAACGTCGATACCAGCGGCGACGGCACCGGCCGCATGGATTTCGTCGTTCCCGGACTGCGGCTTGCCGATGGGCCGACGCCGCTGCTCGATACCGACGGTGCAGCAATCCTCGTCCATGCCGGTGAGGACGACTACAAGACCGACCCGTCGGGCAATTCGGGCGCGCGGATCGCCTGCGGCAGTTTCGGCGGGCGCGCTGCGTCCACCAAATAGGCGGCGCTGGGGCGATCGACGGGGATTGAACCCGCAACCTCCGGTACCACAAACCGGCGCTCTAACCAATTGAGCTACGATCGCCGCGCGAATGCGAGGAGATAGAGGAGGCGGCGCGCGGGCGCAAGCATTCCATGCTGCTCCCCTCCCGCTTGCGGGAGGGGCCGGGGGTGGGAATGCTTTAGCTACGGCTCGGCCCGCAACCCCACCCCTAACCCCTCCCGCAAGCGGAAAGGGAACTTGCATCCTTCCCATAAAAGCACAGTTCGTTTATTGCGCGCTTCAGCAATTTTCCTAACCGCCGAGTCTTCTTCCAATGTTGTTCGATGCTGCCGATTTCGACGCGCATGAAGCCGTCCACTTCGCGACCGATGCCGCAACCGGGCTGCAGGCGATCATTGCGGTGCATTCGACGCATCTCGGTCCGGCAGCGGGGGGTTGCCGCTGGTGGAGCTATGCCAGCGATGCTGCCGCGCTGACCGATGCGCTGCGCCTCTCGCGCGGCATGAGCTACAAGAACGCCATGGCGGGCCTGCCGATGGGTGGCGGCAAGGGCGTCATCCTGAAGGGCGCACCCAAGACCGAGGCGCTGCTCGAAGCCTTTGGAACGGTCATCGACGGGCTCGGCGGGCGTTATGTCACGGCCGAAGACGTCGGCATGTCCGATACCGACATGACGGTGATCGCGCGGCGGACGCGCCACGTATCGGGCCTGCCGGTCAGCGGTGGCGCGGTCGGCGGCAACCCCGGACCATCGACAGCCGAGGGGGTTTTCGTCGGCATGCGCGCGGCCGTTGCGCACGCGCTCGGCAAGACCGATTTCAACGGCGTCCATGTCGCGATCATGGGGCTCGGCAGCGTCGGTAATGCCCTTGCCGAAAAACTCGCCGTCGCGGGAGCAAGGCTGACGGTCGCCGATATCGACGAGCGGCGTGCCCGTGCCGCCGCCGCCCGGCTTGGCGCGACGGCGGTTTCGGTGCGCGACATCTCCACGACCAAGGCCGATGTGTTCAGCCCCAACGCGCTGGGTGCCGTGCTCGACGCCGCCACCATCGCGGCGCTCGATGTGGCGGTCGTTGCCGGTGCAGCGAACAACCAGCTGGCGACACCCCTCGACGGCGCGCGGATCGCAGCGCGCGGCATTTTGTATGCGCCCGACTATGTCATCAACGCCGGCGGCATCATCAATGTCGTCGCCGAATATCTGGGACAGGGCGACGCGGCATCGGTCGCCCGCGCCATTGCCGCGATCGAGGGGCGGCTGGCCGATATCTTCGTCGAAGCCGACCGGACGGCGACGCCGACCGATGCCGTCGCCGACGCGATGGCGCGGACGCTGATCGGGCGGTAGAGGGAAACAACGACCGGTTCCTGCAGACTGTCCATCACCGGGGCTCTGACACGATGGACAACGTCGCCCAATCGATTCCCGCGTCACTGTCATTTTCCCACCAGATAAATTCCAGTTCGAGAATGCGGGAATTTTGGTCGAGGTTGGCCAAGAGGCTAACCAAACCTCCGTCAAGATCACGAACGGTACCCTCATATGGGAGGCTACTGTGTCCGCGGTAGTCCGGTCTTGAATAACCCTCCAAGTCGATGTTCAAAAAATCCCCAACCTGATGGCACCAAGCCAGCAGTATGTCATTTCGCAACTGGTGGGCCGTTTCAGGATCAAGTTTGTTCGCGATATCGCTGAGGAAATGCCGTTCCTGAGGCGAAAATCGGCGTCGCTCGCTCATTGCCGAACTCTCCCTATTGTTTGCGAACACGTACAAAAGGTCAGAACAAGAGCTTACGACTATAGAAGAGGCGTTAGGGAAGCGCTTTCCCCATCCGCACCAGTGGCACCGCAACCCCACCGGCAACGTCGCTGATCGCCTCGATCGCGACATAGCCGCAGGCGACATACAACGGCTGCCCCGACAGCGTCGCCATCAGTTCGGTTCGCGTAAAGCCGTCCGCTCGTGCTGCCGCCTCGCACGCCGCGAGCAGGAGCCGTCCGACGCCGCGCCGGGCGAAATCGGGATCGGTGTACATTGCCCGCACGCGCGCCGCGTCGGTCGGCGGATCGAGCAGCGCGGCGTCACGCCCGGGGCTGTGGTCGCCGCCATAGAGGGTCGCACGGCGGCTCCAGCCGCCGCAGCCGATAATGTCGCCGCCAGACTCGACGGCGAAATAGGTGCCGTCGGCGATGAGCTGGCGATCGATACCCATCATCATTCGGCTCGCGACGATCTGGTCGGGCGACAGGAAGCCGCGCTGCAATTCGCCGATGGCACGGTCCATCACGACAGCGAGGGCGGGCGCGTCGGCCTCGGTGGCAATCCGCAGCTGCATCAATAATCCCGTTTCCACTTCAGGCTGACACTGGTGCCGCCCAGTGTCGCGACCTGACTGAGGATCGACAGCGACCGCGTCAATGTCACCTCGATATTCGTCGCGCTATAACCCTGCGCATCGGTCGCCAGTTCGACATAGACGTTGCGCCCGATGTATTGGCCCGCCGCCACTGCCGTCTTGCGGCCGATGGTCGGATCGGCCGACAGGATGCGCAGCCGGTCGATCCCGAGCCCCTTGCGAATCGCATTGACCGGGTTGAAACCGCCGCCGCGCAGTCCGTTGACGGCGGCCGCCAGCTGCAGCGCCTCGGGTGCCGACAGGTTGGTCACCGAATCGCCGAACAGCACGCGGCTGAGCACTTCGTCCTCGGGCAATGACGGGGTCGAACTGAACTTGATCGCCGGGCGCTGCGCCGTGCCGGTGATCGCAAGCTGCGCAGTCAGCGCGCTCGAGGCATTCTCGGCGAGGATATCGACGACCGGGTCGGGTGGGTAGCCGCCCTGGAAGCGGATGTCGCCGCGACTGAGGGCAAAGCGCTTGCCGGCGAATTCATAGTCGCCGCGCACGACCTGGACGCGCCCGAAAATTTCCGGCGTGGTGACGCCGCCCTTGATCGTCAGGTCGCCGCGCCACTCGGCCTCCAGCCCCAGCCCCGACACGAACAGCCGCCGGTCGGCCTTGGCCCCGATGTTCATTACCCAGCGCGTCGGCTTGGCATAGACCACCGCGCGACGGCCCAGCACCTGCGCGTTCTTTTCGGTGACATCGAGCACCGCGACATCGGCGGCGCTGGCGCGGCCGATGCGGAACGTCGCCTTGTCGATGACGAGCTGCCCCGAAACGACGCCGCCATAGGCGTCGGTGGCGATCCGTACCGGGCCGGTAGCTGTGGCGATAAGGTCGTCGCGGTTGAGCAAAGCGGCGTTTTTAAGATCGGCGCGGATATTCATCGGGAAGCCTTCCGCCGCCGACAAACCGATGGTGCCCGACCCGGCGATCGTCCCGCCCTTTCCGGCATTGCCCGAGAACTGCGTCAGTTCGAGCCGCGACGCGGTGAAGCGCGCATCGAGCCCGGCATTGGTCACGACGGCACCAAGTGCCGGAACTTCGACCCGTGCGCCGCGCGCGGTGATCGTCCCGGCCAGTGTCGGATCGCCGACCTTGCCCCCGACATCGGCGGCGATGGTGACCGGACCGCGCACGTCGAGCGCCTCGAGACCCCCAAGTCCCCAAATGGCTTGCGCCGGGCCATTGTACCGCGCTTGCGCAAACACTGGACTCGCGAGCAGGCGGGTCTTGAGATCGGGGCCGTTCGGGATCGGGCCAAGGCGTGCCTGAATGCGCCCCTCGACCGCGCCGCCACGAACGATCACGGCGCGCGCCTCACCGCCGCCGGACGCGAACCGGACGTTGAGGCCAAGATCGATCGGCGTCGACGCCGAGGCGATTCCGGCGCGCGTCAGCCCGTTCAATCGCAGCGTCGCCGTGCCATCGGGCAGGCCGCCGCGTGGCTGGGTCATGTCGATCTGCCCCGTCACCCGCCCGGCCACATCGAAACCGGGGACAAATCCGGCGAGCAACGACAGCCCAATGCCCTTCAACTGCGCCTTGACGACATTGACCTTGCCGTATTGGCCGGAGATTTCTGCTTGCCCTTCGGCAGTCTGCAAGGTCACCGGGGCGAGCCGCCAGGTGTCGGCATCGCGGGTGAAGACAGCGGCGGGCGACAGGCTGATCGGTTTGCCAGCGAGCGTTCCGCTGGCCTTCAAGGCAATCCGGTCGGGGGCGACATCGGCACTGCCCGTCAGCGCGAAGGGCACCGTCGTCGCGCCCTTAACCGCGAAATCGGCGCGACCGCTGCCGTCCCTAAAGGCGATCTTACCCTGCGCCGTATCGAAGTGAACCGCGTCGCGGTCGACATTGCGCGCACTGAACTGGCCGCTGGCGGTTGTACCGCCGTCGGGCAGCAGAATTGTGAGTGCCACTTGGCCGGTCCCGATGCTGACCGGTGTCACGCCCGGCAGGACCGCGTTATTGGCATTGATCGCGATGTCGGCGCGCTGCACCGCCCCGGCGGCGGCAAGCATGATGCGCCCGTCGAGGCCCTTGCCGCCAAAATCGATTCGTCCGGCAAACGGCCCGGTCGCCGTTTGCACAAGGCTGCCGCGCCCGCCCTGTCCGGCGAATGTCAGGCTGGCGATGTCGATGGCGAGCGGGTCGGCGGCGGTGCGGATCAACCCAGCAGCAGCAGCAGGGCCATAGCTCGATTCGCCTTTGGCATCGAAACGCCAGCCGCCGGGAGCGGGCGCCACATGCCCACGCACCTGCGCCAGCCCGACACCAAAACCGGGGTTTGCCAGTACCAGATCGACGTCGGGGGCCTCGATCTGGCCAGCCAGCGACAGCTGCACCGGGCCATAATCGCGCGACACCCCCTGCCCGGTTGCGCGCACCGTGCCGTCGGTGGCGCGGGTGCCGGTGGCGGTCAGCGTCAGGCCCGGCGACGCGATGCGCAGGTTGCTGAACGCCAGCGACAGATCGTTGGCGACATCGATATTGGCGGTCGCCACCGGCAGCCCGTCGAGGATGCGGCGGAAGAAGGCATTGTCGAGGCGGGTCAGCTTGACGGTTGTCGTGCCAACAACACGCGTGCCACCAGCGCCGGGCATCACGCGAATGTCGGCAGCGACATCGCCTGCGCCCAGCGTCCCGATGGTGTAGCGCGGCAATTGCAGTTTCGCCGTCACCAGAAACGCGTCTTCGCCGATCGTCGCCACCATCGTCCCGGTACCGCTCAGCCGGTCGGTGCGGACAGTCAGCGCGTTCGACACCAGCCGCCCGTTGGCAATCGTCAGCGGACCTGTCAGCCGGACATTATGGAGCAATTCGCCCGCTGTCTCACCGACGCCCGAAATGGCGCTGGCGGTCGCGTTGACCTGTACCGTCACCGGGCGGGATCCCGCCGCGACCGCGCCGGTGGCAACCAGATTGCTGGCGGTGGTGTTGCCCCATGCCGCCGATGTCGCCTGCAATCGATAGGTCAGCAGCGGCGCTTTGAAGGTGCCCGCGAGCGTGCCCGTCAACCTAACGTCGCGCCCGCTGATCTTGGGATGCAGCGCCGACGGCTCGCGCAGGACCGCGTTGATCGCCACGCCGCGCAGGACTTCCCTGCCGAAATCGATGTCGCCACGCGCACCGAGGGTCAGTGCCTTGCTGGCCACGCTGACGTTGGTCGCCATGACGCGATCGGCGACCGTCGCGGTTCCGGCAATGTTTAGCACCGGCCCGGTCAGACGCGCGCCGGCACCGGGCAGCAGCCGTGACGGTTGCGCCTCGCCTTTGAGCGTAAACCGCCCCTTTTCCGCCGTCAGCGCGATATCGGCGAGTGGTGCGCCGTTGAGCCGCGCGGTCAGCGCGCCGCGCCAGATCGTCCAGCTGCCATCCCCCGCAACCGTCAGCGTCAGCGGCGCCTGTAACCCGAGCAGCCCGTCGATGGTCCCACCGCGCGGCGCGCTGACGTCGGCCTTGATATCGAATTTGTCGTTGTCAGGCACCGAATCGAGCTTGATCCGCACCACGTCGCCGCCGTTGCCCCCAAGCGCCACGGCGTTGAGGTTGACCAGCGCGCGGCCCTTGCGGATATCCGCCGCGCCATCGACCCCGATGATGCGCAACGCACCACTGACCGGCGGATCGAGCACCAGCCGGTCGATCTTCAGCGAACCGATGGCGATATCGATATCGGGCAGAATGCGTTTATCGGCGCTCGGGCGCAGCGCCGGGCGGCGAAAGATGCGCACTTCGGGGGCGTGCACCGCTTTGGCGGTCAGCAGATTGTCGATGAGGTCGAGCGGCCGCCAGTCGAGATCGAGTCGGGGGATGCGGGCAAATTCGCCCTTGGGATCGCCGATCGACACGTCATGGATCGTCGTTTGCCCAAAAATCGACCCGTCGATCCGTCCGGCCCGCACTGTCAATCCCGATTGCGGTGCGTACAGCGGCAGTTGGCGAACGACGAACGCACGACCCAAATCGGTATCCAGCCAACGCACCACGCCGTACAGCAGCGCCGCGCCGAGCAGCACTGCAACCAGCGCCACCGACAGCACCCGGGCGATGGTGCCACCCATGCCGCGCCGCCGCAGCGGTTCGGTTGGCGCGTCCGCCATCAAAACGCCTGCCCGATCGAAACGTAGAACGCGAACAGCGGGTCGCGTTTCCCGCGGGTTACCGGCGTCGCGACATCGACCCGGATCGGGCCGAAGCTGGTGTAGTAGCGCAAACCCAGCCCCGCGCCGACGCGCAGGCTGTTGAACTTCGGCAGGGTCGAGGTGAAAACCTGCCCGGCATCGATGAAGGGCACCAGCCCGATATCGCTGCCGAAAGCGTTGAAGCGGAAACGTGCCTCGAGATTGAACTCGGTGACGCTATTGCCGCCGAGCGGCGCGCCATCGATATCCTGCGGCCCGACCGCCTGATAACCGAAGCCGCGTACCGACCCGCCGCCACCGGCATAGAAGCGTCGCGACGGCGCAATGCGCCCACGACTGGCCCCGGCGATGGCCCCGAGATGAACCCGCCCCGCCAGCACCACCCGGCCAAAGGGCTTATACACCGACCCTTCGGCCTGCAGCTTTGCATAGAGCAGCGACGTCGACCCCTCCTGCGAGAACTCCGGCGACGCCCGCCCGGTCAACCGGAAACCACTCGACGGATTGAGCAGATCGTCCGACCCGTCATAGGTCAGGTTGAGCGGCACGGCGGCGATCAGGAAGGTCGACGCAGGGTCATTCGGTGCCGAACGGTCGCGCTGCCGCGTGCCCAAAAACTGAACCCCGAACGAATATGTCCATTTCTTCTGCCAGATGATGTTGGTTTCGCGTTCGATCGACGCGCTCAGCTGGACGGTCTTGGCGGCATAGGCGTCGAGCTCGTCGGCCGAAAGCTCGGCTTGCATGACCAGCGTCTGGTCGCGTTGGCGGAAATTGTGCCGCCGCAGTTCGCCGCCCAGCAATTGCTGACGCTCGGCGGCGACGGTGCGCACGGTGAACGCCCCTTCGGGCGGAAACAGGTTGCGATGCTGCCAGCTCGCTTCGACCCGCGCGCCCTGTCCGGTTGAATAGCCGATTGTCGTCGCGACGGTGCGCAACGGCGCGCTCTCGGTGGTCACGACCAGATCGATGAACTGGCTGCCGTCGGCCAACGGCGGTCCCGACGCCACCGGCTTGATCGAAACCGCACCGAACAGGCTGGTCTGGATGAGCGCGCGACGCAAATCCTCAAGATCGGCGGCATTGTAACGGTCGCCGCGTTTCAACCGTGCCAGCGTCGCCAGATGACTATTCGAAAATGCCGCGTTCGCAACGGCAAAGCGAACGCCGCCGAATACGCCGCGCGGCCCGGAATCGAGGCTGATCGACAGCTGTGCCGTGCGTGTTTCATGATCGATGGTGACCAATGGCGGTCCGGCCTTGGGGAAGGGATAGCCCTTTTCGGCCAACTTGAGCGGCAGACCGGTCGCAGCCGCGGTGACCCTTGCTGCGTCGACCGGATCGCCGATTTTGAGGCCGAGAGCCGTTTCGGCCAGCGAGCGCACCGTGCCGTCGGCAGCGGTAATGGTGATCGCATCGAAGCTGTAGCGCGGCCCCGGCGTCACGGTGAATGCGACTTTTGCGGCATCGCCGGGCTTGGCCGGGGCCGCGAGCAGCACCGAGCTCGACCCGCCGTAATAGCCCGCCGAGCGCAGCAGCTGATCGATCAGATCCCGATCTTCACTGATCCGCCGGTTGATCTGCGCAAGGTTCGCCGTCGCGCCGCGCTTGGTCCACAGCGACGATAACGCGCGATACTGGTCTTGCAGTCCGAGCACGGCAAGACCTTCGATTTCAACCGTATAGCGTACATCGGACTGCGCATCGGGCGTCGCATCGCCCGTGGTTGCCTCAACCGTCGGCCAAGCGAGGCCGCCGGGCAGCGGGGCGAGACCGTCCTGCAATCCTTCATCGGCCTGCGGTGCACCGCCGATGGTGGGGCCGCTCTGCGCCGGCGGATCGGGGACGGTCACCGGGGTGAACGGAACCCGCGTTGCAGTTTGGGCGGCCGCAGCCGAAGCCGCGAGCGCCATGAACAGCGCGACCGGCGCACGGGCATCCGTCCGATTGTACTGAAAGCCAAACCACCGCATTGGCAAATCGTCTAACCGAGCGCAGCAGTCAGGCAAAGTCCGGGTTGACGATGCTCGACGCACACACTGCACGGCGCGGCGATTTGCAGCGTGCCGATCGCGGACTTTGCGTCCCATCGGCAGACGTGCGACACGCCGCGCCATGACCGAAGGCACCACACCGAGATCGAACTTGCGCGGCGGCGGCTGCCTGATCGCTGCGGGCCTGATCGTCGGCGCAGCGGTCGGCGTATTTTTCCGCGAGGGGTCGATCGGCCTTGTCGTCGGCCTTGTTGTCGGTGCCGTGGCCGCACTGGGGTTCTACCTGATCGACCGGCGACGCGGCTAATTCAGCTTCCGCCCGACCCAGACCACCCGCCCAATCACCGCGACTTCTGCTGGATCGCAATCGTCCCAGCTTGGATAGGCGTCGTTATCGCTGCGAATCGACAGGCGGCGGGTGGCGGGATGCACCGATAGGCGTTTGACGAGCAGCGCGTCATCGGTTCGCAAGACATAGATCCCGTCACGCAACCGCTCGCGGTCATCGGCATCGACGAGGATATGATCGCCGTCGGCAAGTGTGGGCAACATCGAATCGCCTTCGACGCGGATGACCGACAGCGCCTCGGGGCGTCCGGTCGAGATGCCACGGACGAAATTGGCCTGGAACGCCAGCACGGCAAGCGGCGTTTCGATTCCCGTTTCGGCCCCGCTGCCCGCCGATGCGCCGATGTCATAGTGCGGAATCAACACATAATCCTCGCTGCGCGCGGTTAGTCCGGGACGCGCGACGACCGCACGGGCGGCCGGTTCATCGGGACCGCCGATCAGCCGTTCGGCAATGCCGAAGTGACGCGCCAGCGTGCGACGATCTTCTTCGGACAGCCGTCGGGGCACGCCACGTTTGACGAACTGCTGAATATAGGTCGGATTGCGCCCGAGCATCCGCGACAGCGAGGCATAATCCTCCCCACGCGACGCAATCAGCGCATCCAGCCGTTGGCGGATGGCAAGACTGTCCATGTTCGCGGCACCTCCTCTCCCGGCCCGCTTGTTTTTATCATAGCATAGTTTTTTACCTAGACTAGTAGGATTTGAACACAGATATCTCGTTAAACCCACCGAATCGGATACGAAAGGGAGCGCGGGACGATGACCTTGCTGAAATCTGTTGAAACCTATCTGCGGACGCGGGACATTCCGGCATCGCGCTTTGGACGCGAGGTCGCGCGCGACCCGCGCTTCGTCTTCGATTTGCGCCGGGGCCGCGAACCCCGCGCCGCGACGCAAGCGCGGGTCATCGCCTTCATGTCGGGCGACAGCGGGCGGGAGGTACGGTGATGCGGACCCTGTCGTACATTCCCGCCGCGATCCTGCGCGCCGTCGACCGCGTCGGCGCATTGCAGGCGCGCGGAGTCGCTCTTGTCGTCGAGGAGATCCAGTCGCGTGACTGGGCAAGCGCCACTTTCGCTGGCGAAACCCATCGCTTCGCGCTGCGCCTCGAAGGCGTCGGCGACGCTGTCGCAGCAGCAGCGGCCGCGCTCGCCGCGTCGATCGGCGAATCCGATATCCCGATGGCGGGGCATTTCGTCGCGGAGATTGCGGTCGAGTTGGGAGACATCTGCCCCGACGGACCCAATCGCATCGTGCAGACACTGGCGCTGTCGGCGTTGACCATCGCCGATTGAATTTTGGCCCAAGTCGAAAATGTGCCTGAATTTTGCGTTTTTGCGGACCTTTAAGACTTTTAACACAATGGCACTGTGCCATCTTCCGGTATCGACTACCGAAACGCACTGCTTTCCCTAATCCCCCGAACCCTCATCTCAGTTTCGTAACTCGGCGCGATCGAACGTCACTGCCCTTGCCAAATTTTTGAGTCCGGCCCAAAGTTGAGTCGGAATCAAATTAGCCGGGGGGCGGATGCGCCGAACGTGGATTGTGATGCTGACGGCGGCACTGGCCGGCTGTTCGCCGACGGCTGCCCCGCCGCCACCCGCCGAAACGCGCGTCAGTGTCCGCCTTGCCGAAGTCGTTCCCGCCAGCGGCATCGGCGCTTTATTAGTGTCGGGCACCGTCCGGCTCAAGCGGGAAACCCCGCTCGCCTTCAACAGCGGCGGGCGGATTGCCGCCATTTTGGTGCGCGAAGGCGATAGTGTCCGCTCGGGGCAAGTGCTCGCCCGCCTCGATCCGGTGGCGCTTGATGCTGCATCGGCCTCGGCGCGCGCCGAGGCCGTCCGCGCCGATGCCGACTATCGCCGCCTCGCCGATCTTGGCCAAAAGGGCTGGGTCACTGCGCCACGGATCGATAGCGCCCGCGCCGCCGCTGCTGCGGCCAAGGCGCGGGTGGCACAAACAAGCTTCGACGTCCGGCTCGGCGTCATCACCGCGCCGACATCGGGTGTAATATTGCGTCGCCCCGCCGAACCCGGGCAAGTCGTGGCAGCGGGCGCGCCGGTGCTGACGCTCGGCGAAATGGCGTCGGGTTATGTGCTGCGGCTGCCGATGGCCGATGCCGACATGACGCGGGTGGCACGTGGGCAGGTGGCGACGGTGACGATCCCGGCGATTGGCGCAGCGCCGTTTGCCGCGACCGTATCCGAAGTCGGCGCGCGCGGTGACGAGGCGACCGGCACCTTCCGGGTCGAACTCGCACTGCCGCCGCGTCCGGGCCTGCGATCGGGGCTGATCGGCGCGGCGCGACTGCAACTCGGCGGCGCGACCACGGGCGATGGTACGGTCTCGGTTCCGGCGACGGCGGTGTTTGCGGCGCGCGCCGACGAAGGCTTTGTTTTCGTCCATGATGCCGCGTCGGGCAAGATCGCACGGCGCATGGTGGCGCTCGGGCCGCTCGGCGACAGCGCATTGACGGTGACCAACGGGCTCAAGTCCGGCGAGCGTGTGGTGATCTCGGGCGTCGACCGGCTGCGCGACGGCATGGCCGTGACGGTGGTGCGGTGAACGGCGCGGTGTTGCGGCGAGGCCGTCCGTGAGCATCATCGATTTCGCGGTTCGCCGTTGGCAGATTACGCTCGTCCTGTTCATGGCGCTGACCGCGATTGGCTTTTCGGCGTTCGTATCGATCCCGCGTTCGGTCGATCCGCACTTCACCGGCCCGTTCGTGCTGGTCGTCGTCACCCAACCGGGGGCCGAGCCCGCCGATATGGAAGCGTCGGTCGCCAAGCCGATCGAGGATGTGCTCCAGGGGCTCGACGGCATCGATTCGGTCGAGTCGCATTCAAGCGATTCGGTCTCCGTCATTTCGGCGAAGTTCGATTGGACGAGCGACGCCGAGAAGCATTACGACGAGGTGGTTCGCGAGGTGAACGCCATTCGCGGCACCCTGCCGTCGGGGATCGTCAAGGTCGAGTTCCAACGTTTCCGGACTACCGAAGCGGCCGTGCTGCAGATGGCGCTGGTCAGCGACACTGCCTCGTACCGCCGCCTCGAAAAGCTCGCCAAAGACCTGCGCGAACGGCTCAACCGCATCGGCGGCGTGCGCTCGACGACGGTGTGGGCTATCCCGACGCCCGAGGTCCGCGTCGCTATCGACAGCGGACGGCTGGCGCAGCTCGGGCTGCCGGTCACCGCGATCAGCGACGCCCTGCGTCAGGGCTCGGCCGATCTGCCACCGGGCGCGGTCCACAGCGGCGACCAGCGGTTGAACGTCCAGGCCGGCGGAGCCTTTCGCACCGTCGGCGAAGTCGCCGAAACGCCGGTCCGCGCCGCCAGCGATGCCACCGGCGGGCGCGTTGTTCGCGTCAAGGACGTCGCATCGGTCGGCTGGGGCTATGCCGAACAGCCGCACTTCGCCCGTTACAATGGGCAGCGGGCGGTCTGGGTGACGCTCAACCAGAAGGACGGTTATAACGTCCTTGCGATGCGCGATGCGGCGATCGTCGCAGTCGAGGATTTTCGCCGGAAGCTGCCGCCCGATGTGAAGCTCGAAATCGGTTTCGACCAGTCGTTCGACATCTCACGCAAGCTTGCGCAGCTCGGCACAGACTTCGGCATCGCACTGCTTTTGGTGCTGATCACGCTGTTGCCGCTCGGCTGGCGGGCGTCGGCGGTGGTGATGGTATCGGTGCCGCTGTCGCTGGCGATCGGCTGTGCCGTGCTGGCACTCGCGGGGTTCACACTCAACCAGTTATCGATTTCAGGGTTCATCATCGCGCTCGGGCTACTCGTCGACGATTCGATCGTCGTCACCGAAAATATCGCCCGCCATCTTCGCGACGGCGAGGACCGCGAAAGCGCCGCGCTCAACGGCACGCGCCAGATCGCCGTTGCCGTGGTCGGCTGCACCTTCGTGCTGCTGCTGGCCTTTCTGCCATTGCTGTTCCTGCCCGAAGGCGCGGGCAAATTCATCAAATCGCTCCCGGTGGCGGTGCTCGGCACGGTCGCGGCGTCGCTCGTCGTCTCGCTGACCATCGTGCCATGGCTCGCCAGCCGCATTCTCCCGCGCCACGAAGCGCACGGCGGCAATCGTATGCTGCGGGCAATTCAGCGCGGCATCCACCGGGTCTATACGCCGCCGCTGCATTGGTCGCTGGCGCATCCCTGGACGGCAATGGCGGCAGCGACGCTGCTTATCGGGTCGAGCGTCGCGCTGGTGCCGTTCATCGGATCGAGCCTGTTTCCGCCCGCCGATACGCCGTATTTTCTTGTCGACGTCACCGCGCCACAGGGTGCTGCCATCACCCAGACCGACCGCGCCGTGCGCTTCGTCGAAGCAACGGTACGCGCCGAACCGGCGGTCATCACGACGATGGCGAACACCGGGCGCAGCAACCCGCGCATCTTCTACAACAGCAACAACGCCGATCAGCGCAGCAACCTCGGCGCCGTGCTTGTCGTCATGAAGGATTGGGACCCGCATAAGAGCCCCGAACTGATCGCCCGGCTGCGTGCGAAATTCGCCGCCTACCCCGACGCGCAGCTGGTGCTGAAGATCTTCCAGAACGGCCCGCCGATCGATGCGCCGATCCAGGTCAAGATTATCGGTCCCGAAATCGACACCCTGAAACGCCTCGCCGCCGAAGTCGAAGCCGTCGTGCGCGCCGTTCCGGGCACCCGCGACATCGACAACCCCGTCGCCGTCGATCAGCCGCGCCTCAACCTCAATCTCGACGAGGGCAAGGCGGCGCTGCTCGGGGTTGCGCCCGGTGCGCCGCGCCGCGCGATCCGGCTGGCGCTGGCCGGCGAGACGGCTGGACGGCTGCGCGATCTCGAAGGCGACAGCTACAACGTCGTCGTCCGTTTGCCGCTCGATGTCCGCCATCAGGTCTCGGCACTCGACGGCATTTATGTGCCCGGCGGCAGCGGTGCAGTGCCGCTGCGCGAAATCGCGTCGCCCAAGCTCGACACCGCACCGGCGACGATCAATCGCGACCGACAACAGCGCATTGTTTATATTCAGAGCCAGGTCGGGCCGGGCTTTCTGACCGCCAAGGTCAACACCGCAGTGTTCGCCGCGATCAAGGACAAGGTGAAGCTGCCCGACGGCTATCGCGTCGGGATCGGCGGCGAGGCCGAGGAGGCGCAAAAGAGCTTTGGCGGATTGGGGCCGATCATCGCGCTGACGGTATTCGGCATTCTGGCGGTGCTGGTCATCGAATTCGGTCGCTTCCGCGAGACGGCGGTGGTGGCGGGCGTTATTCCGCTCGGCGTCACCGGTGGGCTGCTGGCGCTGTTCCTGACCGGCAATTCGCTGAGCTTTACCGCCGTCATCGGCTTCGTTGCGCTGATCGGCATCGAGATCAAGAATTCGATTCTGCTCGTCGATTTCACCACGCAACTGCGCGAAAAGGGCATGGCGCTGCGCGAAGCCATCGAACATGCGGGCGAGGTGCGCTTCCTGCCGGTGCTGCTGACGTCGGTGACGGCGATTGGTGGCTTGCTGCCGCTGGCGCTGTCGGGGTCGGGGCTTTATGGGCCGCTGGCGTGGGTGATCATCGGCGGGCTGGTGTCATCGACCCTGCTCAGCCGGATCGTCACCCCGGTGATGTACCTGCTGATCGTCCAAGGCGATAAGTCGTCGCCGCGCCGCAATTCCGGGGACGATGCTCTGCCACACGGCAGCGCGGTCGCCGACTAACCGGCGTTCTGCCCGTTCTCGGCGAGCGCGCCACCTGCCAGATAAAGCGACCCCGCCACCAGCACCACCGGTGGCCGCGACCGATCGGCCGAACGGGCGATTTCGGTCAATGCGTCGGCGACCGATGCCGCCGCCTGAGCGGGTAATCCGGTTTCCTTGGCAATGCGCGCCAGTAGATCCGGTGCGTGATGGGCATGATCTTCGATCGGCACGGTGTAAACGGCGGTGGCGCGCTCCGAAAACGGCTTGAGGAACCCCGCCGCATCCTTCGCCGCCAACATGCCGAGTACGAGGTAAAACGGCCGTTCAGCCAGCGATTGCCCCCGGAAAGCGTCGGCGATGGCGCGTCCAGCCGATGGGTTGTGTCCGCCGTCGATCCACAGTTCGGCACCCGCCGGCAGCCGCGCGCTGAGCGGCCCGCGTTCGAGGCGCTGCAAACGCGCCGGCCATTCGGCCCAGCCCATTCCGGCGCGCAGCGCCGCGTCGGGAACCGCCACCGCGTCTTGTGCGCGCAGTATGGCGACGGCAAGCGCGGCATTATCGAGTTGGTGCCCGCCGAATAACCGCGGCAGCGGCAACGACACCTTCCCCCGCGCATCGCGATAGTGCAGCGCGCCTTCGTACAGCGCCGCGTCCCAATCGTCGCCGCGCGCCAGCAGCCGTGCCCCGGCGACTCCGGCAACCTCCGCCACCCGCTGCGTCACCGCTTTGGGGTAGCGCGCCACAACAAGCGGCACGCCCGGTTTGGCGATTCCGGCCTTTTCGCGTGCAATATCGAGGATCGACTGACCGAGCCATTGCTGATGATCGAGCCCCAGTTGCGCGATGCCGGTCACCAGCGGCATGGTGAGGACATTGGTCGCATCCATCCGCCCGCCCATGCCGACTTCGATCAGGCTGGCGTCGGCAGGTTCACGGGCAAAGGCGAGGAAGGCGAGCGCGGTCGTCAGTTCGAAGAAGGTGATCGGCTGATTGCCGTTCTTGGTCAGGATTTCGCGCAGCAGATCGGCGAGCGCATCGTCTTCGATGATGTGTCCGGCGACGCGGATGCGCTCGTTAAAGCGGATCAGGTGCGGCGAGGTATAGACATGCACCCGCTTCCCCGACGCCTCGAGGCAGGCGCGCAGATAAGCAATCGTCGAACCCTTGCCGTTGGTCCCGGCGACATGAAACACCGGCGGCAGGCGCAATTGCGGGTTGCCGAGCCGGTCGAGCAGCCGCGTCAGCCGCCCGAGCGACAATTCGATTTCGGCCGGATGCAGCGCATAGGCCGCCTGCAACAGCGCATCGAGCACGGCGTTGTCCGACCGCGCGCGTTCCATTCTGGCGCCCCCGCCTGCCATCACGCCGCCAGACGCGGCCGCGCCATGAGCATCGACAGCAGCCGCGCCAGCGTCTCTTTGAGCTCTTTGCGGTGCACGACCATGTCGAGCATGCCGTGGGCGAGCAGATATTCCGACCGCTGAAAGCCTTCAGGCAGTTTTTCGCGGATGGTCTGTTCGATGACGCGTTGTCCGGCGAAACCGATCAGTGCACCCGGTTCGCCGATCTGGATATCGCCGAGCATCGCATAGCTGGCGGTGACGCCACCCGTCGTGGGGTCGGTGAGCACCACGATATACGGTAACCCCGCTTCTTTCAGTTCGGCGATGCCGACGGTCGTGCGCGGCATCTGCATCAGGCTGAGAATGCCCTCCTGCATCCGTGCCCCGCCAGCGGCGGTGAAGGCAACGAACGGCACCCCATTGCTGACAGCGGCACGCGCGCCTGAGAGGAACGCCTCACCGACGCCCATACCCATCGATCCGCCCATGAAGGCGAAGTTCTGGACGGCAACGACGGCGCCGACGCCATCGATCTCGCCCAAGCCGACGGTCATCGCCTCGGGCTCGCCGGTGACGGTCTTGGCCGAACGCAGGCGTTCGACATAGCGCTTCTGGTCACGGAATTTCAGCGGGTCGTCGGCAACCTTGGGGACTGCCACGGGCGTGAATGCGCCGTCGAAGATTTGGGCGAACCGCGCGTCGGGGCCGATGCGTTCGTGATGGTCGCAGCGTGGGCAGACCGACAAATTCTCGTCGAATTCCTTGGTATAGACCATCGCGCCGCAGCCCCGGCATTTGGTCCAAAGATTGTCGGGCGTCTCGCGGCGGGTGAGGAAGCCCGACAGCGTCTGGCGAGTCCGGTTGAGCCAGCTCATGCGGCATCCTCCTGAAAGCGAGCGCCGTGAACGGCAGCGGCAAGGCCCGATACCAGCGCCGTCACCCGCGCCGGGATATCGTTGGCGCGTTCAGTGACCGCAGCGGCGATGACATCGATGATCGCCGAACCGACGACGACTCCGTCGGCCACGCGAGCGATGGCAGCGGCCTGTTCGGGGGTGCGCACCCCGAAACCGACTGCAACCGGCAGCGCGGTCGCCGCCTTCAACCGGGTGACAGCTTCGGCGATGCTGGTCTGCGCCGCCTGTTGTTTCCCGGTGATCCCGGCAACCGAGACATAATAGAGAAAGCCGCTCGCCCCATCGAGCACGGCGGGCAGCCGCGCCGCGTCGGTCGTCGGCGTGGCAAGGCGGATCGGCGCGAGACCATGCGCCCGCAACGCGACGGCGAGTTCATCCTCTTCGGGCGGCAGGTCGACGCAAATGACGCCGTCGACACCCGCGTCCTTGGCGGCAGCGGCGAACCAGTCGGCACCGCGGATCGTCATCGGGTTGGCGTAGCCCATCAGGACGAGCGGGATTTTGGGGTGCCGCGCCCGGAAGCCCTTGGCGATGGAAAGGATGTCGGCGGTCTTGGTCCCAGCGTCCAAGCTGCGCAAATTCGCCGCCTGGATCGCCGGACCATCGGCCATCGGATCGGTGAACGGCATGCCGAGCTCAATAACATCCGCCCCACCCGCGACCAGCGCATCGAGGATAGCCGGCGTCGCGGCGGGTGAGGGATCGCCAGCCGTCACGAAGGTGACGAGCGCAGGGCCATTGGCGAAGGCGTTGGCAAGGCGATTGGTCATTCGGACTCTTTGCGCTCGACGACAAGGATGCGCGCTTCACCGATCGGGTGCGCAACATGTTCGTCACCATCTTCGACTGAGATTCCGTCGCCAGCATTCAAACGGACCACGCGTTCGGCACCGTTTTCACGAATATGCATGTCGACCATGCCATCCAGAACCACAAACACTTCGCGTCCGGTGTTGACGTGCCAGCGATAAGGTCGATCGGTCCAGTGAAGGCGGACAGTAACATCACCGAAGTCGCTGAGCAGTTCGCTGCCCCAAGCGCGGTCGGCGGTGAAATGCTTGGCTTCGAACGCCTTCACAACGTCACCCCGAGCGCATCGGCCACGGTGAAGATGTCCTTGTCGCCGCGCCCGCACAGGTTGACGACGATGATCCGGTCCTGCGCCATTGTCGGGGCGCGCTTCATCACGGCAGCGATCGCATGGCTCGGTTCGAGCGCCGGGATGATCCCTTCGATGCGGCACAGCAACTGAAAGGCCTCGATCGCCTCGTCGTCGGTGATGCTGGTGTAGTCGACGCGGCCGATATCGTGGAGCCAGCTGTGCTCCGGCCCGATGCCGGGATAGTCGAGCCCGGCGCTGATCGAATGGCCTTCGGTGATCTGGCCGTCGTCGTCTTGCAACAAGAACGTCTTGTTGCCGTGGAGGATGCCGGGACGCCCACCGGTCAGCGAAGCGGCATGGTCCTTGTCGAGCCCATAACCGCCCGCTTCGACCCCGAGCATTGCCACATCGACGTCGTCGAGAAACGGGTGGAACAGCCCGAGCGCGTTCGACCCGCCGCCGATGCAGGCGACGAGCAGATCGGGCAATCGGCCTTCACGCGCCATGATCTGGGCACGGGCTTCCTTGCCGATAACGCTTTGAAAATCGCGGACGAGTTCGGGATAGGGGTGTGGACCGGCCGCCGTGCCGATGATGTAGAAAGTGTCGTGAACGTTGGCGACCCAGTCGCGCAGCGCCTCGTTCATCGCATCCTTGAGCGTCTGCGCGCCGCTGGTGACGGGGACGACTTCGGCGCCGAGCAGCTTCATGCGGAAGACGTTGGGCGACTGCCGCGCGACATCGCGCGCCCCCATGAAGATCGTGCACGGCAGGCCGAAGCGCGCCGCAACCGTGGCCGTGGCGACACCGTGCTGCCCCGCGCCGGTTTCGGCGATGATCCGCGTCTTGCCCATGCGCAGCGCCAGCAGGATCTGGCCGATGCAATTGTTGATCTTGTGCGCGCCGGTATGGTTCAGCTCGTCGCGCTTGAAGTAGATTTTGGCACCGTGCCCCGGTGCCGCCAGTCCGCGCAAATGTTCGGTCAGCCGCTCGGCATAGTACATCGGGCTGGGACGCCCGACATAATGTTCGAGCAGATCGTCGAACTGCGCCGCAAACGCCGGATCGGCCTGCGCGGCGCGATATTCGCGCTCCAGATCGAGCACCAGCGGCATCAGCGTTTCGGCGACATAACGCCCGCCGAATTCGCCGAAATGGCCGCGTGCGTCGGGTCCTGACCGGAAAGACACGGGCGCGTTCATGCCGCCTTCGCCGCTGCAAGGAACGCCCGAATTTTCGCCACCGACTTCACGCCTGCACTCTCCTCAACCCCCGACGACACATCGACCAGCGGTGCCCCGCTCACCTCGATCGCCTCGGCGACGTTGCCCGGATCGAGCCCGCCCGCCAAGCCCCATGGCAGGCCCGCCGCTTTCGCCGCGCCGAGCAACCGCCAGTCGAACCGCAACCCCATGCCGCCGGGAAGGTCCGCGCCTTTAGGCGTCTTGGCATCGAACAACAAGGCGGTGGCCGCGCCGACAAAACGCTGCGCGCCGACAATGTCGTCCGATGTGGCGACGCCGACCGCCGCCCAGACCGGCAGGCCAAAGCGCGCCGCAATCGCTGCGACGCGTTCGGGCGATGTGGCATGGACTTGGATGATATCGAGCGACGGGCGCACGGCGGCGAGCAGCGCATCGTCGGGATCGACAAAGACGCCGACCCTCGACACGCCCGCCGGAACGCGGTCGGCCAGCGCCGCGGCGCGCGCCGGATCGAGATTGCGCGGGCTTTTGGCGAAAAAGGTAAAGCCGAGATAGTCCGCCCCGGCGGCAATGGCGGCATCGAGCGTTTCGGGCGTCGACAGTCCGCAGATTTTGACGGCGGTCATGCGGGTTCTGCCATCCATGCAGGCTCTGTCATCCCGGCGAGGGCCGGGATCCAGTTGGTCGTGATTCTCAAAGGCGGAGCAGCTGGATCCCGGCCTTCACCGGGACAACAGCGAAATCGCGGGTTCACGCCAAATCCCGGGCAATCGCCGCTGCCGCTGCCGCCGGATCGTCCGCGCCGGTGATCGGCCGCCCGATGACCAGCACCGTCGCCCCGGCATCGCGCGCCTCGCGCGGTGTCATGACGCGCTTCTGGTCGCCGACTGGGCTGCCGGTCGGGCGCAGGCCAGGGACGACGATGACGGCAGCGGGCCATGCGGCGCGTGTCGCGGCGACTTCGGCGCCCGAACAGACGATGCCTTGCAGCCCGGCGCGGCGCGTCATCGCCGCCAGAAGGGCGACCTGATCGGGAACCGGAACAGGAACGCCGATGCTGGCGAGATCGGCGGAATCGAAACTGGTCAGCACGGTGACGGCGATAATCTGCGTCGTTGCGGGCATCGCCGCGCGCGCCGCCACCATAGCCGCCTCCCCCGCCGCTGCGTGGAGATTGATGATGGCGACATCGAGCCGCGCCAGCGACGCCATCGCCCCGGCAATCGTATTGCCGATATCGTGAAGCTTGACGTCGAGGAAGATCGGCAGGCCGAACTCCTGCATCGCCCGGACCCCGTGCGGACCCTGCGCCATGAAGAATTCAAGCCCGAGTTTCAGCCCACCGACATGCGGTGCTACCGCCCGTGCCACCGCCTCCGCGCGGTCGAGATCGGGCGTGTCGATGGCGACGAAAACGGGTGAGGCAGTCACAGTCTGTTCCTCATGCCCCGGCCGGCGGCACGACCGTCGGTTGTGCCTGCGCCGGCAACGGTTCGGGCGGATGGACTGCCTGAAAAGCATCGGTCAAGCCGCGTTCGGCCTTGGCGAGCCGGCGCTTCCATCCCGCCTTGGCCCCAAGGTGAATCAGCCACGTCGGCAGCCAACCCGCGACGAATGCAATCCCAAGCAGCAGCGGCAGCCGCAGACCGGCGATGCTGCCGTCGGGCAGGCGGAACTGCACCGGCGTCCAATTCGCTACCGCCAGCAACAAAAACGCAACGGCCAGCGCCGTCAGCAAAACCCACCGCAGGATTGTCATTATCGCTCCATCACTACCGGAGGTGTACCATGGCGTGGCGCGCGCGTCTCCCCTCCCGCAGGCGGAAGGGGGCTCTAAAGTTCCCCGTCGACCGGCTCGATCCCGGCTTCGGCCAACGCCGCCAGCAACGCATCGCCGGTCGCCACCAGCAATTCCGGATCGGTCGCCCGGATCACGAAATTCGCCCCGGTCTTGCCCTCCCGCCAGAACGGGTAGCTGCCGATCTGGCTGCCGGGATGCGCCTTTTCGACCGCTGCCAGCGTTGCCGCCGCCTTGCTTTCCTGCGTCCACGCCGCGACTGTCCGCGACAGCACCGGCGCACCGCCTTGCAACTGACCATCCAGTGCCGCGAGCATCCCCTGGGTAATCACCGGCACCCCCGCCATAATGAAGATATTGTCGACGCGGATGCCCGGTGCCAGCGTACGCGGATTGGCGATCAACGCGGCACCCTGCGGCGTCCGCGCCATCCGCAACCGTGCGTCGTTCAATTTGTCGCCATAATAGCCCGACAGAATCTCGCGGGCTTGCGGATGGACGATCACCGGAACGCCGAGCGCCGCCGCAATCGCATCGACAGTGATATCGTCATGCGTCGGGCCGATGCCACCGGTGGTGAACAGATAATCGTGCGCGGTCCGCAACGCGTTCACCGCATCGCCAATCGCGTCCATCTCGTCGGCAACGACGCGCACTTCTTTCAACCGGATACCCTGCACGCCAAGCCATTTGGCGAGATAGGCAAGGTTGGCATCCTGCGTGCGCCCCGACAGGATTTCATCGCCGATGATGAGCAGCGCGGCGGTCCAGATGCGGGAGGCGTCCATGACGCGGTGACTAGACCAGTAGGGTCGGCGCGGGAAGGGGCGGATCGCCGCTGGCAGCGCACACCGCGCCAAAGGCATCAAGAGAAGCCTTAGGCCACCGTAAAAGCTGACTTAGAGCCCTTGGACTTTCAAGAACTTCAATCCCCGGCGGCTGTGCGCGAAACAGCGTCGTGGCGCCAGAAGAAGACTCGCTGTCACTGAAGTCTTCAAATATCTTAGTAGGTTAGCTCCAAATAATCGATCGCAAGGCCCGCAAAGGCCCGTAAATTCGGCGTTAGATAGCAAGCGCATCACGTTTCGCGCGCCAGTTTTCCTAACCGTTGAGGTTGTAGCTACGGTCAGGCTCCGACAGGAGACTGACCGTAGCTACAACCTCAACGGTTAGGTACGCGCGCGCGGATCGTGGTGCGCTTGCTACCTAATGCCGGTGAAATTCACTATTATGCACGAATAACAGGGAGACCGGTTCGCCGCAGACTGCGTCGCGCACCAATTCAGCATCATGCGCGCGGATGGGCGTTGCGGTAGACATCGAGCAGCTGTGCAGCATCCACCGCGGTGTAAATCTGTGTCGAGCTGAGCGAGGCATGGCCGAGCAGTTCCTGGATCGAGCGCAAGTCAGCCCCGCGCGCCAGCAGGTGCGTCGCGAAGCTGTGGCGCAGCGCGTGCGGCGTCGCCGATGGCGGCAACCCGAGTGCCGGACGCGCCGCGCGGATCGCCGTGCGGACGATGCCCGGATCGAGCGCCCCGCCGCGCACCCCGCGAAACAGCGGCGCATCCTTCGATGGCTGCCACGGCGTCAGCGCGACATAAGCGTCGATGGCTTCAGCGACGACCGGCAGCAGTGGCACCATGCGGGTCTTGTTGCGCTTGCCGGTGACCACGAGCGTCGCGCCCAGCGGCAGCGCTGCCCCGGTCAGCGACAGCGCCTCGGCAATCCGCAAGCCGGCACCATACAGCAGCAACAGCACGGCGGTATCGCGCGCCGCAGTCCAGGGTTCGCGGGCGTTGTCACCAACGGCACCGATCAGCCCGGTTGCATCGGTGGGCGATACCGGGCGCGGCACCCGGCGCGGCACCTTGGGCGATTTCAACCAGGTCAGTGCTTCGCTCTCAACCCCATGAACGCGGCGCGCCCACGCAAAGAACGTCCGCAGCGCCGACACCTCGCGTGCCATCGACACATTGGCGAGGCGATCGTCGCTGCGGCGGTGCGCCAGAAAAGCACGGATATCGGGCTGCGTCAGCGCTGTCAGCGCCGTCGCCGTCACCGGCCCGCCGATGTGGCCGCCGGTAAAATCGATGAAGCCGTGGAGCGTTGTCGCATAGGCGCGCACGGTATGCGGCGACAGGCGGCGGCCATCGGCAAGGCTGGCGAGCCAAGCGACGGTAAGGGCGCGGGCGTCGGCGGTCATCGCGCGGGCATCGGTGGTCCTCCGCACCTCCCCCTGTCATCCCGGCGCAGGCCGGGACCGAGCTGTCTGCCGCTCCATAAGAAAAAGGCGCAGCTGGTTCCCGGCCTTCGCCAAGATGACAGGGGTTCGATCAGAGAATCGACTGCCCGGTTTTGGCCCAATCGGCCATGAACCCTTCCAACCCGCGATCGGTCAGCGGATGGTTGGCGAGCTGACGGATGACGCTCGGTGGCATCGTCGCGATATCGGCCCCGATGCGCGCCGCCTGCAACACATGCACCGGATGGCGCACCGACGCGACGAGGATTTCGGTTTCATAGGCATAATTGTCGTAGATCAGCTTGATATCTTCGATCAGCGCCATGCCGTCGAAGCCGACATCGTCGTGCCGCCCGACGAACGGCGAGATAAAGGTCGCCCCCGCCTTGGCCGCCAGCAGCGCCTGCGGGGCCGAAAAGCACAAGGTCACATTGACCATCGTGCCGTCGTCGGTGAGCGTCTTGCAGGCGCGCAGGCCATCCATGGTCAGCGGCAGCTTGACGGCGATATTGTCGCCGATGGCGCGCAGCACATCGGCCTCGCGCAGCATGTCGGCGGTATTGGTTGCCACAACTTCGGCCGACACGGGTCCCTCGACCAGCCCGGCGATCTCCTTGATGACCTCGAGAAAATTGCGCCCCGATTTGGCGATCAGGCTGGGGTTGGTGGTCACCCCGTCGAGCAGCCCGGTGGCGGCAAGTGCGGCGATTTCGGCGGTATCGGCGGTATCGACGAAGAATTTCATGATGGTACTTTCATATATCGGCGGGCTGGCGCGGTCCGGTCCAGCGCGCCATGCCAGACTGGCGCGGCACGTCAACGGCTATTCCCAACGCCGCCGCTGCAGCAGCAAGGCGCGTATCGAAGGTAGCAAGAGTATGGCCGTGGCGCAGGCAGAGTGCAGCGTGGAGGGCGTCGGGCATCCGCAGCTTGAGTGGCAACTGGCGGACGAGCCCAGTGGCGCAGACGATGTCGGCGTCCTCAATCACAAGCGTCTTGCAACTGGCGGCGCGCCAAAGATCGAGCGATCTGAGAAGATGCACCGCAAGCGGTTCGGCAAGTTCACCCGTTCGCACCGACCGCGACATAGCCGACGCAACTTCTCCAGAAGCAAACTCGCTAACAATGGGCGGAGACGCAAGGGACCGCAAATAATCCCGCACATTTTGCGACTCAGCTTCGACCGCCAAAATCGGGACGATGACGCTGGCGTCGAGGTAAACGCTCAATCGTTTTCCTCGTAAACTTGCCGCAGCAACTCGACCGAAGATGTTTTTAGCGGCGTCATCCCGGCACTTTGCGCGATAAGCCATTCCAGACTGCCAATCCGCATTTCAACGGACGGCTTGGACTCAGCCAGTTTGACGACTTGCGCTACCGCCGTCCCGTCGCGGGTGATCAATACCTCGTCGCCATCGATCACCTGATCGACCACACCCGCAACGCCAAGCGTCGATTCAGGAATATAATGCCGTTCCATCACCTGCTCCTCGGCATCACCCATAGCCGAAATCCACCCGCCTGTCACAGCTTGGGCAGCGTCACCCCCCGCTGCCCCATATATTTGCCCGCGCGGTCGGCATAGCTGACCTCGCACGGTTCGTTGCCCTTGAGGAACAGGAACTGGCACGCGCCTTCGTTGGCGTAGACCTTGGCGGGCAGCGGCGTTGTGTTCGAAAATTCGAGCGTCACATGTCCCTCCCAGCCGGGTTCGAGCGGGGTGACGTTAACGATGATCCCGCAGCGCGCGTAGGTCGATTTGCCGAGGCAGATGACCAGCACATCGCGCGGCACGCGGAAATATTCGACCGTCCGCGCCAGCGCAAAGCTGTTCGGCGGGATGACGCAGCAATCGGTTTTGCGGTCGACAAAGCTGTTGGGGTGAAAATCCTTGGGATCGACGATAACGCTGTCGACGTTGGTGAAAATCTTAAATTCGTCGGACACCCGCGCGTCATAGCCATACGACGACAAGCCGTAGGAGATTACCCCGTCGCGCGTCTGCCGGTCGACGAAGGGTTCGATCATGGCGTGCTGAAGCGCCTGTTCGCGGATCCAGCGGTCGGATTGGACGGACATGTCTAATGGAACCTACGGTCGGTCGAAACTTCTTGGCTGCCGGTGGCAGCGTCGAAAGCACTTTTAAGCTGCTGCTGAAGGCAATCCGTGAGTAGGGTCTCCATTGCAGACAGATCGAGAACCTCCTGCGCGGCGTCGCGGTCAAGGGCTTCTAGAGCATTATAATAAGGTTTCCGATCTTCGGCGATTTGCTCCGGAATGGTTTTCTGTCCTGGCAGGCTGAATCCCGAACGTGCGCACAGGACTAGATATGCAACGGCGCGCGCGGTTCGGCCGTTGCCATCGGCGAACGGGTGGATCCAGTTCAATCGCCACATAATGTATGAGCACAGCCGCACCGCAGACTCGCTCCATCGCTCTTCGATCCAGTCGCACATTTCCTCGACCAGATTGGCAACCAGATACTCCCGGGGTGGTTGGTGACAGCTGCCCTCAATCCCGACCGGCGTATTACGGAACGTCCCCGCCATCGGATGGACCCCATCCATTGCGATCCGATGCAAATGCAGGATTGTTGAAGGCCGCAGCCGAAATGGCCGACTACTGCGTACTGCTTCGTCGATGAGTTCGAGCACCGCGTCGAACTGCGCCACGGCATTTGCCGCTTCACGCGCGGCCAGTACATCAGGGTCGGCATCGATGGTGATTTCATGCGTGATTGTGTGCCGTTGGTCGTCGGCGGTCATTTCTTTGGCGCATCGGCAGCGCGGTCCACCATCTCATGTGTGACCCGTTCATTCTCGATCTTAACATTTCCGTAGGCGAAGCTGCGACGTTGGGCTTCGCGCTGATCTCGGCTCGGCATGATGCTGCGCGCTTGCTCGATCATCTGCTCGATCTTGGTCACGACTTTGCTCTCTCCCGATTTCGCTGCACGATAGCATTCATCCCCTAATATGCAGCACGCAAATCAGCGTGAACAGCCGCCGTGCGGTGGCGAAATCGACATCGACCTTTGTCGCCAGCCGGTCCTTCAGCATTTCGGCGGCTTCGTCATGGATGCCGCGGCGCGCCATGTCGATGGTTTCAATCTGGCTGGGGGTCGCGGCGCGAATGGCTTTGTAATAGCTGTCGCAGATGGCAAAATAGTCGCGCACCGTCCGGCGGAACGGTGCCAATGGCAGGACAAAGGCTTCGAGTTCGGCGTCGTCCTTCGACCGAATGCCGACCGTCAGCCGCCCCTCCTCGACACCGAGCAGGATCTTGAACGGTCCGCCATAGCTGCCGTCATACGCGGCGACCGGCGCGAACATATTGCCTTCGAGCAGGTCGAAGATGGCGACGCGCCGCTCCTGCTCGACATCGGCGTTACGCCACAAGATGGTGTGCTCGTCGAGCTTGATGTCGATGATACGCGGATCGCTCACGGTGTCGTTGGCCAGGCGTTGACCAGCCATCCAAGTGCCCCACGCACCGGCGACAGGCGATCGTCCTGCGTCTTACCGAGCCGGACGACGACCAGGTGCTTCGACGGCACGACGATGATGTACTGACCGAGATGGCCGAGACAGGCAAACGCATCGGCGGGGCCTTGTTCAGGGAAGAGCGCGGGGTCCGAACCGGTGGGGCGCGGCAGGTTGAGCCAGAACTGCCCGCCATATCCATGGTCGGAAACCGACGGCGTGCGGACGAACTTTACCCATGCCGGGCTGACCACCTGCCGTCCGGCGACGACGCCGTTGTCGAGATACAGTTGCCCGAATGCCGCCCAGTCGCGCGCCGTCGCGTGGCAGAACGAGCCGCCGAGCAGCGTACCCTTGGGATCATATTCGCACAGCAGCGATGCCATTCCGGCGGGACCCGCCAGTCGGGCATTGATAAAGGCGCGGATCGCGGCACGGCGTGCGGCCGGGGTGGTGGCGTCGGGCGCAATGGTGCGCTGGACGATCGCGGCCAAAATGATCGTGGTCAGCGTCGAATATTGGAACCTCGTCCCCGGCTTGCTTTCGAGCGGCGCGCTGACGGCATGGGCGTAGATGTCGCCGCTTTTGTCGGCGAACAGCGCGCGGTTGGTATCGGCGGTTTCGACCGGTTCGGCTTCACTGTGCTTGAGCCCCGACGCCATGTTGAGCAGCTGGCGCAACGTGATTGCCGCGCGCGGATCGCCCGGGGCCGCGCGCCACTCGGGCACCGGCGCTGGACTGTCGAGTTCGAGCTTGCCATCGGCGACCAGCGCGCCGACGAGCGTCGAGGTCACCGATTTTGCCATCGACCAGCTGATGAAGCGGTTGCCGGGTCCATAGCCCGGGGCATAGCGTTCATAAATCCGCTTGCCGTCCTGCAGCACGATGACGGCGCGCGTTTCGGACAGCGCCGGATCGGTGAACAGCGCGTCAGCGACGCTGCGCGGATCAACGGCTTGCGCCGCGCGCGCGGCCAGCGGTAGCGCCAGCGCGAGCGTCGCGAACAGAAACAGGCTTGATCGCAGCGTCATCATCGCGTCTCGTTCCCCAATGCGGAACGAACGTAGAGGGGAGGCGCGAGTGATGGCAAGACGCTGGTGGATTTGGGGGCCAATCGTCCTCGCCCTGCTGCTGATCGGCGGTTGGGCGGCGTTGAAATTCACCACCACCGGCAAGCGCGCCGAACTCGGGGCGGGCTATATCGCCCATGTTGTCTGCTCGTGCCGCTATGTCGGCAACCGCGAGATGAATTCGTGCAAAACCGATTTCGAACCGGGCACCGAAATCGTCAAGGTGACCGAAGACCCGGCACGGCGCAGCATCACCGCGAGCGTGCCGCTGCTGGCGAGCCGGACGGCGACGTACGATCCCGAATATGGCTGCGCGCTCGACGCCGGGTGACGATTACCGAAAGTACCGCTGCGAGGTTTCATCCAAATGTGCTAGTATTGGATATTGTCAGGTTTTCCGAGGAGACGTCGGGTGAAAAACACCGTCTGCGCAGCCTTGGCGGCGATCTTGACTGTCACTCCCACGATTGGCTCGGCGCGGGTCATCGACGCGACGTACACCGGCGTTGTCGGCTCCGGATTCGATACAACCGGCCTTTTCGCTGCGCCGGGAAGCGACCTCACGGGTCTTGCATTCATCGCGCACTATAAGTTCGATACCAGCATCGGAACGCTGCACTTCGACGCTTTCCACCAATACCTCGTCGGTGGCTCAGCCTACGGAACACCGTCATCGCTGCTGACGAGCGACCTGACAATCAATGGTACAACGCTGACCATCGACGGCAATTATCAGTTTACCGCCACCGTGGGCCGGGTCAGCCGTGGGAACGACATCGCCGAGCATCTGGTCGATGACGTGAGCCAAGTCGGGACAATTTTAACCTCCGCGCACCTCGATACGCAGATTTTCGAACCGGGCTTCCTTTACCGGCTGCCTTTTGCTTTCGATACGCCGTTTTCCTATACGGTCTCACCGCCGGATCGCACATTCGGCGGTTTTAGTTTCCAGTCATCGGACTCGGCTACCCAGCAGTATCTGTACAACACATATGGTTCTCTTACGACGCGAACCTACTCGGTTTTGGTCGATAACCTTCCCCCGCCTCCGCCACCGCCCCCTCCACCTCCGCCTCCGCCGCCACCACCGCCGCCACCGCCGAATGTCCCCGAACCGGCGAGCTGGGCGATGCTCATCGTCGGCTTCGGACTGACCGGTGCCGCGCTTCGCCGCCGCGCGACTACAGCCAGCCGCGCGCTTTGAAGAACACATAGGGCAGCACCGCCGCCAGGATCATCACGATGATCGCGTAGGGGTAGCCATAGGTCCATTCGAGCTCGGGCATGTGTTTGAAATTCATGCCGTAGATGCTGGCGACCAGCGTCGGCGGCATGAAGATCACTGCCGCCACCGAGAAGATCTTGATGATGGCATTCTGTTCGATGTTGATCAGTCCGAGTGCAGCATCGAGCAGGAAAGTGATGTTGCCGCCAAGATAGGTCGCATGATCGGTCAGCGAGGACACGTCGCGCGTCAAGCTCTTGATGTGCTCGCGACTGCCGTTGGCGTCCTTCTTCAGCGCGAAACTGAGGAAACTGAGCAACCGCGCCAAGGTTACCGCGCTATCGCGCGCCTTGGAGATCACGTCCTGCGAATGGCTGATGCGCCCGAGCAGCACCTGCAGCGCGGCATTGGTCAGCCGCTGCTGTTTCGAGGTGGCGCGCCGGAAGGTCGAGCGTGAAATCTTGTCCATCTCGGCCCCGACGCCCTCCAGCGAATCGGCGAGCCGATCGACGATGGCATCGAGCAGGCCAACAAGCGCCATGACGGGATCGCTGCAGGCTTCGGGGGTCCGGCCGAGATGCGCGCTGAAGATGTCGAACACCTTGGGCGCATCGTAACGGATGGTGATCAGGTGGACCGGCGTGAGCACAAACGACACCGCCGCCGACGACGGATCATTGTTCGCCATGCCCATCAGCAAATTGGCGGTCAGATAGATCGCGCCGTTTTCCAGATACAAACGGCTCGACGGTTCGATTTCGACCATTTCCTCGCGTGTCGGCATCCCGAGGCCGGTCAGCCTTTCGACAAACACCTCCTCCTCGCGCGTCGGGTTGAGAAGGTCGATCCAGACCGAACTTTCAGGCAGCACCGCCGTCGGCCCAGGCTCAATGACAATGGGTGACATTTGGTCGCGGACATGAACTCGCAGCAAGCACGCTCTCCAATTGCTTGTTGGTCGGCTCAGGCCGCCCCGGTCACCCTACGGCTTTGGCTGTAGCAGCTATTTTCTCTGCGTGTTAGCAGACGCTGCGTAACTAAGTCGTTCGCTGTATCGAAAGGCCATTCATGGCGAGTGTAGCAGACCCCCTTCCCGTCCGGCGCATGCCGGAAATGTTCTATCGCCACGCGCTGGTGACGCGGATCACCCATTGGATCAACGCGCTCGCCATTACCTTTCTGATCGGCACGGGGCTCAACATCTTCAATGCCCATCCGGCGCTGTACTGGGGCCAGTACGGTGCCGACGACGATGATGCGAAGCGCTGGCTCGAAATCGGCTCGGCGGACACGCCGGGCGGGCAGGCTTATGGGTTCCTGCGGATCGGCGAGCTCAAGATTACCACGACCGGGGTGCTCGGCATTTCCAAGGGCGCGAACGGCGCGCCATCGGCGATCGGTTACCCGTCATGGGCCACCTTCCCCAGCCAGCGCGATCTGGCAACGGCGCGCAACTGGCACTTCTTCTTCGCTTGGGTGCTGATCCTCAATGGTCTGCTTTACCTCGTCTGGAGCACCATCAGCGGCCACATCCGTCGCGACCTGCTGCCGCGCCTGAAGGAACTATCGCCCGCCAATATCGCCCACGATATCTGGACCCACGCCCGACTGAAATTCCCCAAGGGTGAGGAAGCCAAGCGCTACCATATCCTGCAAAAGCTGAGCTACGGCGGCACGGTCTTCGTCCTCATCCCGCTGGTCATCTTCACCGGGCTGACCATGTCGCCCGCCATCGATGCCGCCTGGCCGTGGCTGGTTTCGCTCTTCGGCGGCCGCCAGAGCGCGCGGTCGATTCACTGGGTTGCCGCCAACCTCATCATGGTGTTCATCATCGTCCATATCCTGATGGTCGTGCTCGCCGGACCTTATAATGAAATCCGCTCGATGATCACCGGGCGCTTCCGCATCGATCCGGAGAAAGCCAAATGACGATCCTTTCCCGGCGCAAGCTGTTTTCAGCGGGCGGGGTCGCCGCGGGCGGACTGTTACTGGCCGGCTGCGACAATCTCACCAAGAGCGATTCGGTCGGCAAGATCGTCCGTTCTGCTGAAGGCGCGACCAAACGCTGGCAGCGGCTGGTCAGCGACCGCAATGCGTTGGCCCGCGAATTCACCACCGCCGACATGTCGCCGATCTTCAAGGCCAACGGCACGACCGACCCGCAAGAGGCCGAATATCTCCAGCATGTCGATGAAAAATTCGCCAATTGGAGGCTGAAGGTCGATGGCCTTGTCAACACGCCGCTGTCGCTGTCGATTGCCGATCTCAACAGCCTGCCGCAGCGCACCCAGATCACCCGCCATGACTGTGTCGAAGGCTGGAGCGCCATCGGCCAGTGGCGTGGCGCGCAGCTCGGGCCGATCCTCAAGGCCGCGAATTTGAAGACCAACGCGCGCTTCATCGTCTTCCATTGCGCCGACAATTACGGCGGCGAAGTCTCCAAAGGCGGCGCGCAATCGACGTCGATCTATTATGAAAGCGTCGATCTGATCGATGCCTTCCACCCGCAGACGATCCTTGCGACCGGCATGAACGGCGCGGCACTGACAGTGGCGCACGGCGCGCCGGTGCGGCTGCGCGTCGAACGCCAGATCGGCTATAAACAGGCCAAATACATCATGCGGATCGAAGCGGTCGACAGCTTCGCCGGGATCGGCAGTGGCAACGGCGGCTATTGGGAAGACCGCGGCTACGAATGGTACGCCGGAATCTGAACGCCGATCGTCACCAGGTCGTTCGATAGACCGCCCGGTGCCGCGCGCGCCGGGTGAGGGTGTTCCCCACGCCAAGTGACAGACACGTCACCCGGGCCGCGCCGAGCGGCGCGTCTCTCGACCTCTCCCGCAAGCGAGAGAGGTGCGCTTCGGCATGCGAACCCTACAGGATGAACTTCGACAGATCGGTGTCGCGGGCAATATCGCCGAGTTCGCGTTCGACATAGGCGGCATCGACGACGACCGTCTGCCCAGCGCGTTCGTCGGCATCGAAGCTGATGCTTTCGAGCAGCTTCTCCATCACCGTCTGCAACCGCCGCGCGCCGATGTTTTCGACCGCATCGTTGACCTGCGCTGCCGTCCGCGCCACCGCGTCGATGCCGTCACCGGTCATCGTCAGGGTCACCCCTTCGGTCGCCAGCAGCGCCGTATACTGGCGGATCAGCGATGCCTCGGTATCGGTCAGGATGCGCTTGAAATCCTCATAGGTCAGGCCCTTGAGCTCAACCCGAATCGGCAACCGCCCCTGGAGTTCGGGCAGCAAGTCCGACGGCTTGGAGATGTGGAACGCGCCCGACGCGATGAACAGGATATGGTCGGTCTTCACCGGGCCGTGTTTGGTGGCGACCGTCGTGCCTTCGATCAGCGGCAGCAGGTCACGCTGGACGCCCTCGCGGCTGACCGAACCACCACGCACGTCGCTGACGGCGATCTTGTCGATCTCGTCAAGGAAGACGATCCCATTGGCTTCGGCGTTGCGCACCGCCTCGCGCACAATGTCGTCATCGTCGAGGCGTTTGTCCGATTCCTCGGCGAGCAGCGCCGCCCATGCCGCCGGCACGCCCATCTTGCGGCGCTTGGTCCGCCCGCCCATCACCTTGCCGAACATGTCGCCCAAATTGATCATGCCGACCTGGCCCGGTTGCATCCCCGGCATTTCGAACGACGGCGCGCTGTCGGCGACTTCGATCTCGACCTCGCGGTCCTTCAGGTTTCGCGCTTCGAACTGGGTGCGAAAGGCCAGCCGCGTCGCCTCCGAAGCGTCCTTGCCGGTCAGTACATCGAGCAGCCGCGTCATCGCCGCCTCTTCGGCCTTGTCCTTGACCCCGGCGCGGCGGGTTTCGCGGACCAGCCGGATCGATTCCTCGACCAAATCGCGGACGATACTGTCGACATCGCGCCCGACATAGCCGACCTCGGTGAACTTCGTCGCTTCGATCTTTAAAAACGGCGCGTTCGCCAGCTTCGCCAGCCGCCGCGAAATCTCGGTCTTGCCGCACCCCGTCGGCCCGATCATCAGGATGTTCTTCGGGTTGACCTCGTCGCGTAGATCGTCACCGAGCCGCTGCCGCCGCCAACGGTTACGCAGCGCAACGGCAACCGCTCGCTTGGCATCGCCCTGCCCGACGATGTGGCGATCAAGCGCGGTAACGATCTCGCGCGGCGTCAGGCCGGGCTGCGGATCGGCATTGATCATCGTCTGAGCGTTCATACCACCGAATCCGCTTTGAGGTTGGGGGTGTCGCCGGGCCGCGCGGCGAGCGCATTGGCGATCGGCTGATCGATGGCACGCGTTACCCATGCCGGATACTGGAGTTCGGGGACGGTGGCCGCATCGAGCCGAGTGAGGTCGTCGGCGGACAGCGCAAGTGACGCAGCGGCGATATTGTCATCGAGCTGCGACAGTTTCGACGCGCCGATGATTACGCTCGACACGTGCGGCCGCGCCAGCACCCACGCCAATGCTACCTGCGCGACGCTGGCCCCGTGCGAGTCGCCGATCGTTCGCAACGTATCCACGAGTGCGAAGCCCTTGTCCTTGTCGAACGGGATCATGTCGAAGCCCGAAAGCCGGTTGGCCGGGTCCTTCAGCGTCTCGCGGGTGTATTTGCCGCTGAGAAAGCCACCGGCCAATGGGCTCCAGACCGTCAGTCCCAGCCCGTAGCGTACGAGCATATCGAACATCTCAGCCTCGATGCCGCGGCCGAGCAGCGAATACATCATCTGGACATGGCTAAACGGCGCCCAGCCATTGGCGCGCTGCAGCTCGATCGCCGCTGCGACCTTCCACGCTGACCAGTTCGACACGCCGAGATAGCGCGCCTTGCCGCTGCGGACGATCGCGTCGAGCGCCTGGAGCGTTTCCTCGAGCGGCGTGTTGGCATCGTCGCGGTGGGCGATATACAGATCGACGTGGTCGGTACCGAGACGCTTCAGGCTGTTGTCGATCGACCAGTGCAGGTGCGCTGCCGAAAGGCCGTTGCGGTTGAGTGGCGCACCGGTTCGCCATCCTGCCTTGGTAGCGATGACGACATCGTCGCGGCGACCGCCTAGAATCTCGCCCAGCATGATTTCGGATTCACCGTCGGCGTAGACATCGGCGGTATCGAAGAAGTTGATGCCGGCGTCGAGCGCGCGCGTTACCAGCGCCGCCGCATCGTCGCGCCCGGTCTTGGCGATTGCCGCGTTGCCGCCGCCCCGGGTGAAGGTCATTGTGCCGAGCGACAGCCGTGAGACGATCAGCCCGGTGTTGCCAAGTCTACTGTAGAGCATGACGCTAATCCTTTGCCGCAGAGCCTGAGTCGAGGCTTTCGATGGTCAGCTGATCGTTGGTGTAAATGCACAATTCTGCAGCGATCTTCATGGCGCGACGCGCCACGTCCTCGGCGTCGAGATCGGTATCGGCGAGCGCCCGCGCTGCCGCCAAGGCGAAATTGCCGCCCGACCCGATGGCAGCCACTCCGCCGAGCGGTTCGAGCACGTCGCCGGTACCCGTCAACACCAACGTCACATCCGTGTCGGCGACGATCATCATTGCTTCCAGCCGCCGCAGATAGCGGTCGGTCCGCCAGTCCTTGGCGAGTTCGACTGCCGCGCGGGTCAGCTGGCCGGGGTAGCGTTCGAGCTTGGCCTCCAGCCGTTCGAACAGGGTAAAGGCATCGGCGGTCGCCCCGGCGAAACCGCCGATCACCGCCCCACCGGGGCCAAGCCGCCGGACCTTCTTCGCATTGGGCTTCATCACCGTCTGCCCCATCGTCACCTGGCCGTCGCCGGCGATGGTGACCCGGCCGTTCTTGCGCACCGACACGATCGTCGTGCCGTGCCAATCGGGAAAATCTGCCATGGGGTAAATCGATCCTTGGGAACTGTCCCCCAATATAGGATCGCCATTCGCCGCGTTAAGCCCTGCGCTTAGCCCAAGTGAACCAGCGGCTGGCGACGTAATTCCACACCGTGCCGACGATGATGCCTGCGAGCATCGCCGGCCACCAATGCGTATCCGCCTTGAACAAGTACGACGCGACGCCGATGTTGGCGATCGCCCCCAGTCCGCAGACGGCGGCGTAGGAGGCAAAACCCGGCACCAGCGCCCAGCCGCGATAGCGCCGGTCGCGATAGGTCAGCGCGTTGTTGAGCAGGAAATTGCCGAGCATGGCGATGCCGATCGATATCGCTTCGGCTTCGGTAAACGCCACACCGAGCGCCTTGAACAGCAGCACGAACGCCAGCGACTGAGTGGCGACGCCGCTCGCGCCGATAATGCCGAACGAGATGAAACTGGCGGGCAGGCGGTTGCCGGTCAGTCGCGCCGCGATGAAGACGAGAAACTCCCACAGCACCGCGCCGTCGAGCTTGCTGTCGCCGTGCAACCGGCTGCCGAAGACATAGGGGACTTCGGCGACGCGGAGCCCGGGGGCCGACGCCAGCACATCGAGCAGAATCTTGAAGCCGTCCGACGACAGCCCGCGTACCGCGCGGTCGAACGCCGGACGGGTAAGCATGAAAAAGCCGCTCATCGGGTCGCTGACGTCGGTCTTGACGATCAGGCGGCTGAGTCGCGCGCCGAGGCGGCTGATCGACACCCGCTGCGCCGCGAAATCACCTGTAGTGCCGCCACCTGAAAAGCGCGTGCCGACGACAAGATCGGCGCTGCCGTCGCGCAGCTTGGCCAGCATCAGCGGCAGCCGGGTTTCGTCGTGCTGGAGGTCGGCATCGATGCAGGCGAGATACGGCGCGCTCGACGCGAGGCAGCCTTCGACGACGGCGCTCGCCAGCCCGCGCCGTCCGATGCGTTGGATGCAGCGCACTCGGGCATCGGCGGCAGTGAGCGCGCGGACGGCTTCGGCGGTGCCATCGGGCGAATCATCATCGACGATGATGAGTTCCCAATCGATCCCGGCGAGCGCTGCGCCGACCTTATCCGCCAGCAGCGCCACATTGCCGCGTTCGTTGAACGCCGGGGCGATGACCGCCAGCACTGGCCCGGTGGCGGTGCGCGGCGCGGCTTCGCGGACAAGATCAGCGGTCGGCATAGTAAAGTTGGTACTCCCCGGTCGCAAAGGCGAAGCGGTCACCGAGCCGATAGCCGTCGGCGAGCCGTGCGTCGATCATCCGCCGCGCCACCGGGTCGAGATAGGGCTGACGTGGGTTGGCGATGACGATCACCGATGGGCGGCTGGCGAGTACGCGCGCCAGTTCGGCACGGGCATCGATGCCGATGCTGGCGATTTCGTCGGCGCGGGTCAGATGCGTCGGAAACAGATACGCCGTCGGGCTGCACGCGCCGCTGAGCGCATACAGCAGCGGCAGCGAGTCAACGACATAGAGGCAGCGGCCATTCAAATGCGGCGTGATCGCATCGGCAATGCGGTAGCTGAGGTAGAAGCCGCCGGTGTTGCGGACGTCGATGACGGTGGCGGCGGTCCCAGCAGCGATGAGGGTCGCCATTGCGCCGCCGAGCGCCAGACGACGCGGCGCAGCGGCGGCGGCGAGCAGCACCAGCGGCGGCAACACCGGTTGCAGATAATGTTCGGACGGCAGGCCGAGCAGCAGCGCCGCCGCGACTGCCACCAGCATCCAGGCGATCAGCACTATGGTCGCCGGGCTCCGACCGTGTCGACGCAACCCCGCCACCGCCAGTGCCGCAATCGGCAGCAGCAGCAGCAGTGCCAGCGGCGGCCCGCCATGGGTCGCACCGGCCTTGCCCGCGATGGTGGCGAAATTCGCCGCGAGGAACGCCGGGCCAAGTCCCGCAGCGGCGAACACTCCATACGCCGCGAGCGTCGGCACCAGCCCAAGCGCCATCATCGCCAGCGCCGCCGCCGCGAGCCTTACCCCGCGCCAGCCGCACCGCCACAGCACAGCAAGCCCTGCCAACCCGAGCACCGCCGCCTCGAACGCCACGGTATATTTGATCTGCAGCGCCAGCCCGAGCACCGCCATCGCGCCCGCGACCAGTCGGAACGGCCGCGCGCTCGCCAATGCGCGCACCAGCAGCAGCGCCGCCACGGTCGCCGCCAGATTGGTGAACACCGTCGCCTGCCCGCCCGATCCCTGCAGCGCCAGCAACCCCGCCGGATACAACAAGCCTGCCGCCAGCGCGGCGCGCGCGCCCCCCAATGCGCCGTCGCGTTCGCCCGCCAGCCGCGCCAGCATCAGCGCCGTCGCTGCCACCGCCGCCAAGGCCAGCAGTTGGTAGGCGATGATGCCGCCGGCCGCGCCGCTACCGAACCACAGCGCGACGCGATAGAGCAGGAACAACCCGATCGGCTTTCGGTCCCAGATGCCGACATAGGGGATCGCGCCGCTCGCCCAGCGATCGGCGAACAGCAGGTAATAGGTTTCGTCGATATGGACATGCGCGTCGCCGATGAACGGCAGGCGCAACGCCGCAACCCCGAGCAGGATGAGCATGGTGACCCGGACGCTGCGCTGCTGTTCTGGAGTCCCCCCGGCCATCGCCGTTCCATGGCCAGCTTGGGCGGGGCTGGCAAGCGGCGCGGTCGTTCTGCTACCGTGGCGCATGGCTTCTCCCGGCACGCTCATCCACCATAGTCCCGCGACGGCGCGACCGCGGCCGCCGCGCGGCCTTGGCACCGAGATCCTGTATTGGATGGGGCGGGGCATGCTGGCGGCAGGTGGCTGGAAACTCGCCGGCGACTGGCCCGCCGATGCCAAGGCCGTCGTCACCGCCGGGCCGCATACATCGAACTGGGACGGTATCTGGATGCTCGCCGCCGCCTGCGCGTGGCGGGTCAGATTACGCTATATGGGCAAAAAGAGCCTGACCGAAGGCCCGTTCGGCTGGCTGATCAAATGGAGCGGCTGCATCCCCATCGACCGATCGCAGCGCAACGACGTCGTCGGCGCGATGAAGGAGAAATTCGCCGCAGCCGACGACCTCATTCTTGTCATCCCGCCCGAAGGCACCCGCAACGCCGTCGGCACGTGGAAATCGGGCTTCTACTATGTGGCGCTCGGGGCCGATGTGCCGATCACCGTCGCGGTGATGGACTATGCAACCAAAACCGTCACCCTCCCGATCACGCTGTGGCCGAGTGGCGACTATGCCCATGACCTGCCGATCATCCAGGCCTGCTATGCCGGGGCGACGGCGAAGCACCCCGAGAATTTCGTGCTGAACAGCGCGTCGCAAGGCGAACAGCCGAAATAGGTCGGATTCCGCAAAGGGGGGCGCCCGTCTATAACAAAGGGTCCGGAACCGCGCGGTTCCAGACCCCTATTTCGCCCATGCCAATCGTTAAATTAGCGTGTCGATACCTCGGCAGGCGGCGTCACCATCTTGCCGCTCGCATCAACCGGCGCGAGCGTCGGGTCGGGTGGTGCGACCGTGCTTGCCGTCTGAGCGGCAGCCGGGGGCGGCGGTGCCGCGGTGCCGCTTGCCGGGGCCGGACCGGCAAGCGCCGGATAGTCCTTCAGCATCGGATAGCCGTTCATCGGCTTGTTCACACCCTGGTGGCAGGTCGTGCAATTGACCTTGTACGGATCGCCGCCGAGGCCGCGCCGGTTGGCCGGCCAGACCGCATTGAGCGAGTTGATATAGTCGTTGTTGATGTTGCGGACCATGCGGATGCCGTACCATGCGGTGACCCGCTGCGGTCGCGCATCGGCCCATGACCGGAAGCTGTGGGTGTTGTGGCAATAGGTGCAATTCACCCCAAGCGCCTGCGACGTATGCATCATCAGGCCATAGGTTTTTTCGGCAGCGCCGATCGGCACGACATGATTGCGCGAGGCATAGGGCGAATTCGATGCCACCCGGATCTCTTCCTTGCCTTCGAGCAGGGTCGTGAACGGTTCATTGGGCAGCGAGGCGAAAGCGACCGATTGCAACGGCGTGTTCTGGCCATGCTTGTTACCGGTGATCGTGCGTGGATCGCCAGCTCCCGACGACCAGACGTTGGCCGGCACGGCATTGCCGCGATGGCAGGTCCAGCAGGTGACCCCGGCCTTTTCCGGCCCCGACTGGACGTGCGGTTTCCAGTTGGCGTTGATGTTGCGCGTCATCTGCAGCATCCGCCGCGCGACGACCTTGGTGTAGATTTCATCCGACGCCATGTTCGCCGGATTATGGCAATAGTTGCAGCCCTGTTCGGGCGGCGCGATCCACGCCGTGATCGCCGCCATGGTGTAGTTGAACTCTTCGGTCGAAATGTCACCGAGCACCTTGACGTTCTGGTACGCCTCGCGCGCCCGCTGCCCGCCGCGCATTTCGGCGGTCAGCTCATAGGGCGGTGCCGGAACCTCGCCACCGCGCAGCTGGGTGGCCTTGACGTCGCGTTTGGCGGCGACCTGGTCCATGCCGGTGCCGCGCGGCCCCGTCTGTTCGACGATTTTGGTGCCGACCTGGCAACCGGCGAGCAGCAGGGCCGGAACGGCGAGGGCGACGATGCGTGACAAGATGCGGGTCATTGCGGTGCCCCCGGAAGAGTGGCGGGATCGACAACACCGGTGGCTGCATATTGCGGCGCATAATGGTGCGCGACCGCCCACAGATACCAGTTGTCGACGACAGTGCCGGTCAAAAGAATGCCGATGCCGCCGGTCAGCGTCGTCAGCACGGCAAACCACCACGCCCAGCGGTGAATCGATTCCATGGTGGCGTTAAAGCCCATGGTCCAGCGCCAGAACAATGCGGCACGTTCGCTCGCCGTACCGCGATCGGTGATCTGTTCGATTTCGCGCTCGCCGCCATAGCGACCGACCGCCAGAATGGTGGCCCCGTGCATCGCGAACAGCAGGGTTGAGCCATAGAGGAAGGCGATCGAAAGCGCGTGGAACGGATTGTAGAACAGGTTGCCGTAGCGAATCGAGAAAGCGGCGGTCCAATCGAGGTGCGGGAAGATGCCGAACGGCACTGCTTCGGACCATGACCCCATCATGATCGGCCGGATGAAGCCGAGCACGAGATAGAGCCAGATCGCGCTGGCGAACGCCCAAGTGGTGTGCGTCCCCATGCCGAGCGCCTTGGCGCGGCGATAGGTGCGGAGCCACCAGCTGAGCACCGACACGGTGAGGAAGAAGCCGGCGATCAGCCACCAGCCGCCCTCCTGCAGTGGCGGCAGGATCTTCAGCCCGTATTTGGCGGGCGGCGGTTCGAGCGCCAGCCAGAACAATTGCCGGACAAACTGGATCGGGTTCCAATTGACCGAGGCGAACATGTTGAGCCCGATGATTTCGAAGCCGATGATGAAGGTGACGATCGAGATGATGCCGAGCGTGCCGAGATAGATCGGCCCGATCTGCGCCCCGCCGATCATGCCCATCAGCTTGCTGAAGCCGAACGGCTGGGTGCGCGGATCGTTACCCGGCCCGAGCGGAACACCGGGTTCGAGCGGCGTCGGCCGCAGGA
This sequence comes from Sphingomonadales bacterium, assembly GCA_038229555.1. Classification (GTDB taxonomy): domain Bacteria; phylum Pseudomonadota; class Alphaproteobacteria; order Sphingomonadales; family Sphingomonadaceae; genus Sandarakinorhabdus. The sequence continues at coordinate 254,615 of JBBROI010000003.1, forward strand.
CGATCTGGGTGAAGATGTTTTGATACGAAGCCATGACCCGTCCTCTCTCAGCGCCAGATCGGCAGGTTGAGCCACCACGTCCACCATTCGGGCCAGCCACGCGCCCAGAACGGTCCGCTGATGATGATGCAGATGGCGCTCCAGAAGCCGGCGTTCAGCGCCAGCAACAGTCCGACCCGGTGAATGCCAAGCGTGCCGACCGAGTACCCGATCAGGTCGCGGAAGAAGGTATCTTCATATTCCGGCGTCTTGACGTTTTCGCCCGGGGCCGGATTGACCGCCGACAGGACCAGCGATCCGTGCAGCGCCAGCGCAAACGCTGTCGTGAAGAAGAAGCTGACCGCCAGCATGTGCGCCGGATTGTAGTGGAAATGGAGATATTGGTAGCCGGTGTTCGACACCCAATCGAGGTGGCTGAAAATGCCATAGGGGAAACCCCAGCCCCATGCGCCCATCAGCATCGGGCGGATAACCACCAGCGAGACATAGGCGAAAATGGCGACGCCAAAGGCAAATGGCACATGGTAGCCCATGCCGAGCTTGCGGCAGATTTCGACTTCGCGCAGCGCCCATGAGCTGAACGACCCGACGGCGCAGATAGTGATGATCTGCCACAGGCCGCCAGCCTTCAAGGGCGCGAATTTCAGGCCATAGCTGATGTCGGGCGGTGCGATCGAGATGAGCCACGGGTTCCACGTCGGGCCGATGGCGGCACCGTACAGGATCAGCGCCGTGCCCAGCGCGGCAAAGAAGATCGTCGTGACCCCGAAAAAGCCGACGTAAAACGGCCCGATCCAGAAGTCGAAGAGGTCGCCGCCGATCAGCGTGCCCCCGCGGACCCGATATTTCCGCTCGAAACTCAACAGCGCCATGGCGCATCTCCTCCCGGGCCGCGCCTCCGGACTGCCGGACGCGGGGCGGGCTTTAGCTGGTGGTGCGGACGGGCGAGGCGCAATGGCGACCTCGTCCGTCTCGCATTACCTCAAACGCAACGTTACGAACCGCTGGCCTTACTGAGCCGGAGCGGCCGCTGGTTCTGCTGCTGGAGCGGCAGGTGCCATTGCTGCGGTCGGTGCGGCTGCCGGGCCGTCGGCGCCGTCGAGCCAGTTGTAACGGGTGGTGCTGAGCAGGATGAAATGGATCAGGACCGCCAGGGTGAAAAGGAAGATCGCCAGCGCGGTAAGGACCCGCCGAGGATCGAATGTCTGCCACATTCTCCACATTGTCTTGTCTCCTTAACCGCGCGCCGGCGTGGCGTGCGTTGCGTCCGCCTGTTGGACGGGCTGTTCGATCTGGGCATAGGGGCGCGGTGCACCGAGCCACGGACGCCATTCCCACACGAGGAAGTGTGCGACGATCGCCACGAATACGAAGAATGCAGTACTGGCGATGAAAAGTTTTTGAACTTCCTTCGCCTCTGCTTCGGTCAGGTAGGTACCTGGCCCCAGCTTGTTTTCACTCATGCTTGATCCTCCAGAAAATCCGCCGCACGGGGCCACAATGGCCTCGCCCGACCGGCAGCTTCGCGGCACAGGATGGCACCGTGAAGGGGTTTAGGTCCGAAATTCGGACCAAAGGATGGGCGCGCGGTCATGCCGCCTGCGCCTCGAATTGGCGGGCGGCGGCGAACAGCCGCTCCCGGGTGACCTGTTTTTCGCCGGCATCGCGCGCGGCGCGTTCGGCCGCGTCGCGCAGCCGCTTGGCCGCCGAAATGCGCACCAGGACCGGCTGCGCATCGACGAGATCGTCGAGTTCGGAGCGGGCATCGTCGTCCCAGCCGACATGTTCGAGCAGCCGTGACGGCGTCGCCTCGGCCTTGTCCATGACGCTGGCGAGCGGCAGGATGTTGAACAGCGCGTCGAACAGCGCGTTGCAGACTTCCTGAACCAAGTAAGTTGCGCCCGAATAGCCCATGAATGGCGTACCGGTGTGGCGGCGGATCACCGCGCCGGGGAAGCTCGCGGGGACATAGATCGCCCGGCTGCCGGCTTCGGCCATGTACATGCGCTCGTTGAAACTGCCGAACATGATCAGCGGCGGGGTCTTGGCGATGGCGTCGCGGACGGCGGCGTTGTCGGGCTTGATCCCGGCCGAGCGCATGAAGCTGAAGGTGCACGGCAGCCCCATGTCGTCCTCGAGGAACGACCGCAGCCCGCGCACATAGGTTTCGGTGGCCACGACGGCGAAGCTCGCGGTGCCGAAGAAATCCTGGGTGACCGAGCGCCACAGGTCCCACAACGGCTTGATCGTCGTATGCTTCTCGCGCGCGATGAAGGGCTCGGGATCGGTGCCGGTCAGCTCGCCGAGCTTGCGCAGGAACAGGGTCGTCGAATTGAGGCCGATGGGGGCTTGCAGGTATGGGCGTTCCAAGGTCTCGCAAAGGCCCCGGCCCCATTCGCGGTACATGCAGACGTTGACTTCGGCGTCCGCCAGCTTGCGGATGTCGGCGAGATGGGTGCCGAGCGGGAAGACGCAATTGACCTCGCAGCCCATGCCCTCGATCAGGCGGCGGATTTCGGCCAAATCCGATGGCATGTTGAAGGTGCCGTACATCGGCCCGATGATGTTGACCTTGGCACGCGCGCCTTCGGGGCGGGGGCGCAATGCCGGAACCTTCTTCGGCCCGAACTGCGTCCACAGCCACGTCAGCGCGCGGTCGCCCGATTGCCATTGGTCTTCGTCGATGGTGCGCGGCAGGAAGCGTTGAATGTTGGTGCCTTCGGGCGTCACCCCGCCGCCGATCATTTCCGCGATCGAGCCGGTGACGACGACGGCGGGCAGCGCCGGATCGAGCGTCTTCCACGCGCGCTTCATCGCGCCTTCGGTGCCGTCGCGGCCAAGCTCCTGCTCGCCCAAGCCGGTGACGACGATCGGCAGTTCGTGCGGCGGCAGGCCGTCGGTATAGTGCAGCACGCTGGTGACCGGCAGGTTCTCGCAGCCGACCGGGCCGTCGATGATGACCTGCAGGCCCTTGACGCTGGTGAAGGCGTAGACCGCGCCCCAATAGCCGCCCGCCCGATCATGATCGAGGATGAGGGTCATGACCCGACCGACTCCTCGGCCTTGGCGGCGGCCTGCATCTTGGCGGCGTATTTGGCCTTGAACGCTGGGCGATCGGTCGGCGTGTCTTCCCAGACCCCGGCGCTGTATCCCTCGCCGACGCCTTCGAAGAAATCGCGCATCGAATCGAACCGCGCCTGGTTGCCGAGCGCCGCGTTGATGACCTGCGCGAGGCTGCCTGCGCCCGCCGGGCCCATAAGCGGCCGCGCCGAGATCAAATTGGTGAAATACAGCGCCGGGATCGCCTTCTGCTTGGCGTGCTGGACCACGGGCGTCGTGCCGATGGCGAGATCGGGGCGATATTCCTCGACCGCTGCAATGTCGTTTTCAAGCGACGCGCGGTACTGGATGCGGACGCCCTTGGCTTCGAGCCATTCGCGGTCGGGATCGGACCATGGCGTCTTGGGGCAGGCGGTGCCGACATAGGGCACTTCCGCACCCGATTCGATCAGCAGTCGGGCGACCAAAAGCTCGGACCCTTCGTAGCCCGAGACCGTAACCCGGCCCTTGATCGGCTTGGCAGCAAGAGCGGCGGCGATCGCGGGCAGCCATTTGTTCTGCGCGGCGGCGACCTTGTCGGCGGCGATCCCGCAGGCGTCACCGATGGCGGCGAGCCACGCCGCAGTGCCGTCGCGGCCGACGGGGGCCGACCCGACGACCTTGCGTCCGGTGCCGTGGAATTCACGCACGCTCGCCGTGTAGAAGGGGTGGATGGCAGCGACGGCGGCGCAATCGAGCGCGCTATAGAGTTCGCGCCATTCGCGCGTCGGCACGACAGGACCGGCGGCAAGGCCCATCGGTTCGAGCATCATGCCGATACCGACGGGATCGGCGGGGAACATCTCACCGAGCAACGTGATCGTCGGCAGGTCCTGCTTGACGGCAGGTGCTGCGACCGGTCCCGCCATCGCTTCCTTGCGGGCATAGGCGAGCATCGCACCGGCGAGCACGTCCTTGGCTTCGGCATGGGTCGGCACACCGAAGCCCGGCACGTCGATGCCGATGATCCGGACACCATTGATGACATCGGGGAGAAGTTGCAGCGGCACGCCGCTCGCGGTCGGCACGCACAGATTGGTGACGACGATGGTATCATACAGCGCCGGATCGGCCATTTCATGGACGGCGTCGCGGATGTCTTCGAACAGCTTGCCGGTAACGAGGCTTTCCGAATTGAACGGCACATAGCCGACGGTGCGGCGCGCGCCGTAGAAATGGCTGGTGAAGGTCAGGCCGTAAACGCAGCACGCCGAGCCCGAGAGGATCGTCGCGGTGCGGCGCATCCGCAGGCCGACGCGGAGCGACCCGAATGCCGGGCACATCGATTGCGGCTGATCATGCGGACCCTTGGGGTAGTCGGCGGCATAGCGATCGAGCACTGCCGACTTGCCGGCCTTGGCCGCAGCATCGCGCATCGTATCGCCACCGGCATGGCAACCGGCCCCTTCATCGGGTGCGGCGGCTGGCGTCGGCAAGGCTGTGCCGAGGGTCATTCGCCGAATTCGCCTGTCACCCCGGCGAAGGCCGGGGTCCAGCTCGTTTCAAGCCGGTAAGAAGGCAGCTGGATCCCGGCCTTCGCCGGGATGACAGTCAGAAACAGCGGGTTAAACAAGGTCATAAACGACCTCAAGCGACGGCTTGGTTTCGAAGACACCGCCGCGCATGTCGGCTTGGCTGGCGGGACGCAGGGTGAAGTTGCCGCCGGTATCTTCGGGCTTGAACAGCGCCAACAAGCCATCCTGATCGAGCGGTGTCGGGCGCACCGGCGGCGCGGTCGCGACATTTTCAGCGAGTTCGGCGAACAACGATCCCCATTGGCTCTCGCTTGTGCCGATGATCTGATAGTTTGCCGATTTCTTGCGGATATCATCGTCCGCCGGGATCGAAATCAGTTCGGGGATGCCGACCGCCTTGGCAAACGCCTGCGCCTCGCCCGAACCGTCGTCCTTGTTGATCAAAATCCCCGCGACGCCGACATTACCGCCCATCTTGCGGAAATATTCGACCGCCTTGCAGACGTTGTTGGCGACATAGAGCGATTGCAGGTCGTTCGACGCGACGACGATGACCTTCTGGCACATGTCGCGGGCGATCGGCAGGCCGAAGCCGCCGCAGACCACATCGCCGAGGAAATCGAGCAGGACGTAATCGAAGCCCCAGTCATGGAAGCCGAGCTTTTCGAGCGTCTCGAAGCCATGGATGATGCCGCGACCGCCGCAGCCGCGACCGACTTCGGGGCCACCGAGCTCCATGGCGAAGACGCCGTCACGCTGAAAACAGACGTCCTCGATGCTGATCTCTTCACCGGCCAGTTTCTTCTTGGCGCTGGTTTCGATGATCGTCGGGGTCGCCTTGCCGCCGAACAGCAGCGATGTCGTGTCGGACTTGGGGTCGCAACCGATGAGCAGCACGCGCTTGCCCTGCTGCGCCATCATATAGCTGAGGTTGGCGAGCGCGAACGACTTGCCGCTGCCGCCCTTGCCGTAGATCGCGATGATCTGGGTTTCCTTGGTCACCGGCCCGGTGTGCACCGGATCGGGTTCGATATCGGCTTCGGCCCGCAGGGCGAGCACTTCGTCGAGCAACGCAGACACACTCATGCGACATCGCTCCAGTCGAGGACCATCTTGAGACAGGCGGGGTTGGTGAAAGCGGCCGGATACGCCGCCGCCGCATCGCGCGCCGGTGCGCGGTCGGTCACGAGGCCGCCGAGTTTGAGCCGCCCACTGGCGACCATGGCGATGACGTTGGCGGTGTCTTCGGGCAGGAATTCGGCAGCGATGCGGATGCGGGCTTCGCGGCGGAAGGCCGGCGGGAAGGCAAAGCTGAGCGGTTGCGGATAGAAGCCGGCGAGCACGACCTCACCACCATGACCCAGTCGGGCGATCGCCTTGTCGAGGATTTGCTGATCGCCGCTGGCATCGCAGATGACGCGATAGTCGCGGCGGGTGTCGCTGTCGGGATGGATGACCGGATAGCCGTCGTTGGCATCCATGCGGACGGGGGTGATTTCCCACACCGTCGGCGAACCGCCAGCAGCAATCGTCAGGCGGGCCAGCAGGCGTCCAAGCACCCCGTTGCCGACGATCAAATCCGGCAGCGGACCCCCGACGAGCGCATGCTGCGCTGTCGCCGCCAGTGCCAGCAGGATGCCCGATTCGCCGAGACCATCGGGCAACGTCACGGCACGCGACGAGCCGGTAACAAGGCGCTGCGCCGACCCGCCGAACAGGCCGCGCGCATCGATGAAGCCGCTCGATCCGGGGACAAAGACGCGCTCGCCGAGCCGTGACTTCGCCCGACTGCCCGCATCGACCACCTTGCCGACGGCTTCGTAGCCAGGGACGAGCGGATATCCCATGCCGGGGAAGGACGGCATGCGCCCGTCGAACATCAATTTTTCGGTACCGGTCGAAATGCCACTCCATTCGACCTCGACGACGATGTCGTCTTCGGCAGCCGGAATCACCGCCAGACGGCGGAGGCCGACCTGTCCCGGTGCTTCGACGACGACCGCCAGACTGTCCATCATGCTCCCCGCTGGACAGTTGGCGATCCTGCGCCGCCCCCGTCCTTGCACGCATCCTACGCGCCGGAAAACAGATGTAAAGCCAGCTTGACGCTTTTTAGTGTCCAATCCGATTTACAGAGCGTGTCAGTGACTTGCGACAAGCACCCGGGCGATCATCGGCAGCGCCGTTCGTGCCTCGCGGACCGATGAAAATCCGGCGGCGTGCAGCATCGCGCGGTAAGTTTCGGCAGACCGCGGTCGCCCTGAGCCCATCGCCCAGAGATACAGTCCGAAATAGGCGTCGCCCATGGCGCGCGCGCCCGGGGTCCCCGCCATCGGTTCGGCGATGACGAGGCGGCCACCCTGCGGCAATGCAGCGCGGGCCTTGGCGAGCAGCGCCGCAACGACGGCGTCGTCGTGATCGTGGAGGATGCGCACGACGGTGATGATGTCTGCACCGGGCGGCAGCGGATCGGTGATGAAGCTGCCCGGCGCGACCGTGATCCGGTCGAGGCCAGCAGCCGCCAGCGCCGTCCGCGCGCCGGTCGCCACGCCGGGCAGGTCGAACAGCGTCATCGCCAGCGCCGGATGCCGTGCGGCGACCGCCATCAGAAACGCCCCATGCCCGCCGCCGATATCGAGCAAATGGCGCTGCCGCCCGAAATCGACCGCATCGAGCACCTGTTCGGCGACCATCGGCTGCGATGCCGCCATCAACGCCGAATAGGGGTTCGCCGCTTCGCCGGGCTCCTCGCCCTCGGCATAGGGCCAGAACCCGGCGAGCGCGCCGCCGCCACGTCCGCGCCGCAGCAGCGCCACCGGATCGGTCAGGTCGCGGTAGAGCAATGTGTGATGCGCGATCATCGCCAGCGCCCCGGCGTTGGTAGCGAGCGCCGCCCCCATCTGCCCGAGCGTCCAGCGATCCCCATCGAGCGGCTCGACGAGATCGAGCGCCGCCGCTGCCGCAAGCAGGCGCTGCATCGCGTCCTCGCCGACAGCGCCGGTCTCGCACAGCGCGGCAACCGTCGCCGGGCCCGTCCGCAGTCGCTCGATGATGCCGAGTTCGACGCAGGCGGTCAGCGTCTGCGTATAGACAAAGCCGGTGGCCATGCCGAACATGGCTGCCGCCGATCCGCGCGCCTTGCCGCGCACCAGCGGCAACCGCATGGCGAGTCGCTGAAACCGCGCGCTGCCCAACATCCGGTTGCGCCACAACAGCCAGCGTTCGCGCAACGGTGGCGGCGCGGGTGTCAGGTGCAGACCATCATTCATGTGTAAAGGACACTGGACAGTCGCTCCCGCGCGGTCAATCATTGGACTCGAGCGTCAGTGGAGACAGAGTTGGTCGCGCAAAGTCCAGTGGTGGTGATCGGCGCCGGGATCGGCGGGCTGTGCGCGGCAGCACGGCTTGCAGGCCACGGCGTCCCCGTCACCGTGCTGGAACGGCAGGCGACGCCGGGCGGCAAACTGCGGACGCTCGATTGCGACGGGCGGCCGGTCGATGCCGGGCCGACGGTGTTCACTGGGCGCTGGATCTTCGAGGCGCTGTTTGCCGAACTGGGCGAAGACCTCGCCGATCATTTGACGCTTTCGGCGACCGACCGGCTGGCGCGCCATGCGTGGGGCGATAGCGCGACGCTCGATCTCTGGGCCGATCCGCGCCGCAGCCGCGATGCCATCGCGGCCTTTGCCGGCCCGCGCGAGGCGCAAGGCTTCGACGCGATGCGGACCGAGGCGGCAGCGATCTGGAACGCGCTCGAGACGCGCTACATCGAGGCACCGGCGACGTCGGCGATGGGACTGGCGCTGCGCTACCTGCCCTTCGGCCTCGGCGAGATGTTCGCGATCAATCCGTTCACCACGCTGTCGAAAGCGCTCGGTAAGCATTTCAGCAATCCGCGCCTGCGCCAATTGTTCGGGCGCTATGCCACCTATTGCGGCGCGTCGCCGTATGACGCCACCGCCACGCTGATGCTGATCAGCCATCTCGAGGCGTCGGGCGTCTGGCTCGTCGAGGGCGGGATGCATCAAGTGGCCGTCGCGCTGGAGCGCCTTGCCCGGTCGCGGGGTGCGGTTTTCCGCTACAATGCCGACGTCCGCCGCATCGTCACCCGGAGCGGGCGAGTCAGCGGCGTCGAACTAGCGAACGGCGAGGTCTTTGCTGCATCCGATGTAGTCGCCAACTGCGATGTCTCGGCGCTCGCCGACGGGCGCTTCGGGGCCGAGGCCGCGCGCGCCGTCGGCGGCGTCAAACCCGCCGACCGGTCGCTGTCGGCGCTGACCTGGATGATGAGCGGCGCGGCCAATGGCTTCGACCTCGACCGCCACAATGTGTTTTTTTCCGACGACTATCCGCGCGAATTCCGCGAGCTGTTCGGCGACCGAAAACTGCCGTCGGCACCGAGCGTCTATGTCTGCGCGCAGGATCGCGGGCTGGGCCCAGCACCCGCCGGACCCGAACGTTTTCAACTGATCGTCAACGCACCGGCCACTGGCGACGCCAGCGGTCAAGGGTGCCCGCCATCTGAAGGGGAGACAGAGGCATGCGAGAGAGCGACCTTCGCGCTGCTGGCGCGATGCGGCCTGACGCTTACGCCGCAAACGGCGCATCGGGTGGGGCCAGCGGAGTTCGAGAGGCTTTTCCCGTCGACGGGTGGAGCCCTTTATGGACGGGCCTCGCACGGGTGGCAGGCCGCCTTCCGCCGGCCGGGGAGCCGCACTGGGCTGGCCGGCCTGTGGGTCGCGGGGGGCTCGGCGCACCCGGGGGCGGGCGTCCCGATGGCGGCATTGTCCGGCCGCTTGGCATCCGCCGCGATCCTGTCGGCCCGCGCTTCGACGCGGACGTTTCACCCGGCGGCTACCGCTGGTGGTACCTCGATGCCGAAAGCGACGATGGACGCTATGGCCTGACGGTTATCGCCTTTATCGGCTCGGTCTTCTCGCCCTATTACAAGGCGAGTGGACGCAGCGCCCCTGAAGAACATGTGTCGTTGAACGTCGCGCTATATGGCCCCGGCGTTCGCCGTTGGGCGATGACCGAACGTGGGTCGGCAGCGCTCGAACGCGATAGCGTCAACCTGCGCATCGGCCCCAGCCAGTTGCGTTGGGACGGCGATGTGCTGATCATCGACGTCAATGAAGTCAATGCGCTGTGGCCATCGCGGCTGCGCGGCACCATCCGGCTGACGCCTGAAGCGCTTGGACAGTTCGCCTTCCGCCTCGATCCGCAGGGCCGCCACGTCTGGGAACCGATTGCCCCCCGCGCCCGGGTCGAAGTGGCGTTCGACAAGCCCGGTATCGCGTGGGAAGGCCCCGGCTATCTCGACGCCAACAACGGGACCGAATCATTGGAGGAGGGCTTCGCCGACTGGCAATGGTCTCGCGCACATCTGGCCAATGGCGATACGGCGGTGATCTATGAAGGCCGCCTGCGCGACGGTGGGGCCTTCGGCATGGCGCTGCGTATCGGTCGCGACGGCGTGGCGCAGGTCGTCGAAACGCCGCCGCCTGCCGCGTTGCCGAGCACGATCTGGCAGATCAAGCGGACAACGCGCGCCGATACCGGATCGACGCCGCGGGTGCGCGCAACATGGGAGGATACGCCGTTTTACGCCCGCACCGCGCTCGCCACGCGGATGTTCGGCGAGAATGTCTGCGCGGTGCACGAATCGCTGTCGCTCGACCGGTTTGCGTCGCCGGTGGTGCAGTGGATGCTGCCATGGCGGATGCCGCGACGGCGGTAGAGGGCGCTATTCGCCGTCCTTGGGCTTTTTGCCCGCGTCGCGCACCGTCCAATATTGGTAGCCCAGCACCAGCGCGACGATGCCGAAGGTGAAACCCATTTCGATCAGGCCATAATATTTGGGATCGATCACGCAGCACCCTCCGGCACCGCCGCAAGGATGCCGGTTTCGACGGCGAAGTCCAGAATCAGCGTCGCCGATCCCGCCGGGTCCTCCTCATGCGCCAGATGGCCCAGACCGGGTTGCGGATGGACGCGTGCGTGGGGCAGGCGCTTGACCACGGTGTACGAGGTGCCGATCGGAATCGTCGAATCGCGGTCGCCGTGCACGAGCAGCACCGGAACCGTGATCCCCGGCAGCGCGCGCTCGAGCGGCTCGAGCTGCCAGTTCGCCATCAGCGCCAGCGCCCCGCCGACGTGTCCCGACGTTGCCAGCAACCGCTCGTACAGCGCGACGCCACGCGCATCGATCGGCGAACTCGTCGAACGACGCAGGAAGGCCGCGACGCCACCCGGCGCATTGGCGAGCGCCAGCGCCGCGATGCTGGCGGTAAACGGATTGGCGAACAGGCCGCGCGCCAGCATCGGAAACAGCTGCCCCGCCATGCCCGGAAACGGCAGCAGCGCGCCACCGAGACTGACGACAGCTTTCGGCTGCGCCAACCCCATATGGACCATCGTCAGCGCAATCGCCGCACCGACCGAATGGCCGACAATCAACGCCGGCGTGACGTCGAGCGCAGTTATCAGCGTCGCGATGGCGCGGGCGACTTCGGGCGGTCCCGAGCGGTCGAGCGCGCTGGTGAAGCCATGGCCGGGCAGGTCGATGGCGACGACCGTCATCCGTTCGGCGAGCAAGGGCGCGACATCGCGCCAGCTGTGCGTCGCCGCGCCGGTGCCGTGGATCAGCAGCGCCACCGGCCCGCTGCCGATGATCTGGACGTGCCAGGTGAGCCCGCCCGCAGTGACGAAGCGGCTGGCCTCGCGGTGCGGCCAGTCACGCCCTTCGATGTTCCAGCGCGGGGCGCTCATGACGTGCCTCGCAGTGTTGCTTCAAGGACGGCCGACTTTGCGCCCAACACCCCGTCATCCCGGGCTCGACCCGGGACCCAGTTTCCTTCGCGCAATTCCAGAAGAAAACCGGGTCCCGGGTCGAGCCCGGGATTACACGGCGGGTCGCCGAAGGCGCGCGCTGCTCCCGTCAAGCCTGCACGCATCACCCCATCGCCTCCACTGCTGCGACGACCGCGCGCGCATCGAGCCGCGGCAGCGCGACGTAACGTGCCGCCATGGCGTGGGCGATGGCGGCAGCTTCGGGGCGCGGGCGCTTGCCGCAATCGATGAACACCGATTTGAGCCCCGCTGCGGCGAAGCCCCGGGCGCTGACGAGCGCCGCCTCCTGCGGGTCGCGACCGGCGGCATCGACATTGGCGCGACCGTCGGTGAGCACGACGACGAGCGGGGTTCGCCCGCGCGCCGCCTCACGCACCGCGACCGCCCCGGCAAGATCGATGCCTGCCGCCAAGGGTGTGCCGCCGCCGCCCGCCAGTTCGGCAAGGCTGCGTTTGGCACGCGCCAGCGACCGCGTCGGCGGCAGCAGGACTTCGGCTGCCTCGCCCCGGAATACCACCAACGCCACTTCAGAACGCTTCACATAGGCCTGGGCGAGCAACAGTTCGACCGCACCCTTGGCCTCGGCAAGCCGCGCAATCGCTGCCGATCCCGACGCATCGACGGCGAACACCGTCGTCGTCTGGGTGCGCGCCACATACCGCCGGATGCGCAAATCGTCGCGCCGGATGCTCAGCCGTCCGGTCGGATCGGCCTGCCGCAGCCGCTGCCACGGGGCCGCCGCCTTGATCGTATCGATCAACGCCAGCCGCGCCCCGCGCCCCGGCGTCCCGGCGCGTACCCCCGCCGGACGGCCGTGCGACTGCGAACGCAACTTCGCCCCCGCCCCGCTGCCGCGCGTCGGTTGGCGACGGACCTGCCCGGCAGCCAGCGCTTCGAGCAGCCCCGGCGGCAGCGCCGTTTGTGCCGCTTCAAGCAGGATCTCGGTCTGAGCGTTAAGATCGTCGTGATCGGGTTCGCGGTCGTCGTCGCCGTCATCGGTTTCGGGTGGCGGCGGCGGCGGTTCGTCCGGCGGCGGCGGGGCGTCGTTACCGGGGATGCGGGTCGCGCGCGGCCCGAGAACGAGCGCGGCGGCGGCTTCGAGATCGGCACTGGTCAGCATCGTGCGCCCGTTCACCCGCGCATGGGCGCGGGCGACGCGAAGCGCTTGCAACGGCGCAGTTACGACCTCGATACCGAGCGCCAGCGCGGTGGCGGTGAGGGTCGCTGCTGCGTCATCGTCCACCAACGACCCTCCCCTGTCATCCCGGCGAAGGCCGGGATCCAGTTTTTCTCCACCGCACGAAAGCGCAGCTGGATCCCGACCGTCGCCGGAATGACCGATGGGGTGTTCCGCCAACAAATCCGCCATCGGCAGCCGCACCGCCCCCAGATCGACATGCATTGCCAGCCGCCCTGCCAGCGCGGCCGTCACGCCTTCGTCACCATCGCCCTCGTCGAACAGGATCAGCGCCGGACCACCCGCATCGGCTGCCGCCGCCAGCCGCGCCGCAACGCCGGGCGACAGGCGTTCGGCCATCGGTACCACCAGCGCACCGCCCGCCGCGTCGGCGAGCAACCCGTCGCGGCGCACCGGCCTGCCGCTGGCGAGTGTCGCGGTCAGGTCGAGCCCGCCGTCGAGCGCGTCGCCATCGGCGCTCGCCTGCAACCGGCGACAGCGCAGCGCCTGCACCAGCGCCGCCTCCCACGCATCGCGCACCGGGCCCGAACGCGCCCGCAACAGGATGCCGCCCAACCCCTGCGGAGCCGCCACCAGCAGGTCGATTGCCAGCAAGGCCAGCTGCCACCGCGCCGAATCGGCGTCCCAAAGGTCACAAAAGTCCGTCTTTTCGTGGAATTCGCCCTGATTCAGCGGGCCGTTGGCACGTCCCATCGACGCCGAAGTTTCATAACCCATTTGGCCAAAAATATCAAGATCGGCGGCATTCATCGCGGAATCAGTTCGTCCACGGCGCGGGTGATGCGTACCGCTGACCCGGTGTCGTCGAGGACATTGCGGCGCAGCCGGTGGCGCAACGCCAGCGTCGCGACCTCGGCGATATGGTGCGGATGGACGCTCTTCTTGCCCGCCAGCGCCGCTGTCGCCCGCGCCGCGCGCAGCAGAGTCAGTTCGCCGCGCAGCCCATCGGCACCGACCGCCTGGCACAGCCGCGAGCCGAGTTCGAGCATCGCGTCGGCGACGCCGACCTTGGGCAGCCGCTCGCGCGCCTTTGCCAGTGCCGCCACGGTGGCGGCCTCGGCCTCGGCATAATCGGCGGCAAATTGATCGGGCTCGCGGTCGAACCGGTCGCAGCGACGGACGATTTCGACGCGCTCGCCAAGGTCGGTCGGCGTCTTCACATCGACCGATAGCCCGAACCGGTCGAGCAGTTGCGGGCGCAACTCGCCCTCCTCGGGATTGCCCGAACCGACGAGGATGAACCGCGCCGGATGCCGTACCGAAAGCCCTTCGCGCTCGACGAGATTTTCGCCCGATGCGGCAACATCGAGCAGCAGGTCGACAAGGTGATCTTCGAGCAGATTGACCTCGTCGATGTACAGAAAGCCGCGATTGGCCTTCGCCAGCAGGCCGGGTTCGAAGCGCTTTTCGCCCGTCGCCAGCGCGCGTTCGAGATCGAGACTGCCAACGACGCGGTCCTCGGTCGCACCGAGCGGCAGATCGACCATCGGCACCGGGGCTTCGACGGCCTTGGCGTGGCGCAGTTCCTGGGCGTCGGGGTAGTTGTCGCGCGCGCGCGGATCGGCATTGTAGCGGCTGCCGGCGACGACCTTCATCGGCGGCAGCAGTGCCGCAAGCGCCCGGACGGCGGTCGATTTGCCGGTGCCGCGATCGCCGAACACCATGACGCCGCCGATGCGCGGCTCGATGGCCGCAATCAGCAGCGCCCGTTTCATTTCTTCCTGGCCGACGATTGCTGAAAACGGAAAGGGGGTGCGCATCGCCGGGGTTTAGCACGGCGACTCGGCGGGGCAAGCGGCGCGTCTCAGCGCGGCGGCGTCCCCGCCGACGGCGTGGTGTCGCGGGCGATATATTCGGTGCGCCACGGCCCGCTCGCCGTGCCGATGATCAGTGTGTCGGTGTCCGATCCATCATAATGGACGGTCCCGGCGGGCACGAACAAATAACTGCCGGCGGAGTACGCCTTGGCCTTGGCGCGGTCGGCCCCGGCACCATAGCCGAGGTGGAGGGTGCCGCGTGCGACGAACACCCTCGCATCGGCGCTATGGCTGTGCGGTGCATCCCAGACGCCCGCCGGGATGAAGAACGCATAGGAGAACGCCACGCCCGCCGTGTCGCGCGTCCCTTCGAGCAAGGCGAAGCGGGTGCCATCGGGGTTGGTGCGTTGCCACGCGATGGTGTCGGGGTTCCAGTCGGCGGGCGGCGCGGCGGCGCTCCCGCTGGCGATCAGGGCAGCGACAATAAGGACACAGGGCAGCATGGCGAAATCCGATCAGGCGCGCTGGACGGCGGCGGCGAAGCAGCCGGGTTTGGCATTATGAAGGTGGACGAAGGCGACGCGGTCATCGGCGAAGGCCGCTTCGAGCGCCGGGCGCAGCGCAGCACCATCGACGACATCGGCAGCAATCATCAGCGCCGCCGCGTCATAGGCGCGCAGCGATAACAGCCGACAGCTGAGGACTTCGGGAATCTCGTCGGGAGCGGGGTGTGCCTGCCCGACGCCCGCGCGGAAGAAGACCGCATGACTGGCGCGATACGGCGTATTGCCGCGAAGATGTTCGTAGTTGACGAGGATCAGCGTCTCGCCGGGCTCGGCATCGGCAAGGCTGGCGCGACACGGGAAACCGGGCTTGGCATCGGCGACTACGCGCCGGGCCCCATGCGCGGCGAGCGCGGCGTCGTCGAGCCCGAACAGCGCCGCATAGGGCGCGGGGTCGAGCGCGGTGATCTGAAAGGTCATTGGCATCTCCGACGTGGCAGTGGCGGTTTGCCAGTCATACGCGCGCCGGTCTGGCGGCTTTCGGACGCGCCATCGGCAGCGTCTGGCGATCAGTCCGTCAGCAGCGCCCGGTCGCGAAACCCGCATGCCCGCACCGTTGGGCCGAAGCGGTCGAGATGCCAAAGCCGCGCCAGCCCCTCGTCGACGCTGGGAAAATGTCCAGCAGCAACCGGCCACAGCGCCAGAAAGACCCCCTTATGCGGTTCGAACCAGTCGCGGCGCTGCGCCATCACCGGCGCATGGTCGCTACGATAGACAAACGCCGCCAGCGCCTCGACCGTCGTCCACACCGAAATGTTGACGATGAAGCGATCGTCGACGGTCGGTTGCAGCGCCGTCGCATTGCCCTCGGCGTCCTGCAACCGCCAGACGAATCCCGGCGACGCATCGGCAATGGCGTTGACGCGGTCGAGCGCGGCCATGAAAGGCGCGACCTCGGGACCGTCCTTGGCACCGACCAGACGGCCGATATTGATCTGCGCGATGGGCATGGCGGCGTTGTGGGTCAGCCGACGCCGAAGGTCCAGCCCTCGGTTACGGCGACCTCGGCCAATCCCGGCGGCGTCCACCACTGCGGTTGATGCGCGATGGCGCGAAGGCCTGCTGCGGTAACGATCGCATCGCCAACATGATCGGGAAAAGTCGTCGGGAAGGCCGCTGGCAAGGCGCGCCCGCCGAAATGCGCCAGTGCTGTGTCGAGGGTCGCCTTGTCGCGAATCTTGCCGCGCGTTCCCGCCATCCGCGCAAACGCCTGCGCATAGATTTCGAGGATGACCGGGCCGCGTCCCGGCAGCGGATCGAACGGCCAGACCGGCCAGTCGAGCCGATGCAGCACCCGCATCATGCTCAGCGTCGCCTTGCCGACCTGCGACGCCCCAAGCAGGACGAAGTTCGATGTCGGCTGGCCGAGCTTCGACGCCGCATAGACCTGCTCGGTCAGCCGCAAATGCGCGCGGTCGGCGCGCGGACCATCGGCGGCCCCCAGCCAGAACAAATCGCGGCGATGGTCGATGAAGCCGTGGCCGCCCAAGTCAACATCGGCGGCGCAGACGGCATCGACCTCCGCCCACAGGTTGCGCGCCGGGCCATTGAGCCCCGGCAGTGCGGCAAAGCCGAACCCCGCATCGGCACCGACGAGCGTGTCGCCGCTGAGCGCACCAAGCCAATCGAGCACGCCGGCGCGCGACCATATTCCCGATGGCGGCAGCACAAGGCGCGGCGGCGCGTCCCCCGCTTCGGCAACGGCAATCTGGATCGACCGATGCCGCGCCCCCTTCGCCCCCGACCAGTCGATGCCGATAAAGCGGGTGAACCTCACCGGGGCAATGATCTCATCCGGCAGCACCAGGTACCGGCAAATCCGTATTGTCTGCTGCAAACGCAAGGCAGGCGATCACGTCTTCGCGGCTGACATACCAAAACTCGGCCACGAGATCGTCGATCGAGTCACCGCCCGCCATATATTCGAGGATGTCGCGAACCCGCATTCGCGTACCACGTATGCACGGCTTGCCGCCGCAAATGTCCGGGCGCGACGCGATATGCTGGAGATAGGCGGCACTCATGGCGAAAGCCTAATACTGAGCGCAGCGATTGTCACCGGCACGCCGTGGTTGCCCCTTCGAGCCCCGGCAATCTCACCCCAACGGCGTGCCAATCGAATTCTGCCAAGTTTTAAACTTCGGAGGATGGCTTCTTGAACGGTGGCAGTCGGCAAAGCTATGCGCATATCTATGGAATTCGAATGGGACGAGACCAAGCGGCAGATCAACCTCGATTGCCACGGCGTCGATTTCGAACGTGCGAGATTGATCTGGCGTGAGATCTGTCTCGATCCTGCATCGAACCCCGTGGTCCGAGGCGAGCAACGCCATCTTGCTATCGGCTGGGTCGAAAATGTTGCCGGGGATGGAATAGTGTTCCTCACGGTTGTATATGTACTCCGCAATGACCGTCGCCGCATCATCAGCGCCCGCCCGGCAAGCCGACGAGAGCGGCATCACTATGCGACGGCTTTCGGACCCACCCTGCGGTGACCGAACCGACTGGGTGCGCATCGGCACGCTGTCCGACGCCGAGCTGGCGATTGCCTGTGCCGATGACCCCGATATCGTCTTCGCTCCAGGCATGGCACCCGATCCCGATGATTGGCGCACCCCGGCAGAGGCCGATGCCGGTATCGATAAGGCGTCGGTCGCCCATCGCGCGGCCGCGTTCCACGCCGTGCGCCGCTAACTCTTGCGCTTCTCCGCCCTAATCCGCGCCCATTCCGCCAGTCGTTCACCGATGCGGCGTTCGTGGCCGCGGTCGGTCGGCGCGTAGAAGGTTTCGGGCGTCATCGCGTCGGGCCAGTAATCGCTGCCCGAAAAGCCGTCGTCGGTATCATGATCATAGGCATAGCCCTTGCCATAGCCGAGGTCCTTCATCAGCCGGGTCGGCGCGTTGAGGATATGCGCCGGCGGCGTCAACGAGCCGGTCGAGCGCGCCGATTTCACCGCTGCCTTTTCCGCCCGGTACACCGCGTTCGATTTGGGTGCGGTCGCCAGATACAGACAGGCATGGGCAATCGCCAGTTCACCCTCGGGGCTGCCGAGAAAATCATAGGCGTCCTTGGCCGCCAAGGTCACCGCCAGCGCGTTCGAATCGGCCAAGCCAATGTCTTCGCTGGCAAAACGCACCAGACGCCGCAGCACGTACAGCGGTTCCTCGCCCGCCGTCAGCATGCGCTCGAGATAATAGAGCGCAGCATCGGGGTCCGACCCGCGCAACGATTTGTGCAGCGCCGAGATCAGGCCGTAATGCCCCTCGCGATCCTTGTCATAGACCGGCATTCGGCGATGCAGCAGCGCCGCCAGCCCAGCGGGATCGAGCGGCGCTTCGAGGTTCACTGCGTACAGCGATTCGGCCTGGTTGAGCAGGAAACGCCCGTCGCCATCGGCGGATGCGATCAGCGCGGCGCGGGCGTCGGGCGTCAGCGGCAGCGCGCGACCCTCACTCGCCTCGGCGCGGTCGAGCAGCGATGCCAGCGCCGCCTCGTCCAAGCGCCGGACGATGAGCACCTGCGCCCGTGACAGGATAGCGGCGTTCAATTCGAAGCTGGGGTTTTCGGTGGTCGCCCCGACGAGCGTCACCGTGCCATCCTCGACGACACCCAGAAACCCATCCTGTTGCGAGCGATTGAAGCGATGAATTTCATCGACGAACAACAATGTGCGCTGACCGGCCCGCGCTGCCTCGCGCGCATCGGCGAACAGCTTCTTCAAATCGGCGACGCCCGAGAACACCGCCGAAATGCCGACGAAGCGCAGCCCAACCGCGTCGGCCAGCAACCGCGCGATGCTGGTCTTGCCCGTCCCCGGCGGCCCCCACAGGATCATGCTGGCAAGGTTGCCCGCCGCCACCATCCGCCCGATCGCGCCCTGCGGCCCGGTCAGATGCGCCTGCCCCACCACATCGCCGAGCGTGCGCGGACGCAACCGCTCGGCAAGCGGTGGGTTGGGGGCGGGTGCGGCGGCGGGGTCGCCGAACAGATCGGGCATGCAGGGTTCCGGTAGCGCTATTCCGCCATATAGGCGTCGAGCGTCGCATGATAATGCCGCAAGCGGCTTTCCTGATACGCAGCGAGCGTCACGCCGAGCTTTTTCGATGCCCGCAGCCCGCGCTGAATACGCTTCAGATTATCGGTATCCTGATCGGCGACCATCGCCGCCGACCCGAGTTCGGCGGCGTTCGACCATGGGTCGTCAAGGCCGAGCCACGTCGTCTTGGCGGCGGGTGGGTGCGACCCGTCGGGCGATTTGGCGAACAGGAACATGATTTCCATGATCGATTGTTCGGGATTGTCGCCGTGCGGGCGGAACCGGTAGCAGATCGGCAGCGACTGGCCGCCCCACGGCACCATGTTGGGAAACAGCATATATTCGATCAGGTCGAGCGATTCACTGTCCGAAAGCGCGCTCATGTCCTGCCCCGACGAGCGCCCGATCTTGCTGCGGGCACGGTCCGCCAAAGCAGCGCGCGCCGTCGATCCTGGCGCAATCTCGATCGGCTTGCCGGCGAAGAACGGAATGTCGCGACGCATCTGGTCGATCGTGTCCTGCGGCGTGGTGCGGGGTCGCGCCGGACTGGGGACGCCCTGGACGCTGATCATCCGGCTGACGTGGCGGACGCCGGGCCAGACATCGTATTGGGTGTTTTCGTCGCCGTAATAGCCCATGACCTGCGGGTGGGCGCTGCTGACGTGATAGGCTTCGCAGAACGCCTCCATCGCCAGTTTCCAGTTGCACGGCATGATCTTGGCGACGTGCGCCGCCTTGTAGCGGTCCTCGAGCCGGAAATCGGCGAAATGGTCGGGGAGGTTTTCGAGATAGCTTTCGAGCGGTTCGGCATCGGCATCGAAATTGACGAAGACGAACCCTGCCCAGACGCCGGTGCGCGCCTCGGGCAGGGCGAAGTTGGCGCGGTCGATGGTGGGGAAATCCCACGCCCCCGGCATCCCGACGAAGCGCCCGTCGAGCGCCCAGGTGAAGCCGTGGAAGGGGCATTTGAACGCGCCGACGCAGCCGCCTTCGGTGCGCAGCATGGTGCCGCGGTGGAGGCACGAATTGACCAGCGCCTTGATCTCGCCGGTGGCGGTGCGCACGACGATCAGTGAATCATGGACGATTTCGTACAGGATATGGTCGCCGGGGTTGGGAATATCCTCGACACGGCACGCCAACTGCCACGTCTTGCGCCAGACCTTGTCGATCTCGCGGTCGTGCCAACCCTTGTCGAAATAGCGTTCGATGGACACGTCGGCGTCGCCCAGCCCGGTCGCAGGCGATTCGACCCGCATCAGCGGCGGCGGCGGCACCGGATCGGCATCGAACACGTCCTGCACCGAAGGACCGGGGCGACCGGCGGGTGGACTGTTCAGCATCGTGCGGGGATCCTTGTTGCTGCAGGCAAGGCTAGTGGATCGGCGGCGCAAGCACTAGACGGGGATGATGATGGACGATTTGCAGTCGCGGCACCTGACGACGCTCGTTGTGGCGGTCGATTTTGCGGGCATGGTCGATAGCGGCATGACGGCGAACGGTCGACGTCGCAATGCGCCGGTCAAGGGCGGGCGCTTCGACGGCGAACGGTTGCGAGGCGAGGTGCTTCCAGGCGGCGCCGACTGGGTGTTCAATCGCCCCGACGGCGCGATGATCGTCGATGTGCGGCTGCCGCTGCGCACCGATGACGGCGCGGTCCTGATGCTCGCCTACTCGGGTACGATGCTGGCGAGCGCCGACGCGATGGCGCGCTTTGGCCGCGGCAAATCGCTCGACATGAGCGAATATCGGCTACGCACCGTCGCCCGCTTCGAAACCGGCGACGCACGGTACATGTGGCTCAACGACTTGCTGGTGGTGGGCGTATCGGGGCCGACGACGGCGGACACGCGGTATGTGCTGCACGAGATTTTGTGAGCGGCCTCGACTCGTACCGTCAAGTTCACGCCGCATTCTAGCATCCGCTCGGCAATCAATTCATCGCTGGCATTGACGCCGTCGCGACGAAGATGGGCAAACCGGTCCTGAATGCGCCGCACCTTGGCGTCGTACGACATGCCGGCGAAGTGATCGCCGTTCAGTTCGAACGAGACTGTATCGCCGTCCTTCAGCCCCAGCGCCCGGCGGATTTCGGCGGGCAGGCTGATCTTGCCGCCTGCGACGATTTTGGCATGATAAGTCATCACAGGTCCTGCCGACTCGGTTGGGTAGTGGGATTCATTTTGGGTGCTGAACCTGCGAATTGCAACGTGGTCGCGCTGTTCATGCCAGCGCGGCGACGCCGAATCCCACCCACAGCCCTGCCAGCAGCAGCGCCAGTCCGGCGCTGACCCGCCATGCGAAGGGCCGTGGCCCCAACGCGAAAGCGGCCGGGATCTTGGCCGCCATGTTGACGGTCAGGCCGATGAGCAGCGCCGTTGCAGCAACCGGCGCGGTGACGGTTCCGGTCGCGGTCAGCGTCGCCAGCGATACCGCCGTGGCATGGGCATCGACAAAGCCAGTCGCGGCCGAACTCGCATAGAGCCCCGAGGTGCCGAGCCGGTCGGCGAGCCATTTGCCGACGACGGCGAACACCGCAACGAGTCCGGCAAACACCAGTACCAGCGGCACATTGAACGCCCGTCCGCTCGCCACCACGCCGGGGTCGCTGTGCGCGGCACGCCAGCCCAGAATGACCGCAAAGCCGAGAGTCGGCAGCAGCGCGCCGACGAAAGGGGCCCATAACGTCAGTGCCAGCGTCGGCGACGTCGCGACGACCAGCGCGATGAGGTAGCTCAGGCTGCCGAGCACCGCCGCAACAGCCCCCGAGGCGGCAGCGCTCGACAGTTTGGCGTCGGCGTTCGCCCGCGCCCCCATGGCGGCGATGGCGACGGTGCTCGAGACGAACCCGCTGACGAAGCCGGCAATCGTCAGGCCATAGCGCGGCCCGATGGTGCGCTGCGCCACATACCCGAGTGCCGACAGGCCCATCAGCACGACGGTCAGCCGCCACAGGCTGTACGGATTGACGAGGCCCCACGGATCGACGGTGCGGTCGGACACCAGCGGCAGGATGACGAGCGCAGCGACAAGGAAGATCAGCCCGTCGAGCAGGTCGCGCGGCGTCAGCGCCTGCCGCACGAAGCGGTGCAATTGGAGGCGGCAGGCGAGAATCAGCGTCACCGCCAGCCCGGTCGCCACCGCCAGTATCGGCTGCGCCTGCGCCAGCCAGCCGAGCGCGAAGGTGACGCCGAGGGCGATCTCGCTGGTCATGCCCGTCGCAGCCGGGGCGGCGCGGCGATAGGCGATGACCGTCAGGGCGACCACCATCGCGGCCAGCGCAGCCGCAACGACAGCCGATCCGCTCAACGCGGCCAGACCACCGAGCAGCGCGGTCAGCGCAAAGGTGCGCAGTCCGGCGCTGCCTTCATGATGACGGCGATTATGGCGTTCGCGGTCGGTGCCGATGATCAGCCCGATCGCCAGCGCCAGCGCAAGGCGTCCGGCGGGCGTATCGAAGAGCGCGGTCAATGGCCCGCCACGCGGCGGGAGCGGATCGTATCGGGAAGGCGATCAGCTTTTGAAATAGGGCTCGACCTTGCCCTTGAGCTTGATCGTCAGCGGTTGGCCGTAGCGGTCGCGGCTGTTGCCGGCGGCGACTTTTACCCAGCCTTCGCTGACGCAATATTCGTCGACGTTGGTGCGCTCATTGCCATCGAACTTGATGCCGACGCCGCGTTCGAGCAGGTCGGCGTTGTAGAACGGGCTGCGCGGGCTGGCGCACAGCCGGTCGGGCGGGGTGCCGAGATCGGTGGCCGGGGTGTCGGCGGCCGCGGCTTCGACGACTTCGGGTGTTTCGGGGATTTCGGTCATGGTGCTGCCGTGGCTTGGGGCGACAGCAAGGTCAAGCCCGATTAGCGCCCCTCCCTGCACGCAGGGAGGGGCGAAGGACGGCTTACGCGTCGGTCGTTTCGTCCGCCACCGGCTCGGCAGCGTCGGCGACCGGTTCGTCGGTCGGGATGGTGCCCGGTTCGGCGTTGGGGTCGAAGGCTTCGACAAAGCCGGCTTCGTCGCGTTCGAACATGTCGGCGTTGACGTCGACGCCCTTGGCCTGCAGCTCGGCTTCTTCGGGCGAGCGGGCGATGTTGACCTTGACCATCACCGCGACTTCGGGGTGCAGCGCGACCTTGACGCTATGCACGCCAAGCGTCTTGATCGGCTTGTCGAGGACGATCTGCGCCTTGGTGACCTTATGGCCCCCGGCGGTCAGCACATCGGCCAAATCGCGCGCGGCGACCGAACCGTACAGCTGGCCGGTCTGCGACGCCTGACGGATCATCGTTACCGATGCGCCGTCGATATCCGACGATTCGGCGCGCGCGATATCGCGGCGCTTGGCGTTGTCGGCTTCGAGCCGTGCACGGTCGAGTTCGAACTTCTTGCGGTTGGCTTCCGACGCGCGCAGCGCCTTGCCGCGCGGCAGCAGAAAGTTGCGGGCAAAGCCCGGCTTGACGCTGACCACGTCACCGATGACGCCGAGCTTTTCGACGCGTTCGAGCAAAATCACATCCATGGAATTGCTCCCTTACTTCACGAGGTAGGGCAGCAGGCCCAGATGGCGGGCGCGCTTGATGGCTTGCGCCAGCTCGCGCTGCTTCTTGCCGGAAACGGCGGTGATGCGCGATGGCACGATCTTGCCACGCTCGGACACAAAGCCCTGCAGCAGGCGCACATCCTTATAATCGATGATCGGCGCGTTCTTGCCCGAAAACGGGCACGACTTGCGGCGGCGGAAAAACGGACGTCCCATGTTTCAGCCCTCCTTATGCTGCGCGCGGGGCGCGAAAGCCGCCGCCACGATCATCGCCACCGGCGCGGAAACCGCCGCCACCCGGACGATCGCCATCACGGCGCGGGCGGTCGCCACGGTCGGGACGGTCACCGCGCGGACGATCGCCGTCGCGGCCTTCACGCCCGCCTTCACGGTCGCCGCCACGCTTCATCATCGCCGATGGTTCGGTCGGCAGCGCTTCGATGCGCACCGTCATGAAGCGGATGATATCTTCGTTGAGGCCGACCTGACGCTCAAGCTCGGCAAGCGCCGGGGCGGGCGCGTCGATGTTGAGCATGACGTAATGCGCCTTGCGGTTCTTGGCGATGCGATAGGCGAGGCTGCGCAGCCCCCAATATTCGCTCGTCGCGACCTGGCCGTTACCGTCGGCGAGAATTTTGCTGAAGGTCTCCGTCAGCGCTTCGACCTGGGCTGTGGCCAGATCCTGACGCGCGAGGAAGACATGCTCATACATGGGCATGTAGTCTTATACTCCTGTGCCGATCGTTGACGCCGCACCATGCGACGCCCCTCCGGCTGGCGAAAATGAAGCGGCCCGGGCGGTGACCCGGGCCGTATCAGTGGGTGCCTATGGGCGATTCGGCTGGCCAAGGCAAGGCCGCATCGACAAGCCGGCAACAAGCCGGATCAGTGCGTCGAGGCGTACAGGCTCCACAGATTGGCCGTGTCCTTCAGGCCGTTCTTGTCGGACACGCTGCCAAAGCTCGCCTTGGCGCCACCGGCGTTGTTCATCTTGATCTGCGCGATGCCCTTGAACATCCGCGCCTGATCGGCGTCGCTCCCGTCGGCCTTGATTGCCACGTCATACGCCGCAATCGCCTGCGGATACTGGCCGAGCCCAAAGAAAGCGTTGCCGCCGCGCAGCGCCGTCGCCGGAGCCGCCGCGAGCTTGGGAGCTTCCGCTGCCGCCCTCAGAGCGAGCCCACCGGCTGCTTGTGCCATCTTCTGCGACATTGCGTCGGCGCCTGCAGGTCCGCCCTTGGCGAGCACCGCGCTGGCGATCCCGGCCTGATTGGCGACCAGCGCCAGCTTGGCGAACTCCTGGAAATCCTCCGGGCGGTCGATGGTATTGGTCTGCTGCATCAGGTGATAGACCGCGAGCTTGGCTTCGGGCCGCAGCGGGTTCTGGCGGAAATTGGCGAGCAGCGCCTTCCAGCGGGCGGGCGAGCCATCGATACGCACCAGCTTTTCGGTGGTGGCGAGATAGCCCTTCTTGTCGCCCGACTTATACTGCGCCCCGGCGAGGTTTTCGAGATAGATCGACTTCGGCCCGTTGGCGCGAATAAGGTTGTTGTACGCGGTCACCGCTTCGCCGTAACGGCCCTGCCGCTGCGCCGCCTGGGCGATGAGGATCTGCATGCTTTCGCCGCCACCCTTGCGGGCTTCGGCAACGGCCTTGTCGTATTGACCGGCCTGATAATAGAGCGGTGCGAGCTGGCTTGGCGGCGCACCGACCTGCTGCAGCTCGGCCGCGGCCTGCGCGAACTTACCGGCGCGGGTGTACACATACGCCGCCATCTGGGCGACCTTGGCCTTTTCCTCACCGGTGTTGGCGGCGCGCTTGGCGTTTTCGATCGCGGCGGTGGCGGCACCCGAATTGCCCGACTTCGACGCCGATGCAGCGGCGTTCAGCGCACTGCCGACGGCCTTGGAGACGGCGGCCGATGCCGGGGCGGCAACGATCAGGGCGAGCGCGGCGGCGGTGCCAAGGCGAAGGTGAAGGCGCATCGAAATCCTCTTCAATTGGAATCAGCGGTATCGAACATGGCACCGGCCGGGTAGCCAGTAGATGAATGGCGTATCCTGCAGCTGCATCCCCAACAGCAAACCGCAAGAGGTTGCAACCTTATCGAAACTCGGTGGCTTTGCGCAATGATGTAATGCGTGGCCGTCATCGGGGCGTGCGCGTCCATTGCGCTTCAACGCCGTCGCGCTTAATCGGCTCCGCTTGCGAATAAAAACGGGGAGGCGGTCATCCGCGCATTTATTTTTCCGGGCCAGGGCAGCCAGGCCGTCGGCATGGGCAAGGCGCTGGCCGAAGCGAGCCCGGCGGCGCGCGCGGTGTTCGAAGAGGTCGATGACGCGCTCGGCCAAAAGCTGTCGGCGCTGATGTGGGACGGCCCCGACAGCGACCTGACGCTGACCGCCAATGCCCAGCCGGCGATCATGGCGGTGTCGATCGCCGTGCTCCGGGTGCTGGAACATGAAGCCGGCATGGCGCTCGCCGACAAGGCGGCGTTCGTCGCGGGGCATTCGCTGGGGGAATATAGCGCCCTGTGTGCGGCGGGGTCGCTCGGGCTGGCCGATACGGCGCGGCTGCTGCGGCTGCGCGGCGATGCGATGCAGGCGGCAGTCGCACCGGGGGTCGGCGCGATGGCGGCGCTGCTCGGGCTCGATTTCGATACCATCGTGGCAGTCGCCGCCGATGCCGCGCAGGGCCAGACCTGCACCGCCGCCAACGACAATGCGCCGGGGCAGGTGGTGGTGTCGGGGCATGTCGAGGCGGTGGTCCGGGCGATCAACCTCGCCAAGGCGCGCGGCTCGCGCCACGCCGTGCTGCTGCCGGTATCGGCCCCCTTCCACTGTCCATTGATGCAGCCCGCCGCCGATGCGATGGCGGCAGCGCTGGACAAGGCCGATCTGCGCGTGCCGTTCGTGCCGCTGGTCGCCAATGTCACTGCGGCCCCGGTTGCCGACCCCGATACGATCCGGCGGCTGCTCGTCGAACAGGTGACGGGCACGGTGCGCTGGCGCGAATCGGTACTGGCGATGGTCGATGCGGGCGTCACCGGTTTCATCGAACTCGGCGGCAAGGTGCTCGGACCGATGGGCAAGCGCATCGCGCCGGATGCGCCGGTGGTATCGGCGATGGATATGGCGGGCATCGAGGCAGTGGTAAAGGCGCTGTAGTGCCCCTCTCCCGCTTGCGGGAGAGGCGAGAGACGCGCCACTTTGGCGCGGCCCGGGTGAGGGTGTCTCTTGCGTCGAACTGGGACACACCCTCACCCGCCGCGCTGGCGCGCGTGTCGCCTCTCCCGCAAGCGGGAGAGGGAAGTTAAAGGAGTACCGCATGTTCGATCTCACCAACATGACCGCGCTGGTCACCGGCGCTTCCGGCGGCATCGGTTCGGCGATTGCACGCGCGCTGGCGGCGCAGGGCGCACGGGTGGCGCTGTCGGGAACGCGCATCGGGCCGCTCAGCGAACTCCATGCCGAACTCGGCGGTGACCATGTCGTACTGCCGTGCGACCTCTCCGACGCCGCCGCCGTGGACGGGCTGGTGCCGCGTGCGCTCGACGACCTCGGCGGGCGGCTCGATATCCTCGTCAACAATGCCGGCGTCACCCGCGACAATCTCGCGCTGCGCATGAAGGATGCGGAATGGGACATCGTGCTCCGCGTCAACCTCGAAGCGGCATTCCGGCTGGCGCGCGCCGCGCTCAAGCCGATGATGCTCAAGCAGCGCTTCGGACGGATCATCTCGGTGACCTCGGTGGTCGGCGTCACCGGCAACCCGGGGCAGGTGAATTATGCCGCGTCGAAGGCCGGGCTGATCGGCATGTCGAAGGCGCTGGCGCAGGAGGTCGCGTCGCGCAATGTGACGGTCAACTGCATCGCGCCGGGGTTCATCACCTCGCCGATGACCGACGCACTACCCGATGCGCAAAAGAGCGCGCTGACGGCTCGCATCCCGGCGGGGCGGCTCGGCGACGGTGCCGATATCGCCGCCGGCGTCGTCTATCTGGCGTCGCGCGAGGCGGGCTATGTCACCGGGCAGACGCTGCATGTGAACGGCGGAATGGCAATGATCTAACCCCCTCTCCCGCCTGCGGGAGAGGCGAGAGACGCGCGTCCTTACGCGCGGCCCGGGTGAGGGTGTTCTTTTGTTGGCACGCCGGGTGAGGGTGTCTTCATGCGCCGAAGCAAGGCACACCCTCACCCGCCGCGCTGGCGCGCGAGTCGCCTCTCCCGCAGGCGGGAGAGGGTCTTTCACCGCGTGACCATCTCCCCTAAGGCCGCAGCATGACCAATCCCGCCATGAAACCCTGGATCGCCGCCATCGCCCCCTATGTGCCGGGCAAGGCCAGCCTCGGCGACCGCCCTGTCGTCGCCAAGCTGTCGTCGAACGAAAATCCCTTCGGTGCCAGCCCGCTCGCGGTCGCGGCGATGACCGCTGTACTGGGCGCGAGCCACCTGTATCCCGACCCGGCCGCGACGGCGTTGCGCGCGGCGCTCGCCGAACGCCATGGCATCGACGCCGACCGCATTATCTGCGGCACCGGATCGGACGAGATCATCCACCTTGTCGCCGGAGCCTTTGCCGGGGCGGGCGACGAGATCGTCTATGTCCGCCACGGTTTTGCGGTGTACGACATCGCGACGCGGCGCGTCGGTGCCGCGCCGGTCGTCGCTGCCGACGATGATTACACCACCGATGTCGACGCCGTGCTCGCCGCCGTCACGCCGCGCACCCGCGTCGTCTTCCTCGCCAACCCGAACAACCCGACCGGCACGATCATCCCGGCAAGCGAGGTCCGCCGCCTCCACGCCGGACTGCGCCCCGACATCGTCTTCGCGCTCGACTGCGCCTACGCCGAATTTGCGCAAGGTGAGTATGAGGACGGCATCGCGCTCGCCGACGCCCATGCCAACGTCGTGACGATGCGGACCTTTTCGAAAATCTACGGCCTTGCGGCGCAGCGCATCGGCTGGGCCTATGCGCAGGCACCGCTTATCGCCGCGATGCACCGCATCCGCGCGCCGTTCAACGTGCCCTCGACCGGTCAGGCCGGGGCGATTGCAGCGCTCGCCGACGTCGACTGGGTGGAGAAAACCCGCGCCCATACGCTCACATGGCGCGAGTGGCTGGCAAGCGAAGTCACCGCAATGGGCAACAAGGGGCTGCGGGCGATTCCGTCGGCAGCGAACTTCGTGCTGGTCGAATTTCCGGCCGACGGTCCGCTGACCGCCGACAGGGCGAACGCCGCGCTGATGGCCGATGGCATTATCGCGCGTTATCTGGCGGTGCAGGCGATGCCGCGCTGCATCCGCATTTCGATCGGCACCGAAGCCGAAACCCGCGCGGCGGCGGCATCGCTGCGGCGGTTCGTCGAGGGTGGTTAGGGTGATTGCCCCGATGGCCGTCACCCCCGCGAAAGCGGGGGTCCATCACCGGATAGTTGAGGCGATGGACCCCCGCGTTCGCGGGGGTGACGAAATGTTGGTGTCCTGATGCTCCCCTTCTCGCGCGTCGCGATCATCGGCATGGGCCTTATCGGCTCGTCGCTCGCCCGCGCCATTCGCGCCGATATGCCGACCGTCCGCCTGACCGTCAGCGACGGTGACGCGGCGGTGCGCGAACGCGTGCGGGCGCTCGACTTGGCCGAAGATGTCACCGACCATGCCGGGGCCGCCGTCGTCGATGCCGACCTCGTCGTGCTCGCGGTGCCGGTCGGGGCGATGGCGGCGGTCGCTGCCGAAATCGCCGCCGAGCTGTCGCCGGGTGCAATCGTCAGCGACGTCGGGTCGGTCAAGGAACGCGTGCTGATCGACCTGACGGCGGCGCTGCCGAGGGTCACCATCATCCCCGCACATCCGGTCGCGGGAACCGAAAAAAGCGGCCCCGATGCCGGGTTTGCCTCGCTGTTTCGCGACCGCTGGTGCATTTTAACCCCACCCGCCGATGTCGCGGCGTGGCAGGTCGAACGCCTCGCGAGCTTCTGGACCGGCCTTGGCGCCAAGGTCGATGTGATGGACGCCGCGCACCACGACCGCGTGCTCGCGGTCACCAGCCATCTGCCGCACCTTATCGCCTATTCGATCGTCGGCACCGCGTCGGACCTTGAAACCGTGACACGCGGCGAGGTGATCAAATATTCCGCCGGGGGCTTCCGCGATTTTACCCGCATCGCCGCCAGCGACCCCGTCATGTGGCGCGACGTGTTCCTCAACAACAAGGACGCAGTGCTCGAAACGCTGGGGCGCTTCACCGAGGATCTGGTGGCGCTGCAGCGCGCCATCCGCTGGGGCGACGGCGCGACGCTCGAGGCGCTGTTCACCCGCACCCGCGCCATCCGCCGCAGCATCATCGACGAAGGCCAGGACACCGACACGCCGGATTTCGGACGGCCGCATTAGGGGCGCTGTGTTCTTCGTTGCCTTCTTTCGTCACGCCGCCACACCCGTCTTACATCGTCGCACCTGTACTACGGCGTCACCCCCGCGAAAGCGGGGGTCCATCACGCCAACGTCGGGGTGATGGATCCCCGCTTTCGCGGGGATGACGACCAGTATGAGCTGGATAAGTAATATAATTGCACAATAGCGCAACGATATTACCTTACTCCAGCGAGTCGCAGATGCGTTTTGGAGTCTCTTTCGTCACCTTTACCCCATCAGCGACCATAACGCCCGTCCCGATGCCTCACCTCGCGCCCCGGATCACCGGGCACGGCGGCTCCTGCCCGCGCCGCGCGCGCGTCGCCAGATTGTCGAGGTCGCCTGCAAGGCGCGCTGTCATGGTGCGGTCGGTCCCGGCCTTCATGGTCGCCTCGAACGCCAGTCGCAGCGGTTGGCGCAGCCGCAGCGCGCGCGGCGGCGGGGTGCCATCGAAGGCGGCGACGACCGCTTCGGGGCAGATGGTGGTGATCGTGCCGGCGATCCGCATGCCCGTCCGGCCAATCGGCACCAAGGTCGCTGCAACGCCGGCGACCTCGCCATGCGCATCGCTGAGGCTCAGCGCGCGCAGTTCGATCGTCCCGCCATCGGCCCAACGGGCAAAGTCGGTCAGCCGCGCCGCGCCGGTGACGGCGAAATCCGCCGCCAGGGTCAGCGCGTCGCCGCCGCCGATGCGCAGCCGCTCGGCGCTGATCACCGCCTGCCCACGCCCCGGCAAAGTCGCCGACCAGGGTTCGGGCAGGCGGCCCGGCACCTCGCGCAGATGCACCTCGAGCGCATCGGCGGTGAGCGCGGGCGTCAGAATGCCAAGCCGCCCGCTCGCCGCCTCGATGACGGTCGACAGCCGCGCGACGCGACCCGCTTCGACATGAATACTGCTCAGCGCGGTCTTGCCGGCGATGTCGGCGCGCATCGCCGTCGCCGCACCCACGCCGCCGACCGCGACGCTGAACCTCGGCGCGTCGCTGCTGATGACCGTCAGGTCGGGCTGCCATGGCCCGCGGTTAACGATGGCGCGTGCGGCACTTGCGGTGAACACGACAATGCTGCCGCCGCTCAACTGCGGTGTGTCGGCGGTCGCTTCGATGCGATAGGGGAAGCCCGACACGGTGACGGTGCGCCCCGGCAGCCACCCTGCCACCTCGGTCCGGAACGCCGCCGCCCAGCCCGACCACAGCCACCCGTACAGCGCCACCCCGGCGACGAGCGGCACCAGCATCAACCATAATGGCCATCGCGCCTTCACCGCCCGGTCACCGGATTACGGTTGATCGCATCATGGACCCGCGCTTCGACGGTCGCGCGGTCGAGTCCGGTGGCGATAACGGGCAGGAAACGGATGGTGATGACGCCGGGGTGCTTGACGAAACCCATGCGCCAGACGCGCCCCGAATCGATCGCCGCCGGGACGACCGGCAGGCGCAGCAGCTTGTACAGGCCGGCAAATCCGGCAGCGAGCGGTGGCGCTTCGCCGACCGGGACGCGGGTGCCTTCGGGGAAGATGACGATCGGGCGTTCTGCCGCCGCGGCCTGCTGCCCGGCGCGCAGCATGGTGCGCAGCGTCGATGCCGAGCCGCTGCGATCGACGAAGATCGAGCCATGGCGTTCGGCGGCGAAGCCCCAGACCGGAATACGCCGCAACTCGGTCTTCATGACGACGGCGGGACGGTGAAACAGCGACAGCGTCAGGATCGCTTCGAACGCCGATTGGTGCTTGATCGCCACCAGCACATTGCCGCTCGGCACCGCCCCTTCGACATTGAGGCGGACGCCGAGGAAGACCCGCGCGCACCAGCGGAACCAGCGGCTCCAGACGGCGCACAGCGCGAACAGCCCGTCGCGCGAGACGGTCGCGACAAGGGCGATGAATGTCACCAGCGGCACCGAGCCGAGATAGAACACCAGCGTGAAGACCAGCGACCGCAACAGCGCCATCAATCGGCCCCGGCGGTGCGTGCGGCAAGGCGCAGCAGATATTTGGTATATTCGGTGGCGATGCCGGGGGCGTCGGGTTCGACCGGCACCGAATCGGGCAGGATCGCAATACCGCCGGGCAGGATCGCCGATAGTTCAAGCCGCGCGCGGCGCATATGCCCTGCCGACGTCACCAGCCGGATCGACTTGAAGCCGTTCTTGGCCACCCAGCGCGCGGTTTCCTCGGCATTCGACCGGGTATCGACCGCTTCATAGCCGAGATCGACGTCCTTCAGCCGGGTCAGTTTGACGCCATTGGCTTCGGCGATCTGCGCGCGGGTGGCGCGGCCGACGCCCGAGAACAACAGGCGTGGCGCAGCACCCGCATCGACAACGGCAAGTCCACGCGCCAGCCGCCCGCCGCCGCCGGTCAGCACGACGACGGCATCGGTGTGCGCCGTCAGCGGCGCGGGTTGCGGCAGGGCGAGCGAGAACCACAACAGTCCCACAACCCATGCCAGCCCGAGCGCGGCGATGGCGCGCCCGACGATACCGGCGAACGACAGCCGCGACTTCGCCCGCGACCCGAGCGGGCGGAACTGCGGCGGCTTGCGGCGGCGGACAGCCATGACCTTACACCCCCCTTGCGGGGCGGCAGGGCATTGTACTCACATCTCGCCTCGCGCGCGGCGGATCGCAAACCATTTGGCGACATTGGCATTATGTTCGGGCAAGGTCGATGCAAAGACGTGGCCGCCGCTGCCATCCGCGACGAAATACAGCGACTTGGTGGCTTCGGGATCGAGCACGGCGGCGATCGACGCCTTGCCGGGGTTGGCGATCGGCCCCTTCGGCAGCCCGGCGCGGGCATAGGTGTTGTACCCGGTATCGGCGCGCTTTTCGGATTGTCGGATGCGACGACCGAGCGGTTTGCCCTTGGTCAGCGGATAGATCACCGTCGGGTCGGCATCGAGCTTGATCCCCTGCCGCAGCCGGTTCGAATAGACCCCGGCGACGAGGCGGCGTTCGCTCGCCTTGCCGGTTTCCTTCTCGACGATCGACGCGAGGATGACCGCTTCCTGCGGCGTCTTGACGACGGTCGATTTGGACCGCGCCTGCCACAGCGACGCGAGTTGGTCGCGCATCGCCGCCTGCATACGGGCCAGCACCTTGGCGCGCGGTTCACCCGGCGTCGCGGCATAGGTTTCGGGGAGCACCGAGCCCTCTGGCGGCACTGCGACCGGGCCGCTCAACCGTGTTTCGGCCAGCAACCGCGCCGCCACGAGCACCGACGGCAGCCCCTCGGGAATCGTCACCGACAACCGCTCGACCGCGCCGCGCTGCATCGCCTCGAGAAAGCCCTTCCACCCCGACCCCATGACGAAACGGTAGGTCCCGGCCTGAATCGGCGCGTCGCGACCGAGCAGCTTGGCGAGAATGCGGAACTGCCCTGCGGTGGTAACGAGCATGGCCTTGTCGAGCTTGGTCGCCACTTTCGCCAGCGGCTCGCCCTTGTCGACGGTGATCAGCACCGCCTTGCCGGGCCGCTCGCCCCAGCCATACCACGGTGCCACGACCACCGGCACCGCCAGCACGAGCAGCAGACCGGCGAAAGCGAGGTAGGTGCGTTTGCCCAACATGGTCGTGCCTTTCCGCCCCCCGGCCGCGGCGAAGCCCTTAGATTGCGCGCATTACCAGCGTCGCATTGGTCCCGCCGAAACCGAAGCTGTTGTTGAGCACCGCCTTCACGGCGCGCTGCTTCGCGACATGCGGCACCAAATCGACCCCGGCGCAGCCATCCGACGGATTATCGAGGTTGAGCGTCGGCGGCACGATCTGGTCCCGCATCGCCAGCAGGCAGAAGATCGATTCGATCGCGCCGGCCCCGCCGAGCAAATGCCCCGTCGCCGACTTGGTCGATGACATTGACACCGTTTCGATGGCCGAGCCGAACAGGCGGCGGACCGCACCGAGTTCGAGTTCGTCGCCCAGTGGCGTCGAGGTGCCATGGGCGTTGATGTAATCGATGTCCGACGGACCCAGCCCGGCGCGCTTCAACGCCATTTCCATCGATCGGAACGCCCCCGAACCTTCGGGATGCGGCGCGGTGACATGGTACGCATCGCCGGTCAGGCCATAGCCGATGACCTCGCCATAGATTTTCGCCCCGCGCGCCTTGGCGTGTTCGTACTCCTCGAGGCAGACGATGCCCGCCCCTTCGCCCATGACGAACCCGTCGCGGTCCTTGTCATACGGGCGGCTGGCGCGCGTCGGTTCGTCGTTGAAATGCGTCGATAGCGCCTTGGCCTGGCTGAACCCGGCGATTCCCAGGGGGCAGATCGCGCCTTCGGAACCGCCCGCCAGCATGACATCGGCATCGTCCAACGCGATCAATCGCGCCGCGTCGCCGATGGCGTGCGCGCCGGTCGAACATGCGGTCACGACGGCATGGTTCGGCCCCATCAGGCCGTATTTGATCGACACCTGCCCCGAGATCAGGTTGATCAACCGGCCATGGACGAAGTGCGGCGACACGCGGCGCGGACCGCGCGTGTAGAGGACGACCGATTCCTCCTCGATCCCCGGCAGCCCGCCGATGCCCGAGCCGATCATGCACCCCGCCCGGAACCGCTCGGTTTCGGTCATTTCGGTCAGTCCGGCATCCTCGAGCGCCTGTCCGGCAGCATCGATGCCATAGGTGATGAACGGGTCGACCTGCCGCTGCACCTTGTAGTCGACGCGCGTATCGGCGTTGAACGTGTCGCCCGATCCGTCACCGCGCTTCACCTCGCAGGCGATGCGGCAGACATAGTCGGTCGCGTCGAAACGCGTGATCGGCCCCGCGCCCGACTTCGACGCGAGCAGGTTCGCCCAGACCGTTTCGACATGCGCGCCCAGCGGCGTCACCATGCCCAGTCCCGTAATTACCACGCGCCGCATCGGCACCTCGTTCCTTGTTCTTTTGGCCTGGTCGTACTGGCCCTATACGCGAAACGGCTCTCCGCGTCGCCGCGAAGAGCCGTATCGTCAAGCCATTGGCCGCGCCGTCAGTGCAGCACGACGAGAATAGCCCGGCAAATCAAGCCTTGTGATTGGCTTGGATGAAGCCGATCGCATCCTTGACGGTCAGGATCTTTTCGGCGGCATCATCGGGAATTTCGACGCCGAATTCTTCTTCGAACGCCATCACCAGTTCGACGGTGTCGAGGCTGTCGGCACCCAGATCGTCGATGAAGCTCGACTCTTCGGTAACCTTGTCGGCTTCGACACCCAGGTGCTCGACAACAATCTTCTTCACGCGCTCGGCGACGTCGCTCATGGAAAACCCTCTCCGCTTATGGACGGTCGTTGAATTGATATTGCGGGATAGCGGCGGTCGCTTGGCGTGACAAGGGGCGGCGAAACTCCCTCTCCCGCTTGCGGGAGAGGCGACACGCGCCCCTTGGCGCGGCGGGTGAGGGGTTCGTACTTTCTACTTCAACGCATCACGCCCAACACCCTCACCCGGGCCGTGGGCTACCGCCGCCGTCTCTCGCCTCTCCCGCGAGCGGGAGAGGAAGTGCAAGTGACATTCTTGGCCAGTCCCGCTAACCGCCACCAATGGCGACGGCACCCTCCTTGGCACATGATACGCGCTTCGGGCTGGACCGCGGCGTGACGCTGCCCGGTCCATTCGCGCTCGAAAGCGGCCAGACGCTGGCAGCGCTCGATATCGGCTATGAAACCTATGGGGCGCTCAACGCCGACGCGTCGAATGCCGTCCTCGTCTGCCACGCACTGACCGGCGATCAGCACGTCGCCAGCATCCATCCGCGCACCGGCAAGCCGGGCTGGTGGTCGCGCCTTGTCGGCGACGGCAAGCCGGTCGATCCGGCGCGGCATTTCATCGTCTGTGCCAACGTGCTCGGCGGCTGCAGCGGGTCGAGCGGCCCCGGCAGCATCGATCCGGCGACGGGCGACCGCTACGCCATGGCGTTCCCGGTCATCACCATCCGCGACATGGTCCGCGCGCAGGCGGCGCTGCTCGATCATCTGGGCGTCGGCGTGTTGCAGGCGATCGTCGGCGGGTCGATGGGCGGGATGCTGGCGCTCGATTGGGCGGTGGCGCTGCCCGACCGTGTGCGCTCGGTCGTCGGGGTGGCCACTGCGGCGCGGCATTCGGCGCAGAACATCGCCTTTCACGAAGTCGGACGCCAGGCGATCATGGCCGATCCGGCGTGGGCGGCAGGCGCCTATGCGGCCGACGCACCGCCGTCGGCGGGGCTGGCCGTGGCGCGGATGGCGGCGCACATCACCTATTTGTCCGAAGAGGGGCTGACGGCGAAGTTCGGGCGACGGCTGCAAAATCGCGCCGCGCTCGGCTTCGGCTTCGACGCCGAATTTCAGGTCGAAAGCTATTTGCGCCATCAGGGGCTGGCGTTCGTCGAGCGCTTCGACGCCAATTCTTACCTCTATATCACCCGGGCGCTCGACTATTTCGATTTGGCCGCCCCGCATGACGGGGTGCTGGCGAAGGCGTTCGCGGGGACGAAAACGCGCTTTGCCATCATCAGCTTCACCAGCGACTGGCTGTATCCGACGGCCGAATCGAAGCGGGTGGTGCGGGCGCTAAACGCAGCCGGCGCGGCGGTGTCGTTCGTCGAACTCGAAAGCCCGCACGGCCATGACGCCTTCCTGCTCGACGCGCCCGAAATGAACCGGGTGATCGACGGCTTTCTGCGGGCGGGTACATGACTCTCCGTGCCGATCTTGCCGCCGTCGCCGATGCGGTGCCTTCAGGTGCGCGAGTGCTCGACATCGGCTGCGGCGACGGCGCGCTGCTCGCCTATTTGCGCGATACCAAGGCGGTCGACGCGCGCGGTATCGATGTCAGTGCTGCCAATGTCGCCAGCGCCGTGGCGCGTGGCCTGTCGGTGGTGCAGGGCGACGCCGATGCCGACCTTGCCGACTATCCCGCCGACGCCTTCGACATGGCGATCCTGTCCGACACGCTGCAGGCGATGCGCGCGCCTGCAACCGTGCTCGGCGAGCTGCTGCGCATCGCGCGGCGCGCCGTCGTCAGCTTCCCGAACTTCGGCCATTGGCGGGTGCGGGCGTCGCTGGCGCTCGGCGGGCGCATGCCGGTGACGCCGACCTTGCCGGTCAGCTGGCATGAAACCGCCAACATTCACCTCTGTACCGTCGACGATTTCCGGGCGACGGCGGGCGAACTCGGGTTGCGGATCGAACAGGCGACGTTCCTTGGCAACGGCGTGCGACGTGGGCCGGGGCTGGCCAATCTGCTCGCCGAACAGGCGGTGTTCGTGCTGGCGCGGCGTTAGGCGGGCTGCGCGACCGAGGCGAGCGCCTCGACCCGGCCGATCAGCGCCGGACGCAGGCCGTCGACCTTACCGACGAGCACCAGATGCCAACGATCGGGCAAGGTCGCGACCTGCCAGTCGAGCACCTCGAACATCGCATCGGCGAGCAGTGCGGCCAAGGCCTCGCGCGGCCACCC
The DNA here is from genome assembly GCA_038229555.1 of Sphingomonadales bacterium. Lineage (GTDB taxonomy): Bacteria > Pseudomonadota > Alphaproteobacteria > Sphingomonadales > Sphingomonadaceae > Sandarakinorhabdus. The sequence goes on from JBBROI010000003.1 coordinate 291,976, forward strand.
ATCCGCCTGAAACTGCCAGCGCCGCCGCGCCTTGACCACCAGCAGCGCCAGCCCCGCCGGGGCGAGGACCCGCCACAACTCCCGCAGTTCGGCACGCGCCTGCGTCGCAGGTAACCGGCCCGAAACCAGCGCGCGATCGAATACGGCTTCGTAAAACGGCAACCGCAGCGGGTCGGCGACGACACCGACCGGCGGTTCGTCGGGGCGCGTCACGCCGACGACGCGTTCGAAATGCGCTAGCGACGGCAGCGTCAATGCCGTCAGCGGCTGCCCAAGCATCAGCAGGCGGACATGGCGACCACCGGCAAACAGCCGCGCCAGCGGGCCATCTGCTGCGTGTTCATCGCCGGGGTCGATGGCCGTCATCGTAAATCGTCATGCCCCAAAGCGTGGTGGGTCTGCTAGTGGGGTACATCAATCATGGAGATGCAGATGATCGGCCGTTCGGTTCCCCAAGTGACCTTCAAGACCCGCGTTCGCGATGACAGCGTCGAAGGCCCCAACCCCTTCCGCTGGCAGGACGTGACGTCGGCCGAAATCTTCGCACCGGGCAAGCGCATCGCCGTCTTCTCGCTGCCGGGTGCGTTCACGCCGACATGTTCGGGCAAGCAGGTTCCGGGCTTCGAGGCGATGTACGACGCGATTCGCGCCGAAGGGCATGTCGACGAAGTCTATTGCATCAGCGTCAACGATGCCTTCGTCATGTTCCAATGGGGCAAGAACCTCGGCCTTAACAACGTCACGCTGCTGCCCGACGGCAACGGTGCCTTCACCCGCCAGATGGGCATGTTGATCGACAAATCGCATCTCGGCTTCGGCATGCGTTCGTGGCGCTATGCGATGGTCGTCGATAGCGGCAAGGTTGCCGCCTTCTGGCAGGAACCCGGCATCAACGACGACGGTTCGGACACCGACCCGTATGAACAGTCGACCCCGGAGAATGTGCTGGCGTGGACAAAGGCGCATCCCAAGGGGTGAACGTCATTGCGGCGGAGTCGCGAAGCTAAGGCGCCGCAGATCCCGCCGGGCATCGACGATCTTGACCACTTCAAGGTCGTCGCCTGCATACCGGAAAAATATCACATAGTTGCCGTGGGGCACGCTGCGAATATCGTCCCGATACTCGGGGCGTAGTTGGCCGAGTGTCCCCGGCAGGCCTGCCAGCTGCGTACATCGTTGCTGCAGCTGGGAAACAAAATCGCGCGCTATTGTGATGTCTTGCGTTCGATAGGTCAGCGTCATCGCAATGTCTTCGAAATCGGCGATGGCGCTATCGAGGTAGACGAGCGCGGGCACTCAATACCCGTCGGCCCGGAGCCGGTCGAACGTCGCGTCGAGTGACCGCGACAGGTCGGCACCGCTGTTCCGGCCACCCGCTGCAATCGCCGCATCGATGTCAGTCTTCAGGCCCCAGAACGTCTCATCCCGCGCTTCGACCAGCCGCAAGCCTTCGCTGATGACCGCATCGACCGACGCATAGCGTCCCGCCTTAACGGCGTTGTCGGCGAACACGCGCCAGTGTTCGGCCAGCGAGACCTGCAAGGCCTCGTCCTTGGGCAGCTCTATGGTAATGGTCATCGCAAGCCTCCATCGACCCCGATATCAGGCCGCGTCCTACCGCTCAACGCACATGGCGATGCCCATGCCGCCGCCGATGCACAGCGTCGCCAGCCCGCGGTGCACGTCGCGCCGGACCATTTCGTGGATCAGCGTCGTCAGCACGCGTGCGCCCGATGCACCGATCGGATGGCCGATGGCGATGGCACCGCCGTTGACGTTGACCTTAGCTGGATCGAGCCCGAGTTCCTGCCCGACGGCAGCCGCCTGCGCGGCAAACGCTTCATTGGCTTCGATCAGGTCGAGATCGGCGACCGACCAGCCGGCCTTTTCGAGCGCCCGCCGCGACGCCGGGACCGGGCCGATGCCCATGACGGCGGGATCGACCCCGACCGACGCCCATGAGGCGATGCGCGCCAGCACGGTGGCACCACGCCGCGATGCTTCGGCCTCGCTCATCACCACCAGTGCCGCCGCCCCGTCGTTGAGCCCCGACGCATTGGCCGCGGTTACGGTGCCGTCCTTCTTGAATGCACCCCTGAGGCCGCTGATCGAATCGATTGTCACGCCGTCGCGGATATATTCGTCGGTATCGACGATGGTGTCGCCCTTGCGGCCCTTGACCGTCACCGGAGCGATCTGCCCGACAAAACGCCCCTCGGCGCGCGCCGCGCTCGCCTTGTTCTGGCTGGCGACGGCGAATTCATCCTGTTTAGCGCGGCCAATCTGGTACATTTCGGCGACATTTTCGGCGGTCATGCCCATGTGATAGCCGTTGAAGGCGTCCCACAGCCCGTCCTTGATCATCGTGTCGATCAGTTCGAGCGCGCCCATCTTGGTTCCGGCGCGCAACGCCTGCGCGTGGTTCGACAGGCTCATGCTCTCCTGCCCGCCGGCGATGATGATCTTGGCGTCGCCGGCCTGGATCGCCTGGCTCGCCAGCGCGACGGCGCGCAGGCCCGACCCGCACACCTGATTGACGCCCCATGCCGGGGTTTCCTTGGCGATGCCGGCGTTGACCGCCGCCTGCCGCGCCGGGTTCTGGCCCTGACCGGCGGTGAGCACCTGGCCAAGGATCACTTCATCGATTTCGCCCGCATCGACACCGGCATCGGCCATCGCAGCCAGGATCGCGGTACGGCCGAGTTCGTGCGCCGGGGTGGTGGCGAACGCACCCATGAAACTGCCGACAGGCGTGCGGCGGGCGGCGGTGATCACGGTTCCGGTCATGGCAAAGGCTCCTTGCTTGCTGCTCCGGTCTAGCCCTCCCGGAGCCAGCGCGCCAGCGGGTCCCACAACAGGTGCGGCGCACGCGACCCAACGACCATCCCGACGTGGCCGGCATCGAGCGCCAGCGACGCAATGCCACCGTCCGCCGACAGCGCCGAAGCAGGCGGAACGATTCGGTCGCGCGTCGCGACAATGTCGAGAATGGGGATGCGTAACGCTGCGGGATCCACCGGACCGCCGCCCACGATCCAACGGCCTTGGCCGCTAAGGTTGGCGCCATAAAGATCCTCGGCCAACGCGCGCGCCGCCGGGAGCGCCAATGGCGGACCATCGTTGGCCCAATCCTCGAGCGCCACAAAAGCCTCGCTTTCGGGTCCGTCGGGGAGGGTCGCGAAGCGTTCGAATTTGCCCACCAGCGCCTGCGGATCGAGCGACCAGAAGGCCGGTTGCAGCATATCCATCGGCAGCGCCCCCAGCGGCGCGGCAAGCGGCGCGGCATTGCGCCAAAGGTCGCCCATCGCGGCGCGGGCCGCGTCGCAATAGCCGCTGAACCGCCACGGCGTCGCCAGCAGCGCCAGCTTCGTCACCCGCGCTGCCCGTGCCGCGGCCGCAAGTGCCAGTGTACCGCCGAGGCAATAGCCCGCCAGCGCCACGGGTTCACCGAGTCCCGCAATCAGCGGCAGCAGCCGCGCCTCGACATGACCCGCGAGATCGAGACCGAGTTCATCCGCGCCGGGCATCCCCCAATCGACGAGCAGCGGCCGCAGCCCCGACGCGGCGAGATGCCCGAGCAGCGAATTATGCGCCGCGAGATCGAGCACCGTCGGCGGGTTGATTAGCGACGGCACGACGACCACCAACGGTCCACTGCCGCCATGATCGCGCAGCGTCGTCGCGCCGATCCGGGCGACCACCGGTTGCATCGGCCGGGGTTCGGCGGGCGCGGTCGCCTGATACCGCCGCACACCGTCGAGCACCCTGGCAAGCCGCGCCCGATCGTCGCCGCACACCTGCGCCACGACTGCCAAGAACACCGGCAGCGGGTGCGGCCCACGCCCCCGCATGACCGGGGTTTCGGCACTGCGTTGCGGCGCAACATAAGCCTGTGTTACAGACATGATATTGGCCTGCTTGGCAGGCGCTGTTTGTATCGCGTCAGGAATTACCATGGCAGATGCCGCCTCGCCCATGGGTGCCGGACCCAAGTCCGCCACATCGCCCGTGGTCATCAAGAAATACGCCAATCGCCGCCTCTACAACACCGAATCGTCAAGCTACATCACGCTCGAACATCTCGCCGCCATGACTCGCGAAGGCCGCGACTTTCAGGTGTTCGACGCGCGCAGCGGCGAGGATATTACGCATTCGGTTCTGACGCAGATCGTCATGGAAGGCGAATCGGGCAAGGAAACCATGTTGCCGGTGCCGTTCCTGCGCCAGATCATCGCGATGTACGGCGATTCGATGCAGTCGATGGTGCCGCACTATCTCGAAGCCTCGATGGCGGCATTCGGAAAGCATCAGGAACAGTTTCGCGATGCCGCGCTGAAGCCGTTCGAACAGCTGGCCAAGCAAAACCTCGCGATGTTTCAGGCTGCCGCGACGATGTTTACCGGGCAGTCCGCGACCCGGCCAAGTGCGCCGACCGCCCCCGCCGAAAGCGCCGAAACGGCCGATCTGAAAGCGCAGGTTGCCGCCTTGCAGGCGCGTATCGACGCCGCCGCCAAAGGCTGATCGACCGGTTCGCGTTCGGGTCATCGCAATCCCAATAGTTTAGCGCGGTACGGCCTTGCCGCCGTCCGGGGGCATCGCTATGAGCCGCCTCGGGGATCGGTATGTCCAAAGGACAGCTGAGTTGGCGAGGCGGAGCGTCGGAAGGGGTCCGGGCGTACCGTCCACCAGCAAGGGTGGAGACGAGTGATGTCGGATTCTGCATTGACGATAACCGGCGTGGCCCAGGCCGAAATCGACGACGCGGTCGAGGGTTCGGTCAACCTCGCCCCCAGCTATCGCCCGTCGCCCGATGAGGCCTTCATGAGCGCGCGTCAATCGGCTTATTTCCGTCGCAATCTGCTCGACTGGAAGGCAGCGATCCTGCGCGAATCGGCTGGCACGCTCGAGACGCTCAAGGCCGAGCCGCTGACCGAGCCCGATATCGCCGACCGCGCGGCGTCCGAAACCGATTGGGGTCTGGAACTGCGGACGCGCGACCGCCAGCGCAAGCTGATCAGCAAGATCGACGCCGCGCTGCGCCGGATCGAAAGCGGCGACTATGGCTATTGCGAAGTCACTGGCGAGCCGATTTCACTGCAGCGCCTCGAAGCCCGGCCGATCGCCACGATGACGCTCGAAGCGCAAGAACGCCACGAGCGCGAGGAAAAGATCAGTCGCGACGAATAATCGGCAGTCTAGCCGGCATCGGCCCTCCGACTCCATTGGGCTCCTTGACTTTCGCCCCCCTCCCCGTCATTAAGCGCGCCTTGTCGCGTCGGCAACCCGCTCGCGAACCATCACCTATTGCGATCCGGGACCCGTCATGGCCAAGCCGACTACCATCAAGATCAAGCTCGTTTCGAGCGCCGACACCGGGCACTTCTATGTCACCAAGAAGAACCCGCGCACCCAGACCGAGAAGCTGAGCTTCAACAAGTACGATCCAGTCGTGCGCAAGCACGTTGCGTACAAGGAAGCCAAGATCAAATAAGCTGCGGTCGCGCCGGTTGGCGCGCCGTCACGCGGCTTCGGCGACCTGGTTTCGTCCAGCGCGTTTGGCAGCATATAGCGCCGCATCGGCACGGTCGATCAGGTGCCGCGCGTCGCGGACCGATTCGGTGAGGGTCGCCACGCCGATGCTGACCGTCAGTCCCGCACCACCCGTATCGCCGCCGACCGGCGTTTCGGCGACGATGGCATTCAACCGCCCCGCCACCCGGCGCGCGGTCTCGAGGTCGGTGTCGGGCATCACGACGACAATCTCGTCGCCGCCATAGCGCGCCACCATATCACTGCTACGCACCTGCCCCTGCAAAGCCGTGGCGACGGCGCGCAGGGCACGGTCGCCTGCTGCATGGCCCCAGCGATCGTTGAACGGCTTGAGCGCATCGAGATCGATCATCAACAGCGCCAGCGGGCGGTCGGCAGCGCGCGCCACATCGATGGCGGTCGGCAGCACGCCGTCGAGATATGTGCGACTGTACAGCCCGGTGACCGGATCGGTCTGCGCCAGACGCCAGATCGCCCGTGTTTCGGCCTGTTTCACCGCTGCGGTATGCCGCCGCCGCAACAGCGCCCCGAGCCGGGCGCGAAATTCATTGGTATCGAGCGGCAGCGCGACACATTCCGAAACGCCGCTGTCGAATGCGGTTACCAGTGCCGCCGTATCATGGCGCGGCACCAGCGCCAGCACCGGCACCGGACGTTCCTCGTTGGCGCGATGCAGTTCGGCGAGCGGTTCGAGGCTGTCGCGCCAGTCGGGCGTATCGAGCGCGACCATGAGCAAGGTCAGCGTGCCGTCACGCACCGCCACAACCGCTTCGGCGGTTGTCAGGCATTCGAAGGTGCACCCAGGTGGGGCCAGCGCCTCAAGCTGATCACACAGGTCGCGTTCGCCAACAAATCCGATCGTAATCCCCATGGCCCCATCACTGGCGGAAATCCGCCCTTCGATCTTAAGATACGCACGCTACGCCAGAACGTTGCGCAATTGCTTCAGCCCCCGCTTCAGCCCTTGGCAACCCGACGCTGTGCCCCCTAAAGCATGCACCTCGCCTGTGGAGATAGCTTAGTCGTGCTGAACGACAAAAAGGTTAACGCCGATCCGGCGACGCTGGCGTTGCTGGCGCTGGCGCATGTGGCGGGCGACGAGGCGCTTGGGCCGCGCTTTCTGGCGCTGTCGGGCCTCGACGCCGATGGTCTGCGTGCCCGCGCCGCCGACCCCGAAGTGCTTGCCGCGGTGCTCGATTTCCTGAGCCAGAACGAGGCCGATCTGGTTGACTGTGCCGCCGGGATCGGCGTCAAGCCCGAGGCGCTGGCAGCCGCCGCTGCGGCGCTCAACCCCAGTTTCGACGGGAATTTCTGATGGCACGTCCGCTGATCATTTCAGATTGCGACGGCGTACTGCTCGAATTCGTCGATCCGTTCATCGCCTATCTGCGCGACGAGCACGAACTCACCCTCGCGCTGAAAAGCTTCGCGCTGGCCGGCAACATCCACCGCGCCGATGGCAGCGCCGTCGAAGCTGCGGCGTTCCCGCAACTGCTCGGCGGCTTTTTCGATACGCATATGGCAACCCAGACGCCGGTGGCGGGCGCCGCCGCAGCGCTCGCCGATCTCGCGACATCGTGCGACGTGGTGATCCTGACCAATATCGCCGAAAAACACGCCCTGCTCCGCACCGGCGAAATGGTGCGTCATGGCATGCCGTACCGCGTCATCGGCAACAACGGACCCAAGGGTGGGCCGATCAAGAAACTCGTCGACCATTTTCAGCCCGGCAGCGCGGTGTTCATCGACGATCTGCCGCCGCACCACAGTTCGGCAAAAGGCATCGTCCCCGAAGTCCACCGCCTGCACATGGTCGCCGAAGCGCCGCTGCGAACACTCATTCCGCCCGCGCCCGATGCCGACGCCCGGATCGACGACTGGGGCGCGGCACTGGTGCATATCCGGGCCGTGCTCGAAATCTGATACGGGTCCCAACAGGAGAATTACCATGTCCGCTGCCGAACGCCTTGCCGAACTGGGGATCACCTTGCCGGTCGCTGCCGCCCCGGTGGCGAATTATGTGCCCGCCGTCGCCGCCGGTGGAATGCTGCACATTTCGGGACAGATCCCGTTCGACGAGAGTGGCGCGCTGATCCTCGGACGGCTCGGTGACACGATGGACACCGACGGCGGGGTGGCGGCGGCCAAACGCTGCGCCATCGGCCTGATCGCGCAGATGCAGGCGGCGCTCGGGTCGCTCGACCGGGTGCAGCGGATCGTCAAGCTCGGGGTGTTCGTCGCGTCGACGCCGGACTTTACCGATCAGCCCAAGGTCGCCAACGGCGCGTCGGACCTGATGGTCGCAGTGTTCGGCGACGCCGGACGACATGCGCGATCGGCAGTCGGCGTGGCGTCGCTGCCGCGCGGCGTGGCGGTCGAGATCGACGCGGTAGTGGCGATCACCGATTAACGATGCCGCATCCCGCTTTTTGTCATCCCGGCGCAGGCCGGGATCCAGTTTTCTTGTCGTGCCGAACAGCAGAAGCTGGATCCCGGCCTGCGCCGGGATGACAAAAGGGTAGATGATGACAAAGGCGCGACGATGACACGGTCCCGATGAAGCCGACGACCGCCCGCATCCTCACTGCCGCCGCCGACCTTTCGGCGGTCGAATGGGATGCCTGCGCCGGCACCGACAACCCCTTTGCCGCCCATGCCTTTTTCGTTGCGCTCGAAGCCTCGGGGAGCGCGGCGCCGCGCACCGGGTGGCAGGCGGCGCATATCGTCGTCGATGGCCGCGATGGCTGCGCCGCCGGTATCCTGCCGGGGTATCTCAAGTCGCACAGCCAAGGCGAATATGTCTTCGATCACGGCTGGGCCGACGCGTGGGAGCGTGCCGGGGGCAATTACTACCCCAAGCTGCAATGCGCCGTACCGTTCACTCCGGCGACCGGGCCACGGTTGCTGCTGCGCGATCCCGGCGTCGCGCCGCTGCTGATCGCGGCGGCGGAAAGTCTGACGGACCAGAACAAACTCTCATCGGCCCATGCGACCTTCCTGACGCCCGATCAGGAGGCGTTGTTCGCCACCGCCGGCTGGCTGATGCGCGTCGGCGAGCAGTTCCATTGGTACAATGACGGCTACGCCAGCTTCGACGATTTCCTCGCCGCACTCGCGTCGCGCAAGCGCAAGCAGATCCGCAAGGAACGCGAGGGCGCGCGCGCGTCGGGGGTCGAGATCGTTCAGTTAACCGGTGCAGCGATCACCGAAGCGCATTGGGATGCCTTCTGGATTTTCTATCAGGATACCGGCGCGCGCAAATGGGGGCGACCGTATCTGACGCGGCAATTCTTCACCCTGCTCGGCGCGACGATGGGCGACCGGGTGCTGCTGGTGCTGGCACTGCGCGATGGCCAGCCGGTGGCGGGCGCGCTTAACCTGATCGGCGAGACGTGCCTGTACGGGCGCTATTGGGGGGCGACCGAGGACATTCCGTTCCTGCACTTCGAGCTTTGCTATTACCAGGCGATCGATTGGGCGATCCGGAACGGCCGGGCGCGGGTCGAGGCGGGGGCGCAGGGGCAGCATAAACTCGCCCGCGGCTATCGCCCGGTGGCGACGGTGTCGGCGCACTACATCCCCAATGTAGGCTTCCGCCGCGCGGTCGCCGAGTTCGTGGTCCGCGAAGGTGAGGCGGTGGCCGCCGACATCGAAGCGCTCGATATGGCGACGCCGTTTCGCAAGGGGTGACGAACTGCGGCGATCGGCTTAGGATGGCAGCGGGGCGACATGCGAAAGGCGATGATCATGACCGCATTGCGAACCCTGGCGCTGCTCGCCGCCCTCGCTGCGACCCCGGTGACGGCGCAGACCGCGCCGCAGGTCTATCGCCTGTCGCCCGCCGAAATTACCCGGCTGCAGGCCGAATCGAGCCTGCGCACCACCAGCCCGTTCGATGCCGCCAACCTGCCGCGTCCGCGCGATGGCCGGGTTCACGGCGAAGTCGGCGTCGGCATCGGCACCAGCGGCTATCGCGAAGTCTATGGTGCGATCGGCGTACCACTCGGCGAAACCGGCAACGCCCAGTTCGCGTTCGATGTCGGGCAGTTCGACAATGGGCAGTTCAACGGTTACCGCCGGGGCGTCCGCACCCATCCCGTACCGGTCCGGTAGCAGCAGTACCCACGGCTGTCATCCCGGGCTTGACCCGGGACCCAGTTTTCTTTTGTCCGATCGCAAGCAAACTGGGTCCCGGGTCAAGCCCGGGATGACAGGCATTATTGCGTCCGTCAGACCGCTAGATTGTCGATCAGCCGCGTCGTTCCCATCACCGCCGCACCCGCCCGGTGCCGGTCCGGGTACGGCCACTACCCACGGCTGACAACCCGGGATCGCCCCGGACCCCAGTTTGTTTGGGATCGGTCTACTTAAATGTGGGTCCCGGGCCTCGCCCGGGTTGACAGCCGTGGGAAGTGCCGCTACCGGACCGGCACCGAGCGAGTGCGGCAGTGATGGGGACGACGCGGCTGATCGACAATCTGGCGGTCTGACCGACGCAACCCCCGTCATCCCGGGCTCGACCCGGGACCCCGTTTTCTACCGGCAGTGTCCGAAACAAACTGGGTCCCGGGTCGAGCCCGGGATGACAGCCGTGGGTAGTGCCGTTACCCGGACCGGCACCGGGCGGGTGCGGCGGTGATGGGAACGACGCGGCTGATCGACAATCTAGCGGTCTGACGGACGCAATAATGCCTGTCATCCCGGGCTTGACCCGGGACCCAGT
>JBBROI010000004.1:0-242799 GCA_038229555.1 Sphingomonadales bacterium
GTCCCAAAACAAGTCGTTCCGACTTACCCAAGGCGAGATGGACGAACGGCAGGTTGTAGCAAACCGCCGAACGCGCATGACCGGCAATGACTGGGCGAGAGAAGCCCGTCAGCTTTATGGGCCCATACCGTGAACCCCCGGCCAAGCAGGCTCAGACCAGCGCCTTGTCCAGTCGCTCCGCTGCTGGGAAATCCGCCGCCCGCGCCGCTACCCAGCGTTGCGCTGCCGTGATTTCGGGGGCCAGTGCGGCGGCGCTTGCGGCGTGACGCACCAGCCGGGCGTTGTTGTCGAACGCCACGCCGGGCTGTTTCGAATAGGTGGCGAACAGCGGCCCGGCGACGATGGCGTCGAGCGCGGCGTCGGTGACCGGACGTCCGAACAGCGCATGCGCCGCCGCCACCGTCGCGCGTGGACGGGCAAACAGCGTTTCGGCATCGAGGCTGCGGGTGTTGGGAAAGCGCGCCAGCGCCGCCGCATGGACCCGGTGCTGCGCCAGCCACAGCCGCGCCGCGAGGTCGGCGTCGCTGTCGCCGGCCGGTCCCGCCCATAGCTCGAGCGCCGGGCGCAGTTCGGCCGAGATGTGCCGCACCCAGCCACGATGGTTCGGCCCGCGCAGGATCGCGGCGAGATAGGCCGCCAGCGGGAAATGCAGCAGGATCGCCGGGGCGGCGGGATCGAGCGCCAGCAGATCGAGTGCAATGAAGTTGACCGGCACATTGGCCTTGACCAGCGGGCGCGCGCCGCCATCACCATAGCCGCGACCATAGAGCGCCGCCGCCGAGCGCAGCCGCGCCGGATCGGGCGCGCCATTGGCACCGGCAACCGCCAGCTGCCGCAGCGCCAGCGGCTCACGCAGCACGATCTCGCCGCCGGGATCGTCGAGCGCGCGGGCGAGCAAGGTCGATCCGCAGTGCGCAACATGGAAGATCCAGCCCGGCGCGCGCACGGTGGCGGGCTGCGGCAGGTCGCGTGCGGGCACCATCTCGGCCGTCTCGCTGGCCGGGGAAATCCGCGCATCGAGGAAGATCGAACGGTGGTAGGCTGCCCGGTCCATCGGCACGATCACCGCCGTGTCGCCGACGAATTCATATAGGTAACGGTCGGGCGAGGCGAAGGCGTCGGGCATGGCGCGGCTATAGTCCCTGCGTGCGCAGGCGGCTATGCTGGCGGCGATGGACGTTTCCCTGCCCGCGCCCGGCCAGCCGCATGTCGTGCTTACCGCGACGCACGAAACCGGGCTTGCCGATGTGCCGCGTGCGACGGTGGTCGATCTTTACCGCAGCCATGGCGCGCTGCTGTTTCGCGGATTTGCGACCGATATTGCGGCGTTTCGCGCCTTTACCGGGCAATTCTGCTCAGGGTCGGTGTTCAACGAAAGCCCCGACCGCGACATGCTCGACAGCGACGCCAATATCCAGACGGTCAATGGCGGCTGCGACCCGTTTCCGCTCCACCCCGAACTGTCGCGCGAGCCATGGAAGCCCGATGTCGCGTTCTTCGCCTGCCTGACGCCGCCGCAGGCCAAGGGCGCGACGACGCTGTGCGACGGGGTGGCGATCGTCCAACATCTGGCCCCCGAAATCCGCGCCGCGTTCGAAGGTCGTCGCCTGATGTACATTATGCCGGCACCGCCCGAGATGCTGGATTTTTGGCTCGGCACGCCGACGCCGACCGATGCCCAGCGCGCGGTGCCGCCGCCATGGTGCCCGTACCAATTCCCGCACCTCAACGGCCAGATTGTCCGGACGTTTTCGCGCCCGGCGCTGCATACGCCGATGTTCGTCGACGCTCCGGCGTTCGGCAATTTCCTGCTGTTCGCGCGCTATTACCTCGGCCGCCACGACTTCCCGCTGTTCGACGATGGGACGCTGGTTCCCGATGCGGTTCTCGATGAGGTGATGGGAGTGGCCGAAGCGCTGACGGTTGCGGTGACGTGGCAGCAGGGCGATGTGCTGATGCTCGACAACAGCCGCTTCATGCATGGCCGAACGGCGGTGGTTCCCGGGGCGGCGCGGCTGATTGCCTCGTATTTCGGCTATTTGAATTTTGCCCGCCCCGACCCCGAGGAGCCGGTCGATGCGCCTTGGCGGCGCGGAGTTTTCCGGCCACCTGTCCGCCGCCTCGCATAGGGATCAATGCCAGCACGATCCTGCGGCGTGTGCTAGGGGCGCTCCATCCATCCGATCAACGGAGACACAGTATGACCGACACCCTGCCCGACCGTACCCAGGCGCACAAGGCGCGCGCCATCGGCAACCGCAAGCTCAAGCCTGCCACCATGATGATGGGCCATGGCTATGACCCGCGCCTGTCCGAAGGTGCGCTGAAGCCGCCGATCTTCCTGACCTCGACCTTCGTTTTCGAAAGTGCGGCGCATGGGAAGCGCTTCTTCGAAGGCGTTACCGGGGTGCGCCCCGGCGGCTCCGAGGGCCTTGTCTATGGCCGCTTCAACGGCCCCGACCAGCAGATTCTCGAAGAGCGGCTGGCGCTGTGGGAGGAGGCCGAGGAGGCGCTAACCTTCTCGTCGGGCATGTCGGCGATTGCCACGACCTTTCTGGCGCTGGTCAAGCCCGGCGATGTCATCGTCCATTCCGCGCCATTGTATGCCGCCACCGAAACGCTGATCGGGCGTATTCTCGGCAAATTCGGTGTGACCTTTCTCGATTTCCCCGCTGGCGCGACGCAGCCCGAGATCGAAGCGGTGATGACGGCGGCGCAGGCCAAGGGGCGGGTGGCGGCAATCTATCTCGAGTCGCCCGCCAATCCGACCAATGCGCTCGTCGATGTCGAAGCGGTGCATGCCGCGCGCGCAGCGGTCCTTGGCGGCGAGGCGCTGCCGCCGATCGTCATCGACAATACGTTCCTCGGGCCGCTCTGGGCGCAACCGCTCCAGCAGGGTGCCGACATCACCATCTACAGCCTGACCAAATATGTCGGGGGCCACAGCGATCTGGTGGCGGGTGCGTGTGTCGGAGCCAAGGACGTGCTGACGCCGATCCGGCTGATGCGCAATGTCATCGGCACGATCACCGATCCGCATACCGCGTGGATGCTGCTGCGGTCATTGGAAACGCTCGAGCTGCGGATGAGCCGGGCGGGCGAAAATGCCGCCAAGGTCTGTGCCTATCTGCGCGACCATCCCAAGGTCGAACGTGTCGGCTATCTCGGCTTTCTCGAACCCGGCAGCCGTCAGGCCGACATTTATGCCCGCCATTGTCTGGGGGCGGGATCGACCTTTTCGCTGATCATCAAGGGTGGTGAGGCCGATGCCTTCCGCTTCCTCGATGCGATGAAGCTGGTGAAGCTCGCGGTCAGTCTCGGCGGCACCGAATCGCTCGCATCGCACCCGGCGGCGATGACGCATCTGTCGGTCCCGCCGGCGCGCAAGGCCGAACTCGGCATTACCGATAATCTGGTGCGGGTGTCGATCGGAGTCGAAGACGCCGACGACCTGATCGCCGATTTTGAACAGGCCTTGCAGGCGGTCTAGGCGTCTGCGGCCAACGCCCCTCCTGCCTGCGGGAGGGGCGCAGTCGCGATGACATCGGCCAGCACCAGCGCGCGATACAGGTGCGGAAACAACGCCCCGCCGCGCGACGGTTCCCAGCGCAGCGCGTCGCCGAGCGCATCGGCATCGAGCGTCACGGCGACGACACCGTCCAGCCCGGAGAAATAGCGCGCCGCCGTGCCGGGCAGCTGTTCGGGGGTCGAAATATGGATGTAGCCGTCGCGCAAATCGTCGGGCGATCCGGCGAAATGCCCATCGGCTGCGAACGCCGCCCATTCTTCGGCGCGCAGCAATTTGACGATCGGGCGGGTGACGGGCATTGGCTCAGACTCGGGCAACGCTTGCTATTTTCGCAACGCGCGCCCATATGCGCACCGCACGAAGTTGCCTGCAAGCGATCCGCGGCGCCTCGGCTCCCCTTTCGACCCACGGCTCTGAAGGCGTAATGTCGGCATCCGCCGGCATTCGATACTACGATACTAGGACGTTTTGTTATGGCTACCGGTACTGTCAAATTCTTCAATGGCACCAAGGGTTACGGCTTCATTGCTCCCGATGGCGCTTCCAAGGACGTGTTCGTCCACATTTCGGCCGTCGAGCGTGCCGGTCTTTCGGACCTCAACGAAGGCGCCAAGGTGACCTTCGATGTCGAAAACGACCGCCAGGGCCGTGCCTCGGCGATCAACCTCGCAATGGCATAAGACCGACGTATGCCTAAAGAAGAGGTGATCAAGATCGAAGGCGTCATTGCCGAGATCCTGCCCGATGGCCGCTTCCGCGTACGGCTCGAAAACGAGCATGAGATCATCGCCTATACGGCGGGCAAGATGCGCAAAAACCGCATCCGCTCGATCGTCGGCGACCGGGTTCACGTCGAAATGACGCCCTATGATCTCGATAAGGGGCGCATCGTCTTCCGCGAGAAGACGGCGCCGATGCCGATGAACCAACGGCGGTTTTTTCGCCGCTGATCTTTCTCCCTCCCCCTTGCGGGGAGGGCGAGAGACGGAGCGAAGCGACTGCCCGGGGTGGGGGTTTCCAGTGTCGAAACTGGGAACCCCCACCCCGCTCGGCTGGTGCCGAGTCGCCCTCCCCGCATGGGGGAGGGATGTTACCGCACCTCGAAATCCGCCATATCCGGCACCCGCGTCGCATTCCAGTAATCGACCAGCGCGAACGGCCAGTTCTGGCTGACGCGCCCGCTGCCCGATTTGTACCAGCTCGTCACATCGGGCATGCCCCACGCCATCCGCGCATTGGCCGCATCGACCCGCAGATTGAACGCATCGACCACCGCCGGTTTCGGCTGCAGCGCCGTCGCCCCCGCTTCGATCAGCGTCTTCAGGCACCCGGCGATATAGTTCACCGAACATTCGGAAAAGAACACGATCGATCCGTTGACGACGATGTTGGTGTTGGGGCCATAGATCATGAAGAAGTTGGGGAAGCCCGGGACCGTCATGCCGTAATAGGCCCGCGCCTCGCCGTCCCAGACGTCGCGCAGGTCGCGCCCGTCCGCGCCGGTGATGCGCATCGGCATCAGAAACTCCGACGCGTGGAAGCCGGTGGCGTAAACCAGCACATCGGCATCGACCACCCGCCCCGATCGCAGGCGCACCCCCGCCGGTTCGATCGCGGCGACGGCATCGTCGATCAATTCGACATTGTCGCGACACAGCGCCTTGGCCCAGCTGCCGTTGTCGACCAGCATCCGCTTACCGCCCGGTGCATAGGATGGGATCACCTTGGCCAGCAGGTCGGGGCGGCTCGCCAATTGTTCGGTGATCGACCCGGTCAGCAACTGCCGGACGCCCTCGTTCAATTCCGAAATCGACCCCGGCATATCCCAGCCATCGGTTGCCGATACGGCGGGTAGCAGGAACTCGGTCAACTGCCAGAACAGCGTGAAGCGCCACCAATTGCTGTAGAACGGCATGTGCTTGAGTAGCCACTGCGTCCCGGCTGCGACGCGGTCGTGGTAGATCGGCTGCGGCAGCACCCATGGCGGCGTGCGCTGAAACACCGACACCTGCGCCGCGGTTGGCGCGATCTCCGGCACCGTCTGGAAGGCGCTGGCCCCGGTTCCGATAACGGCGATCCGCTTGCCCGTCAGATCGACATCGTCGCGCCACTCAGCCGTATGAAATGCCGGACCGGCAAAGCTGTCGCGCCCCGGCAGATCGGGCAACTTCGGCCGGTTGAGCTGGCCGGTCGCTGCGATAAACGCGCGCGCCGGGAGCGTCGCGGTGCCGTCGGGGCCGTTGACATGCACCTGCCACTGCGTCCCGTCCCATTCGGCATGGTCGACCGTCGTGTTGAAACGGATGTGGCGGCGCAGATCGTACTTGTCGGCGATGCGTTCGAAATAGTCCTGCAGCACCGGCTGCGGTGAATAACGGAACGGCCATTCATGCGCCGGTTCGAACGAATAGCTGTAGAGATGGTTCGGCGTATCGACCCGCGCGCCGGGATAACGGTTCGCCCACCAGGTACCGCCGACCTTGTCGCGCGCCTCGATAATGGTGAACGGCAGGCCCTGCTGCCGCATGGCGATCCCCGCCAGCAGCCCCGACATGCCGGCCCCGACGATAACCACCGGGAATGCCGCCTTGGCATCGGCGGGGGCATCGATCGTCACCCGCGTCGCCTTGGGCAGGCCGCCCAAATGCAGTTCGTCGGTCAGGAATGCCTCATAGGCCTCGGGCACCTCGCCACCGGCGACATAATGCATGGCGCGCCGCACGGCGTCGGGCGACGGGCGCGGCAGCCGCGGGAACCCGGCGTCGCGCCACAGGATCAACTGGTCGAAGGCGAGCGCCTTGGCGTGCGCCTGCTTGTCGGCGGGAATGCCACCCTGTTCGTCGCCGATGTTCGATGGATCGTTGACCGGCAACGGAAAGCCATCGAGGTGATCGGCATTGCCAGTAAAATGGATCAGCGCCGCGAGCAGCGACGGAATATGCGCGGCATCGATCGCCGCGCGCACATCGGCGTCGCTATCGGCAAAAGGCTTCGCCATGCATCACTCCCCGCGTGTTTTGCCATAGTATCGCGCGGCCACCGGGGGAGTGCAAACCCTGTTAAAAATGGAGCACCCAGCCGAGCAGCGCGAGAAACCCGGCAAGCCCGACCAAGGCATGGACGAGCAATGACACGCCCACGCCCTGCGGCCATGGCTTGACGATAATCGCGACGAACAGCCCCGACATCAGCGTCGCGGCGAGCAGCAGCGCCGCCCAAACCCCAAACGATCCTGCCGCTGCCGTCTGCCCGCCGGGCGTCCCGCGCAGCAACATCGCCATGACCTCGAGCCCGCCAGCGCCCAACAGCAGATGCAGCGCCGCGAGCCATGGCGCGTTGCGGCTGCCGGTCAGGTAGCGGACGCCCATATACAGCCCGATCCCGACTGCCGCCGTGGTCAGCACCAGCACCGGCCAGACCGCCATTTCCCCTGCCCCCCGCGTGGTCGTTGCGCGAAACCTATCGCGCGGATGGATGACAGGGCAAGGGCGCGCCGTCAGCCGGGTTTCTTGCCCGTGTCGCCCAGCTGCTGCTGAAAGAACGTCGTCATGTCGGCCAGCGCCGGGGCTTTGCCCCGGAACGGCTTCGACAGGCCGAGCAGGATGCCGATATGGCCGACGCCGGGGTATAGTTTCGCCGTCGCGCTGTTGCCCGTCGCGGTCAATGCGGCAGCGAGTGCGGTGGCATTGCGCGGCTTGACGGTTTCGTCGGCGTCGCCTTGTAGCAGCAGCACCGGCGGGGTTCCGGGATGGGCGTGGGTCACCGGTTGGGTATCGCGCGGATCGGCGAATTGCCCGAATGCGGCTTCGGCCGAACCGCCGGCATCGAACGGGTAAAAGTCATAGGGGCCCGCAAGACCGACCGCTGCCTTGATCGCGCCGGGCGCGCCCGCCTTCGCCAGCCAGCGCGGATCGACGGTCAGCATCAGCGCGATATACCCCCCTGCCGAATGGCCGGTGACCCCGATGCGCCGGGCGTCGCCGCCATAAGCGCCGATGTGCCCCACCGTCCAGGCAACCGCTGCCGCGCCGTCCTCAACAAACGCCGGGTAGCGGACCTGCGGTACCAACCGGTAGTCGGGAACGACAACGACAAAGCCTTTGGCGGCGATGGCGCGCGCCGCAAAGCCATAATCCTTGCGGCTGCCCGACGACCAACCGCCGCCGTAGAAGAACACCACCACCGGCGCATCGGTGCGCCCGCTGGGCGCATAGATGTCGAGTTGCTGCTGCGGATCGGTCCCGAATGGCACGTCATGGGCGACTTGCGTAACGCCGCCATCGCCGGGGGTCAGCGTATTCAAACCATTCAACGCGCCAAGGCGGCTGCACCCGGCAAACGCGAGGGCAAGAACTGCGCCGGCTCCAAGCAGCCAGCGGCGGGTATTGGTCATGGGGGAGATTTCCTAAACGCGTGCGCAACCTCTGCCGCAAAGGCGGCGGTGTGGGAAGCCGGGGCGGATCAGGCGATCTGCCGCGCCTTGGCCGCCTTGAACCCGTCGCGCGCCTGACACCGCGCCCAGAACGCCCGCAGGTTTGGCCCGACTTCGTCGAGGTGGCCCAGCACTTCGGCGAACAGCAGCGCATAGGCCACCGAGATGTCGGCGACGGTAAAGCGTCCGGCGCACAGCCAGTCGCGGCCATCGGCGAGTGTCCGCTCGGCGAGCACGGTGCGGGCGAGGAACCATTTCTTGTAATTGTCGGCGACGACCGGCTGACGGCGTTCGAGAGGTTCAAGCTGCGCGTAGCGGAACACCAGCGTCTGCGGGAAGGTCAGCGTCGCCTCGCCATGGTGCAACCAGTTGAGCCATGCGCCGAAATCGGCCTCGTTCGGCGCGACGGCCAGCGTGTCCGCGCCATATTTCACCGCCAGATATTCGCAGATCGCCGCCGATTCGGTCATCTTCGCCGGGCCATCCTCGAAATAGGGAATGGTGCCAAGCGGGTTGGTGTCGAGATACCCCGGCTCCTTCCAGCGCGGCGGAAAGGGCAGGGCGACAAGGTCGTACGCCAGCCCCAGTTCCTCAAGCGTCCAGACGACCCGGAACGAGCGCGCGTCGGTGCAGTGCCAGAGTTTCATGTGCATTCTCCCGCTATCGTTCATTGACGCTTCAGCCGCGCTGGACAACAGCGAATTTCGCTGAGGTGCGGGAGGCGTAATGCTCAAGACTGTGAAGATCGGTGCCGCGTTGGCGGTGGGAATGGCCAGCGGGCTGGGACTCGCGGTCGGCATCAATGCGCTCGGCGGCAACGGCAATGTCGCTGCGCAGATCGCGCCGCCCGATACCCGCCCGATCACCCGCAGCGTCCCGCAGTCGGCGGGCGAAGTCATGCTGTCATATGCCGCCGTCGCCAAACAGGCGTCGCCCGCCGTCGTCAACGTCTACACCGCGCGGGTCGACCGCAGCCGCCGGTCGATCATGGACGATCCGTTTTTCGCGCCGTTCTTCGGCGGCGGTGCGCCGCAACCGCGGGTTCAGCAGTCGCTGGGTTCAGGGGTCATCGTCGGCGCGACCGGGCTGATCGTCACCAACAACCATGTCGTCAACGGGGCCGACCAGATCCTCGTCAGCCTGGCCGACCGGCGCGAATACCCTGCCAAGGTGCTGTTCGCCGATGCGCGGCTCGATCTGGCGCTGCTCAAGGTCGATACCAAGGGCGCGACCCTGCCGGTGGTGCGGCTGGCCGACAGCGACCGGTCGCAAGTCGGCGATGTCGTGCTCGCCATCGGCAATCCGTTCGGCGTCGGCCAGACGGTGACCCACGGAATCGTCTCGGCGGTGGCACGCACCGGCATCGGCATAAGCGATTACCAATTCTTCATTCAGACCGATGCGGCGATCAATCCCGGCAATTCGGGCGGGGCGTTGCTCGATACCGCCGGGCGGCTGATCGGCATCAACACCGCGATCTTTTCGCGATCGGGCGGGTCGAACGGCATCGGCTTTGCGATTCCGGCGAACATGGTGCGGGTGTTCCTCGCCGCTGCCGACAAGGGCAAGCTGGTGACCGGCTGGATCGGTCTAGAAGGCGAGCCGCTGACCGCTGAAAGTGCGCGGCTGTCGGGGCTCGACCGACCGGGCGGGCTGCTCGTTACCGGCGTCGCGGCGGGCAGTCCGGCGGCGCAGGCCGGCATCAGAATCGGCGACGTGCTGCGCTCGGTCGATGGCAAGGAAGTCGCCGATGGCGGGCAGTTGCGCTATTCGATCGCCACCGAAACTGTCGGCAAGGCGCTGGATGTCGTCCTGTGGCGCGACGGCAAACCGCAGACGGTAGCGGTGACGCTGGCGACTCCGCCGGAAAACCCGCCGCGCCAACTGACCAAGCTCAGCGGCAATTCGATTCTGAACGGCGTCACCATCGCCAATCTGTCGCCCGCCTATGCCCAGGAACTGGGGGCCGGATTGCCCGAGGAAGGCGTGGTCATCGTCAAGATGCAGGCCAACGCGCCCGCCGTGCAGCTCGGCCTGCGCCCCGGTGACCTGATCGAGGCGGTCGGCGGCGTGGCCGTCAAGCGCGTCAGCGACGCCGCCGCCGCCAGCCAACGCGGTGCCACGAGTGTCCGGTTCAACCGCGCCGGGCAGCGCAGCGAATGCGGGCTGGTCGGACAAGGCCGGTTTGCCTGCCGGAATTAACCGTCGCCGCGTGTTGGCGGGCAGGAAGCAGTAAAGTCCGAAAACCGCCAGACGGCGCGCGCGGGTGCGCTATAACTCCGCCATGGACACGCCCCACCTTCCCGACCCCGCCGACTGTTACGCCGCGATGCTGCGACGCGACCGCGCCTTCGACGGGGTGTTCTTCACCTGCGTGAAGACCACCGGCATCTATTGTCGCCCGGTCTGCCCGGCGCGGCCGCCGCTGTTCAAAAATTGCCGCTATGCCGCCTCCGCCGCCGAAGCACAGGCGATGGGATTCCGCGCCTGCAAGCGCTGCCGCCCCGAAAGCGTACCGGGGTCACCGGCGTGGAACGGCAGCGCGGCCAGCGTGCGGCGCGCGCTGACGCTCATCGATGGCGGCGCGCTCGATGCCGATGCCCCGGTGGCGGCGGTCGAAGCGCTCGGCGACCGGCTCGGGGTCGGGGCGCGGCAGGTGCGGCGGTTGTTCGCCAAGCATCTTGGCGCGTCGCCGGTCGCCGTCGCGCAGGCCAAGCGCCTCACCGCTGCGGTGACCCTGATCGACACCAGCGCGCTGCCGCTGGCGCAGGTGGCGCTCGAAGCCGGGTTCGGCAGCGTGCGCCGGTTCAACGAAGTCTTTGCCGCCGTTCATGGCGAAACCCCCGCCGCGCGCCGTCGCCGCGCCACCCAGACAGGAGCTCCGATCATGCACCTCATACTTTCGCGTTACGCCGCCCCGGTCGGTGATATTCTGCTCGTCACCGATAGTGATGGTCTGCTCCGCGCACTCGACTTCGCCGATTATGAGGAGCGGATGCGGCGGTTGCTGGCGCGCCACTATGGCCGTTTCGAACTGACCGAAGCCGCGCCGCCTGCCGGCGTTGCGGCAGCGCTCGATCGCTATTTCGCCGGTGACCTTGCAGCGCTCGATGCCGTGCCGGTGGCGACCGGCGGCACCGATTTCCAACGGCAGGTCTGGGCGGCGCTGCGCACCATCCCGGCCGGGACGACAACCGGTTACGGCGCACTTGCCGCCCGCTTGGGCAAACCTGGTGCTGCACGCGCCGTCGGCCTCGCCAATGGCGCGAACCCCATCGGCATCATCGTGCCCTGCCACCGGGTGATCGGCGCGAACGGTACACTGACCGGCTATGCCGGCGGGGTCGCCCGCAAAAAATGGTTGCTGGACCATGAGGCCGCACTTTGATGGTATCGGCAAAGAAATGAGTGGCGCTTAATTCCTGCGTAGCGTAACAACGCAAAACGGCGCGAATCGGGAGACGGCGCCAGCTTGGGAGAGAGACATGGCGACACGTCCACGCAACAGCGAACCCATTGATATCGCCAGCCTGCCGCCGCGCAGTCGTCCCGACCTGCCGGTCTTCAACCATGACACGCTGAGCGCCTATCTCGCCACCGCGCCATTGGACGAAGTCGACATCGCCGATCCGATTTATTGGACCCACGACGCGCACTGGACCTATTTCAAGCGGCTGCGCGACGAAGATCCGGTGCATTTCACCGACGTCAACGTCGAACGCCATCGCGGTTACTGGTCGGTCACCCGCTGGGCCGATATCATGGCAGTCGATACCAACCCGCATGTCTATTCGTCCGACGCCCATCTCGGTGGCATCACGCTGTTCGACATGGACCCCGATTTCATCATGCCGATGTTCATCGCGATGGATCCGCCGAAACACGATGTGCAGCGCAAGGCGGTCAACCCGATCGTTTCAGGCGCTAACCTTGCGGCGTTTGAATCGCTGATCCGCGAACGCACGCAGACCGTGCTCGATGGCCTGCCGCGCGACGAAACCTTCGACTGGGTCGATCGCGTGTCGATCGAACTGACGACGCAGATGCTGGCGACGCTGTTCGACTTTCCTTTCGCCGACCGCCGCAAGCTGACGTATTGGTCCGACATCGCCACCGCCGACCCCGAAATTCCCGGTAATCTCGGCCGCGAAGAACGTCAGAACGAACTGTTCAATATGCTGATGCAGTTCACCGGGCTGTGGAACGACCGCGTCAACGATCCCGAGCCCAAGGGCGATCTGATTTCGATGCTCGCGCACAATCCAGCGACGCGCGACATGGTGCCGATGGAATTCATGGGCAATCTGGTGCTGCTGATTGTCGGTGGCAACGATACCACGCGCAATTCGATCACCGGCGGGCTGAAGTTCCTGAACGACAATCCCGCCGAATATCAAAAGCTGCGCGACAACCCGGCATTGATCGAATCGATGGTCAGCGAAACCATCCGCTATCAGACGCCGCTGGCGCATATGCGCCGCACCGCACTCGAGGATACCATTCTCGGCGGCAAGCGCATCCATAAGGGCGACAAGGTCGTCATGTGGTATGTGTCGGGCAACCGCGACGAACGCGCTGTCGAAAAACCCGACGCCTTCATCATCGATCGCGACCGCCCGCGCCAGCACATGGCATTCGGCTTCGGTATCCACCGCTGCGTCGGCAACCGGCTCGCCGAACTCCAGCTGAAGATCCTGTGGGAAGAGGTGATGAAGCGCTTCGACCGCATCGACATCGTCGAGGAGCC
This sequence comes from Sphingomonadales bacterium, assembly GCA_038229555.1. Classification (GTDB taxonomy): domain Bacteria; phylum Pseudomonadota; class Alphaproteobacteria; order Sphingomonadales; family Sphingomonadaceae; genus Sandarakinorhabdus. Next base: position 12,709 of record JBBROI010000004.1, read on the forward strand.
CGAGCGGGTGCCATCGGCCTTCGTCAAAGGCTATAAATCGATGCTGGTGCGTATTCCGGCCTGACACCACGTCTCATTTTCCGACAGAACAGGACCAGCGATGGCCAAGATCACCTATGTCAGCCACTCCGGCAGCCACTATGCCATCGACGTTGCCGACGGCGTCTCGCTGATGGAAGGCGCGCTGCAGAATAACGTCCCCGGCATCGACGGCGATTGCGGTGGCAACGCCGCCTGCGCCACCTGCCACGTCTACGTCGCCGATGATTGGGCGGACCGCACCGGCAGCCGTTCGGACCAGGAAGAGGCGATGCTCGACCTCGCCACCGACGTCGGCCCGAACAGCCGCCTCGCTTGCCAGATCTTCGCCAGCGACGCGCTCGACGGACTGGTGCTGACGATGCCCGAGAGCCAGCACTAGGCGGTAATCACCGGTTGGGCCGTCGCGCGATTGGGCCGCAACCCGATCAGCGGGCGCAGCCAGCCGATGCGGCGTCCGATGAGATACGCCGCCGCACACCCCGCCGCCGTGACCGGCACGAGAATCGCGAACTCGGCCCATCCCGGCAGCGCGAACGGCCGCAGCCAGTATTCGACGAGGATCAGCACCGTCTGGTGGACAAGATAGGCGGGGAACACCGCTTCGTTGAGGACGCTGCGCAGCCGATGATCATGGTTCCAATAGCGCTGCGCCAGCCCGAGCAGGCCGAGGATCGATCCCCAGCATTGCACCGAACGCACGCCGCGCATCAGGGCCAAGGTCGCTGGATCGACCGTCGCTAGATCGGTCAGTGACAGGTCGAAGGCCGCGACTGCGACCCACGCCGCCAGTGCCGTCACCCCCGCCGGTCGCCAGATGCGGGCGATCGTCGGCCACAGCGTCGTCGATCCACCGAGCCCGATGCCGAACAGGAACACCGACAGATAAGTGAGATGCGCATACCAATCGTCGATCAGCGCATGGGTCTCGGGGAAGCGGTCGATCATCAGGGTACGGCTGACCGCCAGCCACGCCAGCGGCAGCACGACCAGCCGCCAGCCGCCGAACAGCGCATCGAAACGCGCCTGCAGCGCCGCGCTGTCGCGGACCAATGCCGCCCCGCCCGCCAGCAGCATCGTGTAAACCCAAAGATAAGCGACGAACCACAGATGATTGTAGGTCGGTACGATCACCCCGAGGTGGCCGTCGAAGCGCCAGTAATCGCCGCTCCAGAAGGCGAGGTAACTGGCTCGATAGCCATGGTTGAGGGTCACATCGACCCACGCCTGTGGCGGCACAACGACAGCGACGGCGAACAGCAGCGGCCATAACAGCCGCGCCGATCGCTGGCCGGCGAACCCACTCCCGCCACGCGCCAGCATCATCCGCGATGCGACCCCCGAAATGAGGAACAGCAGCGGCAGCCGCCATGCGTTCGACAACAGCATCGGCGCTTCGACCCATTGTGCCGGATGGGCGGTCTTGATGTGGAAGCCCCACGGCACGAACACCATGCCGATATGATAGAGGATGAGCAGTCCGAATGCGCCGATGCGCAGCCAGTCGAGGTCATAACGTCGTGCCGTCATTATCCGTCTCCGGTTGGCCTTAAACCGGCGTCACGCTAGGGTTGGTGCGCGGCGCACCGCATCCCGAAAGGGATCGATTGCGGTGGCGACGGGACGGGATATCAATGTCGGGGATGAACGGCAGCCTGAATGGGACGAACGGCACCGCCGATTGCACCGCCGTGCCGCGTCTGGTTGTCGTCGGGGTCGTTGCAGTTTCGCTCATCGTCGCCGCCGTCAACGCCCTGACCACGCAGGACGACTTCGGCCGCGCTGGAATCCGCATCGCCGGTTGGGAACCCTGGGCGTGGGAGCTGACGAGCGCCGCCTTCTGGATCGCGTTGACCCTGCCGCTGCTGTGGAGCCTGCGGCGGTTGCGACCGCCGCGGTTCGGCTGGCCAGTGGCAGCGGCGCTGTTCGTGTTGCTGGTGATCATGGTCAGCGTCGTGCACGTCGGCTGGATGGGCATATCGCGCCGCGCGATCTACGCGGTCGCGGGGACGGCCTACGACTTCGACTGGACTCGCGGGCGGTTCCTCTACGAAGGCCGCAAGGACCTGCTGACAATGACGATCTTCGCTGCGATCAGCGTCATCATCGATCGCTGGCCGGTCGCCGTTTCGGAGCCACTGCCGCCGCCACCCGCGCTCACGCCCTTTCGGATCGAGGTGCGCGACGGCACTCGGACGCGCTGGTTTGCGCCGGAAGACATCGAACGCGTCGAAGCGGCGGGCAATTATGTCGAGCTATCGACGCCAACCGGTCCGGTGCTGCATCGCACGACCCTTGCCGCGATCGAAGCCGACCTTAGCCGCGAAGGTTTCGTCCGCATCCACCGCTCGCGGCTGGTCCGCCGAACGGCGGTGACCGCCACCCGCACTACGCCGTCAGGCGACTTCGAAGCCGTGCTGGCCAGCGGTGTCACCGTCGCCGGCAGCCGCCGCTTTCGCGGTGAATTGTGATCGCTGGACCCTCAGCAAGGTGGAAGCGTCATTCGACAATCAGGCAGCCGTGTCGAATTCCATGATGACGGCGTCGACTGCGAGCGAATCCCCGGCCTTGGCGGACACATCCTTGACCACGCCCGACCGTTCGGCGCGCAGGATGTTTTCCATCTTCATTGCCTCGACCGTCGCCAGCACTTGCCCGGCTTCGACCTTATCGCCCGTGCCGACCGCGATCGACACCACCAGCCCGGGCATCGGGCAGAGCAGGTAGCGGCTCATGTCGGGGGCGACCTTGGCGATCATGTGCTGCGCGAGTGCGGCGGCGCGAGGGGTGAGGACGCGGACCCGGTGGCGGCTGCCGCGTGTCGTCATGGCGAGGCCCGAGCCCGATTTTTCGACCGCGATGGCGCGCGCTTCGCCGTTAATGTCGGCTTCGAACAGCGGTTCGCCGACGCGCCAGTCGGTCGTCAGGTCGACTTCGCGGCCATCGACGGTCAGCTCGAAGCGCCCGCCATCACCGGCGATATTGACCGCGAGTTGCGCGCCACCCAGTTCGACGACCCAGTCGGCCCCATATTGCGCGCCGTGGCCGTTGAGCTGCCCGTCGATCAACTGGGCGCGCTCGGCCTCGACGGCCTGGATCACCGTGGCGACGGCGGCGATGGCGTCGCGGGTTTCGGCGGTGGCGGGGACGCCGTGGAAGCCGTCGGGATATTCCTCGGCGATGAAGCCGGTGGTGACGTTGGTGCCGGCGATGAAGCGCGGATGCGTCATGACGCTGGCGAGAAAGTCGATATTGTGGCTGATGCCGCGCAGCAGATAGCGGTCGAGCGCGGCGGCTTGCGCGGCGATGGCGGCGTCGCGAGTGGGGGCGTGGGTGATCAGCTTGGCGATCATCGGATCGTAGAACATGCTGATTTCGCTGCCTTCGATAACACCGGTATCGATGCGGACGAGGGTGTCGCCATGCGCGCCAGCCTCAGGCGGGCGGCATGCGGTCAAGCGGCCGATGCTCGGCAGGAAGCCGCGATACGGGTCCTCGGCATAAACGCGGGTTTCGATGGCATGGCCGTTGATGCCGATGTCGGCCTGGGTGAACGGTAGTGGCTCGCCGGCGGCGACGCGGATCATCAGTTCGACAAGGTCCAATCCGGTGATGCATTCGGTGACCGGGTGTTCGACCTGCAGCCGGGTGTTCATCTCGAGAAAGTAAAAGCTGCGGTCGGCCCCGGCGATGAATTCGACCGTCCCCGCGCTGGTGTAGCCGACGTTTTTTGCCAGTGCGACGGCTTGCTCGCCCATCGCCTTGCGCATTTCGGGGGTGACGAAGGGCGAAGGTGCCTCCTCGACGACCTTCTGGTGGCGGCGCTGGATCGAACAATCGCGTTCGTTCAGGTAGATGATATTGCCTTGGGTATCGCCGATCAGCTGGATTTCGATGTGGCGCGGCTGCTCGACGAACTTCTCGATGAACACCCGGTCGTCGCCGAAGCTGGCAAGGCCTTCGCGCTTGGTCGCTTCGAAGCCGTCGCGGACGTCTTGCTCGGTCCACGCCAGCCGCATGCCCTTTCCGCCGCCCCCGGCCGACGCCTTCATCATTACTGGGTAGCCGATTTCGGCGGCGATGCGCACGGCGTGCTCGGTATCGTCGATCTCGCCGACGAAGCCGGGGACGACCGACACCCCCGCCGCCAGTGCCCGGCGCTTCGATTCGATCTTGTCGCCCATCGCCGCGATGGCGCTGGCGGGCGGGCCGATGAAGGCGATACCGGCGGCGCTTAGCGCCTCGACGAAGCTGGCGCGCTCGGACAGGAAGCCATAGCCGGGGTGGACGGCTTGCGCGCCGGTTGCCTTGCATGCAGCGATGATCTTGTCGGCGACGAGATAGGAATCGGCGGCAGGTGACGGCCCGATGTGGACGGCTTCGTCGGCCTCGGCGACATGCAGCGCGGCGGCATCGGCGTCGGAATATACCGCGACCGTGGCGATCCCCATGGCACGGCAGGTCCGCATGACACGGCAGGCGATTTCGCCGCGGTTGGCAATGAGGATTTTTGTGAACATGGCGCTCCCTGACGGTCGCTGTTGAAGCGGCGACGGCGCGCCGGGTCAAGAGGTCGATGGTTCAACCGGGCTTACCGACCATCACCCAGACGGCAGCGACCAACGGCACGGTGCCGATCAGGCCCCAGACGATCCAGGTGCGGCTGTCACGGCGATAGGCGTCGGGGATCGGCGACCCGTCGGCGAAGGTCTTGGCGAGGCGGTGTTGACGGATCTGGACGGGCACGAGGATCAGCAGCCAGATCAGTCCCGCCACGACAAACAGCCCCTGACCCCAGAGCAGCCAAGGGGTGCCGATGAGGTCCATTCCCGCTACCCATACGGCACCGTACCCCCCGATGATTGTCAGCACGATCCCCCAGAAGGTCAGGCTCCAGTCGGTATAGGTCACCAGTTTCTGGGCAAAGGCGATGATGCGCGGGTCGCCGGTGCGGTCGGCAAACACCTTCCAGAACGCCGTCGCGGTGATGTTACCCATCAGCATGACGACGCCGGTGATGTGCAGGAACTTGAAGATTTCGTAGGTCATGGTCGCCAATTACTTACCGGTCGGGGCCCTGAAGGCTTCGCTCTTGGCGCTGGTTAGCGCGACGATTTTACGCTATGGTGGATTGCATGGCTCAGGGGGAGTTTTTGTAGCATGATCGACTTTCTTGAACGCATTACAAAGCCTTCGAAGCTCGGCATCAACCAGGGGCTGACCACACCGACGGCATCATTTCTGCTGCAGGAGCTGGGCAATCCACGCGAACATTACACGGGTGACTGTCAGCCGCCAACCAATCCTGCCTTCATGAAGCTGACGGCGACCCGCGATGTCGGGCCATTCCGCGCCACCGGTTTGATCCCGGCGCTGGAGTCGATGAAGGCCGTGATGGCCGATGTGAAGAACGAATTGCCCGCGTTGCACGACCAACTCTCATCGGCCGGGATGATGTGTTGTCGTCTTCGCCATATTGGCGGCAAAAATGTCGAGCCACCGTCGAGTCACAGCTGGGGTACGGCGATCGACATCAAGATCGCCAACACGCTCGACGCGCAGGGGGATAACAAGACGCTGCGTGGTCTGGCGCTGCTGGCCAAATTCTTCAACGCCCATGGCTGGGTCTGGGGCGCGGCGTTCCCCACCGAGGATTCGATGCACTTCGAAGTTTCGCGTGAAAAACTGAAGCTCTTCAAAGACACGGGATTGCTGTAGCGCCCATTCGAACGCTTACAGCGGAATATTGTCGTGCTTCTTCCACGGGTTCTCCAGCCGCTTGGTGCGCAGCTTGCGCAGGCCGAGCGCGATCCGGCGACGCGTTGAATGCGGCATGATGACTTCGTCGATGAAGCCCTTGCTGGCGGCGACGAAGGGGTTGGCGAAGCGCGCTTCATATTCGCGGGTGCGTTCGGCGATCTCGTCCGCCGACTTGCCGCGAAAGATGATCTCGACCGCGCCCTTGGCTCCCATCACGGCAATCTCGGCGGTCGGCCACGCATAGTTCAAATCGCCGCGCAGATGCTTCGACGCCATAACGTCATAGGCACCGCCATAGGCCTTGCGGGTGATGACGGTGATCTTGGGGACGGTCGCCTCGGCATAGGCGAACAACAGCTTGGCACCGTTCTTGATGATGCCATTATGCTCTTGCGCGACGCCGGGGAGGAAGCCGGGAACATCGACGAAGGTGACGATGGGGATGCTGAAGGCGTCGCAGAAGCGCACGAACCGCGCAGCCTTTTTCGAACTGGCGATATCGAGGCAGCCTGCCAGCACCATCGGCTGGTTGGCGACGATGCCGACCGTATGCCCTTCGATGCGCGCGAAGCCGGTAATGATGTTAGCAGCGTGCGCGGGCTGCACCTCGAAGAAGTCGCCTTCGTCGGCGACCTTACGGATCAGTTCGTGCATGTCATAGGGGCGGTTGGCGGACGGCGGCACCAGCGTGTCAAGGCTGGGTTCGAGCCGGTCGCCGTCGTCGGCCGACGGGCGGAACGGCGCACCGTCGCGGTTGTTGAGCGGCAGGAAATCGAAGAAGGTCCGGGTGCGCAGCAGCGCGTCGACATCGTCCTCCATCGCCACATCGGCGACGCCCGATTTGGTGGTGTGGGTGATCGCCCCGCCCAGTTCGTCCTGCGTCACGACTTCGTTGGTGACGGTCTTCACCACATCGGGGCCGGTAACGAACATATAGCTCGAATCCTTCACCATGAAGATGAAGTCGGTCATCGCGGGCGAGTATACTGCGCCTCCGGCACAGGGCCCCATGATCAGGCTGATCTGCGGGATGACGCCCGACGCGAGCACGTTGCGCTGGAATACTTCGGCATAGCCGCCGAGCGACGCGACGCCTTCCTGAATGCGCGCCCCGCCGCTGTCGTTGAGGCCGATCACCGGCGCGCCGACCTTCATCGCCATGTCCATGATCTTGCAGATTTTCTGGGCGTGACGTTCGGATAACGAACCGCCGAAGACGGTGAAGTCCTGGCTGAAGACGAAGACCAGCCGCCCGTTGATGGTGCCGGAGCCGGTAACGACGCCGTCGCCGGGAATCTTTTGCGTCTCCATGCCGAAATCGACGCAATTATGCTCGACGTACATATCGAGTTCTTCGAACGAGCCGGGATCGAGCAGGATGTCGAGCCGCTCGCGCGCTGTCAGACGGCCCTTGGCGTGCTGCGCCGCGATCCGTGCTTCGCCGCCGCCCATGCGCGCCGCATCGCGCCGCCGTTCGAGCTCTTCCAAAGTCTTCAGCATCATCGTCCCCGTCGTTGCGCCACGGGGCTTAGCAGCGCGGCGACACGCCTGTCACGTGGCGCTGCACAGGCGCAGAAACCGCACCGCCGCCGTAAGGTCGCCCTGCCGCTCGGCGTGGCCAGCTTCGGCGAGCGGGTCCTTGCCCCATTGTTCGGCCTGCCAAAGCTCGTCGAGATGCCCCACCGCCCATGCGCCAGCGGCATCGAGCCGCCCTTCGGCCACAGCAAGGCCGATAACCGCCGAGCCGCTGATCGTCACCACCGGGTTGAGTGCGGCGAGCGCAAAGGCATCGAATGCAGCATAGGCATGGGCGATGCGCATCAGCGTCGTCGCGGGCTGCGACTGGTGGAGGATGCCGGTGACGCGGACAAAGGCGATGTCGTAGCGCGCGCTGGCCCAGTCGAGCAGCGGCTCCCACTCGGCCAGTTGCCGCGCCACCAGCGGCGCGGGACCTTCGGCGCGATAGGCGAGCAATTCGCTTTCGGCGAACACCGCCAGTGTCTGGGCGAACGCTGCCGGGTCGGGCGCAACGCGGTCGATCGCGGCGTTGGCAAGCCCGGTTAGCGGCATCGATCGTGGGGCGATTTCGTCACCTTGTGCATTCCATTCGTCGGCGATGGCGGCAGCGAGGGCAGCGTTCGAGACGGCCAGCAGCGCCCGCGCCGGGGTGCGGAGCGGGCGACCATCAAGGGTCACACCATGATCGGGCGTTGCGGCCGCAGTCTTGTAGAAGCGCTTCATGGCTCGCGTTTCGGGGTCAGGCCAAGCATCCTGGGGCGCACGAACAGGCTGGCGATACCCAGCGCTACGAGTACACCGCTGGTGATGGTGATCCCCCCGCGCGACAGCATGAAGGCGGCGACGAGCAGGGCTAACCCGCCGCAGCGGACGCCGAGATAGATGAAAAAGCTGCGCTTTGCCTCGGCGCGCGAGAGGATAGGATCGGTCATCCCCGTCCTTTACCCTGCCAGAACGATATCGCCCAGTCGGCCCGACGCGAAACGGCATCGAAACAAAATAGTGTAAGGCAGGGCTTACAAACCGCACAATCGCACTTGCGGTAAGATTATGAAAATAGGTGATTTCCTGTCCGGCATGGTTCTTGCACAGCAATGTGTGCACCTGTTGCTTGATGAGGAGACCGTAATGTTTCGTGCCTTGGCTACTGCTACTCTGGTGATGCTCGCGGCTCCGGCGGCAGCGCTCACTACGATCTCCGTCGACCAGACCGTCGATGGCGCGGGTCAATCCTTTTACACGACGTCACAGACGTTCTCGCTGTCGGCGGGCTTCACCAATGCCTCACTCAATATCGGCAGCTTCATCGCCGACGATGCGGCCATCGTGCTGGTCAACGGTACCGCTATCACCGGTACCGGCATCTTTGGTCCCGGCAACGGCTTCTTCTTCTTCGATCCGGCCGGCCCTTCAACGCCCTATGCTTTTGCCTATGGCAATGGTGCAGTGAATGCGTCGTTCAGCGCGCCGTTCGTGGTCGGGACCAACACGATCTCGATCATCGTCAATAATAACAACGCCGGCATCAACACGGGCAACGGCGGCTTGACCGGTGGTCCGACCAATCTCGCCTTCACCGGCACAGTGACCTTCGACGCCGCCCCCGGCGTCCCGGAACCAGCCAATTGGATGATGCTGATCGCGGGCTTCGCGATGGTCGGTGCGGCGGCGCGCCGTCGCGTCGCGATGGTAGCCTGATTATCCGGCGATAATGGCGCGGACAGCTTCATCGAAGCTGTCCGCGACCAGTGCCGCACCGGCGTCGGTAAGCTCGTTGGATTCGTGATAGCCCCAGCTGACGCCGATCGCCCGAACGCCCGCGTTCATCCCCATTGCGATGTCGAACACTGTGTCGCCGATGATCACCGCGTCTGCTGCCGCTGCTCCGGCCTCGGCCAAGGCGGCGTACAGCATCGCCGGGTGCGGTTTCGACGGGTGACGGTCGGCGGTTTGCAACGTGACGAAATGCCCCGCGATACCGTGATGCGCCAGCGCCAGTGCCAGCCCACGGTCGGACTTCCCGGTCGCCACTCCCATCGCCCAGCCGCGCGCCGCCAATTCGCGCAATCCTGCGGCGACACCGGGATACAGCGGCTCGGGGTCGAGCCGCCCATCCGCACGCAGCTGCTGAAAGGCGTACTTGTAATCGCGCGCCAGCGTCGCGTGCAGTGCCGCATCGGCATCGGGCAGCAGCGCCTCCATGGCCTCGACAAGGCTCAACCCGACGATGCGACGCGTCGCGTGGCTGTCGGGCGCCGCAAGGCCGTGACGTTCGAAACTCTGTGCCATGGCGCGGACAATGTTGATCTGACTGTCGAGCAGCGTCCCGTCACAATCGAACACGGCGAGGTGGACTGCCACAAGCGCGGCTATCGCGGTCCGACTGCTTCAATTGCCGGCATTAGATCGTTATTGTCTTCGATACGCAGCATGCGGATGTCACGAACGGCGGGCTGAAACCAGTCATAGGTTCGGGTCAAATCCTGAACCGCAAGCACGCACCGAACGGCATCGACACCGTCATCGCCGAAATAGGTGCTGCCCTGCATGCGGTTGAAGCCATGGCGATTAAGGCAATTGCCGACATCGACATACGCGTTGCGCCACGAGGGATTGTGATACAGCTGTTCTAGCGTTCGTGTGTCAAGATCGAAGACAATGGCATACATTGACGGTCGCACTCCCCTCACCCGGCCCGAGTTGTGGCCCATTGCGGGCCGTCGGTAGGAATCTGCTTCCGCCATCATCGTCCTACTTTTGCAGCCTAGTATAACCTAATCGCGACAGCGCCGTCAGACAACCATGCCAGCTTCACCATTCGCGCACCCGGCGGATCGCTGCCGCACCGTCCTCGTCGCCGATTGCCGTCATTGCCGCAGCGATGCCGCGCGCATCGGCGTCGCTGCGGTTCTGGCTCGCCTTGTCGGTCATCCGGATGGTGGCGGGCGTCAGTTCGAAACCGGTGATGGCGCGCATCAGGGCGTCGCGACGGGCCGGCGCGAGTTTCGCCATCGTCCAATCCTGCCCGACGCGCGGTTCGAACAGCGCCGAGGCGCGATCGAGCAGGTCGCCCAGTTCGTCGAAGGTCATCGCCCGCACCGCACCATTGAATTCGGCGGCGCGATAGTTCCAGGTCGGCACATGCCCGGTGTGGTCGGCGTACCAGTTCGGGCTGACATAACTTCCCGGGCCGCCGATACTAACCAGCGCCGCCGCCCCATCCAGATGCGGTGTCAACGCATTGCCGTTCGACAGGTGAAACAGCAGCGTACCGGTGTCGCTGACCAGCACCGGTGCATGGGCGACGCGCAGCCCCACCGGCGTGACCCCGACGATATGCGCAAAGGCATAGGCTCCGGCGAAGGCAATCGCGGCGTCGGACGCAGCGGGGCGGAAGGCAGGAGCAGGGTGCACGGCGCGGGGTTAGCAGCCGGCGTGCAGCGGGGGAAGCGGGCGAACCGGCCCTAAACCCAAGCCTAGGCCGGGAATTGCGTTACCCGCGGCCCAGTTATGCCGCCAGCGCGCGTTTTTCGCCGGCGATCATCCGGGTATAGCTCGGGCGGGCATGGATCGCGGTGAGATAGGCACCAAGCTTGGGATATTTGGCGCCATCGACCGGGCAACCGGCGTGTTCGATATTCACAAACGGCGACGCCACGGCGATATCGGCCAGCGTCAACGCATCGCCGACGAGAAAGCCCGACGCCGGAATCTGGCCTTCGAGCCAGTCGAGGATCGGCGGCAATTCCTCGGCCTCGGCCTTGTCGGCGGCGGCGAGATCGCCCTCGCGCTTCAAAAAGCGCGGCGCCACGACCCGGTTGAAGAACATCTTGCCGCCCGCTGCAGTGACGATGGTATCGGCGAATTCGTCGAACCAGATCGTCTTGCCGCGCAATTTGGGGTCGGCGGGGATCAGCGCCGGGTCGGGGTGGAGCGCCTCGATATACTGCACGATGGCGCTCGAATCGGCGAGGGTATAATCGCCGTCCTTCAGCGCGGGCATCTTGCGGAACGGGCTGGCGGCGAGGAAATCCGGATCCTGCGATCCCAGCCCAGCCACCACTAGCTCAACCGCGACACCTTTTTCGGCGGCGAACGCCAGCACCTTGCGGACGAACGGCGACATCGAATTGCCAAAGATGATCATTGCATCGTCTCCATTGCTTTCGCCTTTTCCTCGGCGACCAGTTCCTTGCGGCTCAACTTGCCGATCATCGTCTTGGGCAGGCTGTCGCGAATATCGACCGCAACCGCGCGCTCGTGTTTGCCAATGCGCGTGTTGAGCCAGTCGAGCAACTCTGCCGAAGTCGCGTCGGCGCCGGGCTTCAACGTCACGAATGCCTTGGGCCGTTCACCAAGCCGCAGGTCGGGAATGCCGATGACGATCGCTTCGGACACCGCCGGGTGCCGATAAAGCACGTCTTCGATGATCGACGGAAAGACTTTGAAGCCGCCGACGGCGATCATGTCCTTCAACCGGTCGACGATGAAGATGTAATTGTCGGCGTCGATCGTCGCGACATCGCCGGTGCGCAGGTAACGCACGCCATCGATGGTGGCAAAGGTCGTCGCATCGTCGCGCCGCCAATAGCCCGCCATGATCTGCGGCCCGGTCACCGCGAGTTCGCCGGGAACCCCGTCGGGCGTCAGCTTGGTCGGATCTTCCTTGTCGAGCAGCACGATATCGGTTCCGGCGAGCGGTTGCCCGATGCTGCCGGTCTTGTTGAGCCCTTCATAGGGATTGGTCGAAACGACGCCCGAACTTTCGGTCAGGCCATAGCCTTCGACAACGGTCGCGCCGCTGGCGGCCTCGAAATCGCGCTTCAATTCCATCGGCATCGGTGCTCCACCCGAAATGCAGATGCGCAGCGAGCTGAGGTTGGTCGCCTTGAGCAGCGGCGATTCGAGCATGGCGCGGTACATCGTCGGGACGCCGGGCACGGCGGTAATCCGGCTTTTGGCGATGGCGGCAAGCGCGTCTTTCAAGACGAAGCGCGGCAGCATGACGATTTCGCCGCCGCTCAGGATCGTCCGGTTCAACACACAGGTATTGGCAAAGACATGAAAGAACGGCAGCGCGCCAAGGATGCGGTCGGGCGCATTCGGCTGCGGGTCGAGCGCATGGACCTGCATCGCGTTGATCGACAGGTTGGCATGGGTCAGCACCGCGCCCTTGGGGATGCCGGTGGTGCCGCCGGTATATTGCAGCAGCGCGACATCGACCTGCGGATCGATGGGCGGCGGTGCAGACATCGGCGGATGCGCCAGCAGTTCGCGAAAGCCGACCTGTCGGATTGGTGCATCGAGCGCATGGCGGTCGGCGCGCTTGAACAGCCGATAGGCCAGCGATTTCAGCGGCGGCAACACCTCGGGCAAATTGCCGATGACCAGCGTCTTCAAATTGCCATGGCCTGCGACCTTGGCCAGCACCGGATACAGTGCCTGCACATCGAGGCTGACCATGATCGTCGTGCCGCTGTCGATCACCTGCGCGGCGAGTTCGTCCTCGGTATACAGCGGCGAGAAGTTGACGATGGTGCCGCCCGCCAGCATCGCGCCGTAATAAGCGATGACATAGTGCGGGCAGTTGGGCAGGAATAGCCCGACATGGGTGCCCTTACCGACGCCGAGCGCCGCGAACCCGGCGGCAGCACGGCGGACTTGGGTGGCCAGTTCGCGGTATGTCGTGCGCCGCCCGAGAAAATCGAGCGCGACGGCGTCGGGGGTTCGCGCAGCGCTGTCGAACAACAGGTCGGGAACGGCGCGCGGGGTGAACACCGTGTCCCATGGCGTCGGATGGACATAGTGGTTCGACCAACGGCTCATGCTACCGGGTCTAGGGGGCGACCCCGCCCAAGTCGAGCGCAGAAACCGGTGCCGCACGCCCGCTTAGCGGCTCATCAGTCGCATCCAGATTCAAGCGGCTGCACGTTCGATGATGGCGGGATGCTTGTCGGATCGGGTGCGCTGGCCCTGTAATGTTTTACGTCTGCTAAAACAGCAGTCGGCGAGCAGGGCATCGCCGTTGGTAGGGATGCCGACCAATCGGCGGCGCTGCGACCGTCATACGCCTCGCCCTAGCCTGTTAGAAAGGTGTTCACCGTGAAGCGTCCCGTCGCGGGATCGGCGGTGAGTGGCAGGTCGGCTGGTAAATCGGCGCAATGTAGCGTGTTGCCGCGATAGAGAATGGCGCGATTAAAGTGTCCGGCGTGGCGCGCGACCTGCGTATAGATCGCGGTGTCGCTGCCGATATAGCCCGGTGGCGGCACGCCTTCACGCTGCAGATCGGCGTCGAGCGCCCGTCGGTAATCACCGAGCCGCGCGGCGGTTACGGTTTCGAACCCGGTGCTGCGGTGGCGGTAGAAGGCGGTGCCACCGCGCGCATCGCGCGACAGATAGTGCAGCAGCGCGAGGCGTTCGGGTTCGACCCCATCGAAATGCGGCAGGCGCTGGATCGGTTTGAGATCGTCGGGCGTCGTCGTCACCAATGAATAGAGCGCATCGGCAATCCGGCACTGCGCGAGGCCGAAGACGTCTTCGATGAGCGGTGCCAGATCGGCCAGCAGCGGCAGGAGCAAGGACGGCGGCACGGCGGCGCGCAGTCCGGGGTAATGCTCGCCCATCGGCTCCAGCTTGAGAAAGCTCGCATCGTCGATGAAGCGCTGGGGCAGGGGTGCGAAATTGTCGATGACGACAACCGGTTCGGCCTCGTTCCCCTGACGGCAGACCGTGACCTGCCAGCCGTCGCGCATCAGTGCGTCGCCGCCACCAGAAGGCGCGATGTCCACGGCGCAAGGGTCACCCGGTCGCCAAGCGCCACGGTCAGCGCGCTGCCGTCGACGGCGTCGGTATAGCGTCCGGCGGCGGGCCCGTCGGTCAGCGCCACGTCCTGCGCCTCGCCCGACATGTTGAACAGCGCCAACACCTTGTCGCCACCCTTGGCACGCACGAACGAAAAGACCTTGGTCGGGGCGCTGTTGACCACCGGGACCATCGCCGCGCCCCATGGCGCATTCCACAGCGCCGGATGCGCCTGCCGCACCGCGATCAGGCGGGCGAACAGCGCGGCGTTGGGGTGATCGCGCCAGACGATCGGATCGCGTTCGAAGAACTTCAGCCGCGTGGGATTCCCCGCCTCCTGCCCGTTGTGGATCAGCGGGATGCCTTCGCCGACGAACGACAGCGTAATTGCATTGGGCAGCGCCGGACCGAAGCGTTCGGACGCAGTGCCCTCCCACGCGTTCTGGTCGTGGTTTTCGGTAAAGACCATGCGCTGCGCCGCCGCCGGCCAGGCGCTTTGGGTTTCGGAATAATGGCCGAACAGCGCGCCGACATCGGCCTTGCCGTGCCCGATATCGGCCATCGCATTGTTCCATTTCCAGGCATAGCTGGCGTCGAAGGCGCGCGCATGGATATCGCGTTGATCGAACTCCGCCAGCATGAACACCGGTTTGATCGTGTCGAGTTCGGCGCGCGCATTCTCCCAGAAATCGAGCGGCACATAGCCCGCGACATCGCAGCGGAAACCATCGACGCCGGCCTCGCGCACCCAGTATTTCATCGCGCCGGTCATATATTCGCGCAGCCCCGGCCTATCGTAATTCAGGTCGATGATGTCGGACCAATCCCACCATGGCGTCGGGCGGTTCGCCCCCTTCCAGTCGTGCTCGTACCAGTCGGGGTGCTCGGCGTGCAGCGGATTGTCCCACGCGGTGTGATTAGCGACCCAATCGAGGATGACATGCAGGCCGAGCCGGTGGGCGGTCGCGACAAAGGATTTCAGGTCGGCCAGCGTGCCGAATTCGGGGTTGACGCCGTAATAGTCGCGCACCGCATAGGGGCTGCCGAGCGTGCCCTTGCGGTTCTGCATGCCGATCGGATGGACCGGCATCAGCCAGATAATGCCGACCCCCAGCGCCTTGAGCCGCGGCAGCTGGCGTTCGGCGGCGGCAAAGGTGCCTTCGGGCGTGAATTGCCGCGTGTTGATCTGGTACAGCACCGCCGACTTCGACCATTCGGGATGGGTCAGCGTGACATAGGGTTTGGGCGTGTAGCGCGCATCGACCGCCAAGGCTGGCGCGGCCATTGCGGCGACGAATGCACACAGTCCCAACAGCCAATTCCGCACAGCCATTCTCCCTACCTGTGCGCCTTCATGCCACCCCGGCTGCTGACTGCGGCAAGAATACGTATTCGCGCCGGTCAGGTCAGCGAGCCCAGCGCGGCGAGCAGCGCATCGACTTCGGCGGCGGTCGAATAGTGGCACAGGCCGACACGGACCAGCCCGCCACTGGCGCGCAGCTGCAGCCGGTCGATGACCTCGCAGGCGTAGAAATCGCCATCCCATGCGAAGATGTTGTGCGCTGCAAGATGCGCCGTCACCGCCGCAGGCGTATGGTTCGCCATGGTGAAGGCAAAGGTCGGCACCCGCGCATCCATGGTCGGCGCGCCGTACAGTGTCAGCCCCGCGATGCCGCGCAACCCCGCCAGCAACCGCTCGCCAAGGTCGCGTTCGTAGGCGACACAGCCGGTCATCGCCGCGACCAGCCGCGCCCGGCGACTGTTCGCCGTCGGGTCGAGTTCGCCGCCGAGCCAGTCGAGATAATCGACCGTGCCGAGCACCCCCGCCTGCCCCTCGAACGACGGCGTGCCGGTTTCGAACCGCCGCGCCGCGCCATCGCCATGCGCGGGGCGGACCTTGTACGCCGTCAGGCTTTCGCAGACCGACGCGCGGCCCCAGAGCACGCCCTGATGCGGCCCGAAGAATTTGTACGGTGAGCAGGCGAGGAAGTCGCAGTCGAGCGCGACGACATCGACCGGTACATGCGGCACGAGTTGGACGCCATCGACAAACACCAACGCGCTGCTGTGCGCCCGCGCCAGCGCAATGGCGGTCGTGAGATCATTCAGGGTGCCGAGCGCATTGCTCGCCCCGCCGAGCGCCACCAGCCGGGTGCGCGGGCCAAGCAGTGCGGGCAAACCGTCGAGGTCGAGCACCCCGGTCGCCGGATCGAAATCCAGCCAGCGCACCGTCATGCCCCGGTCCTGCGCCGCCATCAGCCACGGCGAAACATTGGCGTCATGATCGAGCCGCGTCACCACCAGCTCGTCACCCGCCGCCCAGCCGCGCGCCAGCGACCGCGACACGGCGAAGGTCAGCGAGGTCATGTTGGGACCAAAGGCAATGTCACCGGGCTGACCACCGAGGAGATCGGCCATCGCCGCATGCGCTAAATCGACCAGCGCATCGGTAATCACCGACGTCGCAAAACCGCCGCCCGAATTCGCCGACCCGGTGGCGAGATGATTGCGCATGCCGTCGATGGCCGCAGCGCACGCCTGCGTCCCGCCGGGCGCATCGAAGTAGATCCGCGGCGCGTCGCCGTCACGGGTGGCGAGCGCGGGGAAGCGGGCACGGACGGCATCGATGGGGAAGGTCATGGGGGCGATCATGGCTTGCCGTTGGGTGGTTAGGCAAGGCCACGGCATGGCACAGACAAACCTATTGCCGATGCTCCCTTTGATCCCCGCTCGTCCTGAGCGAAGTCGAAGGACGGGCCGCACGGGGGATCGGTGGGCTTTAGGTCCGCCCTTCGACTTCGCTCAGGGTGAGCGATACTTTTGGCTTGGCGGCTGCTCCGCGCGTTGTCGCTCACCCCAACGCCGCCAGCGCCGCGTCGAACACCCGCGCATCACCCGCTGCGACCACTCGCCCGTCGCTGCCGATCCGCAGCGGCGCGCCCGCCCAGTCGCGCATGATTCCGCCCGCGCCTTCGACAACGGGCACCAGCGCCGCCCAGTCGTAGATTTTCAGGCTCGCCTCGATCACCGCATCGAGGTGGCCCGCCGCGACAAGGCCATAATTGTGGCAGTCGCCGCCATACAGCGTGTCGCGCGCGCCGACCCGAAGCCGTTCGAACCGGGCGAAATCACCGACGTCGAACGCCTGCGGCGAGGTCGTGCCGATATGCGCCTGCGCCAGCGCCGCGCACGGCCGCACCCGCGCGGGCGATCCGTTGAGCGTCGTGCCCTGCCCCGCCGCCCCGACCCAGCGATCGCCTGCGATGCATTGGTAGATGATGCCGAGCACCGGCACGCCGTCTTCCAACAGCGCGATCAGCGTCCCGAACAGCGGCCGTCCGGCGACAAAGGCGCGGGTGCCATCGATCGGATCGAACACCCAGACGCGCGCTGCACCCGGCCGGTCCTCGCCATATTCCTCGCCGATGACGCCGTCGTCGGGGCGTTCGCGGGCGATGATGGCGCGCATCGCGGCTTCGGCGGCGCAGTCGGCAACAGTGACCGGCGAGGCATCGGCCTTGCTTTCGACGGTGAACGGCGTGCGGAAATGTGGGCGGATGGCTGCGCCTGCGGCATCGGCGAGAGCATGCGCAAGGGCGATGTCGGCGGGGGTCATAGTCTCGCCATGTCATCCCGGGCTTGACCCGGGACCCAGTTTCTTTCTCCACCAGCCGACAGAAAACTGGGTCCCGGGTCAAGCCCGGGATGACAGCGTTTGTTGTGGTCCGCGCCGCAGTGACAGTTGAGGATCACAGCCCCAGCTCCCACAGGATCACAAACCCAGCGCCCGCAGGATCACAACCCCAACTCCCGCATGATCGCATCGCCATGTTCGCCCAACCCCGGCGCCTTGGGCCGCACCGCCGGGTCGACATGGCGCGACAGCTTCACCGGGTTGCCCGCCGCCATCAGCGGCGCGCCGTCGGGAAAGGCGGTTTCGATGACCATGCCGCGCGCCCGGACCTGCGGATTGGCCAGCGCCTGTGCGACGTCGTTGATCGGGCCGCACGGCACCCCCGCCGCTTCCAGTTTCGGCAGCCAATGCGCCGCCGGAGCCGTCATCAGCGCCGCCTCCAATATCGTGGCGATCGTATCGGCCTCATCGGTGCGCAGCGCGTTGCTGGCAAAGCGCGGATTGGCCTTCAACGCCGTCAGCCCCAGCGCATCGAGCAAGGCCGCCCAGAGCGCGTCGTTTCCGGCGGCGATGACGATATGCCCATCGGCGCATTGATACGCCGCAAACGGCGTGATCGACGGATGCCGCGCCCCCAATGGCCCCGGCGCGACACCACTGACCGCATAGCGCGCCACGGCGTTTTCGAGAATGGCGATCTGCCCATCGAGCATCGCGACATCGACGAACTGGCCCTCGCCGGTGCGTGCCCGGTCGTGCAGCGCCGCCAATATGCCGATGACGGTGAACAGCCCGGCGGTAATATCGCCGACCGACGTGCCGACCCGCGTCGGCTTGCCGCCGGGCCAGCCGGTGACCGACATGATGCCGCCCATCGCCTGCACCACCATGTCATACGCCGCCTTGTGCGCGTCGGGTCCGGTCTGGCCGAACCCCGAGGCGGCGGCATAGATCAGCCGCGGATGGCGGGCGTGGAGGACATCCCAGCCCAGCCCGAGCTTGGCCATGACGCCGGGGCGATAGTTTTCGACGAGCACATCGGCGCGCGCCAACAGCGCATCGAACATGACCCGGTCGCCGGCGTCCTTGAGATCGAGCGCGATCGATTCCTTGCCGCGGTTGATGCTGGCGAAATAGGCGCTTTGGGAGCCGCCCGACGCACTCGCCTTGAACGGCCCGATGTGGCGGCTGTCGTCGCCGCCGTCACGCCGTTCGACCTTGATCACCCGCGCCCCGAGATCGGCAAGCACCATTGTCGCATAGGGGCCAGCAAGCACCCGCGACAGATCGACGATGAGCAGATCGTCGAGGGGTCCGGGCGGGCGATTGGTCATCGGCGACAAGCGATAGCGGCTGCGGGGGCGCGCGCCAACCCGACGCGACAGGACAGGTGGAAAGGCGGCGCTCGTGTAGGTTTGGCGATTTACCGATGTCAACAATTTCAATGGGCTATTGGCAATAACGCGACTAACGCGAGGCCTGGACGAGGTTTCCCGATTTCACGCCACTCCCGACTTCGCGTCCGAAACCCGGCGCGTCGGCCTTGTGACGGCACCGATGACGGGCGCGCGTATCGAACGACCTCGATAAACGACCAAATACTAACCATATCGGCACGTAATGTCAAGATAGCATCGGATTGGAACGGTCATTGAGGCCCGCGCGATCCTGTGCAAAGCTAGCCAAAGTGTGCCGCGGTCGGATCGGTGCGCATGAATTGAATAAGGGGCATCGAATGCGGACAATCCTGACGGCGACGGCTGCGGCACTGCTGGCGACCACGGCGCTGGCGGCCCCGCCGGTCGATCAAAAGGCGCGCGAGGCGTTCATCGACACCTCGATCAAGGCCGCCGACCAGATGACCTGGCTCAAGGCCATGTCGTCGGCCCCCAACCATGTCGGCTCGGCGCATGACAAGGCGAATGCCGACTTCATCCTCGCCCAGTTCAAGGCATGGGGCTGGGACGCCAAAATCGAAACCTTCGAAGTGCTCTACCCGACGCCGATATCGACGACGGTCGAACTGCTCGGCTCCAAGCCGGTCAAACTCGGTGGCCAGGAACCGGCGATCCCCGAGGATTCGACCAGCGGCAATACCAAGGATGCGCTGCCGCCCTATGTGGCGTTCCAGGGCGACGGCGATGTCAGCGCCGACATCGTCTATGTCAATTATGGCCTGCCCGACGATTACAAGGCGCTCGCTGCCAAGGGCATCAGCGTCAAGGGCAAGATTGCCATCGCCCGCTACGGCAAAGGCTGGCGCGGGTTGAAGCCCAAGCTGGCGCAGGAACAGGGCGCCATCGGCTGCATCATCTATTCCGACCCCAATGAGGACGGCTACAAGGTCGGCGATATCTACCCCAAGGGCGGCATGCGCCCGCCGTTCAGCGTTCAGCGCGGCTCGGTCGCCGACATGATCACCTATCCCGGCGACCCGACGACCCCCGGTGTCGGATCGGTTCCCGGCGTCAAGCGGCTTACCCGCGAGGCCGCCGCGACGATCATGAAAATCCCGACGCTGCCGATCTCCTACGCCGACGCAACGGTGATCCTGTCGGCGCTCGGCGGCCCGCTGGCTCCCGAGGCGTTTCGTGGCGCGCTGCCGCTGACCTATCACACCGGCGGCGACGGCAAGACGCAAGTCCATCTGGCGGTCAAATCCGATTGGTCGCTGAAGTCGGTGTACGATGTCATCGCGATGTTGCCGGGCAAGGATCGTCCCGACGAATGGGTGGTGCGCGGCAATCACCACGACGGCTGGGTGTTCGGCGCGCAGGACCCGCTATCGGGCAATGTCGCGATGCTGTCCGAAGCCAAGGCGCTGGGGGCGCTCGCCAAGACCGGCTGGCGGCCGTCGCGGACCATTGTCTACGCCAGCTGGGACGCCGAGGAGCCGATGCTGCTCGGATCGACCGAATGGGCCGAAACGCATGGCGACGAGCTACAGAAAAAGGCGGTCATCTACATCAACACCGATGGCAACGGCCGGGGGTTCCTGGGGGCCGAGGGCAGCCATGAATATCAAAAGCTGGTCAACGCTGTCGCCAATGACGTGACCGATCCGCAGACCGGGGTTTCGGTCGGCAAGCGGCTGCGCGCCAAGGTGCTCGCCGATGGCTATGGCGGCGGGGGCGGCGGACGACAGGACGGGACGCCGTCGATCGGTGCGCAGGCGATCGCGGCGGCGGAAAAGGGTGACGATTTGCCGATTTCACCGCTCGGTTCGGGGTCCGATTACTCGTCGTTCCTCCAGCATTTGGGCGTGCCGTCGCTCAACATCGGTTACGGCGGCGAAGACGAAGGCGGCGGCAATTACCATTCGATCTACGATAGTTACGACCATTACACGCGCTTCGGCGACCCCGGCCTCGCCTATGGCGCGCTGCTGTCGCAAACGATCGGGCGGATGGTGCTGCGCGTCGCCGACGCACCGACCCCGCCGGTGCATTTCGGCGATCTCGCCGCGACGGTGAAGACCTATGTCGGCGAAGTGAAGGCGCTCGCTGCTGCGCGGCGCAAGCAGGACGATACCCGCGCCACACTGCTCGCGTCGGGTGCGTTCAAGCTCGCCGACGATCCGCGTGATCCCGTAGCGCCGCCGCCGGTTGAGACCGTGACCCCGGCGATCGAGTTCGCCGCGCTCGACAATGCCGTGGTGCGGCTGGAAGCGAGCGCCAAGGCGTTCGATACGGCGCTGGCCGCCAAGGATGCGACGCTGACGGCGGACCAACGCCGCCGCGTCAACGCCGCGTTACAAGGAATCGATCAGGAGCTGCTGATCCCCGAAGGCCTGCCGCTGCGCAGCTGGTACAAGCATGCGCTCTACGCACCGGGGCGCTTCACCGGCTATGGCGCGAAAACGCTGCCGGGGGTGCGCGAGGCAATCGAGGAGCGGCGCTTTGCCGATGCCAACCTATATGCGGCGCGGACGGCGGCGGCGCTGGAGCGCTATGCGGCGCGGCTCGAGGCGGCGAGGGCGGTCATCGGTTGAAACTTCATCCTCCCCCATCTGCTCCCCTCCCGCTTGCGGTTGGGGTTGGGGGTGGGACCGCCCGCGGCTGCAACCCAGTGCGATGCGAAGACACGCCCACCCCCAACCCCTCCCGCAAGCGGGAGGGGAGTAGGAACACCCCATGAAACTCCTCGGCTCCCCCACTTCGCCCTATGTCCGCAAATGTCGCGTCGTGGCGCTCGAACTCGGGCTGGCGGTGACGATGGCCGAAACCTTCCCGCTCGACGACGGCACCGTGCTGCTCGCCGCCAACCCGCTCGGCAAGGTTCCGGCGCTGCTGCTCGACGACGGTGCGGCAATCTTCGATTCGCCGGTCATCGCTGCGTATTTGTTCAGCCTTGCGCCGGGGCAGGCGTTGTTGGCGGCGAGCGGTCCCGCGCACTGGCATGACCTGACCACCGAAGCGCTTGCCGACGGCATTCTCGATGCGGCCATCGCGCTGCGTATCGAGGCAAGCCATGGCGATGGGGCCAACCGCAACCCGATGTGGCCCGACCGTGCGCGCCGCGCCATCGAACGCTCGCTGCAGGCACTCGCCGAACGCAGCGGCAGCGGATCGGGCTATGCCGAACTCTGCACCGTCATCGCCTGCGAATATCTCGACCTGCGCTGGCCCGGGATCGACTGGCGCGGCATGCAACCGAAATTGGCGGCGCTCCACGCCCGCATGGCCGAACGCCCGACGCTGGTCGCGACGCGACCGCCTGCGGGAAGTTGACGCAGGGACGACCCGACCGCACGAAGCAAACCGGCTGCTTCTGCAGCCCGAAATGGTGACATTTGTACCACAGGCGCAACGCAATGCCCCTGATCCTTGTCTCTTGTCATTGACTTGGCCTTCGCCTGCAGAAAATAAAGTGTCTCAAATGACGGGGGATCGTCATTTAATTGCTGCATCACGGGGGTAGATATTGTGAATAGGTTTGTTCAGATCCAGGCGTTGAAGGTCGCGCTCGCCGGCTCGGTCGCCGCCGTCGCGTTGCTTGCCGCCAACCCGGCCGTTGCTCAGGTCGCGGCTGCCGCCACTGCAAAAGCTGCGAACGCGCAGGACAATGAACAGATCGTCGTCACCGGCACGCGCCGGACCGATCGGTCCGCGATCAATTCGGCATCGCCTATCGATATCATCAGCGCCGCCGAAATCCGCACCCAGCCCAGCTCGAACATCCTCGATTCGCTGCGCAATATCATCCCGTCGTTCTTCGTCGGCCAGAACAGCATTTCCGACGCATCGACCTTTGTCCGCGCACCGTCGCTGCGCGGCCTGTCGGCGGACGAAATTCAGGTGCAGCTGAACGGCAAGCGGTTCAACCGTTCGGCGCTGGTGCAGGTCTACAACGGCGGCGACACGGCGCTGTCGATCGGGTCGCAGGGTGCCGACATCTCGTCGATCCCGTCGATCGCCATCGGCAACCTTCAGGTGCTGCGCGATGGCGCGACGGCGCAATATGGTTCGGATGCCATCGCCGGCGTGCTCAACTATGGCCTGCGCCGCGACGCCGGGTTCGAACTGCAGGCGCGTTACGGCCAATATTACGACCATGGCGACGGCAAGAGCTATCAGCTGGCGGGCAACGTCGGCTTCAAGCTGGGCAGCCGGGGCTTTTTCAACGTTTCGGGTGAATACACCAACGACGGCCAGACCAGCCGCGGTGCGACCCGCCCGATTGCACTGGCCTTTGCCGCGCAGAATCCGGGGCTGGCTCCGCAGCTCCCCAACTATCCGGGACCGGTGCAGATCTGGGGTTCCTCGCCGAGCAACGGCTATAAGTTCGTCCTCAACGCCGGTTACGAAGTCACCGACAGCAGCGAACTGTACCTCTTCGGCAATTACGCGCATTCGTCGGCCAACCAGAGCTTCAACTATCGTTCGCCGATTTCGGCACCGACGCCGTTCGCCGTCAACGATGGTACCGGCACCCCGGCAACCCGCAGCCCGGGCGCCAATGGCACCTTCCGCAGCCCAGTCTATCTGACGCGCTGCCCCGCAGGCAATGTCACCTGCCCGGCCAACGGCTTTGTGCGCGACAACAATGTCTATCGCTTCACGACGCTGTACCCTGCCGGGTTCACGCCGCGCTTCATCGGCGTGAGCGAACAGGCCTTTGGCGTCCTCGGCTACAAGGGCCATACCGAAGGCGGTTTCACCTATGACGCATCGGTGTCGACCAGCCGCAATTCGCTCGACCTGTCGCTGACCAATTCGCTCAACGCGTCGTTCGGCCCACAAAGCCAGACGAGCTTCAGCGCCGGCAAGCTGATCCAGACCGAATTCAACGCCAACCTCGATCTGACGTATCCGCTCGAAGTCGGCTTCTACAAGCCGGTCACACTGTCGGCGGGTTTTGAATTCCGCCGTGAAAGCTATGAAAAGACGCTTGGTGATCTGCAATCCTACGGCGCTGGCCCGTATGCCGTGCAGCCGCTGTACGTGCAGAACGCGCCGGGCGTGTACACCCGTGATACCGTCACGCCGACGGTGTCGTTCTCCCCGGGCGCGAGCGGCTATGGCGGGACCAGCCCGCAATCGGCCGGCACCTCCAGCCAGAGCGACTTTGCCTTGTACGCCGGGGCGGAAACCGATGTGACCCAAGCGCTGAGCATCGGGGTGGCGGGTCGCTACGAACGCTATAACACCTTCGGCAGCGCCATCGTCGGCAAGGCGAATGCGATCTACCATTTCACCGAACAGTTCGCCCTGCGCGGCACGGTGGGTTCGGGCTTCCACGCGCCATCGCCCGGCCAGAGCGCGACCGAAATTCTCAGCACGACCTTCATCAACGGCGATCAGGTGCAGATCGGCACCTATCAGGTCGATAGCTCCATCGCTCAGGCGTTTGGCGCGCAGCCGTTGACGCCGGAACGGTCGTTGAACTTCGGTCTCGGTTTCGTCTGGAACCCAACGACCGCTTTCTCGCTGACCGTCGACGGCTATTCGATCGCCGTGCGTAATCGGATCAGCATCAGTCAGCCGTTCCTGGTGACGGCTGCCGATCTCATCCGGCAACCCGCACTGTCGGCGGTTGGCGAAGGCGGCAACGTCCAGTATTTCACCAACGGCTTTTCGACCAAGACGCAAGGTGTCGATGTCGTCGCCAACTGGCGGACCGAAGTGGCCGACTGGGCTTCGATCTTCACCGTCGCCTATAACTACAACAAGAGCACCGTCACCAGCGTCCGGGTTATCCGCGG
Organism: Sphingomonadales bacterium; assembly: GCA_038229555.1. Lineage (GTDB taxonomy): Bacteria > Pseudomonadota > Alphaproteobacteria > Sphingomonadales > Sphingomonadaceae > Sandarakinorhabdus. Next base: position 37,665 of record JBBROI010000004.1, read on the forward strand.
CATTGCGGCGATCGATAACAACCGGGTCAGCGATATTGCCAACTTCGCGCCCAAGCACCGGATCGTGCTGACCGGGAATTTCACCCACGGCGACTGGGCAGTCAATGCCCGGGCGAACTACTACAGCAGCTGGTCGATCCAGAATGACTATCCGGGCCAAGTGTTCGGCGGAAAGGTCACCGCCGATCTCGATGTCAGCTATACCTTCGCCGAACATTACACGCTGACCTTGGGTGGCAATAACCTGTTCAATACCAAGCCCGACCGGATTGCGCCGTCGACCTCCAACCCGATCTATCAGGTCACCGGCAGCACGGTTGACGGCCAGATCTATCCCCGCAGCGGCGGACCTTTCGGCTTCAACGGCGGCCTGTGGTACGCACGGGTTCGCGTCAAGTTCTAGGCGTCGCACACGCCTAAATAAGGGCGGGCAAGCCACGGCTTGCCCGCCCTTTTTCTTTGGCAGTGATATGGTTTGCAAATACGACATCTGGAATGGCCGCTCGCGCCCAATTGCGGGCATGCCGCAAAGAGTGCATCGTCGCTCGGTCTAGCAATCAGGCGGGGGCGCCGTGTTCCGAGCAATGAGGTTTCGGCCGCCGCATGGCTGGCCCGCCGTTAGGTGGGAACTGGCCATCGTAACGCTGGGCGTTCTGATCGCGCTTGGCGCTCAGCAGGCTGTCGAAGCGGCCAACTGGCGAGCAGAAGTCGATGCTGGGCGGGAGGCGCTGCGTGAGGACTATCGCGGCATCGTCATGGTGGCTCGCGAACGCCAAGCGGACGACTTTTGCATCCGCAATCGACTCACCGAGTTGGCAGCGCTGCTTGACGATAGCAGCGGCTCTCTTCCACCCTTGGGCAATATCGGCAGCCCACCCTCAAGAGCGTGGTATCCCGCCACCTGGGACAGCCTGGTCGCGTCCGAAGTATCGACCCACATGCCGCGCAGCGAGATGCTGGCGTATGCTAGCATAGCCACTGAAGCGCGATTAGCAGACGAGACAGTCAACGCTGAACTGTACGATTGGGCGAGACTTTACACGATGGTCGGTAAAGGGCGCACCATCGATAGCGGGGAAAAAGCTCAATTACGCGCGTCGATTACGATCGCCATGTACCGGCTAAACCTGCTCCGCCTTATAGCTTCCCAGCTTCAACAAGCTGTACAAGAAACCAAGATCCTCACCCAAGCTGATATGAAAGAGGTTAGCAAATTTGTGACCACGATGCGCGTCCGCGCAATGTGCAACGCGATCCCGCCGCCGTCGGGCCGGGTTATTGAAGCGCCCTATGATCCAGCAGTGCAGCGGAACCCTCTATGGGCGCATGAAAAGGCGCAGCAGAACTAGTGTCCACTAACCACCCATTTTCGGATTTTCGAATCGGTTTGCAAACGACATTATCGCCCTTCTTTTTTTGGGCGCACGTCATCGTTCGGCTGCCTCAATGTGCGTTGAGGAATGCCTGCAACATCGTGTAGTGCGACCGCCCTTGCAGCCGATGGACATTCGCCCCGTTGGGCAGCAGCCGCGCCAGCGCGTCGGCCATGGCGGGCGGGGCCCAATTGTCGGCGTCGCCGTGCCACAGCGTCACCGGGTGGCCGATTTTCGGCAGAATCGCTGACCAGTCGCCGACATAACCGGCGATTTCGCGCCGATGCTTTTCGGTCACCGCGCCTCGGGGGGTACCGGGAAGGTTACGTCGGGCGATGCTTGGTCGATATCGGCGCGGATGCGCCAAACGCCGTCGCCCCCCTTGCGGTAGACGATCAACGAACGTCCGGCGTCTTCGATCGGCTTGCCGGCGATCCGCAGCGTGAACCAGTAGCGGCTGATGAACATCGCCATGCGCCCATCGACCTCGAGCGATTCCTCGGCGAGGCGGAAGTCGGCGTCGGGCGGCGTCTTGAGGCGCGGGGTGAAATAGGCGCGGATCGCCGCGACGCCCTTCAGCTTCGGCTGGCCGTGCAGCGCCACTTCGGCATCCGGCGTATAGAGCGCCATCAAGCGTTCGATGTCGCCGCCCTTGAACGCCGCCACCCACATCCGCCCATGGGCGCGGATGGCATCCTCGTCGGCTCCGGCGAGGGCGGGTGCGGCAAGCGCAAGCAACAGCCCCGCCAGCGCCGCCTTCACGCCTTCAATTCCCGCGCCAATGCCTTTGCCGTCTTCGCGCCATACGGCGGTTTGAACCCCGCCAGTCCGGCAAGGTCAATCTTAGGTTGCGAATAGATCGCCTTGGCGTGGCTGAACGCCTTGAAGCCGTCAGCACCGTGGTAACTGCCCATGCCGGCCGGACCGATGCCACCGAACGGCAGGTCTTCGGCCGACACATGGAACACCACGTCATTGACGGTCACCCCGCCCGAGATGGTCCGGTCGAGCACCCGGCGTTCCTCGGCCTTGTCGGCACCGAACCAGTACAGCCCGAGCGGGCGGTCACGGCGGTTGATTTCGTCGATTGCACCATCGACGGTGGCATAGGTGCGCACCGGCAGCAGCGGGCCGAAAATCTCCTCCTGCATCACCGTCATCTCGTCGGTCGCGCCGCGGATGATGTGGAGCGGCATCTTGTTGGTGTTCTGTTTCGAAAAATCCTCGTTCGCCGGATTGACGATTTCGACATTGGCCCCCTTGGCACGCGCATCGGCGACATGCGCTTCGAGCCGCTCGCGGTGGCGCGCCCCGAGCACCGAGGTGTAGTCGGGGTTGGCCAGCAGCGTCGGATACATTTTCGCCGTCGCCGCCTTGAGGCCTTCGACGATCTCGCCCTCCTTCTCCTCGGGCACCAGCAGATAATCGGGGGCGAGGCAGATCTGCCCGGCGTTCATCATCTTGCCCATCGCGATGCGGTCGGTGGCGCGCGCCACATCGGCCGAGCGCGACACGATGGTCGGCGACTTGCCGCCGAGTTCGAGCGTCAGCGGCACAAGGTTCTTCGCCGCCGCCGCCATGACATGCCGCCCGATGGCGGTGCCGCCGGTGAACACCAAATGGTCGAACGGCAGTTCGCTGAACGCCTTGCCCGCCTCGCTGCCGCCGGTGACGACGGCGACTTCGGTGGCATCGAACGCCGCTTCGATCAATTCCTGCATCAGCGCCGAGGTGACGGGTGTGAACTCCGACGGCTTGATCATCGCGCGGTTGCCCGCCGCCAGTACCCCTGCCAGCGGGCCGAAGGTCAGGTTGATCGGGAAGTTCCACGGGCTGATGATGCCGATGACTCCCTTGGGCTGAAACTCCACCCGCGCCCGCGCGCCCAACAGCCCGAGCGGAAAATCGAGCGGGCGTTTTTCGGGACGCATCCACGCCTCGAGATGCTTGATCGCATGCTTCAGCGGTTTCACCGACGCCATGATGTCGGTGACGAGGCTCATCTCGGTCGAGCGATGGCCGAAATCCTCGCTCAGCGCGGCGACCAGCCGGTCTTTGTGATCGAGCACCAGCGCCAGCGCGCGCTGCAACCGCGCCTTGCGGCTGGCGGCGCTCACCGGCAGTTCGGCGGTAAACGCCGCGCGCTGCCGGTCGAGAATATCGCGCATCGCCGCCGCGTCGCGCGCGTCCCAAGCCTGTGTCGCCATCGTCGCCATATCATACCTCACAAAATCCGTACCGACCTTAGTCCCACCGCATGCCCGCGCCAAGGCGGCGCGACTCGCACCGTTTTAAGACTTGGAGGCAAAAGGTTTCGCGTGTATGCTTTCAAAAGGTAATGGTGTTTTGCTCGTCGCGGAGGCCCGCCGATGACTCGATTGTTGCATGTTACCATGGCATTATTTGCCCTGTTCCTTGCCGGTTGTAATGTCGAATTCGACGCAAGCACGCCGCGACCGCCTATTGCCCCGGGGTCGGCTGTTGTACCGTTGCTCGAATGGGACAAAACCCGCGACAGCACCCTCAATATCGTTTTCGTGCCGGATACGTCATATGGCGATCTTACGCAGACGGCGAACTTGCAGGCATTTTTCGACGATATAGAGCGCGTTATTGAGAACGGCTATTGGCAAAACAATGCCTATTATTCAAATCTGGCGCATTTTAATTATTATTATTTGACTGTCGCTGGGTCGGCGGCGGCACCGACGACCGGTATTTGCCCGAACGTGACCTGGCCGGCGCAGGCCGACAGTGATGCGGGGTTTGCCGACCTCGTGCTGTTGTTGCATCCAAATCCGCTGCGCGACTGCCGCTGGGGACGCAAGGCGACGACAGAACCGACAAGTTACCGGACGGTGGTTCACGAATCGACCCATGCGCTGTTCAATCTGCCGGATGAATATTGCTGCGATGGCGGCTATTCGGTGCAAACCCCGGTCCTGTACGATTCGCTGAATAGCTGCACCGCCGATGCGGCCAACGCGGTATGGCGAAACTGCACGTCGTTCACTGCTGACAGCGGATCCGCCTGGTGGCGGTCGGAGGGCGGCACGGTCGATATCATGTCGGGCGGAGGGGATGTCGTGCTGGAAGCGGGGCGCGGCGATTGGGCGCGAATGCGAACTGTTTTGAGCGCGCTTGGTACACCCGGTACGCCCACGGTGTTCGCGCCCGCCACATGGGACCGGCCATGAGGAGCCCCCCGATGTTGAATCGCCTCGCCGTACTCGTCGTGCTGCAAATGGCAACCGCTGCGGCCGCGCAGCCCGCGCCGGGTGATCTGCGAACGCGCCAGCCACGATCGTTGAAGGAATTGATCGTCCCGCCAACCGATCGCAAACCGCTCGAGCGCGCCGCGCGTGCCGATCAATCGGCGGTCCTCAGCCTCATGCTTTCCGGCGACGGTCGCTCTGCGCCGCGACTGTCGACGCTCCGTCTCGTCGACAGTGCCGCGCCCAAGGTCTTTGCGCGGAGCGGCGGGGATTGGGAGGTGCGACTTATCGGTGCCGAAACCGTGACGTACCGCATTTCGAATCCGGTAACCGATGTCGAGGTCGAAAACCCACCGGGAAGCCGGACGCCGTTCAGTCAAGTGCGCCAGACGGGTGACGTGCCGTTCGATCTTATCGTCCCGCTCAGCCGCAACGGCCGCGCGTTGGGTGTTCGACGGGTCGACATCGTCGATCTGACGACCGGTCGGACCGTCATCTCGACCCCGGTGCGGGGAGCTCGATAACCCCCCGCGGGACTGCACCATTCGACCGCGCTCGACCGGCGTCTATTCCCGCGTAACCCGGAAAATCTCACCGCCTGCATCGACGATATACAGATCGCCGTTGTTATCCTCGCCAAAAGCAACGGGCGCAGTGAGTGTGCCAGCATCGGGCGCGAAATCGGCAGTGCGGCGCTCGAACGCGCTCGACCCGACCGTCGGCCCCGCCGTGATGCGCGACGCTGGCAGCGAAAAGATGACACCGCTCTGGTCGGCGAAGACATATTGATTTTGCAGCGACGTCACTTGCCCGCGATAGACATAGCCCGCGACCACGCCACCGCCGGTGACGTGCGGATACTCGATGACCGGATCGATAGCGCCGGCCGGAACCGGTGCGGCGATAACGACGGTGCCCTCCTTGGACGGCCAGCCGAGGTTTCCACCCGCCGTCAGCGGAACGAGATCGATCTCTTCTCGGGTGGTTTCACCGCGGTCACCGAGCAGCAACTGACCGTTCAGAAAGGTAACGCCGCGTGGATTGTGCAAGCCTTTTGCGATCTCCGTGAAAAGATATGGCCGAGGGCCTGCGCCTGCATAAGGGTCCGGGTTGAGGTCGATCCGCAGCACTTTGCCGAGATGCGAATCGTCTTGCTGCGCCGTTCCGCCTGGATCGCGGCTGCCGCCACCATCGCCGGTGCCCGCATATAATTTGCCGTCGGGCCCATAGCCGAGGAAGCCACCGTAATTATTGGTTTCGGCATGGGGTGCACCGAAGACGCTACTGTCGCAGATCGGCGAACCGAAAATGCCACCACGCATGCAGGTATAAAGCTGCACCGATCCAGTGCTGCCGCTCGCCAATACGAAATACCGCCCGGTCGCCGCATAGTCGGGCTGCGTCACGATGGCCCGTATCCCGCGATCCCCCGTTGTGGTCGTCGCCAAAGTCTGAAACAGGGTTTTCACCCCGGTTGCCGGATCGAGCAGGAAGATCCTGCCGCCGCGTTCGGCAACGAACAATTTGGTGTCGCCTGGAATGGCGGAAATCGCGACCGGGTCGACGAAGCCGGTGGCGATACGCCTGACGGCGATGCCTTCCTTGCTGTTGGTGACAGTAATCTGGAGATCGATCGTGCTGGTGCCAACGCCATCGCTGGCGCGCAGCTGGACGAGATAGACGTTGTTGGCATCGGCATCGCCGGGCAAATCAAAGTTCGGCGCTGTGGCAAAGGCCAATTGTCCGCCCGACAACGTGAAAGCTGCCGCATCGGCACCGCCGCTGATGGTGTAGGTCACCGCTCCGCCTTCGGGATCGATCGCCGATGCGGTGTAAAAGGCGTTGGCGGTGTTCTCGCTGACGCTGGCGGTGGCGGGCGAACTAAAGGTCGGCGGTCGGTTCACAACCGGCGTCGGTGAGCCGCCGCCACACCCTCCTAGCAGCAGCGCGGTGGCCAATACGCCAGCCTGCAGGGTCGGGCGGATGCCCTGAACGGGTGCTGTCTTCATGGTTCCCCTTGGCGTTCGATCAACGACCCCACAGAAATTGTAGAGGTTCGCCAATTCGTTGCCTAGCCGGGAACCGGCTGTCTTTAAAACTTAGCGAAACCGGTGACCGGAGCGCGTCCGGCGTCCGCAACTGCCCAGGAGCGTCAGATCAGCCCGGCAAGCGGACTCGAAGGATCGGCGTAGCGGCGGCGGGGCATGCGTCCGGCGCGATACGCCAGCCGCCCGCTTTCGACCGCAAGCTTCATCGCGCGCGCCATCAGCACGGGGTCCTTCGCTTCGGCGATGGCGGTGTTCATCAGGACGCCCGCGCAGCCGAGTTCCATCGCAACGGCGGCGTCCGACGCGGTGCCGACACCCGCATCGACAAGCACCGGAACCTTGGCGCCTTCGATGATCATACGGATCGTCACCGGGTTCTGGATGCCGAGCCCCGAACCGATCAGCGAGCCCAGCGGCATGATCGCGCACGCCCCCAGATCCTCGAGCGCCTTGGCGGCGATTGGATCGTCGGCGCAATAGACCATGACGTCGAAGCCGTCCTTGACGAGCACTTCGGTCGCCCGCAGCGTTTCGGCCATGTTGGGGTAGAGCGTCCGCGCCTCGCCGAGCACTTCGAGCTTGACGAGGTTCCACCCGCCCGCCTCGCGCGCCAGCCGCAAGGTCCGCACCGCATCGTCACCGGTGAAGCAGCCAGCCGTGTTGGGCAGGTACGTCACCTTTTTGGGATCGATGAAGTCGGTCAGCATTGGCTGGCCCTTGTCCAAGACATTCACCCGGCGCACCGCCACGGTGACGATTTCGGCCCCCGATGCCTCGAGTGCTGCGGCGTTCTGCGCGAAATCCTTGTACTTGCCGGTGCCGACGATCAGCCGTGAGCCGAAGGTGCGGCCGGCGACGGTCCAGCTGTCGTCGCCCCCTTGTCCACCACCGACGAAATGCACGATCTCCAGCCGATCGCCATCGGCCAGCGTTGCCGCGCCGAAGGTCGAGCGCGGCACGATCTCCAGATTGCGTTCGACCGCCACCTTGGCGGCGTCGAGATCGAGACTGACGAGCAGCGCGGCGATGGTCGTGCCGGGCGTGGCGCGGCGTGGATCACCATTCAGGAGCAGATTGAGATCGGTCATGCGCCTGCATATGGCGCGGGCGGGCGAAGGACGCTATCCCTGCGGCATGGCATCCACCCTCGTTTTCGTCCTCAATGGGCCCAACCTCAACCTGCTGGGGACGCGCGAGCCGCACATCTATGGTGCAGCGACGCTCGACGACATCGCCAATGCGCTCGACGATCAGGCGCGCGACCTTGGCCTCGAGATCGATCTGCGCCAATCGAACCATGAAGGGCATTTGGTCGACTGGCTGCAGGAGGCGGGCAGTCGGCAGGCGCTGGCGGTCATCCTCAACGCCGGCGCACTGACCCACACGTCGGTCGCCATCCATGACGCGATCAAGGCGATCACCGTCCCGGTCATCGAAGTGCATTTGTCGAACCCGCATGCCCGCGAGGCATTTCGGCATGCAAGCTTCGTCAGTGCGGTCGCCAAGGGCGTCATCTCGGGCTTTGGAGCCGACTCGTACCGGCTGGCGCTGGACGCGGCGGCGCGGTTCCGGCAATAGTCGTGACGTCTAGGGGTCGCAGAGAAAGATAATCATGCCGGAAGGCACTGGGATGCACGTCGATACCGCGCTGGTGCGCGAACTCGCCGAACTGCTCGATACCGGCCAGCTGACCGAAATCGAGGTCAAGGACGGCGAACGCAGCATTCGCGTCGCGCGGACTGCCGCGCCGGTGGCGGCGTACGCGCCTGCACCGCAGATGGCGGCCCCTGCCTTGGCCGCGGCTGCTGCACCTGCAGCGCCTCAGGCGACAAATGATTGGAAAACCCACCCCGGTCTGGTCAAATCGCCGATCGTCGGCACCGCCTATCTGACGCCCGAACCCGGCGCGCCGCCGTTCGTCACCGAAGGTGCGACGGTCAAGGCCGGCGACACATTGCTGATCATCGAAGCGATGAAGGTGATGAACCCGATCACCGCGCCCAAGGCGGGCAAGATCCTGAAGATCCTGATCGGCGGCGAATCGCCCGTCGAATATGACGAGCCGCTGGTCGTAATCGAATAATGTTCAAGAAAATCCTGATCGCCAACCGGGGCGAAATCGCGCTGCGCGTCCACCGCGCCTGCCGCGAAATGGGCATCCGCACCGTCGCCGTCCATTCGACCGCCGATGCCGATGCGATGCACGTGCGGCTCGCCGATGAAGCGATCTGCATCGGGCCGCCGTCGGCGACCGATTCGTATTTGAACATCCCGGCGATCATTTCGGCCGCCGAAATCTCGCAGTCCGACGCCATCCATCCGGGCTATGGTTTCCTGAGCGAAAATGCGCGCTTTGCCGAAATCGTCGAGGAGCACAAGATCGTCTGGATCGGTCCCGACCCCGACCATATCCGCCGCATGGGCGACAAGATCGAAGCCAAAAAGACCGCCGCGATGCTGGGCTTGCCGCTGGTTCCCGGCAGTCCCGGCCCGGTAACCAGCGCCGAGGAAGGCATCGCGATCGCCGACGCCATCGGCTACCCCGTGCTGGTCAAGGCGGCGTCGGGCGGCGGTGGCCGCGGCATGAAGGTCATACCAGACGCAGCGTCACTCGCTTCGTTGATGCAACAGGCGAAGTCCGAAGCCAAAGCCGCATTCGGCGACGATACCGTCTATATCGAAAAATATCTGGCCGAACCGCGACACATCGAGTTCCAGGTGTTCGGCGACGGACTGGGCGGCGCCATCCATCTGGGCGAACGAGATTGTTCGCTGCAGCGGCGGCACCAGAAGGTGCTCGAAGAAGCGCCGTCACCGGCATTGAACGCCAGCCAGCGCGCCGAAATGGGTGAAGTCGTCCGGCAGGCGGTCGCCACGCTGAAGTACCGCGGTGCCGGGACGATGGAGTTCCTGTACGAAGACGGCAAATTCTACTTCATCGAGATGAACACCCGGCTGCAGGTCGAACATCCGGTGACCGAAGCGGTAACCGGCATGGATCTGGTGCGCGAACAAATCCGCGTCGCCGCCGGTCTGCCGTTGTCGGTGACGCAGGACGAGGTCCGTTTTGAAGGCCATGCCATCGAATGCCGGATCAACGCCGAGGACTCTGCCACCTTCGCGCCGTCGCCGGGCAAGGTGACCGAGTTTCACGCGCCGGGCGGTCTGCACGTTCGGGTCGATAGCGCGCTGTACGACGGCTACCGCATCCCGCCCTATTACGACTCGCTCATCGCCAAGCTGATCGTTTACGGGGCCAATCGTAACGACGCGCTGATGCGCCTGCGCCGCGCACTTGAGGAGTTCGTTATTCAAGGCCCGAAGACCACAATTGCGCTGCATCAGGCATTGATCGAAGACCCTGCGTTCATCGATGGCGACTATTCGATCAAATGGCTCGAACGCTGGCTGGCGACACGCGCCGCCGCGTAGCGCGCCGCATCGCCGCGCCAATCAGGCCGAACCCGGCGATCAGCAGCGACCAAGTTCCGGGTTCGGGAATACCGGCGACGAAGTCATGGTCGGCACCATCGACATCGAGCCCGTCGCCCGCCCAATAGGATGGCTTGGTGAATGGCAACTGCGTCGTGTCCAATCTGAAATAAATGCCATCGAGCGCCAGAAAATCGCTGATTGCCGGTGCGGTGTTGGCCAGCGTGCCGTTGACGCCGCCTGCCGTGCCGGTCGGATCGTTGGTGTAATCCATGCACGTCCCCTTGTTGAGATCGGTGCGGATCGTGTTGTTGTGCGCAAGGCCGAGCGTGTGGCCGATTTCCTGGCACGCCGTCATCGCGCGCCACGCATCGGTATTGTAACGGGTCTGGCCAAAGTAGTAATCGTTGAGGCGCACCGTCGCCTGGACGATGAACCCCGTCGCCAGCCAGACATTGGCATAGCCGAGCCAGCCGGTGGCGCCGTAATTGCCCGAGCATACCTGCACGCCGCCATAAACCGGGTTGCACGCGGTGGGATTGGTGCGGCCCGGCCTGACAATGAAATCGATTTGACTTGCCGCCGACCATTGGCTGGCCGCAGCGGTCAGATAGGGCTGCCACGCGGCACCGAGGTTATTGCCGAGTTCGATCGTCAGCGGCCCGGTTCGTGCCCAATGATAGCCGTTCCACGATTGTGTCGGCAGTGCCGCTGCTGGAACCGCCGCCATCAAGGCGACTGCGGCAATTGCGCCCCCGAACCGCGCACATTTCAACGCGCGCGGCCAGGCCACGTTTTCGATATACCGATGCATGTCCCCGCCCTCGCTCACTCTGCGATGCGCCCGGTACCAAACCGGATAACTCCCCCCGGAGCCGCCATCGCCAAACTTCGATTAGCGACAAACCGCCGCTCTCAATAGCATAGTTGCGCAAACGTAATTACAATTTGCCAAGACGTTTAAACCGAACGAAAGTTCCCGAATGACTATGTGTTACTTTTCGGACACTTTTAGCATGCAATGGTTGTAACATCGCTTTATCGAAGCTTAATGAACATTTGGTTACTCGATATGATGACGACTGCGCATGCGCGGAGCGATCTGTTTGTATGGGCAAATGAGGGCTAAGCAGTGAATACGGCGACGCAATTTTACCTTGCCAATCGTTCCGAGTTGGAGTGCGATGGAGCGATGCGTGCCGAACTTCACGTGCCCGTAATGGCAACCTCAAGGCCGTCGGGACTGGCCAACCGGTGAGTACCGGCCTCCGTCATCGACTCGACCCCGAGATGCTGCTGCGCGCCTATGCCACCGGCATCTTTCCGATGGCCGACAATGCCGATTCGCGCGACGTGTTCTGGGTCGAGCCGAAGTGGCGGGGGATCATGCCGCTCGACGATTTTCACCTTCCGCGGCGACTCGCACGGACGCTGAAATCGGAGCAATTTTCCTTCACGGCCGACCGCGCCTTTGCCGATGTTCTTGCCGGTTGCGCCGAACCGAGCCCCAACCGGCCCGACACATGGATTAATCCGTCGATCGCCGACGCCTATCAGACCCTGCACGCGCAAGGGCAGGCGCATTCGATCGAGGTGTGGACCGACGACGGTGCGCTGGCGGGGGGGCTGTACGGCGTCCGGCTTGGCGCGGCGTTTTTCGGCGAAAGCATGTTCACCCGCGTCACCGATGCGTCGAAGGCGGCACTCGCGGCGCTCATTGCCCGGTTACGCTTCGGTGGCTTCACCTTGCTCGATACCCAATTTCTGACCGAACATCTCGCGACCTTCGGGGCAATCGAAATTCCGGCGCGGAGTTACAAGGGTTTGTTATCGGCGGCGCTCGGCGCAGTGGGCGACTTCTTCGCGCTCGACGCATCGGGCGAAGCCGAGCGACCGACCACCACGGTATCGGGACCGGTTTCGGGAAAGCGCATCGTACAGCTTTTGACCCAGACGTCGTAAAGTCCGTGTTCGAGCGGATGGAGCGACGGGCTTTCGGCAAACATCCAGCCTGAATAGACCCGCCGCTGCCGGTTCTTGGGCAGCCGTTCGTCGATCAGCAGAAAAGCCCCCGTCAGCCGTTGCTCCCAAGGTGGCGTCGTCTCGCAGGTCCGCACGGTCACCCGCAGCGCACCGAAATCGACATATTGGCCCGGATGGCCCTGAAACTCCCGCGTTTCGCCGGTGCGCTTGTTGAGCGCGCCGACCGTCACGACCCGTTCGGCATTGGGCGTCGGCAGAACTTCGGCGCCGGCCGATCCGGTAATCGCCAGCAGCACGACCGGCGTGAGGACCCGGACCATCACCGGCCTATTTGGCCGGGGCCGTACCGGCGGGAGCGGCAGCGGGCGCGTCGGTACTGCTGCCGCTGCGATTTATGTATGAACCGATCAACGCCATCAGGTCGGTCGACCCCGAGGTTTCGGTGATCTCGTCACCGGGCTTGAGCGTCACCGGGTCGCCGCCGGGGGTCAGCGCGATATAGGTGCCGCCGAGCAGACCTTCCGAAGTGATCGCGGCGCTCGAATCGATCGGCAGCTTTATCGTCGGATCGACGGTCATTTCGACGACCGCCTGAAACGTCTTGGGATCGAGCGACTGCATGGAAATCGCGCCGATCTTGAGTCCTGAAATCCGCACATCGGTTCCCGGCGACACGCCGGCAGCGTTGGGGAACCGCGCTTTGAGCACATAGCCGCCGCTGCGCGCGCCCGCCTGGGTGCGGTCATAGGCGAACAGCACAAAGCCGATGGCGACCGCGAGCACCAACAGGCCGATCAACGCCTCGACAAAGTTTTCGCGGACCAAGCTGCGCATCGACGGTATCCTGCTCCCTCGGCTATTCCGGCGTCCAGGCGCGGTAATCACCCGTCGCCTTGGCGCGCTTGCCACCGACGGCCAACGCACCCGACGGCAAATGTGCCGCGCTCGTCCCCGTGGCATTGGGCGACCATGCTTTTTCCCAAACCCGCGGCGTCAATGGCGATTCGGACGGCGGCAGATCGCGCGTCTTGTGCAACCACAAATGCCATTCGGGCGGAATGCGGCTCGCTTCGGGCGCGCCGTTATAGATCACCCAGCGTCGCTCGCCAGTCTTCGATGCCCAGCGATAATAGATATTGCCCTGATCGTCGCGACCGACCTCGCTGCCGCGGCGGGTGAACAGCCAGGTACCGATGCCCGGCCCGTGCCACCAGGTGAAAAAAGACAGTCCCATACGCGGGCTTAGAGCCCGAATTACCGCCGCAGCGCAAGGGGCTGGCCGCCGCCTTGGTGCGCCGAACTTTAAAACGTCATCGTAACGGCCCGGTTGGTGTCATAGATCAATGACAAAGCTGCTGCGAGGAATTCGCGGGGGCACCATGAACAAACTCTGGATAGCGACACTGGCGGCAATGCTGACACCGGCGGGTGCGCACGCCAACCTGCTTATCAACGGCAATTTCGAATCCGGCGGGCCGGACCTCACTGGCTGGACCAAGACCGGCTATTTTGTCTGGTTCACCGCCTCGCAATACCAAGCCTGCTGCTCGACATTCGGCACCGAGCCTGCGTTCAGCTCCAACCATTTCGCCAGCTTCGCACCCGGCGACTACAGCGGCACCAACCGCCTTTCGCAATCCTTTGTCGCGCGGCGCGGCCGGAGCTACGCGATCAGTTTCGACTATGGGGCGTTCGGACAGATCGGCCAAAGCCTGTCGTGGTTTGTCAATGGCGTGCAAGTCGGCTCGGCATTTGCCGATGCGACCCGCGATGCCGATGCGGTGTTCCAGCCGGTCACGTTCATCTATCGCGCACCGCACAGCCGGATGCTGTTCAGCCCCACCACACTGAGCTTCGTCGTCCAGTCGAGCAATCCCGACCAGGTCGATGTCATTCTCGACAATGTCAGCGTCACGGACCTCACCCGGCCGCCCCCGCCCCCGCCCCCGCCCCCGCCGCCACCCCCACCAGCGGTTCCCGAGCCCGCATCTTGGGCAATGCTCATGACGGGTTTCGGGCTGGCGGGAATGGCGCTGCGTCGGCGCAGGACGGTGATCGCCTGAGGCCCGGGTGCGCCGTCAGTTCGACAGGGTGATCCGGTCGCGGGGCTTCAGGCCGATCCGCGCCGCTTCACCGGCCGCCAGTTCGACAACGGTCGCGGTATCACCAACCGAACTGAGCACCGTTCGCGACAGCGGCGCGGCATTGGCGGCGACATTCAACACGCGCCCGTCGGCTCCGACAAAGATGATGTCGAGCGCGACATAGGTGTTTTCCATCCAGAATCCGGTCGGGCGCGCCGGTGTGAACGGAAAGACCATGCCCTTGTTACGCGCCAGCGCGCGGCGAAACATTAGGCCGCATTCCTGCTGCGCCGACGTGGCGGCAACTTCGACGGTGTAGCGGTGGACCCCGCGCGCCGTGGTGACGACGGCCTGCGCGCGCTTCAGGCTCATGTCGGGGCAATTCGCCGGTGCGGCCTGCGTTGGCACCGCCGTCAAAAGAAGCGCCGCAACCGGCCAGAAATATCTCATGCCGCGGCGATTCCGTCGCGGCTCGGGACCTCGATCAACACTGCGAGCGGCCCCTTGTGACCCGGGGCAACACGCGCGCGCAGCGCTTGTCCCGGTATCAGTTCGACCAATCCGGCACGTCGGACAGTTTCCATATGAACGAAAATATCCTCCGCTGCATCGGGCCTGACGACGAAACCATAGCCCTTTAACCGGTTGAACCATTTGACTTCGACGGTTTCGAACGCCCCCGCCGCCGCCAGCATCGAATTCGGGTCGATCCGGTCGGCGGCGCGCGCGACGGCCGTTTCAGGGTCGGGCCCGATTGCCGTACTAACATCCAGTTCGATGATCCGGCGCGCCTGCCGACCACGATCGCGGGCGACGACCGAACACGTTATGGTCGCCCCCTCGGGCAGCGTCCGTCGGCCGAGATCCCGAACGACGGTAAAATGAATCAAGACATCCCCGCCGCCATCGTTGGCAACGAGGAAACCATAGCCACGCACCGAATCAAACCATTTCACCGTCCCGTGAATCACGGTTTCGGTATCCGCCTGCTCGTTAGTGTCTTGTATTTCCTGATCGATCACGCGGCCCCCAACGCAACAACTCTTCGCCACTACAGGTCCTTAACATCAAATCACATTTTCCGACTAGGCGCGAGGCACTTTATTCATGAAAGTCGGCAGAATGGTGCAATATATCGCGCGGCGCGTTAACAGCTCCCCATCGCAAACAGGATTTACCCATGGAATTGACGGGAACGGTGGCAATCGCGGCGGCGCGCGACGCGGTCTGGGCGGCGCTCAACGACCCTGCGGTGTTGGCGCGGTGCATCGATGGCGTCGAATCGCTGACGCGCAACGAAACGCCGTCGGGCGAGCCAAAATTCGATGGCAAGATGAATGCCAAGGTCGGGCCGGTTCGGGCCAGCTTCACCGGTCAGGTGACACTGACCCAGATCGACGCGCCCCACCGCTATGTCCTCGTCGGCGAGGGCAAGGGTGGCGTTGCCGGTTTTGCCAAGGGCGAGGCCGAGGTGATCCTTGTCGAAACCGGGCCGCTGGCGACCGAATTGTCGTACAAGGTCAGCTCGAGCGTCGGCGGTAAATTGGCGCAGCTTGGCGCGCGGCTGATCGAAGGCACTGCCAAAGCCTATGCGGAAACCTTCTTTTCGCGATTGAAAGCCGAGCTTGAAGCGCCTGTCGTCGAATCGGCTGCGATCTCCGAGCCGGAAACGATGGTGGCGAGCAGCAGCAGCGGCGGTGTATCGCCATGGGTATGGGGCGGCGTGCTGATCGTCGCGGTCATCGCCTTCCTCGTGTGGCGCACGATGTGAGCAACGCCGACCTTGCGACTCTGATCGCCGCCCGCCGCTGGATTGCCGAAGGGCACGCCGTGGCGCTTGCCACCGTCATCGAAACCTGGGGATCGGCCCCACGCCGCACCGGCAGCCACCTCGCCGTCCGCGACGACGGCCTGTTCGAAGGCTCGGTGAGCGGTGGCTGCGTCGAGGGCGAAGTCATCACCGAAGCCCAGGCGCTGCTCGCCGAGGGCCATGGCGCGAAGCGGCTCGACTACGGCGTCGCCGATGAAACGGCGTGGCGGGTCGGGCTGGCGTGTGGCGGGCGGATTTCGGTGCTGGTGCAGCGCATTGCCGCCGATGGCTTCGCACCGTCGTTGATCGACCGACTCGACACGGCCGCCGCCGATGGGGCCGGCGTGCGACTGATCACCGATGTCGCCACTGGCACGACGCACGAGGGCGAGGGCGTCGGCTTCGTCCGCGATTATCCGCCGCCGCGCCGCGTGGCGATTATCGGCGCGGTGCATATCGCCCAGGCGTTGGTGCCGCTGGCACTCGGTCTCGGCGTCGCGCCGACGGTCATCGACCCGCGCGGCTTATTCGCCGCCGATGCGCGGTTCGCGGGGCTCGATCTCGACCGGCGCTGGCCCGATGAGGCACTGGCGCAATGGCGACCCAATGCCGCGAGTGCTGTCGTGGCGCTGACCCATGATCCCAAACTCGACGATGTGGCGCTGGCTGCCGCACTTCGGTCGTCGGCCTATTATATCGCCGCGCTCGGTTCGCGAAAGAACCACGGCCTTCGCCTCGAACGACTGCGTGCGCTGGGCTTTGGCGATGCCGATCTGGCCCGCATCCATGGTCCTGCCGGCCTTGCCATCGGTGCCGCCGATCCGGCCGAAATCGCGCTGAGTATCGCTGCGCAGATGACGGCGGCGTGGCGCGACGCGCTCACCCCCAAGGCATGATCTTCGGCCCCGTTGCCACCGCCGACGCAGCAGGGGCCATCCTCGCGCATGGGGCATTAGTTGGCCGAAATCGCTGGTCGAAGGGGCGGGTGCTGACCGGCGACGATGTCGACGCAGCGCTCGCCGCCGGACTTGCTGAGCTGGTCGTCGCACAACTCGACCCCGACGATGTCGGCGAGGATGCGGCGGCGGCGACGCTGGCGGCGGCACTTGCCGGTCCGGGGACCATCGCTTTGCCCGCCGCGCATGGCCGCGCCAACCTTGCGGCTTGCGCCGCCGGGCTGGTGCAGGTCGATGGTGCCGCAATCGACCGGATCAACGCCCTCGGCGAAGCGATCGGCGTGGCGACGCTCGCGCGCTTTGCCCGTGTTGCCGAAGGCGAGATCGTCGCGACGGTCAAGGTCATCCGCTATGCCGTCGCCGGGGCAATCTTGGGCAACGCGACAGCCGCCGCAGTGCCGGTGCGCGTCCACGCCTTTCGATCGCTGCGGATTGCCTTGATCGCCACGACGTCGCCCGGGGTCACCGACAAGGCGATGGCCAAGACGTTGCGGGTGACGCGCGACCGGGTAGAGGCGTTGGGCTGTACGCTGGTTGCGAGTCCGCCCTGCCCGCATCGCGTTGCCGATCTGGCGGCGACCGTCATAGCAACCGAGGCTGATCTCATCCTCATCGCCGGCGCGGCTGCGACAGTCGACCGCGCCGATGTGGTTCCCGCCGCAATCATCGCCGCCGGCGGCAGCGTCGCGCGATTGGGGATGCCGGTCGATCCCGGCAATTTGCTCGTTCTCGGGCACCACGGCGATACGCCGGTCATCGGACTGCCCGGTTGCGCCCGCAGCCCCAAGCGCAGTGGGTTCGACTGGGTGCTCGAACGGCTCGTTGCCGGATTGTCGGTCGATAGCGCTGCGATTGCCGCAATGGGCACCGGCGGGTTGCTGCCCGAGGCCGAACGACCGCAGCCGCGCGCGGTACGAGCGGCCGGCGGAGCGGCAGTGGTTGGCGCGATCATTCTCGCCGCCGGACGCTCGACCCGCATGGGGGCCAACCACAAACTGCTGGCGCTGTGGCACGGCAAGCCGCTCGTCGCGCATGTCGCCGATGCCATCGCGGCTGCCGGATTGCCGCCGCCGATCGTCGTTCTGGGGGCACGCGCCGATGCTGTCCGCGCCGCACTCGGTGACCGCGCCGCGCATTATATCGTTGCTGCCGACTACGCCGAGGGTCTGAGCCATTCGCTGCGCGCCGGGCTTGCCGTCGTCCCGGCGCACTGGACCGCCGCGCTGGTGTGCCTTGCCGATATGCCGCGCGTGCCGCCCGCCGTGCTCGCCGCGCTTGCCGCCGCCGCGACGGGTGAGGACGTCATCGCCGTGCCCGAATGGAACGGCAAGCGCGGCAATCCGGTGCTGTGGGGCCGCGCACATTTCGCCGATCTGATGGCGCTGAGCGGCGATGTCGGCGGCAAGGCACTACTGACGCAGCATGGCGACGCGGTGGTCACCATCGCCGCTCCCGACGACGCCATTCTCGCCGATATCGACACGCCGGAGATGCTGGCGGCGCTCGGGGGGATCGCTGAACCTGTTTGAGCGCCGCCGCCAGACGCCGCCGCACGGCAGTTGCTACGTAACCATCGATTGCTTTTTGAAAGGTCCGGGCGGGAGCAATCCCGTCCGGCCCATTTTATTGTCTGGAGTTCGAGCGGCATTGGGGTTCAGTGCTTTCAGCCTATAGTTCGTCACCCCCGCGAAAGCGGGGGTCCATCTCCCCAAATTTTCGCGTGATGGACCCCCCGCTTTCGCGGGGGTGACGAAGCTAGTTTGCTAGGCCCGGCGGCTGCCGCTACCGGACCTCGCGCCGACGCGCACAAGCATGCTGCCGCCTACGACCAGACCGCAGTTGTAAAGAAATCCGACACTTTTAATGCCGCAATTGTTAAAGCGCGTCTTCGGCCGAAATCGGGCGCTTTCGCAAGCAACTGAAAATGTTGATATCGCTTCCGAAACGACCCGTGGAATGTAGATTTCTGCTTGGCATGAAATTTGCATCTCCGATCTCGAGACTGACGATGTGGCCCGGTGGGTTACGGCGGGGGAAACTCATTCATTCGGTGCGAACATGCATCGCAACAAAGGGACGTTCATGTCATTCAAAACCATCGCGCTGGGCCTTGCCGCCCTCGTCGCCGCAGGTAGCGCCAGCGCCACCAACCTCGTCACCAACGGCAACTTTAACCTGTATGGGACGCCAGGCCCGAACGACGTCACCGGCAGCAACAATGCTGTCAACCTCGGCGATGACAGCGAATATGTCGTCGGTTGGACGCTCAAGAATCATGCCGATATCGCCGGACAGGGCTGGTACTACGCCGACGGCGCAGCCGACGTTTGCCAGTTTGGTTATTGCGGCTGGGCGATCCATGGTCCGGCCAATGGCTCGAACAATGGCTTTGGCCTTAGCCCGGATGGCGGCGCGCTCGTCGAAATCGACGGCGGCGGCGATTATCGTGCCTCGCTCGACCAGACCATCAACGGTCTGGTTGCCGGCAAGAAGTATGACGTGAAGTTCTACTGGGCGGGCGGGCAGCAGAGCTGCTGCGGCGGCACCACGACCGAGCAGCTCATCGTCAGCCTCGGCGGCAGCAGCCAATCGACGGCAGTCTGGAACAATCCGGAGCGCGGCTTTTCGGGCTGGTTCAGCGAAAGCTTCCGCTTCACCGCTGGCGGTTCGTCAGAGGTGCTGTCGTTCCTCGCAATCGGCACGCCTTATGGCCAGCCGCCAGTCGTCCTGCTCGATGGCGTGTCGCTGCAGGCCGCCGTTCCCGAAGCCTCGACCTGGGCGATGCTGATTGCCGGTTTCGGCCTCGTCGGCGCCGCCGCCCGCCGCCGTCGCGTCGTTGCTGCGTAACGCTAAATCGTAAAAAGGTGCGCCTGCGCGCCTTTGGACAATTGGAGGGATGCCGCAACTGTGGCATCCCTCTTTTTGTAACTGAGGATTTTGACCGCCGATGACTGCGCATCTTCTCAGCTATGCCGACAAGGTCGTCCACCTCGCGGCGTGGCTCATCCTGTTGATGGCGGTGTTCGTGCCGCTCGAACGGTTGTTCACGCTGCGCCCGGGCAAAATCTGGCGCGCGCAGACGGGCAGCGACCTTGTCTGGTATTTCATCAACAGCATCGTACCGGCAGCGATCATTGCCATTCCGCTGGCGATACTGGCGCGGGCGCTGACGCCGCTCGATCCGTTCGGCCTGTATTCGGCGGTGCTGACGTGGCCGTTGTGGGTCAAGCTGCTCGCCGCGCTCGCGGTCAATGACATCGGCGCCTATTGGTTTCACCGCTGGAGCCACGCCAACCCATGGCTATGGCGATTCCATGCCGTCCACCACAGCGCTGAACATGTCGATTGGCTGACCAACACCCGCGCCCACCCCATCGATATGGTGTTCACCCGGATGTCGGGGCTGGTGCCGGTCTATCTGCTCGGCCTTGGCCAGCCGACGCCGGGCGGCCTGACCGATACCGCCGCGATCATCAGTATCGTCGGGATTTTCTGGAGCTTTCTGATCCACGCCAATGTCTGGTTCCGCTTCGGGCCGCTCGAGTGGCTGGTATCGACGCCCGCCTTCCATCATTGGCACCACACCAACGACGAGCACCGCGACCGGAATTTCGCGGCGATTTTCCCGGTGCTCGACCGGGTGTTCGGCACGCTGTACCTGCCCAAGGCGTATCCGACCGTCTATGGCATCGATGCGACGATGAGCCCGACCTTCACCGGACAGCTGCTCGACCCGCTGGCGGGGCCGCTGCCAGTGGCAGCGAAGCCGGTCGCTTAGGATCGGTATTCGGAAGTTCGTATCGTCACCCCGGCGTTGACGCGATGGGCCCCCGCCTTCGCGGGGGTGACGCCGAAATTATCCTCCCCCCGCGCCGGCAATCGCCGATCACTCGTCAGCCAGCGCCATCGCAGCCGCAATATCCGCCGCCGCCAGCACCCGCCGCGCCACATCGAAGCCATGGCCACCGCGCGCCATCGCCGCGAGCGCCCGCCGGTCGCCCTCCGGACTGCGCGCCGCCGGATTGGTGGCAAACGGCCCCAGCCGCCGCCGCCGCGCAAAGACCAGCGCCGCTGCCAGCGCCGCGCGGTCGCGGTCGTCGGGATCCTCGGCGAGCACCATTGCCGTATCGTCGCGGCCGACGCCCGCCGCCGACAGCGCCTGCGCAACCCGCCGCCGCCCCAGTCCCTTCGCCGTCAGCGCCCGCGCCCGACTTTCGGCC
This sequence comes from Sphingomonadales bacterium, assembly GCA_038229555.1. Classification (GTDB taxonomy): domain Bacteria; phylum Pseudomonadota; class Alphaproteobacteria; order Sphingomonadales; family Sphingomonadaceae; genus Sandarakinorhabdus. The sequence continues at coordinate 58,786 of JBBROI010000004.1, forward strand.
CATTGCCGGTCATCGACGTAGGACAGTTCGGTCAACCGCGCGACGATGCCTGCCACATCGGGCGGCGTCGCGTCATCGCTCCAGCCGCGCTCCTTGAGCTTGCGCCGCAGATAGCGATCGAGCTTCATCGCGGTTGTCGCGTAGCGCGCCGCGTACCCCAGCGCGAGATCGGCGAGGTGCGCCGCGTCGAGCGGTTTCGGCACCCGGCGTTCGCCGCGCGGCGGGCGGTGCGCGTCCCGGCTCATGCTGTCCGGCACCTGATGCTGCCTTGTTCCTGCCATGATCGGGCCGGAATTTGAACGTTCCTGCGGGCCATAGCATTGAATGAACTGCCGTGCGCCCGGTTGGCAAGGGCAATGCGGACATTGAAAGGATCGTCTTGAATCATTCCGCGCCCAGCATTCAGGTCACGCCGACGGATTGCGCCCTGCCGCGCCGCCGCGCCGACTTTGCCACCTTGGGCGAGGCGCTCGACTATGCAGCACAGGGTCAACGCGGGCTGAATTTTCACGATGCCCGCGCTGATCTCGTTCGCGCCTATCCATACAGCGAGCTCGCCGCCGATGCGCGGGCCCGGGCGCGCACGCTTATCGCCCATGGCGTCAAGCCCGGCGACCGCGTCGCGCTGATCGCCGAAACCGGGGCCGATTTCGCCGCTGCATTCTTTGCCACCGTCTATGCCGGCGCGCTGCCGGTGCCGCTGCCACTGCCGACGAGCTTTGGCGGGCGCGACGCCTATGTCGAACAGATCGCCACCCAGCTGAAAAGTTCGGACGCTACGCTGGTGCTGTCGTCGACCGGCCTGTTCCCGATGGTCGTCGATGCTGCCGCAAGCGCCGTCGGGCAACACTGCGCCGCGCATGACTGGAGCGTCTTCTTCGCCACGCCTGCCCCCGATGTCGCGCTGCCACAGGCCAAATCGACCGACATCGCCTATCTGCAATATTCGAGCGGTTCGACGCGTTTTCCGCACGGTGTCGCCGTGACGCACGAAGCACTGCTCGCCAACCTTGCTGGACACCAGCATTGCACCGAAGTGCGCGACGATGACCGCGTCGTTTCGTGGCTGCCATGGTATCACGACATGGGGCTTGTCGGCTGCCTGTTGTCGCCGCTATCGGCGCAGATGTCGGTCGATTACATTGCGACCGAAGATTTCGCCCGGCGACCGCTGAGTTGGCTGACCTTGATCAGCCGCAACGCCGACCATACCCTGTCCTACTCGCCGACCTTCGGTTACGACATCTGCGCCCGCCGCATTTCGGCGGCGATCGATGTGCGCGAACGCTTCGACCTGTCGCGCTGGCGGGTGGCGGGCAACGGTGCCGACATGATCCGCCCCGAGGTCATGCAGGCCTTCGTCGATGTCTTTGCCGTCGCCGGGTTCAAGGCGAGCGCCTTCCTGCCGAGCTATGGCCTTGCCGAGGTGACGCTGGCGGTCACCATGATGCCGCTTGGCGACGGGATCGTCTCCGACCTTATCGACGAACGCACGCTGTCGGGGGCCAGCGGCAGCCGCAGCGATGCCCGCCGCCCGACGCGCTATCGCGCCATCGTCAATTGCGGCAAGGCACTCCCCGGCTTGACGATGGAAGTCCGCGACGAGGATGGCGCGCTGCTCCCCGACCGTAAGATCGGCCGTATTTTCGTGCGCGGGCTCGGCGTCATGGCCGGTTATTTCCGCGATCCCGAAGCCACCGCGGCGGCGCTGGCTCCCGACGGCTGGCTCGATACCGGTGACATGGGATATCTGTCGAAGGAGTCGATCTACATTGTCGGTCGCGCCAAGGACATGATCATTATCAACGGCAAGAACCATTGGCCGCAAGACATCGAATGGGCGATCGAGCAGCTGCCGGGGTTCAAGGCGGGCGATATCGCGGCGTTTTCGATCACCACACCCGGCGGCGAGGAAGCGCCGGCGGTACTCGTCCAGTGCCGCACGTCGGACGCCGATGAACGTACAAGATTGCGCGACGCGATCCGCACCAAGGTGCGCTCGATCACCGGGATGACCTGCGTCGTCGAACTGGTACCGCCGCGCACCCTGCCACGCACCTCGTCGGGCAAGCTCAGCCGGTCGAAGGCGCGGCTGCAATATCTGTCGGGCGAGATACAGCCCTTCGATGTGGCGGCGTAGATTAGCGCCGGCGGCGCGCGCGAGGTGAGCCGATGATCGCCGTAACCGGCGCGACCGGCTTTGTCGGACAGGTGCTGCTGCGGTATGCGTCCGACCAGCACGTTTACGCTCTCACCCGCCGTCCACAAGCCGATGCCCCCGGCGTCACCTGGGTCAGCGGCGACCTTGCCGACACCGACGCGCTGACCCGGCTGTGCACCGGAGCCAACGCCGTCATTCACATTGCCGGCGTCGTCAATGCGCGCGACCGCGCCGGGTTCGACGCCGGAAACGTCACCGGTACGGCCAATCTGCTTGCCGCTGCCCACGCCGCAGGCGTCCGCCGTTTCGTCCATGTTTCCAGCATCGCGGCGCGCGAACCACTGCTGTCGATGTACGGCGCATCGAAGGCCGAAGGCGAACGGCTGGTCACCGCATCGGGCCTCGACTGGGTGATCGTTCGACCGCCCGGCGTCTACGGTCCCGGCGACACCGAGATGCTCGATTTTTATCGGCTGGCGGCGCGCGGCTGGGCGCTGGTTCCGCCGGGCCGGTTTCCGCTGATCCATGTCGATGACCTTGCGCGCGCACTGTTGGCGCTGGCGAGCGGCGGACCATCGCACACCGTGCTCGAAATCGACGATGGCCGCGGCGGATATTCGCACGGCGAGTTCAGCAGCGTGATCGGCGCGGCGCTCGGCACGCGCATCCGGACGGTGTCGATCCCGCCCGCAGCGCTGAGCGTCGGTGCGGCCTTTGCCACCATTGCGGCACGGCTGGGCGGCACGCTCCCCAAGCTCAGTTTCGACCGCGCGCGCTATCTCGCGCATCCCGACTGGGTGGGGCGTGGTGGCAACGCGGCCATGTCGGGGATTTGGGAACCGGCGATCAGCCTGAGGCAGGGCGTTGCCGACACCGTCGCGGGGTACCGGGCGAAAGGCTGGCTCTGATCGCGCTGCGCGCGCGATTGAGGAACCGCCGCGGCCCTTAGCGTCAGGTGAACTTCGCTTTCACGCCGATCATCGCCAGCGCCGCTTTGGCGGCTTCGCCGCCCTTGTCCTTCTCGCTCGCCCGGGCGCGTGCCCAGGCCTGCGCCTCGTTCTCGACGGTGAGGATGCCGTTGCCGATGGCGAGCCCATCGAGCGTCAGCGCCATGATCGCCCGCGCGCTTTCTCCGGCGACGACTTCGAAGTGATAGGTCTCGCCGCGAATGACGCAGCCGAGCGCGACATAGCCGTCATAGGTGCCGCTCGCATCGGCAAAGGCGATGGCAGCGGGGATTTCGAGTGCGCCGGGCACCGTCAGCAGGTCGTGCGTCGCTCCGGCAGTTTTGAGTGCGGCGACCGCGCCAGCCAGTTCGGCATCGGCAATGGCGTCATAAAAGCGGGCTTCGACGATGAGCAGATGGGGCATGATCAGTCCTCCGGGAGTCCAGCGGTCGCAAGCGCGCTTCCGTGATAGCGTGGGTTGTCGCTCACTTCGTACATTGCCCAAGCAGGGGAAACGATCGCGCGCAAGGTTTCATCGTCGCGGCATTCAAGTTCGGCGAGCCGAAGCCCCGCCAGTGGACCGAGAAAGACGTCGACGCTGAAGCCACCATCGGCACGCGGCAGGGTGTGGCGGCGCTTGGTCAGTGATGTGGCGGGCAATACGGCAAACACCGCAAATTCTTCCGGTGAAAGATACGCCGTCACGATCGGGCGAGCGAGCGGATCGGCGGCTTCGTATTTCTTGGTCAGCTTGAGCACAGCGGCGGCGCCAGTGGACGGCGTTGCCCGGCGCAGGCGAAGGCGGGTGCCGATAATATATCGATCCTCGATTAACACATCGTCCAATCCACTGAGATCGGGACAATGGGCAGCATCGACCCGCCAGCGCCGTTCACGCTCGATATGCGCATATTTCGGCGAGTGCATTTCGTCGCTTGCCGTTCGCATCGCCAGGTCAATCGGCGCTGCGCGGCGGGATCGCCCGCTCACCGACAACATTCAGGCCATAGCCCTGGATGCCGACGATGTTGCGGTGGCGGTTCGACAGCAGCACCATGTCGCGGACGCCGAGATCGTAGAGGATCTGCGCGCCGACGCCGTAATCGCGCAGTTCGATCGGCTGGCCTTCGCCTTTGGCACGCATCTGCGATGAAATCGCCGTGGGTGACGAATCGCGGATGATGACGACGACGCCGGCACCCGCCTCGCCGATGACATCCATCGCGCGTTGCAACTGCCCGGCGCGGTCGTCGGCTTCGGCGAACAGGTCGCTGAACATCGACATGGTGTGGACGCGCACCAGCGTCGGCGTGTCGGGGTCGATGCGGCCCTTTTGCAGCACCATATGCTCACCGTATTCGGCCGTGTTGGCATAGGTTTTGGCGAGCCATTTGCCGCCGTGCCAGCTATCGATCTCGGTTTCGGCGACAACCTTGACCAGCCGGTCATGGGCATGGCGATAGGCGATCAGGTCCTGAATGGTGCCGATCTTCAGGCCGTGCTTGCGCGCGAAGACGATGAGTTCGGGAAGCCGCGCCATCTCGCCGTCGTCGTTCATGATCTCGCAGATGACGCCCGACGGGTTGAGCCCCGCCAGCCGCGCGACATCTACCGATGCCTCGGTATGGCCGGCGCGAACGAGCACGCCGCCATCGCGCGCTACTAGCGGAAACACATGCCCCGGCGTGACGATTTCGCCGGGTCCCTTGGTGCCATCGATGGCAACCGAGATCGTCCGGGCGCGATCGGCGGCTGAGATCCCGGTGGTAACCCCATCCTTCGCCTCGATCGACACGGTAAACGCCGTCGAATGTCGCGTGCCATTGTGCTGCGCCATCAACGGCAAGCCGAGCTGTTTGACGCGGTCCGACGCCAGCGCGAGGCAGATCAGCCCCCGCCCGTGCTTCGCCATGAAATTGACTGCGTCCGGGGTTGCCATCTGCGCCGGGATGACCAGATCACCCTCGTTCTCGCGATCTTCGTCATCGACGAGGATGAACATGCGGCCGTTGCGCGCTTCGTTGATGATCTCGGAGACCGATGACAACGCCGGGCCGGTGGCACGGTCGGCGAGCCAACTCTCGAGCTTGCGCAATGTGTCGCTCGTCGGGTTCCAGTCGGCCTCGTCGAGACTGCGCAACGAATTGGCGTGGAGCCCGGCAGCGCGTGCGATCCCCGATTTCGTCTCGCCGCCTTCGGCAACAAGTGTGCGGAGCCGTTCAATCAATGTGGCGGTCATAGCGAATCTCACATTACGATGTGATTAACCATTCCATAATCACATCGTTGTGTCAAATGCGTAGGTGGCCGGCTCGAGAAATGCAGGAAATGCGCCTGTCAAACCGCGTCGCATAGTGATCGCAGCGCCTGCCTTCGCCGGGTCCGCCCGATGACTACGCCGCGCAGATTTCCTTTAGGTCAATCGCGATGGTGTCGAGCGCATCGGCGAAGGCACCATCGATGGCGCTCTGCATCGTATCCGATCCGCCCGACCAATAGGCGGTGCGCGAAACCCGACCGCGATAGACCTTGTCGATATGTCGGGCGCCGACGCCATCGACTGCCACGTGCACGACGACGTTGGCGCTGTAGACCGTCGCGGCACTGGCGACCCACGCCGTCTGCAGGCCAATCGCGACAACGGGCATGCCCTTTTGGGGGATGGCCTTGTCGTCATAGACAATCGCAACACCGCGCATCGTCAGGCCGTGGAGGACGGCGTGCATCCATTCGGTGAAATCGGTCGGTGCCAGAATCGGCCGCCGGGCAATAACGCCAACCAGTTCGGGCGACGACCGCAGATCCTTTATGCCAACGATGCTGACGGCGCATGTGGGCGCCGCCGCTGACGCCGCTTGATTGGCGTAGGCGCGATCCTTGAACGTCGCTGTCAGTTGCGCGGGCGATGGCGCGCCGAAGGCGGGCGGCACCAACGCTGCCGCCATGAGCAGGATAAGCGCACTATGCCGAACAAGCCGCACCGGTGCAGCCTATGGCAGCGGCTGCGCATGGACAAAACCGCCCGCCCACAGCAATGTCACTGGTCCGTCGGTCGATTGGATCCGACCCGAAAAGCCACCGGCGACGCCGCGCGGCTTGTCCTTGGCATTCATCGCTTTGGTCTCGTCCTCGGTCAGCGTCAACGTCCGGGGGAGCAGCTTTTCGATTGTACCGAACGCGACTGTCAAAGCGGCGCGCGCCTTCTTGGCTCCGTCGGCGCTCCAGCTGGCTGCATTGGCATTGATATCGCCCGGCGCGGGAAGGATCACAATGCTGGTGATGCTTTGCGCATAGGCAAGATTGCGCGCGTTGAGCCGTGCTTCGGGTTTGGTGCTCGATGCCGGTAGCGCCTTGTTGGCGAATTGCAGTTTGGCGACCACCCTGACGCTGTCGAAACTGGGTGACAGATCATAGCTATATTCGATGAAAGCGACTTGCGCCGCCGTCGTCTTGTCGAGCACGGCGTTTTCGCCAAGAACCGAGCTGTCCTTGCCGAACACGATCGCTACAGGCTGAAACCACGCGACCTGACCCAACGCAGCCTTGGTGGTCGCAAGCGCCAGACCATCGGCATCGAACCCAGCCAATGCAGCGCGCACCGGTTCGATCGCCGCTTCCGCTTTTTTGGCACGCGACGCATCCTGTGCTGCTGCCAGCAGGCCGCCAAGCAGGCCACCTCCCGTCGCGACGGCGATATTCGACGGGTTGATTTCGGATTTGATCTCGGCTTGCGCCACCAGCACTTGGATCGCCCGCCCGCCAGCCACCACTCGCGCCGGTTCGGCGATGAAGTTGGGCGCAGCGGCTGAAACAACCGACGCGGTAAGCGCGAGACCAGTCGCAAGCAGATATGACAGTTTCATCGCATTCCTCCAAGCAATCGTTCGATCAGCTGAGCATCGATTTGTTACAGTTTATCATGTCCGGTCAACCCCTGGGCTGACTATTGCGAACACTCTGGCGCGATCGTTCGAACAGCCAGACGCGCACCGCCGAGGACAGATTTGTCGTCCGCGCTTCGTCGATTTCAGCGACGAGGCCGGCGAGCGATTTGCCCTCGGCACTCGCTGCCTCGTGCAAAGCGGTCCAGAACACCGATTCGAGCGTCAGCGAAGTCGAATGTCCGGCAATGGTCAGCGAGCGCTTCTGCGGCCCCATCAGTACATATGCTGCCCACCGTTGAGCGACAGCGTCGAGCCGGTAATGAACCCGGCATCCTCGCCGACGAGGAAGGCAACGCCGCGGGCGATCTCGCTTGCCTGCCCCAGCCGACCGACGGGGATTTTGGCAACGATCTTTTCGAGCACGTCGGCGGGCACCGCGGCGACCATGTCGGTATCGATATAGCCCGGCGCGATGGCGTTGACGGTGATGCCGAAGCGCGCGCCCTCCTGCGCCAGCGCCTTGGTAAAGCCATGGATGCCCGATTTGGCGGCGGCATAGTTGACCTGGCCATATTGTCCGGCCTGACCGTTGATCGAACCGATGTTGACGATGCGGCCATAGCCGCGCGATTTCATGCCGGTGAAGGTCGCCTTGGCCATGTTGAAGCAGCCGCCGAGATTGACGCGGATGACTTCATCCCACGCTTCATAGCTCATCTTCATCAACGTGCCGTCGCGGGTAATGCCAGCATTGTTGACGACGATATCGACCGGGCCGAGGTCGGCTTCGACCTGTGCGACGCCGTCGAGGCACGCCTGATGATCGGCGACGTTCCATTTGTACGCCTTGACGCCGCAGCGATCGGTAAAGGCTGCTGCCTTGGAATCGTCGCCGCCATAGTTGGCGGCAACAGTGATTCCCATTTCGCAGAGCGCAAGGCTGATCGCCTCGCCGATGCCGCGGGTGCCGCCGGTAACGATTGCTACGCGTGCCATGATGCCAAATCCCCAATCGATTGCATTGCCGGTCTGGTGCCGGTCAACGATCAGCCTAGCGGGGCATCCACCCATCCGGCAAGTTCACGCGCCAGTAAACTGCGCAACATGTGCATTCCCGGCGGCGAGGCGTTGAGGCACGGCAGATAGGCAAAGCGCTCGCCGCCTGCGGCCATGAAGCTGTCATGGCCCTCGATCGCCACTTCCTCGAGCGTTTCGAGGCAATCGGCGGAGAACCCCGGGCAGACGACGGCGATGCGGGTAATGCCTTCGCGCGGCAGCGCGGTCAGCGTTGTGTCGGTATAGGGCTGCAACCACGGCGCGCCGCCAAAGCGCGACTGAAACGTCACCTTGATCGGCAACCCGAGCGCTTCGCCAAGCAGGCGCCCGGTCTTCTGGCACTGGCAATGATAGGGATCGCCCTGATCGAGCGTCCGTTTCGGCATGCCGTGGAACGAGGTGACGATGAGTTGCGGCGTAAAGTCGAGCCCGGCAAGCCCGTGACGCACGCTCTCGGCCACCGCAGCGATATGGTCGGGGCTGTCGTAATAGGGCGGCAGGATACGCACCGACGGCTGCCAGCGCCATTTTGCCAAGGTGGCAAAGGCGGCATCGACAGCGGTGGCGTTGGTCGCGCTCGAATATTGCGGGTACAACGGCGCGAGCAAAATACGGTCGCAGCCGTCATCCATCAGCGCGCGCAACCGTTCGCCGATCGACCGCGTCCCATAACGCATCGCCCAATCGACGGTGACGGTTTCGCCGAACACGCCCTGCAAGGCTTCGGTTTGCGCAACGGTGACGGCGCGCAGCGGCGATCCGTCCTCACCCCAGACCTTGGCATAATTGGCGGCGGTGGTTTTCGGGCGGCGGTTGAGGACGAACAACCGCAAAATCGGCTGCCAGATCAGCGGTGGAATCTCGACGACGCGCGGGTCCGACAGGAATTCGGCGAGGTAGCGCTTCACCGCCGGAACCGTTGGTTCGTCGGGCGTACCAAGGTTGATCAGCAGCACGCCGATGCGCCCGGATGCGACCGGCGGATGGGTGGTGGGGCGGCTCATGGGTTCAGGCGGGCCTTCAGGTCCACGCGAACGGCAGGTCACGCAGCCGCTTGCCCGACGCCGCGAAAATGGCATTGCCGACCGCCGGCGCAATCGGCGGCGTGCCCGGCTCGCCGATCCCGCCAGCATCCTCGACCGAATCGATGATGATCACCTCGATTTCGGGGGCTTCGGCAAGCGCCAGCAGCGGATAACCATCGAAGTTGGTCTGCTCGCTCGCCCCATCGGCGAAGGTGACGCGGCCCTTCAGCGCCGCCGTCAACCCGAAGATGATGCCGCCTTCGATCTGTGCCCGGACGGTGTCGGGGTTGACGACCTGTCCGCAATCGACCGCCGCGACGACGCGGGTAACCTTCAATGGCTCGCCGGGCTTTGCCGATACCTCGGCAACCTCGGCGACAATCGAACCGAAGCTTTCGTGCAGCGCAACGCCGCGCGCGACGCCGGGGGAAATCTGCCCGAGCGGTCCACCGGCACGCAGCGCCGCGCGCAGGACGGCGGCGTGGCGCGGTTTGTCTTTCAACATCGCGAGGCGGAACGCGCCCGGATCAACATTGGCCGTATGCGCCAGTTCGTCGACAAAGCTTTCGACGAGGAAACCCGAGAAGCTGTGCCCAACCGAGCGCCAGAAGCCGATCGGCACCGGACAATCGGCGATGCTGTGGGCGACGCGCACCGCCCCGAAATCATACGGCGCGCCGGGAACGCCTTCGATGGCATCGGCCCCGGTTTTCGGCTTGCCGCCCATTGCGGGCAAGTTGCGGTTGGCGAAATCGGTGCCGACATTGGGGACTGCAACATGCGCGTCCCACGCGACAATTTTGCCGCCATCGACCTTGCCGCGCATCCGCGCCGCCACCGCCGGACGCCAGACATCATGGCCCATGTCCTCCTCGCGGCTCCAGATCAGCTGGACCGGGCGGTTGACTGCCTTGGCAATCAGCGCCGCCTGGACGATGGCATCGGTTTCGAGCTTGCGGCCGAAGCCGCCGCCGATCAGCGTCGGAAACACCGTCACACTGTCTTCGGGCACGCCAAGCGCCTTGGCGACGGCCCAGACACTCAGGGTCATCGTTTGCGTCGGGGCCCAGATTTCAACCTTGCCGCCCTCGATGCGCGCCGTGGCGTTCATCGGCTCGAGCGTCGCATGGGCAAGGAAGGGCAGGCTATAGTCGCCGCTGACGACGCCTGCGCCGGTCAGTGCAGCGGCAGCATCGCCCGACTTTTCGACGACATCGCCCTCGCTATCAAGTGCTGCCTTCAATCCCGCCTCGATCCACGGGCCAGCCGGTTTGGCCGCGGGCGTGTAGGCGATAGCGACCGCCGCAAGCGCGGTTTTGGCGGCAAACCAGCCATCGGCGACGGCGGCAACGAAGTTCGGCCCCTCGACCAGCCGCGCTCCTGCGGGCAATTTCGACTTGTCGATTCTCTTGCGGGTCGCGCCGATTGGTCCCTGCACGATGGCCGCATACAACATCCCCGGCAGCCGTACGTCGAGCCCAAAGCGCGCGCTGCCATCGGTCTTCGACGGAATATCGAGGCGCAGCACCGGCTTGTTGGCAAAGGGCCGCTGGGCGACAGTTCGCAACGTCGGCGACGACGGTACGTCTTCCTTCGCCGCCGCTTCGGCCAGCGCGCCGAACGGCAGGCGATTGGCCTGATGGACGACAAAGCCGTCCTTCGTCGCACACGCCTGCCAATCGACCCCCCATTGCCGCGCCGCCGCCCGACACAGCATTTCCCGCGCGCCCGCCGCCGCCGCCCGCATGCGCGGTTCATAGCCGCGAACCGACGCGCTGCCGCCGGTGATCTGCATGTCGAAATGTTCGACGACCTTGCCGCCGACCCAGCGTGCGCTGCCCTGCACCGCCTTGGGCAGCCCCGCCGTCTGGTCGATCAGCATGCCATGGTTGGCATAGACCGGGGCGAGCACCGACGGTTCGACACCGACCGCATTCCAGTCGGCCCCGATCTCGTCGGCGACGACCTGCGCCAGTGCCGAATAAATGCCCTGACCCATTTCGGCAGCGGGCGAGAACACCGTCACCCGACCGTCGGTGCCGATCTTGAGCCAGGGGTTGAGCGCGGTTTCGCCCTTCCCCGCCAGTCCCGCGACCGACAGGCGGCGCGGCCAGACGGCATAGCCGACGAGTAACGCTCCACCGGCACCCGCCGCGATCAGCAGGCGACGCCGCGACATGCCTTTGGTGGCCGGTTTGGCCGGTCCGTCGTCCACCGTCGCCATGGTCGCGTCCCCCTGCTTCCGGCCTAGTTGAGCTGGCTGAGCATATGTTCGGCCGACGACACGGCGAATGCGCCGGGTTCTTCGACATTGAGTTCGGTAACGACCCCGTCCTTGGCGATCAGCGAAAAGCGCTGGCCGCGCTTGCCCATGCCAAAGCGGCTGCCATCCATCGTCAGGCCGAGCGCCTCGGTGAAGTCGCCGTTGCCGTCGGCGAGCATCGTCACCTTGTCGCCCGCGTTTGCCGACTTGCCCCACGCCCTCATGACGAATGCGTCGTTGACGGCGATGCAGACGATCTCGTCGATGCCCTTCGCCTTGATCTCGTCGGCATTGGTAACAAAGCCCGGGAGATGCTTCGCCGAGCAGGTCGGCGTGAAGGCACCGGGAACCGAGAACAGCGCGACGGTACGCCCCCCGAACAGGTCGCCGGTGCTGATCGGTGCGGGGCCGGCGTCGGTGGCCTTGACCAGCGTTGCCGAAGGAATCGTATCGCCTACCTTGATCGTCATGGGTCGTTCTCCTGAGATTGCCGCGCGACCGATAGCTGCCCCCTTGGGTTGGGTAAAGCGCGCGCCTATAGTGTGGTGACGCATGGTTGACGCACCCACCTCCCCACGATGGCTTTCGGGCCAGCTTTTGCTGTCGATGCCCGGGATCGGCGACCCTCGGTTCGAACGCGCGGTTATCGCCATGTGCGTCCATGACGAAAATGGGGCGCTCGGCATCATGGCGAACGCGCCGATGTCCGGCCTGACGGTGCGGGCGCTAATGGAGCAGCTCGACGTCGATCCCGGCGAGACGCCCGCCGATGCACGGGTGATGATGGGTGGTCCCGTCGAACCGGCGCGAGGCTTTGTTCTGCATTCGACCGACTATGCGGGACAAGGCACGATTATGGTTGCCGGTCTTGGGCGGGCCAGCTGGTCGCTGACTTCGACGCTCGATGTGCTCAAGGACATCGCCGTCGGCAAGGGTCCACGCCGCTGGTTATCGGCGTTGGGCTACACCGGCTGGGCGGCGGGACAACTCGATGAGGAGATGACCCGGCACGGCTGGCATGCGGTGGCAGGCGATTTCGGCGTGCTTTTCGATACCGTGCCCGACCAGCGTTGGCAAAAAGCCTATGGCCAGACCGGCATCGATGTCGGGCGGTTGAGCGCGGTCGCCGGTCGGGCCTAACCCTACTTCTCCTTCTTCACCTTCGGCGTGGCGTCGACGACCGTGGCGCTTTTGGCGGCGAGGATCGGCGTGCAGTCGTTGGTCTTGGCGTCGCCGACATCGACAAAGGCGAGGATCGCTGCCACCGGCGACGCGACGAGGCCAAGTGCCACGCTTGCTCCGGCGCGGGCGATCAGTTTGCCGGAGATCGGGTTGATCGAAGGGGCAGCGAACCAGCCGTTGATGGCGATCGGCGATTGGCCCGAGAAGATGCTGAACTCCTTCGAATCGCCCTGCAGCGACAATTTCAGCGATTCGTCGGCGAAATCGAACCCGCCCTTGGCGCGATAATTCGCACGTGTCGTGTCGAACAGCACGGGGTCGGCGACTGCCTTGCCACCGGTGACGGTAAACGCCGCGACGCCGCAACGGATCTCGGTCGGTTTCTTCAGCCGCTTGCCTAGCAGCGCCGTCACGAAGTTCTGCAAGTCGAGCTTGGCGAGTTCGATGTTGCGCACCCACAATGTGCCGCGCGGGAAAACCAGCGCAATGCGCCCGGTGGAGGAGCCCAGCGATTTGCGAACCGTATCGCCCATGCCCTTGAGTTGGATGCGCGCGCGCATCGTCGCTGTCGTGCCGCTCTCCTCGACCTTGAACGATGTCAGCAGCTTGCCGATCGGCACCGCCGACATGCGGATGTCATAGTCGGTGACCACTGGCGACACCCGGGCGTCGATGCCGATTATGCTGTCGAGACGCCCGCCGACGAGATCGAACGCCACCGGATCGAGATCGAGCCTGCGATCTTCAAGGTAGAATCCGAGCTTGAGATTGGCGATCGGCACCGTTCCGGTCCGCACTGTTGCCGCTGTATAATCGACATGGGCATCGAAATGCTTGAGCTGCTCGATAGCGAGTGGCGCGTCGGGCAGGATGCGCGGCCGGCCACCTTCGATCGTTACCGCGCCCTTGCCGCCTTGGGCATCGAGCTTTTCCGGCGAATAGCCAATCAACGGCCCGACATCGAGGATATCGAGTACTCGGCTGTTGAGTGCGCCATTGATCCGCAGCTTGTCGTCGGCATCGACGGCGGCGGTGACGCGCAATTGCCCACCGAGATCCGATGAACCGAAATGCCCGCCGATCTTGGTGAAGTGATAGTCACGGCCCTGTTTGGTCAGGTTCGCCGACAGCTTATACGGGCGCGTCGCCGGCAGGATAATGCCGAACAGCTTGCCGGGCGTCTGGAGATTCTTGCCCGCGACGGTCACGCGCAGGTCGGCCCCGTCGATCCGCGTCGCTCCCGGCAGCGTCCCGACAATGTCGATTGAAGTTTGGGCGGCGTTGGCATGCAATGTCAGCCCGACTTTGCCGCCGACCATGCTGTCATCAGGGGTCGTCAGGGCGCCGCGAAGCGTAAACGGTGCACCATAGGCCGTGCCGCCGCCGGTAAAGGTCAACGGCGCGCCGATACGCTTGTTCTCGGCCGCGACGTCGCCGAAGCCAATGTCTATATTGGCGCGCTTGATGGCGTCGATGATGCTGAGTCGCGTGTCAATAATATCGGCGCGGTCGATCTCGGGAATTTTAAGCGTCGTGTTGCCGGGAAAGGTCCAGGTGTTGCGACCCTTGCCGTCCTGCTCAAGGCCGGCGCGCCCACCATCGACCAGCAGATGCGTAATCCGCTGCTCGCCGAAGATGAGCTTCCAGATCGACAAGTCGAGGTCGATGGTGCGCGCCGTGAACAATTGCGTCTCGCGCGCCCAATCGGGGTTGGCGACGCTTAGCCCCTCGGCGTGGAATTTGACGTCGGGGTGAAGATACAGCTGGAAATCGCCTGTGACGCGCACCGGACGACCGGCGCGCTCCGACGCGATCCGCTCGAACGTCCCCTTCCAGAACCGGCCTTTGGTGACATATTGAACAATATAAAGCGCCAGCAGGATCACTGCGATCGCAGCGAGCACCTGCCAGACGCGCCGCCAGATGCGTGATCGCGGCGGGTGCGGCTGAATTTCGGGGGACATGTCCATCATGCTCTAACCGTTGCGCCATCGGCATCGTTCCCACAACCTGCCCACGGCGGGCGCCGCCCTGCCGAACGGGAGATGGGCAAGACTCCGGTTGCGTCTGCCCGGCCGTCCGGCTATAGGCCCGCGCTTCGCATGACCGAACCGCCCGGCTGAATGGGCTGCCGTGGCGGTTTAAAGATGCGTCCAAGGAGACAGAAATGCCCAAGCTCAAGACTAAGAGCGGTGTGAAGAAACGCTTCAAGATCACCGCGTCCGGCAAAATCAAGCACGGCGTCGCTGGTAAGCGTCACCGGTTGATCAGCCATAATGCCAAGTACATCCGCCAAAATCGCGGCACCAGTGTTCTCTCGGCGGCGGATACGCCCCGGGTGAAGCTCTGGGCTCCGTACGGCCTGAATTGAGGAGGCTGTAGCATGGCACGTGTCAAACGCGGCGTAACCAGCCACGCCCGCCACAAGCGGGTTCTCGATCAGGCGAAGGGCTATTACGGCCGTCGCAAGAACACCATCCGCATCGCCAAGCAGGCGGTCGAAAAGGCCGGGCAATACGCCTACCGCGACCGCAAGGTGAAGAAGCGGTCGTTCCGCGCCATCTGGATTCAGCGCATCAACGCCGCCGTGCGTGAAATGGGTCTGACCTATGGCGTCTTTATGCACGGCGTGAAGCTGGCCGGGATCGAACTCGACCGGAAGGTCATGGCGGATATCGCCATGCATGAGCCGGACACGTTCAAGGCGATCATCGCGCAGGTGCAGACCGCGCTCGATGCCAAGTCGACGGCGGTTGCTGCCTAAAGCAGCGACGCTGACTGAATTGAAAAGGCGCGGTTCCGATTGGGACCGCGCCTTTTTTGTGCTCGCGATACGTGTGGTCGGTCAGGCGCGACGGTTCGGATCCCGTGCTGCGGGCCGCGGAGACCCAAACCGCAGAATCGAAACTGCCGATTTAGCGATCCCGCCGGGTGTTCGCTCCCGCACTGCGCGGTTCCTCGTCAGACGGTCCAGCCGAGCAGTGCGACCCGGCGAAGCTGTCATTGTACCGCAGGAACCCGGGTCCCGGTTTGCCCGTTAGGCCAAGCAGAAACCCCGAGGAGATGACCATGCCTACACCCGCTGAACTGACGGAAAAGTTCTGGAAAGCGATCGATTCGGACCGCACTGTCATGCTCGGTATGGTCGGTGCCGATGGTGGTCACACCCGACCGATGACTGCGCAGATCGAAGACGACCAAGGTCCGGTCTGGTTCTTCACTTCGACCGAAGCCGCGCTGGTTCAAAACCTCCATCCCGGTGCAAAAGCGTATTTCGCCTTTGAATCGAAGGGCCATGACCTGTTCGCATCGGTGCACGGGACGCTGACGCTCGACAACGACCGCGCGGTCATCGACCGGCTGTGGAACAGCTATGTCGCGGCATGGTACGAAGGCGGCAAGGACGATCCCAAGCTGGCGTTGCTGCGCTTCGATGCCAGCGAAGCCGAAATCTGGGAAGACGGGTCGAGCCTGCTGGCAGGCGTCAAGGCCGCGCTCGGCATCGATCCAAAGGACGACTACAAGGACCAGACGGCGAAAGTGTCACTGGCGTAAGCCGGTTGTCGTGGCGGCAACGCCACGGCACAAGCGGTCGCATGACGCTCACGATTTACGGTATCAAGAATTGCGACACGATCAAAAAGGCGCGCGCCTGGCTCGATGAGCGAGGCGTCATCTATGCATTTCACGACTATAAGGCGGCAGGGGTCGAGCGCGACCATCTGACCCGCTGGTGTGGCGTCGTCGGGTGGGAGCGACTGCTCAACCGGGCTGGAACCACCTTCCGGGCGTTGCCCGATGCCGCCAAGGTCGATCTCGATGGAGACAAGGCCATCGCGTTGATGTTGGCACAGCCGTCGATGATCAAGCGGCCGGTCGTCGAGGGTGGCACTGAACTGCTGGTCGGGTTCAAGCCCGACGATTGGGCGACAGCGCTGGGGGTGGCGTGATGCACTGGCTGATGAAATCCGAACCGGTCAAATATGGTTGGGACGATCTGGTGCGCGACGGGAGCACCGGTTGGGACGGGGTCCGCAACAATCAGGCGGCGATCTACCTGCGCGCGATGAAAATCGGCGAGGAGGGATTCTTCTATCATTCGAATGAGGGGCTGGCGATCGTCGGCATCTTGCGCATCGCCGGTGAACACTACATCGACCCGACCGACCCCAAGGCGCGCTTTCCAGCCGTGACCGTCGCCCCGGCGCGACCGCTGAAACACCCAGTGACGCTGGCCGCAATGAAGGCCGAGCCCAAACTCGCGGGCATGGCGATGTTCCGCCAGTTCCGCCTGTCGATTGCACCCGTTACCGATGACGAATGGGCGACGATCCTTGCGATGTCGGGGGAATAGCGGGTCCCTCGGCCAATCATTGCTGTCATGGCCTCGTCAAGCTATCTTGGTGAAGCCATGACGATCCAGGTCAACATCGGCGAGGCCAAGACTCGCCTGTCGGAGCTAATCGCCGCGTCCGAACGCGGTGAAACGGTGGTATTGGCGCGGGCGGGAAAGGTGGTCGCGCATATCGTTCCGCCACCTGACACAATGGCACGCGCCGAAACTCTCGACGAAGCTGCCGCACGGCGTCGAGCGGCATTCGCGCGTAATGCCGCAGACTTTGCTGGCAAACCGTATGACCATGAGCCATCGATGACCGACGCCGAGCTCGATGAACGTTGGCAGCGCAAGTTTGGCACTGCTGGCTGATACCCAAATCCTTGTTTGGCTGGCCACGGGCGACCGACGGCTGACCGCGTCGTTACGCGGTGCAATCATTGAACGCGATGAAACCGTACGAGTCAGTATCGCCACGGCATGGGAGTATGCCGATCTGTTAGCGCGCGGCCGGTTGCCGACCAGAATGCCGCTCGAACAGATTTTGTTCGACTTTACTCTGGACATCGCGGCGATCCCGCCCAGAGCGTGGACCTACGCCGCCGGGTTGCCGCAACTGCATCGGGATCCTATCGACCGGATGTTGATCGGGCATGCGCTTGCAGACTGTTACGGCCTCATCACCGCCGACACCATGATCCGCCGCTATCCCGTTCGCTGTATAGGCTGAACCCCATGTCGACCACCTTCACGCTCGATACCGCCACCAGTCGCGCCCATCCGGTGCCCGAGCCGGTGCGGCGACTGACGGTGCCTGCCATCCAGAAGCGCAAGGGTGGCGAGCCTATCGTCATGCTCACAGCCTATACCGCGCGGATGGCGCAGCTGCTCGACACGCACTGCGACATGCTGCTGGTCGGCGATTCGCTGGGGCAGGTGATCTATGGCCTCGACACCACGGTGCGCGTCACGCTCGATATGATGATCGCGCATGGGGCCGCGGTTGTGCGCGGCAGCTACCGCAGCGTCGTTATCGTCGACATGCCGTTCGGCAGTTATGAAGCCTCGCCCAAAGCCGCGTTCAACAATGCCGCGCGGGTTATGAAGGAAACCGGGGCGGCCGGCGTCAAGATGGAAGGCGGCGTCGTCATGGCCGAAACCATCGCGTTTCTGGCCAAACGTGGCATTCCCGTCGTCGGCCATGTCGGGCTGACGCCGCAGGCGGTCAACACGCTTGGCGGCTATGGCGCACGTGGCCGCAGCGAAGCCGAAGCCGCGTCGATCCTTGCCGATGCGCAGGCCGTGGCTGCTGCCGGAGCATTTTGCATGGTGGTCGAGGGTGTCATCGAACCGCTCGCCCGCCGCATCACCGAAAGTGTCGCGATTCCCACCATCGGCATCGGTGCATCGCCCGCCTGCGACGGGCAAGTCCTTGTCGTCGACGACATGCTCGGCATGTTCGAACGGGTGCCACGCTTCGTCGAACGCTATGACGATCTCGCCGGACGAATCGGCGTCGCCGCCGCCTCTTTTGCCGAGGCGGTGCGCAGCCGGTCGTTCCCCACCGAGAAACAGCTTTATCTCTAATCCGTCATCGGGCATTCAGCCGCGCACCTGCATTTGCGGCGTGCGCCCGTGCGCGCCGAACGGGACTGGAGCCGAAACGCCTTGGCCATCACGCCGCGTACCGAAGACGATGCTTTCCTCCGCGAGGTCGATGAAGGCGTGCGTGCCGATCAGCTCGCGTCCTTCTGGCGCAGCTATGGCCGCTGGTTGGTCATCGGTCTCGTGGTGTTTCTGGCCTCGCTCGGTGGCTGGCTATGGTGGCAGGGCGAGCAGCTGCGCCGCGCCGGCGTTGCGGGCGAAGACTTTACGCAAGCCTTGTCGAAGCTCGAGGTCGGCGACACGCCCGCTGCGCAGCCGGTGCTCGACCGGCTCGCGGCAGAGGGACCCAATGGCTATACGGCGTTGGCGACCCTGACGCTCGCCGGCAATGCGGTGACGGCGGGCGATACCGCCAAGGCGATCACGCTGTTCGATCGGGTTGCCGCCGATAGCTCGGCTGCCGAACCGCTCCGCGACGTTGCGACGATCAAATCGGCGCGGCTGCGTTTCGACGACGCGTCGCCTGCCGATACAATCAAGCGGCTGGCGCCCCTCGCTGTGCCCGGCAACCCATGGTTTTCGCTGGCGGGGGAGATGACCGCGCTCGCCAAGCTGAAGGCCGGTGACAATGCCGGTGCCAAGATATTACTGACTGCCATCGCCCGCGATCCGGCGACGCCGCCGGGTCTGCGCGACCGGACCGGCCAGCTTGCCGTATCACTGGGTGTCGACCCGCGCATGCTGGCACCCCAGACCGCCGCCCCGGCGCAATAGCAAAGGCTTTAAGTTGCAGCAGCGTCCTTCCGCTTTCGTCTTCGCCGCCCTTGCCGTAGCCCTGAGCATCGGCGGTTGCGGTGTGTTGAAGCCCGCCAAGAAGCGGACTCCGACCGTCGGCGAGCGCATCCCGGTGCTAAATTTCGAAACCAAGGTCGAGGCCGAACCCGAACTGAAGGGCGTCGCCGTCGTGCTGCCGCCACCCGAAGCCAATGCCGATTTCGCGCAATCAGGCGGCTCGGCGGCCAAATCGGGGGGGCATCTGGCGCTGCCCGATACGCTCAACCACGCCTGGACGGTGTCGATCGGCAAGGGCAGCAGTGCAACGCGACGGCTCAACGCCGCCCCCGTCGTGTACGGCGGCCATGTCTTTACGATGGATACCGCAGGCGATGTCGCAGCGTTCGATGCGGCAACGGGTCGGCGCGAATGGCAGGCGCGCGTCACGCTGAAGGTCACGGCACCGGGCAAAAAGCGCAAGGGCAAGAAGAAGAACGACGAGGCCGCATTTGGCGGCGGCGTTTCGGCAGGCGATGGCCGCGTCTATGCAGCGACCGGTTACGGCATTGCTGCCGCCTTCGACGCCGCGACCGGCAAGCCGCTTTGGCAAAGCACGATCGGCGTGCCGCTGCGCGGCAGTCCGACGGTTGCCGGCAATCGCATCTATGTGATGAGCCAGGACAATCAGCTGTTCGCGTTGAGCGCCGACAAGGGCGAGACGCAGTGGAATGTCACCGGCACAGTTGAAGTCGCCGGGCTGTTGGGTGCCGGATCGCCAGCTGTCGCACTCGATACGATCGTCGTCGGTTTTTCGAGCGGCGAGCTGAATGCACTGCGCGCCGAAAATGGCCGCACCGTCTGGGCCGATGCACTGGCGCGGACCGGTCGCACGACAGCGATGGCGGCGTTGACCGATATCGATGCCTCGCCGGTTATCGATCGCGGCCGGGTGTTTGCCATCGGCCATGGCGGGCGCATGGCCGCGATCGAACTCGCCACCGGCCAGCGCGCATGGGAACGCAACTTCGCCGGGGTCGAAACGCCGTGGATTGCCGGTGACTATATCTTCGCCGTGACGCTCGATGGCGAGGTCGTCTGCCTGACCCGCGCCGACGGCAAGGTGCGTTGGGTGCTCAAACTCGATCGCTACAGCAACCCGAAAAAGAAGGAGGGGCCGATCATCTGGTCGGGACCGGTGCTCGCGTCGGATCGACTGTTGCTCGCCGGGTCGAACAAGCGGCTGGTGACGGTGTCTCCGTACACCGGCAAGCTGATTTCTTCAGTGAAGATCGGTGCTGCGGCGTACCTGCCGCCGATCGTTGCCGGGAAAACCGTCTATCTGCTGACCGACGACGGGAAGCTGACGGCGTATCGATAACCGAAGTGCAACAGGGCGGGATTTTTCGATCTCGCTCTGCTACACCCTGGCCAATGTCCATTTTCAAGACCGTCGCCATCGTCGGGCGTCCCAATGTCGGCAAGTCGACTCTGTTCAACCGCCTCGTCGGGCGGCGACTGGCGATCGTCGATGATACCCCCGGCGTCACTCGTGACCGTCGCGAGGGCGAGGCGCAGCTGCACGACCTGCATTTCACCGTCGTCGATACCGCCGGGTTCGAAGATGCTGACGCCGCGACGCTCGCCGGGCGCATGCGCGAACAAACCGATGCTGCCGTCGGTGACGCCGATGTTGCGCTGCTGGTGTTCGACTCGCGTGCCGGGATCACCCCGCTCGACAAGCATTTCGCCGACTGGTTGCGGCGACGCGGTACACCGCTGATCCTCGTCGCCAACAAGGCTGAAGGCCGTGCCGGCGAACTCGGCGTCGCCGAGAGCTATGCGCTTGGCCTCGGCGATCCGGTGCAAATCTCGGCCGAACACGGCGAAGGCATGGCCGATCTTTTCGAGGCGCTCCTGCCGTTTATCGATGGTCCGGCCGAGCCCGAGGCTTCGGAAGCCGATCTTGCCGCTGCTGCGGCTGCGGCTGCGATGGGCGAAGATGCGGTCGATACCGGGCCGCTCAAGCTCGCCATCGTCGGACGCCCGAACGCTGGAAAATCGACTTTGATCAATACACTGCTTGGCGAACACCGGCTGGTCACCGGGCCCGAGGCGGGGATCACCCGCGATTCGATTGCCATTCCATGGGTCTATCATGGTCGCGATGTCCGCCTCGTCGACACCGCGGGTTTGCGCAAACGCGCCAAGGTCAGCGACAAGCTCGAGAAAATGTCGGCCGCCGATACCAAGCTGTCGATCGATTTTGCCGAAGTCGTCGTGCTGCTGCTCGATTCGACGCTGGGTCTCGAGGCGCAGGATCTGCGCATCGCCGATCTGGTGCTGTCGGAAGGCCGTGGCCTCGTCATCGCGCTGAACAAATGGGATGTCGCACAGGGGCAAAGCGCGCTGTTCCAAGGCGTGCGTAAGGCGCTCGATGATGGGCTGTCGCAGATTCGCGGCGTGCCGCTGGTGGCAATATCGGGTGAGACCGGGCACAATCTCGACCTGCTGATGAAGGCGTGCTTCGAAGCGCGCGACCGCTGGTCGCGACGCGTTTCGACCTCGGCGCTCAATCGCTGGTTCGAAGGCGCGCTCGACCGCAACCCGCCGCCGGCCGCGGGAGGGGTGCGCATCAAGCTACGCTACATCACCCAGGCCGCCGCGCGTCCGCCGACATTCCTGATCTTCGGCAACCGCACCGACGATCTGCCGGCGAGCTATGGCCGTTACCTCGTCAATTCGTTGCGCGACGATCTCGATCTCGACGGCGTGCCGATTCGCCTCAACTTCCGGGGCGGCAAGAACCCGTTCGAACATCAGCCACGTACCCGGCCCGAAAAGACCCCGACCTATCGCCCAACGAAAAACCGCCAAGGGCCGCGCGCCGGCAAGGGTGGGGCCCCGCGATGAGTGACCGGACGCTTTATGGTTATTGGCGCTCGTCGGCGGCATACCGGGTGCGCCTTGCGCTGGCGTACAAGCGGTTGGATTTTGACCATAAGGCGATCGACCTGCGCGCCAATGCGCAGACGAGCGTCGGTTTCCAGATTCTCAATCCGGCCGGGCGGGTGCCGTACCTGATCGACGGCGACAATGGTTTCAACCAGAGCCTCGCGATTATCGAATATCTCGACGAGACACACCCCGAGCCGCCGCTGTTGCCCGCCGATCCAGTAGCGCGGGCGCGGGTTCGTGCCGTCGCCCAAGCGATCGCCTGCGACATTCATCCGCTCAATAACCTGTCGGTGCTGCGATACCTGAAGGAGCCACTCGGCCACGATCAGGCGGCCATCGATACCTGGCAGCGGCACTGGATCGAGGCGGGTTTCGAGGGCCTCGAGGAAGTCGCCGAAGCGCATGCCGGAACCTGCATGTTCGGCGATACGGTAACAATCGCCGACCTATGTCTCGTGCCGCAGATGTACAATGCCCGCCGCGTTCAAGCCGATGTGGCGCGCTTCCCCCGGCTTCAAGCGGTCGATAAGTGGCTCAACGCGCAAGCCTTTGTCGACAAGGCGCGCCCGGAGAAGCAGCCCGACGCCAGCGTCTAGCGATTTCTGGCCTTCGGGAGAGGGGTTACAGCACGCTGGCCGACCCGCTATCACGCCACTGACGCCATGTATCTCTACCTCCCCATCGCCGAGATGTCGGTCAACGTCTTCGTCATCATCCTGCTTGGCGCGGGCGTCGGGTTCTTGTCGGGGATGTTCGGCGTCGGCGGCGGGTTCCTGACCACGCCACTGCTGATTTTCTACGGGATTCCGCCGGTCGTCGCGGTCGCATCGTCGGCGACGCAGATCACCGGGGCGAGCGTGTCGGGGGCGTTGGCCTATTGGCGGCGCGGGCAGATCGACCTGAAAATGGGCGCGGTGATGGTGGCGGGCGGTGTCGTGGGGGCGGGCATCGGTCAGGTGCTGTTTCGTCAGCTGCAGAAAATCGGCCAGATCGATATCAGCATCAATATTATTTATGTGCTGTTTCTGGGTGGCATCGGCAGCTTAATGCTCAAGGAGGCCATCGCCAGCCTGCGCCGCGCCGCGCAACCGGGGCCGCGTCCGCCGGTGCGGTTGCACCGCCATGTCGGCTGGATCGTCGCGCTGCCGGGACGCTGGCGCTTTTACAAATCGGGGCTCTACATCTCGCCGCTGGCACCGTTCCTGCTCGGCGCGGCGGTTGGCATTTTGACCGTGATCATGGGCATTGGCGGCGGCTTCATCATGGTGCCGGCGATGATCTACCTGCTCGGCATGTCGGCGAGCGCTGTCGTCGGCACGTCGCTGTTTCAGATCATTTTCGTCACCGCCGCCTCGACCCTGCTACAGGCGACCTCGTCGAAGTCAGTCGATATCGTGCTGGCGCTGCTGCTGCTCGTCGGCGGCGTTGCGGGCGCGCAGTTCGGGGTGCGCGCGGCGCAGAAACTGCGGCCCGAAAAGCTGCGGCTGGCGCTGGCACTGATCGTTCTCGCCGTCGCCATCCGCCTGCTCGTCGGGCTGACCTTGCGCCCCGCCGATCTGTTCACGCTGTACGCGGCATGAGGGCGCTGGCGCTCGGGCTCGTCTGGCTGGCGACGGTCGCTGCCGCACCGACGACCTTGATCACCGATATCAGCCAGACGCGGATCGATATCGATACGCGCTTCAAGGGGGCGGAATTGCTGGTTTTCGGCGCGATCCAGTATCCGCGCGGCAGCGTCCCCGACGAACGCCCGCAGATTGCTGTCGTCGTGCGCGGTCCGCCACAGGCAGTGACGATCCGCAAAAAGGCCCGCGTGGCGGGCATCTGGGTCAACACCGATAGCGTGCGGTTCGAAACCGTGCCGGGGTTTTATTCGGTCGCCGCGACCGACCCGGTCGCCAAACTCGCCGACGACCGGATGACGGCGATCTATGAAATCGGCGTCGACAATCTGCAATTGTCACCCGCCAGCGGCGCGAGCGACATGGAGACGCGCGCGTTCGAACGCGGGCTGATCGACTTGAAGCGTCGCACCGGGCTGTTCGCCGAAACGCCGGGCGCGGTGACGGTGACGCAGAACGTGCTCTACAGCGCGCGCATCGCCATCCCCAGCGCGGTGCCGGTCGGCGAATATGCGGCTGAAATCTACTTGATCCGCCGCGGACGCGTCATTGCCAGTTCGACGACACCCATCATGATCGGCAAATCGGGGTTCGAACGCTGGATCTATGTCGCGGCGCACGAACACAGCTTGCTCTATGGCTTGGCGGCCGTGGCGTCGGCGCTGTTCGCCGGATGGGTCGCAAGCGTGGTGACACGGCGGGTTTAAGCCGACGGCACGGCGTCGAATGCCACCGTCAAGCGCGCTGCGGCGCTATCGAAGGGCGCGGTGCCGTGCCAGAAGTACGACGGAAAGAGCACGAGCTTGCCGGGGGTCGGCGTTTCGATGCGGCGCGGCGCAAGATTGAGCCCGAGTGTCGCGTCGGGAACCCCGAACAGCAATTTGCCGGCATCGCCGGATGCTGCCGCGCCGACTTCGGGGGGGACAGCGATGTACAGCGCCGAGCTCAGCCATCCGCCGGGGTGGATATGGCTGATGTGGAAGCCCTCGCGGCGTAACCGCACCGACCATGATCCGGTGAAACGGGCATGTCCGGTGTTGTAGCGCAGGAAGGGGTGCGTTGCGTCGCTTGGCAGCCGCGCGAGGCAGGCGGCAACGGCGCGCGCGACGCAGTCGGCCAGCGCTTGCAGCACCGGTTCGCAGCGCTCGAACAGATTGCCGCGCGTCTGGGTGCCGTGGCGCAGCGACTGGTCGGCGGGCTGCGCGACTGTGCCGTGAAGTTGGTCAAGAGCTGCGGCCACATCGGCGAGGAGGCGCGCCAGCGTCGACCAACCCGGCGGCGGCGCAAGTTCGGCGGTCATCACCAGCGTCGCGTAATCGGCCAGCCACGCCTCGCGCGGATCGCCGCGCAACCGCCAGACGAGGGTCAGCAGCGCCCATGCCGCCTGATTGCGCGGGTCGAGCGCCGTCACTGCCAGCGCATGGGGTTCGGCCGCCGCCGGGTCGCCTGCCTGTAAATATAGATGCGCCAGATGGCTGTGCGCTCCGCCATGGTCCGGATGGCGGGTCAGCATTGCGCGCGCTTCGTCGATTGCGGTGGTGCGGTCACCCGCCAGCGTCAGCGCGCCGATGCTGGCCAGCGCAATATCGGGGTGCGCGCCGAACAGTGCCTGCGCCCGCACCGCCCAATCGCCCATGCGCGCGGCGTCGCCGAACGCCTTGGCCATGCCGATGGCCGACAGCCAGACGGGCAGCGGTGCATCACCGGCAAGTGCGCGTGTATACCCATCGAACGCCACATCGCGCTGGCCGAGTTGCGGCAACAGGCGCGCCAGCGTTTCCTGCGCATCGAGGTGGTGGGGCGCTGCAGCGATGACGGCGCGATACTGGGAAACAGCAGCGTCGTACTGGCCAAGTTCGGCAAGGACATGCGCGCGTAACGTCTGGACCTCGGGCGTTGCAACGCCCTGCGCAATGGCACGGTCGAGCAGCGGCAGCGCCGCCGCAGGTTCGCTTGCCGCGCGGTGCGCCGTTGCAAGGTTTTGCAAGGTTGCCGCATCGGCGGGATTTGCCGCGAGCGCCCGACCATAAGCCGCGACCGCCGCCAGCGGGCGCCCGGCTGCTTGCTCGTAAAAGCCGCGAACCCGGTGCTGACGCGAGTCGTCGGGCGCAACCGCGGCGACACGATCGAGCGCCGCCTCGGCAATATCGAGCCGACCCGCCGAGGTTGCCACCAGTGCCAGGTTGATCCATGCCTCACCGGAAGCGGGACCGCGTCGCACCGCCTCCTGCAAAGCCGTGATTGCCGCTTCGCCATCGCCCATCGCGTCGAGCAGCGTGCCCAGACTGTTCCACAGCTGATGATTATGCGGCGCGGTTCTGACGGCGCTTTCGAGCAACGGGCGGGCGTCGGCCAACCGCCCTTGCCGCCGCAGCGCCGTCGCCAGCACGAACAGCACATCGGGATGCTGCCGGGCAGATGTGTCGAGCCCGAGGATCAGCCTTTCGGCAATGGCCGGATCGCCGGTCCGCGCGAGGCCAAACGCCTGCTGCAGGACCGCCATGTCGCCGCTGCGCAATGCCGCGATGCTGCCCACCAGATACCGCCCCCGCCGACGCAGCGCCTCCTCGCGCTCCGTTCGACGGGGTCAGTCTATCGGGCGGCGCGCACGGCGCCAGTCAGATTTCGACCTGACTGCCCAATTCGACGACGCGGTTCGTCGGCAGTTTGAAGAAGTCCATGGCGCTTTCGGCGTTACGCATCATCCAGCTGAACAGATGCTCGCGCCAGATTGCCATGCCGGGCCGGTCGCTGGCGAGCAGGGTCTGGCGCGCAAGGAAGAAGCTGGTGTCCATCATCTTGAATTTCGGCCCGCAGTTCTCGACCTTTTTGAGCACCGCCGGAATGTCGATTTCCTGCATGAAGCCATAGCGAATGATGACACGATAGAAGTTCGATCCAAGCTCGAGCACCCCGATCCGGTCTTCATCCGAGACATAGGGAATGTCGTCGATGACCACGGTCAGGATCATGATGCGCTCGTGGAGTACCTTATTGTGCTTGAGATTATGCAGCAGGGCGTGCGGCACGCCCTTCGCTGCCGAGCTCATGAACACCGCCGTACCGGGAACGCGGGTCGCGGCACCGGCGGCCGATTTGATGAACACTTCCATCGGCATCGCGCTTTCGCGCAAGCGTTCCATCATCAGGTGACGGCCCTTCGCCCAAGTGGTGAGGAAGGTAAAGGCAATGGCCCCGACCAGCAGCGGGAACCAGCCGCCGTCGACGATCTTGGTGAGGTTCGACGCAAAATACGCCGTGTCGATAATCAGGAAGCCGCCGATTAGCAGCCCTGACAGCCAGCGGTTCCACTTCCAGACGGTGACGATCAGCACACCCATCATGCAGGTGGTGATGAACATCGTGCCGGTAACGGCGATGCCATAGGCCGACGCGAGGTTCGACGACGAGCGGAACCCGAGCACCAAGAGGATGACGAGGACCATCAGCCCCCAGTTGACCACGGGAATATAGATTTGCCCCGCCGCCGACGCCGAGGTGTGGGTAATCTTGAGGCGCGGCAGCAGCCCGAGTTGCACCGCCTGATGCGCCACCGAAAAGGCCCCCGAAATCACCGCTTGGCTGGCGATGACGGTCGCCATGGTGGCGAGGAACACCAGCGGCAGGCGCGCCCAATCGGGAGCCATCAGGTAAAACGGATTCTCGACCGCTGCAGGCGTCCCCAGCAGCAGCGCCGACTGGCCGAAATAGTTGAGCAGGAGTGCTGGCATAACGAACCACAGCCAGCTGATCTGAATCGGGCGTCGCCCGAAATGCCCCATATCGGCATACAGCGCCTCGGCCCCGGTGACCGACAGAACGACCGAACCGAGCGCCAAGAACCCGAGCAGCGGATCGTGCAGGAAAAAGCGTACCGCCCACCATGGATTGATGGCACCCAGGATTTCGGGATGCTGCACCAGCTGACTGACACCCATCACCGAGATGACGAAGAAATAGACCAGCATGACCGGCGCAAACAGCGCGCCGACCTTATCCGAACCGCGCGCCTGAATGAGAAACAGGCCGATGAGAATCGCGATCGATGCCGGTAGGACGAGCGGCGTGAAGCTTTGGTTGACGACAATCAGGCCCTCGACCGCCGACAGCACCGAAACCGCCGGCGTGATGATGCAATCGCCGAAGAACAACGCCGTCGCCAGCACGCCGAGCATGGTGAGATAGCGTGCACGCCCGCTGCCCGGCGTCAGTCGGGAGATCAGCGCCAGCAGCGCCAGCGAGCCGCCCTCGCCGCGATTATCGGCGCGCAGGATGATCAGGACATATTTGACCGTGACGATCAGCGTCAGCGTCCAGAACACCAGGCTCATGACGCCGAAGATATGCAGCGAATCGACCGCCAGCTTGTGATGCCCGGTGAAGGTTTCCTTCAGCGCATATAGCGGCGAGGTGCCGATATCGCCGAAGACGACGCCGATCGCCCCCATCGCCAGTTTGGCGGTGCCCTGCTTGGGATGATGCGGATCGGCCGCGCGCACCGCGGGGTCGGCAGCGACGGCATTCATTGGCAGCGGCTCATTCTTGATTGGCGTGCGGTCACGGCTTTCCTCGTTCGGGAACAGGTCCCACGATGTGCAACGCCACCGGTGACCATCGGTGCCTTCAGCCTCATTTTGTCCGACGCTCAGGATTTGCCCGCTTCGGACCGGGCGGCGCGGTAGCATGCCCATATGCGGGCCGCAATGGTGCGGCTATAGGGCTTCGCATTGTCCCCGGTTTTGGAGATCAGGTCATGCATGTCGGCGTCCCGCGCGAGATCAAGAATCACGAATATCGCGTCGGCCTGACACCGCCATCGGTCGCCGAACTGACGGCGCGGGGCCATGCGGTTACCGTCGAAACCGGCGCGGGATCGGGGATCGATTTCAGCGACGAGGATTATACCGCCGTTGGCGCGGCAATTGCCCCCGATGCTGCCAGCGTGTTCGCGACCGCCGACATGATCGTCAAGGTCAAGGAGCCGCAACTCCACGAATGCGCCATGCTGCGCCCCGGCCAGACGCTGTTCACCTACCTCCACCTCGCCCCCGATCCGGCGCAGGCAGCCGCGCTGATCGCCAGCGGCGCGACGTGCATCGCCTATGAAACCGTGACCGATTCGCGCGGTGGCCTGCCGCTCCTGCGCCCGATGTCCGAAGTCGCCGGGCGAATGAGCGTTCAGGTCGGCGCGCACTATCTCGAAAAAGAACAGGGCGGACGCGGCATCCTGCTCGGTGGCGTTCCCGGTGTGGCTCCCGGTCGCGTGGCGATCCTTGGCGGCGGCGTGTCGGGGATCAACGCCGCGCAGATGGCCGTCGGCTTGCGCGCCGATGTGACGATCTACGATATCTCGACGGCACGGCTCGCCGAAATCGACGAGATGTTCGAAGGCCGGGTGAAGACGGTCTATTCGTCGCGCGCGGCCATCGCGGCGGCGCTCGAAGGCGCGCATCTCGTTATCGGCGCGGTGCTTATCCCCGGTGCCGCCGCTCCCAAGCTGATAACCCGCGACATGCTCGGGCTGATGAAGCGCGGTTCGGTGCTTGTCGATATCGCGATCGATCAGGGCGGCTGCTTCGAAACCAGCCATGCGACGACCCACGCCGATCCGGTTTATGTCGTCGATGGCATTATCCATTACTGCGTCGCCAATATGCCCGGCGCGGTGGCGCGGACGAGCACCTTTGCGCTCAACAACGCGACCCTGCCGTTCGTCCTCAGGCTCGCCGATCTCGGGCCTGAGGCAGCGATGGCGGCGGATCATCACCTCGCCGAGGGGTTGAACGTCATGGGTGGCCACATCCGCCACAGGGCGGTCGCCGAGGCGCTCGGGCTGCCCTTCGTGGCGTAACGTCACGCCCGCACCGGCACTATCGAACTCTCGACGCAACCGCTCACCCAACCCGTCCCGCAAGCGGGAGCGGAGAACAGAAAGACGCGCCATGACCTTTCACATCGGCTTTCTCATGTGGGACGGCCTGACCCAGCTCGATATGACGGGGCCTGCGCAGGTGCTGCACCGGATGCCCGGCGCGCACATCCATTATGTCTGGAAAACGCGTGACCCGGTGATGA
Organism: Sphingomonadales bacterium; assembly: GCA_038229555.1. GTDB lineage: Bacteria > Pseudomonadota > Alphaproteobacteria > Sphingomonadales > Sphingomonadaceae > Sandarakinorhabdus. The sequence continues at coordinate 88,671 of JBBROI010000004.1, forward strand.
GCGATTGTGGGCTGGCGCTGGTGCCGACGGTGACGCTGGCCGATTGCCCGCCGCTCGACATGATCTGCGTCCCCGGCGGGCTGCCGGTTGCCGCCGTCATGGCCGATACCGAAGTCATCGCATGGCTGCAGCAGCAGGCAGCAGGCGCCGAGTTGGTCACCAGCGTCTGCACCGGTTCGCTGATACTCGCTGCAGCCGGCCTGTTGAGCGGCTATCGTGCGGGGTGCCACTGGGCGTGGGGCGATCAGCTCGCCTTGTTCGGAGCCGAATATGTCGCCGAACGGACCGTCATCGACCGCAATCGCATCACGGCGGGTGGGGTCACCTCGGGGATCGACTTCGCCTTCAAGGTCGTCGAGCAAAAGTTCGGGCGCGATGTCGCCGAAGCGATCCAGCTGTCACTCGAATATGATCCCGAGCCGTTGGGTGGCGGCACCCCGGCGACGGCCCGTCCAGAGGTTTTGGCGCAAGTCCGGGTGATGATGGACCAGCGCATGGGCAACCGCCGCGGCGAAATCGCGGCGGTTGCGGCATCGCAGGGTTAGCTGCGGCGGCGGTTGTGCTTCAGCCGGTCGATGTTGGCACCCGCGACATCCTGCATGGCGTGGACCCGGCGCTTTTCGGCTGCCGTGTAGCGCCCGCCGCTGGCTTCCAAGCGGCTGGCGGTGCGTTCGATCATGCGCTGTTCGGCGCGCAGGCGGTTGGCTTCGGCGCGAGTCAGCTTGCCGCTACGCAGGCCGGCATCGATGTTGCGCTGCTGGTTGAGCTGACGGGCATTGGTGGCAGCAACTGCCGGGGCGGCGAGCGCGCCGATCGATAGTGCAGCAATAGCGGCGGCGAAAAAGCGGTTCATAAGCAAGTCTCCTTGGGGGTTCTCCCTGCACAACACCGGAGCGTCGTTAAGGGTCCGTCGTCTGTGTCAGCGCCGCGATCCGCTGTTCGACGGCGACGAGATCGGCGACGAATTTGTCGAACTCGGTTGCCGCCGCCGCCGGGTCTTCAAGCCGCAGCAGGAAGCTCGGGTGGACGGTGATCCATAGCTCCGACCCATCGGGCAGCGCGATCGCTCGCCCGCGTTCGCGCGAAATCGTCACCGTCTTGCCGGTCAGCGAGCGGGCCGCCGTCGCCCCGAGCGCGACGGTTATCGTCGGCTTGATCAGTGCACGCTCCTGATCGATCCACCAGCGGCAAGCGTCGATTTCGCCGGTGCCGGGCTTGGCATGGATACGGCGTTTGCCGCGCGGTTCGAACTTGAAGTGCTTGACCGCGTTGGTGACATAGGCGCGGGCCCGGTCGATTCCGGCGGCGGCGAGCGCGCGGTCGAACACTTGCCCCGCCGGACCGACGAACGGTCGACCCGCCAAATCCTCCTGATCGCCCGGCTGCTCGCCGATGAACATCAGCCGCGCGTCGGCAGGGCCCTCGCCGAATACGGTTTGCGTTGCGGGCGCGTACAACGGACAACGCTGGCATCCCTTCGCCGCGTTGCGCAGCGCGTCCAAACCGCCGTCTGCCGTGGCGTCCGACACGTCGGCCTGCTCTGACGACCCGCCACCGGCAACGATCATCGATCGTGTCCGGTTCGCCGCGCCCGCGATCAATTCGGGGATCAGCGCCGCCTCGGGCAGGTTTTTCCAATATTTCTTCGGCATTTCCTTGGTCATCGCGCCGATTTTCAGCCGCGCCGGATTGAAGATCGACGCGTAATACGTCTTCCACGTCGCTTCGAACGGGTCGCCGTCGGGGCCATCGGCCTTGGTCGCGCCAGGCGTGTAGGTTAAGGTGCCGTCCCAATGGACGCACAGTTCGGGCGTCAGGATCGACCAGCGCATATTGGGAAAGCGGCGAGCGAAAAAGCCGCTGTTGAGCCGGACGATATGGTGTTCGGGTTCGAACCACGCGGCGTAACGTTCGCCATCGGGGTCGGGAACGTCGCGAAAGCGGACGAAGGCGCGCATCTTGTGGACATCGCGCCGCACGCCCTTATCGAGCATATACAGCCGGTTGACGAGCCGGTCGGCACTGTCGTCGAGCAGTTTCGGGCGGTTCCGCAATTCGGCCAATGCCGTGTGGAGCAGCGCGAAGCGTTCGGGATCGGCGTTGCAGATGACGCGTTTGGCCATGTCGATGAAATCGCGCGGTACGGAAAAGGCCGGCGACGCGGCGGCCGGCGGTGCGGGAGCCGCCGCAAACAGGTCGCCAGCTTCACCGGCGACCGACCATGTCACCGCTTCCGGCGCGACCCCCCTAGCAACCAGTCCCCGGACCGCGATGCGCCAGCCGTCGAAATCATCGGGTGCGTCAAGCCGAACGGTAGGCATCGGCGGCTCGACCCGGCTGTTGCCAAAGGTCAAAAGTCACAAAGGTCCGCAAAACGCGAAATTCGACCACATTTTCCGCCCTTCAAAACCGCACCTGCCGACTGCAATAGCCATATCGGTTATTTCCGTCGAGTTGATCCACCGATATCAGACGCCGGGTTCAGCCAAACAGTTCCATCTGACTGGCAGCCGGTTTGACCAGCCGCGCCCGCAAATCACCCGCGTCGGCGAGCGCCACCGGACGCCAATCGCTGGCCACAATAAAGGGTCGCAGCTTTTCGATGCCACGCGTCAGGCGCCCGATATCGGCGAGGTCGAGCCGCCGTTGGCGCCGCGCGCGCAAAATACCGCCGACTGCCTTCACTCCCAGCCCCGGGACGCGCAACAGCACCTCGCGCGGGGCGCGGTTCACATCGACCGGGAACTGGCCGCGATGCTTCAACGCCCAAGCGGTCTTGGGATCGATATCGAGCGGCAGATTGCCGCCATCGGTCACCGCCTGCACCTCGCCGACGTTGAAACCGTAGAACCGCAGTAGCCAATCGGCCTGATACAGCCGGTGTTCGCGCATCAGTGGCGGCTGAACCAGCGGCAGCACGGCCGACGCGTCGGGGATCGGCGAAAAGGCGCTGTAATAGACACGGCGCAGGCCGTAACTGCTGTACAGCCCGTTCGCCGTCGCAACGATGGCGCTGTCGTCGGCGCTATCGGCCCCGACGATCATCTGGGTCGATTGTCCCGCCGGTGCGAACTTCGGCGCCGAGCGATAGTGTTTGCGCGCGTCCTTATTGTCGTCGATCGCCGCCTTCAGCCCGCCCATCGCGCCGCGAATCCGCGCCGCGTTCTTTTCGGGCGCGAGCCGCGTCAGCCCGGTATCGGTCGGCAGCTCGACGTTGATTGACAGCCGGTCGGCGTACAGCCCCGCCTCCTCGAGCAATTCGGGTGCAGCGTCGGGTATTGTCTTCAGATGGATATAGCCGCGAAAATCATGATCGAGCCGCAGCGTCCGTGCGACGCGAACCATCGCTTCCATCGTGTAATCGCTGCTGCCGATGATCCCCGACGACAGGAACAGCCCTTCGATATAGTTGCGCTTGTAGAACGACAGCGTCAGTCGCACGACCTCGTCGACGGTGAAGCGCGCCCGCCGGACGTTCGATGACCGCCGATTGATGCAATAATGACAATCGAAGATGCAGCTGTTGGTCAGCAGTATCTTGAGCAGCGATATGCAACGCCCGTCGGGCGCATAGCTATGGCAGATGCCCGAGCCTTCGGTCGATCCGACGCCCTTACCGCCGACCGAATTGCGCTTGGCGGTTCCCGACGACGCGCACGACGCATCATATTTCGCCGCATCGGCAAGAATGGCGAGCTTCGCACGAGTATCGAGTTGGGCCATGCGTTCAGTATATGTTCCGCGACGCTGACAGGCAAGCGGCGCGGTGTCGCTGGTCAGCCGAGCAGCAGCCCAATCGGCAGCAGTGTTCCCGCCGCAAGCATGATCAGCGACACCCGCCGGGTCGTGCGGTTGGTGAGCGCAATCGTGATGCCGAGCAGCGCCGAAAACATCAATCCGATCGACATGATGCCGGTAAAGATCTTGAGCGGCAGCGTTCCGGGCGCAATAGCCGGCCGCGTCGGACGCGGTGGCGAGGCGGACTTTCCAGCTTCGTCACGGTGTTCCTTGTCGCCGCCGCTCACCTTGGCACGCGGCAGGCGCTGATCCTTGTGGATACTGCCGATCGTGGCGATCCACCCGGGCGGCGGCGCACCGGCATAGCCTTTTGCCTCGTGGAAGCTGAAGGTTTGCAACATGCCGCTGAAGGCGAAAAACAGGATCGCCGGGGCGAAGAACACCCCGAGATAAAGGTGGAACTGGCGGAGCTTGCGCTGGGTCTGGGGCTTCATGAGGCCGGTTTACGCGCTGTTGCGTCTGCCGCCAACCGGATCGTCGGGCGTATGGTCAGGTTTCAACCGCTTCGGGACGTGCGGCGGCAGCGGTCGCCGCATCGCCGGCATCCCATTTGGCGATGACCGCCGTCGCCACCGCATTGCCGACGACATTGGTCGCGCTGCGCCCCATATCGAGGAAGTGATCGACCGCCAGCACCAAGGCGATTCCAGCTTCGGGAATGTGGAAATAGGGCAAGGTCGCGGCGATCACCACCAGTGAGGCGCGCGGCACTCCGGCGATGCCCTTCGAGGTGATCATCAGCAGCAGTAGCATGGTGATCTGCTCGCCCGCGCCGAGATGGATGCCGTACACCTGCGCGATGAAAACGCTGGCAAAGGCGCAATACATCATCGAGCCGTCCAAGTTGAACGAATAGCCGAGCGGCAGCACGAACGCCGCGATGCGGTTGGGGATGCCGAAGCGTTCGAGCGATTCAAGCAGCTTGGGATAGGCGGCTTCGGACGACGCGGTCGAAAAGGTGATCAGGAATGGTTCGCGGATATGGCCGATCAAGCGCCGGATCGCGGGAAAGCCGATGACGACCGACCCGGCTCCGAGCAGGATCGCCCACAGGATGCCAAGCGCCAGATAAAACCCGCCGACGAACTTGCCGAAGGTAATGATGATCTCCAGCCCATGTTCGGCGATCGAGGCAGCGATGGCGGCGAACACCGCGAACGGCGCGACCTTCATGACATAGCCGGTGATCTTGAGCATCAGGTGCATCAGCGCCTCGAGCCCGCGCAGGATCGGCTTGCCCGCCTCCCCGATCTGGATCAGCCCGACGCCGGCAAACAGCGAGAAGACGACGATCTGCAGCACCTCGTTCGACGCCATCGCCTCGAAGATCGATTTGGGGAAGACATGGCCGACAAAGGTCTTGAGATCGAAGCCGGTCTTGGCGACAGCGGCCCCCGCATCGGTCGGCGGCAAGGTGATCAGCGCACCGACGCCGGGTTGCAGGATGTTGACGATGACGAGGCCAAGGCTGAGCGAAATCAGCGATGCCGCGATGAACCACGTCAGCGCCCGCACAAAGGTCCGTCCGACGGCACCGCCTTCGCCCATATGCGCGACCCCGGTGACCAAGGTCGACAGTACCAATGGCGCGATGATCATCTTGATCAATCGCAGGAAGACTTCGCTGGTGAAGATATTGAGGTAACCGGCGATCGCCTTCGCCTGTACCGGATCGGCGACCCGGTTGATCGCCGCCCCCACCGCGAGGCCGAGGACCAGAGCCAGAAGAATGTATCGCGTCAGGCGGCTGCTTTGCATGGCATCGACGGTGGCGGCGCAGCGCCCATCCCGTCAAGCGCAAACACCATTCCCGCAGGGACGAAAAAGGGCCGACCCTGCGGTCGACCCTCGATCGGCGCGGACGCTGTGTCCGTCAGCGCGTTGGCGGCACCGGCGTCGACGGGGTGTCGGTTGGCTGCCCACTCTCGGTCGTCGTCGATGGCATGGTCGCCGGTGCCATCGTCTCGCCGGGTGCGGGCGCTGCCGTCGCCGCGCTCGTCGCGGGCGCCGGCGCCATTGGCTGCGCTTGATTGGCCGACGCGCCGTTGAGCGATCCCAGTTGCTGTTGATTGAGGGCGCGCGTCTGGCTGCTGCCGGTCGCGGCGGTGCGGGCGTTATGATGGGCGCTGTGTTTCGCCAGCGCCGCATCGGCGGCAAATAGTGTCGCCGCCGATGCGGCAATAAATACAAAGGACTTCATCTCAGTCTCCTTTTCAAAGCGCGATGATCAGTGATGCAGCCACAACGGCGCATCTTCGGTCGCCTCATTGAAGTCGGCTGCGCTGCGCGGCGACGGAGAGTGCCGGTAGCCGACAAGACGCGCTTGACGCCTCAATTCGACTGAGCGGCGGCGCGCCGGTTGGCGACGATCCGTGGCCATTTGCGACCATGATAGAAGTACGCAACACAACAACTCCTTGTCAGCGAGTGCCAAAGTACAGGGAAAACCCCTCAAGACAGTAAATGGTGCCATCGGCCGTCGCGTTGCAGGCTCGGGTCGTCGCGTGCTAACCGCCGCTCCATGAGAAAGCCCGTCCGATGATCCCGCGTTACTCGCGCCCCGAGATGGTGGCGATCTGGGAGCCCGAAACGCGCTTCCGCATCTGGTTCGAAATCGAAGCGCACGCGATGGATGCGCTTGCCGATCTTGGCGTTGTCCCGAAATCGGCAGCGCAAGCGGTCTGGGAGCGCGGCAAGTTCGACGTCGCCCGCATCGACGAAATCGAGCGCGAAACCCGCCACGACGTCATCGCATTCCTGACCAATCTCGCCGAACATGTCGGCGACGAAGCCCGCTTCGTCCATCAGGGCATGACCTCGTCAGACGTGCTCGATACGTGCCTCGCGGTACAGCTGGCGCGCGCGTCGGACCTGCTGATCGCCGATGTCGATGCGCTGCTTGCCGCGATCAAGCGCCGGGCGTTCGAGTATAAGGACACGCCGACCATCGGTCGCAGCCATGGCATCCATGCCGAACCGACGACCTTCGGGGTCAAGCTGGCACAGGCCTATGCCGAATTCGACCGCTGCCGAGCGCGGCTGGTCGCGGCGCGCGCCGAAATCGCCACCTGCGCCATTTCGGGTGCCGTCGGCAGCTTCGCCAACATCGATCCCGCGGTCGAGGCGCATGTCGCCAAGGCCATGGGGCTGACCGTCGAGCCCGTATCGACGCAGGTCATCCCGCGCGACCGCCACGCCATGTTCTTTGCGACCTTGGGCGTCGTCGCGTCATGCGTCGAGCGGCTGGCCACCGAAGTCCGCCACCTGCAGCGCACCGAAGTCCTCGAAGCCGAGGAGTATTTCGCGCCCGGCCAAAAGGGATCGAGCGCGATGCCGCACAAGCGCAACCCGGTGCTGACCGAAAACCTGACCGGCCTTGCCCGGTTGGTGCGCGGCATGGTCACCCCGGCGCTCGAAAATGTCGCGCTGTGGCACGAACGCGATATCAGCCATTCGTCGGTCGAACGGATGATCGGCCCCGACGCGACGGTGACGCTCGATTTTGCGCTCGTCCGCCTCACCGGCGTCATCGACAAGCTGTTGGTGTATCCCGACCGGATGCTCGCCAACATGAACCGCATGGGCGGCCTCATCCATTCGCAGCGCGTTCTGCTGGCGCTGACGCAGGCGGGCGCGAGCCGCGAGGACAGCTACCGCCTCGTCCAGCGCAACGCGATGAAAGTGTGGGCAGCCGACGGCAAGCTCCAGCTGCTCGATCTACTCAAGGCCGATCCCGAAGTGACGGCGCACCTGCCGCCCGCACAACTCGAGGACCTGTTCGACCTCGGCTATCATTTGAAACACGTCGATACGATTTTTACGCGGGTGTTCGGGACGGACGCCTAATCGGCCTTGGCGTAAAAGGCCTTCAGGTCTTCGAGCGATTCCAATGAGCTATCGTCACCCCGACGCGCTGCATATTCGTCGCTCAGAGTATCGAGCGCAATGCTGAGGTCGATGCGATAGTGGCCGATCATTCCGGCCCGGCCACTAAGGTCGGCGGGTCCGAAAGCCAAAGCTTCCAACCGATCGGTTTCGCGCCACACGGCGGCGAGGCAAGCGGCAAGCGCCGGGGTCGATAGTTCGTCCATTACTCGTCCCCTGTCTTAGCTTCGGAAACGACCTTTTTACAGGCATTCGCGACGACCTTTAAACTCTGGACAAACAGTTCCAGCAACATGTCGTTTTTTGGGGCTAGTGAATAGTGGAATGCTTTGAACGTCTTATTGAAATTGTCTTTGGTGATCGCCAACCCTTCGGGGAGTGTAACCTTCTTTGGAATTTCGTAGCAGTGAGTATGGTTCTTGGTTGGCAACACGGGTTTGTCGAAAGTCGAAACGCCGAAACGATTCTTGCCACTGGCGGCTGTGCAACCCTTCACCCAAATCTTGCCGTCGCGTTCAAAGGTCGGCACATCCCTCGGACCCGCGCCATCGACCCGCGGTGACAGGATGAATACCTTGCCCTCAAAATCTTCAGTGGTCTGGGCGCGGTAAAGCAGCAGATCGGGGCCAGCAAGTTCGAAGTAGTCGGCCTCCCGTCCCGCCGCCTTGTAGATTTCCCTTAGCGCGATGTTTGGATTAGACGACATAAATGCCCCTGTAAGGTAGTGCAGCCTAACATTTTAGCCTCTGGTGGGCAATCGATGACTCTTTCTAGCATTGGTATAATGACGGTAGAACTCTTCTTCGATGTCTCATCCCCCTGGACGTATATGGGGTTCGAGGCGCTGACGGCGGCGGCGCGCGAGGATGGCTTTGGGGTCTGCTTCCGCCCTTTCCTCGTTGGCGGGGTGTTCAACACCATCAACCCATCGGTCTATGCCCAGCGCGAAACGCCGGTACCGGCCAAGGCGCGCTATCTGGCGAAGGATGTCGGCGATTGGGCGCGCCACTATGGCCTTGCAATCAAATGGACCCCGTCGATATTCCCGATCAATTCGGCGCGCGCCATGCGGGCGTGCCTGATCGCCAGCGATGCCAGCGCCTGCGAGGTCTTTGCCCGCCGCGTCTTTCAGCTCTACTGGAGCGAAGACCGCGACATCGCCAATCCGGCGGTGCTGGCCGAAGCCTGTGCAGCGGCGGGGCTCGATCCCGCAGCGACGCTTGACGCCGCCGACGCGCCCGAGACCAAGGCGCGGCTGCGCGCCAATACCGACGAGATCGTGACGCGCGGCGGCTTCGGCACACCGACGTTTTTCGTCGATGGCAGCAATATGTTCTTCGGCCAGGATCGACTGGCGCTGCTCCGCGCAGCAGTCCGGGCAGGTCGCAAACCGAACTGAGCGGTAGATCGGTGGTACGTCGCGCCGAATGAAGGCCGCAACGGCGGTCCAGCCCTACACGCCGCTCGCTGCCACCACCGCGTCGGCGCGCGCGAACCACGCCCCCGGCTGCGCCGCCAGCCATGCCAGCAGGGCTTCGATCGCGTCGATACGGTAGGGCAGCGCGCTGATGTACGGCGTCAGGTGGATCGGCAGCATCCGCCCGCCATTTGCATCTACCTCACCGTCCAGCCAGACATAGGCATCGCGCAGTTGCTCGGCAAAGCTTTCGGCTGATTGCTGGCAGGTGCCGATGACCTGGCGGTCGCTGAGTTCGTGGTTGAGCGGCAGGTTGACGAGCGGCCCCGCCGGCGTCGTCATCCGATAGGGCAGTTCGTCGTTTACCCAATCGAGGCAATAGCCAACGCCAGCTTCGGCGAGCAGGCGCGGCGTGTTCCAGCTTTGCGAGTGCGCGATCGACAGCCAGCCCTGCGGTCGCGCACCGGTCGCCGCCGCCAGTTCGTCGAGCGACGCGGCGATCAGCGCGCGCTCGTCGGTCTCGGCAAGTCCCGTGGCGATGGTGCCGTTCATATCGGTCGAATGCGCGACGATCTCATGCCCCGCAGCGAGGATCTGCGCGGTCAACGCCGGAAACCGCGTCGCCCAGCGGCTGTTCATCGCAAACGAGGCCGTCGCGTCGACCTTGGCGAGCGCAGCCAGCAGCCGGGGCACCCCGAGCCGCGAGCCATAGTCGCGCGCGGTGAAATGCCGGTAGTCGGGGAACGCAGTTTGCATATGCCCCGGCGCGCGAAACGGCGTGTCGGACGGTGTCAGCGGGAAGAATTCACAACTGATGACGATAACGACGGCGACGCGCTTGCCATCGGGCCAGGCGATCGGCGGGCGGCGGAACAGGTCGCTGTACGGATACAGGTCATGGTCCATCCCGCGCCGACGAAGCGGATAATCGAGATAGGCCGCGCCGACACCCATCGCCTCAGACCGCCTGCAGCGCCAGCATCGCCTGCGAGACGACGGTCGCCGAATCGGTGACAACGGTCGCCCCGGCGGCGCGGGCGGCATCGCCGAATGTCGTGGTGGCGCGGCCGCTGCAGAACACATATACCGGTACGGCGGTATCGATGGCGCGGATCCTGCGGGCCGTTTCGACGCCAGAGTCGGGCTTTTCGCGGCCCATGTCGGTGATGACGGCGTTGTAGCGCCCTGCCGAAAACTGCGCATCGGCTTCGGATTGCGACAGCGCGAGATCGATATCGAACCCGCGCGCCCGCAGCGTGGCGACCAGCACCGAGTTGTTTTCGGGATGATCGTCGACCCACAGGATGCGCGGATGCGCGCGCTTTTCGGTCACCGGCGTGGTGTTGAGGATTTCGGTCGCCGCCAGCGTGTCGGTGGCACCGTGCACCGGGGCGACGGCGCCGTGGAGCGTGTCGATCCGGTCGCTGACCAGCTTCAGCTGCTTCTGCAAATCCTCGATCATGCCCTGCTGCTGCTTGGTGACGGCGGCGACGGGCAGGTTGGCATCGCCGACCGGGACGGTCAGTTCGCTGCTGCCCAGTTTCAGGCTGCCGCCGCGTTCGCCGATGGAATTGAGGATTTTGCGGATCGGTGCGTTGAGCACGATGACCGCAGCGATCGCCAACAGCGGCCAGGCAAGCGCCGAAAAGGCATCGGCGACTTTGCCGAGTTTCTCCCACCACCCGATGTCGGCGACGGCGAGAGCCTTGGCGGCTTTTTCAACGGTAGCGGTCGTTGCCGCAGCGAAGAATTTGGTCAGCATGGCACCCCCATCATCCCGTTACCTGCGCCTTATACGCGTCGGCGATGTCGCCCGCACGGGTAATCCACGCGCGTCCGTCGGCGGCGATATGGCGAAGCACCTCCTCGAACGGCCCGATGCGGTGCGGCTGGCCGATGAGGTAGCTGTGGAGCGGAAGGCACATCACCGTGCCGCTCGCCGCGCCCTCGCGCGCCAGCCGGTCGAACTGCGCGATCAACGCCTTGGCGTAATCGCGCGGCGACATGTTGTAGATGAAGAAGCCGTAGTGATCGTTGACCTCGAGGCTGTACGGCATCGAAATCAGGCTGCCGGTCTTCGTCGCCACCCGTCCCGGCCGATCATCGTGGTACAGGTCGCAGGTGTAATCGAGGCCGTATTCGGCGATCAGATCGAGCGTGTTGACGGTGTGCGTCAGCGCCGGGGCGAGCCAGCCGCGAATGCGCTGCCCGGTGGCGCGCTCGACGGTGGCGATACTGTCTTCGATGATCGCACGCTCTTCGTCCGGGTCCATGTCATAGGCGTAGCGAGTGTTGTAGATGCCGTGGCTGAAGAACTCCCAGCCGCGCGCGACGCCGTCGGCGACGACCTCGGGGATATGGTCGCACAGCGCCACCGACAGGCTGACCGATCCGGGAAAGCCGTGTTTCGACATGACATCGGCCATCCGCCAGTGCCCGACGCGGTTGGCATGGTCGCGGTGGCTGTAGCCGACGACGTCGGGGTGCGGACGGGCCCACGATTTGCGGCGCGGATGCGCGGGCGGGTCGAGTTCATAGAATTCGAGGTTGGGCGCAACCCAGACCGCGCAGGTCTTGCCCCCCGGCCAGCGGAGCGGCGGGCCGGGGGGCGGTTCGGGGGGGTAGAGGCGGGGGTCGGGAAGCAATGATCCAGCAATCCCTAACGGATATATCCTGCCAAGAGTGACCTACTTCGTTTCGGGCTGGAGTTTGTGAATTTTACGCTCGCTTTCGCGCTTATAGGAAATAAACTCATCCAAATTCGCGTACTGCTTCTCATACTTCTCCGCTACACTTCCGTCTGGCAACTCGATAGCAAGATTATCTTCGCAATCATCGTTAGGTCCATCAGCTGTGATTGGTACAATATCGCTCATAGAGGTTATACCCCAAGCAATGACAAGCGTCTTGAACGTAGTCGCCGCACCATCCGGGCCATTATCAAAGAATGGCCTAATGACATACGTTGAAGGTTGTGCCGGAAAAATGCTTAGCGGTAAGTCTAGCAGTTTTTTGACACGATGAGAATACATTTCTACTCGCGATTCCCCCATCTCGATGAAGTGGACGTCGTCGTGATCCGCTTTTGGCCTTGCCGGTCTAATGCGAGTGATCTGGCTGACTGGGTAAAGTGAACCGTCCGTTGCCTCAAAAAACATATCATTTTTCCGGCGATTAGATACTTGTTTGGACCGATCTTGAAACCGGCGTCCCGGGCCATTATGTTAGTATCAGCTTAGCTCAGCGGTAGAGCACCGGGTCCGCATCCCGGGGGTCGTCGGTTCGAACCCGTCAGCTCCGACCAGAAGGCCCGCGTCACTCCTCAGGGGGCGGCGCGGGCTTTTTGCGTTTGGGCTTTGTGGCATCCGGGTTTGGTATTTTGAACAGGCCAGAAATCGCCGTAGCTGTATCCAATGGCATAAGGCTCACGGGATCAGATGGCGTTCGGCTTGAGGGTTTGTCACGGTTCAAGGCTTTTGTCCTCACAAGGCTTGCGGCGGGTGCATGTCATCGCTATACAGGGGCATCTCGGCACGGAGAAAACAGATGGACATCATTCAGCAAGCGCAAGCTAAGCGCGAACTGTTGCAGCGGGAGCTTACCCGTATTGAGGCTTTTCTGGCAACCGCCTTTGAGCTTCAGCAAGAGTTTGGTCGCCCGGCACCGAAGGCCATGAGCGACGCCGGCAAGGCGGACGCTCCAAAAGCGCGTATGCGGTCTGCGGCAACAGGAAGCGGGAGTGAAACCCTCCGTGCGGTCATCGAGATATTGCAGGCCAAGGGAGAGCCGATGGCTACGCGTGACTTGTTACCGTTGGTCCAGGCCAAGGGGATCGAGGTTGGCGGTAAAAGCCCGCTGGCGACGCTTTCGGCGCGTATCAGTTCCAAGGGGCCGATTACCGTCAACGGCGGCAGATGGTGGTTTACAGAGGCTTCGGACGCAGAAGCGTCGGGAGATGAGGCGGCGGAGAAATCCGGCACGGAGCAGTCCGCCGCCTCATTGTTTGGCTCTAACCAAGGAGATGGCCATGAAACCGCCGCCTTAGCTAGCTAGCTGCCACAAGCAGCTCGCCTCTGGGGTGACCGAACTTCGGCACCCCGGAGGCCACCCTGTGCCGGTGTGGCGAAATTGGTAGACGCACCTGCTTTGGAAGCAGGCTGGGGTTGGGTTCTCAAGGCCACCACCCCTGCGGGTTCAAATCCCGTCACCGGCACCATTTGATATAGCACGCTGGAATCGCTGTGAAAACCTCTTTTTTAGCGATAACGTTATCAGCGGCTTACCGCTATTCCGTCGCTGCTTTGTAGGTCAGTCGGCGGCCAAAAGCGGTGCCGATAACGTTGACAGCGCGGACGCCATCACGCTCTTTGCGGGTGTTCCAGCGACGATCAAACTCCGCCAGATAGCGCGGCAAGTGCTTGTCGCTCACGTGATGGAACGCGCCGATAATGCCGCGCTTGAGAAGGCTGTGATAGCTTTCCGCAAAGTTCGTGTGAAAGATGACGCCGCGCACAAACGTCTTGCTGTGATCGACTGTATGATGGCTGTGAAAGTGTTCGTCTAGGCCCGTATATGACAAGTGTGCATCGGTTACGATGTTGGCCGATCGGTCAACAATAGGGCGCGCCAGCGACTGCAAAGTGCCCTTGCGGGTATCAGGCACCTTGACCGTCTTAACGTCGCCCTCGCGGTCAATCAGCGTCATGACGGCGATCTTGCGGCCAGCGGCTGCGGTACGGTTTGCGTGGCGGTTGTTCTTCTTCTTGCCGCCTACATAAGTTTCGTCCAACTCGACAATGGCGTCCGGGCCTTGGCCCAGCATCCCTGCCAAAGGCTCTTGCAACATTGCTTCACGGACCCGGTGGCACATGAACCATGCGCTTTTGTAAGTGATATCGAGTTCGCGGCTAAGCTGGTTGGCGCTCACGCCCTTCTTGCTGCTGCACATCAAAAAGATGGCGTAAATCCATTTTCCGACCGGGATGTGCGCGCCTTCAAAGATAGACTTGGAGGTGACCGAAAACTTGCGGCGGCAAGCGCCACACTTCCATTGCTTGCGAACGGTCGGCTTACCCTTGGCCGTCGCCGCATAGGCGACCTCATACACCTTCTTGCCGCCCTCGCAGCCGTCCAGCGGGCATGTGACGTTGCCGTTCGGCCAGCGCAGATCGGCTAACGCTTGCTGTGCAGCGGCCTCATCTGTGAGGAAGCAGGCGATATCGGTGATGCCGTTGATCTTCATAAGCCATCATATAGCACGGCTCATTGGTCCAAACAAGTATCTAATCGCCATTTTTCCTCCATTGTTAACCAGAGTTGGTTGATTGCGGTACTATGTGTCGGAGGGTCGGTGCGCACACGTCCCATTGTGATCGGTCGAGTCAAGCCACCTCCATCACCACGCGGCCCGCTACCGCCTCTCCCGGATGCTCTTCGATCACGATCCGCACGTGGCGGCCCAAGCGGGCGCAGGCCTTGATCAGTTTTTCGCTGGTGATGCCGCTCAACTTGCCGGCAAACAGGTTGGAGAGGCGTGGTTGCGGAATGTCGACGAGGGCGGCAACGGCACTCTGGCTGAGTCCGTGTTCCTGCTGATAGCGCATGATCGAGCCGATCAAGCCCGCTTTCCAGGCCAAGTCGTCGGCATCGGGGAGACCCAGATCGGCAAACACATTGCCGCTGCTTGCCTCGAATTCGGGCGGAGTGTTGTGCATCAACTTTTCCCTCGCGTCTGAGCGTGCAAGGCGCGCGCCGCCTTCAGCCGTGTTTCGATGACGTCGATGTCGGGCTTGGGTGTCTCGGCGCCCTTCTTCGATTTCTTCTGGAAGCAGTGTAGCACGTACAGGCTGCCCTCCAGTTCGACCGTGTAGACGGCGCGATACGTGTCGCCGTGCTTGTCTTCGGACAACTGCATCGCACCAGCGGCCTTGCCCTTGAGCGCCTTGGCCCCCGCCGGCGTCAGTCCTTGCTGCGCAATGTCGAGCGCAACTCCGAAGTCCTTCAGCAAAGCGACCGGCATCGCAATTAAGTCCCGCCTGCTGCTACCCATCCAAATGAGCACCTTTCTTTGGGGCGGCTCACGATATGGCATAAGTTGCTATATCCGATTTGATATAGATCGTCAATGTTGTCGCCCGTCAAACCACGCCACCACCTCACCCACCCCTACCACATCGGCATATTTCAGCTGCAGGTCAGTGAGGTTTGCCCAGTGGTAGCTCGCCAGCTTGTCGGCCGTCGTTTCAATGGGGACGATGCTGCGATAGCCGCGCGACAGCGCATCGACCGCCGTGGCGCGGACGCAGCCCGAGGTTGAGCCGCCGGTGACGACCACGGTATCGACGCCGTGCCAGACCAGCAGCGATTGCAGCGGCGTTTCGTGGAAGGCCGACGGCATGCGCTTGGTGAATTGCGTGTCCTCGGGGTGGATGGCGCAGCGGTCGTCATAGGCGTGGCGGTCGCTGTCGTATTTGATGTTCTGCAAGCTGTCGGGCGTGTCGGTGCGGGTGCCCCACACTCCGGCATCGCTGGCGTCATCGGCATAGGCGACGCGGCTCCACACCACCGGCATCGCGGCGGCCCGCGCGAACGCGCTGATCATATTGACGTATTCGATCTGGCGCGGATCGGTTTCATAGGCGGTCTTGTAGCGATCGATGCGGGTATAGGCGTTCTGGAAATCGACATTGACGATGGCGAGTTTGGTTCCGAACCCGAACCGCGCGCGTGCAGGATTGGTCATGACGTCGTCGAAAATCTGTTTCGCCGTCCGCCCGTCGTCGGTCATGCGGGTGCCGATGATCTCGTCCATTCCCGGTCTCCTTGGCCGGGCAGCGTAGCGCCGGGCGGGGTGCTTCGCCAACTGCGCATTGCCAGCGACGGTATTTCACGGCTACCGCGACGGTCTGATGACGGTTACCCGCAGACTCCTCCTCGCCTTGATCGCGGGGGTCCTCGCCGCGCTCGGCTATGCGCCGTGGAACCTGTGGCCGCTGACTATTCTTGGCATTGCGGCGCTGGTGGCGCTGGTGGCGCGCGCGCCTAATATGCGCGGCGGGTTCGCCGTCGGCTGGACGTTCGGCGTCGGGCATTTCTTCGTCCAGCAGATCTGGATCGCCCATGCGTTTACCCTTCAGGAAAAAATGCCACCGAGTCTTGGCTGGGTCGCGGTCGCCGGATTGTCGCTCTACCTCGCGCTGTTCACTGGGCTGACCACGGCGCTGGCCCGCTTGCTGACGGGCACGGGTGCTGCGCTGGTGCCAGGACTGGCTGCGACGATGATGCTCGGCGAATGGCTGCGCGGTTGGGTGCTGACGGGCTATCCGTGGAATCCGCTTGGGGCGACGTGGGTGGCGTTGCCGGGGGTGGCGGCACTGGCAGCATGGGGCGGGGCGCTGGCGCTGACGGGGCTGATGACGCTGGCCGGTGGCGCGGTCTGGCTGCTGGCTGTGAAGGCTGGGCGGGCACGCGTGGGTGCAGCGGCAGTGCTGGTGACGATTGCGGTGGTGGCGCTCATTCCGCAAGCGACGTCGCCTGCTGGCTCGACCGGCGTACTGCTCGTCGTGATCCAGCCCAACATCGGCCAAGAGCGCCGCTATCGGCCCGAGCTTCAGGCCGATCATATCGCCAACCTTGTAGTATTGACGAAGCAAGCGCTGGCCCGCCGCCGCGACCCTGCCGTTCCCGCGCTGGTGATGTGGCCCGAGGGTGCGGTGCTCGACGCGATTGCCGAAGAACCGGGGCTGCGCGCGCAACTGGCGACGGCGCTGGGGCCGCGCGACATGCTGCTGACCGGCAGCACCGGCACGGTGCGGGGGCCACAGGGACAATTGACGGCGCTGACCAACAGCCTGTTCGCCATCGATGCGACCGGCGCGGTGCGCGGCCAATATGACAAGGCGCACCTTGTGCCGCTCGGTGAATATGTCCCGGCGCGACCGTGGATGGAGGCAATCGGCCTGTCGCGGCTCGTGCCCGGCGATTTCGATTTCGCTCCCGGTCCGGGGCCGCGCACCCTGCACTTTACCGGGCTTCCGACCGTAGGCGGCGTGATCTGCTACGAAATCATCTTCGCCGGTGCCGTCGCCGACCGCGCCGACCGCCCGGCGTTTCTAGCCAACATCTCGAACGATGGCTGGTATGGCCCGACCGGCCCGCCAGCCCATCTGGCGCAATCGCAACTGCGGGCGATCGAAGAGGGGCTGCCGGTCGCCCGCGCAACGCCGACGGGGGTTAGCGCCATCGTCGATGGCCATGGGCGGATCGTCGCGAGCCTGCCGATGGCGACGCGCGGCGCGTTGATCGAATGGCTGCCACCCGCGCTGCCGCCGACCCCGTTCGCGCGGTTCGGCCATTCGACAAGCCTCGCCTTCGGGCTTCTGCTGGCGCTCGCGGCGGCGGCGATGCGCAGGACTGAACGGATCGGAGCGATGGGAACATAGTTGGGCCTCACCGACACATATAAAGCTTTCTTTATACGCCTCTTGCGCACCTCTGCGCGCCCGCTTAGACCGCGCCAGTCTTTCAGCGTGCCGGAACCCCGCCAATGCCCCGCGACAGCTTCCTGTTTACCTCCGAATCGGTTTCGGAAGGCCACCCCGATAAGGTCGCCGACCAGATTTCGGACACCGTCGTCGATCTGTTCCTGTCGAAGGATCCCGAGGCGCGCGTTGCGTGTGAAACGCTGACCACCACCAACCGGGTTGTGCTGGCAGGCGAGGTGCGCGGTCGCGGCATGATCGATACTCAGGGCAATTGGGAACCCGGCGCGCAGGAGGAAATTCAGGCTGCAGTGCGCCAGACGGTGCGCGACATCGGCTATGAACAGGATGGCTTTCACTGGCAGAACCTGCATTTTGAAAATCACCTCCACCCGCAATCGGCGCACATTGCGCAGGGCGTCGACGAGAGCGGCAACAAGGACGAAGGTGCCGGCGACCAAGGCATCATGTTCGGTTACGCCAGCGACGAAACGCCGGCGCTGATGCCGGCGACGCTGTATTATTCGCACAAGATTCTCGAACGGCTTGCGGCCGACCGCCATTCTGGACGCGCGCCGTTCCTTGAGCCCGATGCCAAGAGCCAGGTGACCTTGGCGTATGTCAACGAGGTACCGGTCAGGGCGACCGCGCTGGTCGTATCGACCCAGCATGCGGTCGATTACTGCCTGCCGTGGGAAAAGGACGGAGAGACCGGCGGCGATGCCGCAAAATATGCGATGTTGCGCGACCATATTCAGTCGGTTTTTAACGATGTGCTGCCATCGGGCTTCATCGACGACGAGACCAAAATCTATGTGAACCCGACCGGGCGGTTTGAGATCGGCGGCCCCGACGGCGACGCCGGGGTTACCGGGCGCAAGATTATCGTCGATACCTATGGCGGTGCCTCACCCCACGGCGGCGGCGCGTTCAGCGGCAAGGACCCGACCAAGGTCGACCGCTCGGCAGCCTATGCCTGCCGCTACCTTGCCAAGAATGTCGTCGGTGCCGGGCTGGCGCGGCGCTGCACGATACAGATCAGCTATGCCATCGGCGTGGCGACCCCGCTCAGCTTTTATGTCGATACCCACGGTACCGGCAGCGTCGATGACAGCCGGTTGGAGATGGTGCTTCCCGGCCTGATGCGCCTGACGCCCAAGGGCATTCGTACCCACCTCGGGCTCAACCGCCCGATCTACAAGCGCACCGCAGCCTACGGCCATTTCGGGCGTGAACCCGATGCCGACGGTGGCTTTGGCTGGGAAAAGCTCGATCTGGTCGAGGCGCTGAAGGCCGCAGTTTAGGCGGCGGTTGCGGCCTTACGCGGCAGCGTGCCCGGTGTTCCTGCCGGATCGCCCGCTACGAGGTCGCGATAGCGCCCGTCATCTTCGAAGTGGATCGTCAGCAACTGTGCGGCGCGGTAGCCGTCGAGTTCGGCTTGCCGGACGCCGAAGAAATTTGCCAGCGTTTCGTCGTCGACCATTTTCGGCGGTTCCGCGGGGCGCGTCCGTTGCAGCAGCAGATAGACCGACCAGCCGATCCACATGATCAACAGGATCAGGATGGTCCGGCCCGACATCGCCATCAGCGCCTGGAATTTGCGCCAGCCGCCGAGCATGACGACTTCCTTGGCAAGCGTCGAATAGCCCGCCAGCCAGCCGCCGAGCACCGCAACGGGGACGAGGAAATACAGCCAGCAACACAGCGAAAACACCAGTGCCCCGAGCCGCTGGCGCATGCCGATCAGGTGCGGTGCCGAAATGATCGGCATCGAATCGGGGTTGATCGTTGTCGGGTTGGGCAGCATCGGATCGGGCAGCGGTGCAGCCGTCAGCGGGGCGGTCATACCGGTCGCACACCGCGATCGAGCGTCACCCAAACGGCGCGCTGGCCCTGTTTCTTGGTGATCGCCTTGTAGAGACCCATCAGCGCCGTACCCACCCCGATCATCCAATAGACCAGCGGGTACCAAACGATCCAGTAATAGTAGCGCCCCATGCCGCCGCCCTTGCCGCCGACGCCGCGCTCATAGCGGGAATCGATGGCAAGGCTGGTGCCGAACTGCAGCAGACAAGTGACCGACAGCAGCACGCTCGTCCAGCGCGGAAAGAAGTTGACCCAACTGGTCCCGGCGTGAAACCCAAAGCCGCGTACCGCGAGCACGGCGGCGGCAACCACGATCAGCGCCGACCAGGCAATCGACGTCAGATATTCGAAATACAGCGGCCAGAGCCGCCGCGCCCGCCAGCTCATGATCGCCCCCGAATAGCGCAGCATGACCTCGGCACCGCCCTGCGCCCAACGTACGCGCTGCTTCCACAGGCCGGTCAGCGATTCGGGCATCAGCACCCAGCACAGCGCATTGGGTTCGAAGCGGATCGTCCAGCCGCCAAGCTGGAGCTTCCACGAAATATCGATGTCTTCGGTCACCATGTCGGGCGACCAATACCCGACGTCGTGGAGCGCGGCCTTGCGGAAGGCGGCGATGACGCCCGATACGGTAAAGATGCGCCCGTACATGCGCTGCGCCCGCTTGATCATGCCGACGATCGCCGAAAACTCGCCGACCTGGATGCGACCGATTAGGGTCGAGCGGTTGCGGACGCGCGGGTTGCCGGTGACGGCGCCGACGCGCGGATTGTGCAGGAAATGGCGGACCATCCAGCGCGTGGCGTGCGGATCGAGCAGCGAATCGCCGTCGATGCCGATGATGATGTCACCGCGCGACAGCAACGTTGCGGCGCGCAGCCCCATCGCCTTGCCCTGATTGGTCGCCAGATTGATCACCCGCAGCCGGGGGTTGGCGGCGGCGAGTTCGCACAGGATGGCGAGCGTATCGTCCTTCGACCCGTCATTGACGGCGATCACCTCGAAATCGGGGTAATCCTGGGCCAGAGCATAGGCGATCGTTTCGCGGACGTTGTCGCCTTCGTTGTAGCAGGGAACGCAGATCGACACCGGCGGATAGGACGCGAGCAGCGGCGGCGCGCCGACTCTTGGCCGTCCAAGTTCCCAGCGGATGAAAAAGATGATCGCGCCGATCATCCAGACATAGGCCATCAGGAGCGGATAGTAGAACAACAGGTCGGCCACGGTATGCGCGAGATGGCGAACGCCGCCCCAGCCTTCGAATTCGTGCAGCGTCCGCATCGCCTCGTCAGACAGGCCCTCCGCCCAATCCGGGATGTTCGGATCGTTGAAGACGCTCGGGTCCTGAAAGACGGGGTCGGTCACGGTTCGACGGCGATCGCGAAATCGCGCTTCATATCCTCAAGCCGTGGCTGATCCTTGTATTCATTATCGGGATAATAGCCCAGATGGATCGCACCATTGTCGCGCAGCAACTTCATCCAGCCAAGGAATTGCGGCATCGGCACCGGCTCCTTGGTCCGCCAATCGACCGACTGAAGTTCGAACACCACCTTTTCGATCCCGCCGGGTGTCGCCTTGACCTTGGCGACGACCGTGCGAAGCCACATTTCGGCATCGGTGGCATTTTCCATCGCCGGCATCGCTTCCAGCCCGATATAGTCATAGTGCTTCAGGAACACCGGCAGCGACTGGGCATACCATTCTTCGGCATCGGGCTGCAGGATCGGGCGTGAATACATGTTGCGCGCGGTCTTGATGTTCGGTCGCCACAGCCGGACGCGCGCCGCCAGCTCGTCGGTGAACTCGGCCATCAGCTCGGTTTTGTGCTGCGCCCATTCAAGGCGGCTGGCGGGCGTCGCGCGCAGGACGTCGACATCCGTCGACAGACCCCATTTCGCACGTCCATAGGCCAGCGCCTTGGGCGATACATCCTCGAAATCCGACAAGATGCCATCGTCGTGGAACAGAATACCGTCGATAATGCAGTGCGTGGCGAGATCCTCATACAGGTCGCCGACCCACTTTCGCGCCGCCGGATTGAACGGCGACAGTCGGGTATAGATGTGGCTCGCCGGTTGCGCCTTGCCGTCTTTCCATTCCTGGACAAACCAGTCGGCAGGCAAATCGGGGGCCTTGAACGCCATCATCGGCATCCACGCGAACACCTTGACCCCGGAGCGGGTTTTCAGCTGCGTCGCGGCATAGGAGAATAGATCGTCCTTCACCGGCAGGTGGCGATTGGGAAAATACAGCGCATCGGCATTGCCGTCGCCATCGGCATCCGAATACGCCTGAAGATAGACCGTCGATGCCCCCATGGCGCGGATGCGCTCGACGAGCGTGTCGAGGTTGCGCCGCGTCTGTTTGGGGTCGGGATCGGCGATATAGTCGAGATCGACATGCACGACCCGCTGGATGCGGTCCTGCCGCTGTTCGCGGACGATGTCGCGGAACTGCCACTGCGCCGGATCGTCGGTCAGGATCAGCCGATCGATGACCTGCAGGTTGGTGACCGAGTTGCGTCCATCGGCGAGCGCCATGGTGATGCCCATGCCGGCCTTTTTGGCCGCCGCGAGCGCCAGCGCATTATATTCGCCGTACGGCCAGACCATGACGCGCGGTCGCTTGCCAAGCTCGTGATAGAGGAAGTCAGAGCTATGCTGAACGCCGTCGAGAATGCGGTGGCTATAGGCTTGATCGGTCTCGTACAGTCCCGTCTTCGGATCGAAATGCCGCGTCGTGACCGCCGCCTCGATGCCGCCTTGCGGGTTCGAATCAATGGCATTGTGCAGGCCATAGGTGTGGCTGGCGATCTCGATCAGCGGCGATTTCGCCAGTTCCCGAACTTGCGGCCACGTCATCACCGGTTTGACGCCCGGAACGTCGGGGCGCGATTTGCCGTCCATCCACGCCCCGATGATGGCGACGACCGACGGATAATTATATTTCTTCAACAATGGCCATGCGCGGGTGTAAAAACTTTCGAACCCATCGTCGAAGGTCAGCACGACCGGCTTGTCGGGTAACACCTTCTTGCCCGCGCGGGCGTCGATAAGGTTCTGGACGCTCACCGGGTGATAGCCATTTTCGCGCAGCCATTCGAAATGGCTTTCCAGCTTGGCCTCGGTAACGCCAAAGCGATCGAACGGTGGCGTATACTGCCCCAACGCGGTGATATCGTGATAATTGACGACGATGAAATCGGGTTCGGGACGCATGGTACGCGCCTGTGCCGATCCGACCAGCACCAACGCGGCAAGTGCCACGACGACGGCTTTAAACATTCTGCAATCCGTATCCTGTCCCGCGCTGCCTGACAGCCGCAGCGGTTTTCCTGTCATCGAAACCAAAATCCAGCAACCTTGCGCCTATAGCTATCAGCACGCCCGGTAGCGAGATGGGATTTAAGCAATGGTCGCTGATCGCCCGATGAACGGCGCGGCATTGGATTTGGCGCGCGGAGCCGCCATAACCCGCTGACATGTCATTGTCCGATCCCGCCTCGATCCGCCGCCTGTATGGCCGCCGCACCGGCCACAAGCTGCGCGCCGGTCAGGCCGCCCTTGTCGAGCGGCTCTTGCCGCGCGTTTCAGTGCCCGATACCGGGCCGATCGATGCGCCGACGCTGTTCGGCGACACCCGCCCCTTGTGGCTGGAGATTGGTTTCGGCCGCGGCGAACACATGGCCGGGCAGGCGGCGGCCAATCCCGACACCGGCATCATCGGGGCCGAACCGTTCCTCGACGGGGTCGTCGGGGCGCTGATGGAAATCGATGGCGGCGGGCTCGCCAACATCCGCCTTCACATGGGCGATGCGCTCGATATTCTGGACCGCGTCGCGCCCGCGTCGCTCGACCGGGTGTTCCTGCTGCATCCCGATCCATGGCCCAAGACCCGCCATGCCAAGCGGCGCTTCGTCAATCCGGGACCGCTCGACCTCGTGGCGCGCGCGCTCAAGCCCGGCGGCGAGTTTCGCGTCGGCACCGATCATCCGGTCTATTGCCAATGGACGTGTATGCAGATGGCGACGCGCAACGATTTCGAATGGCTCGCCGAACGCCCGCATGACTGGCAGGTGCGCCCCGACGATTGGCCACAGACCCGCTATGAGGCAAAGGCGCGGCGGCTCGGCCACGAAGTCTGGTACTTCCGCTATCGTCGGAGCGGCGGCGCGTGACCGACGAACTTGCCGCGCTGCCGCTTGGTCTCGCACTGGTCGGGGTGCTGGCAGCGACCGAAGTGGCATCGCGGAAACTGCGCATTCCGTCGGCCATCGTGCTGGTCATCGTCGGCGTCGTGCTGGCGGCCCTGCCCGCCGTTCCCAATGTCATGATGCAGCCCGATCTGGTGCTGCTGCTCATGCTGCCGCCGCTGATCTATTCATCGGGCGTCGGGATGAGCTGGCGCGGGTTTCGCGCCAATCTGCGCCCGATCCTGCTGCTTGCCGTGGGATGCGTGCTGTTTACCGCCGCCGCAGTCGCTGCCGTCGTGCACTATGCCTTCGGTGTGCCGTGGGCGGTGGGCTTCATCCTCGGCGCGATCGTGTCGCCGCCCGATCCGGTCGCGCCGATGGCGATATTGCGCTCGGTCGGTGTGCCGCAACGCGCGCTGCTGGTGCTGGAGGGGGAAGGGCTGGTCAACGATGCGACCGCGCTGACGGTATTCGGCTTCGCTGTCGCCGCGGTGGTCACCGGACAATTTTCGCTCGGGGGCGCGCTTGGCGCGTTCGCGGTCGATGTGGTGGCTGAACTCGCGTGGGGGGCGGCGCTGGGCTGGGCGATGCTGCGGCTGCGCGCGTGGAGCCGCGACGCGCAGGTCGAGATCATCCTTGGGCTGATGACGCCGTTCATTGCCTTTTGGCCGGCACATGCGCTCGGTGGATCGGGCGTGCTGGCGGCGCTGACGGCGGGGCTGTGGATCAGCTGGAATGGCCCGCGTTTCATCAGCCCGGCGACGCGACTTCAGGGATTTTTCGTCTGGGGCCTCGTCATCGCCGTTGTCGAGGGACTGGTGTTCCTGTTGAGCGGAATGCAGGCGCATATCGTCGTGCAAGGCATGGAAAGCGATGGCCGACAACGCTTGCTCGAGGCAGGCGCGTTGACCAGCCTTGTCGTCGTCCTTGTCCGTTTTGTCTGGGTTTACCCCGCGACCTATCTGCCCCGCTGGCTCAGTCGTGGCTTGCGCGAGCAGGACCCCTCCCCACCATGGACCGTTGCTTTTCTGATCAGCTTCGCCGGTCTGCGCGGTGGTGTCTCGCTTGTGGCGGCGCTGTCGATCCCGCTGACCGTCGGTGGTGCACCTTTCCCGGAGCGCGATCTGGTGCTGTTTTCGACCTTTTGCGTCATCGTGGTGACGCTCGTCGGGCAGGGGCTGACCTTGCCATGGGTCGTCCGCCGCCTCGGCCTCGATCGCGCCGGACGGCAGGAGGCGGCGCGGCGCAAGCAGTGCGAACTGGCGGCGCGCGTTGCCGGAATCGACGCTGCGATCAAGGCCATCGACAGCATGGCGGCGTGCGGCGATGTCCCCGACGCGATCGCCACATCGCTGCGCCGCTATCACCGCGACCGCCGCAGCCACTTCAACGATACCGCCGATCCCGCCGTCGAGGGCAGCCCGGTCGCCGATTATGCGCGGCTGCAATATAAGCTGATCGACGCCGAACGGGCGGCGTTGCTCGACAGTTTTCAGCGCCGCGATATCGACGATGGCGCGCGACGGCGGATCGAACGCGAGCTCGATCTCGAGGAAGCGCGGATGCACCACGCCGCCGAAAGCGCGATCGGGCAGGACGCAGACGAATAGCGCGGTCCGATTGACCCGCTCTTTCGCGCGCTCTACCGCTGCGCCGTGACTGTGACCTATCTCGAATTCGAAAAACCCGTGGCAACGATTGCGGCGCGCGCCGGCGAATATCGCGCGGCAGGTGACGAAGGTGCGGCCAAGCACGCCGATGGCGCGGCACGGCGACTGCTCGCCGAAACCTATGCGCGGCTCAGCCCGTGGCAGAAGACGCAGGTTGCCCGCCATCCGCAGCGCCCGCACTTCGGCGACATGGTGCGCGTTCTCGTCGACGATTTCACGCCGCTGGCGGGCGACCGCGCCTTTGGCGAAGATCAGGCGATCATCGGCGGGCTTGGTCGCTTGCGCAGCCAAGGCGGCATGCCGGTGATGATCATCGGTCATGAAAAGGGCAACGACACCGCCAGCCGGGTGAAGCATAATTTCGGGATGGGCCGCCCCGAAGGCTATCGCAAGGCGATCCGGCTTGTCGAAATGGCCGGGCGGTTCAACGTGCCGGTGGTGACGTTGATCGATTCCGCCGGGGCCTACCCCGGTATCGACGGCGAGGAACGCGGCCAGGCCGAAGCCATCGCGCGGTCGACCGAGGCATTTTTGGCAGCGCCGGTGCCGGTCATCGCGGCAATCACGGGCGAAGGCATGTCGGGCGGGGCCATCGCGCTCGCCGCCGCCAACCGCGTGCTGATGTTCGAACACGCCGTGTATGCCGTCATTTCGCCCGAAGGCTGCGCGTCGATCCTGTGGCGCACCGCCGAGGGCGACACCAACAAACCCGCCGAAGCGGCCGAATCGATGCGGATCACCGCCGCCGATTGCAAGCGCTTCGGGATTGCCGACACGATCGTCCCCGAACCGCTCGGCGGTGCGCACCGCGATCCCGTCGCCGCGATTGCCGCGTTGGCGGCAGCCATCAGCGCCGAACTCACGCCGATGCTCGACATGACGCCTGCGGCATTGCGCAAGGCGCGCCGCAACAAGTTCGTCGAAATGGGACGGGTGCTTTAGGCCCGAACCTTATCGGGCGCGGCCCGCGCGTTAAACATGCCGGCGCGCGCTAACCGTCGCGGTCATTGAACTTGGTATGCATCCGGTCGAACGCCAGTTCGACGATGCCCGTCGACCCATGGCGCTGCTTCGCCACAATCACTTCCGCCAGCCCGTGAATCTTCGCGGCCTTTTCCATCCATTCGGGGTGGCGTTTGTCATCGATGTCGGGCTGCTTCAGCTCGTGATAATATTCCTCGCGATAGACGAACAGCACGATGTCGGCGTCCTGCTCGATGGTGCCCGATTCGCGCAGATCGGCAAGTTGCGGGCGCTTGTCCTCGCGGTTTTCGACCTGGCGCGACAGCTGCGACAGCGCCAGCACCGGCACTTGCAGCTCCTTCGCCAGCGTCTTCAGGCCACGGGTGATCTCCGAAATCTCCTGCACGCGGTTCTCGTTCATCGCCCGCGACGAACCCTGCAGTAGCTGGAGATAGTCGACGACGATCATGCCGATCTTGCGGCGCGGGTCCTTCAGCCGCGCCAGCCGCCGCGCCCGGGTGCGCAGCGCCGCAATCGACAGCGCCGGGGTATCGTCGATGTAGAACGGCAAATTGTGCAGCGCATTGGCGGCGCGAGCGAAATTGCTGAACTCATGATCCTGCAGATCGCCCTTGCGCAGCTTTTCGGAATTGATCTTCGACTGTTCGGCAAGCACCCGCGTCGCCAGCTGATCCGACGACATTTCGAGGCTAAAGAAGGCGACCGGGCAGCCACTCCATTCCTCAGGCGCGCGCCCGGCGTTCAAATCCTCCATGAACCGCATGGCGCAGGCAAAGGCGATATTGGTGGCGAGCGCCGTCTTGCCCATCGCCGGACGTCCGGCGAGCACGACGAGGTCGGATTTGTGCATCCCGCCGATTTTGGCATCGAGCGCCCGCAACCCGGTAGTGTAGCCCGACAATGAGCCGCCGAGTTTTTTGGCGCGGGTAACGATGTCGATCGCGTCGTTCGACGCCTCGCCGAAGCTTTTGACGCTGCCGGCGACCTCGCCCGATTCGGCAACCCGGAACAGCGCGGCCTCGGCGTCTTCGATCTGTTTCAACGGCGCAATTTCGGTCGCCGTATCGGCCGCACCGGTTACCATGTCGCGACCGACGCGGATCAGTTCGCGTAGCAGCGCGAGGTCGTAAATCTGCTGGGCAAAGTCCTTGGCAGCGATCAGCGCGCCTGAGTTTGCGGTCAATTGCGCCAGATACGCCGGGCCACCCATGTCCTGCATCGCCGGATCGGCTTCGAACAGCGGCCGCAGTGTTACCGGTGTCGCCGCCATCTGCAAATCGTGGAGCCGCAGAATTTGTTCGTAGATGCGCCCGTGCAGCGCCTCGTGGAAATGCTGCGGCTTCAGCTTGACCATCACGTCTTCGACGAGCCGGTTGTCGATCAGCATCGCCCCCAACAGCGCCTGTTCGGCATCGAGGTTCTGCGGCAGCTGGACCGAATCGGGCGGGGTATCGACGAGGCGCAAGGGCATGGGGGTGAGCATGGCGCAGTGTCGCCGATGCGGGAGCGGGCGGCAATCGGGCCGTCGCGATTGGCTGTGGATGCGGCTGTGGACGTATTGTGTATCGGCGGCGGAAAAGCCCGGTGCAGTCACGGCTTTGTCATCGGCTCGTGGTCGGCGTCGGCGATCGGCGCGCTGGTTTGCGTCGCCGTCGGCGGCGGCTATAGCGTCGCGCGTGCCCAACCCGCTCGCCACCATTGACGCCTGGATCTTCGATCTCGACAATACGCTGTATCCGGCGTCGGCGCGGCTGTTCGACCAGATCGATGCGAAGATGGGCGGATATATTCAAAATCTGCTCGGCGTCGATGCGGTCGAAGCGCGGCGGGTGCAAAAGGAATTATTCCACTCGCACGGCATGACGATGCCGGGATTGATGGCGCGCTACGGCATCGATCCGCACGAATTTCTCGCCCATGTCCATGATGTCGATGTCTCGGTCGTCGCCGATGCGCCGCTGATCCGCAATGCGCTGGCACGCCTGCCGGGGCGTAGGTTCGTCTTCACCAACGCCGATGCGCCCTATGCGACCCGAGTGCTGGCGCGGCTGGGGCTGTCCGATGCGTTCGATGGGCTCCACGACATTCACGCGCTGTCGTACCGGCCGAAACCCGCTGCTGCCGCTTACGCACATTTGTGCGAAACCCATGCCATCGATCCGGCGCGCGCGCTGTTCGTCGAGGACATGGCGCGCAACCTGACGCCCGCCAACGCGATCGGCATGACGACGGTCTGGGTCGACAATGGCTCCGAACAGGGGCCGGGCGACGCGCGCGCGCATATCGATATCACCATCACCGACGTCGGCGAGTGGCTGACCGGCGTCGTTGCCGGACTGGAGCGGGCATGACCATCGAAGCGATCATCGATAGCGGCTGGGACGACCGCGCCACTGTTACGCCGGGAACGCATGGCGAATTGCGCGACGCGGTCGAAGCGGCGCTTGCCGGCCTCGACGATGGCGCGCTGCGGGTCGCCGAGCCCGACGGCAACGGCGGCTGGAAGGTCAATCAATGGCTCAAAAAGGCCGTGCTGCTGTCGTTCCGTCTGTCGCCCAATGGCCTCATCGACGGCGGTCCCGGCGGCGCGCCGTGGTGGGACAAGGTGCCGTCGAAATTCGCCGGTTGGGGCGAAAACCGCTTTGCCGCGGCGGGCTTCCGCGCAGTCCCCGGCGCAATCGTCCGGCGCGGCGCATTCATCGCTCCAGGAGCCGTGCTGATGCCGAGCTTCGTCAACATCGGCGCGCGGGTCGGCGAAGATAGTATGATCGATACCTGGGCGACCGTCGGCAGTTGCGCGCAGATCGGCCGCAGAGTGCATATTTCGGGCGGCGCCGGCATCGGCGGCGTGCTCGAACCGTTGCAGGCGGGGCCGGTGGTGATCGAGGACGGGGCGTTTATCGGCGCGCGCGCCGAAGTCGCCGAGGGCGTTATCGTCGGGGCGGGCGCGGTGCTGTCGATGGGCGTCTATCTCGGCGCGTCGACCAAGATCGTCGACCGTGCGACGGGCGAAATCCATATCGGCCGGGTGCCGCCCTATGCCGTCGTCGTCTCGGGAACCTTGCCCGGCAAACCGCTACCCTCGGGCCAGCCCGGACCGAACCTGTATTGCGCGGTCATCGTCAAGACGGTCGACGCCCAGACGCGGTCAAAGACTGGCATCAACGAGCTGCTGCGCGACTAGAGCGCCCTGCCCAATGTCATCGCGCTCTAGGGGAGTTGCTTATGCTGCGCGGCCTTGCGTAGCGCGTCGTTGATTCGCGCCTGCCAGCCTGGCCCATCAGCTTTGAAGCGGACGATAATATCAGGATCGAGCCGCAGCGAGACGTGTTGCTTCGTCTGCACCAGTTTCGGACGGCCTCGCCGCCTAGCTGAACGGATACCGTCGCGGCGGTTCATTGCCCGGCAATCGCGGCTCGTTCATGAAGTAGCGCATGAAACACCTTCTCGCCGCCGCCCTTGCCCTGATCGCCGCGCCCGGCATTGCTGCGCCGCTCGACGATGTTGCTGCGTCATTGAAGGCAACGACCTCGCTTGCAGCCGACTTCGTTCAGGTGGCACCCGACGGTAAGGTGCTGACCGGCAAAGTGACGCTGGCACGACCGGGGCGGGTGCGTTTCGAATATACCAAGGCCCCGCTGCTCATCGTCGCCGATGGCAAGACGCTAACGATGGTCGATTATCAGGTGGCGCAAGTGTCGCAATGGCCGGTGCGGTCGACGCCGCTCGGAATTTTGCTGGCGTCGGACCCCGATCTGTCGAAGGTGGCGCGGGTTACCGCTGAAACAGCCGCTGGCATAATCGTCGAAGCGCGCGATACCAAACACCCCGAGTTCGGGACGCTGGCGATCAGCTTCGCCAAGTCGCGTAGTGCACCGGGCGGTCTCGCGCTGACCGGCTGGGTGACCCATGACGCGCAGGGCGGCACGACCGAGGTCAAATTGTCGAACGCCCGTTACAATGCCGATCTCGGCGGCGTCGATTTCAAATTCCGCGACCCGCGATCGCGCATTCCCGGGCGTCCGGGTTAAAGTTTTTGCCAGTCTGAACGTTATTCCCGGTTCCGTTCATGTTGGCGCAATGTCGGCGCTGGCATAGAGACGGGGCGGGAAGTGATCGCGCTGCCGGGATTTGCCCCCTGTTGCCTGGCAGCATCTTGATCCTTTTCGTTGCGTGACGAGCGCAAACCGGCCCCCGCTCCATGCCCCCGGAGCGGGGGCCAAATTGCTTTTAAGGTCCGGTAATCTCACCTAGAGCAACGCGATGACGGTCCGCATTGCCACCTGGAACATCAACTCGGTCCGCTTCCGGCTCGATATTGTCGAACGCTTTCTGCGCGATCATGCGCCCGACATTCTGTGCCTGCAGGAAACCAAGGTCGTCGACGGCACCTTCCCGCATGAGATGTTCGAGGCGCTCGGCTATCGCCACCGCCTGCTAAATGGCCAGAAGATGCACCATGGCGTCGCCACGCTGTCGCGGATTCCGCTGGTCGAGGAGCGTCGCTTCGACTGGCAGGACAATGGCGAAGCGCGCCACATCGGGGCACGATTGCCCAATGGCTTGCTGCTCGAAAATGTCTATGTGCCCGCCGGTGGTGACATTCCCGACCGCGAAAAAAACCCCAAATTCGGTCAGAAGCTCGATTTCGTCGATCGCATGACGCGGTGGTCGGAAGGGCTGCGCGACGATAGCGTCATCCTCGGCGATTTCAACATCGCGCCGCTCGACTGCGATGTCTGGAGTCACAAGGCGCTGGTCGATGTCGTCAGCCATACGCCGATCGAGATTGCGCGGCTGGCGGGGTTGCAGGCGAGCCATGACTGGGTCGATCTCGGGCGGCACTTCATCCCGGCGCCCGAGCGGCTGTTCACTTGGTGGAGCTACCGCGCCACCGACTGGCGGCTGTCGGATCGCGGGCGACGGCTCGACCATATCTGGGCGTCGCCGGCGGTGGCGAGGGCGGCAACGCGGTTCGAGGTGATCGAGGACGCGCGCGACTGGGGCAAGCCGTCGGACCATGTGCCGCAGATCGCGACGTTCGAATTGTGACGGTGCTCCCCATGCGCACACAATTCGTCACCCCCGCGCACGCGGAGGCCCTTCGCGTCAATGCGGTGACGATGGACCCCTGCTTGCGCGGGGGCATCGATGCTGGCGTGGGCACGTCATGACCGCCACCCACCCCGCCGAAGCCGCCGTCGATGCGCTCCGCCGAGGCCGCATCGTCACCGTCGGCGGCCTCGCCATCCTGTCGGCCGAGCTCGCCGATGCGGCATCGCTGGCGGCGCTCGAAGCGCAGGGATCGGCGCGCGCCGGCCTCCTCATCACCGCCCGCCGCGCCGCGGTGCTCAACCTCGCCAATCAGGTGGCGGCTGCCGTTGGTGAAGCCGAGCCGGTGTGGGTCGAGCGCCCCGACTGGCTTGATCTGGCGGGATCGCGCGCCGTCGCCGACCCGGTGCTCGATTTGGCGACGCCGTTCAAGGGCCCCTTCGTCACCCGCGCGTTGGGGATCGATCGGGCCGATGCTCGCGCGGCGATCGCGCTGGTCAAACACGCCGAATTGCTGCCCGCCGTTTACGCCGTGGCCTTCGACGGTGTGGCCAAGGTCTCCGCAGCCGATGTCGCCGCGCTGGCCGATTCCGCCGCCAGCGTCCGCATCACCTCGCGCGCGCGGCTGCCACTGGCGGTGGCCGAGGATACCGAAGTCGTCGCCTTCCGCCCCGGCGACGGCGGCCCCGAACATCTGGCGCTGGTCATCGGCGATCCGCGGCGCGACGGCCCGGTGCTCGTCCGCCTGCATTCGGCATGCCTGACCGGCGATGTGCTTGGGTCGTTGAAATGCGATTGCGGCCCGCAGCTCCACACCGCCATCGCGGCCATCGCGGCGAACCCGGGCGGCGGCGTGCTGCTGTATCTGCAGCAGGAGGGGCGCGGCATCGGGCTGCTCAATAAACTGCGCGCCTATGCGCTGCAGGATCAGGGCTTCGATACCGTCGATGCCAATACGCGGCTCGGCTTCGAACCCGATGAGCGCGATTTCGGTCTGGCAGCAGCAATGCTCGCCGCGTTGGGGATTCAATCGGTGCGGTTGCTGACCAACAATCCCGGCAAGGTCGCGGGGCTGGCGGCGCACGGCTTGCGCGTCGAACGTGTCGCCCACCACATGCCGCCGAACCCGCACAATGCCGACTATCTGGGGACCAAGCGCGACCGGCAGGGGCATCTGCTGTGAGCGCAACGCTATGTTGTCATCCCGGCGCAGGCCGGGATCCAGCTATTCTGCGTCGCGCAACTCCAGACAGGCAAGCTAGCTCCCGGCCTTCGCTGGGATGACAGACATCACCGTCGACACCAGCGCCCGCACCGTCACCGCCTTTGGCGAAACAGTCCCCTGCGCCATCGGCAAGGGTGGCGCGATCATCGCTACCGCCAAACGCGAAGGCGACGGCGCGACGCCGCTCGGCACTTGGCCGATCCGCGCCGCCCTCCTCCGCCCCGACCGCGTCGCGGTACCAGTGACGGCGCTGCCATGGCGCTGGCTGCGCCCCACCGACGGCTGGTCGGACGGCGTCGCCGACCCGCAGTATAATCGTCCGGTCAGCCACCCCCACACGTTCAGCGCCGAACGCCTGTGGCGCGATGACGGCCTGTACGACATCATCATCGTCCTCGGCCACAACGACAGCCCGGCGCTTGCTGGCCTCGGCAGCGCAATTTTCCTCCACTGCGCCACCCACGACTTCGCGCCAACCGAAGGCTGCATCGCGGTCGACCGGGGCGTGCTCGAGCGGTGGTTACGGCTTTTGGAAGTTCGTACCGACCTTGTCGTAAGCCCTAAGATTGATTTGATTTAAAGAACCGATGCGGTTATATCTTTGGGCCATCAGTCCGCCAAGAGTTAAGCTACCCATCGAATATGCCCGAATTTTTGATTTTCGCGGACTTTTGAGACTTTTGGCCCCCTTCCCTCCGGGCCCAGCATCCGCTTAAGTCAGTGGCAAAACAGCATTCTGGGGAAGATCGCATGACCAACTCGCCCGCCATGTCCAACGCCGAGGCGGCGCGTCATGCCGACACTATGTTGGTAGCCGCCAGCGTGTAAACAAAGCCGTGACTCAACAACAGTGAGGCGCAGAGTGGACCATGATCCGAAGGACTTGAAGGCGGTTATGGAAGCGGCGAGTCCGCCCGATCTTGAACTTGGCTTCCGTCCGATGTTCGGCGGGATCATGGGCTATGCCGCCGGGCAGGTGTTTGCTTCGCTCTCCAATGTCGGGCTTGCGCTCAAGATGGCCGGCGCAGATCACGCGGCGTTGAGCGAAGTGCCCGGCGTAAAGCCGCTACGGTATGAACCGGACGATCCGCCGAGCAAAAGCTATCTCTTACTGCCGAACGCGATGCTGTCCGATTCCGACAGCCTTCGATCGTGGATGGCACGCAGTGCAGCAGGCCTCAAGCCGAAAACCAAGACGCCGCGCAAAAAACCTGTGGAGGGCAAATAATGTCGCGTATCTGCTTTGTCGAGTTACCAGCATCCGACCTGGTTTTAGCCCGTTCGTTCTATACCGATGCGTTCGGCCTAGCCTTTACCAACTTCGGCCCAAGCTATTCCTGCATGACGACAGGTGACGTGGACATCGGCTTGCAGGGGGACGCCAGCGAGGCCACGTCCTCGCCTCTGGCAGTGATTGCCGTCGATGATCTGGAGGCCGCCCTTGCAGCGGTGACCAAGGCGGGTGGACTCATCACCAAACCGATATTTGCCTTTCCGGGCGGTCGACGTTTCCACTTCCGCGATCCGAGCGGAAACGAGCTTGCCGCCCTACAGGGGAACTGACGACTCCGGTCACTGGAGTGTCGCAACCGGTCGGTTTTGACACCAGCTACCAACCCACGCTTTCATGCGGCCTTAGCCGGGCCAAAAACCCGCGATTCGTTTCGGACGCTTCGAAGTTATCTACCAGATTCGCAACAACCGCAAAACTGTCGATCATCGACATTCCCGCGCGCCCCCTTTCCCCCGCCCGCCGCATCGGCTTAACTCGCCGCAAATCAAAGCTCTGGGGAAGAACGCATGACCAACTGGCCCGCCATGTCCATTGCCGACGCGACGGCGCTGCTCACCGCGCCGGGGTCGCCGCTCGAAACCGAAACTGTCACCATCCGCGGGCTGCCCACCAAAACCTGGAAGAACGCGCCGCCGACGCTCGCCGCCGTCTTTGCGGCCGGCCGCGCCCATGGCGACAAGACCTTCCTCGTCAATGAAGACGAGCGCGTCACCTTCGAAGCCTTTGCCCGGGCGACGCTGAAACTCGCCGCGCAACTGACCGCCGACGGCATAGTCAAGGGCGACCGCATCGCCATCGTCATGCGCAACCTGCCCGAATGGCCGGTGGCGTTCTTTGCCGCAGCACTCGTCGGCGCGATCGTCACTCCGTTGAACGCGTGGTGGACGGGGCCGGAACTCGAATATGGCCTGACCGATGCCGGGGTAAAGCTGCTGGTTATCGACGCCGAACGGCTGGGGCGGCTCGCCGAACATCTGCCCAACTGCCCCGAACTCGAACGGATTTACGTCGCGCGCGCTACCGAGGAGCCGCTTGGTGACCCGCGTCTGCGGCGGATCGAAAGCGTTATCGGCAGCCCCGACAGCTGGGCGGGCCTGCCCGACACGCCGCCGCCTGCCGTCGCGCTCGATCCCGAAGACGATGCAACGCTGTTCTATACCAGCGGCACGACCGGCAAGCCCAAGGGCGCGCTCGGCACCCACCGCAACATCGTGTCGAACATCATGGCGAGCGCCTTCAGCCAAGCGCGCAGCTATTTGCGCCGGGGCGAGACACCGCCCGCGCCCGATCCGGCGGCCAAGCAGAAGGGCAGCCTGCTCAGCGTGCCGTTCTTCCACGCCACCGGCTGCCATGCCGTGCTGTCGCCGTCGCTGTTCGCCGGGGCCAAGCTGGTGATGATGCGCAAATGGGACCCGCGCGAGGCAATGGCGCTGATCGAACGCGAGCGGCTGACCAGCTGCGGTGGCGTGCCGACGATCGCGTGGCAGATCCTCGAACACCCCGACCGCGCGCAGTTCGACCTGTCGAGCCTCGAAAGCGTCGCCTATGGCGGGGCACCGTCGGCCCCCGAACTGGTCCGCCAGATCGGCAAGGAATTCAAGGCGCATGCCGGCAATGGCTGGGGGATGACCGAAACCAGCGCGACCTTCACCCACCACATGGCCGAAGATTACGCCAACCGCCCCGAAAGCGCCGGGCCACCGGTCGCGGTCTGCGCGGTCAAGGTTACCGATCCCGACGGCAATGAACTGCCCGTCGGCAACGTCGGCGAGCTATGGGGCTACGGCCCCAACGTCGTGAAGGAATATTGGCGCAAACCCGAAGCGAGCGCGGCGACCTTTGTCGATGGCTGGGTGCGCACCGGCGACATCGCCCGGGTCGACGACGAAGGTTTCGTCACCATCATCGACCGCGCCAAGGACATGCTGATCCGCGGCGGCGAGAACATCTACTGCGTTGAAGTCGAAAACGCGCTGTACGAACATCCGGCGGTGATGGACGCCGCGCTTGTCGGGCGACCGCACAAATCCTTGGGCGAGGAACCGGCGGCGTGTGTGACCTTGAAGCCGGGAACGACCGCTACGGCAGACGAACTGCGGGCATTCGTGGCCGCGCGGATCGCGGCGTTCAAGGTTCCGGTCGAGGTGCGGTTCTTTGCCGAGCCGTTGCCACGCAACGCCAATGGCAAGATTTTGAAGACCGAATTGAAGCCGTTGTTCGCGTGAAGACGATCTGCCCTCCCTCCGGGGTTCCGGAGGAAGGGCAGGGTCCGCGCTAGGCGTCGACCGTTGGCGGCGGCAGTGCCTTCAGCTTCTTGGCGCGCGGCGGTTTCTTGGCCGCCGGCACGATTTCGAACGCCAGCGCATCGTCCTTCAGATGCACCCGGACCTCGCCGCCATGGACGAGCTTCCCGAACAGCAGTTCCTCGGCGAGCGGCTGCTTGATCTGCTCCTGGATCAGCCGGCTCATCGGACGCGCCCCGAACAGCTTGTCGTAGCCGCGCTCGGTCAGCCAGCCTTTGGCCTCGTCGGTCAGCGCAATATGCACCTCGCGCTCCTGTAGCTGGAGTTCGAGTTGCAGGACGAACTTGTCGATGACGCGGGCAACAACGGCGGGCGGCAGATAGTCGAACGCCACAACGGCATCGAGGCGGTTGCGGAATTCCGGCGTGAACATCCGCTTGATCGCCTCCTCGTCCTCGCCGATTCGGGTCGTCGAGCCGAAGCCGATGCCTTCGCGCGCCATGTCGGCCGCGCCGGCGTTGGTCGTCATGATCAGGATGGTGTTCCTGAAATCGACCGTCTTGCCGTGGTGGTCGGTGAGTTTGCCGTTATCCATCACCTGCAGCAGGATGTTGAACAGGTCGGGATGCGCCTTTTCGATTTCGTCGAGCAGCAGCACCGAATGCGGCTGCTGATCGACCGCGTCGGTGAGCAAGCCGCCCTGATCGAAGCCGACATAGCCCGGAGGTGCACCGATCAACCGGCTGACGCTGTGGCGTTCCATATATTCCGACATGTCGAAGCGCGTCAGCGGGATACCGAGGATCGACGCCAATTGCTTGGCGACTTCGGTCTTGCCGACGCCGGTCGGGCCGCTGAACAGATACGACCCGATCGGTTTGTTCGGCTCGCGTAAACCCGCGCGGCTCAGCTTGATCGCCGACGATAGGCGTTCGATCGCCTTGTCCTGACCGAACACCACGCGCTTCAGATCGGCATCGAGCGTCGCCAGCGCCTTCTTGTCGTCGGTGCTGACGCTTTTTGCCGGGATGCGCGCCATGGTCGCGATCACTGCCTCGACTTCCTTGACGCCGATCAGCTTCTTGCGCTTGGCGAGCGGCAGCAGCATCTGCGACGCGCCGGTTTCGTCGATGACGTCGATCGCCTTGTCGGGCAACTTGCGGTCATTGATGTAGCGCGCGCTGAGTTCGACCGCCGCCTTTATGGCTTCGGGGGTGTATTTCAGCTTGTGGTGCTCTTCGTAGCTCGGCCGCAGCCCCATCATGATCTTGATCGCATCCTCGATCGACGGTTCGTTGACGTCGATCTTCTGGAAGCGCCGCAGCAGCGCACGGTCCTTCTCGAAATGGTTGCGGAACTCCTTGTAGGTCGTCGAGCCAATGCAGCGGATCGCACCACTGGAGAGTGCGGGCTTGAGCAGGTTCGACGCATCCATCGCCCCGCCGCTCGTCGCCCCGGCACCGATGACCGTATGGATCTCATCGATGAACAACACCGCATGCGGCAGCTTTTCGAGTTCGTTGACGACATTCTTCAGCCGCTCCTCGAAGTCGCCGCGATAGCGGGTCCCGGCGAGCAGTGCGCCCATATCGAGCGAGTAGATAACGGCGGGCAGCAATACATCTGGGACCGAACCTTCGACGATCTTGCGCGCCAGACCTTCGGCGATCGCGGTTTTGCCGACGCCGGGATCACCGACATACAGCGGGTTGTTCTTCGACCGGCGGCAGAGGATCTGAATCGTCCGGTCGACTTCCGCATGCCGCCCGATCAGCGGGTCGATCTTCCCGGTCTTGGCCTTTTCGTTGAGGTTGACGGTGAACTGCTTCAATGCCGATTCGCCGCCGCCCTTGGCTTTTTCACCCTTGGCCGGCTTTTCCTGGCCTTCGCCTTCGTCCTTGTCGGCGGCGCCCTTGACGGCGCGCGTCTCCGACGGGCCCGATTTGGCGATGCCGTGGCTGATGTAGCTGACCGCATCCAGCCGCGTCATGTCCTGCTGCTGGAGGAAGAAGACCGCATGGCTTTCGCGTTCGCTGAACAGCGCGACAAGGACGTTCGCCCCGGTGACTTCCTCGCGGCCCGACGACTGGACGTGGAAGATGGCGCGCTGGACGACGCGCTGAAACCCGGCGGTTGGCGAAGGATCGACCGACGCATCGGCCTTCAACGCCGACAATTCGGTATCGAGGTAGCGGGCAAGCTGGCTCTGCAGTTCGTCGACTTCGACATTGCACGCCTTGAGCACCGCCAGCGCATGGCTGTCGCCGGTCAATGCCATCAGCAGATGTTCGAGCGTGGCATATTCATGCGTCCGACGCGCCGCTTCGGCGAGCGCATTGTGGAGGGTCTTTTCGAGTTCGCGGGTGAAGGAGGGCATTCTTGTCTCCGGGCGACCAGACCATGACCGGGCTGGCCTTTGAATGTCACCCCACACTGCGTCAGTTGCAAGGGGTGGATGCGATCGGCAGTACACGCCATGGTGCCGCAGCGGTTTTTGGGAGGGCAAACGGTGCGGCGTGCATGGTTTATCGGCGGCACTGCCGCAGTCTTGAGCAGTGCGATGGCCGTTGGGGCGTTCGAGCCGCCGTCGGCCTATCTCGCCGGGCAACCCGCACTCGATTTCCGGGCGATGATCGGCAACCCACCCGCTGCCGATTCGCCGGAGGCCAAGGCCGAACGCGCCGCCTATGTTGCCAGTGCCGCCGGAATCGGTGGCACACAATGGCAGGCGGGCGTCGCCCAGCTGTACCCCAATTCACCCGAGGTGCTGGCGCAGGGGGCATGCGCCGTCGGCAAGGCGTTGTCGCCCGCGACGACACCGGCAACGCTGCGCCTGCTTGCCCGCCTCGGCGCCGATCTGCGCGGTCCCGTCGAGGCGGCAAAGACCGCGTACCACCGCGACCGGCCCTATGTCGGCCAAGCCGATGCGCGCACCTGCGATCCACGCACGCTTGGGGCGAGTAGCGGGGGAACGCTCAGCTATGCCTTCCCCAGCGGCCATGCGGCGTTCGGCGAACTGTGGGCCAAGGCGTTGGCCGACGCGGCTCCGGCGCGCGCGGCACCGCTGATGGCATGGGGCCGGTCGATGGGTGACAACCGCATTGCCTGCCGCGTGCATTGGCCAAGCGATGTCGTCGCGGGCCGCAAGCTCGCCGATGCGCTGTATGCACGGATTGCCGCGACACCCGACTTCAAGGCCGATCTTGCAGCAGCAAAGGCCGAATTGGCAAAGGCCCCGGCGGCGACCAATTGCGCGGCATAGTCCCGCGCCTGACGCCGGTTAGACTCCGGGTCCGTCGTGCGCCACCGCCAGCTTGTGCAGCCCCTGCAGGGTTTCACCGATGACCTTGCGGCGTTCGATGGCGACGCGGCGCATGACGGCGCGGGGCGAGGCGAAATAGGCGCTTGGCGAGGTGGCCATATAGGTCTGGAAATCGCGAATGAAGTGCGCCTGGTCATAATAATTGCCGTCAAGCAGCGTGCCGAGCGGCTGATCGAGGTGATCGCCGATCCGGTCGAGCGTGCGCAGGAAGCGCTGACGGCACAGCAGTCGCTTGGGGGTGAAGCCGAACGCGTGCTCGCACACCCGCCGCAGCGTGCGTTCGGAAACGCCGGCCGCTTCGGCAAGCGCCGGAACCTCCCAGATGTCGCCGCGCGCCAGCAACGCCATGACCCGAACGACGGTCGGATCGACGGCGTCGGCGGCGGCAAGTCGTGCGAGCAACACGCCGTCGAGCCGGGCGATCCAGTCGGCTTCGGTCGCGTCGGCCGCCAGCGCCTGGGCCAGTGCGTTGCCATCGGTGCCAAGTGCGCCGCCGAGTGGGCGCATCGCATTGGCGACGGCGCTGGCATCGCCGCCGATCAGCCGCACCCAGCCGAGCGGCGTCAGCCCGACACCGATCATCGCGGCCGGGGTCGAGGTGGTGAACTGGCGCGTCCGATCGGTGGGTCCGCTCAGCGCCGCGAGCGGCGGTACCACCTCGTCACGGTCGTCGATCCGGCAGTCCCAGCGGCCCGACAGTGCAAAACGAAGGTTGGCCCATTCGGGGTGCAGATTCTCGTGCACCGGCGTGTCCGACGTCAGGATGTGGTAGGAGGTGACAAGCTCGCGCAGAGCAGGGGCTGGCAGGTGAAAGCGGATATCGGCGAGCGGTGCCGTCTCGCTGCTGGATCCCATGACCTGCCCTAAACGCCGCTTACGCGCCCGATTGTCGCAGCTTAGAGGTCGAGACGCCAGACCTCAAGCAGCACGGATTGGCGTCATCAGTCGCCCAAGTCTCGCAAAATGTGCACCCGCTCGCCATATCGCCGCCATGGCATCCCCCACTTGGCTTCAGCCCCACCCCGAGGGCATCTATGTCGCGCCCGCCGATGTGTGGATCGATCCGTCGCAGCCCAAGGCCGCCGCGCTGATCACCCATGGCCATGCCGATCATGCGCGCGGCGGGCACGGCAAGGTGCTGGCGACGGTGGGAACGCTGGCCATCATGGAGGTGCGCTATGGCCCGCAGCCCGGTGGGCAGGGGGTCGTCTATGGTGAAATGGTGCGGCTCGGCGATGTGTCGGTGACCTTCGTGCCGGCGGGCCATGTGCTCGGGTCGGCGCAGATCGTGCTCGAATATCAGGGCTGCCGTATCGTCGTTTCGGGCGATTACAAACGCCGCCCCGACCCGACCTGCGCGGCGTTCGAACCCGTGCCCTGCGATGTATTCGTCACCGAGGCGACCTTCGGGCTGCCGGTGTTCCGCCATCCGCCGACCGCTGGCGAGGTGGCGAAGGTGACGGCGGCGCTGGCGGCGAACCCCGATCGCTGCGTGCTCGTCGGGGCGTATGCATTGGGTAAGGCGCAGCGGGTTATCGGCGAATTGCGTGCTGCCGGTCACGACGCGCCGGTCTATATCCATGGCGCGCTGCAAAAACTCTGCGATCTGTACGAACAGCATGGCGTGCGGCTCGGCGATGTGCGCCCCGCGGCAGGCGTCAAGGCAGCGGAGATGAAGGGGCATGTCGTCCTCGCCCCGCCGTCGGCGCTCAACGACCGCTGGTCGCGGCGGCTGCCCGATCCGATTACCGCAATGGCGTCGGGGTGGATGCGGGTGCGCCAGCGCGCGGTGCAACGCCAGGTCGAACTGCCGCTGATCATTTCCGACCATGCCGACTGGGACGAACTGACCGATACCATCGCCGAACTTCGCCCCGGCGAGGTCTGGGTGACGCATGGCCGCGAGGAGGCGCTGGTGCATTGGTGCCAGACCCGCCAAGTGCGGGCGAAGGCGCTCGACCTCGTGGGGTATGAGGATGAGGATGATTAGGGGCTAGGTCGGTCAAATCGTCGGGTAGGACGCGCATGATTGCGGACATTCCGAGCCCACGATAACACATCGCCATGAGCGTTCGGGGAAGCTGTCACTGCGGCAATGTACGGATTGAGCTGGCAAGCCAGCCTGATTGGGTTGCAGACTGTAACTGCTCGCTCTGTCGCCGACTGGCTTGGCGTGTCGCGTATTTCCCGCCCGATCAGGTTCGCATCTCAGGCCAGACGACAGCCTATATCTGGGGCGATAAGCTGATTGGCGTTCACCACTGTCCGATTTGCGGATGTGGTACGCACTGGCAGTCGCTCGGCACCGATTTCGGCAAGATGGGCATCAATGCACGCTTGCTCGACAGTTTCGGAGACTCGGTCGAGGTTAGAAAATTCGACAATGCGGGTTAAGCAGGTTCGGCGCTAACCACCTGCCGCAGACACGTCCGCATCGCGCGAGCAGTGGTGTGTAGCGATTAGTGCGCGTCGCCCCAGCTTGGGCCGGTCCCGATCTCGACGCCGAGCGGGATCGACAGATCGACCAGCGGCCGATGCGCGTTCGCCATCACCGCCGCGATCACCGGCTTGGCGGCATCGACTTCGGCATCGGGAACCTCGAACACCAGTTCATCATGGACCTGCAGCAGCATCCGGGTGCCGGTCAGTCCAGCCGCCGCCAGCGCATCCGGCATCTGGATCATCGCGCGCTTGATGATGTCGGCGGCGGTGCCCTGCACCCGCGCATTGACCGCGGCGCGTTCGGCCCCCTGGCGCTCGCCCATCTGTTTTGAAAAGATCATCGGCACATGGCATTTGCGGCCGAACAGCGTGCGGACGAAGCCGTCTTCCTTCGCCGCCGCAATCGTTTCGCCCATATAGTTGCGGATGCCCGGAAAGCGACTGAAGTAGAGATCGATATAGCGCGCCGCCTCGCCGCGATCGATGCCAAGCCGTGCCGCCAGCCCGAACGCCGAAATGCCGTAGATAATCGAGAAGTTGATCGTCTTGGCGCGCGCACGGGTGTCGCGATTCACCTCGCCGAACACCTCCTGCGCGGTGAGGTTATGGACGTCGCCACCGTCCGAATACACCTGTTTCAGTTCGGGAACGTCGGCGATATGCGCGACCAGCCGCAGTTCGATCTGGTTGTAATCCGCCGCCATCAGCACATGGCCCGGCGAGGCAACGAACGCGTGGCGGATGCGCCGCCCGAGTTCGGTGCGGATCGGGATATTCTGCAGGTTCGGATCGGTCGACGACAGCCGCCCGGTCGAGGTCTGCGCCAGCGAGAAGCAGGTGTGCACCCGCTCGGTTTCCGGGTTGATCTGCTGTTGCAGCGAGTCGGTGTAAGTCGATTTCAGCTTCGAAAGCTCGCGCCATTCGAGCACTTTGCCAGCAACCGCGACCCCTTCGCCGGCCAGCCGACTGAGTTCGGTAACGTCGGTGGTGTAGGCTCCGGTCTTGGCGCTCTTCTTGCCCGATTTATGGCCGAGCCGTTCGAACAGCACCTCGCCGAGTTGCTTGGGACTGCCGATGCTGAACGGTCCCCCGGCGTCGGTGTGGATTTCGCCCTCAAGCCGCGCAATCTCGATCTCGTATGCCGCCGACAGCCGGTTCAACTCGGCGCGGTCGACGCGGATGCCCGCCATCTCCATCTGGGCGATCACCGGGATCAGCGGGCGATCGACGTTTTCGTAAACGCTGGTCACCCCCTCGCGCCACAGCCTGCGCTTGAACGCGCAATGCAGCCGGAACGTCACATCGGCGTCCTCGGCGGCATATTCGGTCGCCTTGTCGAGCGGGACATAGTCGAAGCTGACGCGGCTTTTGTGGCTGCCCGTGACAGTCGTGAACTTGATCGGTGAATGCCCAAGATGGCGGGTCGACAGATCGTCCATGCCGTGATTCCAGCGCCCGGCGTCGAGCGCGTAGCTGAGCAGCATCGTGTCGTCGTACGGCGCGATCTCGACCGCATGGTGCCGCCTGAACACGATCAGGTCGTACTTCAGGTTCTGCCCGACCTTGAGCACACCCGGATCGGCGAACAGCGGGTTGAGGCGTTCGATAACCGCCTTCACATCGAGTTGATCGACCCGTTCGGCGTACAGCCCGTCGCCCGAT
This sequence comes from Sphingomonadales bacterium, assembly GCA_038229555.1. Classification (GTDB taxonomy): domain Bacteria; phylum Pseudomonadota; class Alphaproteobacteria; order Sphingomonadales; family Sphingomonadaceae; genus Sandarakinorhabdus. The sequence goes on from JBBROI010000004.1 coordinate 132,209, forward strand.
TTATGATCGACCGGGATATAGCAGGCAAGACCCGGTTCGAGCGCAAGGCTGAGTCCGACCAGGCAGGCGCGCACTGGATCGAGATTGTCGGTTTCGGAATCGACTGCGATCAGCCCACGCCGCGTCGCCTCGGCGATCCACCAATCGAGGCGTTCGAGGGTCGTCACCGTCTCATAGCGGCTGTGATCGAACGGCACATTGGGTTCGTCGGCGGGGGCAACCGGGGCGTGCGCCGCCTCGGTCTCGCGGCCAAGCTTGGCCAGCATGCCGCGAAAGCCATGTTTGGCGAGGAACGCTGCCAGCGGGGTGTGCGGCGGCTCGCGCAGGGTCAGTTCGTCGAGCGGGATCGCCAGTGCCATATCGTCCTTGAGCCGCACCAGCTCGCGCGACAGGCGGGCCGCATCGGCCTCGTTGATCAGCGATTCACGCAGCTTGGGGCGCTTGATCGCATCGGTGTTGGCGAGCACGCCCTCGACCGATCCGAACTGGACGATCAGGTCGGTCGCGGTCTTCGGACCGACACCGCGCACGCCGGGCACGTTATCCACCGCGTCGCCCATTAGCGCGAGAATATCGCCGACCTTTTCCGGCGGCACCCCGAACTTCTCGATCACCCCGTCGGTGTCGATGCGGACATTCTTCATCGTATCGAGCATGTCGATGCCGGGCCGCACCAGCTGCATCAGGTCCTTGTCCGACGAAACGATGGTGACATCAAACCCGGCGCGATGCGCGGCGCAGGCGTAGCTGGCAATGATATCGTCGGCCTCGAAACCCTCCTGCTCGATGCAAGGGACACTCAGCGCGCGGACCGCGTCGCGGATCAGCGGGAATTGCGGCACCAGGTCTTCGGGTGGCGGCGGACGATGCGCCTTGTAATCGGCGTACATGTCGTTGCGGAAGGACTTCGCCGAATGGTCGAGGATGACCGCCAGATGCGTCGGCGCTTCGGCCTTATTCAGTTCAGCGATCAGCTTCCACATCATCGCGGTGAAGCCATAAACCGCGCCGACCGGCGTCCCTTCGGGATCGGTCAGCGGCGGCAGGCGGTGATAGGCGCGGAAAATATAGCCCGAACCATCGACGAGATAGAGGTGTTGCTTGCTCACAATTTCAGCCTAGCGCGTTGCGACCGGCGCGTCACCGGGCATGGACGCAGGCATCGCACTCTGGCATATTTTGCCTCGACAACACCTTGCTGGAGTCCCCACGATGCGTCTTGCTGTACTCGCCCTGCTCACTGCCTTCGCCGTGCCTGCCATCGCCGAGACGCCCGCACCGCTACCCGCAGAAATGGCGAGTAAGAGCGAGATGGGCAAAGAAAAGTCCAAAATGGTCTGCACCAGGGAAACGCCGGTCGGATCGTTGATTGCGGTCCGCCGTTGCGTCACCCAGCGCGAGAAGGATATCGAGCGCGAAAATGCCAAGAACATGCTCGACAAACCGATTCCGGGGAATGGCAGCAATTGACGCCGTTCGCGACGCTCACCGGAACGGCGATTCCGTTCGGCGTTGAAAACGTCGATACCGACGTCATCATACCGGCACGGTTCCTCAAAACCATCACCCGCACCGGACTCGGCAAAAGCGCGTTTTCGGTCCTGCGCGCCGATGCGGACAATATCTTCGATTCGGCACGCAACCACGGCGCGCCGATATTGATCGCCGGTGACAATTTCGGCTGCGGGTCAAGCCGCGAGCATGCGCCATGGGCACTCGCCGACATGGGTATCCGCGTCGTCATTGCCCCGTCATTCGCCGACATCTTCTCGGGCAACGCCTTCAAGAACGGTATGCTGCTTGTCGCATTACCGCAGGAACACATCGACCGGTTGATGGCGGTCGCTGCGACCGAGCCAATCACCGTCGATCTTGAAAATCAGGTCGTGACGACGCCCTTTCAGGACCGCTTTGCCTTTGCCATCGATCCGTTCCGCAAGCATTGCCTAATGAACGGCCTCGACGAAATTGGGCTGACGGAGGCAATGGATGCCGACATCGGTGCCTATGAGCGGCGGGTTCACGCCGACCGTCCGTGGATCGAAGGTGCAGCGCAGGCGGCGTAGTCCGGTCGGATTATGTCTTAGATCTCGATCAAACGATCGGGCAGTTCGTTCGGATTGTCGGCCACCGGCGGGAAATGTTCGGCAAGCACGCCGCCCGCCAGTCCGATTGCAGCGACCAATCCCGCACCCGGACGCCCGGACTTGACCCCGTCGAGCAGCGCGGTGATCGTTGCGCCCCAATGCTCCGGCGGCACCTTGGCATAAATGCCGGTGTCGGCGATGACCTCGGCAATGCGATCTGCCTCGGCGACGTAAATGAGGACGCCGGTCCGGCCTTCGGTGGCATCGAGGTTGCGCGCCTTGAATTGCGTCATCGCCTCGCGATGGATCCGGTCTTGCCGCAGCCCGCGCGGCGTCAACGCGCCGCCAATCCGGGTGAAACGCACTAGCGCCAATACCGCGACGAACAGCAGCGCCTGCACCGCGACGAACGCCTCTATCGAGCGGACGACGCGGAGCGTCGCGTCGCTGGCCTCCCACGCCGGAAACACCGCGTCGGGCATCCAGCCGGCCAGCACCGCAACCATCGGCAGGGTGAGCGCGGCGAGCGCAGCAACGGTCAGCGCGGTTCCGGTATAGGTGTTCACCTCGCCCGAAACGATAACGACGATCTCGCCCGAAGTGCGGCTTTCGGCGTCGGCGATTGCCGCTTCGATCGCGGCACGGTCGGCATCGTTGAACAGCATTACCAGCTCCCCGACGATCCGCCGCCGCCGAAGCTGCCGCCGCCACCCGAGAAGCCGCCACCGCCGCCACCGCCAAAGCCACCGAACCCGCCACCGCCGCCGTCACGGTCCGATCCGCCCCAGCCACCAAGGCCCGGACCCCAGATCATGCCGGAGCCAAAGCTGCTGCCGCGCCGTCCGCGAAACATCGCGGAAAACAGCCAGATGACGATGATGACGATCCAGACGATCGTGCCGAGACTGATATGCGAAGCCTTTTTGGCACGCGGGGCTTGGTCGACGATCTGCTGTGCGGCGTTTGCCTGCTGATCGGCGGGCAGTTGCAGCAGTTCGAGCAGCGCGTCGGTTCCAGCGACGATGCCGCCGGGCATGTCGCCTGCCTTGAATGCGGGGACGATCTTCGTTTCGATGATGATCTTGGTCAGCGCGTCGGTCAGCGTGCCTTCGAGGCCATAGCCGGCTTCGATGCGGACCTTACGTTCCTTGAGCGCGACGAGCAGGATCGCGCCGGTGTTCTTGCCCTTTTGCCCGATGCCCCACGCGCGACCGAGCTGATAGCCATATTCCTCGATCTCATAGCCCTGCAGGTCGGGCACCGTCGCAATGACCAGCTGCGTGCCGGTGGCGGTTTCGAGCGCCGCGAGCTTGGCGGTTAACGCTGCCGCTGTGTCAGCCGGAAGGATCCCAGCTGCATCTGTGACCCTGCCGGCGAGCGGCGGGAATGTCGGCACCGCCGCCAACGCCGGGAGGGCGATAAGGAGCGCCAGCAGTGCGGCGAGGAGCGCGACTATACGCCCCTTCCACCTGCGGGAGGGGCGTGAGCCACGGCCCCTCCCGAAGGAGGGGAGCGAAGTCGTCAGAACTTCACCGCAGGCGCGCTTTCGGCGTTGACCGCCGTCGCCTTGAACGGGGCAATCGGCTTCGAACCATACACCACCTTGGCAGCGATGAGCGCCGGGAAGGTGCGGATTTCGGTGTTATAGCTTTGCACGGCGCCGTTGTAGTCGCGGCGCGCCACCGCGATGCGGTTCTCGGTGCCTTCGAGCTGCGACTGGAGCGCGAGGAAGTTCTGGTTCGACTTGAGGTCGGGATATTTCTCGACGGTGACCAACAGGCGCGACAGCGAGCTGCCGACCTGCGCCTGCGCCGCTTCGAACTTGGCAAGCTGATCGGGGTCGGTGAGCTTGGTCGGATCGACCGTCACCTGGCTGGCGCTGGCACGCGCCTTGGTGACGCCTTCGAGCACATCCTTCTCCTGCGCCGCATAGCCCTTCACCGTTGCAACCAGGTTGGGGATGAGGTCGGCGCGACGCTGATACTGGTTTTCGACATCGCCCCACGACGCCTTGACGGCTTCTTCCTTGGTCGGAATCGAGTTGACGCCGCAGGCCGACAGCGTGGTGGCCGCCAGGACGACAAGTCCAACCTTGGTGGCGCGCGCAGCGAAAAGTCCCATTTTACACTCCCTTGCAATGCCCGCCTTGTCCCCACTGTGCGCTCGTGTCACACCGGAGGGGACCGGGCACACGCTGAAAGATAGTGCGGCGGACGGAATTTCAATAGGGAGCCACGCGATGTTCACGGAATTCAAGGCGTTCATCATGCGCGGCAACGTGCTCGATCTCGCCGTCGCGGTCATCATCGGCGCGGCGTTCGGCACGATCGTCACGTCGTTTACCGACGATCTCATCATGCCCATTATCGGTGCCGTCACCGGCGGGCTCGACTTCAGCAGCAAGTTCATGCTGCTTGGCGATGTGCCAGCAAGCTATACCGGTCCGCTGACCGACTATGACGCGTTGAAGAAGGCCGGTGTCGCGCTGTTCGGTTACGGCAAGTTCCTGACCACGGTTATCAACTTCATCATCGTCGCCTTTGTCATCTTCATGGTGGTGCGGGCAGCCAACAAGATGCAGAAGCCAGTTGCCGACGCTGCGCCTGCCGGTCCGACACCAAGCGAAATGCTCCTCACCGAAATTCGCGACGAATTGAAGGCGCGCCCGCGGGTCTGAGGGGCTTTTGCGTGCGCCGGATGGCGACCGAAGTTGGACTAACGATTGACATTTCGGCGCGGTATGGGTCGGCCCGGTCCGACGGGATCAGAGCTATAAGGGGATGACCGATGCGCCTGCTTGCCTTAGCCGCCGTCGCGCTTAGCGGATGCGCCGGGATAACCGCCGATTCGCGGTCAACCCGCACCCCTGTTGCCGCCGTTATGGCGATTAGTGGCGGACCTTGGGCCGTCGAAGATCTCGATGGAGGGGGAATTCCCGATGGGGCGCGGCTCGATATCAGCTTCGAACCCGGCGATGCAGGGACCAGCCGCGTCACCGGCCACGGCGGCTGCAACCGCTTCAGCGGCCGCTGGGCGCAGGTCGGCCACGACATTACCATCGGGCCGCTGGTCGCCACACGGATGGCTTGCCCTCAACCGTTGATGGAGGCCGAGACGAAGTATCTGAAGGCGCTGGACGCTGCAAAGACCGTGGCGTTCGATGGCGACGGCGCGCTACGGTTGATCGGCAGTGCGGGAACGGTGAAGCTGCGCAAGGCAAAAGCGTAGCGTCAGGCCGCTTCCCGGTCGATCGACAGGTCGGCAAGGCTGGTGTGGTCGAGGATGGCGGCGGTCTGGTCGCGCACCGTCAGCATTACCTTGCGGATGACGCAGGTGGTTTCCTCGAAGCAGTCGGCACAGCGCTGATAGGCACTAAGCGACACACACGGCACCAGCGCCAGCGGCCCTTCGATCAGCCGGATGATCTCGCCGAAGCTGATTTGCGATGGCGGCTTGGCAAGCCGATAGCCCCCGAGCTTGCCGCGATAGCTATCGACCAGCCCGCCGTTCTTGAGATCGAGCAGGATGATCTCGAGAAATTTGCGCGGCAGTTTCTGGTCGGCAGCGATCACTGAAATTGGAACCGGCGTAATCCCGCCCGAGCGTGCAATGAAGATCAGCGCGCGAAGCGCGTAACGGGAACGCTGGGTGAGCATGACAGGCCTTAACCTTTAGCGCCTTGAGCACCGCCCGGGCAAGCGTTCAGACCAACCGGATCGCGCCGGGATAGCGCGCGACCATCGCGTCGGCCGTCAACAGTGTAATCCCTTCGACTGTTGCTTGCGCGATAAGGATGCGGTCGAACGGGTCGCGGTGTAGCTGCGGCAGCCGCGCGACGGCAATTGCATGATCGCCGGTAACCACCAGTTCCTCGAAACCGTTCTCAAGGAGACTTCGCCGCAAGACGCCCGGGTCGACCGTAAAATCCGGGCGCGCCAACCCCCTTTTGATCGCAATCTCCCAGATGCTTGCGGTGCTGAAGACGGGGATATTGTCCGGGCTAGCGATCGATTTTGCGACACTTTCCGTCAGTCGAGCAGGTTGGAGCGCCGACCAAAGGAGTATGTGAGTGTCAAGAAGCAGCCTCATGTGTCGCCGTTAAACATGCGTTCGATCTCGTCGGCGTACATCGTGTCGAAGTCTTCGGGAACTTTGAATTGCCCCTCAAGGAAGCCGAGCCGGCGCGGCACGGGCTTCTCGACAGGGGCGATAGGCACCACCTGCACCATCGGCTTTCCCGCCTTGGCAATGATGAAAGGTTCACCTGCCGCTGCCTCGGCGACGAGGCGCGAGAGGTTGGTCTTGGCATCGTGCATGTTCACCGAGCGCATCGGATGTTCCTAAGCTTAGTCCGATGGACTTAGTTTACTCGCGACCGCCGTTCAAGCTTGCGATTGACTTTCGCGCTGCACCATTCCATATGCCATCCCGGCTTCAGCGCGGAACATTCCGCTGCCAGCGCCGGGAGCGTGATCGGGTGGCTTCACCCCAGTCCCGGACGATTTGGAGGCCAGCCCCAAGGGCTACCCCATCACGCGGGTTGTCAGAACCCGCTCGCCCGGACGCCTTCGAAGGCTACCGGCGGCCACGCGAATCCATCGCGTGTTCTTCGCAAAGATTCATCGAAATGACTTATTTTACCAGTTTCGGCCTTGCCGAACCGCTCGCCCGCGCGCTCGCCGAAAAGGGCTATACCGAACCGACCCCGATCCAGGTGCAGGCGATTCCGCCGGTCATGGACGGCAAGGATCTGTGCGGCATCGCGCAGACCGGTACCGGGAAGACGGCTGCCTTCGCGCTGCCGATCCTCCACCGGCTCAGCCTTGTGCCCAAGGCGCGTGGTCGTTTCCAGACGCGCTGCCTCGTCCTCGCCCCGACCCGCGAGCTCGCCTCGCAGATCGCCGCGTCATTCGAAGCCTATGGCAAGTTCATGCGCCTGACCGTCACCACCGTATTCGGCGGCGTACCGATCCCGCGCCAGGAGCGCGCCATGAGCCATGGTGTCGATGTCGTCGTCGCGACGCCAGGACGCCTGCTTGATCTCGTCGAGCGCGGCTCGCTCGATCTGCGCCATGTCGAAGTGCTGGTGCTCGACGAAGCCGACCAGATGCTCGATCTCGGTTTCATTCATGATCTGAAGCGCATCGTCGGACTGCTGCCGCGTCAGCGCCAGACGCTGTTTTTCTCGGCGACGATGCCCAAGGCGATCGAAGATTTGGCCGCCCGTTACCTGACCAACCCGGTCAAGGTCGCGGTTAAGCCCGCCGCCACGACTGCCGAGCGTGTCGATCAGGCGGTCATCCATGTCAGCCAGTCCGAAAAGCCGGCGCTGCTCCAGCTGGTCATCAAGGAAGCCGACAAGTCAGGCGTCATGGACCGCGCGCTGGTGTTCACCCGCACCAAGCACGGCGCAGACCGCGTCGTCCGCCAGCTCGGCAATGCCGGCATCCCCGCCGAAGCCATCCACGGCAACAAGAGCCAGCCGCAACGCGAACGTGCGTTGGCGTCGTTCAAGGCCGGAACGTGCCGGGTGCTGGTGGCAACCGATATCGCGGCGCGCGGCATCGATGTGTCGGGCGTCAGCCACGTCATCAACTACGAACTGCCCAACGTTCCCGAAAGCTATGTCCACCGCATCGGGCGGACGGCGCGCGCCGGCAAAAGCGGCCAGGCGATTGCCTTTTGCGCCGACGACGAAAAGCCGTTCCTGCGTGATATCGAAAAGCTGACCCGCCAGAAGGTCACTGTGCTGGCATTGCCCGCCGATTTCCGCGCTGCCGTGGCGGCAACGCAGCGTATCGAACGCTCGGCACCGCCGGCCCCGCGCGAGGAAGATCGCCGCCGCGACTTTGCGCCGCGTCCGGCGGGTGGTCGTGGTCGCCCGGGCCGTGACCCGCGCGCCAAGGTGACACCGGCCAAGGTGCATCGCGGGCGGTAATTTCTACTCTCTCTCGCGGGGGGGAAAGCGCGAGAAACGCCGCTTGTGCGTCGGCCCGGGGAGAGGGGCCCTGTCGAAAGGCAGAGACCCCCTCTCCCGGCTCGCGGCAAGCGCCGCGAGTCCGACCTCTCCCCTGAAGGGAGAGGCTAGGGAGTTATGCCTCTTCTTCGAAGGTCACCGCGACATCGGCATTTGCCGACAAGCGGACGGTGTCACCCTCGACCCCGGCGACAAGCCCGGTCGAGATATAATGGTGATGGCCTTCGTGACGGCCTTCGCCGCTGTCCTTCTTGGTCAGCTTGATGCGATGACCTTCGATTGCATCGACGGTGCCGACATGCACACCGTCGGCGCCGATAACTTCCATATGTTCGCGAATCTGGTCAATCATGTGCGTTCTCCGTCAGGGGTTCGCGCACTCAACGCGGGCCAACCCCTTTCGGCTGCATCAGGGTCGATTCACGCAGCGACGGCCTTCAGAATCTTGCCGGGGGTGCGCGGTGGTTCGCCCTTGGGCAGCGCGTGGACATGCTCCATTCCCGACGTCACCTTGCCCCAGACGGTGTACTGACCGTTCAGAAATGCCGAATCGGCGAAGCAGATGAAGAACTGGCTGTTGGCGCTGTTCGGGGCCGATGACCGCGCCATCGAACATGTGCCTTCGGTATGGGGTTCCTTCGAGAATTCAGCCTTGAGGTCGGGCTTTTTCGATCCGCCCATGCCGGTGCCGGTCGGGTCGCCGCCCTGCGCCATGAAGCCGGGGATGACGCGGTGAAAGACGACGCCGTCGTAGAAGCCTTCGTTGGCCAGTTCGGCGATGCGCGCGACATGGCCCGGCGCAAGGTCGGGACGCAGGCCGATGACGACATCGCCGCCGCTATCGAGAGTGAAGGTCAGCGTGGTTGGGGTATCGGCCATGGTGGTTCTCCGGGAAAGGTCGCGCCGTCTACCCCTTCAGCGCGTAACCCTCAAGTATGGTGCGCACTTCGGGCGGCAATGGACCGGGCCCACCGGTGTCGCCGCGATACACCAGCACGGTTTCGCACAATGCAATCGTTTTGCCGGCCTGGAACAGCCCGATGGCGACGCGGTAACTCGACGTGCCGATGCTGGCGATGCCCAGACCGAGTTCCGCCGAATCGGGGTACAGTCCTTCGGCAACATAATCGATGGCGACATTGGCGACGAGAAAGTGCGGGCGACCGACGTCGGCGGCCGCGCGGAGTGCCGCATGAAAGCGCACCCGCGTCTCCTCGAACAGCCGCGCGATGGCGACATTGTTGAGGTGGCGGTTGGGGTCCATGTCGCCGAAGCGGGTTTCGAGGGTCAGGTGCCACGGATAGGAGGCGGGGTCGTGACGGAGGGGGTTGCTGCGCATGGGCCTACTCATTGTCATCCCGGCGAAGGCCGGGATCCAGTTTGCGAAACACAGTTAGATCGCGGACGGTCGCTAACAGCTACCGCATCCGGTATCGCACCGGCAGTGTCTTCAACCCGCTGACAAAGTTGGCGATCGAGTTCTTCGGTTCTCCCGCCAGTTCGATGCTCTCGATCCTCGGTAGCAGTTCGGCGAACAGCGCGCGCAGTTCCATCCGCGCCAGATGCAGCCCGAGGCAGATATGGACACCGTTGCCGAACGCCACCTGGTTATTGGGGCTGCGATCGACGCGAAAGCTGAACGGGTCGGCGAACGCGCGTTCGTCGCGGTTGCCCGACCAATAGAACATGCACAGCCCGTCGCCCGCCTTGATCGCCTTGCCGCCCAATTCGCAATCTTCGGTCGCGGTGCGCATGAAATGCTTAACCGGAGTCACCCAACGGATCATCTCCTCGACGGCAGCCGGGATCAGCGACGGGTCGGCTTGCAACTTCGCCAACTGCTCGGGATTCTCGATCAGCTGGCGTAACCCACCGGCGGCGGTCGAGCTCGTCGTGTCGTGTCCGGCGGTAGCGACGATGACGTAATAGCTCATTGCCTCGCGGTCGCCGATTGGTGCGCCGTCGACCATCCCGTTGGCGATGATTGTCGCGAGGTCATCGCGCGGGTTCGCCCGCCGGTCGGCAGTAACCTTGCCGAAATAGGCGAAATATTCCTGCGCGAGGGCGAACAGATCGACCTGCGGATCACCGCTGCCGGCCTGCAACCCTGCACCGGTGGTGATCAGTTTCGACCGGGCAATCACATCGGGATCTTGCGCGCCGAAGATCTCCTGCGTCATCCGCAGCATCACCGGTTCGTCGGATTCGGGCACGCCCAGAATGCGCATGATGACCCGCAGTGGGTAGAACAGCGCGACTTCGTTGACGAAATCACACGCCCCGCCCATCGCCACCATGCGATCGACATGGTCCTTGGCAACTTGGGCAATCATCGGTTCGAGCTTGCGCAGATTGGCCGGCAGGAACCAGTCATGGGTCAGCTTGCGTAGTTTCATGTGGAGCGGGTCGTCGAGATCGACGAGGCTGCGAAACAGGTGGGTGTCGCCCACCGTATCGAGCGTCCATTTTTCGGCTTCGGCGGGGGCGAGATACGTCCGTTGGCTGTTGATGAAGCGGCTGTTGGCCTTGCTGACGGTCTGGATATCGGCATGGCGCGTCACCGCCCAGAACGGCCGGAATCCGGTGGGGGCGCACCAGTGCACCGGATCGTCGGCGCGCAGCCGGGCATAAACGGCGTGGACCGTCTCATCGGCGGTCGCCAGCGGGTTGACGAGCGTGTTGTCATCGCTTGCCCGGTCGAAACCGGGAAAGGGGATGGCGGGGTCGGCGAAGGCAGTGGCCATGGTGAAGGTTCTCCCCGAATTTTCGTTATTGAGTCCGGCCGCGCGCCTGCACCGCCTCGCGCGCCAGTGCCACGGCTTCGGCGGGAACGGCAGCGTTGGCGGCGGACGAGCGCTCGGCCTCGATCGCCAGCCCAGCGCCAAAGGTTGCGGCATAGCCGTCGTCGATCAGTCGCTTGTACGCGGCGCTGAACGCGGGATCGATCGTCGCCATGTCGTGCGCCAGTGCGATGGCGGCGGGGAGCAGCGCGTCGGCGGCGACGACCCGGTTGACGAGGCCCCAGTCTGCCGCCGTCCGCGCATCGAGGAAATTGCCGGTCAGCGACAGTTCCTTGGCGCGGTACGGCCCGATGAGCCGCGAAAGCTTCTGGCTAAGCCCCCAACCCGGCATGATGCCGACCCGCGCATGGGTATCGGCAAAGCGCGCGTTTTCGCTGGCGATCAGTACATCGCACGCCAGCGCCAGCTCGAACCCGCCGGTGATCGCCACCCCGTTGATCGCGCCGATGACCGGCTTCGACAATAGTTCGACCGCCTTGACCGGATTGTCGTCAGGACCGTCGGCGTTGGCGGCGCTTAGGCCGTCCTGCCCGAGTTCCTTGAGATCGAGCCCGGCGGTGAACGCACGGGTACCCGCCCCGGTGAGCACGACGGTGCGAACGGCATTATCGGCCTCGAGATCGCGCATCGTCGCCGCCAGCGCCGTCCGTAGCGCGCGGTTGAGCGCATTCATTGCCGCCGGGCGGTCGAGTGTCACGACGGCCACCGGCCCTTCGACGTCGACCCGGATCACTGCGTCCATCTACGAACTTTCCTGAATTGCCGCCCGACCGTAGCGAGGCGGGTCGACGGTGCAAGCGATCCTATTGTTTCGGCTCTCGCCAAGTCACTTTCTGCCCGCTAAGACGCTGATCGGGGGGCGCTGAACTGGGGCGCTGACGTGATGAAGACGGACGACAAGAGTCCCGTAAGGTCGCCGTGGCTGCAGCCGGTGCTGGCGGTGTCTGCGGTGTTGGTACTGCTGGTGGCGCTGGCTGCGCTCAATTATCAGGCGTCGCTTGATCGCCGCTACGCCGCCGAACGGCAATTGCACACCTACACCGTGCTGCTCGCTTCGGCTGATTTGTCGCAGCAGGTGTCGGAATTGCAGCGCGGGGCGCGTGGTTATGTGCTGACCGGCCGGTCGTTGTATCTTGAGCCGTATCGGCAGAATGCGCCGCTCATTCTGTCGAGCCTCGCCAGACTTGGCAGCCTGACCAGCGACAATCCGCAACAAGTTGCGCGAATCAATATTTTGCAGCGCGACGTCGATGAACTCAAAAGCGTTATCGCTGCCACTGTCGCCGCTCGCGCGCGCGGTGATGACGCCGAGGCAATCGCCTTGGTCAATACCGATGAGGCCGAAACCGCCATCCGCGAGGTCCGCGCGACGTTGACCGCATTCACCGCGACCGAGACCGAACTTCTGGCGCGCCGCCAAGCCGCGTGGATGGCGGCGACAAACCGGTCGAATATAATGAGCTTTATCGTGGCTGGCGCGGCGGCGGCGATGGCATTCGCGGCGATCCTGCTGTGGCGACGCGGCAAAAGCGCGGCCAGCCGCGCCGCCGACCTCGCCGTCGAAGCGCGGGCGCTGGCGCTCAGTCGTGCGACGCTGCAGGCGGCCGTCGACGAACGCACCCGCGAACTGGCGACGGCCAATGCCGGGTTGACGGCGCAGATCGTTCGTGCCCAGACCGCCGAGGCGCAGGTCCGCCAGATGCAGAAGCTCGAAGCCGTCGGCCAGTTAACGGGCGGTATCGCGCATGATTTCAATAATATGCTGGCGATCGTGCTCGGTTCGCTCGATCTGGCGCAGCGACGGCTGGGGGCGGAGATCGACGCCAAAGCGGCGACGCTTATCGGCAACGCCATCGAAGGTGCCAAGCGCGCGGCGGCGCTCACGGCACGTCTGTTGGCCTTTGCCCGGCAGCAGCCGCTGGCACCCGAACCCATCGACGCCAACAGCTTCGTCAAGGGCATGTCCGAACTGTTGCACCGGACGCTCGGCGACAATATCGCCATCGAAACCGTCCTCGCCGGAGGGCTGTGGCGAACCTATGCCGACGCCCCGCAGCTCGAAAGCGCCGTCATCAATCTTGCCGTCAACGCACGCGATGCGATGGAGGAGGGCGGCAAGCTGACCATCGAAACGGCGAACAGCCATCTCGACGACAGTTATGCCAGCGCCAATGACGATGTTGCGGCAGGGCAATATGTGGTGATCTGCGTCACCGACAGCGGATCGGGGATGACGCCCGAAGTGATCGCGCGTGCCTATGACCCGTTTTACACCACGAAGGGCGTCGGCAAGGGCACGGGGCTCGGGCTGAGCCAGGTCTTCGGCTTCGTCAAGCAATCGGGCGGCCACGTCAAAATCTATTCGGAGGTTGGCCACGGCACGACGGTCAAAATCTATCTGCCGCGCTGGTTCGGGGCCGATGCACCCGAACGGCTTGCCGTTGGTGAAACCGAACTGCCGCGGGCCCGTGGCGGCGAGACATTGCTGGTTGTCGAGGATGAGCGTCATGTCCGTCACATGTCGATCACCGCGCTAACCGAACTCGGCTATACGGTCATCGAAGCGTCCGACGGCGAAGATGCGCTGCGGCAACTCGAAGGTCGCCCGCAGCTCGATCTGCTGTTCACCGACATCGTCATGCCGGGGATGAACGGGCGGGTGTTGTCCGATAAGGCGCGGGCGCTGATGCCCGACCTCAAGGTGTTGTATACGACGGGCTATACCCGCAACGCCGTCGTCCACAACGGCATGCTCGACACCGATGTGGCGTTCCTGCCCAAGCCGTTCACGATCATGCAACTGGCGCTCAAGGTGCGGCAGGTGCTCGACGGCGGCGGCGTCAACCGGACCGTCTGAGCACGAGATAAAACGCGCCGCCGCCGCCGTGACGCGGGTGCGCCGGACGCAGCGCGGCAATGCGGCGGCGGTGCGGCGAGGCATCGAGCCAGTCGCCAAGCTGCGCGCGGATGACACCGGGCCGTGCCCCGCGCCCTTTGCCGGTGATGATCAATAGCACCCGCACGCCGTCGGCAATGGCGGCTTCGATGGCGTCTTCCATGGCGAAATGCGCCGCCGCGAGATTATGATCGTGAAGATCGACGGTGCGTTCGGGGGCGATGATGCCGCCACCCAGCCGCCGGTCCCAACTGCCGTCGAGCGTGGCTGCCGCGACCGAAATGCGCGCGGGACGCGCGACGGGTGCGGAGACGGCGGGGAGTGGCGCTGCAGGGCGCTTGGCTTTGGCCAACGGCTTGGGTTCAGGCGCTGCTGGCGGGGGAACCGGAGCCGCCTTGGCCAACGCGCGTCCGCGCATCGGCCGCACCGTCGCCGCCACCCGCGCCCAAAGTGCCGCCTCCTCAGGCGCGAGACGGCGCGGCATACGCTCCCCCCTTACCGCACCAATCGCGCCGCTGCCGCCTTTGGCAGCAGCACCACGATGTGCGCCGCCGCCGCGAGCGCTCCGGCTTCGGCGCGTGCCGTTGTCCCCGATCCGCGAAACAGATCGAGCCGGTTCGCCCCCTTGATCGCGCCGCCGGTATCCTGCGCCACCATCAACGCCGCCAGCGACACCCCGCCGGGCAGCTGCGTTGTCACCCATATCGGCGCACCCAGCGGCACGAATGCCGGATCGGCAGCGACCGAAACCTGCGAGGTTAGCGCCACACCCATCGCGCCGACCGGGCAGTCGCCCTTGATCTCGCGGAAAAACACCACGCCGGGGTTGGCGGCGAGCACCGCCGGGGCCTGCGCCGGATTGGCGCGCAGCCACCCGATGATCGAATCCATCGTTGCCGTGCCCGGTGCCAGCCGCCCCTGATCGATCAACACGCGCCCGATGGCGACATAGTCCCGGCCGTTCTGGGTGTCGTACCCGATGCGGACGATCCGCCCGTCGGGGTAGCGCAACCGTCCCGACCCCTGAATTTCGAGGAAGAACGCCTCATAGGGATCGGCGGCCCAGGCGAGTTCGAGGCCTTGGCCCGCCAGTGCCCCGCCCATGATCGCGGCGCGGTCGGCATAGGGCACGAACTGGCCGCGCTCGACCCGGCCGCGGAGTTTGCGGCCATCGAGGTCCTTCACGAAACGTCCGAGATCGGCTTCGACCAAGTCGAGCGGGCGGCGGTAGAGCGGCACGGCATAGCCGGGGGCGGCAACCGGTGACGCGGCGATCTCGGGTTCGAAATACCCGGTGACCCGACCGGCGCCATCGCCGAGCGTCACTGCCCTGAAATTGGCGGTAAAAAAGGCAGTGGCATCGCTGGCGTTGGTAGCCGCAGTACAGACCCTATCCCAGTCGCCCGGCTGCGTCAGGCCACTTCGGTCGGTTCGGCGGAGCAGCGACGGGCAGCTGCGGCGGAAGGTCGCGAGCGCCGACGCGGCACCGTTGGCGTCAAGCGGCGGCATGGCCACGGCCCGAATGTCCGGCTTGGCAGGGATCGCTGCGGGCAACGGCGGTGCAACCGAGAGCGCCGGCTTTCGCGTCGGGGTCGCGCACCCCGCGAGTAACGCTGCAATCGCAAAAAGCGCGAGCCGCCCGGTCGGGACGCCGCGCCGGTCTCGCGTCACGCTGCGTCGGTGGCGATCACCAGCCAGTTGGGGTCGCGCGTGCCGATGTGACGGCTGAAGGTCCAGACATCGCTTGTCGGTGCGACCTCGCCGCTACCCGACTTGACCCGCGCAGTGAATGCCACAGTGACTTCGGCCATCTGACCGATCATCTCGGCAGCAGTAATGGTCGCAGTGTCGATCGCCACAAGATTATTATCGAGCCGCGATCCGTCGCGTTCGGCAATCGCCGAGGCGAAATCGCCTTGGACCTCATCGGACATCAGCGAATGCAAACCATCGGCGTCGCCCGACCAAAAGGATTCGAGCACCATGCGATAGGCGGCCTGAGAACCGGTCATGAAGCGTTCGGGGCTGAATGACGGATCGGCGGCGGCGATGGTCTGCAACGCGGCGGCGACATTGGCGTCGGTGCCAGCCGGAACAGCAACCGGTGCGGCAGCGGGCGCATCGGCCCCGCGCGCCAGTGCCGGGATGACTTCGGCGGCACCGGGGCGATAGCTGTCACCGACCGGGCGTTCGTGGCCGGTACGCTTGCCAAGCACGCTGACCAGACGCAGGCCGATAAAGCCGGCGAGCATGGCCAGCAAAACAATCTCGATCCACGATCCACTGTCAGACATTTCGCTCACCTTCGAGCCCGGTTAAGAGCTAACCTTACAGGGCAAATTCTGCCCGGTCCATGCGTAACGCACGGGCGTGACATCGGGTGTCATTACGGCCCGCACAAGACCATGGATGCAGGCGCGTCAGGCGGCAGCGGCCAAAATCAGCCCGGTCAGCGCTGCGGCCGTCTCAAACCGCTGCAGCACGGTCGCCACCTGATCCATCGTATGTTCGGCGCAGAGCGAGCAGCGCAGCAGGAACACCCCGGCGGGCGTCGCCGGCGGGCGCGACATGTTGACGTACACCCCTTGCTCCAACATCGCCTGCCACATCCGGACGGTCATTTCCTGATCGGGCATCAGCACCGAAATGATTGCGCTTTCCGGCGTTTGTGTCGCCAGCCGGAAACCGCGCGCCTTCAACCCGCCGTGCAGCGCGCGGGTGTTCTCCCACAGATGCTGGCGCTTGTTATGGCCGTGCATCAGCTTGCGGATGCTGGTTGCGGCGCAGGCGACGACGGCCGGTGGTAACGAGGCGGTGAAGGTATAGGGGCGACAGACCAGCCGCAGGATTTCGAACTTCGGGTGGTTCGACACGCAGAAACCGCCAACGGTGCCGACCGATTTGGAGAAGGTGCCGACGACGAAATCGACATCGTCGGCAACGCCCGCCGCTTCGTAGACGCCGCGACCGTTCTCACCGAAAAAGCCCATTCCGTGCGCTTCATCGACCAGCACCATGCAGCCGAACGCCTTGGCAACGGCGACCAACTCCTTCAGCGGCGCGATGTCGCCGAGCATCGAATAGACGCCTTCGAGCACGACCAGCTTGTGCGCATCGGCCGGCAGGCGGCGCAGGCGCTTCTCCAGATCCTCGGCGCTGTTGTGCTTGAAACGGATGATGTCGGCATTGCCCATCGCGCAGCCGTCGTAGATCGAGGCATGGCTGTCGGCGTCGAGGATAACGAAGTCACCCTTTCCGGCGAGCGTCGCGACCATGCCGAGATTGGCCTGATAGCCCGTTGAAAACACCATGGCATGGTCCATGGCGTAAAATTCCTTCAGCGCATCCTCGCACTCCTTATGGCCCTGATACGTGCCATTGAGCACGCGGCTGCCGGTAGTTCCCGCCCCGAACCTGTCGAGCGCTTCCTTGCCGGCGGCGATGACATCGGGGTCGAAGGTCATCCCCATATAATTATAGGTGCCGAGCAGGATCGTCTCACGCCCGTCGATGAGGGCTTCGGTGGGTGACCGCACCTCCTCCATGACGATGGCAAAGGGGTCGCGCACGCCAGTGTCCAAAAGCCCGGCGCGCTCGGCGATCAGCGCATCGAATTTCGAGAACAGATCGCTCATTTGGTCGCCACCATCTTGGCGACCGCATCGGCAACCTGGCCGATGGTTTCGAGATCGGGCAGCATGTTCAACGGCAGCACGATATCCCATTCGTCCTCGATCCCGGCGACCAAGTCCATGACGGTCAGCGAATCAAGTTCGAGATCGCCGGCGAAGGTCGTCGCTTCGGCAAGCGGCACCTTCTTCGGGTTCAGCGGCTCGATCAGTTCGAGGATACGGGCAAAGACTTCGGCGCGGTCGGGCATGGGGTCTCTCAATGACTGATGGCTGTTATCGCACCGGAATAAGGCAAAGGTCGGGCGAACAGTCATGCTGCGTCGCATCGGTGCACGCGAGAGGGGTCGTATCGTCGCAATCGCTGCGCTACAGGCCGCACCATGCTTGCCCCGACCAATATTGCCCGTTCCGCCGCCCGCCTTGCCGCCGTGCAGGCCTTGTATCAGCAGGAGATGGGCGGCGATGCACTGCCCAAGCTGCTCCACGAATTTCACGCCCATCGGCTGGGGCGCGAATTGGAAGGTGCCGACTATGCCGACGCCGACGGCGATTTCTTCGATGATATCGTCAAGGGCGTCATGGCGCGGCTCGACGAGATCGACGGTCTGATCACTGCCGCACTGGCCGAAGGCTGGGCGATCGACCGCCTCGACCGGCCGATGCGGGCGTTGCTCCGCGCCGCCGTTTACGAACTGCTGGCGCGGCCCGATGTCACGGCGGCGACGGTCATCAACGAATATGTCGATGTCAGCCACGCCTTCCACCCCGAAAAGGAGGCCAAGTTCGTCAATGGCCTGCTCGATACGGTGGCGCGGCGGGTGCGCGGGTAGCGGGTGACCGGCGAGCGCGACTTTATCGCCCGCCATCTGGCACCGCTGGCGACGAGCGGTGCGGCACGCGGCCTTGGCGATGACGCCGCCGTCTGGACGCCGCCGCTCGGCCGTGACCTCGTCTTCACCCATGACGTGCTGGCCTGCGGCGTTCACTATCTGCCGTCCGACCCGCCGTCCGATATCGCGTGGAAGCTGCTGGCGGTGAACCTGTCGGACTTGGCGGCGATGGGGGCGACCCCGGCGGGCGTGCTGCTCGGGCTCGGCCTGTCGGCGGCAGAAGATGATGAGTGGCGGGCGGCCTTTACCGCCGGACTGGGGCGGGCGCTCGATCGCTGGCAGGTAGCGCTGTGGGGCGGCGATACCGTTACCGGCCTCGACCGTGCCGTGCTCGGGCTGACCGCCATTGGCCATGTTGAACCGGGGCGGGCGCTGGCGCGGTCGGGGGCGCGGCCGGGCGATACGCTGTGGGTGTCGGGGACGATCGGCGACGCGGGGCTGGGGCTTGCCATCGCGCACGGCGAAGCCGCTCCCGACAAGACCTTGCTCAACCGCTTTCGCCGTCCTGAGCCGCGCCTTGCGCTGGCTTGGGCGCTGGCGGGGGTGGCGACCGCCGCTATGGACGTGTCCGACGGGGTGTTGATCGACGCCGACCGGCTGGCGCGCGCCAGCGGCGTCGCGGTGGCTGTCGATCTTGCGGCGCTCCCGCTGTCGGATGCAGCCCGCAGCCGTACAGTGGGCGATGCCGGTCTGCTGGAACTGGCGACAGCGGGCGATGACTATGAGCTGCTGTTCACCGCCCGCGACGATGCAGCTGTGCTGGAGTCTGCGGCGGCGGCGAAGACTTCCGTCACCCGCATCGGAGCGATTACGGCGGGATCAGGCCTGACCGTGCGCAACGCCGATGGCCGCGACGTGACTCCCGCCCGCCTCGGCTGGGAGCATTAGCCCCCACGCCAGTGGCAGTGGAAACCGCCGGGGACCCGCGCCGGCATATGGACGGTCGCCACCGGACCCGCCGCCACCGTCCGCGCATCGAACACTAGCAGCGCACTCTCGTTGCGGGCCGAATCCCATTTCAGGATGAGCAACCAGCCATCGCCCTCGGCACTGCTGCCGGGACGCGGCACGAATACCGGCTCACCGAGATAGGCGCCTTCGCCAGCGTCAAAAGCGTCGCGGGCGCCGGTGGCAATCGTAATCCGCGCCACCATGTCGAAGCCATCGACCCGGCCCGCCGTCGGGCGCAACGTGCCGTTGACGAAGGCATGGGCATAGGCGCGGCCCTGCACCCGGTCGTCGATGCGCGGGAACTGCACGTCCATCGAATCGAGCACCTCCTCGCGCACGCCGCCGGGGCCGACGATCCAGCGGCGCAGGCAGAAGCGCGATTCCTCATGCGTCGGCATATTGCCATCGGCATCGGGCATCAGCGGCGCGCGCGGCGCACCGGCGACATCGACGACGATATCGTCGCCGACTTCGAAGCTGTTGACGCTATGGAACATGAAGCGCGGATCGCTATCGACCCACCGGATCTCGTCGCCGTTGCCGCCACGCGGCATGATGCCGAAATGGGCGGCGCGACCATGTTCCCACGCCGCCATCGGCTTGCCGCTCATCGCGCGGCCAAGGTCGATCGTCACTGGCATGACCGGAAACACCACATGGCGCTCGGTCAGCATGAAGTCGTGCATCATGCTGGCATAGGGCTGATCGAAGAACGTCGTGTGGGTCGGACGACCGGCGGCATCGAGGACGTTGTAGCGGATGGCCGGCGATGCCGGCCCCTTGGCCGAATAGCCGAAGGCGTGGAGTTCGTCCGAATCGGGACAGGTCTTGGGGTGGGCGGTAAATGGCCCTGCCGCCGCACCGCCGAAGGTTTCGCTGCCCAGTGTTTCGAGGCTCTCCGGGTCCATTTCGACCGGCGGGCAGCCTTCCATCAACGCGAACAGCCGTCCCGCGTGCGGCCAGATATGGGTGTTGGCGATGTTATAGTCGGCGTAATCGACCGACGGGTCGCTGAAGCGTGGGTTGCCGAAGACGCCGAACAGCCGCTTGCCGGCAGCGCGCTCGGCCTTCAGCTTGCCGGTTTGGACCCAGCGGTTCTTCATGCTGGCGCGGCCGCCGCCAAGCGTGATCGCATAGATCATCCCGTCGCCATCGAAGATGTGGTAACGATCGCCCTCGCGCACGGGATAGGCGGGGTTGGGGCCGTTGCGGTAGAAGGTGCCGGCCAGCCCATCGGGCAGCACGCCGTCGACGACAAGATCGGGCGCATCGAGTTCGGCGAGAAACGGCGCGTAATAGCCGTTCATCTGCGGATCGGCGCCGAATGATTGGACCATGTTGCTTCCCTGCCTCGTGCGCAATCGCGCTAGGCACAGGCCTAGACGCTTGCCGACCCGCTCGCCACTAGCGGCTCTGACAGCTTCAGGCCTTGGCGAGCATTTCGCCCATCATCGCATGGAGCATGTTGACCGCCTTCAACGGGCGCACCATCACCTTGAAATGCGTGATCTGTCCCGCAGCATTCCACGTGATGATGTCGACCCCATCGATGGCGATACCATTGATCACATTGTTGAACTCGAGCACCGCTGAATCCGCCGACCGCCACTCGCCGACGTATGTGAAGCCCGGCCCGCCGAGCACCTTATCGGCGCTGGCGAGGTATTTATGGACGATATCACGCCCGCGCTGCGGCGTATGGACCACCGGACTTTCGAACACTGCGTCAGGGTGCAGCATGTCCCACAGTCCGGCATGATCGGATTGCTTGATATGCGCGTACCAGCGGTCGAGATGCGGTTGGATCATGGCAGCGGCTCCTTGAGGCCAGCATCGTCGTGCGCGAAGGGTGCAATGGTCAACCATTTCGTGGCAAATACCGACGGAAGCGCGCAAAATTGACTGAGTTCGACGGCAAAAGGGCCCTGATTGGGCATGATGGAAAGGCCAGAGTTTTGGTGCGCGTGATTTGTTTGGCGATTGCAGTCGGCGGTCTTGCCGGGATTCCTGCTCACGCCGCCGACGGTGCGGACGACAGCAGCATAGTCGTCACCGCGCTGGCACCGCCCAAGGGCGACGCCGCCTATGACATCGTCACGATCGACCGGGCGCGGTTGACCGGGACGGCGTCGGGCCGGATCGAGGACGTGCTGCGCGATGTCGCCGGTTTTCAGCAATTCCGCCGCACCGATAGCCGCACCGCTAACCCGACGAGCCAGGGGGCCACGCTGCGAGCGCTCGGCGGCAACGCATCGAGCCGGGCGCTGGTATTGCTCGACGGCGCACCGGTCGCCGATCCGTTCGCCGGTTATATCCCGTGGTTTGCGCTTGCTCCCGAAAGGCTCGGGGCTGTCCAGGTCACGCGCGGTGCAGGCGCGGGGGCGTTTGGAACCGGGGCGCTGGCCGGGACCATCGAATTGCGCAGCGCCGACCCCGCGACCTTGCCGGGCCTTAACGCCGGACTCGACTTTGGCAGCCGCAACGCGCTGGCGGTCAACGCCGTCGGCAGCGCAAAACTGGGCGACGGCGCCGTCTCGCTGTTCGGTCGCTACGATCGCGGCGACGGCCATGTGATTATCCCCGAAAATCAGCGCGGTCCGGCCGACATCGCCGCGCGCTACACGCAAGGCAGCGTCGGCTTCCATGCCGCTGTGCGTGTTGCCGACGAAACGCAATTGCTCGTCAACGGCCTCGCCTTCACCGACAACCGGGTGCGCGGCGTGGCGGGCAATGCCGCCGCCGTTCGCGGTGCGACCACCAGCGTGCGCCTAATTGGCAGCGGACGCTGGCAGTGGGAGGCGCTGGCGTATTTGCAGGCGATGACTTTTACGAACACCGTTGTCGCGCTCGATCCGACGCGCAGCATCGCGACACCCTCGCTCGACCAATATAATACGCCAGCGACCGGCATCGGCGGCAAGATCGAAGTGCGGCCACCGACATTGGGCGGAATCGACCTGCGGCTCGGTGCCGATCTGCGCGATGAAACCGGGCGTACCGAGGAACGCTCGCGCTATCTGCTCGGTCGCTACACCCGGCTGCGGCAGGGCGGCGGGCATAATCAGGTGATCGGCGGCTATGCCGAGATTTCGGCGGTGCCGGTCGCGGGCCTGACGCTGACCGGCGGGGTGCGGATCGACCATTGGCGCATTGCCGATGGCGTGCTTAACGAAATCGACGCGCAGACCTTTGCGACCACGATCGATGACCGTCCCGCCGATCGCAGCCAGTGGGAACCGACGGCGCGCGGCGGTATCGCGTATGACCTGACCGAAGCGATCACGCTGCGCGCCGCTGCTTACCTTGGCTATCGCCTGCCGACCCTCAACGAGCTGTATCGGCCGTTTCGCGTCGGTGCGGATGCGACGGGAAACAATGCCGGCCTGCGCCCAGAGCGGCTGAAGGGCACCGAAATCGGGATCGATGTCCACCCGTTTTCGACCCTTCGGCTCAGCGTCACAGCGTTTGCCAACCGCCTCGACAACGCCATCGGCAATGTCACCGTTGGAGCCGGACCCGGCGTCTTTCCGGGGGTCGGCTTTGTCGCGGCAGGGGGCACTTATCGCCAGCGTCAGAACCTCGATGCGATCGTCGCGCAAGGAATCGAGGCCGAGGCGCATGCGAACCTCGCCAAATGGCGGATCGATGCGTCCTATGCCTATACGCGGGCGCGCGTTCGCGGTTCGGGCCTGGCATCGGCACTGAACGGTTTGGCACCGGCGCAAACGCCGACGCATCAGGCCAGCGCGACCTTGGGCTGGACGCCGTCACCTAGGCTGCACATCAGCGTCACCGGGCGTTATGCCAGCAGTCAGGCCGAGGACGATCTCGGTGCGCGCCAACTAGGTGACGCCGCGACGCTCGATGCCGTCATCGACGTGCCGCTGGGGCGCCGCGTCAGCTTCACCCTACGCGGCGAGAACCTGACCGACGCGCTTATCGAGGCGGGCAAGTCGACCAGCGGTGTCGTCGATCGCGGCACGCCGCGTACGATCACCGCCGGTCTGCGCATCATCCTGTAGCGATCCAGATCGCCTCAGCGTGCGTTTTCGATGCGGAAGACGACGCTGATGTCGCGTTCGGCAACGACCGCGACGCCATTCGCCAGCGCCGCGACGAAGCGCCATTTCGCCAGCGCGTGCGCCACCGCTGCCGCATCGAGCCGGGCAAAGCCCGACGACCGCGCGACCGTTGCCGCCGTCACCCGCCCGCTGGCGTCGATGGCGACATGGAGCACCACCGTCCCCGCTTCGCCCAACCGCTGCGATGCAGACGGATAGGGCGGCTGGAACCCGGCGGCATAGCGTGGATCGAGCTTGGCCCCGGTCGAGGGTCCAGCGGGTAGCGGTGGATCGATGATCAGCGGGCGAACGGCTTCGGGTCCGCCCTTGGGATCGACGAGCGGTTCGGCGGTCACCGGATGCGTCCAGAGCGGATCGGACACCACCGGTCCAACGAGGGGCTCGGGCACATCGATCGTGACTGTCTGTTCGGTCGTGATCGGCTCGACGGTTTGCACCCGTTTGATCGGCTCGGGGATCGGCTTAGTCATCAGCGGCGGTCGCGGTGGGGCCTTCAGGCTAACGATATCGAAGCCGATCAGCAGCGCTGCACCCATGGCGATATGAACGGCGACGGTGATGGCAAGGCCGCTGCTGTTGCGCAGCCGCAGGTTCAGCGCGTGTGACATGGTCCGATTCCTCCCAGGGAAACGAGGTTGCACCCATGCGCCGCGCCGGCGTCTTCGGCCTGTTACGGCGCAGGGTTGAGGCTCGGCTCCGGACGGTGAACGGTAAGTGAATGTTTCAGGTCGGCACCAACGGTTCAGGGTTGTCAAAACCTATTCGATGCGTAGGATTTGCTGGCTTGGGCGTGGAGGTGGTATGCGACTGGTCGCAGCGTTGACAGTTATGGCTTTGCTTCCGGCTCTCGCCGGCTGTGGCGAAGACCCCGCCGTAAGCGGCCCACCGCACAGTCGCGATGGGCGCTATATCGGTATCGGCGTGTTCAAGGCGGGCGACTTGTGGCGACACATGATCGTTACCACACCACCGGGCACATCGGCCGCCGCAACGATAGATGACGACGATCAACTAATCGCGGTTGTCGACAGCAAGACCGGCGAGGTTCGCCAATGCGGTAACTTCAGTGGCTATTGCATCAGCATCAACCCATGGGCAAACCCAGTTGCAACAGCCCCGGCAAGTTTGAAACGGCATTTGGCCGATTTGCGCCGCGATGCCGAACGGACGACAGTCATGACCGACGACGCGACCGCGCAAGCGAGGCCAAAGCGTCGGACCGAATCAGACTAATTCTTCCTGGGCGCGCCAGCCGCGCGGCGAACGCTAAACGGGGCGAAGCAGCCGCGCCAGCGCCGCGTCGCGACCGATCAGCGGCAATAACGCCGCCATTTCGGGGCCATGGTCGCGCCCGGTCAGCGCCTGGCGCAGCGGCTGAAACAGCGCCCGACCCTTACGTCCCGTCGCGTCTTTGAGCGCGGCAGTCCAGCGCGACCAGATGAACTGGTTCCATTCGAGGGTTTCCAAAACTCTGCGCGCTTCCGCGACATAGGCTTCATCTTCGTCTTCGAGAATTGGCCGTATTGGATGCGCGATCACCTCCCAAAGCTCGTCCGCCTCTTCAACGATCTTTAGATTAGGTCGGATAGCAAGCCAGCCTTCCTCAGTGAGCGTCGTCGGTAGCCGCTCGGCCACTTCGGAATAGGAAAGCCGATGAACCGTCCGAGTGTTAACGAACAGTATTGACGGGGGATCAAAGATCGCAGGCGCGCGTCCAAACTTCGAAAGATCAAACTCGGCAATGAGTTCGTCCATTGAAGCGCAATCGAACGGATGGGCCGATCCAACGCGCGCGAGATATGCACGAATGGCGGCGGCTTCGAAGCCTGCCTCTTTCCAAGCTACGACACCTTCAGAACCCAGCCGCTTCGAAAGAGCGGCATCTTTTCCCGTCAGTAGCGCCAGATGCGCGAGCCTCGGCACCGGCGCACCCAGCGCCTCGAACATCTGGATCTGCACCGCCGAATTGGTGACATGATCCTCGCCGCGGACGATGTCGGTAATGCCGAGATCGATGTCGTCAACGACCGACGGCAGCATATACAGCCAGGTCCCGTCGGCGCGGCGCACCACCGGATCGCTCAGCGTGGCGGGATCGAAGCGGCAGTCGCCGCGCACCCCGTCGTGCCAATGGATCGGCTGCGCAGCATCGAGTTTGAAGCGCCAGTGCGGCGCGACGCCATCGGCGCGCAAGGCCGCCTGTTCGGCCTCGGTCAGCGCCAGCGCGGCACGGTCATAGACCGGCGGCAGGCCACGCGACAGCGCCACCTTGCGCTTGAGATCGAGCTGTTCGGGCGTCTCCCACGCCGGATAGGCGCGCCCATCCGCCGCCAGCCGCTCGAGTGCTGCGTCGTACAGCGCAAAGCGGTCCGACTGGCGCACCTCGGCATCGGGCGTCAGGCCCAGCCAGCCCAGATCGTCGCGGATCGACTGCGCCGATTCCTCCGACGACCGCGCCAGATCGGTATCGTCGAGCCGCAGTACAAAGCGCCCGCCCGCCTGCCGCGTCAGCAACCAGTTGACGAGCGCGGTGCGGATATTGCCGGCGTGGAGGCGGCCGGTCGGCGACGGGGCAAAGCGAGTGATGGTCATCGGACCGTCCTAGCCGCTCGTGCGGCCTGCGAGAACCCGGCCCCTCAACGCACCACGGTGAAGGTCAGCAAATGCTGGCGGCTGGCGGCGGGTTCGGCGCCGATCGAGGCGATGATGGCGAATTCATGGTCCTTGGGCACGATGGTCCATGCCAGCCGCTCGACGGCAACGCCTTCGGCGGTAAGCGCTTCAGCGGGCTTCGCTCTTACCTCGGCCCCGGTCATCAACGCCGCAAAGCCTGCCACCGCTTCGCCGATCGCGGTCTTCATCGATTCGGCGTCGGCGGCGCGGACGAGCACAGAGCAGGTGCGCAGCGAAGGTGTATAGGCGAGGATGACTTGCCCGCCATGCGGCGTCGGCATCACCCAGCCCGACCCGTCGCCTGCGGCTGCGCCGAATGCCTGACGCAGATCGTCGGCAGTCAGGGCTTTGATCGTTTCGGGATGGCCGTCGAAGGTTGCATGGGCGAAAGTGCCATTATCGGGATGCGCCAGACACATACCGGTAAAAAGATCGGCGGCGTCCTGCGCGCGCGGATCGGCGATTTCGGCCGCCGCCGGGCTGGCAAGCAGCAGCGCGGCAGCGATAATGAGCGAACGCATTGGGAGGTCCTTTGAACAATTCGGTGACGAAGCGGCGGTGCTAGGCAGCCAGTGTTACAATTGCTCGAACGGTAACGCGCCGACGTAGCCGGTTGCTTTAGTCGACCCGCATCGCCTCCGCCGCCAGCGCCTCGGCTTCGATCATCAGCGCGGTATCGGCGCTGCCGAACACTGCTTCGCGTCCGACTTCGAGCAGCACCGGCACGGCAAGCGGTGACACCCGGTCGAGCGCCACGTGCACCAACTTGGCGTGCGAGCGCTCGAGCAGCGCCGCCAGCCGGGCGATATCGGTCAGTTTCGACCGCGCATCGGCCCATGCGGCGGTCAGCAGCACATGGCCGGGCTCGTGGCGGCGCAGCACATCATAGATCAAGTCGGACGAAAAACTCACCTGCTTGCCCGTCTTGTGCTGCCCCGGCAGCGCCCGGTCGATCAGCCCGCCGATGACCGCCACTTCGCGGAACGCCCGGCGCAGGAACGGCGACGCCGCGATCCATTCGGCGAGTTCGTCCTCGAACAGATCGGGCGAAAACAGTGGGCGCGGGTCGGTCACCGGCTGCAGGCTCCATGTCGCCACCATATAATCGCTGCCGACGAAGCCCAGCGGTTGCAGACCCGCCGCCTCCATCCGCTGGGTCAGCAGCATGCCGAGCGTCTGGTGGGCGTTGCGGCCTTCGAAGCCATAGGCGACCATATAATAGCGGCCCTCGCGAAAAAATGTTTCGACGAGCAGATCGTCGAGCCCCGGCAGCCGCGAGCGCAGCTGCTGAATCGCCAGCCATTCATGGACATCGGCGGGCATTTCGGTCCAGCGTGCCGGCGTGTTGAGCAGGCCGCGCACGCGGTTGGCGAGGTTGGTACTGAGCGGCATCCGCCCGCCGACATAGGTCGGCACCTTGGGGTCGCCGCGCCCCATCTTGACCATGACGTCGGGTCCATCGAAACCGGTGACGTCGAGCGTTTGCCCGGCAAACATAAAGGTGTCGCCCACCCGCAATTGCCCGGCGAACCATTCCTCGACCTTGCCGAGACTGCGCCCCATCCGCCCGAATTTAACGTTCAACGCCACCGCTTCGACGATCGTGCCCGCATTGAGCCGGTGCTGGAGGGCGAATTTGGGGTGGGTGACGCGGTAGCGGCCATCGGCCCCGAGCGTCAGGCGTTTGTAGCGTTCATACGCCTTCAAGGCATAGCCGCCCGATTCGACGAAGGCGATCGCGCGGTCGAATTCGGCACGGACAAGCCCGGCATAAGGCGCAGCGGACCGCACCTCGGCGTACAGCGCATCGGCGGCAAAAGGCGCGGATGCCGCGCACGCCATGATGTGCTGCGCCAGCACGTCGAGCCCGCCGGGGCGGAAGACGTCGTGATCGAGTTCATGGTCGCGCACCGCATCCTTGGCGGCGAGCGATTCCAGATATTCGAAGCGGTTGCCGGGAACGATGATCGCATGGCTGGCCTCGTCCATGCGGTGGTTGGCGCGCCCGGTACGCTGCATCAGCCGCGACGCGCCCTTGGGGGCCCCCATCTGGATGACCAGATCGACATCGCCCCAGTCGATTCCGAGATCGAGGCTGGCGGTCGCGACAATTGCCCGCAATCGCCCCGTCGCCATGGCGTTTTCGGTCTTGCGGCGGGCTTCGGCGCTGAGCGAGCCATGGTGGATACCGATCGGCAGCGCTTGATCGTTTTCGGTCCACAGGTCGCGGAACACCAATTCGGCGACGGCGCGGGTATTGACGAAGACAATCGCCAGCCGCGCTGCTTCGATCCGCCGCATCACCGCCTTCGCTGCCCAGCGGCCATTGTGTCCCGCCCATGGAATGCGATCTTCGGGGACCAGGATTTCGACGACCGGTTCGGCCCCCGGATCGCTCGTCACCAGCCGCACCGCGCTGGGGTCGGCGTGCGGCGCGAGCCAGCCCTGATAGGCTTCGGGGTCGGCGATGGTGGCGCTGAGCCCGACGCGCCGCAAACCGGGATTGAGCGCCTGCAGCCGTGAAAGCGCCAGGGCCAGCTGGTCGCCGCGCTTGGTGGTGGCGAATGCGTGAATTTCATCGACGATAACGGTCTTCACCCCGCCCAACATCTGCGCGGCATCGGGATAGGAGATCAGCAGCGCGAGGCTTTCCGGCGTCGTCAGCAATATCTGCGGCGGGCGTTCGCGCTGGCGCTTCTTGCGGTCCGACGGCGTATCGCCGGTGCGCGCCTCGACGCGAATGTCGAGCCCGATGTCCTTGACCGGCGTCAGCAGGTTGCGCTGCACGTCGATGGCGAGCGCCTTCAGCGGCGAGACATAGATGGTGTGGAGACCGTCGACCGGACGCTCCGCCAGTTCGGCGAGCGTCGGCAGGAAGCCGGCGAGCGTCTTGCCCGCGCCGGTGGGCGCGACGAGCAGCGCATGAACCCCGTCCGCCGCCGCCGACAGCATTTCGAGCTGATGCCGCCGCGGGGTCCAGCCGCGCGCCGTGAACCAGGCGGCGATGGCGGGCGGCAGGGTAGGTAGCGCGGGAGCGATCACCCGTTGGATATAGGGCGGCAGGCCACCATGGTGTAAGAGCGCTGCGCGCGACAGTCGCACTCAACTATAATTGAAGCTGACGCTGATCCGTTCGCCCTTGCCCGTCCCCGGCACGACCTCGTGCCGTAGCCAGCTTTCCCACAGGAACACGCTGCCGGCCACCGGCGCGGCATAGACGAAGCGTTGGGCCGCCTCCGGCGCGTTTTCCACGCGACCCGGTGCCGCCATCATCATCGGCAGGCGCGGGTCTTCGAGCTTGAGCGCCCCCGATCCGTGCGGAACGGCGATATAGACCGTGCCCGACACCGCGCTGTGCGGATGGATATGCCCCGAATGCCCGCCGCCGGGTTTGAGGACGTTGACCCACAAGCTGTCGAGCTTCAGCCGCTTGCCGCCCAAATCCATGAACGCCGCCGCCGCAAAGCGCTTCACATGGCCATCGAGCTTGCGGCGCAGATCCTCGAACACCGGGTCGCGAACGACCAGATCGGTCAGCGAGGCGTAAGATGTATAGCCGTGATAGCCATGCGCCTTCGCCCATGCGCGCCCGGCGCGATCATCCTGCGCCAAGGTGCGGCAGCTGTGATCGAGCTCAGCCACCAGCGCGGCGTCGCCGAGCGTGTCATCGTAAAAGGGTGTGGCAAAGAGCGATCGGACGGGCATGGCGCGTCTGAACCATGAACCGTCCGCCGCGACAAGCGGCCCGCGCCTTTACGCCGCCGCGTTGAACGGCAGGTTCTTGTCGGGACGCAGGTCGCCCGGCAAACCCAAAACCCGTTCGGCGATGATGTTGCGCAGGATTTCGTCGGTGCCGCCCGCAATGCGCAGGCCCGCCGACCACATGTAGCTGCCCTGCAGCCGCTCGATCTCGGGATCGGCGCCTTCGGTCACAAAGCCGTCGCCGCCCGCCAGATCGAGCGCGAACGCCGCCATTTCCTGCATCGTCTTGGCGACGACGACCTTGGAGATCGATTGCTCCGGCCCCGGCATCGCGCCCTTCGACAGCGCCGACAGCGCCCGCATCTGGGTCAACTTGATACCTTCGTCGGCGATATAGCTCGCCGCGATCCGCTGGCGCACATCCGACGCATCGATCGCTGCGCCGCCGTTCGGAGCCTCGACGCCTTTCGCCAGCTTCATCAAGGTCGCGTACCCCGGCGCGTGGCGCGGCTTGCCGCCGACCGCGAGGCGTTCATTCATCAACGTCGTCAGCGCCGCCTTCCAGCCGTCACCGACCGCGCCGAGGCGGTGCGAATCCATCACCCGCACGCCGGTAAAGAATACCTCGTTGAAATCGCTGCCGCCCGACATCTGCTTGAGCGGTCGCGCCTCGACGCCGGGGGCATGCATGTCGACGATGAACATCGTCAGCCCCTTGTGCTTGGGGACATTCGGGTCGGTGCGGGTGACGATGATGCCGTAATCACTCAGGTGAGCGTTGGTCGTCCAGACCTTCTGGCCATCGATGATCCAGTCGGCGTCCTCGCCGTCACCGTCGCGCACTGCCTTGGTGCGGATACCGGCAAGATCGGACCCCGCCGAGGGTTCGGAAAACAGCTGACACCAGACTTTCTCGCCGCGCAGAGCCTCGGCGACATAGCGGTCGATCATGTCCTGCGACCCATGGCTGAACACCGTCGGGATGCACATGCCGAGCCCGATCGAATACAGCCCGGTCGGCGCGTGATAGCGGCCTTCTTCCTGGCTATAGATAATCGACTGCATCGGACCGAGGCCCTGCCCGCCGAATGCCTTGGGCCAGGTAATTCCGGTGTACCCGGCAGCGTATTTCTTCGCCTGCCAAGTCTTCGATTCGGCGACGAAGGCGGCGCTGTCGGCGTGTTCGCGCGGCTGACTATAGTCGGCCGCGGCATCGGCGAGCCAGGCGCGGACCTGCGCGCGGTATTCGGCTTCGGCGGGGGTATCGTTGAAGTCCATGTCGTCTTCCCTTCTGTCATCCCGGCGAAGGCCGGGATCCAGTTGTCTGTTTTTGGCTCAGCAGAAGCTGGATCCCGGCCTTCGCCGGGATGACAGTTGCGCCTACGCCGCCGCCCGATTGCGCTGTTCGAGCGCCCGCACCAACCGGTCGGCCCACCAGTTTCGCGACCCGAGCGCCGCCGTCAGCGTCCGCGACCGCCGGTAATAGAATTGGCAATCGCTTTCCCACGTGAACCCGATACCACCATGCAGTTGGACGTTCTCTTCCGCAGCATACTGCAATGCGTCGAGCGAGGCGACGCGCGCTGCTGCCGCAGCCTGCCGGAGTTCCGGGTCACCGGTCGCAATCATCGCCAGCCCGTGGAGCGCATGGGCGCGGGCGATTTCGAGCTTGATATACATGTCGGCGCACTTGTGTTTGACGCCCTGATAGCGGCCAATCTGTTGGCCAAAGGCGACGCGCTGCTTGGCATAATCGACCGTCATCGCCATTGCCGATTGCGCGCTGCCGATGGCCTCCCACGCCAACGTGACCGCCGCGCGGTCGAGCCAGTCCTGATACTGGTCGGGGGTTCCCATCGGCTCGGCGGCGGCGCCTTTGAGCGTCAGCTTGCCATGGCGACGAACGAGATCGAGCGTCTCGACGCTCGCCACATCGCCCGCAGCGGGTTCGAGCAGCCAGAACGACGGGCCGTCCGCGCCGGTCGCTGCAACGACAACGAGGTGCGCGCCCGCCAGATCGGCGACCGGCGACTTCACCCCCGTCAGCGTACCACCATCCGCCCGCGTCGCCACCGTCGCGGGAGTCACCGCGCCGGGTTCGTTCCACGCGACAACCGCGATCACCGATCCATCGGCGATGCCCGGCAGCCACTTTGCCTGTTGTTCGGCCGATCCGGCGACGATCAGCGCTTCGGTCGCCAGCAGCACCGACGTCAGCGGCACGCAGGCAAGACTTTGCCCGGCGGCATCGGCAAGCACCGCCGTTTCCTCCGCCGACATGCCCAGCCCACCATGCGCCTCGGGCACCCGCGCCGCCGTCCAGCCGAGCCCGACGATCTCCGCCCACAACGCCGCATCGAAGGGAGCCGCCCCCGCCGCCATCGCCGCCCGCGCCTTGGCGGGCCCGGCGCGCTCGCCCAGCAACCGCCGCGCCTGCTCGCCAAGCGTCTTGGCATCGTCCGAAAAATCGAAGTTCAAGGCCGTCTCCCCAGAGGCTGATTGAGGGTCACTTTACGCGAACGTCAACCGGGGGCAAGCCACTTCCCTCTCCCGCCTGGGGGAGAGGCGACTCGCGCGCCAGCGCGGCGGGTGAGGGTGTACCCCAACCCGCCGACCAGAGAAGAACGCCCTCACCCGGGCCGCGCCAAGGGGCGCGTCTCTCGCCTCTCCCGCAAGCGGGAGAGGGCCTACAACCCAAATCCCTTCAAATACACATAATCCCCCCGGCACGCCTCCACCACCGCCGCCGCCTCTGCATCGAGCACCGGCATCGCCCCCTCCGCCGGGCCGAACCCCGTCGAGGCCTCCACCGCGCCGTACCAGTGCGCGCCCCAGACCCCGTCGGTGGCGCGGCGCCCCGCTTCCCATGCCAGCATTGCCGGGTCCCACGCCACGCCGAGCGCCTTGCACAGGGCGGCGAGCATCCCCGGCGGATCGCGCAGGATGTCGGCGCTGTCGATGACCGGCGGGGCGTGGCCGAGGCGGTCGGCCTCGCGGTCGAAATATTCACGCTGGCGGGCGACACCCAGATGTTCGGGGCGGACGCGGACGCGCTTGGCGGCATAGCTCGCCACCACCCGTGCCGGATCGCGAATCAGGAAAGCGTGGGTGTGGCCGGGCAGATCGGCGATGCCGACCGACCCCTCCATATGGTGCGCCATGTGCTTTTGGTACCAGATGACACGCGGTTGCGGCGGTGGGCCCGACATGGTGCGCGCGACCGAGTGCCAGTCGGTATCCATCGACGCGATCACCGCCTCCTTCATCGCCTGATCGTCGCCGGTGTGTTGCAGGTACGCGCCATAGAACGGCTCGTCGCTGACGACGGTATCGGCGCGGGCACCGAACGACCGCATCATCGCCGTCGACAGGTTGCGCGGGCCGCACCACATGGCGATCCTGATTGTCATAGGGCGATGGTCACGCTGCCCCTCTCCCGCCTGCGGGAGAGGCGACTCGCGCGCCAGCGCGGCGGGTGAGGGTGTGCCCCAACTCCGAGTGACAGACACCCTCACCCGGGCCGCGCCAAGTGGCGCGTCTCTCGCCTCTCCCGCAAGCGGGAGAGGGGCCGTCGGCGGTCGCCGGGTCATGCGTCCGCATCCTTCAAAGCATCATACAGCCCGATCAGCCGCGCCGTCACCGGCCCCGGTAGCGGCTGCGGCAGCGCCCGGCCGTCGATGGCGGCAACCGGGGTCAGCCCGCCAAAGGTGCCGGTGACGAACGCCTCGGTTGCGTGCGCCAGATCGTCGGGCGGACAATCGTCCGCGCGCACCGCCATGCCGTCCGCCCGCGCCACTGCCAGCACATTCGCCCGGGTGATGCCGTTGAAACAGAACACGCCGCTCGAGGTGCGGAGTTCGCCGTCGGCCACCCAGAAGAAATTGGTCGCGTTGCAACTCGAGATGTTCCCGGCCGGATCGAGCATCAGCGCCTCGTCGGCTCCCGCCGCAATCGCTTCGTTGAGCGCAATGATCAGCGGCAGGCGGCTGTGCGAATTGATCCGCATGTCGAACATGTGCGGCGGGGTGCAACGGATGGTCGCCGTGTGGAGACGCAGACCGCGCGACCGCAATTCCGGCGCGGGCTGTTTATATTCGGCGAGAATGACGATCGTCGGCCGCCCCAGCGCGTTCCTCGGGTCCTGGTTCGCCGCGGCTTTCTCGCCGCGCGTCACCATCAGCCGCAGGTGCGCGCCGTCCGTCATGCCGTTGCCCGCGCAAGTCTCGGCGAGCGCGGCGGTTAGCCCCGAGCGGTCGATCCCCATATCGAGGTCAATGGCGGCAGCACTGGCGAATAGCCGGTCGAGATGGGCGTCGACGAACAGCAAGCGGCCGCTGTGCAGCCGCAACCCCTCCCACACCCCGTCGCCCAGCACGAACCCGGCATCGAACACCGAAACCCGGGCGTCGGCGCGGCTGACGAGTGCGCCGTTCAGCCAGATCAGCAGGCCATCGTTGCGCAGATCGGCGGCGAAATCCTGGCTGCCGGGCACGCTACTACCTCTCCCCTCGAGGGAGAGGTCGAGAGACGCGCCGCTTGGCGCGGCCCGGGTGAGGGGGGCTGCCTTGGTCGCGAAGAAACCCCTCACCCGCTCGCCCGAAGGTGGACGAGTCGACCTCTTCCTCAAGGGGAGAGGTGCACCTCACCGTTTGAACAACCCGTCCGCCGCGCTGCGGAACGCCGCCGCGCCAGCCCGCTTGGCCCGCGCCCGCGCGGCTTCGGCATCGAGCACCGCAATCCGGTCGTCGAGCTCGGCAATCGACAATTTGTCCAAATCCTCGCGCATCAAATCGGCGAGCAGATCAGATTTCGGGCGCGGCAGGTCGTCGTCGAACATGGGCGTGACGCTGTGCCGGGTTCGGCAGGGTGTCAACCGTCGCGCGCGCCGCCGTCAGATCCCCTCGAAATCGGCCATCTCGTAAAGCGGGCGAATTTCGATCTCGCTCGCCCCCGGCATCGGGTTGGGGCAGCGTTTCACCCACGCCACCGCCTCGTCGATGTCCTTGACGTTCCACAGCCAGAAACCCGCGACGAGTTCGCGCGGGTGGGCGAACGGCCCGTCGCTGACGGTGCGCGTGGCACCATCGAACGCGACGCGCTTGCCGTGTGCGGATGGCTTCAACCCGTCGCCGCCTTCGGGAGCCAGAATGCCGGCAGCGATCAGCTCCTCATTGAACCGATGCATCGCCTCGAACATGCCGGGGTCCGGGAGGATGCCGGTTTCGCTGTCCTCGGTCGCCTTGACGATCACCATGACGCGCATTGTGGGTCTCCTTGGTTGATCCGTGCTCGCGCACTTGGTCCGCGACGTCCTAGGCTTCGAGCACAAGGATCACGTCATCGGACCCGACGATCTGCTCTCGCCTCCGCCGGCAAACTGTTCATGCTGCTCGGGAGGCGGGCACCCTACAAAAAACCAGGGAAACTTCCGGTCCATACAGATTTGGCTTTAACCTGCCGCGTTTGGCAAGCACCTCTCTACGCAAGTATCGGCTATCCTCCATAATCTAGGACTATCCGCACCTGCGCGGCGGAAAGTCCCGCAGAAGCTGCAACCGCTCTGCGCGCCCATTGAATCAGATCGGCTAATGAAACTTCTTCCTTCGCGAAGGTGTCAGGAACCGCACAGCTGCTCGCAGTGTTAATTTCCGCATCAGCCGCAATGTCGCCTTCCCTCAAGTGTTCGGGCGTTGTGTTCAATGCATCGGCTAGACGAAACAGGGCTGGCAAGCGCGGGTGCGTATTGCCCTCCTCCCAGTTCCAAACGCAGGTAGTCGAAACTCCTACAGCTTTTGCTAGAGCGGATTTTGATGCGCCCTGTTTGTGCCGAAGGCGCGACACTCGCGTCCCAAACGTCTCACCACTATCACTGATCGATTTTCTGATAGCCACATCAATTCCTTTCATATCTACAATATTTCACAAGTTTTAATACGAATTGTCTGAGTAGTCAAGTGTCATCGCCGGACACCCGTTGAACCCACTCCACCATCCTGCCACAACGCCCCTATGACCATCCCAACCCAAATGACCGCCATCGATCCCGCCGCCCCCGGCGGCCCTGAGGTCCTCCTCCCCGTCACTCGCCCCGTCCCGCATCCCGGCCCCGGCGAGGTGCTCGTCAAAGTCGCTGCTGCTGGGGTGAACCGGCCCGATGTGTTGCAGCGGCTGGGGCTGTATCCGATGCCGCCGGGGGTGCCGACGATCATGGGCTTGGAGATTGCGGGCACCGTCGCGGCGGTCGGTGACGATGTGGAACGCTGGCGCGTCGGTGACGCCGTGTGCGCGCTCGTCGCTGGCGGCGGTTACGCTGAATATTGCGTTGCGCCCGCCGGGCAATGCCTGCCCGTCCCCGCCGGGATGGCGATGACCGATGCGGCGGGGCTGCCCGAAACTTGGTTCACCGTCTGGTCGAACGTCGTCGATCGCGGCCATGCGCGCGCCGGTGAGACGATGCTCGTCCACGGCGGCACCAGCGGCATCGGGGTGACGGCGATTCAGTTGGGGACGGCGCTCGGGCTGACCGTCATCGTCACTGCCGGGTCGGCGGACAAATGCGCCGCTGCGCTGGCGCTCGGCGCGGCGCACGCTATCGATTACAACGCGCAGGATTTCGTCGCCGAGGTGGCGCGGATCACCGGCGGCAAGGGCGTCGATCTGGTGCTCGATATGGTCGGCGGCGATTATGTGCCGCGCAACCTCCAGTGCCTTGCCGACGATGGGCGGCATGTCTCGATCGCCTTTCAGCGCGGCATGAAGGCCGAACTCGATCTGGTGCCGGTTATGCGCAAACGGCTGACCTTGACCGGATCGATGCTCCGCCCGCGCTCGGTGGCGTTCAAGGCGGCGATTGCCGAGACGCTGGAGGGCGCGATCTGGCCCGAATTCGAAAGCGGACGGCTGAAGCCGGTCACCGACCGCGTGTTCGCGCTCGCCGATGCCGCCGAGGCGCACCGGCGGATGGAGGCGGGGACGCATGTGGGCAAGATTGTCCTCAGCGTCGCGTAGCGTCCCGACCCGCCAACATCGGCACCGCGCCGAACGCCAGTTGTCCAGCCAGCCCGAGCAGCCCCGGCATCTGGAAGATCGACGCTAACCACGTAACGAAGGGTACCCCCGTTGCCGATGCCAGCACGACTTCGCTCGCCATGGTCAGGACGAACGCCAGCGCGCCGATGGCGGCACGGTCGGCAGGCGTGGGGTCGTCGCGGCGGAGCAGGCGAGTCGCGGCCAGCCAACCGGCGGCGAGAATGATCGGCAGTTCGATCAGCAGCGACGGCAGTACGCCGATGTGCGGCACCAACACAAAGGTCCGTAGCACACCGGTGGCAAAGGCCAGGGTGAAGACAATCGCCCAATAGGCAACGCCGAGGCCGACGACGCGGCTTCGCGGTAACGCGCGACGGTTTGGCCGCATCGATTCCATATCGACGCGCATACCCCGTTGATTGTGACAGCGATACGTCATACATTGTTGGAGCGCAGCCGTCCCGATGGGGCGGCTGTTTCCATATTCAAAACACAAGGTCTTGCCGCCATGGCTGCTCCGCTGTTTCCCCTCATGCCGCATGCGACCGCTGCGTGGCTGGTCGATAATTCGTCGCTGACCTTCGATCAGATCGCGATTTTCTGCGGGCTGCACATCCTCGAAATTCAAGCGATTGCCGATGATACGGCGCAGACCAAGCTCGCCGGGCGCGACCCGGTGCGTAATCAGGAGCTGACGCAGGACGAACTCGACAAGGGGCAAGCCGATCCCGATTACGCTATCAAGCTGTCGCGGCAGCCCGAACAGTCGCGGCGCACGACAGGCCCGCGCTACACGCCGGTGTCGAAGCGGCAGGACAAGCCCGACGGTATATTGTGGGTCGTCAAGAACCACCCTGAAATCACCGACAACCAGATTTCGAAGCTGATCGGCACGACCAAGACGACGATCGCGGCGATCCGTGACAAGAGCCACTGGAACTACGCCAATATCACCCCAAAGGATCCGGTGACGCTCGGCCTGACGACGCAGCGTGAAATGGACGCGCTGGTGTCGATGGCAGCGAAGAAGGCCGGAATCGATATTTCGCCGAACCTTGAAAAGCTTGGCGAGGACCGTGCAGCGCTGATCGAGCAACTGCAGGCCGAACGCGAAGCCGCAGCCCACATCGCCGAACACGGCGAAGCCCCGGTGAGCACCGGCGGCACCGCGCTCGAACGCGGCGAGGCACTGTTCCGGCGCTAACGTTGCGACCGGGCAATTCCTTGGCCCGACGTTACCCGAAAGACGGTCTAGAAAGGCCGAGTACTGCGCTCGCTTCGCACGGATGCACCGACGCGCTTATGAACGGTGTTGCCCGATTGCACGGTGACATGCGTTTGGTTTGAATACGTATGTGAATTGCTTCACATCGCCCACCCAACCCGACAAACCAGCGGTCAGCGACCTGCCAAAAGCGGGCGAGCTTGTTGCGGATCATGCAACCGGTGGGCGAAACGGGGAGTGAAATCATGAAGACTTCGCAAATGGACAATCGTAATTTGGCGCATCGCCGCCTGATGTTGCGCGCCGGAGCCGCCTTTATCTCGATCGCGATTGCTGCCCCGACCCTCGCCGCCGAAGCGGCTGCGACCGCCGATGACGCCGAAGCCATCGTCGTCACCGGTATCCGCGCCTCGCTCGATGCCTCGGCGAAGCTCAAGCGGCTGACGCCGACGATTACCGAAACCGTGTCGCAGGAAGACATCGGCAAGCTGCCCGATGTGTCGATCGCCGACTCGCTCGCGCGTCTCCCCGGTGTGACGGCGCAGCGGCTCGAAGGCCGCGACCAGCGCCTGTCGATCCGCGGCCTTGGTCCCGAATTCGGTACGACGCTGCTCAACGGCCGCGAACAGGTGACGGTCGGCGACAATCGTGGCGTCGAATATGATCAATATCCGTCGGAGTTCTTCAAGAACGTCGTGGTCCACAAAACCGCCGATCCATCGCTCGTTGCTGCCGGTATTTCGGGCACGGTCGATCTGCGCATGTTGCGTCCGCTGGCGCTGGGCAAGCGCGTGATCGCCGTGCAGGCGCGTGGTCAGCTGAACGGCGAAAAGGCGCTCAACCCCGATTCACCGCGCGCCGGGTATCGCGTTTCGGGCACCTATGTCGACAAGTTCAACAACGACACCCTCGGCATCGCCATCGGCCTGTCGGCGACGTCGTTGCCGTCGCAGGATGAACGCTACAACGCCTGGGGCTTCCCCAACGATGTGCCGTCGGATCCGGGTAGCGCGGCGGCTGTCGGGAACAACTTTCGCCTCGGCGGGGCCAAGCCCTATGTCCAGTCGAACCTGCTCAACCGTTACGGCGTTGTCGCGACGGTCGAATGGCAGCCAAGCGAGAATTTCCACTCGACGCTCGACTTCCTGTATTCGAATTTCACCGAGACCCAGCGTCTGCGCGGCATCGAATTCCCGATTAACCCGGGTTGGGGCAGCGGCGCGACGCTGAGCGATGCGACGGTCAGCAACGGTTTCGTCACGGGTTTGACGGTCAGCGGCGTCCACGCCGTCCAGCGCAACGATTATAACAAGCGGACTGCGAACAATTATTCGATTGGCTGGAACAACGTCATCGGCCTCGGCGCAACGACCCATTTGACGATCGATGCCAGCGTTTCGCATTCGAAGCGTGATGACTTCTTGCTCGAAACCTATTCGGGCACCGGCTATAATCTTGCCGGTCCGGCCGATACGATCCGCATTACCCAGCAGCCGAACGGCACCTTCCGCATCGTCCCAACGCTCAACTATGCCGATACCAACATCATCGGCATCACCGATCCGCGCGGCTGGGGCTATAACGGCACGACGGCAGTGGTTCAGGCGGGCTTCCTCAATCGGCCGAGCTTCAAGGACGATCTGAAGTCGCTGCGTGCCAACCTCGACGGCGAATTCGGCAATGGTCTCGTCAAGGGCTGGGAAGTCGGCGTCAACTACAGTCGCCGCGAGAAGACCAGCAACTTCACCTCGTTCTTCCTCTGCCCGCGCGGTGGCGGCACCAACTGCACCGTGGCGAGCGGAACGCCGACTTTCGTGCCGGTCCCGGCAGCGGCGCGACTGCCATCGAACATCTCGCTCGGCTATCTCGGCGTGCCGGCAATCCTGACGCTCGATCCGCTGTATCTCTACAATAACACCCTGAATGCCGTTTACGATAATCGTCCGGTGTCGCTGGTCCGCGACAACACGGTCACAGAAAACGTCTTCACCGGCTATGGCATGCTCAAGATCGACGGGCGCGTCAGCGACGTGCCGGTTGTCGGCGCAGTCGGCGCGCAGGTGGTGTACACGAACCAGAGTTCGGATGGCACCATTTCGAACTTCAGCAACGGTGTCGTGTCGGTCTTCCCGGCGTCGGGCAGTGCCAAATTCACCTATGTTCTGCCGAGTGCTTCGTTGTCGCTCGAAGTGGCACCGCAGGCCTATGTCAAACTTGGCGCGACACGGACGCTGGTGCGGCCGCGACTCGATCAGGAGCGAGTCAATCAGGAATTCGGTATCGATTTGAGCCGCTTGGGCTCGACGACGCCGGGGCAGAGCGTGTTCAGTTCGAACGGCGGCAACGTTGCGCTGCGGCCGTATCTGTCGAACAATCTTGATATCTCGCTCGAAAAGTATTTCGCCAAGGGCGGTTACGTTTCGGTTGCGGGCTATTACAAACGCCTGACCAACTTCGTCGATTCACGCGACAATTTCATCTTCGACTTCTCATCGGCACTGAGCAGCCTGACGCCTGCGCAGCGTGCGGTTGTCGGCACGACGCTCGGGACCGTCAGCGCCCCGTCGAACCGAGGCAGCGGCGATCTGAAGGGCTTCGAAGCGACACTGTCGTTCCCGTTTGCAAACCTCACGTCGGCACTCGATGGCTTTGGGTTCTTCGGCAGTGGGTCGTACACCGACAGCAAGATTACGCTGGGCAGCAATCCGACCCAGCCGATCAGCCTGCCGGGCCTGTCCGATTGGGTTGCCAACGCCGAAGTCTATTTCGAAAAGAAGGGTTTTCAGGCGCGGGTCAGCTATCGCTATCGCTCGAAGTTCCTCGGCGAAGTGGCGGGTCTGTCGGCCAATCCTGATTTCCGCCAGGTCC
Source organism: Sphingomonadales bacterium (assembly GCA_038229555.1). GTDB lineage: Bacteria > Pseudomonadota > Alphaproteobacteria > Sphingomonadales > Sphingomonadaceae > Sandarakinorhabdus. Next base: position 173,022 of record JBBROI010000004.1, read on the forward strand.
GGTCGGAAACCATTGTCGATGCGCAGATCGGCTATGAATTCCAGCCGGGGTCGCCACTGGCGGGTCTCAACATCCTGTTCCAAGCCAAGAACCTCACCGATCGCCCGTTCATCACTTATGCCAACAACGATCCTCGGCAGGTGATCGATTATCAGCGTTACGGGCGTGATTACTACATCGGCGTGTCGTACAAGTTCTGATCGATGACTGCGCGCCGGTGGGGGGTCTTCCTGCCGGTGCGTCGCTCGCCTGCTATGGTTGGTGACCCGGTGGCGGGTTCGGCTTGTTGCGTAATGTGACTAAGGGTTGCAGTTGGTCATGACGGATGCGCCGATCACCATCGTTGTTGCCGGGGGCGGAACCGCCGGATGGATGACGGCGGCGGCGCTTGGCCACTTTCTCGAAAATAATTTCCGCGTCCGGCTGATCGAGTCGGAAGAAATCGGCACGGTCGGCGTCGGCGAGGCGACGATCCCGCAGATCCGGCTGTTCAACGACGCGCTCGGGCTGGACGAAAATGCCTTTATGAAGGCGACGCAGGCGACCTTCAAACTCGGCATCGAATTCGTCGACTGGCTGCGGCCGGGCGTTCGCTATATGCATTCTTTCGGCAATGTCGGGCGCGATGTCGGGCTGATGCCGTTCCAGCATTACTGGCTGCGCGCCTTGAAAGCCGGTCACGCCAAGCCGCTCGGGGCGTATGCGCTCAACGAGATCGTCGCGCGTCGCAACGCCATGCATCGCGGCGCGCCGGTCACCGGCAACGCCATTCCACCGATGCCGTTCGCCTTCCACTTCGACGCAGCACTGTATGCCGCCTATCTGCGGCGCTTTGCCGAAACGCGCGGTGTCGTGCGCACCGAAGGGCGAATTGCCGATGTCGTCCGCGACGGCGAAAGCGGCGATATCGCGCATCTGGTGATGGAGTCGGGCGAGACTATCGCTGGCGACCTGTTCATCGATTGCTCGGGCTTTCGTGGCCTGCTGATCGAAGGCGCATTGCAAACCGGCTACGACGACTGGTCGCGCTGGCTGCCGTGCGACCGGGCGCTGGCGGTGCCGAGCGCGCGCGTCGCCGATTTCACGCCTTACACCCGTGCCACCGCGCATGCAGCGGGCTGGCAATGGCGGATTCCGCTGCAACATCGCACCGGCAATGGCCGCGTCTATTGCAGTGCCTTTGTCAGCGATGACGAAGCCGCCGACAGCCTGATCGCCAATCTCGATGGCGAAGCGCTTGCCGACCCGCGCCCGATCCGCTTCACCACCGGCAAACGACGTAAGTTCTGGAACCATAATGTCATCGCCATGGGGCTGGCGTCGGGGTTCATGGAGCCGCTCGAATCGACGAGCATCCATCTGATTCAATCGGCGATTTCGCGACTGTTGAAGATGATGCCGGGACGCCGCCACCACGAGGCCGACCGCGCCGAATATAATCGCCAGAGCGATTTCGAATTCGAACGCATCCGCGATTTCCTCATCCTGCATTATTGGGCGAACGGTCGCGACGAGCCGTTCTGGCGCGCCTGCCGCGAGGCACCGTTGCCCGATACGCTGGCCGCCAAACTCGACCTCTACCGCGCCAATGGCCACATCTTCCGCGAACACGAGGAATTGTTCACCGAGGTTGGCTGGCTGCAAGTGCTCGCGGGTCAGGGCGTCCTGCCCAACGGCTATCATCCCGTCGCCGATTCGATCGATGCCGGAGATTTGCGCGACTTTCTCGACACCATTTCGACGCTCTATCAACGCGAAGCCGCGCAATATCCAAGCCATGAGGCGTTCGTCGCGCGCCACTGTGCCGCCGGTTCGGGGCGATGAGTCGCGCGCTCGCTCTCGTCGCGCTGTTGCTGGCGATGCCCGCCGCTGCGGCGTCGTTTCGCGACCGGCTACCACAGGACGAGACGGTCTTTTTCCTGCTGCCCGACCGCTTCGACAATGGCGATGCAGGCAATGATCGCGGCGGACTGTCCGGCGACCGGCTGACGGCGGGTTTCGATCCGGCCGCCAAGGGATTCTACCATGGCGGCGATATCAAGGGCCTGACCGGCAAGCTCGACTATATTCAGGGCCTTGGCGCGACCGCGATCTGGGTTGCTCCCATTTTCAAGAACAAGCCGGTGCAGGGCGCGCCGGGTCATGAAAGCGCCGGTTACCACGGCTATTGGATCACCGATTTCACGACGGTCGATCCGCATTTCGGCAGCGATGCCGATTTCCGCGCGCTCGTCGCGGCGGCGCATGCGCGGGGGATGAAGGTCTATATGGACATCATCGCCAACCATACCGCCGACGTCATCCAGTATCGCGAGTGCGCCAGCGGCTGCGTCTATCGATCACGCGCCGATTTTCCGTATAGCCGGAGCGCGGGCAGCGGGGCGGCGATCAATCCCGGCTTTGCAGGCGACAGCGTTCAGACGGCGGCGAATTTCGCCCGGCTGACCGATCACCGTTACGCTTATACGCCGTTCGTCCCGGCGGCCGAGGCAAGGGTTAAGCATCCAGCGTGGCTCAACGATCCGGCGTTCTACCATAATCGCGGCGAGACGACGTATACCGGCGAAAGCTCGACGATGGGCGACTTCGCCGGCCTCGACGATCTGATGACCGAAAACCCGCGCGTCGTGCAGGGGATGATCGAAATCTATGGCGGCTGGATCGACCGCTTCGGCGTCGACGGCTTCCGCATCGATACCGCCAAGCATGTCAATCCGGAATTCTGGCAGACGTTCGTCCCTGCCATGCTGGCGCGCGCCAAAGCCAAGGGCATCCCGAATTTCCACATCTTCGGTGAGGTCTATACCGAAGCCGTCGATCCGGGAGTGCTGGCGGCGCACACGCGGATCGACAAGCTGCCGGCTGTGCTCGATTTCGCCTTCCGCCGCGCCGTCGTCGATGCGGTGACCGGTACCGCAGGGACCGATGGTTTTGTGCGGCTGTTCGCGGGTGACGCGCTCTATGCAGGCGGCGCTGCGGCGGCGCTGCAATTGCCGACATTCCTCGGCAACCATGATCTCGGGCGGCTGGGGTTCCAGTTGCGCAAGGCGCTGCCGCAAGCGAGCGAAGACGAGACTTTGCGCCGCGCCATGCTCGCCAACGCCATGCTGTTCGGTTTGCGCGGTGTCCCGGTGGTCTATTCGGGCGACGAGCAGGGGTTTACCGGCCACGGCGCCGATCAGGATGCGCGCGAGGACATGTTCGGATCGCGGGTCGCAAGCTATAACGACAACCGGCTGATCGGTACCGCAGCCACGACGGCGACGCCGCGTTTCGACAGCGGCCATCCGCTATATCGCCAGATCGCGAGCCTCGCCCAACTGCGCGCGGCGACGCCGGCACTGCGGCGGGGGCGGCAAATCATCCGTTTCGCGTCCGACAAGCCGGGCCTGTTCGCGGTGTCGCGGTTCGATCCAATAAGCGGTCGCGAAGTCGTGCTGATGTTCAACACGTCGACCACACCGGTTGCAGCCAAGGTCGAGGTTGCGGTCGCCTCGCAGCGGTTCACCAGTATGGCGGGCCAATGCCCTCCGAACGCCGCAGCGCCGGGCAGCATCGCCGTCACGCTGCCGCCGCTCGGCTATCTATTTTGCAGCGCGGCGAAGTGATGAACGAAGCGCTACGCGAGCGACCGGCCGCGGTGCCGACGCGTGAATGGTGGCGCGGGGCAGCGATCTATCAGATCTATCCGCGCAGCTTCGCCGATTCGAATGGCGACGGAATCGGTGATCTCCCGGGAATTACCGCGCACCTCGATTATGTCGCCAAGCTCGGCGTCGATGCGGTTTGGCTTTCGCCCTTCTTCACCTCGCCGATGCGCGATTTCGGTTATGATGTGGCCGATTATTGCGACGTGGATCCGATCTTCGGAACGCTTACCGATTTCGACGCGCTGATCGCGCGCGCCCATGCGCTCGGGCTGCGGGTGATTATCGATCAGGTCTATGCCCACACGTCGGATGCGCACGGCTGGTTCGCCGAAAGCCGTGCCAGCCGGAGCGGCCCGCGCGCCGATTGGTACGTCTGGGCCGATGCCAAGCCCGACGGGTCGCCGCCGAACAACTGGCAATCGGTGTTCGGCGGTCCGGCATGGACATGGGACGCGCGGCGCGGCCAGTATTATATGCACAATTTCCTGTCGAGCCAGCCGCAGCTGCACGTCCACAACCCGGAGGTACAGGACGCGCTGCTGGCGACGGCGCAATTCTGGCTCGATCGCGGCGTCAACGGCTTCCGCGTCGATGCGATCAACTTTGCGATGCACGACCCGCTGCTGCGCGACAATCCACCCGCCCCGCCGTCGAACAGCCCGCGCACCCGGCCCTTCGATTTTCAGCAGCACGTCTATAATCAGTCGCATCCCGACATTCCGCGCTTCCTCGAGCGGCTGCGTGCGCTGACCGACAGTTATGGCGGGGCGTTCACCGTCGCCGAAGTCGGCGGCGGCAATGCCGAGGCCGAAATGAAGGCGTTCACTGCCGACGGCCGCCATCTCAACAGCGCCTATGGCTTCAACTTCCTGTATGCCGATGCGCTAACTCCGGCGCTGGTGCGCGAGGCGATCGAATGCTGGCCCGACACGCCGGGCACCGGTTGGCCGAGCTGGGCCTTTGAAAACCACGATGCGCCGCGGGCGATCTCGCGCTGGGTGGCGCCCGAAAACGCCGCTGCCTTTGCCCGTATGAAGATGCTGCTGCTGGTCTGCCTGCGTGGCAACATCTTCCTTTATAACGGCGAAGAACTCGGGCTGCCGCAGGTCGATATTCCGTTCGAACGTCTGCAGGACCCCGAAGCGATTACCAACTGGCCGCGCACGCTCAGCCGCGACGGCGCGCGGACGCCGATGCCATGGACAGCCGATGGCCCCTCGCTCGGCTTCAGCAGCGGCGAACCGTGGCTGCCGGTGGGTGCTGCGCATGCGGCACTGGCGGTATCGACGCAGGAAAACGACGCCGGATCGTTGCTGACCCTGACGCGCCACCTGCTGGCGTTTCGCGCCGGGCATGACGCGCTGATCGCCGGCAGCATGACGATCGTCACTGCAACCGAGAACCTGCTGGTTTTCGAACGTACCGACGATCGCTCCACCTTGCTGTGTGTGTTCAATTTCGGTGCCGAAGCGATCGCATGGGCATGTCCGCAACCCGACCGCTGGCGCATCGTCGAACGGATCGGCGCGGGTGAGGGCTGGGGGCTTGACGGTTTTGGCGGTCTCGTCGCCGAAAGGATCGGCTGATGCGGAACCTGTTGCTGGTGCTCGTGGCACTGGTCGCCATGGCCGCACCGGCGCGCGCCGATGTCATCGCGGGCGTATCGTCGCCCGGCAATGTCATCCACGTCGCCGTCGCCCTCAACGGCGAAGGCCGGGCGAGTTATACCATCGACCGCAATGGCACGCCGGTGATAGGCGATTCGCAATTGGGTTTCCTGCTCACCGATGCGCCGCAGTTGCTGCGCAACTTCGCGCTGGTGACGCAAACGGTGCGCGAGACCGACGAAAACTGGACCCAGCCGTGGGGCGAGTGGACGACGATCCGCAACCGCTATCGTGAGCTGCGGGTCGCCTTGCAGGAAAAGACGCCGCTGCACCGCCGGCTCGATCTGGTGTTCAGGGTCTATGACGATGGCGTCGGCTTCCGCTATGAATTTCCCGACCAACCCAACCTCAAGACCGTCAATATCGCCGAGGAACTGACCGAGTTCAGGATCGCCCAATCCGCCGAGGCATGGTGGTGCACGGCGTTCGAATCGAACCGCGAGGAATATCTCTACCACCACACGCCCGTCGCCGAGATCGGCATCGCCCAGACGCCGCTGACGCTCAAACTCGCCGACGGCACGCATGTGGCGATCCATGAGGCGGCGCTGGTCGATTATTCGGGAATGAACATCGCCAAGGTCGAGGACGGGCTGCTCAAGGCGGTGCTGACACCGTCGGCAACCGGCGCGAAAGTCAGCCGCGCCGCGCCGTTCCCGACACCGTGGCGGACGCTGCAGATCGCCGCCGATGCGCCGGGATTGTACATGTCGCACCTCATCCTCAACTTGAACGAGCCCAATGTGCTCGGCGATGTGGCGTGGGTGCACCCGCGCAAGTACATGGGCATCTGGTGGGGGATGCACCTCGAGACGCAAAGCTGGGCGTCGGGACCCATGCATGGCGCGACGACAGCGAATGCGCTTAAGCTGATCGATTTCGCCGCCAAGAACGGCTTTGGCGGGTTGCTCGTCGAAGGCTGGAACATCGGCTGGGATGGCGACTGGTTCGCCAATGGCTGGGATTTCAGCTTCACCAAGCCCTATCCCGATTTCGACCTGCCGCGCATCCAGGCCTATGCCCGGTCGAAGGGTATGACGTTGATCAGCCACCATGAGACCTCGGCGAACATCGCGCACTACGAGGATGAACTCGGGGCTGCGATGGACCTGTTGGGGTCGCTGGGCATCGATACCGTCAAGACCGGCTATGTCTCCGATGCCGGCGGAGTGCAGTCGCGGGGTGCCGATGGCGTAATCCGCTACGAATGGCATGAAGGCCAAGTCATGGCGCGGCATCATCTCAAGGTCGTCACCGAAGCCGCCAAGCGTCACGTCGCCGTCGTCGCGCATGAGCCGATCAAGGATACCGGCCTGCGCCGCACCTACCCCAACTGGCTCAGCCGCGAGGGGCAGCGCGGCATGGAATATAATGCCTGGGGCGTACCGAAGAACCCGCCCGAACATGAAGCGAACCTCGTCTTCACCCGGATGCTCGGGGGGCCGATGGACTTCACGCCGGGGGTGCTGAGCCTCAAAGGGCGCGGCGGTACCGACATTCAATCGACGCTGGCCAAGCAACTGGCGCTGTATGTCGTGCTGTATTCGCCGGTGCAGATGGCCGCCGACCTGCAGGAAAATTACGAAGCCAACGCGCCCGCCTTCCAGTTCATCAAGGATGTCGCGGTCGACTGGTCCGACACCCGCGTGCTCAACGGCGCGGTCGGCGACTATGTCACCATCGCCCGCAAGGACCGGCATTCGAACGACTGGTTCCTCGGCAGCGTCACCGACGAAAATGCCCGGACGCTGACGGTCGCGCTCGACTTCCTCGAACCCGGCAAGACCTATGTGGCGCAAATCTATCGTGACGGCCCCGGGGCCGACTACCGCACCGATGGCCGCCACGCGATCACCATCGAAAGCCGCACGGTCGCGCACGGCGACACGCTGACCTTGGCGCTTGCCCCCGGCGGCGGAACGGCGATCCGCTTCAAGGCGGCCAAGCGGTGATCCGCGCGCCTGCCGCTCACCCAGCCGACTGGCGATGACCTCCCCGGCGCTGCGCATCGTCATTCTCGGCGGCGGCACTGCCGGGTGGATGGCGGCGTGCCAGATGGCGCGGGCGTGGCCGCAGGCGACAGTCACCGTCATCGAAAGTCCCGAGATAGGCATCGTCGGGGTCGGCGAAGGCTCGACACCGCAGTTGCGGGCATTTTTCGCGCAACTCGGCCTTTCCGATGCCGACTGGATGCCCAAGGCCAATGCCACCTACAAGGCCGGAATCGCCTTCCACGGCTGGTCGTCGCGTCCCGGGTTCGGCAGCTATTTCCACCCGTTCCATACTATGCTCGATGGCTTCACGGCGCCGGCATTCTATTTCAACACCCAGGCGCGGCGCGGCGGCCATGACGTCTGGGCGCATCCGGATCGCTTCTTTGTGCCAGCGGCCCTCGCGGCTGCGCGCGCCGCACCGATCGCGCCTGAAAGCTTCCCGTTCGACATCGGCTATGGCTATCATTTCGATGCGCATCTGATCGGCGCAGTGCTGCGCGACCATGCGACGGCGGTGTTCGGCGTGACGCACCTCGAACGCCGCGTCGTCGATGTCGTGGTCGGCAGCGACGGCAAGGTCGAGCGGCTCGGCTTCGACGGCGGCGGGTCGATCGACGGCGATATCTTCGTCGATTGCTCGGGCTTTCGGTCGGCGATTGCGCAAGGCGCGCTCGGGGTGCCGTTCGAATCGTTCGGCGCAAACCTGTTCAACGACCGCGCCGTCGTCATGCCGACCCCCGCCGATCCGGGCGGCACCAACGTCCACACTACCGCAACGGCGCTATCGGCGGGTTGGGCATGGGACATTCCGCTGACCAACCGCACCGGCAACGGCTATGTCTATGCCTCGGCCTATATCGATTCCGACGCCGCCGAAACCGAATTGCGGTCGCATCTGGGGCTGCTTGATAGCGACGTTTCGGCGCGGCATCTGTCGATGAAGGTCGGGCGCGTCGCCACGACCTGGACGGCGAACTGCCTTGCCGTCGGCCTGTCGCAGGGTTTCATCGAACCGCTCGAAGCCACCGCGCTGCATATCGTTCAGGCGACGGTCGATGGTTTTATCGAGGCCTTTGCCAGTGGCGGCTTCACGCCCGCCAACCGCGACGCCTTCAACACCCGCATCGCGGCGCGTTACGACGGCATCCGCGACTATATCGTTGCGCACTACCGGGTGAATTCGCGCACCGATACCGATTACTGGCGCGATAACGCCGCCAACCAGACGCTGTCGGATTCGCTCAAGGGTGTGATGACCTGCTGGTTCACCGGGCAGGACCTCGAGGCCGAAGTCGCCGCGCAGGGCATCACACCTTATTATTCGGCGCTGTCGTGGCATTGCCTGCTGGCGGGCTATGGCACCTTTCCCGACGATGCCCGGATGCGTCCGCCCGCTCCCGAAGCACTGCGGCACGACATGGCGTCGGTCGATGCCTTTGTCCGACGCTGCACGCTGAATTTCCCCGATCATCGGGCGATGCTCGCCCGCCTGAAGGATTGACCATGGCCCTTGCTCCCGCCGCGCCGCCTGCCAGCGACGATGTGTTGGCTCGCGGGGTCGATGCGCCCGATCTCCGGCTGTTCGTGTTTGCGCTATTCTTCACCTTCGGCGGCATCACCAGCTTGAACGATGTGATCATTCCCAAGCTCAAGGAGCTGTTCACCCTTGGCTATGGCGAAGCCTTGCTCGTCCAGTCGGCGTTCTTCGCGGCGTATCTTGTCATGTCATTACCCGGTGCGGCGATCGTCCGGCGTTTCGGCTATATGCGCAGCGCCGCTATCGGGCTGCTGATGATGACGGCCGGGTGCCTGTTGTTCATTCCGGCGTCGGCGTCGGGAACCTTCGGGGTGTTCCTGCTGGCGCTGTTCGTGCTGGCGAGCGGCATTACCATCGTGCAGGTCGTCGCCAACCCGTTGATCTCGCTGCTCGGGCCACCGGCGACAGCGCATAGCCGCCTGACCTTTGCGCAGGCGTTCAACTCGCTCGGCACGACGATCTTCCCCTATGTCGGGTCGATTCTCATCCTCGGCTCGCTGGCGACGATCGATCCCAAGACACTGTCAGGGGTGGCGCTCGACGCTTATCGCACCGCCGAAACCCAGACGGTGGTGCGGACCTATATCGGCCTTGCGCTGGCGCTGCTGCTCGTCGCCGCTGTTGTCTGGTCGCGGCGCAACCGGCTGACCAACGACCGCGCCGAGGACACGAATTTCTTTCAGGCGTTCGATCTGCTCAGGCAGCCGCGCTTCGCGCTCGGGGCGCTGTGCATCTTTCTCTATGTCGGGGCCGAAGTCGCCATCGGCTCGCTGATCATCAATTATCTGATGCGGCCCGAGGTGATGGGCCTCGCGCAGCAGGCGGCGGGAACGCATGTGCCCTTCTACTGGGGTGGCGCGCTGGTTGGGCGGTTCATCGGCGCAGGGCTGCTGCGACTGGTGTCACCCGGCAAGCTGCTGGCGACCGTTGCCGGGGTAGCGATCCTGTTGCTGGCGGTGTCGGCGAACAGCGGCGGAGTCGTCGCGGGCTGGTCGCTGCTTTCCATCGGCCTGTTCAATGCGATCATGTTCCCGACGATCTTCAGCCTCGCCAGCGAAGGGCTTGGCAAGCGCGCTGCCGAGGGCTCGGGGCTCATCGCCACCGCCATCGTCGGCGGCGCGATCATCCCGCCGCTGACCGGCTACGCCGCCGACCTGTCGAGCCTGCAGGTGGCTTTGGCGGTTCCGGCGCTCTGCTATGCCGTCATTCTGGGCTACGGCGTCTATGCCCGGCGACCGTTACGCCGGTTGGCGTAGCGCCGTCGCTGCCAATGCCGCCGCCGTGATCGCGGCGGTATCGGGCGCGCCCTTGCCGACGATCCAGCTGCCGCCGACGCACAGCACATTGGGTTCGGCGAGCCATTCGGGGGCGTTTGCCGCCGAGATGCCGCCGGTCGGGCAGAAACGCACCATGCCGAACGGACCGCTGAGCGCTCGCAGCGCGGGAAGGCCGCCTGCCGCCATCGCCGGGAAGAACTTGAAGCGGTCGAGCCCCATATCGAGCCCGCGCATCAGGTCGCCGGCATTGGCGATACCCGGCAGGAACGGCACGCCGCTCGCCACCGCCGCGCGGCCGAGCGGTTCGGTCAAGCCGGGGCTGACGATGAATTGCGCGCCTGCGTCGATGGCAGCGGCGAGGTCGGCAGGGTTGAGCACGGTCCCCGCCCCGACGACGGCACCCTCGACCTTGGCCATTTCGGCGATCACTTCGAGCGCGACAGGCGTCCGCAAGGTTACTTCGAGCACGCGCAGCCCGCCCGCCACTAGCGCTTCGGCGACCGGGCGGGCGTGGGCGACGTCGTCGATGACCAACACCGGGATGACCGGCGCGAGGCGCATGATCGCATCGATGGTCATGACCGGTGTTCCTTGGCAAAGGCTGCTGCCGCGCCGAACAGCCCGGGTTCGGCGAGCGTGATCAGCTTGACCGGCAGACTGCGCATCATGGTTTCGAACCGTCCCTTGGCAGCAAAGCGCTCGGCGAAGCCCGATCCCGGCAGATGCCCGGCGATGCGTGCGCCGAGCCCCCCGGCGATCACGACGGCGCTCGCGCCCTGTACCAGCGCCAAATCGCCCGCGACCGAGCCGAGCGTCAGGCAGAAACGGTCGAGCGCGGCGACGGCGAGACTGTCCGAGCCATCGAGCGCTGCTGTCCACAGCGCCGTGTCGTCGCGGGGTTCGACGGCGCGGCCTTCGACGGCGGCAAGCGCTGCGTACAGGCTTTGCAGGCCGGGCCCCGAGACAATGCGTTCGACCGAGACGCGGCGGTGGCGCTGGCGCAGCATCGCCAGCACGCCGTCTTCGAACCGGTCGAGCGGCGCATAGTCGATATGCCCGCCTTCGGTCTCGACGACGTGATAGCCGCCGCCGAACCGCAACACCTGCGCGACGCCAAGGCCGGTGCCGGGGCCGACGATGCTGATGACGCCGTCATCGGGCAGCGGCGTGTCGGGGCCGCACAGATGGCGGAATTGATCGGCCCCGGCCTGCGCCACGGCATGGCCGACCGCGCCGAAATCATTGACGATGACGAAGCGTTCGACATGGAGCCGTTCGCTGATCAGCGACGGGCGGACGACCCAGTGACTATTGGTCAGCTGGAGCGCATCGCCCTTCACCGGCCCGGCAAAGGCGATCGCGGCGTTCGTCGGCGCGGGGCCATCGAGCGTTGCGACGAACGCCTCCCACGCGGTGGCGAAGCTTGCATGCTCGGCGGTCTTCTGGGTGGTTACCGGGCGGAGCGTAACGACGCGGCCAGCGGCAACATCCGCGATGGCAAAGCGCGCATGGGTGCCGCCGATATCGACCGCGACGACCTCAGTCATGCCAGCTCGCGCCGTCGCGTTCGATCATGCCGATGGCCGCCGATGGACCCCAGGTGCCCGCTGTATAGGGCTTGGCGGCAAGGCCCGCCGCGTCCCATGCCTGATGAATCGAATCGACCCATGTCCATGCCGCCTCGATCTCGTCGGCGCGGACGAACAATGTCGTGTCGCCTTCGAGCAGGTCGAGCAGCAGGCGCTCATAGGCGATGCGCCGCCGCGCCTTGGCGAATTCGGCGGCGAGGCTGACATCCAATCCGACTTCTTTGAGCGCGATTCCGGCACGGTCGAGTCCCGGTTCCTTGGTCATCACCTCGAGCCGGATGCCTTCGTGGGGCTGCAGGCGGATGAGCAGCGCATTGGGCTGCAACCCGGCCCCCTTGGGGCGGAAAATCTGGTGCGGAACGGCGCGGAACTGGATAAGGATTTCGGAATGGCGCTGCGGCATGCGCTTGCCGGTGCGCAGATAGAACGGCACCCCCTGCCAGCGCCAATTGTCGAGATGCGCCTTGACCGCGACAAACGTCTCGGTGTTCGACGCGCGCCCGAGTTCGTCGGCATAGCCCTTGACCGGCTGGCCATCGATGGCACCGGGGCCGTACTGGCCCTTGACGCTGGCGAGCGCGGCATTGGCAGCATCGAGCGGGCGCAGCGAGCGCAGCACCTTGACCTTTTCGTCACGCACGGCGGTCGCGGTATAGCTGGCGGGCGGCTCCATCGCGACGAGCGCCAGCAGTTGCAGCATATGGTTCTGCACCATGTCGGACAGCGCGCCGACGCCGTCGTAGTACGACACCCGGCCCTCCAGCCCGACAGTTTCAGCGACGGTGATCTGGACATGGTCGATATGCGCGGCGTTCCAAAGCGGCTCGAACATCGTATTGCCAAAGCGCAGGACAAGCAGGTTCTGCACGGTTTCCTTGCCGAGATAATGGTCGACGCGGAACACCTGCTCCTCGGCAAAGGCGCTGTGGACGGCGGCGTTGACGGCGCGGCTCGACGGCAGGTCGTGGCCGATGGGTTTTTCCATGGCGACCCGGGTTTCGGGACCCGTCAGCCCGACCGCCTGCAACCCGGCAACGACCGGCGCGAACAGCGATGGCGGGGTCGACAGATAGACGGCGATACCGCGCGCCGTAAGTGGTGCCGCGTGTTCGGCCAGTGCGGCGAAGTCCTGCGGCTTGTCGGCGGAGATGCTGCAATAATCTATCCGCGCCACAAAGGCTGCGGCGCGGTCGGCATCGAACAGCTCGAGCGGCGTCAGCGAGGCGAGCACCTGGGTGCGGAAATCCTCATGCCCGAGCGCCGCGCGGGCCGAACCGATGATGCGGAACCCCGCCGCGAGCAGTCCGTCGCAATGCAGATTGTACAGCGACGGAAACAGCATCCGCTGCGCCAGATCGCCCGTTGCGCCGAACAGGATCAGGGTTTCGAAGGGTGCGGCCATGCCATGGTGCTTAGCGGCGGCGAAGGGCGATGCAAGCGTCCGCGCGCGCTGTATTCGTATGTGGTTTAGACGGCGCGTGCCTCGGCGGCACCGACACCGCGCATCGCGATTGCCGCCAACACCAGCACGCCCGACGCGATTGCCATTGCCGGCAGCGGATTGCCGGGGAAAAAGCCGCGCAGCACGCTGCCCATGACGCTCGACACGATCAGCTGCGGCACGACGATGAAGATGTTGAACAGCCCCATATAGATGCCGAGCTTGGCCGGCGGCAGCGTCCGCGCGAGGATGGCATACGGCATGGTCAGGATCGACCCCCAAGCAATGCCGACAAGGACCATCGCGCCGATCAATGCGGTCGGATCATGGAGCAGCAGGAACGACGCGTATCCCGCCGCACCCGCGAGCAGCCCGACGATATGCGTCCCTGCCCGGCCGATGCGCTTGGCGAGCAGCGGCATGACAAAGGCCCAGAGTGTCGCGACGCCGTTGTACACCGCGAACAATTCACCGACCCAGTCGGCGCCCTTGTTATACGCCGCCGACGCCGGATCGGCCGAGCCGAAGAAATTCTGGGCGACGATCGGTGTGGTGTAAATCCACATGATGAAAAGCGCCGACCAAGTGAAGAACTGCACGACGGCAAGGCGGCGCATCACCGGTGGCATGGTCGCGAGGTCGCTGATGATCTGGGTCAGCGCGCCGCCGCCGCGCCCGGTCGTCACCAGCCAGCGACTGAGGATCTGTGCAATCCCAAAGGCGACCAGCATCCCGCCAAGGACATAGACCGGCTTATCGAGGCCGAGCGCGCTAACAAGTCCGCAAAGCGCCGCTCCGGCAACCAGCCAGACCGGGCCGAACCGCGAGGTCGCCAGCGGCTCTGCCGGGGGCGCGATGCCATGCGCCGCCGTTCCGGCAAACGCCGCCATTGCCTCGGGTGGATATTCGCGGGTGGTGAACACCGTCCACAGCACCGCCGACAGCAGCGCTCCGCCGCCGAGATAAAACGCCCAGCGCACCGAATCGGGCACTGCGCCCACGGGTGCCGTGTTCGACAGATGGAAGACATCGGTGAGGACCGACGGAGCGATCGAACCGAGCACTGCGCCCGCGCCGATGAAGGCGGTCTGGAAGGCATAGCCCGCCGTCTGCTGGCCGGGATCGAGCATATCACCGACAAAGGCGCGGAACGGCTCCATCGAAATGTTGAGCGAGGCGTCGAGCACCCAGAGCAGTAGCGCGGCAACCAGCAGCACCGGGGCATTGGGCATGCCGAACAGCGCCGCTGCCGCCAGCAGCGCACCGACAAGAAAGAACGGTCGCCGTCGTCCCAGCCGCGTCCAGGTCCGGTCGCTAAAATGGCCGATCAGCGGTTGCACCAGCAATCCGGTCAGCGGTGCGGCGATCCACAGAAAGGCGAGATCATCGATGCTGGTGCCGAGCGACTGGAAAATCCGGCTCATATTGGCGTTCTGCAACGCAAAGCCGATCTGGATCCCGAAGAAGCCGAACGAGATGTTCCACAGCCCCCAGAACCCTTGCCTCGGCTTGGGTTTCACGCGCGCCGCGCCGTCGAACGGCGGAGCACGAGCCGCGGCGGCAGCATTTTGGTTTCGGTCGGCAGCGACGCAATCTGCTTGAGCAGCGTATCGACGAGCGTCTGGCCGGCACGGGCGTAATCCTGCGCGATCGTCGTCAGTGGCGGATGCGACAGGCTGGCGGCGGGAATATCGTCGAAGCCGACGATCGACACATCGCCGGGAACCGACAGCCCGGCTTCGGCCAGCGCGCGCAACGCCCCGACGGCGATGAGGTCGCTTGCGGCAAAGATCGCATCGAAGCCGACGCCGCCGGCAATCAACGCGCGCGCCGCAGCATAGCCCGAAGCCTCGGTAGAAATCGCATCGACCTGCAGCGCTGGATCGGGGGTGAGTCCTGCGTCGATCATCGCTGCGCACGCCCCGCGATAGCGATCCTCGAATTCGGGCGAATGGCTCGACGCCTGGCCCAGAAAGGCGATGCGGCGGTGCCCGAGATCGATCAAATGCTGTGCTGCGTCGCGCCCACCCTGAGAATTGTCGCAGCCGATGGTGGTCTGCGACCCGCCGTCCTGCACCGAACCCCAGCGGACGAAATGCGTCCCCTGTTCGGCGAGATGGTCGAGCCGGGCGCGGTAATCCTCATAATCACCATAGCCGAGCAGGATGATGCCGTCGGCCTTGCGGCTGTCTTCGAAATCGACGTGCCAGTTGCTCGACATCTGTTGAAACGACAGCAGCAGGTCATAGCCGCGCATGGCGCAGGTCCGGGTGATCGATCCAAGCATCGACAGGAAGAATGGGTTGATCATCGATTCATCGGGCGTCGGATCTTCAAAGAACAGCAGCGCCAGCGTATTCGACTGGCGCAGGCGCAGGCTCGAAGCGTTCTTGTCGACCTTGTAATTGAGCTGGTAGGCAATCGCCTCGACGCGCTTGCGGGTGGCTTCGCTGACCGTCGGGTCGCCGCGCAGGGCGCGTGAAACGGTCGGCTGCGACACGCCGGCGAGCTGCGCAATATCGAATGACGTCGGCTTGTCGTTCGGCATCCTGACGCCAAGCCTCCCCGCTCCAGCGCTCGTTGGCTGCCGGATTGCGGCGAGTGTAGCCGAGCGCTTATGGGCGCGATAGCCAATAGCGCTGACCAGGCGCTCAGGCACTTGGTCGCTCGGTCTGCGCGCGCCCAAAGCCCTGTTGCACTGCGCCGTCCCCCCTAAGCCCAGACCGGTCGAATGCCGGAATAAAGCTCATGGCTACGGCATGCGGGGCCAGGATACGAGGGGGCGAACGCCGCGTTCGCCGCGTTTTCGTCGCGAATACGTATGTATTCAGTGGGTGCGGACAAGCGCCTCTTTTACCTTGAGCTTTTCACGCTTCAGTCGGGTCAGCATCGCCTGGTCGGGCAGCGGCCGTTGAATTTCGCTGGCGAGCGTCGCGTCGAGCGCGGCGTGGCGGGCGGCAAGGCTGGCAAGGTGCGCGTTGGCCATGGATGTCTCCTTCGGCGGGTGGCAACAATCGATACCAGCATAAACGACCGGGCTTGTCCAAGGCTGCATCGCCCTGTCCCGGCGATGCCGCATCTAGTCGCAATCGGGGGCGATGGCCCCAAAATATGGCGGGTGCGATATCCGGGTGCCCACGCAAGGGCGGGCATGCTAACGACTCGAGGCAGGAGCGAGGGGGCGCGGCGTGGACGAAATCGAGATACGGGCACGTCTCGCGATAACGCGCCGCGATCACCGTGATCTCGACGCCGCTATCGAAGCGCTGCAGGCGCTCGCCAACCGCGACATGATCCAGCTGGCGCGGTTCAAGAAGCGGAAGCTGCGGTTGCGCGACGAGATCGCGCTGCTCGAAGACATGCTGATTCCCGATATCATTGCCTGAACGTTTCGTCGCTGCGCGGCGCGTGCTATGGACCTTCACGACGCGTGAGGGAGACGGACATGCGCGCTACCTTTGGGTTCATTCTGGCGGTCGCTTTCACCGCCGCACCGGCCTTCGCCGCAACATCGGTGCTGGGCAATGGTTTTGGCAAGGCGTGTTACGAGGCGGCCGAGTCCAACCGGCAGTATCGCGATGCGATCGGCGTCTGCAATGCCGCGCTCGACGAGGACGCGCTGTCGGCGGTCGATCGTGCTGCGACCTTCGTCAATCGCGGCATCATCCTGATGCAAAACAAAAAACTGACTGCCGCAATCGAAGATTACGATGCCGCGATCAAGCTGCGTCCGGGCACCGCCGAAGCCTATGTCAACAAGGGGATCGCCCTGCTGCACCTCGGTGGCCGCGACGCCGAGGCGGTGGCACTGCTCACCGAGGGGCTTAACCATAACCCGACGCGGCCCGAAGTCGCCTATTACACGCGCGGCATCGCCAACGAACTGATCGGCAATACCCGCGCCGCCTATGAAGATTTTGCCAAGGCAGTCGAACTTGCCCCGAACTGGGGCGAAGCCGCCGCCGAACTGGCGCGGTTTCAGACGGTAAAGAAAAAAACCGCAGCGGGGTAGACCCTCCCCGGCGCGCCGGGGAGGGTCATCGGCCTATTCGGCCGCCTGTGCCGTCACGTCGATGGCGTTGCTGTTTGCCGGCACGAGCGAGCCGATCTCGATCTTGCGGGGCTTCTTGTGCTCGGGGACTTCGCGGACCAGCTCGATATTGAGCAGGCCATGGGCATAGCTGGCACCCGTCACCTTGATCGTATCGGCCAGCTGGAAACGGCGCTCGAAGGCGCGCTTGGCGATGCCGCGATGCAGGTACACCCGCTCGCCGGTCTCGGCGTCGGTGCCGGCCCGACCGGTGACGATCAGGGTGTTTTCCTGGACGGTCAGGTCGAGTTCGGCCTCTTCGAAGCCGGCGACCGCCATCGCGATGCGGTACGCGCCGTCGCCAACCTTTTCGATGTTATAAGGTGGATAGCCGGTGTCGCCGCCGTCGACGCGCGCGGCGAATTCGACAAGGCGGTTCAAATTTTCATAGCCGATCGACGACCGGAGCAGGGGAGAGATATCGAAAGCACGCATGGGTTCATCCTCTTCAAGCAAGCGATGTTGGCCTCCGCCCTGTGCGGGCCGGAGTATGTCGCGGCCCCGAACGGCGACCGCGACAGGCGATGATTTGGTGGATGTTGCGCGGCGTTCAAGTGGCTGGCGAAACCTCTGCGACCATGACAGAACAGCGCTATGACTGCCGACAGCCTTGCCGCGTTGCACCGCGATGTCCTGCTTCTCGGCGATCAGGCGCGCGGTTGGTTCGACGGCGCGGGGCGGGCGCGGCGCAATAGCCTGTCCCCCGAAATGCAAGCGGCGGTGGCGACCGAAAGCCTGCGGATCACCGCGCGGCTTGCCGCCGCGATGGTCTGGCTGCTCGATGTGCGGCGCGGGGCCGCCCCGGCGACTGTGTGTGAACCTGCGGGTCCGATACCCGAAGCGCTTTCCGGAACACCGGGCGGCGCGATTGCGGCCGGTTCGCGCCGCATCGCCGAGCGCCTCGTCGCGCTGGCGGCGGCATGACGGCGCTGTTCCATCTGGCGATCCCGGTCGACGATCTCGACGCGGCACGCGGCTTTTATGGTGGCGTCCTCGGCTGTCCCGAAGGCCGGTCGTCGGCGACATGGATCGATTTCGATCTGGCCGGAAACCAACTCGTCGTGCATCGCGCGCCGCGCGCCGCGATCATCCGCAACGCAGTCGATGGCGACGCCGTGCCCGTCCCGCACTTCGGGCTGGTACTCGACTGGAGTGCTTGGGAAGCGATGGCCGCGCGGATCGCTGCCGCCGGGATTGCCTTTGAAATCCCGCCGCACGTCCGGTTCGAAGGATTGCCCGGCGAGCAGGGGACCTTTTTCCTGTTCGATCCCGCAGGCAATGCTATCGAGATGAAGGCGATGCGCCGAGCGGAAAATCTGTTCTTGCGTTAATCGCGCGAAATCAGCGTCGTTTCTGCATCGCTTAACACTCTGTAAGTAATAAACTTCTCGCGTTCCAGTCCGCCACCGCTAACTTGTTTTTACAAGTTCCGGGGGGATCGGTGAAGAGTATCATATATCTGGCCGCGCTTTTCGCGGCGGCTGGCGCGTGGGCCGATGCGTCGGCGGCGAAGGTCGATTGGACAACATACGGGTTCAACTATGCGCGCACGGCGAACAATGCCTATGAAAAGACGCTGGGTGTTACCAACGTCGCTGGCCTGAAGGAAAAATGGGCAACCGGCATCGACGGCGGCGCGATCACGGCGCAGGCGATTGTCGGGGTCGATATCGCCACGCCGTCGGGACCCCGCGATCTGGTTTTTGCCGGTACCCAACGCGGCACCATCGCCGCCATCGACGCCGCGACCGGGCAGATCGTCTGGACCCGTTCGACCGGCTATACCGTTGCCGGCTGCGGTGACCTGCCCGACGGTCAGTTCGGTATTTCGGCGGCAATGACGTATTCCAAGGCCGAAAAGCGCCTGTACACGATGGGCGGCGATGGCGCGCTGTATGCGCTCAACCCGGCAACCGGTGCCACCGTCGCGGGCTTCCCGGTCCGGATCCTGCCCGATGCGGCGCGCGAGCACGTCTATGGTGGCCTGACCAGCTATGACGGGGCGATCTATGTCGCCGTCGCCAGCATGTGCGACCAGACCAATTATCATGGGCGCGTCGTGCGCATCGACACGCGGACGGCCCATGCCGTCACCAATGCGTTTTATGCCGATTTTGCCACAATGCGCCCCGGCGGCCATCACATCAGTCAGCCGGGATCAGGCGGTGGCGGCATCTGGGGGCCAGGGGGTGTTTCGCTCGACACCACGACCAAGCAGCTTTTTGCCGCCACCGGCAACCTGCTCGATTCGGCCAGCGAGCACGACGGCTATGGCGATCAGGTGGTCCGCCTCAACCTCGATCTGACGGTTGCCGATGCGCATTACCCCGGATTGGCCAACCCCAATGGCGATGTCGATTTCGGCTCGACGCCAGTCCTCTATCAGTTCGGCGCGGCGTGCCCGTTGAGCCTTGCCGTGATCAACAAGAGTGGCCTGTTGTTCACCTATCGCCGCACCGAGATCGCGTTGGGTCCGCTGCAGCGGCTGCCGAACAACAGCTATACCGGCGATGTCGCGGTCGATACGACCAACCAGCAGCTGATCGTTACCAACCTCGATAGTGTTCAGGCGTGGCGCGCGTCGGGGCCATCGTGTGCGCTGACGCTGGCGTGGCAGACGCCCGCATCATCCGGCCCCTATGGTGAACTCGGGCAGGCGGTGTCGCCGCCGACGATCGCCAATGGCGTCGTCTATTACGTCAACGGCGCAGGCGGCACCTTCTATGCGATCGATGCCAAAACCGGCGCGGTGCTGTTTTCGGCTGCGGCGGGCGGCAATGGCTTTGCCGCGCCGACGGTCGTCAATGCGCAGGTGTTTGTTCCGGCGTGGGACGGCAAGGTCCACGCCTTCGCGCAATAGGGCGCGCTGCCGAAAATTGATGCTGCGCTTATGCAGCCACGGGTGTTTCCCCCCCGTGGCTGCCATTTCGTTGAGCAGACCCGCCTCTAAACTAAGCGCCACCGCACTGGTTCGGTGCGCCACGCCAGACGGCGTGGGCGCAGCGAACTGGCACGGATATTGCAGTGCACCAATTGGGTCGCGCTGAGAGCGATCGGGGTGAGAGGAACACGTATGACGATCAAGGGCGTGGCAGCAACGGTGGCGCTGCTGATGAGCACGACGGCATTTGCGCAGGAAGCACCCGCTGCGGCACCCGCTGCCGAAGCACCAGCGGCGGTCGTGCTCGCGCCGGCCTTTGCGGGGCCGATTGCCAACAATAGCAGTCCGATGAACTTCGATCTCGGCGGTTTTGGTAAAATCTACGTCACCGGCGTCGCCAGTGGCATTGCCTCCACGCAATCAAATGCGATTCCCGGCGACCGGACAACGTTTGCCGACGTCAGCAATGCACAGGTCTTCATTCAGAAGGTCGACGGGGTCGTGCAATTCTTTGTGCAGGCCGGCGTCTATTCACTCCCATCGCTCGGCACGCCCTATTTCAAGGCGACGACGGTTACCGACCTGACGTACGGCATTGTTCCACAAGCCTTTCTGAAAATCGCCCCGACGAGCAATTTCTCGGTGCAGGCAGGGTTGCTGCCGACATTGATCGGCGCTGAATATACGTTCTCGGTCGAAAATCCGAATATCGCGCGCGGATTACTGTGGAACCAAGAGAACGCCGTCAATCGCGGCATTCAGGCCAATCTGACCCTTGGCAAGCTGTCGCTGTCCGCAGCGCTGACCGATGGTTTTTTCTCCGGCAAGTATAATTGGGTCAGCGCCTCGGCGGCCTATGCGTTGACCAGCGCCGATACGATCGCCGTTATCGGCATGGGCAGTTTCAGCCGCCGTTACAAATCGACCTTCGCCACTCCGGTGACGCTGAATAACAGCCAGATCTACAACATCATCTACACCCACACGGCCGGGAAATGGGTGTTTCAGCCCTATTTCCAATATACGCACGTCCCGCAGCTCGACTTCGGCGGCGGCGTCCGTACCGCCACTGCCGATACGTATGGCGGTGCAATTCTGGCGCGTTATGCCGTAACGCCTAACGTCAGCCTGCCGGTTCGCGTCGAATATATCGCAACGAGTGGTAACGCGGCTGCCAATGCACCGAACCTCCTCTACGGCGTCGGCAGCAAGGCGTTCTCGTTCACTGTCACGCCGACCTACACGTACAAGGTGTTTTTCGCCCGCGCCGAATTCAGTGTGGTTGCCGCGAGTTCGATCGCGGCAGGCTCGGCATTCGGCTCGACTGGCAACGACAAGTCGCAGACGCGCGGCCTGATCGAACTCGGCGTCGTCTTCTGATCGGCTGACGCAAAACCCGGCTGGTCGCAAGGACGCGGCGCTGTCTCGCCCAGGACAGCGCCGCGTTTCCTTTTGCGCGATGGGTGTCGAACGGGCTATCGCGCGTCGATGATGGTGTTCGGTGAGGCGAGGATGTGGCGGTGTCTGGCGGCGTGCGGGCTGGTCGCGGCGCAACCGCTGCGTGCCGAGCTGGTCAGTTTCGATGGCACTGCCGCACTGGTCAGCGACTACCGCTTTCGCGGGGTGTCGCTATCGGGCCGCGACCCGGCGGTGCAGGCGAGCCTGTTCGCCGGTTATAAAGGTGCCTTTGCCGGGGTCTTTGCCGCATCGGTCGCCGACCGGCGGGGGGCCAATGCGGAATTCGACCTGACGGCGGGGTGGAGCGGCGCGGTCGGGCCGGTGACGGCGACGGCGGGGGTCACCGGCTATGTCTTTCCGGGCGGTCGCGGCACCGATTATGTCGAAGGCTTTGTGTCGGCCGCCAAGACCATTGGCCCGGTGGAATTGACGCTGGGTGCGAACTACGCCCCCGACCAGTCCAACATCCCCGGCGGCAACACGTATTTGTTTGCTGCCGCGCAGGCGGGGATCCCAACGACCCGCTTCACCGTCAAGGCATCGGCGGGGTACGAAAGCGGCGGGCTGGCGCGGCTGCGCACCGGCGTTGGCGCGAAGCTCGACTACAAGATCGGCGTGGAGTGGAAGCACCGCTGGCTGGCGCTCTGTCTCGCCTATGCCGGGACCGATGTCCGGCGCAGCGCGGTGGGGCATAGCGACGCGCGGGGCGGGGTTGTCGCGTCGGTATCGGCGCAGTTTTGAGCGCGGGCGCGCTCGCAGGGTAGCCGCGTCACTACCCTCCAAAATGTCATCCCGGCGAAGGCCGGGATCCAGCTTGCTTCGGTGTCGACGAGCATAAGAACAACTGGGTCCCGGCCTTCGCCGGGATGACAGTATGTAAGAGCGGGCATGAAAAAGGCGACCCCGGTTGCCCGGTGCCGCCTCCTTCAAACCATCCGGGCGCTGGTTACACGCTGTAATACATGTCGAATTCGACCGGCGCCGGAGTCATTTCGAGGCGCTGGACGTCTTCCATCTTCAACTCGATGTAGCTGTCGATCTGGTCGTCGGTGAACACGCCGCCCTTGGTGAAAATTGCCCGGCTCTTGTCGAGTGCGCCGAGCGCTTCGCGCAGCGACGAACACACTGTCGGCACCTTCTTCAACTCGCGTGGCGGCAGATCGTACAAGTTCTTGTCCATCGCCGGACCTGGATGGATGCGGTTTTCGATGCCGTCGAGGCCCGCCATCAGCAGCGCGGTGTAGCACAGGTACGGGTTGGCCATCGCATCGGGGAAACGCACCTCGACGCGCTTGGCCTTGGCCCCGGCACCATAGGGGATGCGGCACGAGGCCGAGCGGTTGCGCGCCGAATAGGCGAGCAGCACCGGGGCTTCGAAGCCCGGAACCAGCCGCTTGTAGCTGTTGGTCGACGGGTTGGTGAAGGCGTTGCAGGCCTTGGCGTGCTTGATGATGCCGCCGATGAAGAACAGCGCCATCTCGCTCAGGCCGGCGTATTGGTCGCCGGCGAACAGCGGGGTCGAGCCGTTCCAGATCGACAAATGGGTGTGCATGCCGCTGCCGTTGTCGTCCTTGATCGGCTTGGGCATGAACGTCGCGGTCTTGCCATAGGCATGCGCCACCTGGTGAACGACGTACTTATAGACCTGCATGCGGTCGGCGGTCGTCACCATCGTGCCATAGGTCAGCCCGAGTTCGTGCTGGGCGCTGGCGACTTCGTGGTGGTGCTTGTCGCATGGCAGGCCCATTTCGATCATCGTCGAGACCATTTCGCCGCGCAGATCGACGGCGCTGTCGATCGGGGCAACGGGGAAATAGCCACCTTTGGCGCGCGGGCGGTGGCCCATGTTGCCGGTTTCATATTCGCGGCCCGAATTGGTCGGCAGTTCGATGTCGTCGAGGTGGAAGAAGCCCTCGTTGTAGCCAAGGCCGAAGCGGACATCGTCGAAGACGAAGAATTCGGCTTCGGGGCCGATGTAGATGGTGTCGCCGATGCCGCTGGCCTTGAGATAGGCCTCGCCGCGCTTGGCGGTCGAACGCGGATCGCGGCTGTACAGCTGGCCGGTCGACGGCTCGACGATGTCGCAGACGAGGATCAGCATCGGTGTCGCCGAGAATGGATCGATATAAACCGCGTCGAGATCGGGGGCGAGGATCATGTCGCTTTCATTGATCGCCTTCCACCCGGCGATCGACGAGCCGTCGAACATGAAGCCGTCGGTCAGTTGATCTTCATCGATCAACGCCGCGACCATCGTCAGATGCTGCCATTTGCCCTTGGGATCGGTGAACCGCAGATCAACCCATTCGA
The DNA here is from genome assembly GCA_038229555.1 of Sphingomonadales bacterium. GTDB lineage: Bacteria > Pseudomonadota > Alphaproteobacteria > Sphingomonadales > Sphingomonadaceae > Sandarakinorhabdus. The sequence goes on from JBBROI010000004.1 coordinate 196,916, forward strand.
TCTCCTTGTCCTTGATCATTTCAAGCACGCTGGCCGGTGTATTCGCCATCAGTTTAACCCCTTCGCTCACGTTTAACGTCGTCATCCCGGCGAAGGCCGGGATCCAGCTTGGTCTTCAGCGCGTGGCCAAGGCGAAAAACTGGATCCCGGCCTGCGCCGGGATGACAGCTGCATGGACACTGCCGACACTCACTTAAATTGCGTCCGAATCGCGTTCGCCGGTGCGGATGCGCACGGCACTTTCGATGCTCGACACGAAAATCTTGCCGTCGCCGATGCGTCCGGTGCGCGCGGCGTTGGCGATGGCCTCGACGACGCGATCGACTTGATCGTCATCGACGACGACCTCCAGCCGCACCTTGGGCAGGAAATCGACGACATATTCGGCGCCGCGATACAGTTCGGTATGGCCCTTCTGCCGCCCAAAGCCCTTGGCCTCGGTCACGGTGATCCCCGATACGCCGACTTCGTGCAGCGCCTCTTTCACCTCATCGAGCTTGAACGGCTTGATGACTGCTTCGACCTTTTTCACCGGGTTCCCCGCACTATCGCCGCGCCCCATGGACGCTGCGTAATCCTATCACGCAATGCAGGCTTTGTGCCAAGCGGCGCGTCGATGGCGCGCCCGCGTAAAAACGCGATTTCGAGCACTTTTCATGCCCCCCACCCGGGCAATTGCCTCAAAGATGGGCAGATCACACCGTCGTCGCGTAACCGCCGTCGACGGTAATGACCGACCCGCACAAAAAGCCGCTGGCCCGGCTGGCGAGGAACAGCGCGACGCCGCCCATGTCGTCGGCGTTCCCCCGGCGGCGCATCGGCGTGGCTTCGAGCGACGCTGCAGCGAACTCCTCGGCGATTCCGGCGGTCATTTTCGACGGAAAATACCCCGGTGCGATGGCGTTGACGGCGATGTGGCGACCGGCAAGGTTCTTCGCCATCATCTTGGTCATATGGAGCACCCCGGCCTTCGATGCGGCATAGCTGTAGGTCTCGATTCCCGACACATGCTGGCCATCGATCGAGCCGATGTTGATGACGCGGGCATAATTATCGGCGGTCGCGGCGGCCTCCAGCTGCTTAATCAGCTTCTGGGTAAGGAAGAATACCGATTTGACGTTCAAATCCATGACCTTGTCCCAGCCGCTTTCGGGGAAATCGTCGAACTCGGCCCCCCAGCTGGCCCCGGCATTGTTGACGAGGATGTCGACCTTGGGCTCGCGCGACCCGATCTCGGCAGCGAAGCGCTCGATCTCGGCCATCTTGGCCAGATCGGCGGGGATCGAGATGCAGGTGCCGAGCTTCGACAATTCGGCGGCGAGGCCATCGCAAACGGCGGCATTGCGTGCGGTGATGTACACTTTCGCACCATTTTCGACATAGGCGCGGGCGATCATCTCGCCGATGCCGCGCGAACCGCCGGTAACCACGGCGACTTTGCCGCGAACGGAGAAGAGGTCATTTATATTCATTTTGCCAATTCCGACTAGTGGGTTTGCAATTCTTTCACATCGAGTTCGAGAGCGCAGATTGCATATGCCTCTAGTATGTACTGAGTCAGCGTATCATCGCACGGAAGAAATTTTACTGCCAAAGATTTAACGTAATCGGTGTGAGTTCTAAATATCGATTTGAAATCGTCAAATTCAAAAAGATCGCTCGTCTTCGAGTTAGTGTTTTCAGTTGAAACCGCGATCCACTCTGCTTTCGCCCTTCTTAAAGCAAAGGTAGATGAAAAGCGTGTGCCCGAGCGGTGCCCAGATATACGTCGCTTGAGCCAACGTGTGCGACCAACGTAGACGGGAATCTCGCCCTCATACATGACATATACGCCAGCTTCTTTTTGGATCCTACCCATGGTGACTGGGCTCCAAACTGGACGTGAAGGAAGCGACTCAAAAAGTTCAACAGCGGCTGAAACTGCCAACTCAAATGTCTTGTCCATCGAAATTCCTTAAATCGGTTCGCCGGCGGCGCGGGCGCGTTCGACCCGGCTCGCTTCGGCGGCGGGCAGTTTGCGATAGACGAGGGCGAGGCAGGTCAGCGTCAGCGGGGCGGCGATCAGCAGCGACAGGCAGCCAGTGGCGAGGCTGCCGCTGACTTTCGACACTGCCCCGGCGAAGTACGGCCCCAACCCGAGGCCGATCATCGTCGTGCCGATGAAATAGGTCGCCGTTGCCGCCCCGCGCATGCGCGGCAGCACAAGGTCCTGCGTCGTGGCAGCGGCGATCCCGACATACATCGATCCGCACAGCGCCGGGCCGATATTCCAGGCGAAGTACTCCCAGAAATTTGTCGCGTGGAACATCATCCAGATGCACGGGCCGGGGATGAGGATCGCCAAGGTCGCAACGACAATGCGTCCTGCCGGATGGCGACGCTTGGCGCGGTCGCTCAACCAGCCGCCAACGACGACGCCGAGAAAACCGCCCATCGCGCCGAAGCCGCCGAGCGTGACGGCAGCAAGCTTGGGGTCGATATGGAAGGTGCGGATGGCATAGGGGGCCGACCAGAAACCGATGGCATAGCCGACGAAGCTGATGCTGCCGAAGCCGGTCAGCGCCAGCACGAAGGTGGGGGTGCCCCAGATCAGCGCGAAGGTCGGCGGATCGCGTTCCTTGAGCGACTGTGCCCAGCTGAACACCGCATAGGCCCCGGTACACAGCGCGATCCATTGCGGCAGGTCGCCGGTGACGGCGATCAGCGCCGTCGCCGACAGCGCCGCGACGACTGCAGCGGCAAGGTTGACGAACAGCGCCCGCCGCCCGAACCCGGCGGCGTGAAACACCGTCAACGGCGGCAGTACGCTCGACAGATCGACCCAGAAGCGCCGCCAGATATCAGGCACCGGCGGCGGCGGCGGCACGCCATCGGCGCGACCGCGCAGCGGCTCCTTGAGCGTCGAGACCCACAGCGACAGAAGGACTCCGGGGAGGCCGACGGCAAGGAACGCCGCTTGCCAGCCGACGATGCCGAGCGGTCCGCCGCCGGGATAGGCGGTGTTCCAGCCCTTGACCGCCAACGCGCCGAGTAGCAGCGAGACACCGCCGCCAAGATAAAGTCCCGACGAATAGATGGCGAGCGCAGTGGCGCGGCGTTCGCGCGGGAACCAGTCCGACAGCATCGAAAACGCCGCCGGGCTGGCGGTCGCTTCGCCGATGCCGACGCCAACCCGCGCGAGGCTGAGCTGGGCGAAATTATGGGTAAAGCCGCTGAGCGCGGTCATCAGCGACCAGACGGCAAGACCAATCGCCAGCAGCCGCGTCCGTACCCAATTGTCGGCGAGGCGACCGAGCGGAATGCCGAACAGCGCGTAGAACACCGCAAACGCCGTGCCGTAGAGAAAACCCAACTCGGCGTCGGTGAGTTTCAGGTCGCGTTTGATGTCTTCGGCAAGGATGGCGAGGATCTGCCGATCGATGAAATTGACCGCATAGACGAGCACCAGCAGCCCGAGCACATATTTGGCATAGGCCCCGCCGACGGGTGGCATATCGCCGGTGTCGGCGGGTTGCGGTGCGTCGCTGTCGGCCATTCCTGCTCCCCATAGGCTGCGTTCGCCGCGGCTCGATGGCCTATGGCTAGCAGGCGGTACCGTGAGTGGGAAGCGGTTGATGGCGACAAACAGGCCGCGCCCATATTTGCGATGTGGCGGCAGGTCAGCCGACAAGGGCGTAACGAGCGACGACGTGATAGTGTGCGCCAGACCTGCCGATAGTGCTTTCGAACAGCACGAAATCATCGATAGTAAATCGGCAAACATCCTGCGGCGCGGTCAAATACGCCTCGACGGGGCCCGCGGTCCGCCCGAATCGCGCTACGGTGATATGGGGGACGAAGGCGCGGGTTTCGGGCGGCTCGCCAACGGTCCGCAGCGCTTCATTGATGCTGCGCGCCAGTGCGGCGACCGGCGCATGGGGCGTGACACCGATCCACAGCGTGTCGATCCGCCCCTTGCGGTCGAACGTTCCCGGCACCCCGAGCGCCAGATCGAAGGGCTTGGCCCGCACGGCCCCAAGTGCGGCGGCGATATCGTTCGCCTGGTGCCGGTCGACCTCACCGATGAAACGCAAGGTTAGGTGTAGTTGCGCATCGGTCTGCCAGCGCGCACCTGCGACGCCGCCCATCGATGTGAGCAGGATTTCGCGCACCGGCGGCGGCGGCTGGATCGCGACGAACAGGCGGTGCATTTACTTCACCGTGTCGAGCGCCCGCTCCACGGTCGGCAAGATGCGGGTGACGATGACGGCGACGCCAGCCTTGGTCGGGTGCATGCCATCGCCAAGTTGCAGCCCCGGCTTGGCGGCGACGCCGTCGAGGAAGAACGGGTACAGCGCTGCACCATGAACCTTGGCGAGCGCCGGGAAGACCGCGTTGAATTCGCGGCCATAGTCCCGGCCGAGGTTGGGTGCGGCCTGCATCCCCGCCAGCACGACGGGGATCTTGCGCTTGCCGAGCTCGGTCAGGATGGCATCGAGATTGGTATAGGCGGTTTCGGGCGGGTTGCCGCGCAGCATGTCGTTGGCGCCCAGTTCGACGATGACCAGATCGGGCTTCTTGCCCAACCCCGCCAGCACCCAGTTCAGCCGCGCTCGCCCCTGCGCCGTCGTGTCGCCCGACACCCCTGCGTTGTGGACGGTAACGGCGCGGCCCTTGGCCCGCAGTGCAGCCTCGAGCTGCGGCGCAAAGCCTTCGCCGGGGCGCAGTTGATACCCTGCGGTCAGCGAATCGCCGAACGCGAGGATGGTGCGGTTTGCTGCCGCAGCCGCCGCATTGGTGCCGACCATGACCGCAATCAGTGCAATGCTGGCGGTCGCCAACTGGTAAAGCCGCGCCGCCATGCCATATCGTTCTTTCCCCACGCGACTTCCTCCAGCTTCCGGGACTTCATGAACGACCATATTGTCATCGACGCCGCCGATGTCACCCTGCGCTTTGGCAGCGGCGAAAGCGCGGTCGAAGTGTTGCGCGGCGTTTCGCTGCAGGTGAAGGCGGGCGAGCGGCTGGCGATCCTGGGTCCGTCGGGGTCGGGCAAGTCGTCGCTGATGGCGATCTTGTCGGGGTTGGAGAAGGCCAGCGGCGGCATGGTGCAGGTCGCAGGCGCGAATTTCTCGGCGCTCGACGAGGATGGGTTGGCGCGGGCGCGGCGTGGCCGCATCGGCATCGTGCTGCAGGCGTTTCACCTTATCCCGACGATGACGGCGCTGGAAAATGTCGCGGTGCCGCTCGAACTGGCGGGGATTGCCGATCCGCAGGCGCGGGCGCGGGCGGAACTCGAAGCTGTCGGCCTTGGCCACCGGCTGCACCATTATCCGACGCAGCTGTCGGGCGGAGAGCAGCAGCGCGTCGGCCTCGCCCGCGCCACCGCACCGCGCCCAACGCTGATCTTTGCCGATGAACCGACGGGCAACCTCGATGCCGCCACCGGCGCGACCGTCATCACGCTGCTGTTCGACCGGCTGGCGGAAACCGGCGGGACGCTGGTGCTGATCACCCATGATCCAGCGCTCGCGGCACGCTGCGACCGGGTCATCGAGATGATGGACGGCCATATCGTGCGCGATACCGCGCAACGTGCGGCGGCGGCGTAAAGCCGTTGGCGCGAAACACACTCAACCTCTGTCATCCCGGCGAAGGCCGGGATCCAGCTTTTCTTGGGTTGCAACACAGTGAAGTAAACTGGATCCCGGCCTTCGCCGGGATGACAAATCTAAACAAATGACACGCGGACGAATAGGGGACCCCAACCGATGACCATTTTCACCTACAACGACGCCGAAACGATCTGCGAAGGCTTTGTCGCGCTGCCCGACGGTCCGGGGCCGCACCCGGCGGTGCTGATCGCGCACAATTGGGCCGGGCAAACCGACGCCGACAACACGATCGCCGCGCGGCTGGCGGCGCTGGGCTATGTCGGCATCGCCATCGACGTCTATGGCAAGGGCGTCCGCGGCGAGCTTACCGGCGACAATAGCCATTTGATGGGGCCGTGGATGGCCGACCGCGCGGCGTTGCGCGAACGCCTGCTGGCGGCGGTCGCGGCGGCGGCGGCGCATCCGGCGGTCGATCCGGCGCGGATCGCCATGATCGGCTATTGTTTCGGCGGCATGTGCGCGCTCGATGTCGCGCGCTCGGGCGACGCGCGGGTCAAGGCGGCGGTCAGCTTCCACGGCGTCTATGCACCGACGGGGCTCGCCGCCGAACCGATTACCACCAAGGTGCTGGTACTCCACGGCTGGGACGATCCGATGACGCCGCCCGACGCCACTGTCGCGCTGGCGCATGAACTCAACGCCGCCGGGGCCGATTGGCAGATCTACGCCTATGGCCACACCATGCACGCCTTCACCTTCCCCGAGGCGAACAGCCCGGCGAGCGGGATCGCCTATAACGCCGATGCCGACCGCCGGAGCTGGAGCGCGATGACCGGCCTGCTTGCCGAGGTCTTCGCCGCTTGAGCCTTGCCCCCACCCTCGCCTTGCGCCTGGCGCTGCGCGAATTGCGCGGTGGGCTGGCCGGGTTGCGGCTGCTGGCGGTGTGCATCGTGCTCGGCGTGACGGCGCTTGCGGGGGTCGGCAGCCTGTCGTCGGCGATTACCCAAGGCCTGTCGGATCGTGGCCAGCTGATCCTTGGCGGCGATGTCGAAGCGCGGCTGACCAGCCGCAGCGCGACGCCGGGCGAACTGGCGCGGTTGCAGCGCGAAGGTGTGGTGTCCGAAGTCGTCCGGCTGCGCGCCATGGCAGGCAAGGCGGGAAGCGACGAGCGAACGCTGGCCGAGGTCAAGGCGGTCGACGGGCGCTGGCCATTGTACGGACGGTTTGCACTTTCTGCTCCCCTCCCGCTTGCGGGAGGGGCCGGGGGTGGGACTGCACCCGGACACACCGTCTCCTGCGGTGATACTCCCACCCCCAGCCCCTCCCGCAAGCGGGAGGGGAGCAATGCGTGCCTTCCCCCCCACACCGCTGCCATTGCTCAGGCGTTGACCGACAAGCTCGGCATCAAGCCCGGCGACCGGCTCGCCATCGGCACCACAACCTTCACCGTTGCAGGCATCATTGCCGAGGAACCCGACAAGGCCGGCGAGGGCTTTGGCTTCGGCCCCGGCATTGTCATCAACCGCAGCGATCTCGACGCGACCGGGCTGGTCACCACCGGCAGCCTGTACCGGACGCATTACCGCATCAAGACGCTGTCGGCGTCGGCGCCCGCCGCCGTCGTCGAACGACTGCGCGTCGCCGATCCCAACGCCGGCTTCCAGTATCAGGACCGCTCCAACGGCGCACCCGGCACCCGGCAGTTTGTCGAACGGCTGGCACAGTTTTTGACGCTGGTCGGCCTGACGGCGCTGGTCGTGGCGGGGGTCGGCGTCGCCGGCGGAGTGTCGTCGTATCTGGCCGCCAAAACCTCGACGATCGCCACATTGCGCGCGATGGGGGCCGATACCGGCACAATACGTGCCATTTACCTGTGGCAGATCGGGCTGGTGACGGTGGCGGCCGTGGCCGTCGGGCTGGCGCTGGGCGCGGCGACGCCGTTCCTTGTCGCCTGGGCGGCGTCGGCGTCGCTACCGGTGCCGCCGACGCGTGGGTTTTACGCCGAGCCGCTTCTCACTGCTGCCGCCTATGGCATTCTGATTGCTCTGGTTTTCGCCATCTGGCCACTGTCGCAGGCGGCACAAATGCCCGCCGCTGCGCTGTTCCGCAGCCTGACCGAAGCCAGCGTGCGGCCAAGTGTTCTTGGAGTCTCTTTCGTCACCTTTGCCGGTTTGGCGATTGTCGCAATGACGGTGGCGTTGGCGGTCGATCGGCTGTTCGTGCTGTCGTTCATCGGCGCGGCGCTGGCGTTGATCGTGCTGCTGTGGGGGTTGGCGGCGCTGGTCCGTTGGGCGGCGGCGCGCGCGCCCAAGCCCAAGGGCGTGCTGGCGCGAATGGCGCTTGCCAACCTGCATCGCCCCGGCGCGCCGACGCGGCAGTTGATCGTCGCACTCGGGCTCGGGCTGACCTTGTTCGCAACGCTTGCCGTCATCGAAACCAACCTTGCCGGGCAGATCGACCGGACCTTGCCGGGTCGTGCCCCGAGCTTCTTCGTCATCGACGTGCCGACAGATGGGCTCGACACCTTCCTGACCACGGTCCGCACCGCCGCGCCGGGGGCGGTCATCACCACCGTCCCGTCGCTGCGTGGCCCGGTGACGGCGGTGAAGGGCGTGCCGGTCGCCAAGCTCAACGCCTCCCCCGACGCGTGGATTCTGCGCGGTGACCGCGGTCTCAGTTACGCCGCCGACTTTCCGCCGAACAATAAACTGGTCTCGGGCAAATGGTGGCCAAAGGATTATGCCGGCCCGCCGCTGATCTCGATCGACGACGATGCCGCGACCGCGCTCGGCCTCAAGATCGGCGATGCGATCACCGTGTCCGTGCTCGGTGTCGATGTGACGGCGACCATCGCCTCGACGCGCAAGATCGACTGGCAATCGTTCGGCTTCAACTTCGCCATCCTGTTCGCGCCGGGAACCCTCGAAGCTGCGCCGCACAGCTGGATGGCGACGCTCGGTGTGGCGCCGGGGCAGGAACGCGCCGTGCAGGCGGCGATCACCCGGGGTTTCCCGACGGCATCGGTGGTGCGCGTCAAGGATGTGCTGGGACAGGTCGGCGAATTGCTCGGGCAGCTGTCGGCGGCAATCCGCGCGGCGGCATCGGTGACGGTGCTGGCGGGCATCGCCGTGCTGATCGGCGCACTGGCGGCAGGTGCGCGGGCGCGGACCTATGATGCCGTGCTGCTCAAGCTCCTGGGGGCAACGCGGGGTCAAGTGGCGCGCGCGACGCTCGCCGAATATGGCCTGCTGGCGCTCATCGTCTCGGGGCTTGCACTGCTGCTTGGTGGTGGCGCGGGGTGGTATGTGGTGACGCAGCTGTTCAAGCTCGAATGGCAACCCGATTGGCTGCCGGTGGTCGCGACTGTATTGGCGGGCGGCGCGGTGACGATCGTGCTGGGGCTTGCGGGGTCATGGGCGGCGCTGTCGGCACGGCCGAACGCCGTGCTGCGCGAGCTTTGACCGGCATCGGCCGCTTGTATGAGATACACTGTCACATTTTCTGCGACCGGCGACACGTCTGCCCATTGAAACCTTGGCGTGGATAGCCGATATTCGGCGCGTCCCGGCAATCGCGCCGGGCATAGGAGGATTAGATGGCCAACCAGGTCGACCCCCGCATCGCCACGATACGCCCGGCGGGCGACGTCGCGAGCTATGACGAGGGCCTGCGTTCGTACATGCTCTCGATCTACAATTACATGGCGTCGGGCGTGTTGCTGACCGGCATCGTCGCCGTGCTGTTCGCCATGGGCGATACGCCGCGTGAATCGCTTGCCGGCCAAATCTTCATGCAGCCCGGTATTCTTAAGTGGGTGATCATGCTCGCCCCGCTCGGCCTCGTCATGTGGCTCAGCATGGGCATCAACCGGATGTCAGAAGGCGCTGCCAAGGCGTTGTTCTGGGTCTATGCCGCCGTCATGGGTGCGTCGCTGTCGACGATCTTCCTCGCCTATACCGGTGCGTCGATCGCCAGCACCTTCTTCGCCTCGGCGGCTGGTTTCGGGGCGCTCAGCCTTTATGGCTATACGACCAAGCGTGACCTGTCGGGCTTTGGCAAGTTCCTGATTATGGGCCTCATCGGCATCATCGTCGCGAGCGTCATCAACATCTTCACCCAGTCGAGTACGGTATCGCTCATCGTTTCGATCCTCGGCGTGTTCATCTTCGCCGGACTGACGGTCTATGACACGCAGAAGATCAAGAACATGTACTATGAGGTGCAGGGTTCGGAGATGCTCGGCAAGTCGGTGATCATGGGCGCGCTGACGCTCTATCTCGACTTCATCAACCTGTTCCTGTTCCTGCTCCGCTTCATGGGCGACCGGCGCTAACAGGCTGAAATGGCGGGGAGGGGCGATGCCCTTCCCCCTTTTTCAGTTGATCGCTAGACTCGCCGACAACGGAGCGAACCGATTACCGATGCCGCTGTCGAAAATCTGATGCTCGAGCACCTCAAACGGTTTCAAGCCGGGCAGGATCGTATCGAACGACGGTTGGCCGAGATGACCGGGCGCATCGCCAACCTCGAAGCCGGACAGGCATCGATCATCCAGCATCTTGGTCATCTGGCACTGGCCGATGCGCAGCAGCAACTGTCGGCGGATCACGCCAACGAGCGCCTCGACCGGATCGAGCGCCGCCTCGAATTGCAGGGCTGAGCTTACACTCCGTTTACGGCTTCCTCGACCCAGTCGAGCCGGTCCTGCCCGAAGAACATCTGCCCGCCGACGAAGAAGGTCGGTGCCCCGAATGCACCGCGCGCGATGGCGTCCTCGGTCGCGGTCTTCAGCCGGTCCTTGGCGGCGTCCGACTGCGCCAGCGCCAACATCGCTTCGGGGTCGAAACCGGCCGACTGCAGAACGGTGGTCATCTCGCCGGGATCGCCCATGTTGCGCGCCTCGACCCACATCGCGTCGAACATCCGGTCGACGAACGCCATGAAGCGCGGATCGCGGTGCAGGCCGGCCGCCATTCGCATCATCGTCAGCGTGTTGATCGGGAAGTGCGGGTTCATCCGCAGCAAGATGCCGTGGCGGTCGGCGAACCGCCCCATGTCGGCCCCCATATACAGGCTCTTTGCCGGAACCATCGCCGGCGAACTATTGCCTGTCGCCTTGAAGATCCCGCCGAGCAGCACCGGCACATAATCGACTGTGGCCCCGGTCCGCGCGACGACACCGGGGATGCGTTTGTGCGCCAGATACGTTGTCGGCGAGCCGAAATCGAACAGGAACTCGATCGCTTTGGTCATCACCAGTTCTCCATCCAGGGGCGCAGGTCGAGCTCGTGGGTCCAGGCGTCGCGGTGCTGGTGGTGCAGCATCACATAGGCCTCGGCGATATGCTCGGGGTTGAGGATGCCGTCGTCGGCCTTTTGGGCATAGCGTTCGGGAAAGCGCGAGCGGATGAATTCGGTGTCGATGGCGCCGTCGATGATGGTGTGCGCGACATGGATGCCCTGTGGTCCCAGTTCGCGCGCCATGCTTTGCGCCAGTGCCCGTAGCGCATGCTTGGCGCTGGCAAAGGCGGCAAACCCGGAACTGCCGCGCAAACTGGCAGTCGCACCGGTGAACAGGATCGTGCCGCGACCGCGCGGCACCATGCGCCGTGCCGCCTCGCGCCCGGTGAAGAAGCCCCCGAGCGCTGCCAACTCCCAGATCTTGCGAAACCGCCGTTCGGTCTCGTCGAGGATCGACATCGGCGAGTTGGCTCCGATGTTGAACACCGCGACTTCGACCGGGCCAACCTCGGCTTCGACGCGGTCGAACAGTGCGACCATTGCGGCTTCGTCGCGGGCGTCGGTGCCGACCGGAACGCAGCGTCCGCCCTCGGCTTCGATCCGTTCGCGCAGCGGCTCGAGTGCGTCGGCCGTCCGGCGAACCGGAACGGCGACCAGCCCGTCGCGCGCAAACGCTGCAGCGATCGCGCCGCCGGTGGCGTCACCTGCGCCGATGATGATTGCGGCTCCGGTCATGTGCGGCTCCTCATGGCGTCAGGATAATCTTGCCGGTCAGGCCGCCGCCGGCCATCAGCCGATGCGCATCGGCGGCACGGTCGAGCGGCCATTCGGCATGGATCGGCGGATCGAGGATGCCGTCCGCTCCGAGTTGCAGCAAGTGCGCCAGATCGGCGCGGTAGAATGCCGGATGCTCGTCCTGCCATTGCGTCACGAGGTAACCGCGCACGCCCTGACCCGACAGGAACAGCGACTGCAGGCTGACGCGCGGTGCCGTCGCCAGCGCGGCCAGCACCTTGAACAGGCTGAACGACGCACCGCCAATCGCACCCTGAAAGCCGAATAGCACCACCGCGCCGCCGGGTCGCAGCGCGGCGCGCGACACCTTGGCGTTGGGTCCGCCGACGCCGTCGAAGACCGCATCGACGCCGCTGCAGTGTGCCTTGACCTGTGTCGCGACATGGCCGGCGTTGCGATCGATCGGAATACCGCCGCGCGCACGAACATGATCGATCCGCGATCCGCTGGCGACGCCGTAGGTGGTGATGCCGAAATGCCGCCCCAACTCGACGAGGATCGATCCGACGCCCCCGCCGGCACCCCAGACCAGCATCCGATCGACCGATGGCTGGGCGACGCAGCGGGTCAGCATCTGCCATGCCGTCAGCCCGTTGAGCACCAGCGCCGCCGCTTTGGCCGATGACAAGCCATCGGGAACCGCCACGGCATCGGCGGCCTTGACGATCGCGTGGCGGGCATAGCCGCCGGTGACGGTGAGGGCAGCGATCCGCGCGCCGGGGGCGAAGCCGTCGCCCGCAACCACCGTGCCGACGACTTCATAGCCCGGCGTCACCGGAACTTTGACGCCGGGATAGAAACCGAGCCGCATGACGATATCGGCAAACGCCACGCCGGTGGCTTCGACCCGCACCAGCAGTTCGCCGGGTCCGGCGACCGGCATCGGCGCATCGATCAGATCGAGCCGCTCCGGCCCACCGGTCTTGCGGATGATGATCGTCGGATTCTGCATGGCCGTCTCCCCGCCTCAGTCTGGCGCGAAAGTGCCGTGGAGTCGAAGGCCCATCATCGCCGCGCGGCCTCACCGATGGGGAAGACGAGGCAGGTGGTCGTGCCGGTCGCCAGCGTTCGACCATTGCCATCGGTCAGGGTGCCGCGCGCCGTGGCGATGCGCCTTCCACTGGAGATGACGTCGCCGCGCGCGGTTACCGGCCCTGTATCGACGGTCATCGCCTTCAAATAGGTGATGTTGAGATCGATCGTCGTAAAACCGAACCCGGCGGCAAGCGTCGTGTGCACCGCGCAGCCCATGCAGCTGTCGAGCAAGGTCGCGGCATAGCCGCCATGGACGGTGCCGAGCGGATTATAGTGTTCAAGTCCCGGCGTGCCGATGAAGGTCAGCCAGCCTTCACCGGCCTCGCCTCCGGCCATTGCCATCAGCTGTGCGATCGGTGCGCGCGGATAGGTTCCCGCGAGCATGCCGCGCATCAGCGCAAGACCCGGCAGGCGCGCCAGCACTACCGGATCGAGAGGCGCGTTGCTGGTCATTTGACGTGGCGATTGCAACGCGCGAGGTCGGCTTCGGCAAAGCTCGTCGCGCCCGCCGTGAAGGCGCGCACGCGGCCCGCCGTGTCGGCAACGGCGGTGCAAGTGACCATTGCCGAGCGCTTGTCGGGTTCGACGCCGCCGGTGCACTGGGTACCGTCGCAGCGCCATGCACTGGTGTCACCGGCGACGCGACTGACCTTGGCCGGTGCCGCCAGTGTCGCGCTGCCCTCGATCGGGTCGGCCAGCACCGGGGCGGACGCGATAAGTGTAATTGCAACGAATAAGCTTCGGATCATGGGGTTCTCCTGTCGATCAAAGATGGGCATGGGCGTCGTCGAGAATGAAGCGCAGTGTCGCCAACCGGCCCTCACCGAGCGCGTCGGCCACTTGCGCCTGTGCAGCTTCCCAGCCGGCTACCGCACCGGCGCGGCGGCTGTATCCTTCCTGGGTCAGCCGGACGATCTTGGCGCGGCCATCGGTGGGATCGGGCTCGATCGACACCAGACCGGCGATCTCGAGCGGCCGAATAAGGCGCGAGATCGTCGACGCGTCGGAGGAAACACATGCCGCAATGGCACGAACGCCGATGCCCTGGCCGCGCTTCAGGCTGGCCAGCAGTCCCAGCTGCCCGACGGTCAGGCCATAGGGCAGCAGTGCCTCATCGTAAATTTGCGTGATCCGCCGCGCGAGCTTGCGCACCTTGAGCGCGGTGCAGCTGCTAACCTTGTCGGGCATGGGGCCGGGCACGGCGAGATGGGCGAGCGCATTCACACGGCAATCATAATCTATCTGCAATTGCAGGCAATAGCCAAAATGAGATCTGATCGGTGCGGGCGTGCGTCAGACAGCTGACGAGTCTTGGAACCACAGCAAACGCAATCCCGTCGCGGTCGATAAAACGCATGCCGACCCTCCGCCGACAGTCAGCTCTGCCGGTGTTCAGTCCATGATACGGCCAGCGCGACGACGACGCCCGCAATCTTCATGCCGAGCGACATCTGGCGCGGATTGGGGTCGCCGCGGTCTTCGAAGGCAAGCGTCAGCTTCGCTTCGCGCTCGATCGCGGTACCGGCAATGGCCAAAAGGCCCAGCGCCGCCAATGCCGTCCCTGCCCGCGTCATAGCCGCCTCATTTGCTGGTACCGGAACGATAACCGCCATACCTTGCGGGCCGATGAACGGATGCGTTTTGGCAATGGACTTTCCCCGATTGCTTGGCCAGTTTTATGGGGGCGAACAACGGGACAAAGTCGTGAAGTCAGGCCGCGCACTGCAATTCGAACGGCTGGCGTTCTTCTCGGATGCGGTCTTTGCCATCGCCATCACGCTTTTGGTCATCGAGGTGAAGCCACCCCACGGCGATTTCACCTCCGAAGCGGCTTTGGGCGACGCGTTGATCGATCTCATCCCGAACTACATCGGCTTCTTCATCAGCTTCTTCGTCATCGGGCGATTCTGGAGCGGGCATCACCGCTATCTCGGCTATCTGAAGGATTGGGATTCCGGCCTTGTGCGCGTGAACCTGCTGTTTTTGATGACGATCGCGTTCCTGCCGTTTCCGACGGCGCTGATCGGTTCAAACGCGGGCGCGCGGACGGCAATCATTTTCTACTGTGGTTGGCTGATGATCGCTGGCGCGGCCAACCTGCTGCTGATCGGCTATATTCAACGTCACCCGCATTTGCTCGCCGCGCCATTGTCGCCCCACGACCGGCACGATCTGCGGTCGGCGTGGCTACCGATTGCCATCGGCAGCATATCCATAGCGGCGGCGCAATTTGGACCGCGCTATGGGTTGATAGTGCTGGTGGTCAGCCCGTTGGTGTTCGGCACGTTGCTCGCCGTTATTGGGCGCAAACATGCGCCCACATCGGGCGGATAGCCAAATTTGGTCGCAGCCGATTATCGCCCGATCGTCACGGAAACAAATCAAGGGTTTCGACGTTTTCGATCGGTTGTGAGGCGGCGAAGCGCGGTTGCGACCGATTAATGCACGCGTGAAGGGGGCGGCGGGTGTTCAGTTATTTTCAGAAGCTGCTTGGCGAGCAAGGGCTTGCGCCGCACGGGTTCTGCCTATTGTGGGATCCTGCACTTATCTGGACGCATGTGATCGCCGACGCGCTGATCGGCATTGCCTATTTCTCCATCCCTATCGTCATCGCGCGCTTCCTGACCCAGCGGCGCGACGTCGCGTTCAGCTGGATCGTCTGGATGTTCGCCGCCTTCATCTTGGCGTGCGGAGCAACGCACTTCTTTTCGATCTGGACGCTGTGGAACCCCGATTACGGGCTGGAAGCGCTGTTGAAGCTCGTCACGGCTGCGGTCTCGGTGTTTACCGCCATCGCAATGTGGCCATTGCTGTCTAAAGCCGTGGCGTTGCCGTCGCCCGTTCAATTGCAACGTTTGAACGACGACCTGACCGTTCGCGTTGCCGAACGCGACGCCGCGCTGCAAGCGCTCGCCGAAGCCAGCGCCGAACGCGAACGGGTCGAGGACATGCTGCGGCAAGCCCAGAAGATGGAAGCCGTCGGGCAGTTGAGCGGCGGCATCGCGCATGATTTCAACAATCTGCTGACGATCGTGATGGCCAATATCGACCGCGCCATGCGCTTGCCACCGGGCGACGCGCGTAAGACGACGGCACTGACCAGCGCGCTTTCCGGTGCCGAGCGCGCGGCGAAACTGACCGATCAACTGCTGTCGTTTTCGCGCCGTCAGCCGTTGCAACCCGAACTGCACGATCTGAATGCAATCTTGTCGGGCTTGCACGACCTGTTCGACGCGACGTTGGGCCCATCGATCAGCATTGCGACCGATTTCGCCTCCGACCTTTGGCCCGTACAGATCGATGCCAACCAGACCGAAAACGCCGTGCTCAATCTCGTCGGCAACGCACGCGATGCCATGCCTTCGGGCGGCGTTCTGACGCTGCGGACCTTCAATGCACCGGCGACCGATGCCGATGCGCCGCAAGACCATGTCGTGCTCGAGGTCAGCGACACGGGCGCGGGCATGTCGGACGAGGTCGCGCAACACGCTTTCGAGCCGTTTTTCACCACCAAGCCACTCGGCCAAGGGACAGGACTGGGGTTGAGCCAAGTCTATGGCTTCATCAACCAGTCGCATGGCGAGATCGGCATTTCCAGTACGCCGGGCGCTGGGACGACCGTACGTATCTGCTTGCCTCGCGCCGATGCTGCGCTAATGCCGGATTAGTGACGACTATGCCGCGGCCAACAGTATTGATTGTCGAGGATGAAGTCCTCGTCCGCGAGGTCGCGGTGATCGAATTCGAAGAGGCAGGGTACGATGTGCTCGAAGCCGGCGACGGCGACACGGCGGTCGCACTGCTCGCCAGCGATACCCGGATCGATCTGCTGTTCACCGACATCCGCCTGCCGGGGACGCTCGATGGCTGGCGCATCGCGGCGCGTGCCCGCGAACTGCGCCCGTCGCTGCCGGTAATCTACGCCACTGGCTTTTCCGCCGATTCGATGCAGTTGGTTCCCGGCGGGCAGTTCTTCAAAAAGCCCTATCGCCCGACAGCAATCATCGATGCGGCTCGGGCAATGGGCGTCGCGCCCTAAGCAATCAGATATTCGACCAACGCGCGGACCTTCGCCTGCCGCCACTGCGGGGTTGGCGCGATGAGCCAATAGGAGCGAGGCTCTGGCTCGGGTTCGCCGATCACCATCACTCGACGGGCGGCAATATCGGCGGCAGCGAGCGTCGCCGGAACCCGCGCCTGCCCGAGGCCAAGCGCAGCAGCGTCGATGGCAAGCCCGGCATCGGCCACGGTCAGCGCCCCGACATCGCCATCGGCGGGATCGTCGGGGTGAGCGATCCTCGCCGTCGCAGCGCCGCCCGGTGCGCCGACAATAACTAATGTCTCCGGCCCCAATGGTTTGCCATGAATGCCCTCGTCCTCGGGTTCCTTGACGAAGACGATGGCGAGATCGAGATTGGCCTGGGTGAAATCGACCGTCCCGTCATGGCTTGCCAGCACAAAGCGCATGTCGGGGTTGGCGGCGGCATAGCCTGCCAGCCTTGGCGCCAGCCATTTCGCCGTGAAGTCGCGCGGTGCAGCGATCGTCAGCACCTTCGACCCCTGCGCGTCCTGCAAAATGCGCACCGATTCCTCGAATTGCAGGAACCCGGCACGCAGCGACGGCAGCGCGCGTTCAGCCTCGGGCGTCAGTTCGAGATTGCGCGTCATCCGGCGGAACAGCACGACGCCGAGCGTATCCTCGAGCGCACGGATCTGTTGACCGACGGCAGCAGGTGTGACCGCAAGTTCGTCGGCCGCCTTGGTGAACGACAAATGCCGCGCGGCGGCGTCGAACACGCGCAGCGCATTGAGCGGCAGATGCGTCCGCTTCAATTCAGGCTCGGACGCAGGGTCGGGTGTTCGAGCGCGAAGGCCGGGATGTCGATCGAGAAAAGTTCGCCGTCCGCCGCCATCGCATAGCTGCCGTGCATCGTTCCCGATGGCGTCGCCAACGGGCACCCCGAGACATAGTCGAACGACCCACCGGGTTCGAGCACCGGCTGTTCGCCGACGACGCCTTCGCCCTCGACCTCTTCGGTGCGGCCCTCGGCATCGGTGATGATCCAGTGTCGCGCGAACAGCTGTACCGTGCGGTCGGAATGGTTCTCCAGCCGGATGTGGTAGCTCCAGACAAAGCGCGGCATATCCGGATCCGACTGTTCGGGCAGGTAGCGCGGCGCGACGCGAACGGTGATGCCGTGCGTCGTCTTGGCGTAAGGAAAAAAGTGCCACATCGGCATGTTAAAGCCCCGCCCGTGTCAACGCCTGATCGAGATCGTCGATCAAATCCTGCGGGTCTTCGAGCCCGACCGACAGGCGCAGCATGCCTTCGGTAATCCCCATGCTGTCGCGCACCTCGGCCGAAACGCTGGCGTGGGTGGTCGAGGCGGGATGTGTCATCAGCGTGCGTGAATCGCCGAGGTTGTTCGAAATGTCGATGAGTTCGAGCCCGTCGAGCAGCGCATGCGCCTGGGGCCGTCCGCCATCGACGAACAGCGCGATAATGGTGCCGCCGAGCGCCATCTGCCGCATCGCCAGCGCGTGCTGCGGATGGCTGGGCAGACCGGGGTAGAGCAGCCGCGGCAGCCGCATTTCGAGGAAAGTCGCAACCTTGACGGCATTCTCGCAAGCACGGCGGACCCGCAGGTCGAGCGTTTCGAGCGCCTTCAGCACCACCCAAGCATTGAACGGCGACAGGTTCGGACCGGTGTGGCGAGCATAAGGCAGATAGACGTCCTGCATCCATTGCTCGCGCGCCAGTACGGCTCCGGCAAGCACCCGGCCTTGCCCGTCCATCAGCTTGGTCGCCGAATAGGCTACGACATCGGCCCCCAGCTCCATCGGCCGCTGGACGATCGGCGAGGCAAAGGCATTGTCGACGACAAGACACGCGCCGGCATCATGGGCGATATCGGCGACTGCGGCGATATCGCAGATTTCAAGGCCGGGGTTCGACGGTGTTTCACAGAACAAGGCCTTGGTATTGGGCCGTCGCGCCTTGGCCCATGCATCGACATCGCGGCCATCGACCGTGGTGGTTTCAATGCCAAAGCGCGGCAGGATGGTATCGACGAGCACCCGGCACGAGCCGAACAGCGCGCGCCCGGCAATCAGGTGATCGCCCGCCGACAGCTGGCACATCAGCGCCGCCGACATCGCCGCCATGCCGGTCGCGGTGGCGCGCGCCGCTTCGGCACCTTCGATCAACGCGAGGCGCTGTTCGAGCATTTCGACGGTCGGGTTCTGCAACCGGCTGTAGGTCATGCCGGGACGTTCGCCACGGAAGCGCGCTGCGGCTTCCTCGGCGCTGTCATAGGCGTAGCCCGAAGTCATGAAGATCGCTTCGGACGTCTCGCCATATTCGGACCGCGCCGTACCGCCGCGCACCATTTGCGTCGCCGGACGCCATTTGGCGGTGATCGTGCGGTCCTGGCCGGTGGTGCGCTTCATGGCAGGCGGGATAGCGGGTGGAACGACCCGAACGCAAGCAATCGTCCCCGCCGCCGATCGGTCAGCCGCGCAGCATCGTAATCAGCAGCCGTTCGGTGCCATTCAGATATTGGGTCGGTCGCGGCTGTTTCGCCGCCGCCGCAGCCGCGCCTTCGCCCTTCTGCACCAGATGGATCAACAGCGGATGGACATAGGATTTGCGGCTGATCGCCGGCGTATTGCCAAGCGCGGCGGCAACCGGTTCGAGCATCTGCTTGAGCGTCAGCGCCCCGCCCGCCGCGCGGATGGTGTCGAGCGCAATGACGCTGGCACCCCAGGTGCGGAAATGCTTGGCCGAAAAATCCGCTCCCATCGCGTCCTGGATATAGGCGTTGACGTCGACCGAGCCGATACGGCGCGGCTCACCATCGTCGCCGAGATACTGGAAGAGCGCTTGCCCTTCGAGATCCTGGCACCGGCGCACGATCCTGGCGAGTGCCGCATCGTTCAACGCGACGTCCTGATCCTTGCCCGATTTGCCGCGATAGCTCAGTCGGACGGTCGATCCGCGCACGACGCTGTGATCGGTGCGGAGCGTCGTCGCGCCGTAGCTGTCGTTGTCGCGGGCATAGCCTTCGTTACCGATGCGGACATGGCCGCGATCGAGCAGGCGGACGACGGCGGCAACAACCTTGTCGCGCGGCAGGCCACGCAGCGCGATATCGCGTTCGACCCGCGCGCGCAGCCGGGGCAGCGTTTCGCCGAACTCGACGCAGCGGTCATATTTCGCCGCCTCGCGCTTTTCGCGAAAGGCGCTGTGATAGCGGTATTGTTTGCGGCCCTTGGCGTCATAGCCGATTGCCTGCAGATGGCCGTTGTCGTGGGGCGACAACCACACGCGCTTATACGCGGGCGGCACGCCAAGGCCGTTCAATCGGTCGATGACCGCCCGGTCGGTGATCCGCGCATCGCCGTCGAAATACTGCCAGAAACGGCCGCGTTTGCGACGGGAGTAACCGGGGCTGCTGGGGTCGGAATAACGCAGGCGCATGGGCGCGTAACGATCATGCCGGGGCGACGTTCCGGGCAAGCGCCAGCCGCGACAATGCGGCGTGCTGCCTTGCCGCGCGCGTCGATTGGCGGCATCGCTGGTGCGGATGACTGCCGCCCAACCCATTCGCGTTGCCGCGCTGTATCGTTTCGCCCGCTTCGACGATCCGGCGGCGCTGCGCGGGCCGCTGCTCGATGCGTGCCGCGACGCCGGCGTGCGTGGCACGATCCTGCTGGCGCGGGAGGGGATCAATGGCACGATCGCCGGGTCGCCCAATGGCATCGATGCCGTGCTGGCGCATATCGGCACGCTGCCGGGGTGTGCCGGGATCGGCTTCAAGGAAAGCTGGGCGGGGACGCCGCCATTCCACCGCATGAAGGTCCGGGTGAAGCGCGAGATCGTCACCATGGGGGTGCCCGATATCGATCCGCTGGTCGACGTCGGCCATTATGTCGCCGCGTCCGACTGGAATGCGCTGATCGACGATCCGGCCACGCTCGTCATCGATACCCGCAACGATTACGAGGTGGCGGTCGGCAGTTTCACCGGCGCGGTCAACCCGGCGACAGCAAGCTTCAGCGACTTTCCGGCGTGGGCGCGCGCCCACCGCGCCGAACTCGCGGCGGCGCCGCGCATCGCGATGTTCTGCACCGGCGGCATTCGCTGCGAAAAGGCGACGGCGTTCCTCAAGGCCGAAGGGCTCGACGCGGTCTATCACCTCGACGGCGGCATCTTGAAGTATCTCGAAACCGTCGCCCCCGACGACAGCCGCTGGCAGGGCGAATGCTTTGTCTTCGACGAACGTGTCGCCGTCACCCATGGCCTCGGTGCCGGCAGCCACAGTCTGTGCCGCGCCTGCCGCATGCCGGTTAGCGACGCCGACCGCGCTTCCCCACAGTTCATCGACGGCATCCAATGCCCTGCCTGCCATGCGGCGCGCGATGAAAGTCAGCGGGCGGGTTATGCCGAACGCCAGCGGCAGGTGGCACTGGCGACGGCGCGCGGGGAGGCGCATGTCGGCGCGGTGCGCGACCAGAGCGGCTGAGGACGGATACGGGCGTCCGGTCGATAGCGCTTTGTCGATTGCACATTGTCGTCCACGTTCCGGTCATGGACACCCCACGAACCAGGCCTCGCTGGCAGACAATCGTCGGTCTTGTCGGGCTTGCAGGGCTAGCTTTGGCGGGCCTGCTGTATTTCGGTCGTTTCGGCAGCACGCCTGCGTTCAAGGATGCCAAGGGCCAGACTATCGCTGGCAGCGTCGCCGAGATGCAGCGCGTCAACCTTGGCGGCATCGAACAATCGATCCTGATCCGTGGACGGCACACCGACGCACCGATTCTCATCTGGCTGCATGGCGGTCCGGGACAGGATGAAACCGGCATGTGGCGGTTTTACAATGCCGCGCTCGAAGACCATTTTCTCGTCGTTTATTGGACGCAGCGCGGCACCGGTCGGTCGTACAGCCGCGCTATTCCGGCTAGTTCCATGCGTATTTCGCAATTCGTCGCCGATCTCGATCAATTGATCGCCATGCTCAAGGCGCGATTTCACCGTCGCAACACTGTCCTTGTCGGTCATTCATGGGGGACGAGTATCGGCGTCGCCTATGCGCAGGCGCATCCCGAAAACGTCGCGGTCTATGTGGGTATCGGGCAGGTCGTCAACGCGATCGAAGGCGAGCGGCGTTCATACCGGTTCACCCTCGATCAAGCCGTCCAACGCGGCAACAAGACCGCAATCGACGAGCTTCGAGCGATCGGCGTGCCGCCCTATGCGATGGCGGCGATCATCAAACAACGGGGGTGGCTGAACGAATTTGGCGGTGCGTGGCACATGCCCAGAACCCTGCCGGGTCTGATGTGGACCTCGTTCAAGGCGCGCGAAGTGACACTCTACGACGGGTTGAACTTCCTGCCCGGACAGAATTTCTCGCAGGACGCATTGGCCAGTGAAAATGCGACCGTCGACTGGCTCCATTCCGCGACGCGCTTCCAAATGCCGGTTTTCATTCTGGCCGGGCGATTCGACCGAAATACCGATGCCAACCTTCAACACCTGTATCTTGAACGGCTTGAGGCACCGTACAAGCGGTTCAAATGGTTCGAAAACTCTGCACATTCACCGCCGTTCGAAGAGCCGCAAGCATTCAACGCCTTCATGATCAACGACGTTCTGCCGATCGCCAAAGCTCGCGAAACGGTGCCCGAACAAATGGTTAATAGCCCGCACCGTCGCGCCGCAGCTGTCGTTCGAACAGGGTGAGCAGTTCGCTCCAGCCGCGTTCGGCGGCGACGGGGTCGTAGACCGGAAAGTCCGGCATCATCCAGCCGTGCGCAGCGGGGTAAATCTCGGCACGATAGCGCACATCGGCGTCGACAAGTGTGCGCTCGAGCCGCTCGGCCATCGCGGGTGGGTAGCTGTCATCGCTTGAAGCGGCAGCGATATAGACCTCGGCGTGCAGCTGAGGCACCAGCAAATGCGGGCTCGTTGGCAAGTCGGTGGCAAGGTTGCCGCCATGGAAGCATGCAACGGCCGCAAAGCGATCAGGGTACGTCGCCGCCGCCGCCAACGCCATGCCGCCGCCCATGCAAAATCCGACCGCGCCCACCGGCAAATCCGCAACATCGTTCCGCATCGAAAGGTAGCTGAGCAGCGATCCTGTGTCTTCGGCCGCCTTGTCGTTGCCGGTCGTTGTCACCAACGGCCCGAGGATCGCGCGGAAATCGCCCGCGAACACCTCCTTGGGGACAAATGGCCCATAGGGACCGTAGCGGTAGAACAGATCTGGCACGATCACGACGAAGCCTGCATCCGCCAGCCGCTGCGCCATCGCGATTATCGTCGGCCGTATGCCACCGGCATCCATGTAGAAAATGACTGCCGGCCACGGCCCTTGGCTCGTCGGGGTCAGGATGTGCGCGGGGCATTCGCCGTCGTTGGTTGCTATCCGGGTCTGCTCGCTCGGCATGGTGAGCTCCTGTGTCTTGACTGCTGAAACATCTCTTGTCGTCGACGCGGCCCGGCCCGCAGACAATAGCCGGGCGACGGTGCGCTACCCCTCCGCCGCGATGCTCCGGATCGCCTTTTCGAAAGCCGCCACGGGTTGGCCGCCGGTGATGCCGTATTTGCCGTTGATGACGAGTGTCGGCACTGCCTGGACGCCTTGGTCGCGCCAAAAGGCCTCGTCGCGGCGGACCTCGTCGGCATAGGCCCCCGACGCGATTACCCGCTGTGCCGCTTCGGGATCGAGCCCTGCCTTTGCGGCCGCTGCCGCCAGAACCGTGACGTCGCCGGGGTTCTGCCGATCGGTGAAATAGGCCTCGAAGAGCGCCATCTTGAGTTCCGCCTGGCGTCCCTGTTCCTCCGCCCAATGCAGCAGCCGGTGGCAATCGAAGGTGTTCCAGATGCGGCTGCCGGGTCCCGAATTGATCGTGAAGCCGAGCGCCGCCGCGCTCGAACGGATCAGGTCGCGGGTGCCCTGCGACTGTTCGGGAGACGACCCGTATTTCTCGCGGACATGCTCGCCGACATCCTGCCCCTCGGGCGGCATGCCGGGGTTGAGCTCGAACGGCTGGAAATGAATTTCCGCCGTCACCGTATCGGCGGCGTTGGCGAGCGCCTGTTCAAGTGCCTTCAGCCCGATGACGCACCACGGGCAAACGACGTCGGAGACAAAATCGATACGCATCGGAACCGTCATCCGCCTGTCCTCCTATGCAATCACGCGGCCTGCTGCAGGGCGCAGCGGCGAAACCAGCACTTTGTCGACCTTACGCCCATCCATGTCGGCGATTTCATATTGCCACCGCCGGTCGGTGAAGCTTTCGCCGGTTTCAGGCAGGTGGCGCAAATGATCGAGGACGAACCCGGCGACGGTTTCATAGTCGCGCTCGTCGGGCAGATCGATACCGAGGCGTTCGGCCATTTCGTCGGCGGGGAGCGATCCTGAAAACAGCCACGATCCGTCGTCGCGCTCGACCGCCGGCGGGTCGCCCGCGTCGTCGACATCGGAACGGAACTCCCCGGCAATCGCTGCGAGCAGGTCGGCCGGTGTCACAATGCCTTCGAAATGGCCGTATTCGTCGTGGACCAGCGCAATCGGGATCGCTGCATCGCGCAACACCGCCAACGCATCGACCGCATCGATCACATCGGGGATGACCGGCGCAGGTTTCGCCAGCGCGCGCAGGTCGAGCGGCTTGCCCTCGATAAGTTGCGCCACGACATCGCGCGCCTGCAGCACGCCGATGATATCGTCGATCGACCCCTGTGCGACGGGCAGGCGGGTGTGCAGCGTTGCCACTAGCTGACGGCGGATATCGGCATCGTCGGCATCGCAATCGAGCCACTCGACATCGGTGCGCGGCGTCATCACCCCGCGCACCCGCCGGTCGGCGAGCCGCATGACGCCGCTAATCATCTGCCGCTCGTCCTGTTCGATGACGCCGGCGGTTTCGGCCTCGGCGACGACCGAGCGCAGTTCCTCCTCGGTGACAACATGGTCGGCGTCGCGCCGCTGCCCGAGCAAGCGGAAGACCAGCGATGACGATGTGTCGAGCAGCCAAGCAAAGGGTGCGGCAACCTTGGTCATCACGACCATCGCCGGGGCGACGGCAATGGCGATGGGTTCGGGCGAGCGCAGCGCGAACTGTTTGGGGACCAGTTCGCCGATGATCAGCGAGACATAGGTGATAATGACGATGACCAGCCCGAGCCCGACGTCATGCGCGGTGTCGGGCGTCATGCCGAACCACAGTATGAATCGCTCGGCGGTCGGCTTGGCGAGTTGCTCGCCCGAAAACGCACCGTTGATGATGGCGACAGCGGTAATCCCGATTTGCGCCGACGACAGGAACTTCGCCGGATCGGCCGCGAGCTTCAATGCGGCGGCGGCCCCCTTGCTGCCGCTCGCTGCCAATCCGCGCAGCCGGGGACGGCGCGACGAGACGATCGCAAGTTCCGACATGGCGAGGAAGCCATTCAAGCCGATCAGCGCCAGAATGATGACGGCATCGAACCAGGGGAAAGGCTGCATCGGCTCCCGAACGGCGGCGCGGGCCAAAAGTGCCGCTCACCGCCATATTAGGGATTCCCGCTGCCAAGGGAAGCATATCTCGCGGGTGGTCCGTCAGAGCCTGTCCGTAATCGATATGGGTGCGGAAATGACGCAAATGTGGTAGGTGCGGATTGCAGGCGGTCAGCCCACCACACGAGAACGATCATCAAAGGGGGAGCATATGATGAATTTCGATTTTCGGCACAGCACCCGAATTGGTCGCATGCTCGCGGTTCCATTGGCATTGGCGGGTATGGCCGCGCCAGCGAGCGCCACGCACAGCATCTTCTACACCGGCACCGCGCTCTTCTGGTCCTATTCGTCGGCGATCAACAATCCGCCCGGTCTGGTGAACGGTCTGCGCAGCTTTCGCGCCATTTTCCGTTATGACGACGCGAACGCGATGGTCAGCGCCGGTTTCGCGGTCGGCGGCGTGACACGCGAAAATTTCGTCTGCCCGACCTTCTATCCTTGCCAGCCGCTGGCGATACACCCCACCTCGCTGGGTTCGACGGTCGCCACCACGCCCGAGGACGGCGCACAGATTGGCGTATCTTCGCCGGGGCAGTTCGGCGGTATCGATTTTCTGTCACCGCGGCGTCAGCATTACGACCTTGTCGCGGGTGACGAGTCGTCGGTGTTCCTGACCTTCGCGTTGTTCGACCTGCCGAAGTTTGGCTATGCCTATAGCTATTCGATCGACGGCAGTGTCACCAGTATCGACTCGGCGGTTCCCGAGCCCGCAGGCTGGGCGCTGCTGATTGCTGGCTTCGGTCTCACCGGTGTCGCGGCGCGCCGAATACGCGCGGTCGCTGTGGCGGCTTGAACATTTGGGCGACGATTGCGGCTTTATCGGACCGGCGGCGCGCCGTGATGGTGCTGCCGTGCGTTTCTTCACGATGATGAAAAACACCCGCACGGTCGCCAGTCTTGTCGGTTTCGGGCTGGTGCTCGCCAGTTGTGCCACCGGCCCACAAGGCAAATCGCCGATCGCCAACCCGGTGCCCGATGCGACTGCGACGTCGGGATCCAATCTGCCGCTTGGGGCGGTGATGGGTGGACGACGCAATCGTGCCGTCATTCTCGCCAACGCAGGGATTGCGCCCATCGGCGGTGCGACGGTGCGGGACTATATGGACCGACAGGAACGCGCGCTGCGCACCCGCATCGCCGGAAGCGGCGTCACCATCGACCGACAGGGGGCGGAGATCAGCCTGCGCTTCCCCGCAGCGGTGACCTT
Organism: Sphingomonadales bacterium; assembly: GCA_038229555.1. GTDB lineage: Bacteria > Pseudomonadota > Alphaproteobacteria > Sphingomonadales > Sphingomonadaceae > Sandarakinorhabdus. The sequence goes on from JBBROI010000004.1 coordinate 223,359, forward strand.
CGATTTCAACGCCGCGTCGATCAAGCCCGAGATGCGCCCGGCGCTCGATCAGGTCGTCCAGACGCTGACGGCGTATAAATCGACCTTTGTCGATGTGGCGGGCTTTACCGATGCCGTCGGCACCGACACGGTCAACCAGAAGCTCAGCGAGCAACGCGCGCAGGCCGTCGCCGACTATTTGGCCTATCAGGGGATTGCGCGGGCTCGGCTGGCGATCCGGGGATTCGGCAAGCAACTGCCCATCGCACCGAACGACAACGAGACCGGCCGCGCCCAAAACCGCCGCGTCGAGATCAAGCTGTCACCGGTCACCGAGCAGGATTATCGCGGATAAGCCTCATGTGGCAGGCAATCGGGGCAGCGGCGGATCAATCGAGCCGATAGGGGACGCGAACGAAATCGCCGAGGCGGAGCAGCCTTTCATCGCGGGTGACCAGTGGTTCGCCCATGGTTGCCGCCGTAGCAGCGATCAGCGCATCGGGAAGCTTGATCCGGTGCTCGCGCCGGAAGGCTGCCGCAGCATCGGCGATTTCGACATCGACGTCGATTGTTTGGCAGACCGCGAAAAGTTCATGAGCGGCACGGACTTCGACGGCAGTGAAAGCGCCCGCGAGCACCTCGGCGCGCGCCACGACGCTGATATGACGGATTGAGGTGCTGCGCAGCGCATCGGCTGCCGCCGATACACCGTTCAGCGCGTCGATCAGGATCGGACTATCGAAATTCATTCAAGTCGATTGGCTCGGCGTCGTCCTCCCACTCGGCGCGCAGGCGGCGAATGAAATCGAGACCGTCGATGTTGCGATGCCGCCAAGCGCCAAAGGCCGCTTTGAAATGGGCATCTTCCTCTGCGCGGTCCGTTTCGAGGACGGTGTCGACCGCCCGGCGAATGATCTCGGCGCGCGACACCTTCTGGCGGCGCGCGATATGGTCGAGCCGCACAATCTTCTCTTCCGGGATATCGACCAACGTGCGCATGATTTAGAAGAGATATCGTATGTCTGAAGCGATATCAATCTCGCTGGCGATATCACCCGCGCAGTGTCGCGCCCAATTTCGCCGCAGCCGTGATCACCTTCGCCGACACCGCTGCGATATCGGCGTCGGTCAGGCTGGCGGCGACTGGTTGCAGGGTGACTTCGACGGCAAGGCTTACCTTGCCATCGCCGATCGACGGCCCGGTGAAGCGGTCGAAGACGCGGACGTCGGCGATCAATACCTTGTCGGCCTGACGCACGGCGCGAACGAGGGCGTCGGCGGCGAGGGAAGCGTCGACGACAAAGGCGAAGTCGCGAGCAAGCGATTGCAGCGCGGGGGGGGTGTAAGCGGCGCGGCGCTTGGGCGGCGGCGGCAGGGCATCGAGGTAATATTCGACCGCCGCAACCGCGCCCTTGAGATCGAGCGCGGCGAGCGTCGCCGGATGGACCATGCCGAAATCGGCGAGCACCGCCTTGCCGAGCACCAGCCGCCCGGCGCGACCGGGATGCCACCATGGGTCGGCGGGCGGCGCGACGGTCAGGCGGTCGATGGGGGCACCGGCGGCGGCAAGCACCGCGAGTGCCTCGGCCTTGGCGTCATAGGCGTCGAACGGAGGTGCAGCGCCGTCGCGCCAGTCGCGCGCCCGTTTCGCCCCGGCGAGCACCAGTGCAGCGGTCGGATGTTCGGCGTCGGCGCGATAGCGCTGGCCGATTTCGAACAGCCGCACGTTGGGCTGCCCACGGTCGGCATTGCGCTTGGTAGCGGTCAGCAGTCCGGGCAGCAGCGACGGGCGCATCGCCGCCATATCGGTGGAGATCGGGTTGGCGAGCGTCCATGCGGCACCACCGAAGCAATCGGTGAGCGCAGGTGGCAGAAAGCTCCACGTGATCGCTTCGTCGGCACCACGCGCGGCAAGTGCGCGGCGGACGCGGCGTTCGAGCTTTTGTGCCGGGGTGGCGGTTGGTCGCGCGACGCCGTCGGGGCGCGGCAGCGGGGTCGAGGGCACGCGGTCGAGGCCGTAAATGCGAATGACCTCCTCGACGAGATCGGCCTCGCCATCAACATCGCGCCGCCAGCTGGGGACGCCGACCTGCCATGGTTCGCCCGTCGCGACTGCGAACCCCAAGCGCCCAAGGATCGCCGCCTGTTCGGTTTCGGCAACGTCGATGCCCGCCAAGCCCAGAACTCGCGACGGACGATAGGCGACGGTCTTGACTGCAACCGGAGCATGACCGGCGCGGGTCACTTCGCTCGCGGTGCCGCCGCAGAGTTCGAGCACGAGGTGTGTCGCGATGGTGAGCCCGTCGTCGAGGAACGCCGGATCGACCCCGCGTTCGAACCGCGTGCGCGCATCGCTGGTCAGCGTCAGTTTCTGCCCGGTCAGCGCGATGCTCTCGGGATCGAAGTATGCGCATTCGATCAGCACATCGGTGGTCGCCGCCGAACAGCCCGAGCGTTCGCCGCCCATGATGCCGCCGATGTCATGCGCGTCGCTATCGTCGGCGATCACCGTCATCGTCGGATCGAGCGTGTAGGTCTTGCCGTTCAGCGCCACGACCTGCTCCCCCGGATGCGCCTTGCGCGCCACCAATGCACCGTTGAGTGAGGCGCGGTCATAGACGTGCAATGGGCGGCCGAGATCGAACATGATGAAGTTGGTGATGTCGACCAGCGCCGAAATCGGCTTCTGGCCGATCGCCTTCAATTTCTTCTGCAACCACGGATGCGCAGGCCCATTGCTCACGTCACTGACGGTGCAGGCATGGAACGCCGGGCACCCAGCCGGATCGTCGGTACGCACGTCGGGTCCCGGTCCGCTTCGCGCCACGTCGAGCGATGCGATGCGATACGCCTCGGCAAGCGGCTTGAGCCGCCCCAGTCCAGCAGCTGCGAGGTCGCGGGCGATCCCGCGTACCCCCATGCAATCCTGCCGGTTGGGGGTAATCGACACGTCGAATACCGGGTCGGCGAGCTCCGCCCAATCGACATAGCGCGCGCCGACGGGGGCATCGGCGGGGAGTTCGATGATGCCGTCATGTTCGTCCGACAGTTCGAGCTCACGCATCGAACACATCATGCCACGCGATTCGACGCCGCGGATGGCGGCGATCTTGAGCGTGATGTCGCTGCCCGGTACGTAAGTCCCCGGCGCGCCGAACACGCCTTTCATCCCGGCGCGTGCATTGGGCGCACCGCAAACGACCTGCACGGGTTCGCCGTCGCCGGTCGATACCGACAGAACCTGCAGCTTGTCGGCCTGCGGGTGGCGTTCGGCGGTCACCACCTCGGCGATGGTGAACGGTGCCAGCCGCGCCGATGGGTCGTCGATGCCGTCAACCTCAAGGCCGATCCGGGTCAGCGTCTCCGCCACCTCGGCAACCCCCGCGTCGGTTTCGAGATGTTCCTTGAGCCACGACAGGGTGAACTTCACGCGACGCCTCCCGCGATGGTGGGCACGTCGAATGGCGAGAAGCCATGGTGTTTCAACCAGCGGACATCGCCGTCGAAAAAGGCGCGCAGGTCGGTCATGCCGTATTTGAGCATGGCGAGCCGATCGACGCCGGTGCCGAAGGCGAAACCCTGCCATACGTCGGGATCGAGCCCGCAGGCAGCGATGACGCGCGGGTGGACCATGCCACTGCCGAGCACTTCGAGCCAGCGATCGACATCGCTGCCCGACGCCGGACGGTTGGTCTTCGACGAATAGCCGACATCGACCTCGACCGACGGCTCGGTGAAGGGGAAATAGCTCGGGCGGAAGCGCAAGGTCACATCGTCGACGCCGAAAAACGCCTTGATGAAGGTCTCCAGCGTCCAGCGCAGATTGGCCAGCGTGGTGCCGCGATCGATCACCAGCCCCTCGATCTGGTGGAACATCGGCGTGTGGGTGGCGTCGCTGTCCGACCGATACACGCGTCCCGGTGCGATGATGCGGATCGGCGGTGCCTGGTTCATCATCGTGCGGATCTGCACCGGCGAGGTGTGGGTGCGCAGTACCGTCTTGTGGTTCGCACCGGGCACGTCGGGGAAATAGAAGGTGTCGTGCATCGCCCGCGCCGGGTGGCTTTCGGGGATGTTGAGCGCGGTGAAATTATGCCAGTCGTCCTCGATCTCGGGGCCGGTGGCGACCGCGAACCCCATGTCGGCGAAGATTTCGGCGAGTTCGTCCATCACCTGACTGACCGGATGGATCGTCCCCATCGCGGGCACGGCGGCGGGCAAGGTCATGTCCTGGCGTTCGGTGATCAGCCGCGCATTGAGCGCCGCACTTTCAAGGTCGAGCTTGCGGGCGGCAAGTGCGGCACCAACCGCCTCGCGCAGGCCATTGAAGCGCGGCCCCTGCACCGTCCGCTCGTCGGGCGACATGCCACCAAGCGTCTTGAGCAATGCCGTCACGCTGCCCGACTTGCCGAGCGCCGCGACGCGCACGGCTTCAAGTGCCTCGGGCGCTGTGGCAGCGGCGATCTGGCCGAGAATGTCGGTTTGCAGGGTTTCGCTAGTCATAGGCTGCGCGGTCTAGCCGGGTGTGCGCCGAAACGGAAGGCGGCACGGAGGCGTATAGCCGTCCGTGAGGGGTGTAACGGCCCGACCGCTATTGCGCCCAGTCCGCGACCTGCCCCGCAACCCGGTTCGCGGCGCGGTTGAGCGCGGCAGCGACGGCTTCGGGCGCCAGACCGGGAACCGGCTCGCTGGCATCGAAGCGCTTGAGCCGCAGCGGCGCCGTCAGTTGCGCATCGTACCGCACGCGAACGACGGTCGCTGCCGGATCGCGGACATCGACCCCGAAATCGAGGAGTTGCCCGGTGAGGCGGCGCGCCGGGGCGATGTTGGACTGGTGCAAATCGATCGTCTGGAACCCCCGCGCCGCCAGCGTATCGGCGAGCACCCGCTGAAACTGCTTGTTCGGCTGTTCGGCCCAGATGGCCCCCGCGAGGTAGGTGACCTGGGTGTCGGCGGTGACCACCGGCAGGCGCAAGGTCTGCAGCGGCCCCGGCACGCCGGGCACCTCGATGCCGATCGTTCCGGTACGCTGCGGTCCGCCCGGCTGCGCGGTGGCGCGCAAGGTCAACAACGATCCCGGCGGCTTGGCGTTGCCGCCGATCTGCACCAGCGGGCCACATGCGCCAAGACCGAGCGCAGCGGCAATCGCCATCACCGGGAATGCTGAAACCCTCACTTCGCCTTCTCCCCCTTGGGCGGTGCATAGGTCGGCAGCGTGCGCCCACCGATCAGTGCGCCCGCCGGATCTTCGTCAAGTTTCGCTGTGATCGCGCCGAGCGACGACGTCACCGAACGCAGGTCGCGCACCAGCTGCCCAACTTCGGGGATCGTCTGCGTGGTCAGCGTATCGAGCCCCGGCTTGGCGGCGGCAGTCAGCGCATCAACCTTGGCAAGCGTCCCCTGCGCCGAGCGTACGGTCGCCCGCAGGTCGGCAATCAGCGGCTTGCCGTCGCTCGTCAGCAGCGTATTCGCCGTGCCCGCCAGCGCATCGACCCGCGCCAGCGTCGCCGTAGCGGCCTTCAAGGTGTTGCGCGCCTCCACGACAGTCTCGGCGATTTCGGGCGAGCGGTCGGCGAAGGCCTTGGTCAGGCGGTCGGTACTGGCGAGGATGTTCTTGAACGAATTGCGGTTCTGCGGATCGAGCAACTCGCTCAACCGGTCGGTGAGTTTGGAAACATTGTTGAGCAGTTCGGGCGCACTCGCGAGCAGCTGGCCCAGCGCCCCCGACCGCGCCGGGATAACCGGAACGCCATATGGTCCGGGCTGGGTGATGCGCTCGCCGCCCTGCATCGCTCCGGCCAACTGAATCTGGCTGACCCCGGTGAACCCGACACCTTCGACGGCAGCGGTCGTGCCCTGCAGCACCGGCACATCGTTCGATACGGAAATGCGGACCCGGACAAATTGCGGGGTATTGGGCAGCAGCTTGATTTCGTCGATCTTGCCGACGGGGACGCCGTTGAAGGCGACCGGCGACCCGACTGCCAACCCGTTGACCGACTGACGGAAAAACACGTCGAAGACCTGCTTTTCCTCACCCGATACGCGCGACAGCCAGATGATGGCGATGAACAGCGCGACGGTCATCGCGACGACGACGGCGCCAACGATTGCGTAGTTGCTCCGCGTTTCCATCAGGCGGCCTTCTTCGTTTCTTCGCCGAGCGCGGCGCGGCCTCGCGGCCCGGAGAAATATTCGGTTATCCAGGGATGATCAAACCGCTTCAGTTCCGTAATGGTTCCCGTCGCCAGCACCTTGCCGTCGGCCAGCACTGCGACGCGGTCGCAGATCGCGTGCAGCGTATCGAGATCATGGGTGATCAAAAACACCGTCAACCCGAGCGTTTGTTTCAGCACCTTGATCAGTTCGTCGAACGCCGCCGCCGAAATGGGATCGAGGCCCGCCGTCGGTTCGTCGAGGAACAACAGCTGCGGATCGAGCGCCAGCGCGCGGGCCAGACCGGCGCGTTTGCGCATGCCGCCCGACAGTTCGGATGGGTATTTGGGACCGGCTTCGGCCGGCAGCCCGGTCATCGACACCTTGTAGCCGGCGATTTCGTCCATCAATGCCTGCGGCAATGCCAGAAACTCGCGCATCGGCACCTCGATGTTCTCGGCGACGGTCAGCGACGAAAACAGCGCGCCGTCCTGAAACAGCACGCCCCAGCGGCGGCGCAAATCCTTGGCATCTTCGGGGCCAAGCTGCGAGACTTCCTGTCCGAACACTTCGATGCTGCCGGCGCGCGGGTGTTGCAGCCCGATGATCGCCCGCATCAGCACCGATTTGCCGGTTCCCGACCCGCCGACGACGCCGATGATTTCGCCGCGCCGGACGTCGAGGTCGAGGCCCTTGTGGACGGTCTGGTCGCCGAAGCCGTTTTCAAGGCCACGCACCTTGATGACGATGTCGTCGTCGGTGGCCATCACTTGAACCCCAGCGCCGAAAAGAACACCGCGAAAAACGCATCGAGCACGATAACGACGAAAATCGATTCGACGACCGCGCGGGTGGTCCGCGCGCCGACCGATTCGGCGTTCCCGGTGACCTGCATGCCCTGAAAACAGCCCATCATCGCGATGATCATGCCGAACACCGGGGCCTTGACGGTGCCGATGATGAGGTCGGAAAGCGGCACGACCTCGCGGATGCGTTGGACATACGCCACCGGCGGCAGGTCGAGCGCCATCCAGCAATACAGCCCGCCACCGATGATCGCCATCAGCGACCCGAAAAAGCCGAGCAGCAGCAGCATCAGCGCCATCGCCAGCACGCGCGGAATGACCAGCACCTCGATGGGCGACATGCCGATGATCTGCATCGCATCGACTTCCTGATTGAGCTTCATCGAGCCGATTTGCGCCGCGAAAGCCGACGACGAGCGCCCGGCGACCATGATCGCGGTGAGCAGTATGCCGAGTTCGCGCGCCGTCGAGCGACCGATGAGATTGACGACGAACACCTCGGCACCGAATTCGCGCAACTGCACCGCGCCTTGCTGCGCAACGACCATGCCGACAAGGAACAGCAACAGCCCGACAATCCCGAGCGCATTGACGCCGATCTGTTCGCATTGGTGAACCACAGCGTTCCAGCGCAGCGGGCGACGACCGATGACCGTTTCGAACAACACGACGAGCGTCTGGCCGAGAAACGCGAGAAAAGTGCCGACATTTTCGGCGTTGTGGACCGTCGCCGCGCCGATCGTCTCGAGCCGCCGCATCGTCGCGCTGCCGCGTTCGGGACGCATCGTGCACGGCTTGTCGTTGGCGGAAACCTCGTCGATCAGCCGCTGCACATCGGGTGTCGCCCCGGCGATGACCGCCTTCGATCCGGCGGCATCGAAATCGCGGACCAGCTTGTGAATGACCCACGCTCCGGTGGTGTCGATCCGCTCGACCCCCGACACGTCGATTGTCAGCGGTCGCGCATCGGGGGTGATGGCTGCCCGCGCCGCATCGATCTCGCCGAGATGGACAATCGTCAGCCGCCCGCTGGCGCGCAGGGTGCGGCCTTCGGCGCTGCTGTCTTCGACCAGGCTGGCGGTGTCGGTCACAGGCGAGTGGTGAGGCAAGGTGTCATGGTGAGCAAGGGGTAAACCATTGCGCCGCGAAAACGTTGCGGCGGTGCAGCGAAAATCGCAGGCGTTTGCCAGTCGCGCGCCGACCCGGCATCAGCGGTAGCATGACACTGCTCAGCATTTTCGATCTCGACCGGACGATCACGCGGTCGGGAACATGGGTGCCGTGGCTGGCTTTCTGGCTGCGCCGCGAGGCGCCGTGGCGGGTCGTGCTGCTGCAGGTACTGGCGCTGGTCGGGTTGGCGTATCTGGCGCGGGTGATTGACCGGGGGCGGCTCAAGGAAATCGGCATGGCGCTGCTGATGGGGCGCGGCGTGCACCGCGCGCGGGTCGATGCCGCCGCGCTGGCGTTTGCCGAGCGCATGGTGGCAAGCAACGTCTTTCCGGGCGCACTGGCGCAAATCGCGGCCGACCGCGCCGAGGGGCGGCGTATCGTCATCGCGACGGCATCGAACGCCTTTTACGTTCGCGCCATCGCGGCGCGGCTGGGCATTGTCGATGTCGTGGCGACCGCGATGCGTTGGGACGGCGACCGTCTGCGTCCGCAGCTGGCCGGTCCCAACTGCTACGGTGCGGCCAAGCGCGCACTCGTCGACGCGTGGCTGGCGCGCGAAGGGTTGGCGGCGGCCCCGCTGCGTTTTTATTCGGACCATATTTCCGACCTGCCGCTGTTCGAACGCGCCGATGAGCCGGTTGCGGCGACCCCGTCGCCGGCGCTCCGCGCGCTGGCATCGGCGCGTGGTTGGCGTATTGTCGATTGGGGCGTCGCATCGGGCAGCCTGTTCGAGCGGGCATGATCTGCGAACGCCAGTTGATTTTCACCGCGCGCAATGCCCTACACCGGCGATGACCACGCCGCAGACCCTGACCATCCGACAGCCCGACGACTGGCACGTGCATCTGCGCGACGGGGCGATGCTCGCTGCGGTCGCCGACCATACGGCACGCCAGTTCGCCCGCGCCATCGTCATGCCCAACCTCAACCCGCCGGTCACGACCGCGGCCGCTGCAGCGGCGTATCGCGACCGCATCCGCGCCGCCGTGTCGCCGGAACTGTCGTTCGAGCCGCTGATGACGGCGTATCTGACCGATACGATTGCCGCCGACGAACTGGTGCGGGGGCATGGCGAGGGGATCTTCACCGCTGCCAAGCTCTATCCCGCCAATGCCACGACCAACTCGAGCCACGGCGTCACCGACATTGCGGCCATCCGCCCGGCGCTTGCAGCGATGGAGCGTATCGGCATGCCCTTGCTCATCCACGGCGAAGTCACCGATCCCGACATCGACATTTTCGACCGCGAAGCGGTGTTCATCGATCGAATCTTGCGCGGCATCATCGCCGACTTCCCGGTGCTGAAGGTCGTTTTCGAACATATCACCACGTCCGATGCGGTGGCGTTCGTCGAAACCGCAGGGGAGACTGTGGCGGCGACGATCACGCCGCATCACCTCATCATCAACCGCAACGCCATCTTCACCGGCGGCATCCGCCCGCACATGTACTGCCTGCCGGTCGCCAAGCGCGAAGCCCATCGGCTGGCGCTGCGCAAGGCCGCAACCTCGGGCAATCCGAAATTCTTTCTCGGCACCGATACCGCGCCGCATGGAATTGCCGCCAAGGAGGCCGCGTGCGGCTGCGCCGGCATTTTCTGTGCGCCGTTCGCGCTCGAAAGCTATGCCATGGTCTTCGAGGAAGAGGGTGCGCTCGACCGGCTCGAGGGCTTTGCCGCCGAATTCGGCCCGCGCTTCTATGGCCTGCCGCGCAACAGCGGGTTCGTGAGGCTGGAGCGCTCGGGCGTCGGCGTGCCCGAGGTCCTGTCGGCAGGCGGCACCGATGTCGTGCCATTTCATGCCGGTGAAACATTGGCATGGCGGTTTGCCGGTCGGGTCGATTAGGGTTTGTCGTTAATCGACCGGAACGCCGGGACGGCTGAGCGCGGTGCGGATGACGAACGACGTCTTGACGCTCTCCACATTGGGCGCGGGCGTCAATTCAGTGGTCAGGAAGCGCTGAAACTCCTGCAGGTCGTGCGCCACGACTTTCAGGATGAAATCGATTTCGCCGTTGAGCATGTGACATTCGCGGACCTGCGGCAGGTCGGCGCAATGCTCTTCGAAGGCGCGCAGATCGGCTTCGGCCTGGCTCTTCAGGCTGACCATCGCAAACACCATGATCGTGTAGCCCAGCGCCGCCGGGTCGAGATCGGCGTGGTAGCCGCGAATCGTGCCGTTCTCCTCGAGCGCGCGGATACGGCGCAGGCACGGCGGCGCGGTCAATCCGGCCTTTTCGGCAAGATCGACGTTGGTCATCCGCCCGTCGCTCTGCAGATGGCGCAGCAGGATGCGGTCGGTGGTGTCAACGGGCAGGCGGGAACGATGCACGGGTAAGGTCCTTTGCCGGAGGCATGATGCTTTATAACTTTATTACCCTTGGCGGCAAGTTGGCTGTGTACGAAATCGACAATAGTTACCGGGTGCAAAAGGGGTGCAAAGCCTGTCGTGGGGCACTACCTTGCGTAATCCAAGGGAGTTTCCACTTTGTCGACCACGTCCGTTCGCCTGTTGATCATCGGTTCCGGCCCGGCCGGTTATACCGCCGCCATCTATGGCGCGCGCGCCGCACTCGACCCGGTGCTGATCCAGGGGCTGCAGCCCGGGGGCCAGCTGACGATCACCACCGATGTCGAAAACTGGCCGGGCGATACGTCGGTCATGGGGCCCGACCTGATGGTGCGGATGGCGGCGCAGGCCGAACATGTCGGGGCCAAGATCGTCAGCGATATCGTCACTTCGGTCGACCTGTCGCGACGGCCGTTCCGCGCCGAAACCGATTCGGGCCATGTCTGGCTCGCCGATACGCTGGTCGTGGCAACCGGCGCACAGGCGCGCTGGCTCGGGCTGCCGTCGGAAACCCGCTATCGCGGGTTCGGCGTCTCGGCGTGCGCGACGTGCGACGGCTTCTTCTTCCGTAACAAGGTCGTTGCGGTCGTCGGCGGCGGCAACACCGCGGTCGAGGAAGCGCTGTTCCTGACCAATTTCGCCAGCAAGGTCTATCTGATCCACCGCCGCCACGAACTGCGCGCCGACAAGACCAACCAAAGCCGGTTGTTCGCCAATCCGAAGATCGAAATGATCTGGAATGCCGAGGTCGAAGACGTCGAAGGCACGACGTCGCCGCTCGGGGTCACCGGGCTGCAAATCGCCAGCACGAATGGCGGGGCAGGGCGGCATATCGCCATCGACGGGCTGTTCGTCGCCATCGGCCATGTACCGTCGACCGAATTGTTCGCCGGGCAACTCGCGATGGACAGCGAAGGCTATATCGTCACCCAACCCGATTCGACCGCGACGTCGGTGGCCGGCGTATTCGCGGCGGGCGACGTCAAGGACAAGGTCTATCGTCAGGCAGTGACGGCGGCGGGCATGGGCTGCATGGCGGCCCTCGAATCGGAACGATTTCTGGCGCATCACGCGCATCTCGTGGCGGAAGCAGCGTAGCTGGCTCCCCCCCGCTGGCGGGAGGGGAGTCGCAAGCGGAAGGGGTAACCGGCATGAACCTCGATTGGGAACGCCTGCGGCTGTTCGACTGCGTCGCCGATGCCGGTAGCTTCACCGAGGCGGCACGGCGGATGCACATGAGCCAGCCGGCGCTGAGCCGTCAGATCCAGAGCCTCGAGGATGAAATCGGCGCCAAGCTGTTTCATCGCCACGCGCGCGGGCTCGCGATGACCCACGAGGGCGAGCAGCTCCACGCCGCCACCCACACCATGCACGACACGCTCGATCGCGCGCGGTTGTCGATCGATGCCTCGCGGGCGCGACCGACGGGGGAAATCCGGCTGACCACAACGGTCAGCTTCGGTTCGACGTGGCTGGCGCGGCAGCTTGGCGATTTTCTCGATCTGTATCCCGACATCAACGTCGTATTGCAGCTGAACGACAGCGATTCCGATCTGGCGCGCCGCGAGGCCGATGTCGCGATCCGCTTCCACCTGCCGTTTCAGGCCGAACTGGTGCAAAAGCCGCTCGCGCCGATCCGGCATTTCCTGTGCGCCTCGCCCGACTATCTCGAACGCCACGGCGTCCCGCACAGCGTCGAGGACCTCAACAGCCATCGGCTGCTGGCCTATGGCGACGCCGCGCCGGATTTCCTCAAGGGGATCAACTGGGCGTTGGAACTCGGGCACGACGGCGACCCGCGGCGACCGGCGTTGACGATCAACAACAGCTTCGGCGTCTTGCAGGCGGTCGAAAGCGGGGCCGGCATCGCCGCCCTGCCAAGCTACCTCATCCGCTTTTCGGGCAAGGTGAAGGTCGTCCTGCCACAGATCGAAGGCGCAGTGTTCCGCACCTATTTCGTCTATCCGGCTGAATTGAAACGCTCGGTCCGTGTCGGCGCGCTGCGCGACTTCATCGTGTCGCGCATGACGCAAGCCAATCTCGACATCGACAGCTATGCCCGATCTGCATAGCTGCACTGCAACATAAGCCCCTGCTCGTTTCGGGGCAGACGGGGCATATTGGGTGGGTCGCCGTCATTGACGGCACTCCATCCGGTCCCCGCTTCCCCCAGCGGCCACCGGATGCGGGCTCCCGGCCGCGCTCCCCCCTCCCCTTGCGGCCGGGGCCCGACCCGCCTCCCCCGGCGGGTCACGAACATCTGGGCCGGACCTGCGCCACGCGCGGTCCGGCCCTTTTTCGGTTCCCGCGCTGGCAGGCGGACAGGCATTTCCTCGGCGCGGAAAATCGGGCAAGGTCTGCGCACGTGTTGGGAGATATGCCGATGGCGACGCAACTGAAGCCGGTCGAAAATGTGCGCGATAGCGTCAGTGCCGAGGAATGGGCGATCCGGGTCGATCTTGCCGCCGCCTATCGCTTGGTGGCGCTGTATGGCTGGGACGATCTGATCTTCACCCATTTGTCGGCGCGCGTTCCCGGCCCCGAGCACCATTTCCTGATCAACCCGTACCAGCTGATGTTCGAGGAGATCACCGCCTCGTCGCTGGTCAAGATCGATGTCGAAGGCAAGCCGGTGATGCCGACGCCGTACATGACCAATGCCGCCGGATTCACCATCCATTCGGCGATCCATATGGCGCGTGACGACGCCCATGCCGTCATCCACCTGCATACCCCGTCGGGGCAGGCCGTCGCCGCGCAGGCCGAAGGGCTGATGCCATTGACCCAGACCGCGATGGTGATCCGCGATTCGGTGGTTTACCATGAGTATGAAGGCATCGCGACCGACCTCGACGAGCGCGAGCGGCTGGTTGCCGATCTTGGCACCAAAGACGCGATGATCCTGCGCAACCACGGTACGCTGACCGTCGGCAAGACCGTCGGCGGCGCGTTCCTCAAGATGTATTATCTCGAGCGCGCGTGCGATGCGCAGGTCAAGGCGCTGTCGGCGGGCCGCGACGGCCTGTACAACCCGCCGCAGGGCACGCCCGAGAAGGTTGCGGGCCAGGCGGGCAGCGCCGGACTCGAAATGATCGCCGGAATGCTGGCGTGGCCGGCGTTGCTGCGCAAGCTCGACCGGGTCGATCCGGGCTTCCGCGATTAGGGTAATCTTATCCCCGATATCCCCGTTATCCACAGGGCAGATGCTGCATATTTCACTTTGACGACTCGGGCATCCATGAGACCTTTCATGTGTAGCCGGAATGGTTGACGGGGCGGAAACGCCAAGGAAAATCAGAAGGTTATCGAGCGAAACCGGAGGGTTTGAGGGCGCGCGCAAGCGATGTCCGAGAGCAAGAAGGGGACGCAGGAACAGCGAGACGACGCAGCGAGCGTGACGGTCCTTCGATGCAAGTCGAAAAGGCTGACAGACCCGAGGCGAACCGGACGAGGTTCCCGGCGAAGCGACAATGGGCGAAGCGGCGCGAGCCGACGGACCCGCAAGACCTTCGCTGCAGTGCCGCAGCACTGGCAGGGTCGCAGGGGCGCGCAAGCGAACCGGCGAGACCGCAAAGCGCGGCGACACAGTGGCGGCCGGTGGCGACACCGGCCGCCATTTTGCGTTTATGCCGCCGCGCGTCCTATGCGGCAGAGTCGACCGATCCCCATTGCATTGCATCAACGCTCCCGCGACAGTCGATGCGGGGAGACCGACACCATGCAACCGATTGCCGGACCAGCCGAAACGGCCGCGCCGCTGCCCTTTTACCGCCAGCTTTACGTTCAGGTGCTGGTGGCGATTGCGCTGGGCATTCTCGTCGGCGCGGTCTGGCCGGGGACCGGGGCGGCGCTGAAACCGCTGGGCGATGCCTTTATCAAGCTGGTCAAGATGGCGATTGCGCCGGTGATCTTTCTGACCGTGACGCTCGGCATCGCGCGGGTCCGCGACATCGGCAGTGTCGGGCGGGTGGCGGGCAAGGCGATGGTCTATTTCCTGACCTTTTCGACCTTGGCGCTGCTTATCGGTCTTGCGGTCGGCAATATCGTGCGGCCCGGTGACGGATTGCACATCGCGGTCGCCAGTCTCGATGTCGGGTCGATCAGCGAATATACCGCCAAAACGCATGACCTTTCGGTGGTCGGGTTTCTCAGCAACATCATCCCCAAGACGATGGTCAGCGCGCTGGCCGATGGCGAGATATTGCAGGTGCTGTTCGTCGCCATCCTGACCGGCAGTGCGCTGGCATTGACCGGCGAGCGCGGGCGACCGCTGACGGCGGTTTTCGAAGCTGCCGAAGCGGTGGTGTTCAAAATTGTCGGCATCCTGATGCGGGCGGCACCTGTCGGCGCGTTCGGGGCGATGGCGTTCACCATCGGCAAATACGGGCTAGGCGCGGTTGCCAAGCTCGCGCTGCTCGTCGGGACCTTCTACCTGACCGCGCTGATCTTCGTCATTGTCGTGCTCGGCGCCGTCGGCGTGGCGACGGGCTTTTCGATCTTCAAGCTGATTGCCTATCTCAAGGCCGAATTGCTGCTGGTGCTCGGCACCTCGTCGTCGGAGGCGGCGCTGCCGGCGCTGATCGGCAAGATGGAGGATGCCGGGTGTGGGCGCGAGGTCGTCGGCCTCGTCGTGCCGACCGGCTATTCGTTCAATCTCGATGGCACCAATATCTATATGACCCTGGCGGCGCTGTTCATCGCGCAGGCGTGCGATGTGCATTTGTCGTTCGGCGAACAGGCGCTGCTGCTCGGTGTCGCGATGGTGTCATCGAAGGGCGCGGCGGGGGTGACGGGGGCGGGGTTCATCACCTTGGCCGCAACCTTGCAAGTGGTGCCGTCGCTGCCAGTGGCCGGGATGGCGCTGATCCTGGGGGTCGACCGCTTCATGAGCGAGTGCCGCAGCCTGACCAACTTCATCGGCAATGCGGTGGCGACGATCGTCGTCGCGGCGTGGGAGGGTCAGCTCGACCGGGCGAAGCTCAAGGCGGCGTTGGGGTAAGATCTTCCCCGGAACGGGGAGGGGGACCGCGCGCCGTCTTCCGGCGCGGGGGGGAGGGGCGGCGGCACTTGCCGCCGGAGTTGTACGGATCCGCCGCAAAGTGCGGCGGCCCCTCCGTCGGCGCGAAGTGCGCCGCCACCTTCCCGCGAGCGGGGAGGATTAGGGCGCTACGGTTTCGCCGCGCTCGGCACTTCGCCCGTCATGCTGGCCGCGACCTTTTCGGCGGCGTCGAGCACCCGCAGGACATTGCCGCCCGCCAGTTTGGCGCAATCGGCTTCGCTCCAGCCGCGGCGCAGCAGTTCGGCAATCAGCGCGGGATAGGTTTCGACGCCTTCGAGCCCGGTCGGCGTCGTGTCGATGCCGTCGAGGTCGCTGCCGATGCCGATATGATCGTGCCCGGCGACCTTGGCCATGTGGTCGAGGTGGTCGGCGACCTGCGCCAGCGTCACCTTGGGCATCGGATTGGCCTTGTCCCACGCCGCGAGCGCCGCTTCGGCGCGGTCGGGCTGGCCGATGTACAGGCCCGAATAGGGCGGCGCGTTGTAGCTTGCGCGGACTCCGGCGCGCGCCGCTTCCCATTCCATCCGTGCGCGGCTGACGTAACCGGGGGCGTAGTTGACCATCACCACGCCGCCGTTGGCCGCCATCATCGCCAACACATCGTCGGGCACATTGCGCGGATGATCGACGACCGCCCGCGCCGACGAATGCGAGAAAATCACCGGAGCCCGGGTCACCGCCAGCACCGCCTTCATCGTGCCGGGCGAAACATGGCTGATATCGACGAGCATGCCGATGCGGTTCATTTCGTGGACGACCGCCTTGCCGAACGGCGTCAGCGGAAAGGGCGCGGGGCGCGGGCCTTCGTTGGCGCTGTCGGCCCAGTCGTTATGGCGCACATGGGTCAGCGTCATGTAACGCACGCCGAGCGCATGATATTGGCGCAGCACGGCGAGGCTGTTGTCGATCTGGCTGCCACCTTCGACGCCCATCAGCGATGCGACCTTGCCGGTTTTCTGAATGCGCCGCACATCGGCGGCAGTGGCGGCGAGTTCGAAATCATTGGGGTAGCGCGCGACGATACCGCGGACGATATCGATCTGCTTGAGCGTCGCTTCGACCGCGGCCGGGCCGGTGACGGTGGCAGGAACCCACACCGACCAGAACTGCCCGCCGACGCGGCCCGCATGGAGGCGCGCGATATCGGTCTGCAGCGGGTGTTTGAACTTGGTCGTGTCACGCAGATCGACCGTCCACCAGCCCTCGTCGAAATCGCCGCGCAGCTGTTCGGGCCAATCGTTATGGCCGTCGATGACCGGCTGCGTCGCCAGCAGCGCGTTGGCGCGCGCAAGGTTGGGGTCGGGCGCGGCGGCGAACGCCGGAACGCTGGTGGCGAGGAGCAGGGCGGCGGCGAGACGGATGTGCATGGGGTGACTGTCGCACCCGCACCAAGCCTATTGCAAGACCCGGCGCGAAGGGGGATGGACAGCCGTTGACGCGCACGTAAACCGCTTGGGGATCACCATGCTCGAAACCGCCGAACGCACTGCCTATTCCGCCGATCACGCCGCCTTTCGCGACAGCGTGCGCAAGCTGTTCGATCGCGAATTGATCCCCAATCTCGACCGCTTCGAGGCCGAGGGGATCGTATCGAAGGACTTCTGGCGGGCGTGCGGCGACGGCGGCCTGCTGTGCCCGACGGTTCCCGAGCAATATGGCGGGCTGGGACTCGATTTCGGCTATAACGCCGTCGTCAACGAAGAACTCGCCTATGCCGGGTCATCGGCGGGGATTACGTTGCAATCCGATATCGTCGCCGACTATCTCGTGTCGTATGGCTCGGAGGAGCAGAAGGCCAAGTACCTGCCCAAGATGATCTCGGGAGAAGTCATCACCGCCATCGCGATGACCGAACCGGGTGCCGGGTCCGACCTGCAGGGCATCCGCACGACCGCCAAGCGCGACGGCAATCATTATGTCATCAGCGGCTCGAAGACCTATATCACCAACGGCCAGAACGCCGATCTCATCATTGTCGTCGCCAAGACCGATCCCGACAAGGGCGCCAAGGGCACGTCGCTGATCCTCGTCGAAAGCGACCGCGAGGGCTTTGCGCGTGGGCGCAACCTCGACAAGATCGGGCAGCATAGCGCCGACACGTCCGAACTGTTCTTCAACGATGTCCGCGTGCCGATCACCAATTGTCTCGGCGAGGAGAACAAGGGCTTCATCTATCTGATGAGCCAGCTGCCGCAGGAACGCCTCGGCATCGCGATATCGGCGCAGGCCGGGGCACAGCGCGCCTTCGACGAAGCGGTGAAGTTCACCAAGGACAGGAAGGCGTTCGGCAAGACGGTGTTCGATTTTCAGAATACCCGGTTCACCCTGGCGACGCTGAAGACGCAGCTGCAGGTCGGCTGGGCGCATATCGACTGGGCGCTGAAGCGACTGATGGAGGGCAAGCTGACGGCGGCGGAAGGCTCCGCCGCCAAGCTGTGGCACACCGAAATGCAGGGGCAGGTCTGCGATGCCGCGCTGCAATTGCATGGCGGCGCGGGATATATGAACGAATATCCGATCGCCCGGCTGTGGCGCGACGCGCGGGTGCAGCGGATTTATGGCGGCACCAGCGAGATCATGCGCGAGGTGATCGCGCGGACGATCTGACCATGCAACCTTGACATAACGAGCCAATACGGTTAATTGCCTTGGCTATGGACACCGAAGACGCACTTATTACCGTCCCCGTCGAGACCTTTGCACCGGTGCCACGACAGTCCGCACGCGGCTGGACGGCGGCAGTGCAGCGGCGATTCATCAAGGTGCTGGCGGCAACCGGCAGCGTCACGGTTGCCGCCACCGATGTCGGGTTGAGCCGTCAATCGGCGTATCTGCTACGGGCGGTGACGGGAGCCGATGAATTTCGCTTCGCATGGGACAATGCCGTCACCGAAGGCATTCAGGCGTTGAAAGCCGTGGCCTTCGACCGTGCCATCCACGGCGAGGAAGTGCCGGTGCATTTCGCCGGGGTCGAAGTCGGCACCCGGATTCAACATAATAACCAGCTGCTGATGCGGCTGCTGACGCATTACGACCGACCGAGCGATCCGCCGATGGCCGCCGACTATGCGGGCGAAAACGAAGCCGAATGTTCGGCAATTCCGGTGACCTGCGAAAATGTGCGGGTGCGGATGGAGTCGATATCCAAGCCGATCAAGGCGATGACCGACGCGGATTTCAAGCGCAACGGCCAATGGGGCCTTGCCGAGAAGTTCTTCAACAATGTCGAAGACCTGTGCTGGGCGGCAAATGTCCGCGCGTGGATGCGCGCGGCCGACCCGTTGCAGGGCGTCCTCGATGCGATCGACTATTTGGAACGCAAGGCGCGCGACAACCCGATGATTACCGACGCGATGGTGAAGGAAATCGCGGCGACGCGCAAACTACAGACGCCATGGCTCGCGCCGTCGAACATGGCAAAAAAGCTCTACGATGCCGAACGCACCGAAGCGATGGCGTTCATGCTGGTCGGTGGAAGCCGCGCCACCATAAGTAGCCGAAAACCTGCCGATGCCGCATGTGCGGCATCGGCAGAATAGATTATGCGGCGAGCGCAGCCTTGCGGCGGCGCATTGCGGCACCGGTCAGTCCGAAGCCGGCAATCATCATCGCCCAGCTTGCTGCTTCGGGAACACCGCCAACCGAAGCGTTCCAGGCGCTTTGATTGTAAATTTCCAAATCTTGGCCATAAACTGTGCCCGAACTAAAGACCGCCGGTCCAAAAAAGCTGGTCGGCGCGGCAAACAGGAACCCGTCGCTGCAAAACGACGAATCGCACGCCGTAACGCTCAATGCCGAGCCATCGATGGTCACGAATGGCTGGCTGGTTCCGCCAGCGAAATAATCGCCCGCTCCGACGAAAGTCAACGGGATGCCAGCCGCAAAGCCACCGGTGTAGGTGAAGGTCGCCGATGCGCCGGTGA